>CAWFQJ010000010.1:0-50022 GCA_963817995.1 uncultured Alphaproteobacteria bacterium
GATGGCCGGCATCGCCCAGGCCACCAAGCGGGTGAAGGTCTGGGCCACCGTCCACACCCTGCTGCACAATCCCGCCGTGGTCGCCAAGATGATCACCACCCTCGACCACATCTCCGGCGGCCGGGCGGGGCTGAACATCGTCGCCGGCGCCTATCGCGACGAGTTCGACCAGATGGGCGCCTGGGACGACGCCTCGCCCACGACGACCGCTATGACCTGGCCGAGGAATGGACCGCATCTGGTCAAGCGGCTGTGGACGCGAGCCCAGCGTCACCTCCGACGGCCGCTTCTTCAAGTTCGAGGACTGCGTCTCCGATCCCAAGCCGCTGTCGCGGCCGCAGGCCCGACCTGATCTGCGCCGGCATGTCCGAGCGGGGCTTCCGCTTCGCCGTGCGCGAGGCCGACGCCTGCTTCATCGGCGGCCGCACGCCGAGGACGACCGCGCGACGCCAGCCGCCGGGCCAAGGCCGTGGCGGCGCAGAGATCGGCAAGCCGATCAAGACCTACGCCATGTGCACCGTGGTCTACGCCGAGACCGACGCCAAGGCCGAGGCCCTGGTCGAGCGCTATCGCGAAGGGGTCGACATGGGCGCGGTCATCGAGATGCTGAGCAGCTGGGGCGTGCCGCCGGAGCGGCTGAGCCGACGTGGCCGAGCGAGCAGGGCGCCTTCATGACCCAGACCGTCGGTCGGCTCGCCCGCCACCTGCGCGGACAAGGTCGAGGACTTCATGCGACGACTGCGAACTGGACGGGCTGATGCTGATCTTCCCCGACTATGTCGAGGGGCTGAAGATGTTCGGCGCCGAAATCCTGCCCGGCCTGCGCGCGGCCTTCGCGTGAGCGACAGCCCCGCCGCCGACCTGGCCGCCTGGATCGCAGCCGGCCCGCACGGCCCTGGTGATCATCGACATCGCAGGCCGACTTCGCTTCGCCTGACGGCGCCTTGGCCAGGGCCGGGGCCGAATTCCGCCGTCCCGGACGCCCTGGCGGCGATGGCGCGGCTGGTCGACGCCGCCCGCGCGGCGGGGGTGAGCGTCGTCTTCACGAGGGTGGAAACGCGGCCGGAGACAGACTCCGCCGCCTGGGCGGACCAGATCCGGCGGCGCGGCGGCGATCCCGACCTCGACGCCGCCGTCTGCCGCGCCGGTTCGGCGGGCGCGGCGTTCTTTGGCGTCGAGTCCCGGCCGACGCCGAGCCTCGTGGTCGCCAAGCGCCGTTACAGCGCCTTCTTTGGAACCGGCCTGCACGCAGGCGCTGACGGCCCGTGGGATCGACACCCTGGCGCTCTGCGGCCTGACCACCGAATGCTGCGTCGACTGCACGGTGCGCGACGCCTTTCACCTCGACTATCACGTCTTCATCGCCGCCGACGCCTGCGCGGCCTATGAGGCCGATGTCCATGCGGCGGCCCTCAAGAGCCTGGGCCTCAACTGCGCCATCCTCGTATCGTCCGCGGAGATCGCCGAAGCCTGGGGAAGGTGACCCTGGGGAGAGGCCGTCCCACCACCTGCGTCATCCCGGGTGGAGTGGAGCGAAGCGGAACGGCAAACCCGGGACCCAGGGGCCACATTCAACGAACGTTTCCGCCGCCGCGGCTGAGAGGTCCGTTCCGGTCCCCTGGGTCCCTGTGTATTGCGCTGTTGACCGGGTTGGGTCCTGGTTGGTGGCGGGCGTAGCTCGTTGGGTCCCTGGTCGCGAGACCGAGATGCCGGCGTGGGCGCGTCCGCCAGTCAGCTTATCCGAACAGTCGCATGGGCGAGGCGCAAGGCCGCTTCAGCTCGAACACAGGAGCGGATCTATGACGCAGATATGTGCGGCCGGCGTGGACGTCGGCCGGGATTTCTTCGATGTCGGCCTGGCGCCATCTGGCCGGGTGTTTCGCACGGCCAATGGCCAGAAGGGGATCGAGGCGGTGGTCTCGCGGCTGAGGCGCGAGGGCGCCAGCCGGGTGATCCTGGAGTCGATCGGGGGCTACGCCGCGCGCTTGGTGCGGGCTCTGGCCGACGCCGGCTTCGAGGTCGGGGTCATCGATCCCAAGCGCATTCGCGCCCTTCGCATCGCCGAGGGCAAGCGCGCCAAGACAGACGCACTGGACGCCAGGCTCATCGCGCGCTTCGCTCTGATCATGCAAGACGCCGCCCGCCCTGTGCCGAGCCCCAAGGCCTTCGAGATCCGCGCCCTCTCCACCCGCCGCCGCCAGCTGGTGGAGATGATCGCCATGGAGAAGGTCCGCCTCAAGCAGACCCTCGACGAGCCCATCGCCCAGAGCGCCCGCTTCGTCATCGCCACCCTCTCCGAAGAGCGGGAGCGCATCGAGACCCAACTGCGCGAGGCCCTGCTGGCCCAGGAGAACGGCAAGGCTCACGCCGAGCTTCTGCAGAGCATCCCTGGCGTCGGGCCGGCCATCAGCATGACCTTGATGGCCGATCTGCCCGAGCTCGGGCAGATCGATCGCAAGGCCGTCGCCAGCCTCGCCGGGCTCGCCCCCCATCCCAATCAGAGCGGAACCCGGACTGGACAGGCTCACATCCACGGCGGCCGGCCCTGTGTCCGCGCCGCCCTCTACATGGCCGCCGTCAGCGCCACCCGCACCGACAAGGGCTTCAAACGCGAGTACCTCGCCATGCGAGGCGCCGGCAAACCCGCCAAGGTCGCCCTCGTCGCCATCGCCAGAAAGATCGCCGTCGCCGCAAACGCCATCACCAAGACCGGCCAACCCTGGCAAAAACCCGCTTGATCAAACACAGTCGCCGGCTCTCCGCGCCGCAAGGGGGCGGCGCTGCGGCCGGGATGACGCAGGTTTGGAGGAGGCGTCGATCTCCGTGGTCTCCGTGCCCTCCGTGGTGAATCCCCAGCCCCCCCACCCCCTACCGGCTATGAGCCTCGATCCAGTCGCCGATCACCTTCAGGGCGGCGGGGGCGAAGGTCTCCTCGAGGGTCTGGTATTCGCTGGGCGCGCCGGTCTTGGCGGTCTGGAAGAGGTGGTTGAGGCCGGGGAGCTCCAGGGTCGTGACGTCGGGGTTGGCCGAGGTCGCCGCCTTGATCCCCGCCAGGTCCTCCGCAGGCGGCACTTGAAGGTCCAGCGAGCCGTCGATGGCCAGGATCGGGACCCGCACCTTGCTGAGGGTCGGGGCCGGATCGTAGTTGAAGAAGAAGCGGAACCAGTCCGACGAGGCCGGCGCCACGGCCGCTTCGGCGGCGGCGTCGGAGAGGCCGGCGGCGATGAGCAGGGCCTTGGCCTGGTCATGCGCCTCGCGCGCGTCCTTGGCGTTCTTGATCGCGGCATAGACCTTGGCGTTCAACGCGCCGTTCCTGGCGACGATGTCCGGCGCCACGCCCATGGCGAGCGCAATCAGCCGCCCCTGTTCGGTAAGGAGCCTGTCGCCGGGGATGCCCGGCCCGGCCATCAGCACGATCCAGGCCACGGACGGGTCCGCAGCGGCGACCATCGGCGCGATCATCCCGCCTTCGCTGTGGCCGATCAGGCCGATCTTCTTCGGATCGATCTCGGGCCGGGTCTTCAGAAAGGCGACGCCGGCCTCCACGTCGGTGGCGAAATCGGCCGAGGTGGCGTGCGCCACTTCGCCGGTCGAGCCGCCCATGGTGCGGTCGTCGACCCTAAGCACCGCGATCCCCCGCCGGGTGAGATAGTCGGCGATCACCAGGAACGGCTTGTGGCCGGCCACGGTCTCGTCGCGGTCCTGCAGGCCCGAGCCGGTGATCAGCAGCGCCGCCGGAAAAGGCCCCGCTCCCGGCGGCACGGTCAGGGTCCCGGCCAGGTGATTGTGGCCGGCGGGATTGTCATAACCCACCTCGACGCTGCGATAGGGATAGGGCGGCTTGGGCAGTTGGGGCCGCGCATAGGCGGCTGGTCCCGCGACGCCGGGCGCGCGCCGGGTGAGGGTCAACGGAAAGGAACGGCCGGACTGGGTCCATTGGCCGCTCAGGGTCCTCCCGTCGGCGGAAAGATCGCCTTCGAACACGCCGCCGATCGCCTTGATCTCGAACGTCACCTTGGCCCCGTCATGGACGATGGACGTCAGCGCGCCAGGGAAGCCGCCCTGATCGACGCTCCGCAGATTGCCCACCGTGCCGGTCGAGCCGGTCGCGACGGTGAACACCAGCCGCAGCTTGCCCAGCGCCCCGACATCCAACGCGCCATCCCAGGCCCCGTCCAGGCCGGTCACGACCGGATGGCTCGGCGCCGGGCCATGGACCAGGGTGAGGGGCAGGGCGGCCGCCCCGCGACGCCATTCCCCCACATAGCCTCCCGCCGCGGCGTCCCAGACGCCGGCGTAGTGCGCGCCGATCGTGGGCGCGTCGAAGGCGAGATGACCATCCTTCGCCTCCACCTGGGCCAGCGGCAGGTCGGCGAGGCCCTGGTCCAGGGCCTCCATGGTTCCGGTCAGCCCGCCCGCGCCCGCCTGGATATGGAAAGCCAGATGAGAGACCGCCCCCGACTTGACCGTGACCGCCCCCAGCCACTCGCCCTGGGCCCCGCCCACCTGCGCCGCCGCCCCGCCGGCCGTGACAAGCATTAGAACCGCTACGACGGCGGCCAATCCGCGGATCATCGCCATCACGCCTCCCCTTATTTAAGCGGAGGGTGCGCCGATCGAACACCGGGATCAATCGCCGCGCGGGCCCATGAGGGTGGAGGCAGGGGGTGCGCCGTGCCGATAGCGGCCGACGAAGACGTGCCGCTTCTCGGTCACCGATCCCGGGCTCATGGACCTTTTCTCCTCCCCCGCGCCACTTCGCTGGGGAGGTGGCGCGGCGGTTTGTTTCTTGCGCCGTGACGGAGGGGGCGCAAAGCGGCGTCAACGCCTGCCATGACGGAAATCCGAAATCATTGGCGCGGCCTTGCGCCCCCTCCACCACCCGGCAAGAAAACGCCGGGCGGTCCCCCTCCCCCGCGAAACGGCGCGGGGGAGGGGATGTCCGAGATGCGTTCCTTCACACAAACGGCGCCGCGAGGCCCTCGGCGGCGAAGGTGGCTAGCACCGCGGGCCGCCCCAGCACCCGCTCAGCGTGGGCGCCGAGCTCCGGAAGCTCGCGCGGCGGGCGGGGGAGGGTGCGGCCCCAGCGGACCATCATCAAGAGATAGAGATCGGCGGCGGAAAACCGCTCGCCCAGCAGCCAGGGGCCGTCGCCCAGTTGGGCGGCGATGCGCGCGAAGGCCGCCATCAGTCGCTCCCCCGCCGCCGCCTTGACGTGGGGCGCCAGGGCCGCGTCGTCGACGAACTCGTGCGGATAGTACCAGGCGCGGTACTCGGCCTGGACGGCGCTGGAGAGGTGGACCATCCATTTGTAATAGGCCCCCCGGCTGGGCGCGCCGGGCGGCGGCGCGAGGCCGGCGGCCGGGAACTTGTCGGCCAGATAAAGGCCGATCGCGGCGGTCTCGAAGATCGCCTCGCCGTCGTCCGTCAGCACCGGGATCTTGCCGTTGGGATTGAGCTTCAGATAGGCGGCGCTGGTCTGGGCGTTCTGGCCGCGATCCACCAGCCGAAGCGCGAAGGGAACCCCCAGCTCGCGCAACAGCATATGCGGAAGGAGGCTGGCGTTGCCCGGATAGTAATGCAGCTCGATCATGGATGGGTTCTAGGCCGGCTTCGACGCGGTATATAGCCCTCGCGAAACCGGAGAGGCCGCCAACGATGAGCTTACGGATCCTGGCCGCGCTGGCCGTCCTTGCCGCCGTCAGCCCGGCCGCCCACGCGGACGACATCTATTTTCGCGGTAAGACCACCGCGAGCGCCGCGCTCCGCAAGGATGTCCTCAAACAGATCACCGATGTCGGCGTGGCGGACTTGAATTGCAACGTCATCGATACGGTCGAATTCAAGATCCTGCCGCCCGCCTACGCCCCCGCCATCGCCGACGATCCCTCGGCGCCGGCGAAAGAGACCTACGAGAAATGGACCGTCACCATGTGCGGGCAAATCTCTCCCTTCCTGGTCGGCTTCTGGCGCGCCCCGGACGGCGCCGCGAAGTTTCGAGTGATCCACCCGTTTCCCTAGCGACTGATCACTCTACAGGGAACAGAAGGGTGCGGGGCGCGCCAAGGTTGGCCTTAATGTTTTGCAATAATTGTTGCATTATGGCGCTTTCTCCGCCGCCGGCGCGGAGTTTCAATCGGCCGAGCGTCTTCGATATATAAGATATTGAATCTAAAAGATAAAAATCCTTAGTTGACGCCAAATCGCGCCATTTCGCGCCAGATCGCTCCCATCCGCGCCATTTTGCGCCAAATCGCTCCGGCGCGCGCCACGGCGATCCGATTTGATCCAGGACGATCCCAAACGCGCCCCGGCGATCCCTGCCGCTCCAGGCGCACGCTTGACCCCGTCGCCATTCGGGATATCCCCGCTTGGAGAATGGATATCCCTGGAGCGCCCATGCCGCTTTTCATCAAGGACGCCGATCCCGCCGAGCTGGCTCGGACGGCTCGAGCCATTCCCATCCGCCAGCGACTGGAACAATTCTGGGCCGATCATCCATTGCCGGAAAAGACGGGCGAGATCGCCGACAACGCGTTTTTCGACGATCTGTCGGGTTGAGGCGTGCGGGTTTTCGGCGCGCCAGCCGCTCGCCCTATGAGGCTATGCCCAGCGTCTTCAGCACGATCTGCGCCAGGACGATCACGCCCGCGCCGCCCAGCACCGTGGAGGCGACGAACAGCTTCAGCCGCGACTCCAGAGATTCCAGCTGGTGGCCGAGTTCAGCGCGGGTGGCGCCGAGGTCGGCCTTGGTGGCTAGGTGATCGTGGTTCGACGATTGCTGGACCACCGTGACGATGGCCTCGGCGCTCACGTCGGTAAGCCCAGCGCTCTTAAGCGCTTTGGCCGCTGAGAGCGTGTCGAACGATGAGATCATAACGTGAACATAACTCGGCTTGGAGCCGGGCGCAACCGCTACCGCACCAGCTCCCGCATCGCCTTGTCGAGGCCCTCGATGGTCAGCGGGAACATGCGGTCGCCGATCAGCTGGCTGCATCACGCCGATCGAGGGGGTGTAGTCCCAGTGCCGCTCGGCGGTGGGGTTCAGCCAGACGACGCTGCTCCTAGATCTGCGTCACGCGGTCCATCCAGACCGCGCCCGGCTCCTCGTTCCAGTGCTCCACCGAGCCGCCCGGATAGGTGATCTCATAGGGGCTCATGGTGGCGTCGCCGACGAAGATCACCTTGTAGTCGTGGCCGTACTTGTTGCAGCACGTCCCAGGTGTCGAGCTTCTCGGCGTGGCGGCGGCGGTTGTCCTTCCACACGCTCTCATAGAGGCAGTTGTGGAAGTAGAAGAACTCCATGGTCTTGAACTCGGTGCGCGCGGCGCTGAACAGCTCCTCGCAGACGCTTGATGTGGCTGTCCATCGAGCCGCCGATGTCGAAGAACAGCAGCACCTTGATGGTGTTGCGCCGCTCGGGCTGCATGATCGAGGTCGAGATAGCCCTTGTTGGCCGTGTCCTTGATCGTGCCCTTCATGTCCAGCTCGTCCGGCGCGCCCTGGCGGGCGAATTTGCGCAGGCGGCGCAGGGCGACCTTGATGTTGCGGGTGCCGAGCTCGACCGAGTCGTCGAGGTTCTTGTACTCGCGCTTGTCCCAGACCTTGATCGCCTTGCCGTGGCGGCCCTTGTCCTGGCCGATGCGGATGCCTTCGGGATGATAGCCGTCGGCGCCGATGGGGAAGTTGCGGCCCTTGCCGCGGCGGTTCTCGTCGCCGTCCTCGTCGCCGTCGCCGCTCGCCCTGGCCGTTCTTCATCTGCTCCTGGAGCATCTCCATCAGCTTGTCGAAGCCGCCCATCGCCTCGATCTGCTTCTTCTCCTCCTCGGTGAGGAAGCTCTCGGTCAGGCGCTTCAGCCATTCGGCCGGGATGTCCGTGGCCTGCTCGAGGCTCAGCCAGCTCCAGGCCCTTGAACACATGGCCGAACACCACGGTCGAACTGGTCGAGGTGCTTCTCGTCCTTCACCAGGGCGGCGCGCGACAGGTAGTAGAAGTCCTCGACCTGCCGGTCGATCACGTCGCTTGTCCATGCCCTCCATGAGCATGAGATATTCCTTCAGCGTCACCGGCACCTTGGCCGCCGCAGCTCGGTGAAGAAGTGCATGAACATGGTCGCGGCTCTCGACGGTCTCGAACGGGCGTTTGAACCTGAGGATGGGGCCGCGCGGCCGCTCTGTCCAGAGGGTCAAGAACCAGCCCACCTCTCCCACGCCAACGAGAGGGAGGGGCCCATGGCCGAGCCATGGGAGGGTGAGGGGTTGCGCGGCCGGCGCGAAGGGAGGCCGCGCCTCACCACCGCCTAGAGCCCGATGGGTTCAGACGGAACAGATCTGAACACTGAATCGGGCTCTACACTTTTGAATCTAGAGCAGGATTCAGATTTTAGATGATTCCATCTAAAATCATCCTGCTCTAGTGAACGCGGCCGTGCTCGCGCGCCTCGATCGCGTCCAGCCGCGCCAGCGCCGCGCGCACGTCGTCCAGGGGGACCGGCTCGGCGGTGCCCAACAACCATCTCAGGCACGGCTGGTCCTGAACCGCCGAAGCGTCGGACGCCCAGGATGAGAGGATCTCTCGCTTGTCGCGGGGCGTGAGGTGTGGATCCTTCACCACATCGGCGGGGTTTTCAAAGCCAATCGCGGGACGAACGCCGCGTTCGAGCGCGGTCCTGAGACTGTAGGGCGCGCCCCGCGGGTCGAAGATCTGTTCTGACGTCGCCAGTCGCATCATCGCGTCTCCTGTCTTCTCCTTGTCTCCACATGCGCCGGCGCGCCCGCCGGGGCGCGCCGGACTGAACTAGACGCCGTGAGCCCGCGTCAGGCCGCGCGGGCGTCCGCCGGTTCCTTGTGGATCCGACGCACGTTCGGGCTGGCGCCCGCGGCGCCGATCTCGATACGCCGAGGCTTCAGCGCCTCGGGCACCTCGCGGGCCAGATCGATCGAGAGCAGGCCATTGTCGAAGGACGCCGACTTGACCACCACGTAGTCGGCCAATTCGAACTTCCGTTCGAAGTTGCGGCCGGCGATACCCCGATGAAGGTAAGTGCGCTCAGCTTCCTCCGCCCTGGCCTTGCGGCCGGTCACGACCAGGAGATTTGGCAGGGCCGTGATCTCGAGTTCCTCTGGATTGAAGCCCGCCGCGGCCAGCGTGATGCGGTAGCCGTCATCCCCGGTCTTTTCGACGTCATAGGGCGGAAAGCCAGCGTCTCCCTCGCTCCTCATCGCGCTCTGGACGAGGTCCGCCATCCGGTCGACGCCGATCATCGACCGGTAAAGGGGAGAAAAGTCATATGCCGTTCTCATTTCCATCTCCTCCGAACGAGCAAGTTGGACCTAAGCGGCGCCCGGAAGCGCGGGCGCCCCCTTGACTGTCGTCGAGCCCTTGCGGCGCTCGACGACGAAAAAATTAGGAAGGCCAAAAACGGCGTCAAGACCCCCGCTGGCAGATTTTTTCTCCGCGCCTAACTCGGTCGCCCAAGGGCCGGAAACGGTCCCCCGCGCCTTAAGTTTCGGGTCTGGAATGAGCCTGACGCCGAACCTCCTTTCGACGTTCGTCACCGCCGTCGTGACGATCGGTCCGATCGAACCCGCGGCCATCTTCGCCGCCCCGGCCGCCGGGTCGAGGAACCACCAGCGCCGCCCGGCGTTTCTGTCGGCTGCCCGACAATTGCGAAGCTGACGGGCGTTGGGGGTCGTGGCCATGAGCCTGCTTCTATTGCTGGTCGAAGACGACCCTCACATCATCGATGTTTTGGACGATGTTCTCACCGCCGCCGGTTACGAGGTGAGAAAGGCGAAGGACGGCGTTCAAGCGCTCGACGCCATTGAAGCCAACGCCTCTGACCTGCGCGCCGTCGTAACAGACATCAAACTTGGCGAGGGTCCGGATGGCTGGGCGATTGCCCAGAGGGCGCGCGAATTTATCCCCAACATGCCGGTCGTCTACATGAGCGGCGACAGCGTTCATGAATGGGCGTCTAAAGGTGTGCCTGGCAGCGCTGTCCTGGCGAAACCGTTCGCGCCGGCGCAACTGGTGACAGCCGTCTCCACCCTCGCGACAGAGGCTGACGCCCACGCGTCGCCGCCGGGTGATGGCGACGCCCAATAGCCGCTGAAACGCAACATGGCGGAAGTGGTGGACTCGTCAGCCTGAGCGACACCTTCGCGGGGCCCGCGGCGAGCGATCGAGCCGCTGTCTGGCAGGCCGGCCTCCCGAAATTCGCTTGGGGTGGGCGCCCGGACCTGTCACGATTTCACGAACCGATAGGCGAAGCGGTCGGTCTGGCCCTTGATCGAGGGATCGAACACCTTGATCGAGCGCGGATCATCCTTGTTGGCGAGCAGGGCGCTTTCCGCATCCAGCACGAAGCCGGCCGCCTCCGCCTCCTGGCGAACCGACGCAGGGTCGATGCGATGGAGCGACTGGGCGTCGTTCGTGCCCGACCCGGCGGCGGCGGCGTGATCGACGATGACGTAGAACCCACCGGGCTTCAGCCGCTCGTGGACGGCTCGATTGAACTTGGCCGCCGTCGCGCCCCTGGCCTGCATCAGCGCGGTGTGGAGATCGTGGTAGAACAGGTGCAGCCACACGACATCCGCGGGCTGCGTGACCTCCGGCATCGCCACGAGGTCCGCCGAGACAGCCGTGACGTTCTCTCGGCCAGGCGCCTTCGCCAGCGTTCGCATGAGGCCGACCGGATCGTTCTTGAAGTGGGCGACCTCGGCCGGCACGAAGCTGTAGACCCGCCCTTCGGGTCCGACGACGTCGGAGAACAGGCGCGTCCAGTCGCCGTCGCCAGGGTACACGTCGATCACGGTGGAACCCGCATCGACGCGGGCGAACCGTACCAACGCGGACTGCTTGGATAGGTCGTACATCGAGATCTCCGTTGCTTGGGTCTTCGACGAGTGCGCGGCGTGCGAGACGGCTCACGAGGCCCGTTGTGCGGCTCCGGTGTCGATGGACGAGGGCGGCCGGTTCGCGTCCGCCTTGGAGGCCCGCGCCAATGCCTGTGTGTCGACATACTCCCGGATGTGGGTCAGCTTGCCGTCTCGGACCGTGATGGCGAAGATCCAGTCGTCCTCGAACGTCTTGTTCGTGGCTTTGATCCTACCCCTCGCGAAGCCGATGACGAGGACCCGGTCGCCCTGCGCCACGAACTCCCGGGGTTCCGTGGACGTCTCTATCGACTTGGACGCCGTCTCGAGCAAATCCGCCAGCCCGGCGTGTCCGTGGCGCGTTCCCGCCAGCGGCCAGTCCTCGCCCGGAATGATCCACTCGATGTCTTCGGCGACCAGCGCCAGCAGAGCCTCTTTGTCGCCGCGGCCGATCGCGGCGAAGAAGGCCTTCACGGTCTGGGTGTTCTTTTCGGTGCTCATGGGAATGTCTCCATTTCACTTGGATCGCGGCCCCGCCCTTGGGAACGTCGTGTTCGTCAGTCGAACTTGACCAGGTCCTTGAAGATCAGCCGACCCCAGCTATTGCCGCGCGCCTGGACCAGCAGCCCGCCTTCCGACAGCCCACCAAGTTTGATCGGCGCGAAGCCGAGATGTTCCGCCAGCGCGCCAATCTCATCGGCGGCGGCGTCATCATCGCTCGCCAGGAACACAACGCGCTTGCCACCATACACGGCCGGATCCTGGTCAAGGACGGCGGCCACCAGATGGTTGAAGCCCTTGACCACTCTTGCGCCCGCGAAGGCCTGCGCGACGGCCTTGGAGGAAGGCTGGCCTCCCAGGTCCTCGGGAGGCACGCCGTAGGCATTGGTCACATCGACGATGGTCTTGCCCCGCCAGGTGGGGAGCGCCTTCGCGACATCCGAGTGCGCGTCGAAATGGACCGCCAAAAAGATGACGTCCGCCTTGACCGCTTCGGCCAGCGATTTGGCGATGATCGCGGGTCCGATCGCGGCCGCGTCGCCTGCGAAGCTTTGCGGGTCGTGCGTGGTCGCCACGGAGACTTCTATGCCCTTGCGGGCGAACGCCTTGGCAAGCGCGTGGCCGATCTTGCCGAAGCCGATGATGGCGTAGGTCATGATGGTTCTCCGATGTGGAAGTTGGCGAGTGTGATCGGGGACATGCCTCGTGCATGTCCCCAGGTCCGGCTTCGCTTCCCGTGCGTCCCGGGCTAATTCAGATGGCTGACAACCCGCCGTCGACGGACAGCTCCACCCCATTCACGAAGCTCGAATCGTCCGAAGCCAGGAACAGAGCGGCTTCCGCGATTTCCTCGGGACGACCCATCTTTCCCCGCGGGATCAGGGCTTCGAACATCTGCTTCGCCTCTGGGCTTAGAACTTGGTCCTGCATCGGCGTGGCGATCGGCCCCGGGTGCAACACGTTCACCCGAATATTCCTGTCTTTGAGTTCGTTGAGCCACCCGCGCGCGAAGGCGTGCAGCGTCGCCTTGCTCGCCGCATACACGCTGTAACCGGGGAAACCTTTGATGGAAGCCACCGACCCGGTCATGAAGATCGATCCCCCGTCGCTGAACAGCGGCAACGCCTTTTGAACCGTGAACAGCGTGCCGCGCGCATTCAGGCCGAAGGTCGCGTCGAAATGCTGTTCGGTGATCTCGCCCAGTGGGAGGGCTTCGCCCATGCCGGCGCTCGCGTACAGGATGTCGATCCTGCCCTTTTCCCGCTTGACCGTGTCGAACAGGCGGTCGAGGTCGTCGAGATTGGCCGCGTCGCCGCGCACGCCAGTCACGTTCCGGCCGATCAGCTTGACGGCCTCGTCCAGCGCCTCCTGCTTCCGGCCCGTGATGAAAACGTAAGCGCCTTCTTCAACAAACCGCTTGGCGCTCGCCAGCGCCATGCCGCTCGATCCGCCAGTGACGACCGCAATCTTACCCTCAAGCTTTCCCATGACTTCTTTCCAGTTCCGTCTTCGGTTGTTCGGAGAACCCCCCAAGACCTTTGAGGTGGGGCCGCCGGGGTCAGGGGTGGAGTGCGGAATCGCGCACATCGGTGGTGCGAAATCGATCCGGCTCGATGACGGTTCGCCGCGATGGTCGCGGGCATCCGCCTCGGCGTGTTAGAAACGGGCTTCCGACGAACGCACCCCGTGGTGCAAGGTTGCACCATGCTCGACTGGGATGACGTTCGCTACTTTCTCGCCGTCGCGCGCGGGGGCTCGGTGCGGGCCGCCGCCGGGCGCCTTGGGGTGAATCACGCGACCGTCCTGCGACGCATCGCTCATCTCGAGGCGCGCCTCGGAACGCGGATGTTCGAAAAGCTGCCCTCGGGCTACCGCCTGACGGCCGCGGGCGAAGAGGTCCTCGAGCTTGCCATCCAGATGGAGGCGTCGTCGCACAAGCTGGAGACGCGCGTCTTCGGCCGCGACCAGAGCGTGCGCGGGCTTTTGCGGGTGACCTTGACGCCGATCCTCGCGACCCACCTGCTCATCCCGGACTTCGCCGACTTCGCGCGCCTGCATCCCGAAATCGAGATGGAAATCCTGTCGTCCGGCGAGCTGGCGAATCTGACCAACCGAGACGCCGATGTGGCGATCCGCGTCGTCTATGACCGCAAAACCCTGCCGCTCAATCTTCATGGCCTGAAGGGACCGGAGCTGTTCGGCGGCGTCTACATATCCCGCGATCGACTGGCCGCATGGCGTGCGGGCGCGCCTGATCCCATCCGGTGGATCGTCATCAGCAGTCATGGCGTTCCCGAGTGGGCCGGCGCGGGTGAGGTTCGCGCCACGGGGGTTCCGTTCCGGATCACGGACGCCGCGGCGCAGATCGCCGCCGTGCGGCAAGGGCTCGGGGTCACGACGCTGCCGTGCTTCGTCGGAGACGCCGACCCCCTGTTGGTGAGGGCGCCGGGCACGGACCTGCACCTGTACGGAACGCTCTGGCTTCTCACACAGGGGGAGACACGCAAGACGGAGCGCGTGCGGCTCTTCACGGAGTTCGTGTCCCGCCGGCTCGCCGCGCACGCCCCCCTTCTCGCGGGGCTCTCAATATAGCGCGACTGACGCCTGGCAGGTCTCCGTCGACGACGACAAGGCGCCAGACAGCCTCACCCCCGCCGGTAGATGAAATCCCGATCAAGCGTCTCGCCGACCTTGAAGTGGTGCTCGCCGACCTTCTCGAAGCCCAGGCGGGCGTAGAACCTCTGGGCGCGCCAGTTCTCGGACCAGACGCCCAGCCACAGCCGCCCGGTCCGGGTCTCCTCGAGCCAGGCCATGGCCACGTCCATCAGCGCCTTGGCCACCCCCTCGCCCTTCCAGCCTTCGAGCACATAGAGCCGCTTCAGCTCGCCACACTGCGGCGTGACCTCGGCGTGCGCCAGGCCGCAAGGCCCGGCCGTGGCGTATCCCACCGCCTCGCCCTCCCATTCCGCCAGCCACGCGGCCTTGTCCGGATCGGCCAGTTCCGCTCGATCCGGTCTGGCGAATAGGCCTCGGCGAGGAAGGCCTGCAGATCCTCCGGCGGATAGAGATGGGCGAAGGTCTGGCTGAAGGTCGTGCGTCCCAGCGCCGCCAATGTCGGCGCGTCGCGCGGCTCCGCGCGGCGAATCGTGGTCTTCGTCATGGTCGAAGCAGCTTGGTCTGGTTTAAGGAGCGGTCCATGGCGCTCGCCCTCTACACCCACGCCGACATGTTCGGCCACCGTCCGCATGACGGCCATCCCGAGCGGCCGGAGCGCCTGGCGGCGGTCATGGGGGCCATGGGCGACTCCGACCTGGTTCTCGATCGCCGCGAAGCGCCCCTGGCCGAGACGGTCGACCTGGCCCGCGTCCACAGCCAGGATTTCATCGCCGCCATCGAGGCCGTGGCCCCGACGGTCGGGACGCGCTCTCTCGATCCCGATACCGAAATGTCGCCAGGCAGCCTCGCCGCCGCGCTTCGCGCCGCCGGCGCCGTGGGCGCCGCCGTGCGCGCGGTGGCGAGGGGCGAGGCGGCGCGGGCGTTCTGCGCCGTGCGGCCTCCCGGCCATCATGCGGGACCGAGCAGCGCCATGGGTTTCTGCATCTTCTCCAATGTCGCGCTCGGCGCCCGGGTCGCCCAGGCCGAGGGCCTGGCGCGCGTCGCCATCGCCGATTTCGACGTCCACCATGGCAACGGCACCCAGGCGGTGTTCGAGGCCGATCCCACCGTCCTCTTCGCTTCGGTGCATGAGAGCCCGGCCTATCCCGGCACCGGCGATCCCGCCGAGACCGGGGTCGGCAATGTGGTCAACGCCATCGTCGCCCCGGGTTCGGCGCGCGAAGCCTGGCGCGCCGCCTTCGAGGGCCTGATGGCGCGCATCGACGCCTTCGCCCCGGACCTGATCCTGATCTCCGCCGGCTTCGACGCCCACGCCCGCGATCCCCTGGCCTATCAGCAGCTGGAGGCCGAGGACTTCGCCTGGGCGACGCGGGCCCTGGTCTCGGTGGCCAACGCCCGCTGCGGCGGCCGGATCGTCTCGTCCCTGGAGGGCGGCTACGACCTCGAAGGCCTCGGCCGCTCGGCCCTGGCCCACGCCCGCGCCCTGGCCGCGGCGTGAGCGAAACCGTCCTGCAGGTGAAGGCCGCGAAGGCCGGTCGACCCGGCGTCATCGTCCTGGCCCGCCATGGCGAGCCGGCGCTTTCGCGGGCGGTGCGGCTTTCGGCCAGCGAATATCGCGACTGGTGGGCGCGCTATGAGGAAGGCGGCCTCAAGGACGTTCAGGATACGCCCGAGGATCTCAAGGCGGTGGCCGCGCAGTGCCGGCGTCGTCCTCGCCTCCACGCGACTGCGTTCCATCCAGAGCGCCGATCTCCTCACCGGCGGCGGCTCTTTCACCCGGGAGCCGGGGTTCATCGAGGCGCCGCTGCCGCCGCCGCGCTTTCCGGCCTGGGTGAAGCTCTCGCCCAGGGTCTGGGGATTTATCGCCAGATTCTGGTGGTGGTGGTTCAACCATCATGAGGGCCAGGAGTCGCGCCGCGAGGCTCAGGGCCGGGCCGCCGCCGCCGCCGATCGCCTGATCGCCCTGGCGAGCGGCGGCGCCGATGTGCTGCTGGTGGCCCACGGCTTCTTCAACGCCATGATCGGCCGCGCCCTGATCGCCAAGGGCTGGCGCCGCACCCTCGGGCGCGGCTGGCGCTACTGGTCGGTGAGGAGGTTCGAGGCGCCATGACCGCCAAAGACGTCATGGCCGACGACATGGCGGCCGTCCGCGCCCTCTTGAGCGCCAAGCCACGGCCCACCACCCTGGCCGAGCGCCGGGCCCGCCTAGACGAGGTGGCCGGCGCCGATCCGGTGGCGAGCGACATCGCCTTCGAGAGCCTGACGCTGGGCGGCGTTCCGGTGGAGCGCTCGCTGGCCCCGGGCGCCGATCCCGGCCGCGTGCTGCTCTATTTCCACGGCGGCGGCTATTGCTCCGGCTCGATCGCCAGCCATCGCGGCATGGTCGCCGAGGCCGGCCGCGCCGCCGGCGTCGCCGCACTGGCCGTGGGTTATCGCCTGGCGCCGGAGCTTCCCTTTCCCGCCGCCCTGGAAGACGCCCTGGCCGTGTGGAACGCGCTCGTGGCCGAGGGCGTCGATCCGGCCAAGCTGGCGGTCGGCGGCGACAGCGCCGGCGGCGGCCTCACCCTGGCCCTGATGCTTTCGCTGAAGGCGCAAGGCCGGCCCTTGCCCGCCTGTGGCTGGCTGATCTCGCCCTGGACGGATCTCGCCATGACCGGCGCCAGCCTGACGACCAAGGCGAGCGTCGATCCGCTCATTTCGGAGACCTATCTGACCGAGCTGGCGCGCCAGTATCTCGCCGGCGCCGATCCGGCGAACCCCTTGGTCTCGCCTCTGCGCGCCGATCTCGCCGGCCTGCCGCCGCTGCTGATCCAGGTCGGATCGGCCGAGACCCTGCTGGACGACGCCGCCCGGATCGCCGAGCGGGCCGGCGCGGCCGATGTCGCCGTGACCCTGGAGGTCTGGCCGCACATGATCCACGCTTGGCCGCTGTGGGCCGCCCATCTGGAAAGCGGCCGGCGCGCCCTCGCTCACGCCGGGGCTTTCATCCGCGCCCAGGTCTCAGCTAGGGTGCCGGCTTCCCGCCTATAGGACCCCTATGACCGACGCCGAAGATATTGCGCACCTCTCCTTCGAGGCCGCGCTTGAGGAGCTTGAGCACATCGTCGCCGAGCTGGAATCGGGCAAGGCCGAGCTGGAGCGGTCGATCGAGGTCTATGAGCGCGGCGCCCTGCTGAAGGCGCACTGCGAAGCCAAGCTCAAGGCGGCCCAGCTGCGCGTGGAGAAGATCGTCGTCGGGCCCGCCGGCGCGGCCGGCGTCGAGCCGGCGAGTTCACGTGAGCCAGGTCTCGGGCGATCTTCGCCGCCGCATGGCCGAGGCCGCCGATCTGGTCACCGTGGCCCTGGACGAGCTGCTGCCCCGCGCCGACGGGCCGGAGGCGCGGCTGACCGAGGCCATGCGCTATGCGGCGCTCGGCCCCGGCAAGCGGCTGCGGCCGTTCTTCGCCCTGGAGACCGGCACGCCTGTTCGACCTCGCCGGAGCGCTCGGTGCTGCGCGCCGCCTGCGCGCTGGAATGCATCCACGCCTACAGCCTGGTCCACGACGACCTGCCGTGCATGGACGACGACGACCTGCGCCGCGGCCGGCCCACCGTGCACAAGGCCTATGACGAGGCGACCGCCGTCCTGGCCGGCGACGCCCTGCAGACCGTGGCCTTCGAGATCATGGCCCATCCCGACACCCACGAGGACGGCGCGATCCGCGCCGAGCTGGTGCGGCGGCTGGCCGTGGCCTCGGGCGCCAGGGGCATGGCCGGCGGCCAGATGATCGACCTGCTGGGCGTGCGCGACGATCTGGGCGCGGTGGCGCGGATGCAGCGGATGAAGACCGGCGCCCTGATCGCCTGCGCCTTCGAACTGCCCGCTGGTGATGGCCCGCGCCGAGGAGGCCGAGCGCCACGCCCTGCATGGCCTTCGCCCAGGACATCGGCCTGGCCTATCAGATCGTCGACGATCTGCTCGACGCCGAGGGCGACGGCCGAGTCGCTCGGCAAGGCCGCCGGCGGCAAGGACGCGGCGCAGGGGCAAGGCCAACTACGTCACCCTGCTCGGCGTCGAGGCGGCGCGCGAGCGGGTCGACCTGCTTGACGGCACAGAGCCAAGGCCCATCTGGATATCTTCGGCGACGCGGGCGAATTACCTGCGGGACAGCGTCGATTTCGTGCTAGATCGCGAACCATTGACAGAGTCTCCCGTGAGGTCGGGCGCATGACCACGGCTCGATCGAGCATGGCCTCCGTCCACGCCGCTGCTCGACACCGTTGACGATCGCCCGCCGACACCCGCGGCCTCGATCTCCACGCAGCTGCGCCAGCTCGCCGACGAACTGCGCGCCGAGACCATCGACGCGGTCTCGGCCACCGGCGGCCACCTGGGCGCGGGCCTGGGCGTGGTCGAGCTGACCGTCGCCCTGCACCACGTGTTCGAGACGCCCACGGACATCCTGATCTGGGACGTCGGCCACCAGGCCTATCCGCACAAGATCCTCACCGGCCGGCGCGACCGCATCCGCACCCTGCGCCAGGGCGGCGGCCTGTCCGGCTTCACCAAGCGCGCGGAGAGCGCCTACGACCCGTTCGGCGCCGCCCACGCCGCCACCTCGATCTCGGCCGCCCTCGGCTTCTGCGTCGGCCCGCGACCAGCGCGGCGAGGACAACGCGCGTGATCGCCGTGATCGGCGACGGCTCGATGAGCGCGGGCATGGCCTATGAGGCGATGAACAACGCCGCCGAGACCACCAAGCAGCTGATCGTCATCCTCAACGACAACGACATGTCGATCGCCCCGCCGGTGGGCGGCATGAGCGCCTATCTGGCCGGCCTGGTCTCCGGCGGCGCCTACCAGTCGGTCCGCCAGCTCGGCAAGGAGGTGGCCAGCCACCTGCCCGCGCCCGCTGAAGGACAGGCGCCGCAAGGCCGAGGAATACGCCCGCGGCATGGCCACCGGCGGCACCTTCTTCGAGGAGCTGGGCTTCTACTACGTCGGCCCGATCGACGGCCACAACCTGGACCACCTGGTGCCGGTGCTGAAGAACGTGCAGCGAGATCAACGACCGGCCGGTGCTGGTCCACGTGGTCACCCAGAAGGGCAAGGGCTACGCCCCGGCCGAGAGCGCCGCCGACAAGCTACCACGCGGTGGCCAAGTTCGACGTCGTCACCGGCCAGCAGGCCAAGCCGCCACGTCCAACGCGCCCAGCTACACCAAGGTGTTCGCCGACGAGCTGATCAAGCAGGCCGAGCGCGACGACGAAGATCGTCGCCATCACCGCCGCCATGCCGTCGGGCACCGGCCTCGACCTGTTCGCCAAGCGCTTCCCCGAGCGCACCTTCGACGTCGGCATCGCCGAGCAGCATGCGGTGACCTTCGCCGCCGGCCTGGCCGCCGACGGCATGAAGCCGTTCGCGGCCATCTATTCGACCTTCCTGCAGCGCGGCTACGACCAGGTGGTGCACGACGTGGCGATCCAGCGCCTGCCGGTGCGCTTCGCCATCGACCGCGCCGGCCTGGTCGGCGCCGACGGCGCCGACCCACGCCGGCTAGCTTCGACATCGGCTACCTCGGCGCAGCTGCCGGGCTTCGTGCTCATGGGCGCCGTCCGACGAGGCCGAACTGGCCGCGCATGATCGCCACCGCCGTCGCCATCGACGACCGGCCCAGCGCCTTCCGCTATCCGCGCGGCGACGGCGTCGGCGTCGACCATCCCCGAGCTCGCCGAGCCGCTGGAGATCGGCCGGGGCCGCATCGTGCGCGAAGGGACGGCGGTCGCCATCCTGTCCTTCGGCACGCGCCTCGCCGAGAGCCTGAAGGCCGCCGACATGCTGGCCGCCCGCGGCCTCTCGACCACCGTGGCCGACGCCCGCTTCGCCAAGCCGCTCGACGTGGACCTGATCCTGCGCCTGGCCCGCGAGCACGAGGCGCTGATCACCGTGGAGGAGGGCGCCGTCGGCGGCTTCGGCGCCTTCGTGCTGCACGCCCTGGCCGAGCACGGCGCGCTGGACCGCGGCCTGAAGGTCCGCACCCTGACCCTGCCCGACGTCTTCCAGGACCAGGACAAGCCCGAGGCCATGTACGCCGCACGCCGGCCTCGACGCCGAGGGCATCGTCCAGGCCGCCCTCGGCGCCCTGGGCGTCCAACGCACGGTCAAGGGCCGCCGCGCCTAGCGCCCGACCCTCTCCCCGCACGGAGTTGAAGACGGGGATGATCAGGCTCGAAAACGTTTCCAAGACCTACGGGACGACGACCGCCGTCGGCCCGTTTTCGTTGAGCATCGGGCAAGGCGAGTTCGTCGCCCTGCTGGGCGGTTCGGGCTGCGGCAAGACCACCACCCTGAAGATGATCAACGGCCTGATCGACGCCCGACGCCGGCGAGGTCGCTGGTCGACGGGCCGTCGGCGGGCGCGCGCCGCCGCACCTCTGCGCCGCCGGATCGGCTATGTGTTCCAGGAGGTCGGCCTCTTCCCGCACCTGACGGTGGCCGAGAACATCGCCGTCGGTCCGCGGCTGGCCGGCTGGGACAAGGCGCGAATCGCCGCCGCGCGTCGCCGAACTGCTCGAGCTGGTCGCCCTGCCGGCCGACGTCGGCGCGCGGCTGCCCGCCGCCCTGTCCGGCGGCCAGCGGCAGCGGGTCGGGCGTGGCCCGCGCCCTGGCGGCCGAGCCGACGATCATGCTGATGGACGAGCCGTTCGGCGCCCTCGATCCGGTCACCCGCGACGCGCTGGGCCGCGACTACCGCGCCCTGCACGAGCGGCTCGGCCTGACCACGGTGATGGTCACCCACGACGTCATGGAGGCGCTGCTGCTGGCCGACCGGATCGTGGTCATGGACGACGGCCAGATCGTCGCCGACGGCACGCCGGCGGCGCTGCTGGCCGGCCATGCCGATCCCGCGGGTCCGCGCCCTGATGGAGACGCCGCGCCGCCAGGCCGAGCGGGTGCGCGGCCCTGGCCGGGCGGACGCGGCGATGGATGACCGCGCTCGCCGCCGCCTGGCGCGCTGCTGCCGGGCTATCTCGGCCAGCACGTGCTGCTCAGCCTCTGCGCGCTGGTGCTCGGGCTTCGCGATCAGCCTGCCGCTGGCGGTGGCCGCCAGCCGCAGCGCCGCGGTGCGCTGGCCGAGCCTGCTTCGTCGCCAGCCTGATCCAGACCATCCCCAGCCTGGCCCTGCTGGCGCTGTTCTATCCGCTGCTGCTGGCGCTCTCGGCGCTGAGCCACGGCCTGGTTCGGCCACGGCTTCCCGGCCCTGGGCTTCCTGCCCTCGCTGCTGGCCCTGACGCTCTATTCGATGCTGCCGATCCTGCGGAACGGCGTCACCGGCATCCTCGGCGTCGATCCGGCGGTCGGTCGAGGCGGCGCGCGGGCGTGGGCATGACCGACCGCCAGCGCCTGTTCCAGGTCGAGCTGCCGCTGGCCGCGCCGGTGATCATGGCCGGCGTGCGCACCGCCGCGGTCTGGACCATCGGCGCGGCGACCCTGTCGACGCCGGTCGGCCAGACCTCGCTCGGCAACTACATCTTCTCCGGCCTGCAGACCGAGAACTGGGTCTTCGTGCTGTTCGGCTGCGCCGCCTCGGCGGTGCTGGCGCTGGTCGCCGACCAGCTGCTGGGCCTGATCGAGATCGGGCTCGCGCACCGCGCGGCCGCTGGCGGATCGTCGGCGGGCGGCCGTCGGCCTGGTCGTCGGCGCGCCGGCGGCCTTGTCGCCGCTGGTCGTGGCCGGCGCCGCGGCCGGCGGCTATCGTGGTCGGGGCCAAGAACTTCTCCGAGCAGTACATCCTGGCCGAGCTGATGGCCGACCGGCTGCGAGCCGCCGGCGCCGCGCGTCGACGCCGCAAGGAGGACCTGGGCTCGGCCGTCGCCTACCGCGCCCTGGCCGCCGGCGAGATCGACGCCTATGTCGACTATTCCGGCACCCTGTGGGCCAATGTCCTGGAGCCGCAAGGACAATCCCGGCCGCGCCGGCGGTGCTGGAGCAGCTGACCAGCGAGCTGAAGCGCCGCGACGGCGTCGTCGTGCTGGGCCCGCTCGGCTTCGAGAACGCCTACGCCCTGGCCATGCGCGCCGACCGGGCCAAGGCGCTGCGGCATCGCGCACCATCGACGATCTGGCCGCCCACGCCGCCGAGCCTGACCCTCGGCTCCGACCTGGAGTTCCTGTCGCGGCCGGAATGGACGGCGGTGCGAGGCGCCTATGGCCTGAAGTTCCGCAAGGCCAGACCTCCTACCAGCCGACCTTCATGTACCGCGCCCTGACCGACGGCGAGGCCGACGTGATCTCCGCCTTCTCCAGCGACGGCCGCATCGCCGCCGACACCTGGTGGTGCTGGCCGACCCACGCCACGCCCTGCCGCCCTATGACGCGGTGGTCCTGATCTCGCCCAAGCGGGCCGGCGACGCGCGGCTTCGCGCGGCGCTTGCAGCCGCTGATCGGCAAGATCCCGGTCGAAGCCATGCGCGCGGCCAACTACAGCCGTCGACCGCGACTCTGACAAGCAGACGGCCGCGCAGGCGGCGCGCGCCCTGGCCAAGTCCGCCGGTCTGGCCGCGCCCTAGCGCCCGTTGGAGAGGCGCGATGGATATTCGTCTGCCGATCGGCCGAGCGCGGGGCGAGCGGCGCGCGCTCGCCCCAATAGCGGTGCTGGAGGCGCTGGAAGGCCCGGCCGCCCTGTGCGGCCTCGATGGCGCGATCCTGGCGGCCAATTCGGCCTGGAAGGTGCGGGTAGGTGAGGCGAGGCGTCTTCCCTCCGCCGCCGGCGGCCTGTTCGCCGCTTTCACCACGGCCCGACGGGAGGGCGTCGGGCGAGGGACCCTTCGCCTGGGCGCTGTCGAGGAGGCCGTGAGCGTCGCGGCGGCGGGGCCCGAGCATTTCCTGCTGCGTCTCGCGGCGCCGGCGGGCGCGCCGACCCCGGCGCCAACCGCCGCGACGGCCGGGGCCCTGGACGCCTTCGCCGCCCGCTCGCCCTTCGGCGCGGCCCTGATCGAGGGCGCCGATCCGTTCGAAGGCCGGATCGTCGAGGTCAACGGGGCTCTGCCGGCGATCGCCGGTCCGGGGGCCAAGGTCGGCGCGCGCCTGGCCGACCTGATCGCCGAACGTCCGCTGGCCGAGGCTCGGGCCAGCTTCGGCGCCGGCCGCGCCGGGCCCTTCGAGGTCAGCCTCACCGATGCGCCAGGCAAGACCGTCGATCTCTACCTCGCGCCGGCCGGCGACGGGGCGGTGGCCTATCTGCTCGATGTCACCCAGCAGAAGGAAATGCAGCTGCGCCTGGCCCAGCGCAACAAGATGGAGGCCATCGGCCAGCTCGCCGGCGGCGTGGCCCACGATTTCAACAACCTGCTGTCGGCCATCAAGCTGCGCGCTGACGAGCTCCTGGTCCGCCACTCCCTGGGCGATCCCTCCTACGAGAGCCTGGCCGAGATCCGCCAGACCGTGGACCGCGCCGCCGGCGTGGTGCGCCAGCTCCTGACCTTTTCGCGCAAGGCCACCATCCAGCGGGAGAGCCTCGATCTGGGCGAAGCCCTGACCAAGTTCGAGGTTCTGCTGCGCCGTCTGGTGCGGGAGAACGTGACCCTCACCACCCATTATGGACGCAATCTTCCCAGGGTCCGGGTGGATCGCGCCCAGCTCGAGAACGCCATCATGAACCTGGTGGTCAACGCCCGCGACGCGGTGAAGTCGGAAGGCGGCGGGACCATCACCCTTCGCGCCGCCAGACTCACCGCTGAAGAAGCGGTCGATCTCGGCTTCCCGGGCGTCCCGCCGGCCGAGACGGCCCTGATCGAGGTGGCCGACGACGGGCCCGGCATCGCGCCCGAGGCCATCGCCAACATCTTCGAACCGTTCTTCACCACCAAGCCGCCAGGGCGAGGGCACGGGCCTCGGCCTCGCCACCGTCTATGGCATCGTCAAACAGGCCGAGGGCTGGATCACCGTGGCCTCCACGCCCGGCCAGGGCGCGACGTTCCGCATCTTCCTGCCGGTCCATGTGCCGCCGCCCAGCCTTGAGCAGCCGCGGGTGAGCGAACGGCGCATCGCCACCCGCGATCTCTCCGGCGCCGGGCGGATCCTGTTCGTCGAGGACGAGGCCCTGGTGCGCGGCATCGCCGCCCGGCTGCTGCGCGATCGGGGCTATGAGGTGATCGAGGCGGCGGACGGCGAGGAGGCGCTGGCGTTGGCCGAGCGCCACGCCGGCGCCATCGACCTGATGATCTCCGACGTGATCATGCCGGGCATGGATGGGCCGGCCCTGCTCAAGGCGGCCCGCCCGTTTCTCGGCGGCGCGCCGGTGATGTTCATCTCCGGCTACGCCGAAGCCGAGTTCTCCGACCTTCTGGAGGGCGAAGCCGGCGTCTCCTTCCTGCCCAAGCCCCTGGACATCAAGAGCCTGGCCGAGCGGGTGAAAGCCCACCTGCGCCCCGCCGAGCCGGTGGCTTGACCGGGCTTTCCGTCACGCGCGAGCGGCGCACGGCCCGGGTCCTTCTGCTCGACCCGGCCGATCGCATCCTGCTCATGAAGGGCCGCCTGCCCAGCGCGCCCAACTCGCCCGGCGCCTGGTTCACCGTCGGCGGCGGCATCGAGCCGGGCGAAACCGTGCTCGAAGCGGCGGCCCGCGAGGTGCTTGAGGAGACCGGCCTCACCGGCGTCGTCTTCGGCGACATCGTCTGGCGCGGCGAGGTGATGCTGAAGGATCGCAAGCAGCGGCCGGTGCTTTTCAAGGACACCTTCATCCTCGCCAGATGCGCCGGCGGCGATGTCACCCGCGCCGGCTGGCAGGCCCTGGAGCGCGAATTCGTCGACGACATTCGCTGGTGGACCCTGGCCGATCTGGCCGCGTCGTCCGACGCCGTGTGGCCCGCCGATCTTGTCGCTCGCCTTACGAGCATCCTCGCGCCGCCGCGAACCGGCGATGCATCCTTCGCGGGGTAGATGCGTTTCCCCGGTTTACGGGCTCGCGACCCTCGCGAGCCGGGTCGAGGATCATTGATATGTTCAAGCCACTCCTTCTAGCCGGGCTCGCCGTCGCGGCGATCACCCCTTCGGTCGCGGCCGCGCAATGCGCGAGCGCAAACGCCAATCGCGCGGCGGGCACGGTCGTTGGCGCCGGCGTGGGCGCTCTGCTCGGCAGCGCGATCAGCGGCGGACGCGCGGGCGGGGCCATCGTCGGCGGCGTCGGCGGCGCGGTGGCCGGCAACGCCATCGCCGGCGCCAATTCGACCTGCGCCAACCAATATGGCTATTACGACGCCAATGGCGTCTGGATCCCCAACACCGCCACCGCCTGGGGCTACTATGGCCCCGACGGCCGATGGGTGGATCGCGGTCCGCCTCCGGGGCCGGCCGCCTACGCCCCTGGGCCTCCGAGCGATGTGGACGTCGCCTACACCGGCCGCGATCCCTGGGCCGGCGCGCCGATGGACACCCGGGGCCGGGAAGACTGGCTCAGGGCCCGCATCCGCGCGGCGATGAACGACGACATGCTTGAAACCTACCAGGGCACGACCATGCTCCACCTCCTCGATGACGTTCGTCGCGCCGACTTCGCCTATCGCTCGGGAACCGGCCAGCTCAACCCCCCGCAGCGTCAGGAGATCATGGCGCGGCTGGATGAGCTGAACGCACGTCTGTGGAACACGGTCCGTGAGGACAGGCCTGGCCCGCGCTAAGTTTGAACGGCGGCGATCAGCCGCCCTTCTTTGCGAGGCTCTCTCCCTTGGCCGAGGCGATCCGCGCGGCTTCGAGGTCCGCCCCCTCGGGGCCGTCGATCGCCTCCGCGGCTTCCTTGGCGGCGGCCTCGACCTTGCCGCTCTTGGCGAACGCGGCCTCCTCATCGTCGAAGCGCTTGGCGGATTTGTAGTCGCCTTCGCCCTGGATTTGACTTTCGGATTTGCCTGGGGTGTCACTCATGTTCGCCTCCTTGATTCTGGCTCGCTGGCATAAGCGGCGCGTGGGCCGGGGGGTTCCGCGTTCCGGTAAAATTCGTTCCCGTCACATTTGACTTGGCGTGCGGCCCCGCTTGGGGCCAACTCACCCCGATGGGTGGGGTGTCGAATCGACGCACGCGTCTTGATGAAGGACATGGCCCCCATGGCGGCATTCTCCCTCGCCGGCAGCCCGTTTGTCGCCCTCCCGGTCACGCCGCGCTCCACGGCCGACCAGATCGAGGCCGCCTACCAGGCCCGGCGGGCGGCCAAGCCAGAGGCCGAGCCGAGTCTGCTGGCGGCGAAACAGCGCCTTCTTTCCCGCGACGGACGCCTGGGCGCGGAGCTCGCCTGGATCATCGACGTCGGTCCCCTGACCGCCCAGGTCCTGTTCGAGGCCATGGCCAAGGGCGATTCGGCGACCCTGATGGCGGCGCTTCAGGAATTGCCGCCCCTGACCAAGGCCAATGTGGCCGCCGACGCCTGCCGCCGCCTGCGCTCGAGCGATTTCGTGGCCCCGCTCGACGCCGCCCATCGCAGCCTCGATCTTTCCACCGTGGGCGATCTCATAAACGAACTTCACGCGGCCTCCGGCGCGCCGCCGGTGGAGTCCGCCGAACTGAGCGCGGCCCTGGCGGTTTTGACCCAGGCCCATGCCGCCGCCGCCCTCGAGGCCATGGCGGCCCGCGGAAACGTCCAGGAGATCCTTTCGACGCTCTTGAAGGCCCCGCGCGCCGGGCAGACGCGGTTTCTCGACGAGGCGATGGCGCAATACTACCAGGGCTCTTCGGAGCCCTTCGCCGCGGTGGAGACCGAGGTCGACGAGGCGCTCGCCCGAATGACCGACGGCCGCGACGCCACCGCGCCGGAGGTGCTGGAGGCCCTTCCCAAATGGCGCGCGCTCAGCCAGCCGGCCCTGCGCCTCGCCAAGAGCCTGGGTGTGGACGAGCCCAGGTCGCTTCGCCTCTATGGCAAGATCCGCAACGCCAGCCTCTATATCGCCAACGACCGGCGCCAGGGCGCCGCCGCCTCGGAGATCCTCGTCGCCCTGCACGGCGCCTTCGAGGATCTGCCCACCTCCAACGCCGATATCGCGGCCGATCAGGCGTTCCTGAAGAAGCTGAGCGAGGCGCCGGCCGCCCCCGCCCCAGCCACCGCCGCGCCATTACGCGCGCCCGCGAGCCTGGTCATGGAGGGCGAGGCGCCCCAGGGCCTGTTTCCCAGGGTCTCCGCCCGCCCGCGACGGCCGGCTTCGCGCGACGCCATCATCTGGGTGCTTGTCGGGGTGATCGTCCTGGCCACCCTGGTTTTTCTGGCTTTCCAGTACCGGGCGATGCTGCTCGGCGCGGCGTCGGGAGCGAGGGGCGGCCTCGCGCCGTTCCAGCACGCTTCCGGAGCGGAGGCGGGATCGTCCAGAGGCGCGGGCGCCTCGACATCCCGAGCCGACCAGGCGGCCGGCGCCAACCCCCTGGCGGTCATTCCCGCCGCCGGCCCCACCGAGAGCCGGCCCCCGGCCACGCCCGGCGTGTTGCTTGACCGCAATCAGCTCAGATATTGCATGTTCAACAAGGAGCGCCTCAACGACGTCGATCCGACCATCAAGACCCTGGCGTTTCTCTCCAAGCTCGACGCCGTGGTGGCCGATTTCAACGCCCGCTGCGGCCATGTGAAATACATGACCGACGATTTCAAACAGGTCAGCGCCGAACTCCAGATCGCCCAGCCCCGGCTTCGCGAGGAGGCCCAGGCGCTCTCCAGACAGTGGACCCAATAGCGACCAACAAGGCGGGGGCGTGAGCGAGCAACCTTTCTTCATCCGCGAGGGCGGCAAGCTTAGGCCGACGCCGATCAGCCGGGGGCCGTGGAGCGAGACCTCCCTGCACGGCCGCGTGGTCATCGGCCTTCTGGCGCGCGAGATCGAACGCGCCCACGGCGGCGACGACTTCATGCCCGCCCGGCTCACCGTCGACATGTACCGCCTTCCCGATCTTTCGCCCGTGGAGGTGGTCACCCGCGCCGTCCGGGAAGGATCGCGCATCAAGGTGATAGACGCCGAGTTCTTCAGCGCCGGCGTCTCCATGGCCAGGGCCACCTGCCAGCTCCTGCGGCGCACGCAGAATCCGGCCGGCAATGTCTGGTCGCCGCCAACCTGGGGCGCGCCGGGGCCCGATGAGGCGCCGCCCGCCGGCGCCGAGGCCAGCCTTGGCGGCATGTGGGCGGTGCGCCCCATCGTCGGCGCCTTCGGCTCGCTCGGCGAACGGCGCCTGTGGATGAGCGAGGTGCGCGAGCTGATCGGCGGCGAGCCGCTGACGCCCTTCGCCCGCGTGGCCCTGGCCGCCGATTTCGCCAGCCCCTTCGCCAACGCCGGCGACGCCGGCCTGGCCTGGATCAACAGCGACGTCACCGTCTATCTGCACCGCCTGCCCACCACCAAATGGATCGGCTTCGAGGTGGTCAATCACCATGCCACCGACGGCGTCGCCATCGGCGAATGCTGGCTGCATGACGAAGCCGGCCCGATCGGCACGGCCACCGTGGCCGCCTTGGCCCAGCGTCGCGGCTTGGGAGCCTAGCCGGTCTCAGTGCAGATAGGTCATGCCGTGGGTCTGGAGGGCTTCGATCACCCCGTTGAAGGCCATGCCGATGCCCATGGACGCCACGAAGAACCCGACGATGCGGGTGGCCGCGTCGATCCCCCGAGGGCCCAGGCGCCTTTGCACCCGCTTGGCGCTCAAAAGGATCAGCATGGTCGCGCCCATGGTCGCCACCAGCGCCGCCGAGACTTCGACAAGGCCCATGATCTCGTCGCCGGAGCTTTTGATATGGGCGGTCATGCCCAGAATTGTCGCCATGGCCCCGGGCCCGAACATGATCGGCATGGCCATGGGCACGAAGGCGACATCGCTCGGCGACTTCGCCGGCGGGGCCCGAGCTCGCGGCGTCGCTGACGATCTTCATCGGCGACGAAAAGAGGGTGAACCCCAGCTGGGTGAGGATGATGCCGCCGGCGATCCGCACCATGCTCAGCGGCACGCCGAACACCCGCAGCAGCAGGGCGCCGAACACCAGGAAGAAGAACATCAGCAAAAGGGCGTAGACGCACGAGCGGATCGCCAGCGACCGGCGCGCCTTGTCGTCCATCCCCTCCGTGAAGCCCAGATAGACCGGCAGCGCCTCCAGCGGATTGATGATCGCCAGCAGGGTGGTGAAGGTCGCCAGAAAAAGGGTCAAGGGCCGCGCTCGCTTTGGTCTCAGGCGTGAGATTCGACCACCAGAATAGCGCCTCTCGCCCCCCGTGACGAAACCCGCTTGCGGCGGGGGGACGCCACGGTTTCCGGGGCCTCGCTCTTCCCCATCCCCACCATGCCTGCGTCATCCCCCCAACAAACGTCATGGCCGGGCTTGTCCCGGCCACCCATGAACACGCTTCCGTTGGGTGGACGTGTGCGCGCACGTCCAAGGCAGGCTGCAAGCCCAATGGATGGCCGGTACCGACGACCACGGCCAGGACGGTAGGAGCGGGGAGCGTTGGCGTCGGATTTGCGGCGACTGAAACGCGCCTCCCGAGCGCAGGTGACGCGGCCTTCGCCGTGCTGCAAAATGCCGGGCAGGAGACGCCCATGACCGCCCCGCCCGCCACCGTCGCCGACGAACTGATCGAGATGCGCGGCCTGCGCTTCCACTATCGCGACTGGCCGGCAACCCGCCCGGGCGCGCCGGTCCTCATCCTGCTGCACGGCTACACCGGCCACGCCCGGTCCTGGGATGCGTTCGCACAGGCCATGACCGATCGCTACCGCGTCATCGCCCTGGATCAGCGGGGGCATGGCGAGAGCGGCTGGGCGCCGGCCGAGCGCTATGGCGTCGAGGACATGGCCGACGATCTGGCGGCCTTCGTCCAGGCCCTGGGCCTCACGCGCTTCACCCTCCTGGGCCTTTCCATGGGCGGCATGGTGGCCATGGAATACGCCGGCCGCCGGCCCAAGGAACTGGCGGCGGTGGTGATCGTCGATATCGCCCCGGAGCTGGTGCGGTCCGGCGCCGCGCGCATCCAGGAAGGCCAGAAGGCCAAGGACGTGTTCGCCAGCAAGGATGAGGCCTTCGCCCAGGCGAGAGCCCTCGATCCGCGGCCGCCGGAGGCGCACCATCGCCACCGGGTCGACAACAATCTGATGCGCACCGAGGATGGCGTCTGGACGTGGCGCTACGACCGGGCCCTGCGTGCGCCGGGCGTCCTTCGCCCCCGCCGCCCCGAGGTCGCCTGGGACTCCTGCGCCGCCATCGAGGTCCCCGCCCTGCTCATTCGCGGCGAGCTGTCCGACATCCTTTCGCCGGAGATCGCCGAGCGCACGGTCCAGACCATTCCCGGCGCGAAGTTCGCGCAGGTGAAGGGCTCCGGACACAGCATCCCCCTGGATGCGCCGGACGGCTTCCTCGCCGCCGCCCGGGCTTTCCTGAAAGGCTAGGCGGTCAGCTTGGACGCGCCCGCCGCGCCGGACGCCCGGCCGATCTTCCTGCACGGCCTCTGGCGCAGCGGCAGCACCTACGCCTGGTCGCGGTTCCGCGCGGCGGCCGGAACCTACGCCTATTTCGAACAGCTCTATCCCGGCCTCGCCCGGCTCACCGCGCAGCGCGCCATGGGGGAAGACTGGCAAGAGGCCGTGGCCGCCAACCGCCATCCGGCGTTGGAGACGCCCTACTACGCCGAATACCTGCCACTTCTCGGCCGGCGCGGCGTCAGGGGGTTTCACCGATCCTTCGCCTTCGATCGCTTCGTCCTGGAGGCCGGCGACACGCACGAGCCGCTTCGCCTCTATCACGCCGGCCTGATCGACTTCGCCCGCGCCAAAAGCCTGCGCCCCGTGCTCGGCTGCAACCGCACCTGGCTGCGGGTGCCCTGGATCCGTGAGGCCTTCGGCTCCTACGACGTGCACGTGGAGCGCGATCCGGCGGAGATCTGGGGCTCCTACATGCGCCATGCCCAGGCCGGCACGCCCGACTACTTCATCAACCTGCACCTGATCCTGGAGCGCAACGCCGCCCACCCCCTCATCGCCCCCATGGCCGCGCGCAGCCGCCTGCGCCGAGGCCCAGAGCGTCTCATCAAGCCCAAGCGCTTCTATCCCGCCGTCATCGCGGCCATGCCGGACGAGGCCCGCTATGGGATGGTCTTCTACATGTGGGCCCTGGCGATCCTCGCCGGCCTCAGCCACTGCGATCTCGTCCTCGACACCGGCGCTCCCGAACAGGCCGCGGACGCCGAGGCGCGCGTGCGCGCCGCCGCCGGCCTCGCCGTCGACTTCTCCGCCATCCGCCGGCCGGATGCGCCCACCCAACCGCCGCCCGGCGCCGCCGATATCGAGCGCGAGATCCTGGGTCTCCTGCCCAAGGCCGCCTTGGCGCGCGCTTTCGACGCGGCGCGAGCGCGCGGAGGCTTGGGTCAGCTCAGTGAGGTCAAGGCTGAAAAGGTCCGGCCGTTGCTTGGGCTGCTTGGCGGCTGAGAAAAAATCACAAGGGATAAAGATTTCCCTCGGCCCGGTGGCCGTTTTGACTTTGGCGACGAAGCGCATCTTGCGTCGCCACCGGTATTCTCCAAACGACGAAAGATGAGTGGCCCGATTGTCGACGACGAGGGCGGACAACAAGCCTCACCGGAGCTCGGCGGTTATTACTTAGTCGTCGCCGAATAACCTCGGCCGATACCCCCAAAAGGGGGGAGGGTCGTCACTTTCCACGGCCCTATGTCGATGGCGGTCGAATTGCCGACCCCGGAGAACTCGCCATGGACGTTCAGGTTTTTGGAACCAACGGAGCCAGCGGGGCCGATGGCGCGCTGCCCGGTCAGTCCGGTGGAAACGGCTCGGCCGGCGGCGCCGCCAGCGCGATCAACAACGGCGGCGTCGACGCGGTAAACACCGCCGAAGCCTATGGCGGCCAGGGCGGACACGCCGGCAATGGGGCCAGCGGGGCCAACAACGGCGAGATTTACACGGGCAACGGCGGCAATGGCGGCAATGGCGCGGCGGGTGGCAAGGCCACCGCGAGTTTGAAGACGTCAGGCGCCTTCGCCGGCGGAACGTCGTCCACCGCCACGGCGGTCGGCGGCAATGGCGGCTATTCCGGCCAAGGCGGCCAGGGCAAGGTGAACGGACGTGACAGCACCGCCGGGGGCGCCGCAGGGGCCGCCGTCGCTTCCGTGAGCGATACCAACAGTCTGGGGTCGAGCGTCGCCATCGCCTCGGCCACGGGCGGAGGCGGCGGCGGAACGGTGGCGGGGGTGGCGCGCGCCGGCGGTGCGGCGACCGCGACCGCGACCTCGGTGAGCCGGTTCAAGGGCGCCAACGCCCAGGCCTCGGCCACGCAGATTTCCGGGTCCGGCGGTGGGGCGGATTTCCTCGATGGCGGCGACCACTCGAGCGGTGGGGCGGGCGCCAACAGCTACATGACCAATGCGGTCAGTGGCCGAACCTATGGCGGCAGCCTTACCCTGGAGCAAACGGCGCAAGCCGGCGGCGGCGGCACGGCCGGCATGGGAGTCGGCGGCGCGGCGGGCAATGCCTCCTCCGATCTGACGTTCAATGATCTCACCCAAAACACCACCCACAGCACGGCCATCGTCGTGGCTCTGCAGGCGACGGGCGGAAATGGCGGCGGCCCGGAGTACTACGCCACCGGCAATGGAACCGGGGTGAACGGTCGGCTCGGGGGCGCCGCCGAAGGGGTGGCGACCATCACCGGCGCCGGTTCGGTCCAGGCGATGGTGAACGTGGCCAGCGGGGCCGGCGGCGGCACGGAGGTCCAACATTCGATCGACGCCGACGGCGCCGTCGGCGGGGCCGCGACGGGTCGAGGCTACGCCACGGGCGCCTCCATCAATGTCGCGGTGACGGTCGTCGTCCGGCGCCTGCGGCAACAGCGACGGAGTTGGAAGAACCGGCGCGACCGCGGGCCAGGCGACCGCAACGGCCGGCGGCCGGGTGACCAGCGCCGGGGGAAACGCCAGCTTGAGCGTTAGCCAGGCGATGGGCGCCAGCGGCTACGGCACGCACGGCGCCAATGGCGGCGCCGGACTGGCCAGCAACCTGGTGGATGCGGTCAAGGATGTCTACACCAACGGCGGCGCCCTCACGCTCGCCCAGATCGCGTCAGGCGGCGCAGGCGGCGCCAGCGACACGGGCGCGGCGGGCGCGGGCGGGGAGGCCACCGCGAGCCTCACCTTCGACGACCTCGGCAAGCCCACGCAGAGCGCGACGATCAGTGTCAATGACACCGCCTATGGCGCCAATGGCGGCGCCGTCGGCGCCGGGTCGGGCGCCGCCGTGGGCGGCGCGGCCACCGCGACGAGCCAGATCACCGGCGGGGCCGCCAGCACGGTCCTGGACACCGAGCTGGCCACCGCCGGCGCCGGCGGCGGGACCGGCGGCGATGGCGCGTTAAGCGCCAAGGGCGGCGGCGCGACCGCCATGGTTCAGGATATTGGAGGCGTATTGGCGGTGGGCAACGCCGACGCTACAGCGCCTCCGGGGGTCAGGTCTATCCCTACCAGACGACCTTGCTGGGATCGGGTGGGGACGGCGGCCAGGCCACCGCTTCGGCCAGCGAAACCGCGGTGGTCGCGGCCACGGCGTCCGCGACGGCCGAGGCGGCCCAGGGCGCGGAAGGAAGCGGTGTCGGCTATGCCGGCGGCGCCGGCGGCGGCGCGAACGCCAGCGCCCGGGCGGTCAGCACGGCTCTGGATGGCTCCGCCATCGCGGCGGCGGTCCAGTTGGCCGGCTCGGGCGGCGTGGCGGAAAACGGCGCGGCGGTGGCCGATCTCACCTTCGACGACACCACCCAGAACATCACCCAGAGCGCCTCGATCAATTCGACGATCCAGGCTTTCGGCGGCGGCGGCGGCTATGGCCGCTCCGGAGGGGCCATAGCCGGCGGCGCGACGGCGCTATCGGCCCTGACCGGGCGGGTGAAATCTCAAGCTATGCCGAGGCCACCGGCGGCTATGGCGGCGGCGCGGTTGGCGGGTCTCCCGGCCTCGGCGCCGCCGGAGGAAACGCCAGCGCGACGGCCTTAGGCGTCGGCGCGGACTCCACCGTCAACGCCGTGGCCACCGGCGGCGCCGGCGGCCTCAGCGATGGCGCAGGCAAGACCGGCGGGGCCGGCGGCGTGGCCACGGTCAGCGCCACGGCGACGGCGCCCGGTTCGGGCTCGGCCGCCGCCTTCGCGAGCCAGACGGCCGGGGCCGGCGGCGCCGCAGCGGACGGGGCCAAGGGGGGCGCCGGCGGCGCCAGCACCCTGACGACGACCCAGACCAAGGGCGTGATCGGCTCGACCGATGGCGGCAGCCTCTCCCTCACCCAGACCGCCACCGGCGGCGCGGGGGGCGCGGCCGGCTCGGCGGTGCTCTGCGGCGCGGGAGGCGCGGCGACGTCGGCCTTGACGTTCAACGACACGCTCAACGCGACGAAGAGCCTGTCGGTCAGCGGCTCCAGCAACGCGGACGGCGGCGTCGGCGGGTCCTTGGGCGTCATCGAGGGCGTGGGCGGCAAGGCCAACGCATCCCTGTCCCTGACCGGGGCATCAACCGTGATCGCCAACGCCAACGCCAGCGGCGGCGGCAGCCAGGCCCGCGCGGGCGGGGCGGCGGCGGCGAGCGTCATCGCTCACGGCGGCGCGAGCGTCACGGCGACGTCAAACGCGGGCGGGGGCGGGGGATTGACCTCGGGAACGGCCACGGCCACCACCGCGGCCTATGGAACCGGGGAGGTGACCGCGGCGTCGCACGCACTGGGGGGCGACTATTTCGCCTCGAAGATCGGCGCGGCGACCGCGACCACCACCGCCAGGGGCCAGAGCGGAACCTACACGGCCACGGCCACCATCACCACGATCGGCGGACTGTTGGTGACCGATGCGGCGGCGAGCGCCGGCGGCGGCGTCGATGGGACAAGCGTCGCCAAGGCGGTGGCCGGTATCGGCGGGACCGCCGCCGCCTTCGCCGCCGGCGGCCAGACCATCGCCCAGTTAAACGGCGCGCCCACCACGGCCACCACTGCCGCCATCTTCAAGGCCGGCGCCAACAGCGCCATCAAAACCGCCTTCGGCGCCACGCCGGTATTCTTCGCGGTGGGTGAGCTGGGCGGCGGCTATTCCACGGCGGGAAAGGCGGCCCAGATCGTCACCAGCCAGTTCAGCGAGACGGTGGATCTCACCAAACTTGGTTCGCGCCAAGACCTTCTCGTCGGACTCTACGGCGGGATGGGGACCGGCTCGGGCGTGACCAGCATCCAGTTCGATCTGGTCGCCGACGGCGTCGATGTGCTCAGCAAAACCTTCGCCAGCGCCGCCGCCGCGCAGTCCTATTTCGCCGACAATCAGGTGGACCTTGGATCGCTCGCGACCGGGGCCGCCCTTGGCGCCGACAGCCTCACCCTGAGCGCCACCCTCTCGGTCACCTCCGATGCGGCGAATTCAGGCTTCTACGGCGGCCTCCTGCTGGGCGAATCCTCGGCGGGCGCGGCCCCGGCCGCGGCGAGGCCCGGTCAATTCACCCAGGCCTTGGCGGCGTTCGGCGCGCATGGCGCCGGTTTGGCGGTGAGGGAGGCGAGGCCTGCCAACGCCCACATGTTCGCGATGCTCGGGCATTCCGCCCGTGCGTGAGTTCGAACGAAAACGGCGGCTCGCATTCATTGCTACTCTGCCCGATGTCAGTTCAACTCCAACGAGCGCGCGCCAACGGGGCAAGCTCAGGTTTGGCGCCAACCTAGCCAAAGCAACCCTGCGCGCGCCCCGGCGGCCCTGATGCTACAACCCCTGTAAACTCGCTCGGGCGCGGAGGGGCGTATGTTGCAAGGACGATGTCATTGCGGCCAGGTGGGCTGGCGGTTCGATGGCGTGCCTGACCACGCCACCGCCTGCAACTGTTCCATGTGCCGCCGGCGCGGCGCGCTCTGGGGCTATGGCCACGAAGGCGTCGATGTCCATGTCGATGGCGAGAGCGCCGTCTATGTCTGGGCGACGCCAGCCTCGCCAACCATTTCTGCCCCACCTGCGGGATCGTCGCCTACTGGCGCGCGCTGAGCGCCGATCCGCGAGGGACGGCGACGCATGGGCGTCAACCTGCGCCTGGCCGAGCCGGAGGCGGTCGCCGATATCCCCATCCACCACTTCGATGGCGTCGATACCTGGGAGGGTGTCCGGGACGGGCGGTGCGTGAAGGATATGTGGTTCTGAGCGGCGTCACCGACAAACGCCACAAGCGAACAAAATAGCAACTTGCCGCGCCGGAACAAAACGGGTACACGAGTCGGGATCGGCGGCGGTCTGCCGGATTGTCTTTGGGGCCAGCCAGCCGGCGGAATCATGGGATAGAGATGGCGGGATCGAAAATGAGCAACATGGCGCTGAGGCTGGTGGGAAAAGAAGAAGGCGATAAGCAGCGGGCTCTCGAGGCCGCTCTGACCCAGATCGATCGGGCTTTCGGCAAGGGCTCGGTGATGAAGCTGGGCGACAAGGGCAAGATCGTGGAGATCGAGTCGGTGCACACCGGCTCCCTTGGCCTCGATATCGCGCTGGGCATCGGCGGCCTGCCCAAGGGCCGGGTGGTGGAGATCTACGGGCCGGAAAGCTCGGGCAAGACCACCCTGGCCCTGCATGTGGTGGCGGAGGTGCAGAAGGCCGGCGGCGTCGCCGCCTTTGTCGACGCCGAGCATGCGCTCGATCCGTCCTACGCCCATAAGCTCGGCGTCAATCTCGACGATCTGCTGGTGGCCCAGCCCGACACCGGCGAGCAGGCCCTGGAGATCACCGACACCCTGGTGCGCTCGGGCGCGGTGGATATCGTGGTGATCGACTCCGTGGCCGCCCTCACGCCCCGGGCCGAGATCGAGGGCGAGATGGGCGACAGCCTCCCCGGCCTCCAGGCGCGGCTGATGAGCCAGGCCCTGCGCAAGCTCACCGCCTCGATCTCCAAGACCCAGACCCTGGTGATCTTCATCAACCAGATCCGCATGAAGATCGGCGTGATGTACGGCAGCCCCGAAACCACCACCGGCGGTCACGCCCTGAAGTTCTACGCCTCGGTACGCCTGGATATCCGCCGCACCGGCTCGGTGAAGCTGCGCGACGAAATCGTCGGCAACAATGTTCGGGTCAAGGTGGTCAAGAACAAAGTCGCCCCGCCGTTCCGCGAGGTGGAGTTCGACATCATGTATGGCCAGGGCATCTCCAAGCTCGGCGAAATCATTGATCTTGGCGTCAAGGCCGGGGTGATCGAGAAATCCGGCTCCTGGTTCTCGTGGAACAGCCAGCGCATCGGCCAGGGCCGCGACAACGCCCGCGAATTCCTCAAGGCCAATCCCGATATCGCCGCCGAGATCGAGGATCAGGTGCGCGGCAACGCCACCAAGATCGAGGAAGAGCTCCTCATCGGCCCGACCGATACGGCGGAGGAGTAGCCGGGGCCGGGGACCTCGCTCCCGGTCATCCGTTTCCTTCGCCTCTCGTTCTTTGTCGTTCCGGCGCTAAATGCTATGCGCCAGCCATGCCAAGTTTGAACGACATCCGACGCCAGTTCCTGGGGTATTTCGCCGCCGCCGATCATGCGGTGGTCCCTTCCGCCCCGCTGGTGCCGCGCAGCGACCCGACCCTGCTCTTCGTCAACGCCGGCATGGTGCCGTTCAAGAACATCTTCACCGGCGCCGAAACCCCGCCGGCGCCGCGCGCCACCACCTCGCAGAAGTGCGTCCGCGCCGGCGGCAAGCACAACGATCTCGACAACGTCGGCTACACCGCCCGCCACCACACCTTCTTCGAGATGCTGGGGAATTTCTCGTTCGGCGACTATTTCAAGGCCGAGGCCATCGAGCTGGCCTGGACCCTGATCACCCGCGATCTCGGCATCGACCCGGCCAGACTCACCGTCACCCACCATGCCTCCGATCAGGACGCCGCCGCCCTGTGGCGCAAGATCGCCGGCCTGCCGGACAGCCGGATCATCAGCATCGATTCCAACGATAATTTCTGGTCGATGGGCGACACCGGCCCCTGCGGTCCCTGTTCGGAGATCTTCTACGATCACGGCGATCATGTGCCCGGCGGGCCCCCCGGCTCGCCCGATGAGGACGGCGACCGGTTCACCGAGATCTGGAACCTGGTGTTCATGCAGTATCGAGCAGTTCGCCGACGGAACCCGCCGCGACCTGCCCAAGCCCTCCATCGACACCGGCATGGGCATCGAGCGCCTGACCGCGGTCATGCAGGGCGTGCACGACAACTATGACATCGACCTCTTCCGCACCTTGATCGACGCCAGCCGCGCGCTGGTGGGCGGCGCCGGCGGCGCCTCCAACGGCCCCTCGCACCGGGTGATCGCCGACCATCTGCGCTCCACCAGCTTCCTGATCGCCGATGGCGTCACCCCCTCCAACGAGGGCCGCGGCTATGTCCTGCGCCGGATCATGCGCCGGGCCATGCGCCACGCCCACCTGCTGGGGGCCAAGGATCCGCTGATGCACCGCCTGGTGCCCACCCTGGTGGCCGAAATGGGCGAGGCCTATCCCGAGCTGCGCCGCGCCGAGCCGGTGATCGCCGAAACCCTCCGCGCCAGGAGGAGGAGCGCTTCCAGCGCACCCTCGGCCGCGGCATGGCCCTGCTGGAGGAGGCGACCGTGGGCCTCGGCGAAGGCGACATCCTCTCCGGCGAGACCGCGTTCAAGCTCTACGACACCTACGGCTTTCCCCTCGACCTGACCCAGGATGCGGTGCGGCCGCGCGGCATCGGCGTCGATCTCGCCGGCTTCGAGACCGCCATGAACGCCCAGAGGACCATGGCCCGCGAGAGCTGGGCGGGGTCTGGCCAGCAGGCCCAGAGCGGCGTCTGGCTCGCCCTGCGCGACAGCCTCGGCCCCACCGTGTTCGACGGCTATGAGGCGGTCGCCGGCGAGGGCGAACTCCTGGCCCTGGTCAAGGACGGCGCCGAGGTCTCCGCGGCGAGCGACGGCGATGAAGTCCTGGCCCTCTTCGACCGCACGCCCTTCTACGCCGAAAGCGGCGGCCAGGCCGGCGACCGCGGCCAGGCGGTCTGGCCCGGCGGCCGCGCCGACGTGCTGGACACCCAGAAGGAGGCCGGCGACCTCCACGTCCACCACCTGAAGATCACCCAGGGCGCCCTGGAGCTCGGCGCGCGGGCGCGAGCTTGACCGTCGACGCCGATCGGCGCGCCCGCACCCGGCTCAACCACTCGGCCGCGCACCTGGTGCACGCCGCCCTGCGCCATGTGCTCGGCCCCCACGTGGCCCAGAAGGGCCAGCTGGTCGACGCCGATCGCATGCGCTTCGACTTCAGCCACGGCGGCCCGCTGACGGCGGCCGAGATCGAGGCCATCGAGACCGAGGTCAACGCCGTCATCCGCCAGAACCTGCCGGCCGACACCGCCGAGATGAGCCCCGCCGACGCCATCGACGCCGGCGCCGTGGCCCTGTTCGGCGAGAAATATGGCGACAGCGTCCGCGTCCTCACCCTCGGCCGGGCCCTGGAAGGCGAGGGCGCCTATTCGGTGGAGCTGTGCGGCGGCACCCACGTGGCCCGCACCGGCGATATCGCCCTTTTCAAGATCGTCGCCGAGCAGGGGATCGCCGCCGGCGTTCGCCGCATCGAGGCCCTCACCGGCGAGCCGGCGCGGCGCTATCTGCTCGATCAGGCGGCGGTGGCCAAGGCGTTGGCTGATCAGTTCAAGACGCCGGTGGCCGAGGTCGTCGCGCGGGTGGAAAGTCTGGAGGCCCAGCGCCGCAAGCTCGAGCGCGACCTGGCCGACGCCCGGCGTCAGCTCGCCGTCGGCGGCGGCGGCGCGGCCGGCGAGGCGCCGCCCGAGGAGATCGGCGGGGTGAAGTTCATCGGCCGGGTCCTGCAGGGCGTCGGCGGCAAGGATCTGCGCCCCATCGCCGAGACCTTCCGCAAACAGGTTCCCGATGGCGTGGTGGCGCTCAATGGCGTGCTCGACGGCAAGGTGGCCAACACCGTGGTGGTCAGCGGCGCGGCCCAGGCCCGCTTCAGCGCCGTCGATCTGGCCAGGGCCGCGGTCACCGCCATGGGCGGCCAGGGCGCCGGCGGCAAACCCGACTTCGCCCAGGGCGGCGCGCCGGATGGCGCCACGCGCCGATGAGGGCATCGCGGCGGTCAGGGCCGCGCTGGCGGCGGGTTAGAGCCTGATCCCTTCACACGGAACAGATGTGAAGGGTGAATCAGGCTCTACACTTTTGAATCCTGCGCCTTAGGCGCCGAGCGCCGCGTCGAGGTTCTCCGCCACCTTGTCGAGGAAGCCCTCGGTGGTCAGCCAGCCCTGGTGGTCGCCGACCAGCAGGGCCAGGTCCTTGGTCATGAAGCCGGCCTCGACCGTGTCGACGCAGACCTTTTCCAGGGTCTCGGCGAAGCGGTCGAGGGCGGCGTTGTCGTCCAGCTTGGCGCGGTGCTTCAGGCCCCGGGTCCAGGCGAAGATCGAGGCGATGGAGTTGGTCGAGGTGCTCTCGCCGCGCTGATGCTGGCGGTAGTGGCGGGTGACCGTGCCGTGGGCGGCCTCGGCCTCCACGATCTTGCCGTCCGGGGTCATCAGCACCGAGGTCATCAGGCCCAGCGAGCCGAAGCCCTGGGCCACCTGGTCGGACTGCACGTCGCCGTCGTAGTTCTTGCAGGCCCAGACGAAGCCGCCGGACCACTTCAGCGCCGAGGCCACCATGTCGTCGATCAGCCGGTGCTCGTAGGTGATCGCCGGCGGCCTTGTAGCGCTCGGCGAACTCGGCCTCGTAGATGTGCTGGAAGATGTCCTTGAAGCGCCCGTCATAGGCCTTGAGGATGGTGTTCTTGGTGGAGAGATAGACCGGATACTTGCGGTCCAGGCCATAGGTGAGGCTGGCGCGGGCGAAGTCGTCGATCGACTCGTCGAGGTTGTACATGGCCATGGCGACGCCGCCGCCGGGATAGTCGAACACCTCGTGCTCGATCACCTCGCCGTCCTCGCCCTCCCAACTTGATGGTCAGCTTGCCCTTGCCGGGCACCACGAAGTCGGTGGCGCGGTACTGGTCGCCGAAGGCGTGGCGGCCGATGATGATCGGCTGGGTCCAGCCGGGCACCAGGCGCGGCACGTTCTTGCAGATGATCGGCTCGCGGAAGACCACGCCGCCCAGGATGTTGCGGATGGTGCCGTTGGGCGACTTCCACATCTTCTTGAGATTGAATTCCTTCACCCGCGCCTCGTCCGGGGTGATGGTCGCGCACTTGATGCCGACGCCATGCCGCTTGATCGCCTCGGCCGCGTCGACGGTCACCTTGTCGTCGGTGGCGTCGCGGTGCTCCATGCCCAGGTCGTAGTAGTCGATCGGCAGATCGAGGAAGGGGAAGATCAGCTTGTCCTTGATCAGCTGCCAGATGATGCGGGTCATCTCGTCGCCGTCGAGATCGACGACCGGGTTGGCGACCTTGATCTTCGCCATGAGATTGGCGTGGGCTCCGGCTGCCAGGTTTGGCGCTGGCTATAGAGGCTTAAGGCCAAGCGCGAAAGGCGGCCGGCGCCGTCTCAATCCGCCAAATCCCGCGAACCCCTTCCACCGGCGCGATCCCGCGCGCGACGGCACGACGCCACCCACCCACCTGCGTCATCCCGGCCGCAGGCCTGCCCTCTTGCAGGCCGGAGAGCCGGGACCCAGGGGACCGGAACGGACCTCTCAGCCGCGGCGGCGGAAACGTTCGTTGAATGTGGCCCCTGGGTCCCGGGCTTCCGTTGCGCTTCGCTCCACTGCACCCGGGATGACGCAGGTGGGGGGACGGCCTCTCCCCAGGCTCACTTTCGCCAAGCTTCGACGATCTCGGCGGACGATACAAGGATGGCGCAGTTGAGGCCAAGGCTCTTCAGGGCCGCCGCATGGAGATCGGCCTCATAGGCGGCGCAGGCGTCGGCGGCGATGAAGACGTGATAGTCGAGATGAAAGGCGTCGCGCGCGGTGCAGTCGACGCAGCATTCGGTGGTGAGGCCGCAGAGCGCCAGGGTGTCGATCCCACGGGCCGCGAGCGCCTCGTGCAGGCCGGTCGCGAAGAAGGCGCTGTAGCGGCGCTTGGCGATCACCAGGTCGGTCTCGGCCGGGCGCAGGCCAATGAACGCCGCGCCCGCCGAACCGGCCCGGCAGACGGCGGCGTCGAGGTCGGGATCGCCGCCGCGCCGCCGGATCTGTTCCGCCCAGGCTGCGGAATCGCTCTGCGGCCGCGTTTCGACTCTCGTGAAGACGACGCTCACCCCCGCCGCGCGGGCGGCCTCCACCAGCCGCGCCATCGCCGCCAGGGCGTCCGGGACGGCGGTAAGATCGGCCCCGGCCCTGGCCATGGCGCCGTCCGGCGAGGCGAAGTCGGCCTGGGCGTCGATGACGATCAGCGCCGTGCGCGCCGGATCGAGCCAGGCGGCCAGGTCGGCGCGTGGCGGCGTTCACGCGAAGGCCGCGCGCAGGGCGGGCAGGATCTCGGCCCCGAACACGGCCAGGCCCTCTACATAGTCGGGGAAGATCAGCATCACCCCGTCCAGCTCGCAGTCGCGCATGAAGGCCTCGATCCGGCGCGCGCAGGTCGCCGGCGATCCGCTGACGGTGTGGGTGATGAAGGCCCCCTGGCGCTCGGCGGCTTCGCTGAGGCGCTCGGGCGGCACGCCCCAGTTGCTCAGCATCTCCTTGACCGCGCCCATGTCGACCCCGGCGCGATAGCGGGCGACCAGGGCCTGCGCGCGCGGCGTCGGTCTCGGCGCAGACGACGGTGCACATGGCGTAGGTCTTGATGGCGCCGCCGGCCTGCGCCGCCAGGGCCTTGGCCCGCCGGCTGGCCGATCGCCGGTCGTCATCGGTCTCGCCGCCCACGAAGCAGCCGTCGGCGGCGCGCACGGCGAAGGCGAGGCCCCGCTGCGAAATCCCGGCGCAGATCAGTTCGGGCCTTGGCCGCGAGAGCGGCTTGGGGTCGGAGACGCAGTCCTTGAAGGTGAAATAGCGGCCCTGGAAATCGACCCGCGGCTCGCTCCACAGCCGCTTGACGATCGTGGTCCATTCCTCGGCCAGCTCATAGCGGTCGTCGTGGGTGAGGGCGTCGTCCCAGGCCCCCATCTGGTCGAACTCGGAGCGATAGGCGCCGGCGACGATGTTGAGCCCCGCCCGCCCGCCGCTGATGTGATCGATGGTGGCGATCATCTTGGCGACCACGGCGGGATTGTGCAGCAGCACATGGGCCGTGGCCCAGACCTTGATGCGGTCGGTGGCCTGGGCGATCGCGGCCATCATGGTCAGCGACTCCAGCGAGGTCCCCCAGTGATTGGTCACGCCGCCGAAGCCGCGCCACTTGGCCATGGACATGACGAAGTCGAGCCCCGCCTGCTCGGCGGCCAGCGCCGCCTCCAGGTTCTGGTGCCAGAGGCCGTCCAGCGGCGGGGTGGCGTCGGAGATGATCCAGCCGCCATTGGCGATCGGCAGGAACACGCCGAAGCGTTTGGCGTCCGCCTCAGCCATCGGCGCCGCGCCATTTGGGCGGCCGCATGAGGATCGCGGCGAGCAGCAGCACGGCGATGACGCCGGCGAAGATCTGGAAGGTCGAGGCGAAGCCGCCGGTGGCGTCGCGCAGCACCCCGCCGATGGTCGGCCCCAGGGCCGAGACGGCGCCGATCAGGCAGGTCAGGGAGAAGATCTCCAGATTGTGCGTGCGGCCGAAATAGTTGAGCAGCAGCATGGTCACCGCCAGGGCGGTGAGGCCAAAGCCCAGGCCGCTGCCGACCGCGTAGAGTCAGCATCATCGGATAGTCGCTGCGCCACGCTCAGGGCCGCCGCGCCGACGATCAGCGCCGCCAGGGCGAAGATCAGCAGATAGCGCGGATCGATCAGGTCGCCGACCAGGCCGCCGATCGCCCGGCCGGCCGGTCTGCACCAGGGCCTCGAGGCTGAGCATGGCCACCGGCCACCGTGGCGCCGACGCCGCGCTGGGTCAGGTGGGCCACCGGACAGGCTGGCCACCGTCACGCCGATCAGCAGATGGCCGAAATAGGCGGCGGCAGGATGTAGAACTGCGGCGTGCGCAGCGCCTGGCGCACCGTCCAGTCACGGCGGGTGCGGTAGACGCCGGCGATGCTCCGGCTGGGCCGTCTCCTGGGCGACCTCATCGGTCGGTCCGCTTGGCCGCGCGCGCTCGAGCCAGGCCGCGCGCCGCCGACCACCAGGGCGCAGACGGCGCCGACGACCACGGATCGCCGCCATGGCGATCATCCAGAACACCCGCCATTGGCCGTGGAACGACGTTCATCACCGCCAGCGCCATCCACGGCCCGGCGACGCCGCCCAGCGCGCCGGCGGTGAAGAATAGAGCCCGAACGGCAGGCCCCGGTGCTTGAACATCGCGGCGATGACGTGGGTGCCGGGGATCAGCGCCATCATCTGATAGCCGACCCCGCAGAGGCCGGCGCCGAGAAAGTAGAGGCCGATGCCGTGGGTCTGCGCCAGGCAGGCGAAGCCGGCGGCCATCACCGCCGTGCCCAGCAGCAGGGTCACGCGGACCCCGAAGCGGCGGATCAGGAGGGCCGGCAGGAAGGACGAGGAGCCCACCGCGGCGCCCAGGATGGTGAAGCCGAAGCCGGCCTCGGCCCAGTTCCAGTGCTCGTCCCTGACCATGGCCGGCAGCACGACGCCCAGCGCATTGAAGGTCGAGGCGTTGATCAGGAAGCCGACCAGGCTGAAGGCGCCCAGAAGGATCCACCGGCGCGAACGGCTCATGCGCCGCCCATGGTCAGAACTTCCGCTTGAAGGTGAAGCGAAACATGGTTCCGGGGCCGGGGAGGGCGGCCAGGTTCACATAGGTGTCGGCGTCGGGGATGAAGTAGAGCTTGTTGAGCAGGTTGTTGACGTTGAAGTCGAGCTCGTTGTTGCCCCACTGATAGAAGGCCGAGGCGTTCACCAGGACGTAGGACGGATAGACCACCGCGTTCTCGACATTGGCCGAGGTCTTGGAGGTGTAGGTCCCGCCCACGGTCACGCCCAGCCGGCCCCAGGATGTTCGTCGGTGATGTAGTTGGCGTAGAGGCTGTCGACGCTGTGCGGGATCGCCAGGTCGGCGTAATTGCCCGATCGGCCCGGCAGGGTGTCGAAGTTATTGACCGCATAGGCGCCGCCCCAGGAGCTGATGTCGCAGGCCAGATTGGCGCCGCAGACCGTCTAGGCCGGGATATAGGTGAAGCTCTGGTCGGGCCCGATGACCTCGGTGTGCTGCAGGTTGCCGGCGAAGGTGAAGCTGAGGTTCTTGGTCGCCAGATAGCGGATTTCCAGCTCGCCGCCTTTGCCCACCGTATCGAGTGGTGTTGCCCAGCGGCCCGGAACTCACCTCGGGTCTCGTCTGGCGATAGACGTCGATGGCCCCGACCAGGGTACCCTTGAGCAGCTGGAACTTGATCCCGCCTTCGGCCAGGTCCGAATTCTGCATCCAGCCGCCATTGGCCACCAGGTCGGTGGGCAGGTCGCCGGACTGCCCATAGAGCAGGGCCGAGTTCATCGCATAGGTGACATAGGGCATCAGGCCGAAGCCGAATTGATAGCTGAAGCTGGCCGTGTAGGTCCAAACCCCTTGCCGGCCGAAACCGGCCCCGCCGTCTCATAGGGCAGGATGCCGGTGTCGCTGCTGGTGACGTTATAGGCGTCGTAGCGGCCGCCCAGGATCAGGTCGAACCTCTTTCCGATCAGGATGTCGGTGGTGTCGAAGACGCCGAAATCGTTGATGTCGCTATGGATGTCCGTCTCCCAGCCGAGGCAGTTGGCCGGCACATTGTCGCCGGTGACGCCCTGGAGCGAAGGGATCGCAGATGGTGTCGGTGGGCGTCGCGCCATGGGCGATGTCCCGCCGATCGAGGGCGATCACGCCGCTGTTGTAGCTCTGCATGTCGCGCGCCGACGAATAGCGATCGCAGACGCCGGCGATGTTGCGACCAGATCAGCCGCCGTCGGCGGTGAAATGCAGACGTAGGTCGCCCGCGCCTCGCCGACATTGGCGCGGATCCAGGCCGGAAAGCCGTAGGAGACGAACCGCTGGTTATCCAGGCCGTTGTAGAAGAGCTCCAGCTTCAGCGAACCTTCCAGAGGCAGGCCCGACTTTTCCAGGCCCAGATAGACAGTCGGGGTCTTGGTGTCGGAAAAGTCGTAGGGACTGATGTAGACGTCATGGCGGTCCAGCCGCACCGTACCGACGCCGCTATCCAGCACCGAGGCCGCGGTCGGTGAAAGCGGCGCGCCCGCATAGGTCTGATAGAGGCCCGCCCCCGTCGCCGTGTAGAGCGTGGGATAGGAATAATAGGGGATGCCCGGCGGCCTGGCGGGCACAACCGTCTGATTGGGGCCGAGATAGCCGACCCCCGGCGTGGCGCTCAGCGCCGTATTCTGGCCGGTGACATAGGTCTGGTTGTCGATCAGGGTCTGGGTCAGGCGGTTCCAGCCCGGCGTCTGAACATCGCCGGTGTCGTGAAAATACTGGGCGTCGAACGACAGCCGCCAATTGCCGGGAATATCGAACCGGCCGGAAAGCTCGCCCAGCTCATGCTGTGGGCTGATGCCGTTGTAATAGCTGCCGCCGTCATAGAATTCGCCATAGGCGTAGATACCGCCATGGACCGCGCCGAGATCGACCGGCGCGCCGAACTGACCGGTGAAATCATAGAGGCCATAGTCGCCAAGCGTGGCGTCCACCTCGCCCTGCGGCTTGTCGATATAGACGCCCTCGTCCCTGGCCGACTTGGGAATGAAGTTGAGCATGCCGCCGACCCGGCCTGGGCCGTAGAGCGGCGACGGCGGGCCGCGGACGATCTGGATCTGGGCCGCGTCGTCGACCGGGGTGGTGTAGGTGCCGAGGTTCTCCAGCAGCTTGAACCCCTGGAAATAGTTCTCGGCATAGGTGCCGCGGATATTGAGCGTGCCGGGGACGCCATAGAAGCTGGCGGTGAAGGTGCCCGGCGCGATCGCTGTCAGGCCGTCGATGGTCTGGATGCCATAGCGCTGAATGGTGGTGGCGCTGATCAGGCTGGCCGAGCGCGGGGTCTCCAGCAGGGGTTTGTCGAGACCGAAGACGACGCCGCTCGGCCGCTTTTCCAGCAGCCCGGCCTTGTCGGCGGTGACCACCACTTCGCTGACCGAGGCGGGCGCGGGCGGGGGCTGGGCCTGGGCCAGGCAATGGGGCGCGGCCGCAACCGTCAGGCTGGCGAGGATCGCGGTCCGATGACGCATGGCGCGGCGCTCCCGAGCGCGCCCCTGGCGCTCCTTATGAGATCGCTACAGAAAGCCGCGGCCCGCGTCGAGACTAAAATTTCAGTTGAAATGTGAGGGTGCGCTCAAGCCGCGCCGTGAGCGGCGGCGGTGCGTTCGAGGATCTCCGGGGCGCCCAGCACCGCCAGCATCGTCGCGCGCGCCCCCTCCGCATCGCGCCGCGCGATGGAGTCGATCACGGCGATGTGGTGGGCGATCTCCGCCAGGCGCTGGTCTTCGCTGTCGCCCGGCAGGGTGAACACCCAGAAGCGCGCCACCCGGTGCTGCAGGGGGATCACCAGGCGAGCCAGGATGGCGTTGTGGCCGGCCCCGGCCACGGCGGCGTGGAAATGCTGGTCCATGGCCACCAGGGCGCGGGCGTCGCGACGGCGCACGGCGGCTTCGGCGCCTTCGAACACCCCTCTGAGGCTCGCCAGGTCCTCGGCCGTGGCGTGGACGGCGGCCAGGGCGGCGCAATAGGGCTCGATCAGGCGGCAGGCCTCGAACGCCTGGCGCACCTCCACCAGGTCCAGCGGCGCCACCGTGGTGCCAGACCGGGCTTTGCGTGTGACGAGGCCCTCGAGGGCCAGGCGGCCCAGGGCGTCGCGGACCCCGGCGAGGCCCGCGCCGTAGCGGCGGCAGAGATCCTGCTCGTCCAGCCGCTCGTTCGGCGGCAGGACGCCCAGGATCACATCCAGCAGGATCCGGACGTAGACCTGCGACTCGAGCAGGTCCGGCGCCCATTCCGCCGGCACACTCCAGTCCGCGCCCCCGGCGGGAGGCGTCGAAGCATCCTTGAAGGTGGAGGTCATGCCGGGCGCTTTACCGCGCTGGCCGGTAAGCGCCTAGCCCACGCACGAAACCGCCAAGCGCGCGGCGTCGGCGATAAGGGTGTCGCGCTGGGCCTCGGTGGCGGTCGATCCGGCCAGGAAGGCGGCTATGGCGAGGCGTCCGCCGTTCTTGAGCGTGACGACGCCGATATCGTTGGTGGCCGGGGTGAAACCGAGGTCGGTGCGCGCCGAACCGGTCTTGTGCGCCAGGCTGGCGCCCGCCGGCAGGCCGGCTTTCAGGCGACCCGCGCCCGTGAGGGAGGTGGTCATCAGCCGCATCATCAGCCGGGTGGAGGCGGGCGAGATCAGGTCGCTCCGCGCCAGCCGGGAAAGAAAATCGAGGCTGGCCAGCAGGGTCGCCGTGTCGCGCGGATCGGCCAGATAGGCGGTCATGGCGGCCTCGCGCAGGGGCGCGGCCACCGCGTCGCGCGCGGCGAGCCAGGCGCGCTCATCCTTCCAGGCCGGCTCGAACGGCGGCATGCCGGCCACGTCCTGCTGCAGCTCACGCTCATAGCGATCGATGCGGATATCGCCGAGGGATTTGGCGCCCAGCCACGCATTCACCGCGCCCGGGCCGCCGATGCGCTTCATGATGACGTCGGCGGCGGTGTTGTCGCTGCGCTGCAGGGCCAGGGCGAGGAGGTCGATGACCGGCAGGGTCAGGCTGTGATGGTCCGGCGGCGTCGGCCAGGCCTGGTCGATGGCGCTGACCGGCGGGGAGAGATCGAGCTCGGTAAGGGTGATGGGCTCGGAAAGCTTCAGCCGTCCGGCGTCCACCTCCGAAAGCACGGACGCCGCCATCGGCGCCTTGAAGACGCTCTGCATGGGAAAGCGGGTGGTCGGGTCGGAAGCCCAGGCCTTGGCCAGGCCGATAAGGCAGACGCCAAGGCCGAGCTGCGCCGGCGCCGCGCGCGCCGCCAGCTTGGGGAACTCGGCGCTCAGCCGATCGGTGTCCAGCTTGGTGAGCTGGGCGGGCTTTTCCACCCGACCGCCACAGCCGGCCAGGGCGGCGCCGAGGCCGGAGATGACGAGGCGGCGGGTGGACTTCATCGTCGGGAAATATCTCCAGGGCGGTCTTCCGGCGCGGATCATGGTCCGCGTGGCGGCCAATATCAGCTATGGGCTCAGCTATGAACGATGTCAGACCCTGTGTGATCCTTAGCGCGCCGCAACTGGCCGAAAACATCGGCGCGGTGGCGCGGGTTATGGCCAATTTCGGCCTGGAGGAGCTGCGGCTGGTTCGCCCCCGCGACGGTTGGCCGCAGAGCCGCGCCTGGGCCAGCGCCTCGGGCGCCGACTGGCCGCTGGACGGCGCCAAGGTGTTCGACCGCCTGGAGGACGCCATCGCCGATCTGCGCCTGGTGCTGGCCACCACCGCCAGGCCGAGCGAGGCCTCGCCGCCGATCCTCACGCCCCGGGAAGCCGCCGCCGAGCTGCGCGCCGCCCAGGCCGGCGGCCTGAAGACCGGCCTGTTGTTCGGCGGCGAGCGCGCCGGCCTGGAAACCGCCGAGATCGCCCTCTGCCAGGCGATCATCACCGTGCCGGTGGACGCGCGCCATCGATCCCTTAACCTCGCCCAGGCCGTGGCCATCGCCGCCTATGAGTGGCGCATCGCCGCCGAGCCGGATGCGCCGCCGGCCTTCGCCGAGCCCGCCCCGCCCGCCGAACAGGCCGCGGTCATCGGCCTCTATGAGCAGCTCGAAGCCGAGCTCGACGCCGCCGGCTTCTTTCATCCGCCGGAAAAGCGCCCCTCCATGGTGCGCAACCTCCGCGTCGCCCTCGGCCGCGCGCGCCTCACCGACCAGGAGGTCCGCACCTTCCGCGGCGTTGTCACCTGCCTCGCCAAGGGCCGAGGCCGAGCGCTGCGAAACTGGCGGCCCGCAAGGCGGCGGAGGAGGGGTAGAGGCATCGGCGCCAGGGCCGGTTGTGTCTCGGCTTAAAATCCGGCGCCCCACCTGCGTGATCCCGCGCGCAACGGAGCACATCCCCCTGCCACCTGCGTCA
>CAWFQJ010000011.1:0-18668 GCA_963817995.1 uncultured Alphaproteobacteria bacterium
CGGACCTCTCAGCCGCGGCGGCGGAAACGTTCGTTGAATGTGGCCCCTGGGTTCCGGGCTTCCGTTGCGCTTCGCTCCACTGCACCCGGGATGACGCAGGTCGGGGGACGGCCTCTCCCCCAGGCTCACCTTTCCCAAGCTTCGGCGATCTCGGCGGACCGGACGAGGATGGCGCAGTTGAGCTCCAGGCTCTTCAGGGCCGCCGCATGGAGATCGGCCTCATAGGCGGCGCAGGCGTCGGCGGCGATGAAGACGTGATAGTCGAGATGAAAGGCGTCGCGCACGGTGCAGTCGACGCAGCATTCGGTGGTGAGGCCGCAGAGCGCCAGGGTGTCGATCCCACGGGCCGCGAGCGCCTCGTGCAGGCCGGTCTCGAAGAAGGCGCTGTAGCGGCGCTTGGCGACACCAGGTCGGTCTCGGCCGGGCGCAGGCCAATGAACGCCGCGCCCGCCGAACCGGCGCGGCAGACGGCGGCGTCGAGGTCGGGATCGCCGCCGCGCCGCCGGATCTGTTCCGCCCAGGCGGCGGAGTCGGTCTCCGGCCGCGTTTCCACCCTCGTGAAGACGACGCTCACCCCCGCCGCGCGGGCGGCGTCGACCAGCCGCGCCATCGCCGCCAGGGCGTCCGGGACGGCGGAAAGATCGGCCCCGGCCCTGGCCATGGCGCCGTCCGGCGAAGCGAAGTCGGCCTGGGCGTCGATGACGATCAGCGCCGTGCGCGCCGGATCGAGCCAGGCGGCCAGGTCGGCGCGTGGCGGCGTTCACGCGAAGGCCGCGCGCAGGGCAGGCAGGATCTCGGCCCCGAACACCGCCAGGCCCTCCACATAGTCGGGGAAGATCAGCATCACCCCGTCCAGCTCGCAGTCGCGCATGAAGGCCTCGATCCGGCGCGCGCAGGTCGCCGGCGATCCGCTGACGGTGTGGGTGATGAAGGCCCCCTGGCGCTCGGCGGCTTCGCTGAGGCGCTCGGGCGGCACGCCCCAGTTGCTCAGCATCTCCTTGACCGCGCCCATGTCGACCCCGGCGCGATAGCGGGCGACCAGGGCCTGCGCGCGCGCGTCGGTCTCGGCGCAGACCACCGTGCACATGGCGTAGGTCTTGATGGCGCCGCCGGCCTGCGCCGCCAGGGCCTTGGCCCGCCGGCTGGCCGAGCGCCGGTCGTCGTCGGTCTCGCCGCCCACGAAGCAGCCGTCGGCGGCGCGCACGGCGAAGGCGAGGCCCCGCTGCGAAATCCCGGCGCAGATCAGTTCGGGCCTTGGCCGCGAGAGCGGCTTGGGGTCGGAGACGCAATCGTTGAAGGTGAGATAGCGGCCCTGGAAATCGACCCGCGGCTCGCTCCACAGCCGCTTGACGATGGTGGTCCATTCCTCGGCCAGCTCATAGCGGTCGTCGTGGGTGAGGGCGTCGTCCCAGGCCCCCATCTGGTCGAACTCGGAGCGATAGGCGCCGGCGACGATGTTCAGTCCCGCCCGCCCGCCGCTGATGTGATCGATGGTGGCGATCATCTTGGCGACCACGGCGGGATTGTGCAGCAGCACATGGGCCGTGGCCCAGACCTTGATGCGGTGGGTGGCCTGGGCGATCGCGGCCATCATGGTCAGCGACTCCAGCGAGGTTCCCCAGTGATCGGTCACGCCGCCGAAGCCCCGCCACTTGGCCATGGACATGACGAAATCGAGCCCCGCCCGCTCGGCGGCCAGCGCCGCCTCCAGGTTCTGGCGCCAGAGGCCGTCCAGCGGCGGGGTGGCGTCGGAGATGATCCAGCCGCCATTGGCGATCGGCAGGAACAGGCCGAAGCGTTTGGCGTCCGCCTCAGCCATCGGCGCCGCGCCATTTGGGCGGCCGCATCAGGATCGCGGCCAGCAGCAGCACGGCGATGACGGCGGCGAAGATCTGGAAGGTCGAGGCAAAGCCGCCGGTGGCGTCGCGCAGCACCCCGCCGATCGTCGGCCCCAGGGACGAGGCGGCGCCCGACCAGGCAGGTCAGGGAGAACAGCTCCAGATTGTGCGCGCGGCCGAAATAGTTGAGCACCAGCATGGTCACCGCCAGGGCCGTGAGGCCAAAGCCCAGGCCGCTCCCGATCGCGAACGTCAGCAGCATCGGATGTCCCGCGCCACGCTCAAGGCCGCCGCGCCGGCGATCAGCGCCGCCAGGGCGAAGATCAGAATATAGCGCGGATCGACCAGATCGCCGACCAGGCCGCCGATCGCCCGGCCGGCGGTCTGCACCAGGGCCTCGAGGCTGAGCATGGCCACGGCCACCGTGGCGCCGACCCCGCGCTCGGTGAGGTGCGCCATGGACAGGCTCGACACCGTCACCCCCACCAGCAGATGGCCGAAATAGGCGGCGGCGAGGATGTAGAACTGCGGCGTCGCCAGGGCCTGGCGCACCGTCCAGTCATGGCGGGTGCGCCACACGCCGCCTCGCGCCGGCTGGGCCGTCTCCTGGGCGACCTCAAGGTCGGTCCGCTTGGCCGCCCGCTCCAGCCAGGCCGGCGCCCCCATCACCAGGGCGCAGGCGGCGCCGACGACCAGGATCGCCGCCATGGCGATGATCCACAACACCCGCCATTGGCCATGGAAGCCGCTCATCACCGCCAGCGCCATCCACGGTCCCGCGACCCCGCCCAGCGAGCTGGCGGTAAAGAACAGGCCCAGCGGCAGGCCCCGGCGCGGGAAGGTCGCGGCGATGACGTGGGCGCCGGGGATCAGGGCCATCATCTGATAGCCGACCCCGCAGAGGCCGGCGCCGAGAAAATAGAGGCCGATGCCGTGGGTCAGCGCTAGGCAGGCGAAGCCGGCGGCCATGGCCGCCGTCCCCAGCAGCAGGGTCACTCGGACCCCGAAGCGGCGGATCAGCAGGGCCGGCAGGAAGGACGAGGAGCCCACCGCGGCGCCCAGGATGGTGAAGCCGAAGCCGGCCTGGGCCCAGTTCCAGTGCTCGCCGCTCACCATGGCCGGCAGCACGACGCCCAGCGCATAGAAGGTCGAGGCGTTGATCAGGAAACCGATCAGGCTGAAGGCGCCCAGAAGGATCCACCGGCGCGAACGGCTCATGCGCCGCCCATGGTCAGAACTTCCGCTTGTAGGTGAAGCGAAACATGGTTCCGGGGCCGGGGAGGGCGGCCAGGTTCACATAGGTGTCGGCGTCGGGGATGAAGTAGAGCTTGTTGAGCAGGTTGTTGACGTTGAAGTCGAGCTCGTTCTTGCCCCACTGATAGAAGGCCGAGGCGTTCACCAGGACGTAGGACGGATAGACCACCGCGTTCTCGACATTGGCCGAGGTCTTGGAGGTGTAGGTCCCGCCCACGGTCACGCCCAGCCGGCCCCAGGAATGTTCGTCGGTGATATAGTTGGCGTAGAGGCTGTCGACGCTGTGCGGGATCGCCAGGTCGGCGTAATTGCCCGATCGGCCCGGCAGGGTGTCGAAATTATTGACCGCATAGGCGCCGCCCCAGGAGCTGATCTCGCAGGCCAGATTGGCCCCGCAGACGGTGTAGGCCGGAATATAGGTGAAGCTCTGGTCGGGCCCGATGACCTCGGTGTGCTGCAGGTTGCCGGCGAAGGTGAAGCTGAGGTTCCTGGTCGCCAGATAGCGGATTTCCAGCTCGCCGCCTTTGCCCACCGTATCGACCGTGGTGTTGCCCAGCGGCCCGGAACTCACCTCGGGTCTCGTCTGGCGATAGACGTCGATGGCCCCGACCAGGGTTCCCTTGAGCAGCTGGAACTTGATCCCGCCTTCGGCCAGGTCCGAATTCTGCAGCCAGCCGCCATTGGCCACCAGGTCGGTGGGCAGGTCGCTGGACTGCCCATAGAGCAGGGCCGAATTCATCGCATAGGTGACATAGGGCATGAGGCCGAAGCCGAATTGATAGCTGAAGCTGGCCGTGTAGGTCCAAACCCCCTTGCCCGCCGAAACCGGCCCCGCCGGCTCATAGGGCAGGATGCCGGTGTCGCTGCTGGTGACGTTATAGGCGTCGTAGCGACCGCCGAGGATCAGGTCGAACTTCTTTCCGATCAGGATGTCGGTGGTGTCGAAGACGCCGAAATCGTTGATGTCGCTATGGATGTCCGTCTCCCACCCGAGGCAGTTGGCCGGCACATTGTCGCCGGTGACGCCCTGGAGGAAGGGATCGCAGATGGTGTCGGTGGGCGTCGCGCCATGGGCGATGTCCCGCCGATCGAGGGCGATCACCCCGCTGTTATAGCTCTCCATGTCGCGCGACGACGAATAGCGGTCGCCGACGCCGGCGATGTTGCGCACCGAGATCATGCCGCCATCGGCGGTGAAATGGAGACGATAGGTCGCCCGCCCCTCGCCGACATTGGCCCGGTTCCAGGCCGGATAGCCGTAGGAGACGAAGCGCTGGTTATCGAGGCCGTCGTAGAACAGCTCCAGGTTCAGCGAACCTTCCAGAGGCAGGCCCGATTTTTCCAGGCCGAGATACACCGTCGGGGTCTTGGTGTCGGAAAAGTCGTAGGGACTGATGTAGACGTCATGGCGGTCCAGCCGCACCGTACCGACGCCGCTATCCAGCACCGAGGCCGCGGTCGGTGAAAGCGGCGCGCCCGCATAGGTCTGATAGAGGCCCGCCCCCGTCGCCGTGTAGAGCGTGGGATAGGAATAATAGGGGATGCCCGGCGGCCTCGCGGGCACGACCGTCTGATTGGGGCTGAGATAGCCGACCCCCGGCGTGGCGCTGAGCGCCGTATTCTGGCCGGTTATGTAGATCTGGTTGTCGATCAGGTTCTGGGTCAGGCGGTTCCAGCCGGGCGTCTGAACATCGCCGGTGTCGTGAAAATACTGGGCGTCGAACGACAGCCGCCAATTGCCGGGAATATCGAACCGCCCGGAAAGCTCGGCCAGCTCATGCTGTGGGCTGATGCCGTTGTAATAGCTGCCGCCGTCATAGAATTCGCCATAGGCGTAGATACCGCCATGGACCGCGCCCAGATCGACCGGCGCGCCGAACTGACCTGTGAAATCATAGAGGCCATAGTCGCCCAGCGTGGCGTCCACCTCGCCCTGCGGCTTGTCGATATAGACGCCCTCGTCCCTGGCCGACTTGGGAATGAAGTTGAGCATGCCGCCCACCCGGCCCGGACCATAGAGCGGCGACGGCGGTCCGCGGATGATCTGGATCTGGGCCGCGTCGTCCACCGGCGTGGTGTAGGTGCCGAGGTTCTCCAGGAGCTTGAACCCCTGGAAGTAATTCTCGGCATAGGTGCCGCGGATATTGAGCGTGCCGGGGACGCCATAGAAGCTGGCGGTGAAGGTGCCCGGCGCAATGGCGGTCAGGCCGTCGATGGTCTGGATGCCATAGCGCTGAATGGTGGTGGCGCTGATCAGGCTGGCCGAGCGCGGGGTCTCCAGCAGGGGTTTGTCGAGGCCGAAGACGACGCCGCTCGGCCGCTTTTCCAGCAGGCCGGCCTTGTCGGCGGTGACCACCACTTCGCTGACCGATGGCGCCGGCGCCGCCGCCGGCGCGGGCTGGGCCTGCGCCAGGCAATGGGGCGCGGCCGCAACCGTCAGGCTGGCGAGGATCGCGGATCGATGACGCATGGCGCGGCGCTCCCGAGCGCGCCCCCGGCGCCCCTGGTGAGATCGCTACAGAAAGCCGCGGCACGCGTCGAGGCTAAAATTTCAGTTGAAATGTGAGGGTGCGCTCAAGCCGCGCCGTGAGCGGCGGCGGTGCGTTCAAGGATCTCCGGGGCGCCCAGCACCGCCAGCATCGTCGCGCGCGCCCCCTCCGCGTCGCGCCGCGCGATGCAGTCGATCACGGCGATGTGGTGGGCGATCTCGGCCAGGCGCTGGTCTTCGCTGTCGCCCGGCAGGGTGAACACCCAGAAGCGCGCCACCCGGTGCTGCAGCGGAATCACCAGCCGGGCCAGGATGGCGTTGTGGCCGGCCCCGCCCACGGCGGCGTGGAAATGCTGGTCCATGGCCACCAGGGCGCGGGCGTCGCGACGGCGCACGGCGTCCTCGGCGCCTTCGAACACCCCTCTGAGGCTCGCCAGGTCCTCGGCCGTGGCGTGGACGGCGGCCAGGGCGGCGCAATAGGGCTCGATCAGGCGGCAGGCCTCGAACGCCTGGCGCACCTCCGCCAGGTCCAGCGGCGCCACCGTGGTGCCCGACCGCGCCTTGCGCGCCACCAGGCCTTCGAGCGCCAGGCGGCCCAGGGCGTCGCGGACCCCGGCGAGGCCCGCGCCGTAGCGGCGGCAGAGATCCTGCTCGTCCAGCCGCTCGCCCGGCGGCAGGACGCCCAGGATCACATCCAGCAGGATCCGGGCGTAGACCTGCGACTTGAGCAGGTCCGGCGCCCATTCCGCCGGCACACTCCAGTCCGCGCCCCCGGCGGGAGGCGTCGAAGCATCCTTGAAGGGGGAGGTCATGCCGGGCGCTTTACCGCGCTGGCCGGTAAGCGCCTAGCCCACGCACGAAACCGCCAAGCGCGCGGCGTCGGCGATAAGGGTGTCGCGCTGGGCCTCGGTGGCGGTCGATCCGGCGAGGAAGGCGGCTATGGCGAGGCGTCCGCCGTTCTTGAGCGTCACGACGCCGATATCGTTGGTGGCCGGGGTGAAGCCGAGGTCGGTGCGCGCCGAACCGGTCTTGTGCGCCAGGCTGGCGCCCGCCGGCAGGCCGGCCTTCAGCCGATTTGCGCCCGTGAGGGAGGTGGTCATCAGCCGCATCATCAGCCGCGTGGAGGCGGGCGAGATCAGGTCGCTCCGCGCCAGCCGGGAAAGAAAATCGAGGCTGGCCAGCAGGGTCGCCGTGTCGCGCGGGTCGGCCAGATAGGCGGTCATGGCGGCCTCGCGCAGGGGCGCGGCCACCGCGTCGCGCGCGGCGAGCCAGGCGCGCTCATCCTTCCAGGCCGGCTCGAACGGCGGCATGCCGGCCACGTCCTGCTGCAGCTCGCGCTCATAGCGATCGACGCGGATATCGCCGAGGGATTTGGCGCCCAGCCACGCGTTCACCGCGCCCGGGCCGCCGATGCGCTTCATGATGACGTCGGCGGCGGTGTTGTCGCTGCGCTGCAGGGCCAGGGCCAGCAGGTCGATGACCGGCAGGGTGAGGCTGTGATGGTCCGGCGGCGTCGGCCAGGCCTGATCGATGGCGCTCACCGGCGGGGAGAGATCGAGCTCGGTGAGGGTGATGGGCTCGGAAAGCTTCAGCCGTCCGGCGTCCACCTCCGAAAGCACCGCCGCCGCCATCGGCGCGTTGAAGACGCTCTGCATGGGAAAGCGGGACGTGGGGTCGGAAGCCCAGGCCTTGGCCAGGCCGATGAGGCAGACGCCAAGACCCAGCTGCGCCGGCGCCGCGCGCGCCGCCAGCTTGGGGAACTCGGCGCTCAGCCGATCGGTGTCCAGCTTGGTGAGCTGGGCGGGCTTTTCCACCCGAGCGCCACAGCCGGCCAGGGCGGCGCCGAGGCCGGAGATGACGAGGCGGCGGGTGGACTTCATCGTCGGGCAAGGTCTCCAGGGCCATCGGGGCGCGGATCATGGTCCGCGTGGCGGCCAATATCAGCTATGGGCTCAGCTATGAACGATGTCAGACCCTGTGTGATCCTTAGCGCGCCTCAACTGGCCGAAAACATCGGCGCGGTGGCGCGGGTTATGGCCAATTTCGGCCTGGAGGAGCTGCGGCTTGTTCGCCCCCGCGACGGTTGGCCGCAGAGCCGGGCCTGGGCCAGCGCCTCGGGCGCCGACTGGCCGCTGGACGGCGCCAAGGTGTTCGACCGCCTGGAGGACGCCATCGCCGATCTGCGCCTGGTGCTGGCCACCACCGCCAGGCCGCGCGAAGCCTCGCCGCCGATCCTCACGCCCCGGCAAGCCGCCGCCGAGCTGCGCGCCGCCGAGGCCGGGGGCCTCAAGACCGGCCTGTTGTTCGGCGGCGAGCGCGCCGGCCTGGAAACCGCCGAGATCGCCCTCTGCCAGGCGATCATCACCGTGCCGGTGGACGCGCGCCATCGATCCCTCAACCTCGCCCAGGCCGTGGCCATCGCCGCCTATGAGTGGCGCATCGCCGCCGAGCCGGATGCGCCGCCGGCCTTCGCCGAGACCGCCCCGCCCGCCGAACAGGCCGCGGTCATCGGCCTATATGAGCAGCTCGAAGCCGAGCTCGACGCCGCCGGCTTCTTTCATCCGCCGGAAAAGCGCCCCTCCATGGTGCGCAACCTCCGCGTCGCCCTCGGCCGCGCGCGCCTCACCGACCAGGAGGTCCGCACCTTCCGCGGCGTCGTCACCGCCCTCGCCAAGGGCCGAGGCCGAGTGCTGGCCAAACTGGCGGCCCGCAAGGCGGCGGAGGAGGGGTAGAGGCATCGGCGCCAGGGCCGGTTGTGTCTCGGCTTAAAATCCGGCGCCCCCACCTGCGTGATCCCGCGCGCAACGGAGCACATCCCCCTGCCACCTGCGTCATCAAGTCAGTTGGGCGTCGGGTGTTTTTGGTTTTAGCAGGGCGTTGGCGAGGACGACGAGTTTCCGAGCGATGGCGCTGAGGATGAGGCGCTTTGGCTTTCCGTTGGCGCTGAGACGTTGGGCGAAGGCTTTCATCTGGGGGTTGCATCGCATGGCGCTGAGGGCGGCCATGAAGAGGATAGGTCGCAGCTCGGTTCGTCCGCCGCGGGTGCGTCCTCTGCTGACGGAAGTTCCTGACTGGAAGGGGTGGGGCGCCTGAGCGGCGAGGCTCGCGGCTTGGCGTCGAGAGAGGCTTCCGAGCTCGGGCATGAGGGCCAGGAGGGATCGTGCGACGATGGGGCCGAAGCCTTTGACGGCGCGCAGTGTGGTCTCGTCGGCCTTGAGGCGGTCGATCTGGCTGATGCGCTCCTCAATGGCCTGATCGAGGGCGCTGATCTGAGCGGAGAGGAAGGCGATCTCTTCGTCGAGGAAGGGGGCCAGGACCTCGACGGTGGGGGCGCCGCGTCGGTTGCGGGCCTGAACGCGCTGGTTGATGAGGTGCTGGCGGTGGCGCACCAGGCTGGCCAGGGCGTCGCGGTCGGCGTTGGCGGCCTGCCATCTGGCCAAGGAGGGGCCCCGCTCCTGGCCGTAGCGGACCAGCCAGTGGGCGTCGATGGTGTCGCTCTTGGCGATGCCGCCGTGGGATCGGATGAAGTTTTTGACCCGAGCGGCGTCGGCCCGGTGGGCGGGCAGGCCCACGGCGATGGCGGCTTTGAGGGTGGCGAGCTCGTAGCCGCCGGTGACTTCGCAGACCAGCAGATCGTCGGGTCCGAAGGGGGCCAAGGCCGTGATCAGGGCTTCCAGGGTGTTGGCCACGGTGGAGGTTCGGCCGGTGAGGGAGTTGCAAAGCGCCACGGTGTCCTTGGCGACGTCGACGCCGATCACGCGAACGCCGGTCTTGAGGGAGGGGGTCTTGATGGAGGGGGAGGAAGATTTCATGATGCGCCTCGGCTTTGGATTGTCTGCGGGCATGCGTCAGCGGCCCATTCAAGTCAGCAAGCAGGACGAAGCTGGCTCCGCCGCCGGACCACGATGACGACGGGCGTAACGGCCCTATCCCGGAACGGTCATGCGACGGAGGGCGGGTTCCAGGTCGGCCGACCTGGAACCCGCTTGGCCAGCCCTCAAGCCTTAGCAAACCGGCAACAGACAATCCCGGGTTTCCGTTGCACTTCGCTCCACTGCACCCGGGATGATGCAGATGGGTGGGACGAGCGAGACCCCGGAAACTGAGACGCTACCCTTGCTCCGGCCATCGGTTCCGGCAAGGGTTGGCGTCATGAGCGAAGAGGGGCCTAGAGAGGAGTTGGCGGAGGCGCCGCGCGCCACCTATCCGCGCCTTGGCACCATGCGGCTGCCCTATATCGGCCTGCCGGGCGACGGCTGGCGCGACGCCTATCATTATCTGCTGACCATGCCGATCGGCGCCTTCATCGGCGTGATGGCGACCGCCTATCTCACCATCAACGCCCTGTTCGGCTTCCTCTATTGGCTGGACCCCGGCGGCCTCGCCGGCGCCAGGCCCGGCAATTTCGCCGACGCCTTCTTCTTCTCGGTCGAGACCTTCGGCACCATCGGCTACGGCGCCGTGGCCCCCAAAAGCCTCTACTGCAATCTGGTCATGACGGTTGAGGCCTTCTTCGGCCTGTTCAATCTGGCCATCGCCACCGGCCTCCTGTTCGCGCGCATATCGCGCCCGACGGCGAGGATCATGTTCTCCAGGATCGCGGTGATCAGTCCGCTGGATGGGGTGCCGACCTTGAGTTTTCGCGCGGCGAATCGGCGGCGCAATCTGGTGGTGGAGGCGGAGGTCAGCGTGACGCTGGTGCGTGACGTCGTCGTCGCCGGCCAGGGCGTGATGCGCCGGTTCTACGACCTGCCGGTGGTCAGGTCCCGCTCGCCGCTTTTCTTCATGACCTGGCAGGTGATGCATCCCGTCACTGAATCCAGCCCGCTCTATGGCGAAACCCAGGCGAGCCTCCTGGCCGCCCAGGCCGAAATCCTGGTGGTCATGAAGGGGATCGATGAGACATTCGTCTCCACCATCCACGCCCGCACCTCCTACCGGCCCGACGAACTGATCTGGGGGCGCGGCCTGGCCGACATCTTCACCGCCGACGAACATGGCCGGCGGGCGATCGATTTTCGCCGGTTCCACGACGTGGTCTGACGCCGGGCGCGACTCCGGGCGCGCGGGCGATTGCCCCAAGCCCCTGGCCGGGATATTGAGCGCCCTCCGATACGCGTACTGGAATTTTTATGAGCAGCCTCAACGACCGCGAAAAGGGCTTCGAAAAGAAGTTCGCCAACGATCAGGAACAGGAGTTCCGGGCCATGGCGCGGCGCAATCGCATGCTGGGCGAATGGGCCGCCGGCCTGATGGGGCTGGAGAACGTCCAGGACTACGCCCAGGCGGTGGTGAAGTCCGATTTCGAACAGCCCGGCGACGAGGACGTGCTGCGCAAGGTCAGCAAGGACCTCTCCGGCTCCGGCCTTGCCGTCGGCGAGGGCGAGGTTCGGGCCAAGATGGACGAGTTCCTGGCCATCGCCCGGGGCGAAGTCCGCGGCGCCTAGGGTTTAGGCTGGAAGGGGCGCCCACTCCCCACAACGGAGTAACAGTCGCGGCACGCTGTCTGATCCTTCAAGGCTTAAGCAGCAGCAAAGCGCGGCGCGTGCCGAATATCCGCTTTCGGCGCGGGTGAGGACGGCGAAAACCGACCCTAGTCGGACATTACTCGGCACCGTGTTACAGTCAGCGGCATGGGCGGGGAGATACCAAGTCGGGACGGCTGGGTGAGCGGTGAGCTCGCCGACCTCCCATCATGCCCGCCATTTCCTGACCTGACAGATTTCGAACAAAAGGCGCCTGCGGCCATTGCCGAACTGTTCGGGCCGGCTGAAGCGGCATTCCGTGAACAAATCGCCGCCTGCGCTGTCGTCGACCGCATCAACACTGTCCACGGATTTTTCCCTCGGGTGGCGGTCGATCGTTCGATGTGCAGGCCTGCGCCGATAAGGGGAAAGGGCGCGACGTTCGAAGCCCAAGGCGTGCCATTTGGCTTGGGGGTGATCCTTTGGGAGAAGGACGGCTATCTGGAGACGATAGAAGGATACACCTTTGTTGAGCCCGGATTGGCCAATGTCGAATTGGCGCGGCTGAGATTCAGCGACGTCGAGTCCCTCGGATAAGCGAGCGCCCGGAATGTCCGAACCCCGGAGTGGTGCTCATGTCCGCTTTCCCAGCCATAACCGAAATTCGGAATGTCCGGTTCCAGGCGGAGACTCTCCGTCGTCGCCGGCAAGGCCCTAAGCGTTTTCCCCAAACACCCGCTTGAAGATCGTATCGACGTGGGCGAAGTGCCACGCGGGGTCGAACAGCGTCGGCCAGTTCGGCGTCGGTGACATGCGGCCGAACCTCGGGATCGGCCTTCAGGAAGTCGAGGAACCGGCCCTCGCCGCGCCAGACCTTCATGGCGTTGCGCTGGACCGCCGCATAGGCGGCCTCGCGGCGACATGCCCTTCTGGGTCAGCGCCAGCAGCACGCGCTGCGAGTGCACCAGGCCGCCCAGGCGGTCGAGGTTCTGGCGCATGTTCTCCGGATAGATCACCAGCCGCTCCACCACGCTGGCCAGGCGGCGCAGGGCGAAGTCCAGGTGGACGGTGGCGTCCGGGCGCGATGCCGCGCTCGACCGACGAGTGGCTGATGTCGCGCTCGTGCCAGAGGGCGACGTTCTCCAGCGCCGGGATCACCGCCGAGCGCACCAGCCGCGCCAGGCCGGTCAGGTTCTCGGTCAGGATCGGGTTGCGCTTGTGCGGCATGGCCGACGAGCCCTTCTGGCCGGCGTCGAACGGCTCCTCGGCCTCCAGCACCTCGGTGCGCTGCAGGTGGCGGATCTCGGTCGCCAGCCGCTCGATCGAGGAGGCGACCACGGCCAGGGCGGCGAAATAGGCGGCGTGGCGGTCGCGCGGGATCACCTGGGTCGAGACCGGCTCGACCGCCAGGCCCAGCTTCTCGGCCACATGCGCCTCCACGCGCGGATCGACGTTGGCGAAGGTGCCGACCGGGCCGGAGATGGCGCAGGTGGCGATCTCGAACCGCGCCATCGCCAGCCGCTCGCGGGCGCGCGACGAACTCGGCGTAGTGGCCGGCGAGCTTCAGGCCGAAGGTGGTGGGCTCGGCGTGGATGCCGTGGCTGCGGCCCGACGGTGGGGGTCAGCTTGTGCTCGAACGCCCGGCGCTTCAGCGCCGCCAGCACCAGCTCGACGTCCTCCATCAGCAGGTCGGTGGCGCGGGTCAGCTGCACCGCCAGGGCGGTGTCGTTGACGTCGGACGAGGTCATGCCCTGGTGCAGGAAGCGCGCCTCGGGCCCGACGATCTCGGTGACGTGGGTCAGGAAGGCGATGACGTCGTGCTTGGTCTCGCGCTCGATCTCGTCGATGCGGTCGGCGTCGAAGATGGCGTCGCCGCCCTGCTCCCAGATCGCCTCGGCGGCGGCCTTGGGGATCACGCCGAGCTCGGCCATGGCGTCGGCGGCGTGGGCCTCGATCTCGAACATGATCGGAAGCGGGTCTGGGGCGACCAGATGGCGGCGGCTTCGGGGCGGGCGTAGCGGGGGATCATGGCGCGCTCTCTAGCCTGCGTGGCCTCGCCATGGAAGCGGTCAGGCCTCCCGCGCCTTGCGCTCCGCCGCCACCGTCGCCAGGCGCTTGGCCAGGCCGAACGAGCCCAGCAGATAGTGGAACGCGCCCCAGGCGTAGAAGCAGGTGGTGACCAGGATGCCCTGGCGCGTGGCGTGACCAGGGCGCCTTGCATGGGCCGCCAGGGCCGGGGCCGATCCCTTGGGCGCCGCGCCGCCGGGGCAGGCTGGCGAAGTGCGCCGCCCCGCTCTCGCCGCCGAATGACCCGGCCAGGGCCGGCAGGATGTGCCGCTCCGGGATGGGTGAAGTTGAACTGGGCGAACAGGTCGATGATCCAGCCGGTGAACAGCGGGCCGCCGCCCAGCGCGATGATGTTGAGGAAGAGGAACATCACCGCCGTGGCCGTGGCGCGCCGGCGGGTCTCGACCACGTTCTGCATCACCCCGAAGGTCGGGCCGAGGTAGGTGTAGTGGAAGATGCCCGGCAGCAGCAGGATCGACGGCGGCGACCTGCCAGTCCGTCTGGCGATAGGCCAGGATGTAGATCGGCGCGGCGATGGCGAGGCCGATCGCCGGGGTCAGCGCGTACCAGCGCGGGTCGCGCTTGCTGGCCCAGTCGCTGACGAAGCCGCCGGCCAGGGTGCCGAGGCCCGAGGAGACCCCGCCGATCAGGCCGAAGATCAGGCCGACCGTGGCGTAGTCCAGGCCGAAGGCGCGGATGAAATAGGGGGCGGAGAACTGGCCGACGCCATAGCCGGCGAACGAGGCGAGGGTCACGCCCAGCACCATGTTGAGCACCGGCCAGTGGCCGAAGAGGCTCCTGGTCACGGCGCCCAGTTCCTTGAGCTCGGACCACAGCCAATGATCGGCGGGCGCGTCCACGGCATGGGCGGTGACGTCGGCGGCGCAGGGGCCGTTCGGCCGGATCGGAATGGCCGCGCGGCGGCTCCTTGACGATCAGCTTGACGAGCAGGGCCAGGATCACGCCCGGCGCGCCGACCGCCATGAAGGCGACCCGCCAGCCGAAGGTCTTGGCCAGCCAGCCGCCGGCGACGGCGCCGATCATGGCGCCCAGCGGAATGCCGAAGGCGTAGATCGACAGCGCCGAGGCCCGCCGCTTGGGCTCGTAATAGTCGCTGATCAGCGAATGGGCCGGCGGCGAGCAACCGGCCTCGCCGATGCCGACCCCGACCCGCATGGCCAGCAGGGCGGGAAAGCTGGCGGCGAAGCCGCAGGCCACGGTGAAGCCCGACCAGACGACCAGGGCGGCCGAGATGATCGAGACCCGGTTCCAACGCTCGGCCAGGCGCGCGATGGGAACGCCCAGCAGGGTGTAGAGGATGGCGAAAGACAGGCCGCCCAGCAGGCCCAGCTGGGTGTCGGTGAGCTTCAGGTCGACCTTGATGGCCTGGCCGATGGTGGCGACGATCGTGCGGTCGATGAAGTTGAAGGTGTAGGCCAGCACCAGGAAGCTGAGCACGACGTTCTTATAGGCGTCGGAAAAGACCGGCTGGCGCGGCGCGGTGGCTGATGGCGCCGCGGTGGTGTCGGCCATTCTGGCGTTTCCTCTCAAGTGACGATCTTGTTTTTTCCCGACCTTAGCCGCCTCCGTGGTCGCAACGCCATGGCTGAGTGCGCTATGGGCGGATCAGGCAAGCCACGGAGCGCGAACAATGGAAATGCTGATCGGCGACAAGAACCTTTCCAGCTGGTCGATGCGGCCGTGGCTGGCGCTGAAGCGCACCGGGGCGCCGTTCACCGAGACCCTGGTCCGCCTGCGCAACGAGTCGACCCATGACGCCATCGTCGCCGCCGGCTCGCCAAGCGGCCTGGTGCCGGTGCTGAAGGACGGGGCCCTGATGATCTGGGACACCCTGGCGATCTGCGAATATCTCGCGGAGCGTTATCCGGCCGCCGCGCTTTGGCCCGCCGATCCGGCGGCGCGCGCCCTGGGACGCTCGGCGGCCGGCGAAATGCATTCGGGCTTTCCCTCCCTGCGCGGCGAATGCCCGATGGATCTTTCCCTTCGCACCGACGCCGATGTCTCGCCGGCGACCGCCAAGGATATCCGCCGCATCGTCAATCTCTGGAATGGGCTGCTGCAGCAGTTCGGCGGCCCGTTCCTGCTGGGCGCCTGGTCGATCGCCGACGCCTTCTTCACCCCGGTGGCGACGCGCTTTCGCAGCTATGGCCTGCGCCTGACCGATTTCGGCGACACCGGCGCCGCCGGCGCCTACGCCGAGCGCCTGCTGGAGACGCCGGAGTTCCTGGAATGGGAGAAGGACGCCCTGGCCGACGTGGCGGCCCAGTCAGGCCACTAACCGGCGGCTAGATAAGCCCCAGCGCCTTGAAGCTGGCCACGCCGTCGCGCCCCACCACCAGATGGTCGTGCACGGCGACGCGCAGGGACCGGCCGGCTTCGATCACCTGACGGGTGATGTCGACATCGGCCGGTGAGGGCGTCGGATCGCCCGAGGGGTGGTTGTGCACCAGGATCACGGCGCTGGCAGAGAGCTCCAGCGCCTTGCGCATCACCTCGCGCGGATAGACCGGCGCATGGTCCACCGTGCCCTGGTTCATCGCCTCATCGGCGATGAGCTGGTTCTTCTTGTCGAGGAACAGCACCCGAAACTGCTCGCGCGCCTCATGCGCCAGGGCGACCTTTACATAGGCCAGCAGCGCGCTCCACGACGAGATCACCGGGCGCTTCTTCACCTCGCCCCGGCCCATCCGCACCGTCGCCTCGTGAACCAGCTTGAGGTCCAGCGCCACGGCGGGGCCGACGCCCTTGATCGCCTGCAACTCCTCGCTCGCCGCGCCGAACACGCCGGCCAGGGCGCCGAAACGGGCCAGCAGGGCCTTGGCGATCGGCTTGATGTCGCCACGCGGCAGGCTCCGCGCCAGGATCAGCTCCAGGAGCTCATAGTCGGGCAGGGCGGCGAAGCTGATCGCCGCGCGGGCGCGCAACCGCTCGCGGTGACCTTTGCGGAAAGAGGGATCCGCTGGCGCCGGACGATCGGCGCGGAAAACGAAGGCGCCCTGCTCCTCAAGCATACATCGCCTCCACGTTGAGGGTACATTTTGGGAACAAATTAGGAACAATTTCGGCGCCGCGCCACCGGTTTTTTCCGGGCGTCCGCGACTTTGTCAGGCGGGTCGGAACAGGCCCTTGGGCGAGAGGGTGAAGACCTCGACCCCGGTCTCGGTCACCCCCACCGAATGCTCGCACTGGGCGGAGAGGGATTTGTCGCGCGTGACCGCCGTCCAGCCGTCGGCGAGCAGCTTCACCGGGTGGCGGCCCAGGTTCACCATAGGCTCGATGGTGAAGAACATGCCGGGCCTCAGCACCTCGCCGGCGCCCGGCCGGCCGAAATGCAGGATGTTGGGCGCGTCGTGAAACACCTTGCCCAGGCCATGGCCGCAGAAATCACGCACCACGCTGCAGCGCTGCGCCTCGACATAGGACTGGATGGCATGGCCGATATCGCCCAGCCGCGCGCCCGGCTTAACGGCGGCGAGGCCGCGGTCGAGCGCATCATAGGTGATATCGATCAGCCGCCGCGCTCGCGGGGCCACTTCACCGATGGGATACATGCGCGAGTGATCGCCATGCCAGCCATCGACCACTACGGTCACGTCGATGTTGGCGATATCGCCCTCGCGCAGGGTGCGCTCGCCAGGAATGCCGTGGCAGACCACATGGTTGGGCGAGATGCAGAAGGTGTGGGAATAGCCCCGATAATAGAGGCACGCCGGCAGGGCGCCGTGATCCAGTGTGAACTCCCGCGCCAGCCGATCGAGCTTGGCGGTGGCCACGCCCGGCGTCACATAGGGCGTCAGCATGTCCAGGCACTCGGCGGCGAGGCGGCCGGCGGCGCGCATGCCCTCGAAGCCCTCAGGCCCATGGAGCTTGATTCGATCGGAGCGGACGGGGATATCGGCGAAGTCTTCGGCCAGGGCCATTTGACGATCTCTCTTCAGGCCGCCGCCGCGCCGATCCAGGGGATGCGCCGGGCGATGCGGATTTCATCGGTTCCTATGTCGCAACCATAGCACAAGACTTCAACTCCCGCCGCGGCCGCGTCGGTGAGGCCGCGCGCATAGGCAGGGTCGAGATCGGCGCAGGCGGCGAAGCGATCACAGTCGGTCCGCTGGATCACGAAGAGCTGCACCGCCCGGTCGCCGACGGCCACCCGGGCGGTAAGCTCACGCAGGTGCCGCGACGAGCGCGCCGCCACGCAGTCGGGAAATTCGGCCAGCACGCCTGATCGACGAAGGTGGCAATTCTTCACCTCCAGCCAACATGGCGGTCGGCCAGGACTCTCCAGAACGAAGTCCACCCGGCTGGCGTCACCCATGCGCACCTCGCGGCGATGGACCGTGTAGCCAGAGAGTTCCGGGATCACGTCCGCCGCCAGCGCTTCAGCCGTCAGGCGATTGGGATGCAAGGTGTTGATCCCGACCAGTCCCCCGTCCGCCTCCACCAGCTCGAGCGTCCAGGCAAGCTTGCGTTTCGCCCCGTCCGCCGGCGAGACCCAGGCGCCGAGCCCCGGCGAATTTAGCCCCAGCATCGCGCCGGGATTGGGGCAGTGGGCGGTGATCTCGCGCCCGTCATCCAGCCTCACATCAGCGAAAAATCGCTTGTAGCGATTGACGAGGGCGCCGTGCGCCAGCGGTTGCGGCAAAAGCATCGGCGGCCTATGCCCCTCACTTGGCTTGGGGTCAAAGAAGGCGGCGCCGATGGCGAGCAGCGAACGTGTCACCGCCGCCGTCCTGATCATCGGCGACGAGATCCTGTCGGGTCGCACGCAGACGCCAACCTTAACGACATCGCCCGCTATCTGGCGACCTTCGGCATCGATCTTGGCGAGGCGCGGGTGGTGGCCGATGACATGGAAGAAATCATCGCCGCCCTGAACGCGCTGCGCGCCCGCTAGGACTATGTGATCACCACCGGCGGCATCGGCCCGACCCATGATGACATCACCGCAGACTGCCGTCGCCGACGCCTTTGGCGTCGAGCTCCATGAACATCCCGATATCATCGCGATAATGGCCGCCCGTTGGCGCGTCGAGTTGACCCGGCCCGCCGGCGGATGGCGCGGGTGCCGGAGGCGCACGCTGGTGAAGAACTCGGTCCAGGGCCCGCCGGGCTTTCAGATCGACAACGTCTTCGTGTTGGCTGGCGTGCCGCAGATCATGCGCGGCATGCTGGAGGACGTCGGCTGGCGCCTGAGGGCCGGGGCCGTGGTCATCGCCCGCAAGGTGCGGGTGGACGGGGCCGGCGAGGGGGTGATCGCCGAGCCGCTGGAGACCGTGGCCAAGGCCCACCCGGCCATGTCCCTGGGCTCCTATCCCTTCTTCGGGCCGGAGGGCTACGGCTCCAACCTGGTGGTGCGCGGGCGCGAGGGCGAGGAGGTTGAGGCGACGGTGGAAGCTCTGGTGGCCGCCTTGGCGGGAATTGGAGCGGCGGCGATCATCCGGGTCGAGGCATGAGGTGACCCTGCGCCGGCTCGGCCTCTATGGTCGTTTCGACGGGGACGTGGCGGAACTGGTAGACGCGCCGGACTTAAAATCC
>CAWFQJ010000012.1:0-7975 GCA_963817995.1 uncultured Alphaproteobacteria bacterium
GCCCGAGATGGCGCAGGTGGCGATCTCGAATCTCGCCATCGCCAGACGTTCGCGCGCCCGGGAGAACTCGGCGTAATGGCCGGCGAGCTTGAGGCCGAAGGTGGTGGGTTCGGCGTGGATGCCGTGGCTGCGGCCCACCGTGGGGGTGTGGCGATATTCGAACGCTCGGCGCTTGAGGGCCGCCAGAACCAGTTCGACGTCTTCCAGCAACAGGTCGGTGGCGCGGGCCAGCTGCACGGCCAGGGTCGTATCGTTGACGTCGGACGAGGTCATGCCCTGGTGCAGGAACCGGGCCTCGGGGCCGACGATCTCGGTGACGTGGGTGAGGAAGGCGATCACATCGTGCTTGGTTTCGCGCTCGATCTCGTCGATCCGATCGGGGTCAAAGATGGCGTTTCCGCCACGCTCCCAGATGGCTTCGGCCGCGGCCTTGGGGATCACGCCGAGCTCGGCCATCGCATCGGCCGCGTAGGCCTCGATCTCGAACATGATGCGAAAGCGGGTCTGGGGCGACCAGATGGCCGCCGCCTCGGGGCGTGCGTAGCGTGGGATCATGGCGCGCTCTCTAGCCTGAGTGGCCTCGCCATGGAAGCGGTCAGGCCTCCCGCGCCTTGCGCTCCGCCGCCACCGTGGCCAGGCGTTTGGCGATGCCGAACGAGCCCAGCAGATAGTGGAACGCGCCCCAGGCGTAGAAGCAGGTGGTGACCAGGATTCCCTGGCGCGTGGCGTGAACCAGGGCGCCATGACATTGGGCCGCCAGGGCCGGGGCCGATCCCTTGGGCGCCGCGCCGCCCGGGCATTGGCTGGCGAAATGCGCCGCCCCGCTCTCGCCGCCGAATGACCCGGCCAGGGCCGGCAGGATGTGCCGCTCCGCGCCATGGGTGAAGTTGAACTGGGCGAAAAGATCGATGATCCAGCCGGTGAAGAGCGGACCACCGCCGAGCGCGATGATATTGAGAAAGAGGAACATCACCGCCGTGGCCGTGGCCCGCCGGCGGGTTTCGACCACATTCTGGATCACCCCGAAGGTTGGGCCAAGATAGGTGTAGTGGAAGATGCCCGGCGCCAGCAGGACGACGGCGGCGACCTGCCAGTCCATCTGGCGATAGGCCAGGATGTAGATCGGCGTGGCGATGGCAAGGCCGATGGCCGGGGTCAGCGCGTACCAGCGCGGATCGCGCTTGCTGGCCCAGTCGCTGACGAAGCCGCCGGCCAGGGTGCCAAGGCCCGATGAGACCCCGCCGATCAGGCCGAAGATCAGGCCCACGGTGGCGTAGTCCAGGCCGAAGGCGCGGTTGAAATAGGGGGCCGAAAACTGGCCGATGCCATAGCCGCCGAACGAGGCGATGGTGATTCCCAGCACCATGTTCAGCACCGGCCAATGGCCGAAGAGGCTCCGGGTCACCGCGCCCAGTTCCTTGAGCTCGGCCCACAGCCAATGATCGGCGGGCGCGTCCACGGCATGGGCGGTGACGTCGGCGGCGATCAGGGGCCGTTCGGCCGGATCGGAATGGCCGCGCGGCGGCTCCTTGACGATCAGCTTCACGAGCAGGGCCAGGATCACGCCTGGCGCGCCCACGGCCATGAAGGCGACCCGCCAGCCGAAGTCCTTGGCCAGCCAGCCGCCGGCGATGGCGCCGATCATGCCGCCCAGCGGAATGCCCACGGCGTAGATGGAAAGCGCCGAGGCCCGCCGCTTGGGCTCATAATAGTCGCTGATCAGCGAATGGGATGGCGGCGAGCAGCCGGCCTCTCCCACGCCCACCCCCACCCGCATGGCCAGCAGGGCGGGAAAGCTGGTGGCGAAGCCGCAGGCCATGGTGAAGCCCGACCACACGACCAGGGCGGCCGAGATGATCGAGACCCGGTTCCAACGCTCGGCCAGGCGCGCGATGGGAACGCCCAGCAGGGTGTAGAGGATGGCGAAAGACAGGCCGCCCAGCAGGCCCAGCTGGGTGTCGGTCAGCTTCAGGTCGACCTTGATGGCCTGGCCGATGATGGCCACGATCGTACGGTCGATGAAGTTGAAGGTGTAGGCCAGCACCAGGAAGCTGAGCACGACGTTCTTATAGGCGTCGGAAAAGACCGGCTGGCGCGGCGCGGTGGCTGATGGCGCCGCGGTGGTGTCGGCCATTCTGGCGTTTCCTCTCAAGTGACGATCTTGTTTTTTCCCGACCTTAGCCGCCTCCGTGGTCGCAACGCCATGGCTGAGTGCGCTATGGGCGGATCAGGCAAGCCACGGAGCGCGAACAATGGAAATGCTGATCGGCGACAAGAACCTTTCCAGCTGGTCGATGCGGCCGTGGCTGGCGCTGAAGCGCACCGGGGCGCCGTTCACCGAGACCCTGGTCCGCCTGCACAACGAGTTCGACCCATGACGCCATCGTCGCCGCCGGCTCGCCAAGCGGCCTGGTGCCGGTGCTCAAGGACGGGGCCGTGATGATCTGGGACACCCTGGCCATCTGCGAGTATCTCGCGGAGCGTTATCCGGCCGCCGCGCTTTGGCCCGCCGATCCGGCGGCGCGCGCCCTGGGACGCTCGGCGGCCAGCGAAATGCATTCGGGCTTTCCCTCCCTGCGCGGCGAATGCCCGATGGATCTTTCCCTTCGCACCGACGCCGATGTCTCGCCGGCGACGGCCAAGGATATCCGTCGCATCGTCATTCTCTGGAATGGGCTCCTGCAGCAGTTCGGCGGCCCGTTCCTGCTGGGCGCCTGGTCGATCGCCGACGCCTTCTTCACCCCGGTGGCGACGCGCTTTCGCACCTATGGCCTGCGCCTGACCGATTTCGGCGACACCGGCGGCGCCGGCGCCTACGCCGAGCGCCTGCTCGAGACGCCGGAGTTCCTGAAATGGGAGAAGGACGCCCTGGCCGACGTAGCGGCCCAGTCAGGCCACTAGCCGGCGCCTAGATAAGCCCCAGAGCCTTGAAGCTGGCGACGCCGTCGCGCCCCACCACCAGATGGTCGTGCACGGCGATCCGCAGGGACCGGCCGGCTTCGATCACCTGACGGGTGATGTCGACATCGGCCGGTGAGGGCGTCGGATCGCCCGAGGGGTGGTTGTGCACCAGGATCACGGCGCTGGCAGAGAGCTCCAGCGCCTTGCGCATCACCTCGCGCGGATAGACCGGCGCATGGTCCACCGTGCCCTGGTTCATCGCCTCATCGGCGATGAGCTGGTTCTTCTTGTCGAGGAACAGCACCCGAAACTGCTCGCGCGCCTCATGCGCCAGGGCCACCTTTACATAGGCCAGCAGCGCGCTCCACGACGAGATCACCGGGCGCTTCTTCACCTCGCCCCGGCCCATCCGCACCGTCGCCTCGTGAACCAGCTTGAGGTCCAGCGCCACGGCGGGGCCGACGCCCTTGATCGCCTGCAACTCCTCGCTCGCCGCGCCGAACACGCCGGCCAGGGCGCCGAAACGGGCCAGCAGGGCCTTGGCGATCGGCTTGATGTCGCCACGCGGCAGGCTCCGCGCCAGGATCAGCTCCAGGAGCTCATAGTCGGGCAGGGCGGCGAAGCTGATCGCCGCGCGGGCGCGCAACCGCTCGCGGTGACCTTTGCGGAAAGAGGGATCCGCTGGCGCCGGACGATCGGCGCGGAAAACGAAGGCGCCCTGCTCCTCAAGCATACATCGCCTCCACGTTGAGGGTACATTTTGGGAACAAATTAGGAACAATTTCGGCGCCGCGCCACCGGTTTTTTCCGGGCGTCCGCGACTCTGTCAGGCGGGTCGGAACAGGCCCTTGGGCGAGAGGGTGAAGACCTCGACCCCGGTCTCGGTCACCCCCACCGAATGCTCGCACTGGGCGGAGAGGGATTTGTCGCGCGTGACCGCCGTCCAGCCGTCGGCGAGCAGCTTCACCGGGTGGCGGCCCAGGTTCACCATAGGCTCGATGGTGAAGAACATGCCGGGCCTCAGCACCTCGCCGGCGCCCGGCCGGCCGAAATGCAGGATGTTGGGCGCGTCGTGAAACACCTTGCCCAGGCCATGGCCGCAGAAATCACGCACCACGCTGCAGCGCTGCGCCTCGACATAGGACTGGATGGCATGGCCGATATCGCCCAGCCGCGCGCCCGGCTTAACGGCGGCGAGGCCGCGGTCGAGCGCATCATAGGTGATATCGATCAGCCGCCGCGCTCGCGGGGCCACTTCACCGATGGGATACATGCGCGAGTGATCGCCATGCCAGCCATCGACCACTACGGTCACGTCGATGTTGGCGATATCGCCCTCGCGCAGGGTGCGCTCGCCAGGAATGCCGTGGCAGACCACATGGTTGGGCGAGATGCAGAGGGTGTGGGAATAGCCCCGATAATAGAGGCACGCCGGCAGGGCGCCGTGATCCAGTGTGAACTCCCGCGCCAGCCGATCGAGCTTGGCGGTGGCCACGCCCGGCGTCACATAGGGCGTCAGCATGTCCAGGCACTCGGCGGCGAGGCGGCCGGCGGCGCGCATGCCCTCGAAGCCCTCAGGCCCATGGAGCTTGATTCGATCGGAGCGGACGGGGATATCGGCGAAGTCTTCGGCCAGGGCCATTTGACGATCTCTCTTCAGGCCGCCGCCGCGCCGATCCAGGGGATGCGCCGGGCGATGCGGATTTCATCGGTTCCTATGTCGCAACCATAGCACAAGACTTCAACTCCCGCCGCGGCCGCGTCGGTGAGGCCGCGCGCATAGGCAGGGTCGAGATCGGCGCAGGCGGCGAAGCGATCACAGTCGGTCCGCTGGATCACGAAGAGCTGCACCGCCCGGTCGCCGACGGCCACCCGGGCGGTAAGCTCACGCAGGTGCCGCGACGAGCGCGCCGCCACGCAGTCGGGAAATTCGGCCAGCACGCCTGATCGACGAAGGTGGCAATTCTTCACCTCCAGCCAACATGGCGGTCGGCCAGGACTTCTCCAGAACGAAGTCCACCCGGCTGGCGTCACCCATGCGCACCTCGCGGCGATGGACCGTGTAGCCAGAGAGTTCCGGGATCACGTCCGCCGCCAGCGCTTCAGCCGTCAGGCGATTGGGATGCAAGGTGTTGATCCCGACCAGTCCCCCGTCCGCCTCCACCAGCTCGAGCGTCCAGGCAAGCTTGCGTTTCGCCCCGTCCGCCGGCGAGACCCAGGCGCCGAGCCCCGGCGAATTTAGCCCCAGCATCGCGCCGGGATTGGGGCAGTGGGCGGTGATCTCGCGCCCGTCATCCAGCCTCACATCAGCGAAAAATCGCTTGTAGCGATTGACGAGGGCGCCGTGCGCCAGCGGTTGCGGCAAAAGCATCGGCGGCCTATGCCCCTCACTTGGCTTGGGGTCAAAGAAGGCGGCGCCGATGGCGAGCAGCGAACGTGTCACCGCCGCCGTCCTGATCATCGGCGACGAGATCCTCTCGGGTCGCACGCGAGACACCAATCTTGGCGATATCGCACGCTATCTGGCGACCTTCGGCGTCGACTTGGCCGAGGCGCGCACGGTGGGCGATGACACCGCCGACATCGTCGCCGCCCTCGATGCTCTGCGCGCCCGCTATGACTATGTGATCACAACCGGCGGCATCGGCCCCACTCATGACGACATAACCGCCGACGCCGTGGCCCTGGCATTCGGGGTGGAACTCTATGAGCATCCAGAGATCCTCGCCCTGATGACGGCGCGCTGGGGCGGCGAGCTCAACGCGGCGCGGCGGCGCATGGCCAGGGTGCCGGAGGGTGGCAGCCTGGTGAAAAATCCGGTGCAGGGGCCGCCTGGCTTCCAGATCGGCAATGTCTTCGTCCTCGCCGGCGTGCCGCAAATCATGCGCGGCATGCTGGAGGATGTCGGCCCACGCCTGCGCACCGGCGCCGTCGTCATCGCCCGCACGGTGAGGGTGGAGGGCGCCGGGGAGGGGGCGATAGCCGCGCCCCTGGAGACGTTGGCCAAGGCCCACCCGAACCTCTCGCTCGGCAGCTACCCCTTCTTCGGACCCGATGGTTATGGCTCCAACCTGGTGATCCGCGGCCGCGATGGCGAGGAGGTCGCCGAGACGGTGGAAGCTCTGGTGGCCGCCTTGGCGGGAATTGGAGCGGCGGCGATCATCCGGGTCGAGGCATGAGGTGACCCTGCGCCGGCTCGGCCCTATGGTCGTTTCGACGGGGACGTGGCGGAACTGGTAGACGCGCCGGACTTAAAATCCGTTGGTCATACACTCTTAAGTGCTTGATTATCATTGGTATTTTCTTCCACTGGAAAGGGCGCTCCGGTGTTATTCCGGGAAAGTGCTGCAAGGCCTGCTTTCACGTCATCCTCCATCGCGTGAGCATAGACGAGCGTCGATTGAATGCTCGCATGGCCGAGGAGCTTCTGGGTCACCCGTAGATTGCCAGTGGCTCGCAGCATCTTCATGCCGCCGTTGTGGCGCAGATCGTGTGGCCCTTTTGCCCCCTTGGAGGCCCGAAGTCCGGTAGACGTCATCGCGCGCCTCACTGCTGTCTCAGCGCCGGAGTACCGCAGCCTCTTTAGTTTTCCACGTTTCAATTCGCGGAACCAAACCGTGTCCAAGCCGGCGGCCCTCGCACGCCTGGCCCGGGCCGCCAACATGGCGGCATCTTCAGATGCCAAGGGAATGACATGGTCATCGCCGGCCTTCCGGCCCCTCAGGGTTAGGCGGCTACGCGAACACCCCCGCACCGGTCTCGCCAAGAGCGGGCCCAGTGCGGGGTCGAGCGCCTTAGATCGCCTCGTCGCCGTTGGGGTCCAGCCCGTGCTCAAGCCGGGTTACGCGCAGGCAAACGCCAGCCGCCACGCGTGGCGGAGGAAGATCGGCTCCGTGCAAGATTTCGACGGCTTGGATGAGCATGTGAAGTGTGTCCGACGATCTTTGCTTCATGTCGGCCACGTCGAGGTGATTTAGCTCCATCACCTCGGCCATCTCTCGTGTCATATGCCACAAACAAACAAGTATTATGGACAGGCCCGGGGGCGGCTCGGCGATCCAGGACACGCCCTCGCGGTTCGTGTGCAGTTCGTCATTGAAATAATGCCGGGGTTATAATTTTTCAAAACAGGGGTCACCTTTGCTAAACCGTGTCGGGATATCCGGCGCGGCGAGGCGAACTTAACCCCAGATGTTGTGAATTCTGGTCCTACAAATAGGTTAAAGGAGTACACCCTAATTTATTGATTATATTATGGATTAGTAGATACAGTCCGGCAAATAGCAATAATAAAAAATTCTATAAGTGGTGCTATCATATTAAGGCTTTCGATCCATGACTAATCGCGCGCAATATTGGTCTGCGAAAACCTCAGTTTTACGGTGCGGGCGTTCCCAAAAGTCGCTCTTCCCCTCCCAGGAACGCGCGGCCATCATAGCGGGACATGGCAACTCAAAAGCGCAAACTCAGATCACCCCGCGAGGTCTTTCACCGGATCTGGCACGATGAGGAGAAGCTGTTCTACGCCATAACGATCATCTTCTGCACAACCGTGATCTCGATGACGGTCACCACTTATGTCTCGCGCCAGATGGCGATCCGGTCGGACCAGCGTCTCTGGGCGATCTGCAGGCCTACAAAGCCGACATGGACAATAAAACCGATAGGCTGCTGGAGGACAGGGCGATGGGCCCCGAGATGATTGGCTACCATGAAGCCTGGGGGAGCACCTGGGCCATCTATCATCGGCCAAAGACAGCAGCAGCGTGCCCGGCCAAGCCGCTAGCCTTCAATCGAGGGTGCGTGGAAGAGGTGAACCGCATGAGTTCAGCGGGGCCGCGTGCCCCAGCAGCCGCCGTGACGTGAGAGAGACGAACCCGCCCCGTTCGCCGTTGGGCGAACTTGGCGTCGGCGAGGCCTATCGAGACTGAGGGATTGATCCTGGCGCGGGCGTCGCAGGGGGGAGGGGGCGTTTGCGCCGGCGGCGTGTCGCTCCTCATCTTGGCGGCCGCTCTGGCGGCTTTGGCGTCGTCGATCGCCTTCCTGCATTCCGGCGAAACGGCGTCCATGTGAT
>CAWFQJ010000013.1:0-241862 GCA_963817995.1 uncultured Alphaproteobacteria bacterium
GCGTGGGATCATGGCGCGCTCTCTAGCCTGAGTGGCCTCGCCATGGAAGCGGTCAGGCCTCCCGCGCCTTGCGCTCCGCCGCCACCGTGGCCAGGCGTTTGGCGATGCCGAACGAGCCCAGCAGATAGTGGAACGCGCCCCAGGCGTAGAAGCAGGTGGTGACCAGGATTCCCTGGCGCGTGGCGTGAACCAGGGCGCCATGACATTGGGCCGCCAGGGCCGGGGCCGATCCCTTGGGCGCCGCGCCGCCCGGGCATTGGCTGGCGAAATGCGCCGCCCCGCTCTCGCCGCCGAATGACCCGGCCAGGGCCGGCAGGATGTGCCGCTCCGCGCCATGGGTGAAGTTGAACTGGGCGAAAAGATCGATGATCCAGCCGGTGAAGAGCGGACCACCGCCGAGCGCGATGATATTGAGAAAGAGGAACATCACCGCCGTGGCCGTGGCCCGCCGGCGGGTTTCGACCACATTCTGGATCACCCCGAAGGTTGGGCCAAGATAGGTGTAGTGGAAGATGCCTGGCGCCAGCAGGACGACGGCGGCGACCTGCCAGTCCATCTGGCGATAGGCCAGGATGTAGATCGGCGTGGCGATGGCAAGGCCGATGGCCGGGGTCAGCGCGTACCAGCGCGGATCGCGCTTGCTGGCCCAGTCGCTGACGAAGCCGCCGGCCAGGGTGCCAAGGCCCGATGAGACCCCGCCGATCAGGCCGAAGATCAGGCCCACGGTGGCGTAGTCCAGGCCGAAGGCGCGGTTGAAATAGGGGGCCGAAAACTGGCCGATGCCATAGCCGCCGAACGAGGCGATGGTGATGCCCAGCACCATGTTCAGCACCGGCCAATGGCCGAAGAGGCTCCGGGTCACCGCGCCCAGTTCCTTGAGCTCGGCCCACAGCCAATGATCGGCGGGCGCGTCCACGGCATGGGCGGTGACGTCGGCGGCGATCAGGGGCCGTTCGGCCGGATCGGAATGGCCGCGCGGCGGCTCCTTGACCATCAGCTTCACCAGCAGGGCCAGGATCACGCCCGGCGCGCCCACCGCCATGAAGGCGATCCGCCAGCCGAAGTCCTTGGCCAGCCAGCCGCCGGCGATGGCCCCGATCATGGTGCCCAGCGGAATGCCGAAGGCGTAGATCGACAGCGCCGAGGCCCGCTGCTTCGGCTCGTAATAGTCGCTGATCAGCGAATGGGCCGGCGGCGAGCAGCCCGCCTCGCCCATGCCCACCCCCACCCGCATGGCCAGCAGCGCCGGAAAGCTGGCGGCGAAGCCGCAGGCCGGTGAAGCCCGACCAGACGACCAGGGCGGCGGAGATGATCTTGACCCGGCTCCACCGCTCGGCCAGCCGCGCGATCGGAATGCCCAGCAGGGTGTAGAGCAGGGCGAAGGAGAGGCCGCCCAGCAGGCCCAGCTGGGTGTCGGTGATCTTCAGGTCGACCTTGATCGCCTGGCCGATGGTGGCGATGATCGTGCGGTCGATGAAGTTGAAGGTGTAGGCCAGCACCAGGAAGCTGAGCACGACGTTCTTATAGGCGTCGGAAAAGACCGGCTGGCGCGGCGCGGTGGCTGATGGCGCCGCGGTGGTGTCGGCCATTCTGGCGTTTCCTCTCAAGTGACGATCTTGTTTTTTCCCGACCTTAGCCGCCTGCGTGGTCGCAACGCCATGGCTAGTGCGCTATGGGCGGATCAGGCAAGCCACGGAGCGCGAACAATGGAACTGGTGATCGGCGACAAGACCTGTCCACGTGGTCGCTGCGGCCGTGGCTGGTGCTGAAGCGCACCGGCGCGCCGTTCACCGAGACGCTGGTCCGCCTGCGCCGAGTCGACCCGCCGCATCGTCGCCGCCGGCTCGCCCGCCGGCCAGGTGCCGGTCCTGAAGGACGGCGACCTGATGTCTGGGATTCGCTGGCGATCTGCGAATATCTCGCGGAGCGTTATCCGGCGCCGGGCTCTGGCCCGCCGATCCGGCGGCGCGCGGCTGGCCCGCTCGGCGGCCGCGAGATGCATGCCGGCTTTCCTTCCCTGCGCGGCGAATGCCCGATGGACCTCAACCTGCACCGACGCCGAGTCTCGCCGGCGACGGCCAAGGATATCCGCCGCATCGTCATCCTCTGGAATGGGCTCCTGCAGCGTTCGGCGGCCCGTTCCTGCTGGGCGCCTGGTCGATCGCCGACGCCTTCTTCACCCCGGTGGCCACGCGCTTTCGCACCTATGGCCTCGCCTGGCCGATTTCGGCGACAACGGCGGCGCCGGCGCCTACGCCGACGCCTGCTGGAGACGCCGAGTTCCTGGAATGGGAGAAGGCGCCCTGGCGAGGCGGCCCAGTCGGCCACTAGCCGGCGCCTAGATAAGCCCCAGCGCCTTGAAGCTGGCCACGCCGTCGCGGCCGACGACCAGATGGTCGTGCACGGCGATCCTCAGCGGCCGGCCGGCCTCGACCACCTGGCGGGTCATGTCGATGTCGGCCGGCGACGGCGTCGGATCGCCCGAGGGGTGGTTGTGCACCAGGATCACCGCGCTGGCCGACAGCTCCAGCGCCCGGCGCATCACCTCGCGCGGATAGACCGGGGCGTGGTCGACGGTGCCGTGGTTCATCACCTCGTCGGCGATCAGCTGGTTCTTCTTGTCGAGGAACAGCACCCGGAACTGCTCGCGCGCCTCGTGCGCCAGGGCCACGCGGACATAGGCCAGCAGCGCGGTCCACGACGAGATCACCGTGCGCTTCCGCACCTCGCCGCGGCCCATGCGCAGCGTCGCCTCGTGCACCAGCTTCAGGTCCAGCGCCACGGCCGGGCCGACGCCCTTGATGGCTGCAGTTCCTCGCTCGTCGCGCCGAGCACGCCGGCCAGGGCGCCGAAACGGGCCAGCAGGGCCTTGGCGATCGGCTTGACGTCGCCACGCGGAAGGCTCCGCGCCAGGAGCAGCTCCAGAAGCTCGTAGTCGGGCAGCGCGGCGAAGCTGATCGCCGCGCGGGCGCGCAGCCGCTCGCGGTGGCCGCGTGCGGAGGAGGGTCCGCTGGCGCCGGACGATCGGCGCGGAAAACGAAGCCGCCCTGCTCCTCCAGCATCCATCGCCTCCACGTTGAGGGTACATGTTGGGAACAAATTAGGAACAATTTCGGCGCCGCGCCACCGGTTTTTTCCGGGCGTCCGCGACTCTGTCAGGCCGGTCTGAACAGGCCCTTGGGCGAGGCGGTGAAGACCTCGACGCCGGTCTCGGTCACGCCCACCGAATGCTCGCACTGGGCCGACAGCGACTTGTCGCGCGTCACCGCCGTCCAGCCGTCGGCCAGCAGCTTCACCTGGTGGCTGCCGAGGTTCACCATCGGCTCGATGGTGAAGAACATGCCGGGCCTCAGCACCTCGCCCGTGCCCGGCCGGCCGAAGTGCAGGATGTTGGGCGCGTCGTGGAACACCCGGCCCAGGCCATGGCCGCAGAAGTCGCGCACCACCCTGCAGCGCTGCGCCTCGACATAGGACTGGATGGCGTGGCCGATGTCGCCCAGGCGCGCGCCCGGCTTCACCGCGGCCAGGCCGCGCTCGAGCCCCTCATAGGTGATGTCGATCAGCCGCCGCGCTCGCGGGGCCACTTCGCCGATCGGGATACATGCGCGAGTGATCGCCGTGCCAGCCGTCGACGATGACGGTGACGTCGATGTTGGCGATGTCGCCCTCGCGCAGGGTGCGCTCGCCGGGAATGCCGTGGCAGACCACGTGGTTGGGCGAGATGCAGAGGGTGTGGGGATAGCCGCGGTAGTAGAGGCAGGCGGGCAGGGCGCCGTGGTCGAGGGTGAACTCCCGCGCCAGCCGGTCGAGCTCGGCGGTGACCACGCCCGGCTCACATAGGGCGTCAGCATGTCCAGGCACTCGGCGGCCAGGCGGCCGGCGCGCGCGCATGCCCTCGAAGCCCTCGGCCCATGGAGCTTGATGTGGTCGGTGCGGACGGGGTTCATCGGCGAAGTCTTCGGCGAGGGCCATTCGACGATCTCTCTTCAGGCCGCCGCCGCGCCGATCCAGGGCATGCGGCGGGCGATGCGGATTTCATCGGTTCCTATGTCGCAACCATAGCACAAGACTTCAACTCCCGCCGCGGCCGCGGCGGTGAGGCCGCGCGCATAGGCCGGGTCGAGATCGGCGCAGGCGGCGAAGCGGTCGCAGTCGGTGCGCTGGATGACGAACAGCTGCACCGCCCGGTCGCCGGCGGCCACCCGGGCGGTAAGCTCGCGCAGGTGCCGCGACGAGCGCGCCGCCACGCAGTCGGGAAATTCGGCCAGCACGCCTGATCGGCGACAGGTGGCAGTTCTTCACCTCCAGCCAGCAGGGCGGTCGGCCCGGACTCTCCAGCACGAAGTCCACCCGGCTGGCCTCGCCCATGCGCACCTCGCGGCGATGGACCGCGTAGCCGGCGAGTTCCGGGATCGCGTCCGCGGCCAGCGCCTCGGCCGCCAGGCGGTTGGGGTGCAAGGTGTTGATCCCGACCAGGCCGCCGTCCGCCTCCACCAGCTCCAGCGTCCAGGCCAGCTTGCGCTTCGCCCCGTCCGCCGGCGAGACCCAGGCGCCGAGCCCCGGCGTATTCAGCCCCAGCATCGCGCCGGGATTGGGGCAGTGGGCGGTGATCTCGCGGCCGTCATCCAGCCTCACATCGGCGAAGAATCGCTTGTAGCGGTTGACGAGGGCGCCGTGCGCCAGCGGTTGCGGCAAAAGCATCGGCGGCCTATGCCCCTCACTTGGCTTGGGGTCAAAGAAGGCGGCGCCGATGGCGAGCAGCGAACGCGTCACCGCCGCCGTCCTGATCATCGGCGACGAGATCCTGTCGGGTCGCACGCAGGACACCAATCTTAACGCCATCGCACGCTATCTGGCGACCTTCGGCGTCGACTTGGCCGAGGCGCGCACGGTGGGCGACGACACCGCCGACATCGTCGCCGCCCTCAACGCTCTGCGCGCCCGCTACGACTATGTGATCACCACCGGCGGCATCGGCCCCACCCATGACGACATCACCGCCGACTCCGTGGCCGAGGCGTTCGGCGTGGAACTCTATGAGCATCCCGAGATCATCGCCATGATGACGGCGCGCTGGGGCGGCGAGCTCAACGCGGCGCGGCGGCGCATGGCCCGCGTGCCGGAGGGCGGCAGCCTGGTGAAAAACCCGGTGCAGGGGCCGCCTGGCTTCCAGATCGGCAATGTCTTCGTCCTGGCCGGCGTGCCGCAGATCATGCGCGGCATGCTGGAGGATGTCGGCCCGCGCCTGCGCACCGGCGCCGTGGTCATCGCCCGCACGGTGCGGGTGGAGGGCGCCGGGGAGGGGGCGATCGCCGCGCCGCTGGAGGCGTTGGCCAAGGCCCACCCGAACCTCTCGCTCGGCAGCTACCCCTTCTTCGGACCCGAGGGTTACGGCTCCAACCTGGTGATCCGCGGCCGCGATGGCGAGGAGGTCGCCGAGACGGTGGAAGCTCTGGTGGCCGCCTTGGCGGGAATTGGAGCGGCGGCGATCATCCGGGTCGAGGCATGAGGTGACCCTGCGCCGGCTCGGCCCTATGGTCGTTTCGACGGGGACGTGGCGGAACTGGTAGACGCGCCGGACTTAAAATCCGTTGGCCTTTGGCCGTGAGGGTTCGATTCCCTCCGTCCCCACCATCGTCGGCTTGCCTATTTTCCCCGGCTTTTCGGCGAGACGCGGGTGATCGACTGACAAAGCGCCAGAATGTGGGTAGAATCCCATAGGGCTTAGCCAAGACGATCGGTCGCGCGTATGCGCCGTCCGGCGGAGATTTCATGAGAGACTTGATCGATGTGCGGGGCGCTTCCGGCGCCGTTTACCGCTTCAACCTTGTCGGTGAGAGCCGGCCGTTGTCGCCGATGGGGGGCAACTATCTCTATGTGCGCGAGGATGGCGATGGCTATGAGATCGTTCATGTCGGCGAGACGGAGAACCTCATGGCGGCCGCTCGCACCGACTGGGCCGAGGCTGTGCAGACCCGCGGCGCTGGCTATCTGTTCACCCGGCTGAACATCAGCGAGCGGGTGCGACAGCAGGAGCATGAGGACATCGTTCAGGCGGCGGGCGCACCGCCCTCTAAATCCACGAGCGAAATTGAAGACTAGGCTTGGAACTTGATCGAGTCCGTAAGGCGGTCGTGGCGAGCCAAGAGGAACTTGTCGGCGCGGTTTTCAGAGCTCGTGGCGATACGCCGGGAGTCCAAAAATCCACGGAGAGTCGCTTGGTTGGGTTAGGCGCGCGCCAAGCCAGCTAGAGAAGCCCCTTCAGCCTATAGAGCGCATCGAGAGCTTCCCTGGGGCTCATGCCGTCGACGTCGAGGTCGGTGAGGGCCGCCTCTAGGAGCGTCGCGCCGGCGGGCGGCGGGGCGGCGGCTTCGGCGAGCGCGAAAAGCGGGAGTTCGGCCAGATCGGCCTTCGCGCCGGCCTCGCTCTCCAGCCGATCGAGCACCTGCCGCGCGCGGGCGACCACGGCGGCGGGAACGCCGGCCAGCTTGGCCACCTGGACGCCATAGGAGCGGTCGGCGCAGCCAGGCCCCGCTTCGTGCAGGAACACGAGATCGCCGTTCCACTCCTTGGCCTTGAGCGAGAGGTTGGAGACGATGCGCCAGCGCGATCCTCCAGGGCGGCCAGCTCGTGATAGTGGGTGGCGAACAGGGCGCGGCAGCGGTTGGTCGTCGTGCAGGGCCTCGGCGCAGGCCCAGGCGATGGCCAGGCCGTCATAGGTCGCCGTGCCGCGGCCGATCTCGTCGAGGATCACGAACGACCGGGGCGTCGCCTGGGTGAGGATGGCGGCGGTCTCCACCATCTCGGCCATGAAGGTCGAGCGCCCGCGCGCCAGGTCGTCGCCGGCCCCGACCCGGCTGAACAGGCGGTCGACCACGCCCAGGCGCAAGGCTGGCGGCCGGGACGAAACAGCCGGCCTGGGCGAGGATCGCCAGCAGGGCGTTCTGGCGCAGGAAGGTCGACTTGCCGGCCATGTTCGGGCCGGTGACGATGGACAGCCGCGGCGCCGGCGCTCGCCGGCTCCGTCCAGCGCGGCAGTCGTTGGGGGTGAACGGCATCGCCGGCTCGGCGCACCGCCGCCTCGACCACCGGATGGCGCGCGCCCTCGGCCTCGAAGACGAGCGAGCGGTCGACCATCGGCCGAACGGCGCCGACATCGCTCGGCCCATTCTGCCAGGCCGGCGGCGACGTCCAGCCGCGCCAGCGCCTCGGCCGCGGCCTGGATCCGGCCGCGCCAGTCGCATGGGCGCGCGTCGCGCCAGGCCTCGAAGATGTCCAGCTCCAGGCGCCAGGGCCCGGTCGGCGGCCCGGGCGATCCTGGCGTCCAGGTCGGCCAGCTCGACGGTGGTGAAGCGCACCTGGTTGGCCATGGTCTGGCGATGGATGAAACGGCGCCGAGAGCGGCGGCTGCAGCAGCGGCTCGGCCTGTTTGGCGGTGGCCTCGATGAAATAGCCGAGCACGGCGTTGTGGCGGATCTTCAGCGGCCACCCCGCTCTCGGCGGCCAGCCGCGCCTCCAGCGCCGGCGATCACCCGCCGGCTGTCGTCGCGCAGGGCCCGCGTCTCGTCGAGTTCGGCCGAAACGCCGGCGGCGACGAAGCCGCCGTCGCGGGCCTGAGCGGGCAGGTCCGGGTCGAGGCCGGCGGCGAGTGCGGCCTGGAAGGCGGTCAGCCCGTCCTGGCGTCTGGGATCGAGGGCCGCCAAGGCCTGCGCCAGTTCGGTCGGCGGCGGACTCAAGGGGTCTTCGGCCTCGGCCATCCTGCGCGCGATCGCCGCGCCGACCGCGAGGCCGTCCCTCAGGGCGCCCAGGTCGCGCGGGCCGCCGCGCCCCAGCGCCAGGCGCGAAAGGGCCCGGGCCATGTCGCCGGCGCCCTTCGGAGGACCTCGCGCAGCGTCTTGGCGCAGGCGCCCGCGCTCGGCGAGCCAGGCGATGGCGTCCAGGCGCGCGTCGATGGCCGGCGGCGACGAGCAGCGGCCGCGCCAGCCGCGCGGCCAGCAGGCGCGCGCCGGGCGCGGTCACCGTGCGGTCGATGGCGGCGAGCAGGCAGCCTTCGCGGCGCGCCGGACAGCGATTGTTCGATCTCCAGGCTGGCGCGGGTGGCCGGATCGATGGCCATGCACGTCGGCCTCGCCGGCGCGGCGCGGCGGGCGCAGGGCCGGCATGCGCGCCGGCCTGGGTGGTCTCCAGATGGGCGGCGATCAGGCCGAGGGCGGCGATCTCCGCGCCGGTCAGGGCGCCGAAGCCGTCAAGGGTCGTCGACGCCATAGAGCCGCTTCAGCCGCGCCTCGGAGGCCGCCGGCTCGGCCAGGGCGCCTGGCCATGGGCTGGACCAGGCCGCCGGCGGCCTTCAGCGCCGCGTTGACCCCGGCCTCGGCGAACAGGCGGTCGGGGACCAGGATCTCGGAGGGCGCGAGCGCCGCCAGCGCCGCAGGCCAGGCCATCCTGGCGCGACGAGCAGGCACTCGACCTCGCCGGTGGAAAGCTCGACGCTGGCCACCGCCGCCTGGCCGGCGCGCACGGCCACCGCGGCCAGGCGGTTGGCGCCGCGCGCGTCCAGCAGGCCGTCCTCGGTCAGGGTGCCGGGCGTGACCACCCGCACCAGATCGCGCCGCACGATCGACTTGCCGCCGCGCTTGCGGGCCTCGGCCGGGTCCTCCATCTGCTCGCAGACCGCGACCTTGAAGCCGGCGCGGATCAGCTTGGCGAGGTAGGCCTCGGCGGCGTGCACCGGCACGCCGGCCATGGGGATCGGCTCGCCGGCGTGGGTGCCGCGATGGGTGAGGGCGATGCCGATGGCGGCGGCGGCCTTATGCGCGTCCTCGAAGAACAGCTCGTAGAAATCGCCCATGCGGAAGAACACCAGGGCGTCGGGCTGGCGCGCCTTGGCCTCGAAGAACTGCGCCATCACCGGCGTCGCGCCGGCGGGCGTCGGGATGGCGGAGAGAATCGGCTCGAGGGGAGCGTTCATGGCCGCGACGCTACAGGGCGGGGCAGCGCGCGGGTAGCCCTTGACGATTCGCCCTAGGCGTCCAAGTTTCTCTTCATGGAGCGCCTGGCAGAGACGCTGATCATTCCCGCCGGGCCAGGCGACGCGGTCGATCTGGCCGAGGTGCATGTGCGCGCCTGGCGCGAGACCTATCCCGGACATCTTCCGGCGGCCTATCTGGCCAAGATGAGCATTCCGGCCCACGCCCGCCGCTGGCGCCATCAGTTGATGCGCGCGGGGCCAGGCGATGTGGTGCTGGCCGCCGAGGGACCGGGCGGGCTGGTAGGCTACGCCGCTGGCGCAATGACCTCGAAAACCCAGAACGAGGCGGAGATATTCACCCTCTATCTCCTGCGTTCGCATCAGAAGATCGGCCTTGGCCGGCGGTTGATGGAGGCCACCGCCCGGGCATTGGCGGCGCAGGGAGCGAAGTCGCTGCGCGTCTGGGTCTTAAGCTCGAACGACGCGGCGCGGCGCTTCTATGGCCATCTGGGCGGCGTCGATGCGGCGGAGCGACCGGTCCGCGGCTGGGGCGGCGATCTGATGGAAACCGCCTATCACTGGCGCGATATCGGCGCGTTGACCGGCCGCTGAAAGGGGCCCTCAGGCGCGGCCTTCGACCCCGGTGACGTCGTCCCAGAACCGCGGGCCTTCTCGAAGAAGCTGGCCGATTGGGGGTGCTGCTGCTCGCCGCAGAGGCCGGCGAATTCGCGCAGCAGCTCCTTCTGCTGGGCGGTCAGCTTGGTGGGCGTCTCGATGAACAGCTCGACCACCAGGTCGCCGCGCTCGCGCGAGCGCAGGGACGGCATGCCCCTGCCGCTCAGGCGCACGGTGCGGCCGGTCTGGGCGCCCTCGGGCACCTTGACCCGGATCTTGCATTCGCCGTCGCAGTTCTCGCCGCCCAGCAGGCAGGGCGCCTCGATCTCGCCGCCCAGCGCCGCGGTGGCCATCGGCACCGGCACCGAGCACAGCAGGTCCAGGCCGTCGCGCTCGAACAGCTCGTGCGGCTCGCACCGAGAGGAAGATGTAGAGGTCGCCGCGCGGGCCGCCCGCTGGCGCCGGCGTCGCCCTCGCCGGCCAGGCGGATGCGCGAGCCGTCGTCGACGCCGGCGGGAATGCGCACCTCCAGCATCCGCTCGCGGCGCACCTGGCCGTGGCCGCGGCAGGTCTGGCAGGGATCGAGCACCAGCCGGCCGGCGCCGCCGCAGCGCGGGCAGGTGCGTCTCGACCGGGAAGAAGCCCTGGCTGCGCCGCACCCGGCCCGCGCCGCCGCAGGTGGCGCAGGTGGTGGGGCTGGTGCCCGGCTTGGCGCCCGAGCCGCTCGCAGGCTTCGCAGGTGCAGCGGCGGCGGGAACCTTGATCTCCACCTCGGCGCCGGCATAGGCCTGCTCGAGGGTGATCTCGAGGTCGTAGCGCAGGTCCTGGCCGCGGGCGGGGCCGTTGGGCCGCTGCCGCCGCCGGCCGAACATGTCGCCGAAGACGTCGCCGAACACCTCGTTGAAGATGTCGTGGACGTCGTTGAAGCCGCCCCGGCCGCCGCCGTTCATGCCGTTGACGCCGGCGTGGCCGAAGCGGTCGTAGGCGGCGCGCTTCTGCGGGTCGGAGAGGACCGAATAGGCTTCGTTGATTTCCTTGAACCGCGCCGTGGCGTCCTCGCAGCCGCCGTTGCGGTCGGGGTGGTGCTCCATCGCCAGCTTGCGGAAGGCGGACTTCAGCGCCGGCGTCGTCGCAGCGTCCGCTCGACGCCCAGGATTTCGTAATAGTCACGCATCAAACGTCATGCGCCTCGGCGTTGATGCTGAGGTGGGACATTGGTTCGGGGCAAGGCCTTCGGGCGAGATCAGGCGGCGCCCGCCCATGCGTTATCCCGGCAGCGGGCCTGCCCTCGCCGCGGCGTTACGCTTCGCTGTGGCCGGATGATCAGGCGGAGGGGCGGCGTCCCCCGCCCTGAGGCGAGCAGGCGTGCTCGATCGCATCCGGTCATGGTCATCGCCCCGGGTTGGCCAGGCGGACTATTTGTCGTCGTCGACTTCTTCGAACTCGGCGTCGACGACGCCGTCGTCGGCCGGGGCCGCTCCGGGCTCGGCGCCGGCTTCGCCTTGCTGGGCCTTGTACATGGCCTCGCCCAGCTTCATCGACGCCTGCATCAGGGTCTGGGTCTTGGCCTGAGATGGCCTCGGCGTCCTCGCCCTCGACCGCCGACTTCAGGTCGGCCAGCGCCGCCTCGATGGCGGTCTTTTCGTCGGCGCCGACCTTGTCGCCATGTTCGGCCAGGGCCTTTTCGGTGGAGTGGATCAGGGCGTCGGCGTGGTTCTTGGCCTCGACCAGCTCCTTGCGCTTCTTGTCCTCGGCGGCGTTGGCCTCGGCTTCCTTGACCATGGCCTCGATGTCGGCGTCCGAAAGGCCGCCGTTGGCCTGGATGCGGATCGACTGCTCCTTGGCGGTCGCCTTGTCGCGGGCCGAGACGTTGACGATGCCGTTGGCGTCGATGTCGAAGGTGACCTCGACCTGCGGCACGCCGCGCGGCGCCGGCGGAATGCCGACCAGGTCGAACTGGCCCAGCAGCTTGTTGTCGCGCCGCCATCGGCCGCTCGCCCTGGAAGACCCGGATCGTCACCGCGCTCTGGTTGTCGTCGGCGGTGGAGAAGGTCTGGCTCTTCTTGGTCGGGATGGTGGTGTTGCGCTCGATCAGCGGGGTGAACACGCCGCCCAGGGTCTCGATGCCGAGGGTCAGCGGGGTCACGTCCAGCAGCAGCACGTCCTTGACGTCGCCCTGCAGCACGCCGGCCTGGATCGCCGCGCCCAGCGCCACGACTTCGTCGGGGTTGACGCCCTTGTGCGGCTCGCGGCCGAAGAAGTCCTTCACCGTCTCGACGACCTTGGGCATGCGGGTCATGCCGCCGACCAGGATCACTTCGTCGATGTCGGACTTCTTCAGGCCGGCGTCCTTCAGCGCCTGATCGCAGGGGCCGATGGTCTTGGCGATCAGGTCCTCGACCAGGGCTTCCAGCTTGGCGCGGGAGAGCTTGATGTTGAGGTGCAGCGGGCCCGACGCGTTCATCGAGATGAACGGCAGGTTCACCTCGTACTGGGCCGTGGAGGAGAGCTCCTTCTTGGCCTTTTCCGCCTCTTCCTTGAGGCGCTGCAGGGCCAGCTTGTCCTTGCGCAGGTCGACGCCCTGCTCCTTCTTGAACTCGTCGGCCAGGTAGTCGACGATGCGCAGGTCGAAGTCCTCGCCGCCCAGGAAGGTGTCGCCGTTGGTCGCCTTCACCTCGAAGACGCCGTCGCCGATCTCCAGGATCGAGACGTCGAAGGTGCCGCCGCCGAGGTCATAGACGGCGATCTTCTTGCCGTCGTTCTTCTCCAGGCCATAGGCCAGCGCCGCGGCGGTCGGCTCGTTGATGATGCGCAGCACTTCGAGGCCGGCGATCTTGCCGGCGTCCTTGGTCGCCTGGCGCTGGGCGTCGTTGAAATAGGCCGGGACGGTGATGACCGCCTTTTCGACCTTCTCGCCGAGGTGGGCCTCGGCGGCTTCCTTCATCTTCTGCAGGATGAAGGCGCGAGATCTGCTGGGGGGAATAGTCCTTGCCGTGGGCGCGCACCCAGGCGTCGCCGTTGGGGCCCTTGACGATCTCGTAGGGCACCATGCCCTTGTCCTTCTCCACCATCGGGTCGTCGAAGTGGCGCCCGATCAGGCGCTTGATGGCGAAGAGGGTGTTGGTCGGGGTTGGTCACCGCCTGGCGCTTGGCCGGCTGGCCGACCAGGCGCTCGCCGTCTTCCAGGATGCCGACGACCGACGGCGTGGTGCGCACGCCCTCGGCGTTCTCGATCACTTTCGGCGTCTTGCCGTCCATGATGGCGACGCACGAATTGGTCGTGCCAAGGTCGATGCCGATAATCTTGCTCATGAAATCCTGCTCGCTCCTTTGTTGGCGAACGGCCCCCGACGGGCTCCGCTATGGAGCCTCCTCGCCTGACCGTTCCCAGGTCTGTCTTGACGCCAAGGCCTTGGCCCCATCATGGGCGCCATGCGTTGGACTGTGGCTGTGAGCGGGCGTCTCCTGGAAGGAAGCCTCCCGCCTTGGACCCGGATATGGGAACCGGGGCGGCTGTCGCAAGGGCGTCGCGCGCCGGCTTCGCTCCACTTGGAGACACTTTGGTGACGCTGAACGGCTTCGCGTTCTATCCGGGTCATCTGGATCCGGCCGCTCAGCAGGCTCTGGCTGGCGAGGTGCTCGCTCTCGCGCGGGCCGCGGGCTTCTATCGACCGCTGACACCGGGCGGTCAGGCGATGAGCGTGGAGATGACCAATTTCGGACCGCTAGGCTGGGTCACCGACAGGGCGGGCTATCGCTACGAGCCGCGCCATCCGCTCACCGGAAGGCCCTGGCCGCCGATCCCGAAGGCGCTTCTGAAGCTGTGGGCCGAGGTTGGCGATGCGGCGCGGCCGCCAGACGCCTGCCTCGTCAACCTCTATCGCGGCGGCGCGCGAATGGGCGCTGCACCAGGATCGTGACGAGGCGGATTTCTCGGCGCCGGTGGTTTCGGTCTCTCTGGGCGATACGGCGATCTTCCGCATCGGGGGCCTGGCTCGGCGCGCGCCCACACGCTCGATGCGGCTGGCGTCCGGCGACGTCTGTGTCTTGGCCGGCGAGGCGCGGCTGGCCTTCCATGGCGTGGACCGCATCCTTTCCGGCTCCTCGCGACTTATTCCCGGCGGCGGCCGGATCAACCTACGATGCGCAGGGCGCGCTGAGGTCTTTGACAAGGCCCGTCGCCGGCGCGAGGCTGAACCTCAGGAGGAACGCGTAATGCTGCTCACCCGCCCCGACGGCTCCGATCCCGAGGATTTTCATCTCTCCCGGCGGGCGATCGCCAGCCTGTTCTTCAGCGGCTACGCGGCCGCGGCCCTATCGGCCCAGGCGGACCCGATCGTCACCGACGAGGCGGGACTGATCACCGAGGCGGTGACCTTGCCGGCGGCCGATTTCGCCCTGCCGGCCTATCTCGCCAGGCCCAAGGCGCCGGGGCGCTTCCCGGCGGTGATCGTCGCCAGCGAAGTGTTCGGCGTCCACGACTATATCAAGGATATCTGCCGGCGCCTGGCGAAGCTGGGCTATGTGGCGATCGCTCCCGGCCTTCTTCGTTCGCGTCGCCGACCCGGCCCCGATTACCGACCTGACGGCGGTGATGAAGATCGTCAGCCAAGCCTCCGATCCGCAGGTGATGGGCGATGTCGGCGCGGCCATCAAGTTCCTGCGCGCGGCGCCCTATGTAGAGGCGTCGAAGCTCGCCATCACCGGCTTCTGCTGGGGCGGGGGGACGACCTGGCTCGCCTGCGAGACCTTTCCGGAGATTAAGGCGGGCGTCGCCTGGTACGGCCGCATGGCCCCGCCGGCCGGCGCGCCGGACGATCCCAAGCGCGAATGGCCGATCAAGATGGTGGACAAATTGCGTTGTCCGGTTCTGGGCCTGTATGGCGCCAAGGACGGTCTCGCCGCCCAGATTCCGGCCATGCGCGGAGCTCTGGCGGCAGCGGGCAAAACCAGCACGGAGATCATCATCTATCCCGACGCCGGCCACGGCTTTCACGCCGATTATCGCGCGAGCTACAACGCCGTCGACGCCAAGGACGGCTGGGCGCGGATGCTGGCGTTCTTCGCAAAGAACGGCGCAGGGCCGAGGCCGTTTGGATAGGCCGCCGACGACCTACGGGTTTCTCTACTTGGTGGAGGGCAGGGTGATCTGCGGGCCGAGATTGGTCATGACCGCCCTTGCGTCCAGCGCTCTGGGATTGGCGTCCGGCTTGACGCCGTGGCGCATGACGATTTCGGCGGTGGCCTGGAACTGCTGGGTGGTCGAGACCGTGGCGCCGCCGCCATAGGCGCCCCAACCGCCCCAGCCGTAGCCGCCGTAGTAGCGCCACGCCGGGCGCCAATAACCCCAGGCGTAGCCCGGGCCATAGAACGGATCGGAATTGATGTAGGTGGTCTGTTCCTTGGAGGTGTGGCGCGAGACCGCTTCGAACCAGTCGAAGCCGGACTGAACCGTAAGCTGGGCGGCGCGATAAAGGAGATATGTCTCCACCGTCTGACGCGAGGTGGATGAGTTGCCCGAGAAGGTCACCACATAGTGGTTATCGTCGAGCCGCTGATCGGTGAACCCGCCAGAGACTGCCGAGCCTTTTTGCAGGGGCTGATAAGGCGTCGCGGTCTCGCAAGCGCTCAAGGTCAGGGCGATACCGACGGCCAGGGCCAGCGTCTTGAGTTTCATGGTCTTCGCATCCCAGGCGCGGCCTTATCGAAGCGCGCGCATCATCCCTCGTTCCGCCATAGCTCTCACGTGTCGTGGGGTTTCGTAAAGCGGCTAATGCAGCTCGCCCACCCTGCGGGCCACATTCAGATGCGCCGGCGCCACAAGGCCGGCGGTCGAGACCGTCACCGAATGGATCACCGCATCGATCTCGCGGCGCCAGAAATCGAGGAATCGATGGACCTTGGGATAGTCGGGGGAGAGATCGAGCGCTTGCCATAGGAAGCGCTGCAGGAGGCCCGGATGGTCGGGCATATAGTACAGCACCTCGGCCACGGTGAGGCGCTCGCCCCGAAACTGACGGGAAAGCTCACTGGCGGACATGGACCTCTCCTTGCGACGGTGAACGCCAACCGCGAGCTAAGGGTAGAATCACCTCCGTGAAAAGAGGAAACATTACGTTGATTCAAGGGGTTATCAGCACACGTGGGAAAGTGCTGATAGAAGGGCCTTGGCTGCGGCCTCCTACCCCTGAAATGCGATCCACAGGATGCGGCCCAGGGCCCCGAATAGAAGAACCCCGGTGGCCAAGGCCTGTATGGCGAAGCCGAGGCTGCGGGCGCCGGCCTCCTTGGAATAGCCGGTCATGTAGAGGGCGCGGCCGATGATCCAGATCAGACCGAGGCCGGCGGCGACGCGATCGTCCCAATAGATGGCGAAGAGCCAGAGCGAAGCCAGGAAGATCGGCAGCCATTCGAGGGTGTTGGCGTGGACGCGGAAGGTCCGCTCGAAGTCGGGGTTGCCGGTGATGGCGGGCGCGGCGACGCCGTATTTCGTCCGCGCCTGACCCACGCGAAGGCTCATGTAGAAATAAAGCAGCAGGGTCATGAGTGTGACGACCGCCGTGGGAAGGTGTTGGTTCATGGTCGTTTCATCGCCCCCGTTCATTGTGGTTGGCGGTCATGTTGACATGGTTCGGGGCGGCGCGAAAAGCCGTCAGGTTTCGGGGCCCTCCAGGGCCTCAATGTCGGCGTCGCTGAAGCCCATATGGTGGCCGATCTCATGGATAAGGACATGGCCGACCAGCTCGCCCAGGCTCAAGTCGCCTCGCTCGGACCATTCATCGAGGATGGGCCGGCGGAATAGAAACACCCGCGACACCCCCGGCGTCGGATCGAGCACGGAGCGATCCAGGCGATTGACGCCCTCGTAGAGGCCGCTGAGTTCGAACGGATCTTCGGCGCCGATTTCGGATAGCATTTCGTCGGAAGCGAAGTCGTCGATGTGGAAGGTGACATCGCCGGCCGCGGCCCGGATGGCTGGCGGCAGGGTGGCGAAGGCGGCGCTCGCCAACTCCAGAATATCGTCGATGGAGGGGGCGGGAAGGTGGGTCCAGGTATTCATGAGGCTGTTTTCCACCTTCCTATTGGTCGGCGAAAGAGGCGCGAGGCGGCGTCGGCCTGCTAGTTTGATCGGGCTTTGATTCGGACTGGAGCGGGGATGGGTCCGTTGCTGATCATCATCGTCGCCGCTCTGGCGGTCGCAGGCGTGGCCGCCATCGGCTGGCGCCGGGCCGCGCGACAGGCCGCGGCTCCCGCGCGTGCGTTTTCCAGCGAGGCGGCGCTGGAGGTGTTCGAGACGGCGCTGATCCTTATCGACGGTGGCCGGGCAACGCCGGTGAGCGGGACCGAAAGCCTCGCGCCGATCGCCGAACGCCTGGGCGTCCCGGGCGCTGATGCGGAGGCCATCCTTGAGGCCCTTCGGCGGGTCGACCCGTCCCACGAGGGCCAGATCGCGCGTCTTTTGGAATCGGGTGAGGCGATCGTCTTTGAGGCCAAGGGGCCTGGCGGCGCGCTGTTGGTCGAAGGTCGAGCGGCCGGGTTGCTGATATGGCTGAAGCTGTCGTCGGCGGCGGCCGCGGTCGCCTTGCCTACCGCCGAGCGTCTCGCGGCCCTGCTCGACAGCCGCCCCGACCCCGCCTGGATCGCCGATGCGCGGGGCGACGTAACCTGGGCCAACCGCGCCTGGCTGGCGGCCGTCGGCGCGGAGAGCCTGGATGCGGCCCGCGCGGGCGCCTTGACGCTGGACCGTGATCTCCAGGCCCTCGTCGGCGAGGCGGCACGCGCCGTTGGCGCACGCGAACAGGTGCGCTGGATTGACCTTGGCCGTGGTCGCCGCGCCCTGCGGGTCCGCGCCACGCCGCTCGCCGCCGGCGGCGTGGGGGTCTGGAGCGAGGACATCACTGACGCGCAGGCCGGCGCCGAAACCCTCCAGCGCCAGGCGGCCGCGCATGAACTGGTCCTCGGCCAGATCGGCGACGCGGTGGCCATCTTCGATCGTGACCGGCGCCTGGCCTTCCACAACGCCGCCTTCGCCGCCCTATGGGATCTGGAGCCGGCGTTCCTGGCCGAGCGTCCAAGCCACGCCGAGTGGCTCGACCATCTGCGCCAGCGCCGCCGCTTGCCGGAGACCGTGGACTACGCCGCGTTCAAGGCCCGGGAGTTGGCGCGGCACGGCGAGCTGGAGGTCTCGCCCGAAACCATCTGGCGTCTCCCCGACGAGCGCACCCTGCGGGTGGTGGGCCAGCCTGAGCCGCAGGGCGGTCTGACCATGCTCTTCTCCGACATCACCCCGGAACTGCGCCTCAAGACCCAGTTCAACCATCTGATCCAGGTGCAAAAGGCGACGCTGGACAAGCTCACCGACGCCGTGGCCGTGTTCGGCGCCGACGCCAGGCTCAAGCTGCACAACGAGGCCTTCGAGCGTTTCTGGGAGATCAGCGGCGAGCAGTTGGCCTTGGCCGTCGATTTCGACGGGGTCGTGGATCTGTGTCGGCGCCGCGTGCACGACCTACAGTTCTGGCGAGAGCTGAAGGGCCGCATCACCGATCCTGACCCGAGGGCCCGGGCCGCCGTTTCCGGCGAACTCGAAACCGCCGACCGGCGGATCGTCGCCCACCAGTCGCGGCCGCTGCCCGACGGCGCGACCTTGATCAGCTTTGCCGATGTCACCGACACGCGGCGGCTGGAGGGCGCCCTTTCCGATCGCGAGGCGGCGCTGGCCGAGGCCGAGCGGCTCAAGCGCGAGTTCGTCGGTTCGGTCTCCTACGAACTGCGCACGCCGCTGACGACCATCCTAGGCTATGCCGAACTGCTGGAGCGCGAGGCCGAGGAATTGGGCGCGCGCCATCGCGGCCACGTCTCGGCCATCCGTTCGGCCGCCGCCCAGCTCAGCCGCTCGATCAGCGACGTGCTGGACATGGCCGAGATCGACGCCGGCGAAGTGACGCTGGAAGTGGAGGATGTCGATGTCGCGAGCCTGATCGGCGGGGCGATCGAGCGCTGGAGCGGCGAGGCGCGCGAAGGCGCCGTGACTCTGGCCGCTGAAGGGGGCGGGGAAGGCGCGCCCGGTCTCATCCGTGGCGATCCCAAGCGCCTGGCCGAGGTGCTCGACCACCTCACCGAGAACGCCCTGCGTCACACCCCGCCCGGCGGCGCGGTCACCCTGCTGGCCGAGCACGCTCCCGGCGAAGTTCGCCTGCAGGTGGCCGACACCGGTCGGGGCATTCCCTTTCACGTCCAGGCTCATATCTTCGACCGGTTCGGACGCCAGGATCGCGGCGGACCGGGCCTTGGCCTGGCTTTGGTCAAGGCGTTGGTGGAGTTGCATGGCGGCTGGGTGGCGCTGGAGAGCGAACCCGGCGCCGGCGCCACCTTCACCTGCCACTTGCCCGAAACGGCCCCGGCGCCGGACGGGCGGCCGGAACTGTTCTGAGGGCCAGCGGCGGATCGAGGAAAGGCGCCTTGCCTGACGCCACGAAAGCCGCCTTAACTCACTTCAAACAAATGTTGGGAGGTTCCGCGCCATGATCACGACCCGTTTCACCGAGCTGTTCGGGGTCGAACATCCGATCGCCCAGGGCGGCATGCAGTGGGTGGGCCGCGCCGACTCTGGTGTCCGCCGTGGCCAACGCCGGGGCGCTGGGCTTCATCACCGCCCTTACCCAGCCGACGCCCGAGGAACTCGCCAAGGAGATCGCTCGCTGCCGCGACCTGACCGACAAGCCGTTCGGGGTGAACCTGACCATCCTGCCGGCCATCAAGCCGCCGCCCTACGCCGAATACCGCGCGGCGATCATCGAGTCCGGCATCAAGATCGTCGAGACCGCCGGCTACAAGCCGCAGGAGCATGTCGACGAATTCAAGAAGCATGGCGTCAAGGTGATCCACAAGTGCACCTCGGTCCGCCACGGCCTGTCGGCCGAGCGGATGGGCGTGGACGCCATCTCCATCGACGGCTTCGAATGCGCCGGCCACCCGGGCGAGGACGATATCCCCGGCCTGATCCTGATCCCGGCGGCGGCCGACAAGATCAAGATCCCGATGATCGCCTCGGGCGGCTTCGGCGACGCGCGCGGCCTGGTCGCGGCCCTGGCGCTGGGCGCCGAAGGCATCAACATGGGCACCCGCTTCATGGCCACCAAGGAGTCGCCGATCCACGAGAAGGTCAAGCAGCAGATGGTGGCCAACGACGAGCGCGCCACCGACCTGATCTTCCGCACCATGCGCAACACCGCCCGGGTGGCCAAGAACGCCATCAGCCAGCAGGTGGTGGAGATGGAGCGCGGCGGGGCCGCGTTCGAGGACGTGCGCGAGCTGGTGGCCGGAACCCGCGGCAAGGTGGTCTATGAAACCGGCGATCCCGACCACGGCATCTGGTCGGCCGGCATGGTCCAGGGCCTGATCCACGACATCCCAAGCTGCGCCGAACTGGTCAGCCGTATCGTCAGGGAGGCCGAGGAGATCATCGATGGGCGTCTAGAGAAGATGGTGCGCCGTCGCGAGACGGCAGCGGCCTAGCGGCCGATGTCGGAGCGACCGGAGTTTATCGCCCACTGGAAGGCGTTGGAACGCCCCGACGACGATCACTATCCGGGTGATGACGAACTGATGTCGATCGGCGCGCCGATCGGCCGCCTGTTGGGTCTTACCCGCATCGGCATCCATCATGAGCGGCTGTTGCCGGGCCGGCGGACCTCCTATCCGCATGCCGAAAACGCCGAGGAGGAGTTCGTCTTCGTGCTGGAAGGCCACCCCGACGTCTGGATCGACGGGGTGCTGCACCCCTTGAGCCCTGGCGACAGCGTCGCCTTTCCTCCGGGCACCGGCATCGCCCATACGTTCATGAACAACACCGCCGAGGAGGCGCGGCTGCTGGTCATCGGCGAGCGCAAGCGGCCGGAGAATAGGGTCTACTATCCACTCCATCGCAACTACGAACCCGAAGGAGACTTCCACTGGCGCGACCCGCCGGTCCGGCCCCTGGGGCCGCACGATGGGCAAGCGAAGAAAGAGTGATCCTGCGGAGCCTCAATCCCAGAACTTCGGCCGCCCTTCGAAACCGCCGGCGGCGCGCAGGGCGTCGGCGTCCATGAGCTTGCCGTCCATCATCACTTGGCGGGTGTGGCGAAGGTCGCCGATGGTCTTGGAAGGATCGCCTTCCACCAGCACCAGGTCGGCGGCCTTGCCAACGGCGATCGAGCCGGTGCGGCCGTCGGCGCCGACGAGGTGGGCCGGCGCAATGGTCGCCGCCGCCAGCGCCTCGGAGGGGGTGAAGCCGGCCTGCACATAGAGTTCGAGCTCGCGCACCAGCTCCATGCCCGAGCCATCGGTGCCGGCGACGATCGGCACGCCGGCCTTATGCATGGCTCCCACGAGGGCCACCAGCTTGGCGAAACTGGCGCGGAAGTCGGCGCGGGTGTAGCCGGCCGGCACGGCGAGGCCGCCCTGGCGGAAGCCGCGCTCGACGGCCGGCGGCAGGGTGCCGACAAAGGGCGCATAGGCGGCGGAGACATCGCCGTTGTCGGGCACCAACAGGCTCTCGACCACCACCAGGGTCGGGTCCGAGGTGATCTTCTTGGCCGCCATCTCGGCGATGAGCGATTTCATCGGCTCGGCGTTGAGATCCACGTCCTTGGCGTACATGCCCGGGCCCATCATCCGGGCGATGCCGTTTGACTTGGTCACCACCGAATCCGGCATGGCCTGCATCATCACGAAATAGATGTGGGTGATCTCGTCATAGCCGTCGTCGATGGCGTCGGTTGGCCGCATGCCGGCGGGCAGATGGCCGTGGACGTGCAGGCCGAGCTTGTGCGCCTCGGCCGCCGTATCGGCCACCCAGGCCGGATTGAAGGTGCCGTAGAACTTGATGGCGATGAAGCCATCGGCCTTGGCCTTGTCGACAATGGCTAGGGCTTCCTCCCGGGTGGTGGCGACGCTGGCCACCTGGGCGGTGTAGGGGCCTTTGCCGTCGATCAGCACCGAGGGATAGACGCTGCGGGCTGAGGAGTTCGCCATCGGCGCGGCGCTTGGCGCGGGCCAGGGTGAGGACGTTGTTATTGCCTGGGTCGCGCACCGAGGTGATGCCAAGCGACAGCAGCAGCGGGCCGCTGGAGTCGTCGCCGAAATGCTGATGCGAATCCCACAGGCCGGGCGACAGGGTCTTGCCGGGCCCATCGATGATCTGGGACCCGACGGGCGCCGGAGTGCTGGCCGAGGGTCCGACCGCGGTGATCAGACCCTTATCGACAACGACCGTCTGATCCTCGGCGAAGTGGGTCCCGTCCTCGAAGGCGCGAACATGGGTGAAGGCGACCGGCCCGGCGGGGGTTTTAAGCAAGGCCCTGACGAGGCCTGGCGAACGCTGCGCCAAAGCCTCGTCCTGGGCCTTCTGCATCCGCGGCTCGTCGGCCTCATAGCCTGCTAACACCCAAGAGATCGCGCCCACCTGGGCGAAGAACTTACCCTTATCGTCGGCCCAGAAGGGGATGGGAGAATTGGCCAGGCCGATGATGGCGTAGGCCTTCACCGTTTTCTTCGTCGAGCCTTGGCCGACATCGAGTGTGGTGAGAGGTTCAATGTGGGCGCCCCCGCCCGGGAGCAGGGGAAGTGACTGGCCGGGCTGGGCGAGCAGCGCCTCGATGGCGTCGGCCGTGACATCGAACGGGCCGCCGAAAGCGACATACATGGCCGGCTTGACGTAGGCCGACGAGCCGGAGTCCACCGGACTCTTCCAGATGGCCGTGCCGCCGGTCACGCTGAATGTCTCGGCGACATCGCCCTGGGGTGAGAAGCCGCGGATGGTCGTCGAGCTCAACATCCCGTCCGCGCCAAGTCGTGTCGCGCTGTCGGATTCGAACACCTGACCCCGCAGATCCATGCTCTCGCGGCCCATGTGGGTTCCATCGGCGGCGACCCACCTGGCCGACTGGCCATGCCGCCCGGCTGTGGACATGATGGTGTATTGGGTCGCGTCGGCGGGCGGCTTGGCCATCTCCGCCACGGGCGTGGGCGCCGCCATCGCCGGGACGGTGATGACGAGGGCGAACAGAGCAATCAGCAGGCGCATCATCTCTCCTGGGTCAGCGGAGGAGATTGGCAAATTTCGCGCGCGGCCGAAAGAGCCCCAGTCGTTCGCTATCGGATCGCGCCGGCTTCGGATGCGCCCAGAAGCCCGATGAAAGGCCTATTGACCACGTTCCATCGTAGCCGCCGTAAACTGTTGACCATGCTCAAACTCAACCCGACGGAGGTTCGAGCGAGGAAAAGACAAGGCACCGCATACAGCGCAATCGCGACAGGCTCGGCGGGGAAAGAAACGACCGTCAAGGTCAACAGGAAATTCAAGGCTACCCAGAAAACCAGTAGACCATCGCGCAATAGACTCCATCGCCGCAAGGTTCGGCTTTCGAGCTCGCTCCCTGTCAAACCCTTTGTGCCCCAGCTTGTGTCGCTGAGATTGGCGTAAGCAAAGGTCGTCAGATAAAGGCTGATTGCCGGCAAAAGGGGAAGATAGATGAATAAAATTCGGACGACATCGCGAAATCCCCTCTCTGATGTCAATATCAAGACGATAGAAGCCAATATTATTCCTGTCGTCACGAGAGTAATCGCGATCATGGGTAAGCAGATTATGAAGGGAATCATAACTAACATGACAACCGCGCTGAGTAAGGTCGCGGCGCTCTGATGCAGCCTCGAAACCATCGCCGTTGTGGGTTTGAGCTGGCGGGCGAGGATGACGAGCAGGGCCCATACGAGCAGGAACGACGCCGCCGCGACGATCCGGAAATGGGGGGCGCCTGATGTCCCGAAATGGCGGCTAGCTTGCGCGCCCCGATGGAGAAGTAAACCGCGACCAGGCTCGGCAACACGGTTTGGCCGACCAATTGCAGAAAGCCCGACAGCATTGCCAGGCCGATTTCCACCCGCCGAAAACCAGAACGATCCTGGTCGAGCAAGATGGCGGGAAGGGCCCACAGGGCGTTCAGGCGGGCGACCGTGGAGCTATTGATCCACCGGCGACGCTGATGCAGCAATTCGGCGAAGCTTGTGCAGGGATCGGTTTCGGAGCCGGCCAAGCTGGCGTGCCGGATCGTCGCGGCGCTCCCTTGCTCCTTCAGGATTTCCAAGGCGATAACCCGATCCTCGGCGAGGAACAGGTTGCGCTCGAGCAGGCTATTTTGTAACTCGACGCCGCGAAGATAGCGGTCGACAGGCGGTTGCGTCGCCTCGCCGTTGTTTTCGGGGCGGGGGGCCTTTGCGCGAAGGGCGGCCCATCGGACCATGCTGCACTGGCCCGGAATGACTTCAATGTAGCCCAGCAGATGGCCGATCGGCCAATCCGCGATCTTCTCCCACAGGAAATCGCCGTATTGCCAGGTCAGACCGATCTTGTGCAGCGCCGGCGCGTCCAGAAGGGTGTTGGTCGCGAGGGCCGCGCATCCGGGTTCGGCCGCCATGCGGTCGAGCAGTGTTGCGACGCAGTCGTTGGCGGGTATCGTGCCCACATCGACTTGCAGCACGAACTCCGGGGCCAGTCTTTCGCAAAGACCCCAGAACACCCAGGCGTGGGTATCGAGCTTTCCCGCATTTCTCTCTTTGACTCCAAGGTCGATTTCTATAGCGCCCGTTTCGCCACCGGCCGAGGTGTCTTCGCCAAGCGTTTGCAGAATTTCGGAAATACGCCGGCGCTGTGTCTGTAAGACCAGCCTATTGCCCTCGGCGGGATCGTGATCGCGAGGCCCCGCGCTTAGGCTGAAACCGAGATCTAGCAGCAGCGCTTCGGCGCTCGCGGAACCCCGGTCTCGCCCGTCGAGAAGTATGAAAATGGCGATGCAAGGAGCGTCCTCGCCGAACCGACGGTAAAGATCCGCCTGGTTTCGAACGAGACCACAAAGCGACGCGCGAAGCTTTTCCGCCGGCTCATTGTAGAGCGTCAGGCAGACGAGGACTCGTCCGGTCGCGGGCGCCTCGCCATCTAGAAAAACAAGATTGCGGCTGTAGTCTTCCCTCTTTGGAGGAGCGCAACAGGCGCCGGAGTGTCCCGACTGGGAGAAGGTCTTGGAGGCGCCTGGCCATTCGGCTGTCGAGTGCGAACGATCGATCGGAAGGCATTCTGTCACGGAGCAGCTTTCCCTCCCGCAAGGTATTGAGCGAGTGCGTCACAACCATTTCGGCAAGCGCGGCGCTGGCCAAGGACGCCGCCTTACCGTCCGCCTATACCGATCCCCAGATTAAATATTCGTGGCGCGGCCAGAAACGGCCCCCCATCTAGCTTCCTCTAGGCTATCGTCCGCAGAGTCTCGGCGAGGGCGTCAACGGCTTCGGCCGTCGTCGCCCAGGAGCACATGAAGCGCACCGAGCCGTCGATGAAGCGGTAGACGAACCAGCCGGCGTCGCGCAGGCGGTCCAGCGTCGGCTCGTCCATGGCGACGAACACGGCGTTGGCCTCCACCGGGTGGGTGATCTCGAACGGCATGGCGGCGGCGAGCCGCGTCGCCATGGCGTTGGCGTGGCCGGCGCGGTCGATCCAGGCGCCGCTCTCCAGCATGCCGATCCAGGGCGCGGCGAGGAAGCGCGCCTTGGAGACCAGCTGGCCGCCGTGCTTGAGGCGGGCGCCGAAGCGGCGGCTCGAGGGTCTTGTCGATGAGGACGATGGCCTCGGTGGGGGTCGAGCCGGCCTTGGTCCCGCCGAGCACCAAGGCGGCGACGCCCAGGCGCCCGACAGCCTTGGGGTCGAAGCCGGCGGCCACGGCGTTGGCGAGGCGCGCGCCGTCGAGATGGATCTTCAGGCCGGCCGCCTTGGCCGGGCCGATCAGGGCGGAAAGGTTGGCCTCGTCATAGAGGGCGCCAAATTCGGTGGCGTTGGTGACCGAAAGCGCCGCCGGCGACTGCCAATGGGGGTGGTCTGGCTGGCCAAGCGCGGCCTTCAGTTTGGCGGGATCGATCCGGCCGGATGCGCCGGGCAGGCCGATGATGCCAAGGCCGGCGCCGAAGAAACCCGGCGCGCCGGTCTCGTCGGTGGCGACATGGGAGTGCTCGTGGGCGAGCACCGCCTCATGCGGCGCGGCCAGGGCGGCCAGACACAGCGCATTGGCGGCGGTGCCGCTGGCGGCGAAGCGAACCTCGGCGTCGACGTCGAGCAGGGCGCGGATCAGATCGGCGGCCCTGGCGCAGACCTCATCATCGCCATAGCCGGCGGCGAAGCCGCCGTTGAAGCGACCAAGCGCCTCCATCACCTCGGGCATGGCGCCGGCGACATTGTCGGAAGCGAAGTCGTAGCGCGCCATCAGGCTATGGATTCAAGAACCTGGCGCCTGACTCAACCTTCGCATCTGTTCCGTGCAAAGGCGTCACGATCCGGGATTGGTCTCGAATCGGACCGCGCCTTCGTGGGGCTGATGCCAGGGCTTGGCCGCGCTCATCCACATGTCGCCCTGGACCTGGAAGTCGGAGGGAGCGTCGAGAGCGCCGATCTTGACCACCATCATCTCCGGCGTCGCCTCGAGCTTGGAAAACAGCGGGCTGCCGCAGGTCTCGCAGAAACAGCGCCCGACCTTGCCGCCGCTTTCGCCGGTCGACCAGAAGACGCGGGGTTCTCCCTTGGTGATGGTGACGCCGGCGGTGGGGACGACCATGCCCAGGGTCGGGCTGCCGCCCGAGGCGTGCTGGCAAGCTTCGCAATGGCAGGCGAACTGGAAGGCCGGCGCCGCGGCGAGTTCGAATCGGATGGCGCCGCAAAGGCATCCGCCGGTCATGCTGTTCATGGTCGCGCCTACGCTCCTTCGCCCGCTCGATCCATAGAACGGTGCCATGCCGTGTTCAATCACCCGCGCCCTGGGCGATTAGCGGCTCGGTAAGGATGGCTCATTAGGCTCGGGATCGATCCTGGCGCGTCTGGCGCCGAGCCGAGGCTGGCGATGAGCTATCTTGAGGCCCTTCTCATCGTGCTTGTCAGCATCGCCGCCGCCGTGGCCGCGAGCTGGCTGGTGGGCCGCGAGATCACGGTCGATTCGCGGCGGCGCCATCACGACGTGGGCAGTCCGGTCTTCAACCAGGTTGGGGTGATGCTGGCGGTGCTGTTCGCCTTCGTCTTCAGCGAGGTGTGGGGAGAATACCGGACGGCGGCCTTGGCCATCAGCGGCGAGTGCGGCGCATTGCACGGCGCGGCCATGCTGGCGAGCGCCTTGCCCGAACGAGGAGGGCAAGCCGGTGATCGCCGATATCGCCACCTACGCCGCCACGGTGGTGAACCGCGAGTGGCCGGCGATGTCGCGGCGGCGGCGAAGCGAGGAGGCCGCTCACGCTCTGCGCGCGGCGCTGCGCCAGGCGGCGATGCTGAAGGTCACGACGCCGGTGGAGGTGTCCACTCAGGGCGAGATCGTCAGCCTGCTCGCCCAGGCGCACGCCCAGCGCGAAACCCGGACCTTCCAGCTCACTCAGGGCATGCCGACGGTGATGTGGGTGATGCTGATCGCCCTCTCCTTGGCGCTCATCGGCTTTGTGGTGTTTTCCGGGGCCGAACGGTCCACCCACATGGTGTTCGCCGGGGTGTTCGCCGGCGCCGTGGCCTTGGTGCTGGTTCTGGTGCGAATGCTCGACTTCCCCTTTGAGGGCGCCCTGGCCCTGGGTGACGGCGATTTCGTCAAGCTGCTAAGCCAGGTCACGCTGCTGCTACGCGACACGGTTCCGTAACGCCATCAGCCGCGCGTCTCCGTCGGCGACTGTCATGATTCTGTAGTGCGGCCCGGCTTAAGTGCCGCTTGCAGGCGGCGCTAAATGGCTGGCGCCGATCGCCACACCTTAGGGAACGCCTTGGACGAGCGCTCTCTCCCGGATGAACCCGGCCAAATTAGCGATGAGATTCTCCACGCGCTTCACCGTTCGTGGTTCTTCGATCGAGACGACGATCAGCGTCACCGAAGAGGACGGGAAAGTGCGGCTGAGCGGCATCGTCAATTCGCCGCACGACCGCCGCCGCGCCGCGATCGCCGCCTGGTCTCACCCGGGCGTCGTCGACGTCATCAACGACATCAAGGTCGTCTAGCTTTCAGTTGGACGCGACCGGCGCGCCGAATGTCGATCGGCTGATGGCGATCATCAGGCCGTCAATCAGCGTTCGCGCGTCGAAGGGTTCGTCCAGCAGCGCCCGACAGCTGCAGCATGATCGGGCCGTGCAGGGCCGCCCAGTACATGTGGCCGATCAGGTCAGGATCGCCCTTGAGGATGCCGGCGTCGACCAGATCGCGCAGATGCCGGGTCATGGTGGCGCGCGAGCGGTCGCCGGCGCGCACGAGATCGGGATAGTCGCCGGTCTTCGGCTGGTGGAGGTCGAACATCAGCTTGTAGGCCTCGGGGTGCTCCAAGGCGAAGGTGACATAGGCGTCGCCAGATGGCGTAGGCGCGCTCGATCGGGCCTGCCGCCGGGGCCTCGTAGGCGCGCTCCAGCGCCTCGGCGTGGCGATCGAAGGCGCGCGTGCGGACCGCGGCGAGGATGGCCTCCTTGTCCTTGAAATAGCGATAGGGGGTCATCGGGCTGACCCCAATGTCGGCGGCGAGCTGGCGGATGGTCACCGCGTCGGGGCCATGTTCGGCGAACAGATGCTCGGCCGCGTCGCACAGGCGATCGCGAAACTGGGCGATGTCGTCGTCCGACAGGTTCTTCGGCAAATTCGAATCCCTTGGAAAAAAGGCTTGCGCTCTTCTACCGCTTACGTCATAAATTTACAACGTAAGAGATTGTCACCCAGGAGGACGCCGTGGACGGATCGCAGCCAATCAACCCTTATCTCTCAGGAAACTTCGCTCCGGTGGAGGGCGAGGACGATTTCGACCTTAAGGTCGAGGGCGAGATTCCGGCCGATCTGGCCGGGGCCTTCTATCGCAACGGCCCAAATCCCCAGTTCGCGCCTCGGGGCGATTATCACTGGTTCGGCGGCGACGGCATGATCCACGGCTTCTTCGTCGAGGGCGGCAAGGTGCGATATCGCAACCGCTATGTGCGCACGCCCAAATGGATGGCGGAGAACGCCGCCGGCCATGCCCTCTTCGGAACCTTCGGCAATCCCAGCACCTCCGACCCGTCCGTGATCGGCAAGGACAGCGGCGTCGCCAACACCAACATCGTCTGGCACGCCGGCAAGCTGATGGCCCTGGAAGAGGGTCATATGCCCACCGAACTCGATCCGGTTACCCTCGAGACAAAGGGCTATCTGGCCGACTATCGCGGCCGTGTCACCGCCCATCCCAAGCTCGATCCCGAGACCGGCGAGATGGTCTGGTTCGGCTATTCGATCGGCGAAATTCCCTTCAGCAAGACCGTCTCCTACGGGGTCACCAACGCGGTCGGCGAGGTTGTGCGGCGGGATGATTTCGAGGCGCCCTATTCAAGCATGGTCCACGACTTCCTGGTGACGCGGCGCCATGTGCTCTTCCCGATCCTGCCGCTGACCGGCAGCCTGGAGCGGGCGATGAAAGGCCAGATGCCCTACGCCTGGGAGCCGGAAAAAGGCGCTTTTGTCGGCGTAATGGCCCGCAACGCCTCGGTTGAGACTATCCGCTGGTTCGAGATCGACGCCTGTTATGTCTTCCATCCGATGAACGCCTGGGAGGAGGGGACGAAAATCTTTGCCGATGTGATGGAATATCCGGTCGCGCCATTGTTTCCCCGCGCCGACGGCGGCCGCTCGGAAAACACCGCCGCGCGCCTGGTGCGCTGGACGATCGATCTGGCGGGCAATTCCAACCAGATCAAGCGCGAGCCGCTCGACGACCTGGCCGGCGAGTTCCCCCGTTTCGATGAGCGCCGGGCGGGGCTGTCCTATCGCCACGGCTGGTTCGCAGCCAATACCGAACGTCCGGGCGACGTGCGCTTCGACGCTATCGCCCATGTTGATCTGGCGAGTGGCAAGCGGACGATTTTCGAACTGGGCGCCGGCGACGCCACCGGCGAGCCGATCTTCATTCCCCGGTCGGCGAGTGCGGCGGAAGGCGATGGCTGGGTGATCTCGGTGGTCTATCGCGGCAATGAGGATCGCAGCGACTTCCTGGTGTTCGACGCTCAGGATATCCCCGCCGGCCCGATCGCCACGGCCCAGATGCCGCGCCGCGTGCCGTTCGGCTTCCACGGCAACTGGCGGCAGGCGTAAGGGGCAAAGCAATGTACGACGCTCAAAGCGAGGCCGACCTTCGCAGGCTGGCCGAACGCCGGGCTGGGGCCAAGTTTGGCTTCTATGTACACGCTCTGGTCTATCTGGTGGTCAACGCGGGTCTGGTGGCGATCAATCTGGCCACCAGTCCTCAGGTTCTGTGGTTCATCTGGCCGCTACTGGGTTGGGGGATCGGCCTGGCCGCCCACGGGCTTGGCGTTTTCGCCCAAACCTCGGGCCTCCGCGAACGAGCGATCGCCGCCGAGATGGAGCGATTGCGCGGCCGCTAGCCGCTGCCCGCTTGCCATGGCGCGTGCTTTGTTGTGAGACGGGCGCGCGCCGCTCTTAAGGCGTGAACAGGGAAGCAGCGACCATGGAACTGAAGGATCTGGCGAACCACATCGGCGAGGAGATGGGCGTCTCCGACTGGCTGGAGGTCAGCCAGGATCGGGTGAACAAGTTCGCCGACGCCACCGGCGACCATCAGTGGATCCATGTGGACGTGGAGCGCGCCACCCGCGAGATCGGCGGCCCGATCGCCCACGGCTATCTGACCCTGTCGCTGATCCCGTTCCTGTCCGCCGGCCTGATGCCGGTGAAGCGGCGTGACCCGCGGCATCAACTATGGCTCCGACAAGGTGCGCTTCACCAACATGGTCCGCGTCGGCAAGCGGGTGCGCCTGCGCCAGAAGCTGATCGGCGTCGAGGCCAAGTCCGGCGGCGTGCAGATCAAGAACCAGTGCACCATCGAGATCGAAGGCGAGGAACGCCCCGCCTGCGTCGCCGAGACGATCTCGGTGCTGTTCGCCTAGGAACCCTAGCGGCCTCGCGGTTCCGCGGGGCTGTCGGCGGCCCCACTGCTCTTCGCCGCCGTGTCCTTGGCGAAGGTGGCGACCGTGGTCGCCGGCGTAGTTTCCGTGGCGGCCGAGGCGTCGAGCATGGCGACGGTTTCCCGGATGAACTTCGCCTGGGTGACGATGCCGATCCCCAGGTTCTGGTTTTCCAACTCCACTTCCTGGGTGAGGATGCCGGCGACGAACGGGGCCTCCTGGCCATCGGGGAGGCCGTCACGGCGGTGCAGTCCTTCATCCAGATAGACCGGGCCGCCGGAGTTGCCGGGGAAGACCCGGAAATCCAGCAGGAAGGTCGGAAAGGCGGCCGACGGCCCTAACGGATAGGAAGCCACGCGCCCCGAGCGAAGGATCGGGAAGCCGGCGGAATTGGCCGACAGGCCCTCGGGGAAGCCCAGCGCCATCATCTCATCGCCCGGGCCAAGCTGGTATTTGGTGAAGGTGTCGTCGCCGGCCAGCCAGTTCAGAGGGATGGCGGCCTTGGCGAAGGCTGGCGGCGCGGTGATGGCGAGAACGGCCACGTCCCTCGCGGCGTGATGAATCCAAAGCGGCTTGCCGTCGGCGCGGATGGCGATCTTCTGCGGCGCATAGCTCCAGGTCCCATCCGGACCTTGGATGCGATAGCCGATGGTCGCCTGGTCCGACGCCATGCGGGCGAACACATGGTTGGCGGTGACCAGCACCACCCGCGGCTGGCCATCCGGCGTCGGGTCGGAGATGAGGAAGCCGGTGGCCACGGTCCGCTTGCCATCGGCCTGCGGCTGTTCGAGCTGCACCGTGGCGCTCATCAGGTCGAGTGTCATGTCCAGCGCCACCGACGCCCCCTTCCCGGGTTTCGAAGACTCGAAGATTCGACGGCGCTCATTTGACGAAAATCGCCGCCGGGCACAAGCTGAGCCCATGCCGATCCTTTGCGTTCTTTTGATGGAAAGCGGGCAATGACGAGCGGCGGGCGCCCGCTTGCTCTGATTACGGGCGCCTCGGCCGGTCTTGGCGCGGCTTTCGCCAAGGCCTACGCGGCGAAAGGCTACGACCTAGTTCTTGTGGCCAGACGGGTCGATCGACTGCAGACTCTGGCGGCGGACCTGTCGGCCGCGCATGGCGTGGAGGCTTTCGTCCTCGGCGCCGATCTGGCGATTTATGGCGCGGAGGCTCAGGTGCTGGAAGCCATCGCCACGCACGGGCGCTCCGTCGATCTGCTGGTGAACAACGCCGGCTTTTCCATTCCCCAGAGCTTCGCGGCCGTACCCTGGTCGCGCCAGCAGGGGTTTCTGATGACCCTGGTGGTCAGCGCGTGCGGTCTGGCCCACGGCGTGCTGCCGGGCATGATCGAGCGGGGCGGCGGAGCGATCATCAATGTCGCCTCCCTGGCGGGGTTCGCGCCGGGCGCGGCGGGCCACACGCTCTATCCAGGCGCCAAGAGCCTGGCGATCAAGTTCTCCCAGGCCCTGGACGCCGAATACCGCGGCGCGGGGATCCGGGTGACCGCCATCTGCCCGGGCTTCACCCAGACCGAGTTCGCCAAGGCCAATGGCACGGCGGCGGTGATGGAGGCTTCGCCGCGCATGTTCTTCCAGACCGCCGAGGCGGTGGTCAGGACGGCGATCCACGCCAACGACCAGGGAAGGGTGGTGGTGGTGCCCGGCTGGCACAACAAGCTCGCCGCCTTCCTTCTGCACTACATGCCGGGGCCGCTCGTGCGGTCGGCGATCCGCGCCGGCTCGGCCCGCTATCACCTCGATCCTTGAAGGAACTCGGCATGGCTACGCACTTCGATGTCGTGATCGTCGGCTCCGGCGCCGGCGGCGCGACTCTGGCCCAGCGCCTGGCGCCGACCGGCAAGTCGATCCTGATCCTGGAGCGCGGCGAGCATCTGCCTCGCGAAGCCGACAACTGGAACTCCAAGGCGGTGTTCATCGACCACCTCTATCGGACCACCGACCAATGGCGGGATCGCAATGGCCGCCTCTTCACCCCCAACAGCTACTATTGGGTCGGCGGCAATACGACCTTCTATGGCGCCTGCCTCATGCGGCTGCGCGGCGGCGATTTCAACGAGACCCGTCATGCCGGCGGGATTTCGCCGGCGTGGCCGATCAGCCTGGCCGACATGGCGCCCTATTATGATGAGGCGGAAAAGCTATGGCAGGTGCACGGCGCGCGGGGCGAGGATCCCACCGAGGCGGGAAACGAGCCGCCCTACGCCTATCCGGCGGTCAGCCATGATCCGGGCATAGCCGCGCTCAAGGCCCATTGGGAGCAGGCCGGATGGCGGCCGTTCTCCCTGCCGCTCGGCGTCAAGCTGGATGAGGCCCACCCGGTCACCTCGACCTGCATCCGCTGCAAAACCTGCGGCGGTTATCCCTGCCTGCTGCGCGCCAAATGCGACGCGCGCACCCTGGCCGTCGAGCCGTTGCTGGGCGCGCCGAACGTCACTCTGCTCACGGGCCGCAAGGCCATCCGTGTAGAGACCAACGCCGCGGGGACCTCGGCCACCACCGTGGTCTGCGAGACTGCCGAAGGTGAGGAGCGCTGGAGCGGCGATATCGTCGTGCTCGCCGCCGGCGCCGCCAATACCGCCGCTCTGCTCCTGGCCTCGGCCTCGCCGGCGCATCCGAACGGCCTGGCCAACGGCTCCGATCAGGTCGGCCGCAACTACATGTTCCATACCCTCACCGCCATGGTGTCGCTGACCGCCAAGCCGGTGGATGTGACCTTCCCCAAGACCCTGGCGGTGAACGATTTCTATTGGCGTGATCCGCGCGGCGGCTTCGACCTGCCCATGGGTCACATCCAACTCCTGGAATATATGACCGGCCAGACCCTGGAGGGGGAAATCTCCGATTGGCTACCCCCGGCCCTTGTGCCAAACGCCCTGGCCGGAGCCGTGGCCGAGCGCCTTCTTTCCATGCTGGTGATCTCCGAGGATCTGCCGATGGCGGACAACCGCATCCGGCTTGGTTCGGATGGCGGGATCATTCTGGACTATCAGCACAACAATCTGGAGGGGCACGAACGTCTGGTCGAGACGCTGAAGGCCTCGCTCGATGGCTTCGTCGATCACGCCCACCCGATCTCCCAGCATCGGGTCGATCTGGACTCCCTGTTGCCGCTCTATGGCACGGCGCACCAGAACGGCACGGTACGCTTTGGCGTCGACCCCAAAAGCTCCGTGCTCGACCCGTTCTGCAAGGCCCATCAGCTCGACAACCTCTATGTGGTCGACACTTCCTTCTTCGTCAGCGCCGCGGCGGTGAACCCGACCCTCACCACCGTGGCCAACGCCATGCGCGTGGGCGATCACCTGATCGAGCGGCTGGGCGCGACAATCAACTTCGCTGGATAAGCCGAAGACGCCCGGCGATACGGCGCCGGCGTCTCGCGGCTGTGCACCGACGTGCATGTCGCTGCACCTTCGCGCAGGCGACGGCATGCGGCAAAGGTGGCGCGCGGAGGAACGGCTTTATGACCACCAAGATCATCAACAAGGGCTACCCCACCGGCCTGAGCGTCGCCAGCAAGTACACTTACGTCAGCATAACTTCGGCCGGTTCGATCGGTGGGACCGGCTTGCTCGTTGGCGGCTACGCCACCGTCATCAATTACGGGTCGGTGAAAGCCTCCGCCTCGGCCCATGACAACGGCGTCTACCTCAACCTGGGCGGGCGGTTGAGCAATGCATCGTCGATCTACGGCTATGTCGGTGTGAAGTCGTCCGCGCCCGCCGGCACCGCGGTCTCCGCCGGCTATGTCCTTAATGTCGGGAGTATCGCCGGCTTCGAGGACGGGGTCGAACTGCTGGATGGGGGATACATCCTCAACGAGGCGGGGATTGTCGGCGGCAGATATGGCATCGAAATCACCAATGCCGCCGCTGTGGTGAACAACCTCGGAACGATCTCCCAATTCTCCGGGACGAATTTCGGCTCCTCATCCGCCTTGGTCCTGCAAGACGGGTATGTGGACAACAGCGGCCTAATGCGCGGGTTCAACGATGGCGTAAAGGCGTTTGGCGCCACCACGGTCACCAACTCTGGAACGATCGGCGCCTACTACTACGGCGTCCATCTGTTCGATGGCGGCCTGGTGACCAACGGCAGCGCGCGATACACCAATGGCGTCATCTACGGCGACGTGGCCGGTGTTTTCGTTTCCGGCGCGTCGATCGCCAACTTCGCCACCATCGAAGGCTCTGGCTATGGCTCGACCGGCGTCTTCCTGAACAACGGCTCGAACCTGACAAATGGCTCGTCGTCGGACCACTATGCGCGAATCACCGGATACAAGGCGGGGGTTTCGGCAGGCGGCACGGCCTCCACCATCGCCAATTTCGGCCAGATCTATTCCCAGGGGACGAGTTCGAACGCCGTCGGCGTGGTGATGAGCGGGGGTGGAAGCCTCACCAACGGTTCCACCCATGACACCTCCGCCTTTATCGGGGGCTATTCGGGGGTGACCGCCGCCGCCGGCGGTTCCGTGAGCAATTTCGGCGAGATCGCGGGAAATGGCCAAGCGGGTGGTTATGGCGTCGTCTTCACCGATGGCGGCAGTCTGACCAATGGCTCGCTGGCAAGCCACAACGCGGTGGTCGAGGGGAATGGCGCGATCAGTTTCAGCGGCGCGGCGGGAACCGTGAATAACTTCGGCGACATCGAGGGCTTGGCGAAATCTGGAGGTGTTTCGGCGATCGACCTGGCCGATGGCGGTAGCGTAACCAACGGCGCCCTTAGCAGCCGAAGCGCCGTCATCTCTGGCTACGACGCCATTATTGGCGGTGGCGCCGCCACGAACGTCTACAATTTCGGGACGATCGAGGCCGTCGTTGAAGGGGTCGCAATCACCGACGGCGGCTTGGTGAGAAATGGATGGTCCACCGATCAGAGCGCGCTGGTGAGCGGCTATTTCGCGGTGGTGGGGGAAGGCGCGCCCTTCACCGTCGATAATTTCGGGACAATCACCAGCTCCTCTGGCATTTTCGGCGGAGTCAGCAGCCAAGTTGGAGCCACCGTCGTCAATGGCGGCCAGGGCGACAAGATCGCCCAGATCGTCGGTGACATCGGGATCGAGGCCGATTTTTCCTACGGGGTTGGCGCCAGCGATGCGGCGACCATTACCAACTTCGCGACCATCACCGGCCAAGGAAGTGATGGGATCTTGAGCGGCGGGGGGGGCGTCATCGTCAACGGGGTCGGCGGCGACACCCAGGCGCTTATCCAAGGCGCGGCCAACGGCATATGGGTGGTTGGCGCTTCCGCCTCGGTCACCAACCTCGGGACGATCATCGCCGGCCAAGGCGTGGGCGTGGGTCTTGACGCCGGCGGCTATGTCACCAATGGAGGCGGCTCCAACCGGACGGCCCTGATCAGCGGACTCTATTCCGGCGTCTTCATCACCGGAGGCATCGGCGGACTGAAGAATTTCGGTACGGTCAGCGGCGATGGCGGCGCTTCGACCTACGGGGCTGAAATCCTTGGCACTGGTGGTTTGCAGAACGGATCGGCGACCAATTCCACGGCTCTCATCGAAGGCTATGGCGGGTTGGAGAGCAACGCCATCGCCGAAAACTTCGGAACGATCCTGGCCCTTGGCGACGCCGGCGGGGCGGGCCTCGACCTGACGGGCGGCGCCTTCATCAACGGAACCGCAGCCGGCTCGAAGGCCCTGATCCAAGGCTATGAGGGCGTCGTCTCGACCGCTTCCATCGCGGCGACCGTGTTCAACTTCGGCACGATCGACGGCGAGGGCGGGAAGGCGGTGGCCTTCGCCTCGAAGCTTGACGATCTCGTGGTCGAAGCCGGCTCGACGTTCATCGGCTCGATCAACGGCGGCGGCGGAACGTTGGAACTCGGGACCGGAACCGGCACGCTGACGGGCCTGCTCTCGTCCGGCGGCAATGTGACGGTGTCCGGCAGCATGGCGACCACGACGTTCCAGAACTTCGGCACGGTGCAGGTGGATGCTCCGGCGAGCTTCGTCTTGGCCGGCGGCGGGACGGTGGCGGCCACTCAGGGCTTTGTCGATAATGGAACAGCGACCACCACCGGGACCCTGACCTCGGCGGGCGCCCTGACCGTCGCCGGAACTCTGGCCGGGACTGGGACCTTGACGATCACCGGCGGCAAGGCCGCCTTCAACACCGGCGCCAGCCTGACCATCGCCAAGATCATCGAGAGCGGGTCCACCGCCACGGCGACGGTGGCGACCAACCTCACCTATGCCGGCGTGCTGACCCAGGACGCCGGAACCGTGTCGGTGAGCACCGGCGACAAGCTGACCCTCACCGGAACCAACGACAGCTTCCTGGGGACCTTGGCCGGCGCCGGGACCGTGGCCTTTACCGGCGGGACCGATGCGCTCACCGGAACCACATTGAAGGGAACGAGCGTCTCCATCGGCGCGGCGACGGTCACGCTCTCGGGAGCGATCAGCAACGCCAGCGCCATCGCCGTGACCTCGCCTAGCGTGATCATCGCCGTCAATGGCGCCACGCTCTCCGGAACCGGCTCGATCAACCTGAGCAATCTGGCGACCAATGAGATCACCGGGGCGGCCACCACGGCCACCCTCACCAATGTCAGCAACAAGATCAGCGGCGCGGGACTGCTCGGCGGGGGCAAGCTTACCCTGATCAACGAAACCGGCGGCCTGATCGACGGCAACCAGACCACGGCCCTGACCATCGACACCGGAACGGCGAGCATCACCAACGCCGGGATCATCGAGAGCGTGGGAACCGGCGGCGTGCTCATCAAGAGCGCGGTGGGCAACACCGGGACACTGGAGGCTCTGGGCGGGACCCTCACTGTCAATGGCGCGGTCTCTGGCGCCGGAACCGTGCGCATCACCGCGGGGACCGCTGATTTCGTCTCGACCTTCGCCGAGAACGTCACCTTCGCCGCCGGATCCACCGGAACCCTGGAGCTGGGCAAGTCCCAGTCCTACACCGGTTCCATCTCCGGCTTCTCCAAGACCGGCGCCAACTTCCTGGACCTCGCCGACATCGCCTACAGCGCCACCAAGACCAAGGCCACCTATAGCGGGACGACAACCTCCGGCGTGCTCACCGTCACCGACGGAACTCACACGTCCAAGATCACCCTCACCGGCAACTACACCGCCTCCACCTTCGTCGCCGTCAGCGACGGACATGGCGGAACCCTGATCCACGATCCGGCCAAGGCAGTGGCTTCGGCGCCCATCTCCCCGCCGTGGTGGCATGGACCCGCGCCGCTCGTTCCCTTCATCGGGGCCATGGCCGGATTCGGAGTGGGGAGCGCCGCGGCGGCCTCGACAACGTTCATGGCGCCTCTGCTGAAACACACCATTTTGGCATCACCGCATGTCGCGTCGTTATAGCGTCAGGCGAACGACGCTAACCTCGGCGCCCGGCATTGGATTTTTTCTTGCTGGGCGGGCGCTTCTGGGGACGGGCGTCACGCTCGGCCGGTGTCTTCGGCCCCGGCGCGCCGGCGCGCTCGATGCGGATGGAATCTCCGGGCGCGGCGGCCAGTGCCGCGGCGAAACGCTCCGCCGCGGCCGCCGCGATCTCGAACTTGGTCTCACGATCGAAGATGCGGATCTGGCCGATGTCGGCCTTGGTGACATGGCCTCGGCGGCAGATCAGGGGAATGAGCCATTTGGGATCGGCGTTAGCCGTGCGGCCCACCGAGAGGCGAAACCAGACGCCGCTGCCCCCATCTTGATCGTCCCGGCGCCGCGCCGGCCGCTCGCGAGGACCGCGCTCCTCTCGTCCGGAACTCCGTGCTTCACCCGGATCGAACAGCTCCTCCGGCGCCGGCAGGCGCGAGCGGTGCAGGCGGATGAGCGCCGTGGCGATCGCCTCGGGTCCCACCCGGTCCATCACCAGCCGAGCTAATGCCAAGTCTTCCTCCGCCGGTGGCTCGGTGAGGATCGGATCGTGCAGCATCCGCTCCTGGTCGCCGGCGCGTATGGCTTCCGCGCTGGGCGCCCCGCTCCAGGTCGCTTCGATATTGGCCGAAGTGAACAGCTGCTCGGCCCGGCGGCGGCGAGTGTAGGGGACCAGCAGCACCGACACGCCTTTGCGGCCCGCGCGGCCGGTGCGGCCGCTGCGATGCAGAAGACCCTGGCGGTTGGCCGGCAGGTCGGCGTGAATGACGAGGCCCAGGTCCGGCAGATCGAGGCCACGCGCGGCGACGTCCGTGGCGACGCACACCCGGGCGCGGCCATCGCGCAGAGACTGCAGAGCGTCCATGCGCTCCCTCTGGGTCATTTCCCCGGATAGGCCCACGGCGTCGAAGCCGCGCTCGCGCAGGGCGCCGTTGAGGTGACGCACCGCCTCGCGCGTGCCGCAGAACACCAGGGCCCCGCGCGCCTCGAAGAAACGCAGCACATTGACCACCGCGTGCTCGATCTCATTAGGGGCGACGCGCATGGCGCGGTATTCGATATCGCCGTGCGGTTCGCCCTTGCCGGCGGTGTCGATCCGCGCCGCGCCCTTCTGATACTGGCCGGCCAGAGCGGCGATATCCTTGGCGATGGTGGCCGAAAAGAGCAGGGTGCGCCGCTCATCCGGCGTCGCCTCCAGGATGAATTCCAGATCTTCCTTGAAGCCGAGATCGAGCATTTCGTCGGCTTCGTCCAGAACCACCACTTCCAGGGCGGAGAGGTCGAGATGGCCGCGCTCTAGGTGATCGCGCAGGCGCCCGGGCGTACCGACCACCATGTGGGCGCCGGCGGCCAGATCCCGCTGCTCGCGGCGTGAATCCATGCCGCCCACGCAGGTTACGACCCGCGCGCCGGTCTTGGCGTACAGCCAGCTCAGTTCACGCGCCACTTGCAGCGCCAGTTCTCGGGTGGGGGCGATCACCAGCACCACCGGCGCGGCTGCTTGGCCAAGGCGCGGCGCGTCACCCAGGATCGTCGAGGCCATGGCCAGGCCATAGGCGACCGTCTTGCCCGAACCGGTCTGGGCCGAGACCAGCAGATCGCGATCGGCGGCCCAGCGTTCAAGCACCGCCGCCTGGACGGGCGTGGGGTCGTCATAGCCCTGTTCGGCGAGGGCCTGAGCGAGGGAAGGGTGGGTCGGAGGAAAGGGCATGAATATCCGTTTGGAGGGCGCGCGAAGCCCCTTTTGGCACAGATGGATGATTATTGCTGGGATCGCCTTATAGATCAGGCCATGACCGCCGCTCGTCCCACCGCCGCCGAGGCCCTGGATTCACCACGCCTGCACGCCCTCGCGGACATCCGGGTCGATATCGGTCGCATGCCGCTGGAGAATATCTCTTCCCTGGCCAAAGGCCGGGGTCATGATCCCGAGGTCATTCCCCTGTGGTTTGGCGAAGGCGATCTGGCGGCGCCGGCCTTCATCGGCGAGGCCATGGCCAAGGCGGTGGCCGATGGCCATGTCTTCTACACTCAGCAGAACGGCATACCGGAACTGCGCGCCGCCCTGGCCGACTACCACACCCGCCTTGGCGCGACGCCGATCGAGGCGGAACGGATCACGGTCACCACCAGCGGCATGCATGCGATCATGCTGGCGGTGCAACTCGTCGTGCGCCCTGGCGACAACGTCGTCGTTATCGATCCGGTCTGGCCCAACATCGGCGGCGCCGTTCAGATGGCGGGCGGGGATGTCCGTTCGGTGCGCATGGATCACGGGCCGGGCGGCTGGGCGCTGGACACGGATAGGCTGGCCGAGGCCATGGATGGCCGTACGCGGCTGGTCTTCTTCGCGTCGCCCGGCAATCCCACCGGGGCAGTGATCGCGCCGGAAATTCAGGGCCGGATGCTGGATCTGTGTCGTGCGCGCGGGGCGTGGCTGGTCGCCGACGAGGTCTATCACCGCATCGTCTTCGATCGCCCTCATGCCCCCTCGATCCTTGACCTTGCGGAGGATGAAGATCGGCTGATCGTCGTGAACAGCTTTTCAAAGTCGTGGGCCATGACTGGCTGGCGATTGGGATGGATGGTTCATCCGCCTTCCATTGGGCCGACCCTGGCGATGATGACGCAATACACCACCAGCGGCGTCGCCACCTTCATCCAGCATGCCGGCGTCGCCGCGGTGCGCGACGGGGAATGGTTCGTGGCGCACATGCGCGACTATTGTCGCACCGGCATGGCCATTGTTTGCGACGCCCTGGAGCGCCATTCGCGGGTGCGGCTAGGCCCACGCCCGAACGCCGGCATGTATGCTTTCTTTGAGGTCGATGGCCTCACCGACTCCCGCGCCGCATGCCTGGATATTCTCCAGCGCTGCAAGGTCGGTCTCGCGCCCGGCTATTTCTTCGGCCCGGGCTCCGATGGTTTCCTGAAGAATCTGCGTGGCCCGTTCGCCCGAGAGCCTCGGTGAGGCCATGGTGAGGCTGGCTCCAGTGTTGGTGTAGCGTCTCCTTGATTTGGCCCTAGGCGCTCCGCCAAGCTGGGTTATGCTCGGCGAAAGATAAAAAGAAGGGTGGAACATGGCCGACGGCTCGATCAACCTCGCCAAGGATGCGCGGGAACGCGCATGGGCGACGCCGCTGGACCAGTTCCAGGTGGCCGATGTCGACCACTTCATCACCGACACCCACTGGCCATGGTTCGAGCGCCTGCGCGCCGAAGACCCCGTGCACTACACCGCCGACAGCGAGTTCGGCCCCTATTGGTCGGTGACCAAATTCAACGACATCATCGCCGTGGACGGCAACCACGAGGTCTTTTCATCGTCCTCGGAACTCGGCGGTATCACGATTTTCGACGGGTACGAATCTTCGCGCACGACCAGCTTCATTGGCCTCGACCCGCCCCAGCACGACGCCGAGCGCAAGGTGGTCACGCCGATGTTCTCCAGCGCCGGCATCCAGGCCATGGCGCCCCTGATCCGCGAGCGGGCGGCCAAAATCCTCGATGAGCTGCCTATCGGCGAAACCTTCGATTTCGTGGACAAGGTCTCGATCGAGCTCACCAGCCAGATGCTCGCAACCCTCTTCAACTTTCCTTTCGAGGATCGCCGCCTGCTGCCCCGGGCCAGCGACCTGATCCTGATGCCGCCCCCGCAAGACGCTGGCGAACTCGAGGCGCGCCAAGCTGAACTTATGGGCATCTTCGGCCGCTTTGTTCCTCTTTGGGTCGAGCGCAAGGGCGCCGCCGCCCCGGCCGACGATCTCATCTCCATGCTCGCGCACGGGGCGGCGACCACGAGCGACAATCCTGAGGAGTTCTTTGGTAACATCGTCCTGTTGGTCGTCGCCGGCAGCGACACCACGCGTCACTCCATCTCCGGCGCTTTGCTGGCGCTCAATGAGAACCCCGACCAGTATCAGAGGCTGCGTGAGAACCCGGCCCTCCTTGAGACGGCCGTACCGGAGATCATCCGCTGGCAAAGCCCCGTGGCCCATATGCGCCGCACGGCGCTCGCCGACTATGAACTGGGCGGCAAGATCATCCGCAAGGGCGAGAAGGTGATCATGTGGTACGTCTCCGGCAATCGGGACGACACCGTAATTGAAAATCCGGACGCCTTCGTCATCGATCGCACGCGCCCACGCCAACACGTCTCTTTCGGCTTCGGCGTCCATCGCTGCGTGGGCAATCGCCTCGCCGAAATGCAGCTGCGCATCGTCTGGGAAGAGATCCTCAAACGATTTCCCAGGATCGAGATCGTCGGCGACATCCGCCGTCTGCGCTCCAATTTCGTCAAGGGCTACGAGGCCATGCCGGTGCGCATCGTCGCCTGATCGTTCTTCAAGGGAGTCCGCCCATGCCCGATGGTTCGACGCCGATCGCCCGCGACGCGCGGGAGAAGGCCTATTCCACGCCGCTTGAGGACTTCCACGTCGGCGATCCGGACCTCTTCGTCACCGATAGCCACTGGCCCTGGTTCGAGCGCCTGCGCGCCGAAGAGCCGGTGCACTACTGCCAGGAGAGCGAGTTCGGGCCCTACTGGTCGGTGACCAAATACAACGACATCATGGCCGTGGACACCAATCACGGCGCCTTCTCCTCCGAGTCCGCCCTCGGCGGCATCACGATCCGCGACGCCAGGCCCGATCATCGGCGCCCGAGTTTCATCGCCATGGACCCTCCCCGGCACGACGCCCAGCGCAAGGCGGTGAGCCCCATCGTCTCGCCAGCCAACCTCGCCAATATGGAGCCGATCATCCGCGAGCGGGCGGCGCGCATTCTTGACGAACTGCCCATCGGCGAGACCTTCGACTGGGTCGACCGGGTGTCCATTGAACTCACCACCCAGATGCTCGCCACCCTGTTCGACTTTCCCTTCGAGGAGCGGCGCCGGCTCACTTATTGGTCGGACGTGGCCACCACCATGCCCATGCCTGGCGGCCTGATGGAGACGGAGGAGGATCGCCAGGCCGAGTTGATGGTCTGCCTCAACTATTTCCTTAGGCTATGGAACGAGCGGGTGAACGCCGAGCCGAAGGGCGATCTCATCTCGATGATGGCCCACTCGGACGCCACGCGCGACATGACCCCGGACGCCTATCTCGGCAATGTCATCCTGCTGATCGTGGGCGGCAACGACACCACCCGCAATTCGATCAGCGGTGGCCTGCTGGTCCTCAACCAGAACCCTGGCGAATACGCCAAGCTGCGCGCCGATCCTTCGGCTTATCACCAGCATGGTGCCCGAGATCATCCGTTATCAGACGCCGCTGGCCCACATGCGGCGGACGGCGCTCGTGGACTATGAGGTGGGCGGCAAGACCATCAAGAAGGGCGACAAGGTGGTCATGTGGTACGTCTCGGGCAACCGCGACGAGACGGCGATCGAAAACCCCAACGCCTTCATCATCGACCGCGCCCGGCCGCGCCAGCACCTTTCCTTCGGTTTCGGCATCCACCGATGCGTCGGCAATCGCCTGGCCGAGATGCAGCTGCGCATCGTCTGGGAAGAGATCCTCAAGCGCTGGGCCTTCGTCGAGGTGGTGGGCGAGCCGCGCCGCGTCCGCTCCAGCTTCGTCAAGGGCTACGAGACCTTGCCCGTTCGCATCTCGGCCTGAGCCATGGACAAGGCCCGAAAGAGAGAGATCGCCCGGGAGTGGCAGGAGCGGGAACGCTCGCAGGGCGTGTTCGCCGTGCGCTGCGCCGCCACCGGCCAGGTCTGGACTTCCTCCACCCCCAATCTCGATCGCCAGCAGAACAGCGTCTGGTTCACCCTGCGCTTAGGGAGCCATCCCAACCGCGAGGCTCAGGCCGCCTGGAACGCCCACGGCGAAGACGCCTTCACCTATGAGATCGTCGAGGCGCTGGACGAGGGGGATTCGACACCGGCCGGTTTCAAGGATAGGCTGAAGGAGCGGGAGCGGCATTGGCGTGAGGCGTTGGGCGCCAAGGCGCTGGTGGGATGACGGAGCGCCGCTTTTTCATCACTCTTCGTAGACAAAGTGCTCGGTCCAGGTGTCAGCGCCGTCGAGCTTGCGGATTCTGACGCCCTTCAGGATCGCCGGGTCCATCAGCCGCGCGCTCACCCCCATCCGGTCTCGCCGGCCTTCATTGACGCCGGTCCAGTGGGTCGGGCAGCCGCAGTTGCGGCAATGGTGAAAGGCGATGCGGTTGTCGCCCCAGCTATAGGCGCCCAAGCGCTTCCGGCGCGGCGTCGATGCGCACCTGGTCTGGATGGTAGTAGGCCCATCGGACGCCGAGCTTGCGGCAGATCGAGCAGTTGCAATCGGTGACCTCGTCGGGCGCGAGCGCGATCTCGAATTTCACCGCGCCGCAATGGCAGGACGCTTCGACCATGGCTGTCTCCCTCGGTCGGTTAGGCTAAGGTGAAACCCTATCAGATCGGGGAGATCATGTCGGCCATCCGCGAGCTCTTCGTCACCCGGATCTATGAAGCCTCGCTCGCCTCGGACCGCGATTGGCCCGGCGTTCCGGGACGAACTGGAAGAGGCCTGCCTGATGCTGGCCGAGGAGGACAAGGCCGGCCGCGCCTGGTGCAAGGCCAACGGCTATGGCGGCTACACCTCCTACGCCTCGCTGGACGACCTGCCGCGGCGCGCGACCGTGTTCGATCGTGCTCAAGCGCCGCCTCGACAGACACGCGGCGAGCTTCGCCAAGAGCCTCGATCTCGACCTCGAAGGGCGGACGGCTGCGGCTCGACAGCCTGTGGGTGAACGTGCTGAAGCCCGGCGCCGCCCACTCCGGCCACATCCATCCGCACAGCGTGATCTCCGGCACGATCTATGTCAGCACGCCGCCGGGCGCCGGCGCCCTGCGGCTGGAGGATCCGCGCCTGCCGCTGATGATGGCCGCGCCGCCGCGGGCGGAGAGCTTCGTCACCCTGACGCCGGCGCCCGGAACGGTCTTCCTGTGGGAAAGCTGGCTGCGCCACGAGGTGCTGGCCGGCGCCGCCAAGGCGCCGCGGATCAGCCTCAGCTTCAACTACGCCTGGCGATAGTCTAGCAGATCGATCATGGCCGAGCCGACCCCCACGCCCCCGGTTCCGCGCAAGGAGCCTCGCAAGATCGAGCAGCTCGGCCGCGTGCGCATCGACGACTACGCCTGGATGAAGGACGACAACTGGCAGGCGGTGCTGCGCGACCCGTCGCTGCTGAAAGCCGAAATCCGCGAGCACCTGGAGGCCGAGAACGCCTACACCGCCGCCATGCTCGCCGGCGACCGAGCCGCTGCAGCGAGCGCCTGTTCGAGGAGATGAAGGGGCGGATCAAGGAGGACGACTCCTCGGTCCCGGCGCCCGACGGCGCGTTCGAGTACTTCAGCCGCTACGAGATCGGCGCCCAGCATCCGCGCCATGTCCGCCGTCCGCGCGGCGGCAATGGCGATGAGCAGGTGCTGCTGCGACGAGGAGGCGAGGCCAAGGGCAAGGCCTACTACGCCGTCGACGCCGCCGACCATTCCCCCGACCACGCCCTCTACGCCTTGGCCGTGGACGAGCAGGGATCGGAATATCACCGGATCCTGGTCCAGGACCTGGCCACCGGCGAGATCCTGGCCGAGCGGACCGGAGAGCGCATCCGGCGACTTCGCCTTCTCGCCGGATTCGCAGTGGCTGTTCTGGATCTGGCGCGACGAGAACGCCCGGCCGGCCAAGGTCTTCCGCCGCCCGGCGCGCGGCGGCGAGGACGTGCTGGTCTACGAGGAGCCTGACGAGGGCATGTTCCTGGGCGTCGGGACGCACGGCCGACGACAGCCACATCGTCATCGGCGTCCAGAACCAGGAGACCAGCGAGGAGTGGCTGATCCCCGCCGCCGATCCCACCGCCGCGCCGGTTCTCGCCCAGCCGCGGCGCGAAGGCGTGCGCTACGACCTGGAGCACTGGGGCGATCGCTGGCTGATCCGCACCAACGCCGACGGCGCGGTCGACTTCAAGCTGATGACCTCGAGCCGCCGATATTCCCTCGGCCGACGACCTGGCGCGAGTGGCTGCCGCACCAGAGCCGGGCGCCTGATCGCCGGGATGGCCGCTTACAAGGACCATCTGGTGCGGCTGGAGCGCGAGAACGCCAACGACCGGCTGGTGGTGATGAGCCGCGCCGGCGGCGAGCACGCCATCGCCTTCGACGAGGCGGCCTACGCCCTCTCGCTCAGCCCGGCTACGAGTACGACACCACCGTCACCCGCTTCGTCTACCAGTCGCCGACCACGCCGCGGCAGATGGTTCGACTACGACATGGCCACCCGCGCGCGCACCCTGCGCAAGACCCAGGAGATCCCCTCCGGCCACGACCCGGCCGCCTATGAGACCCGCCGGCTGTACGCCACGGCGGCGGACGGCGCGGAGGTTCCGATCACCGTGCTGATGCGAAGCGCGGCGCCGCTCGACGGCTCGGCGCCGCTGCTGCTCTACGGCTACGGCGCCTACGGCTTTCCGCATGAAGCCGAGCTTCTCGATCCGCAGACGCTCAGCCTGGTCGACCGCGGCTGGATCTGGGCCACCGCCCATGTCCGCGGCGGCTCGGACAAGGGCTGGGGCTGGTTCCTGGACGGGCGCGGCTTCAAGAAGAAGAACACCTTCACCGACTTCATCGCCTGCGCCGAGCATCTGATCGCCGAGGGCTATGGCCGAGCCGGGCAAGATCGTCGCCTACGGCGGCTCGGCCGGCGGCATGCTGATGGGCGCGGTCGCCAACCTGCGGCCCGACCTCTGGGGCGCGGTCATCGCCGCGGTGCCGTTCGTCGACGTGCTCAACACCATGAGCGACGCCACCCTGCCGCTGACCCCGCCCGAGTGGCCCGAGTGGGGCAATCCGCTCGAGGACCCGGCCGCCTACGACTACATCGCCAGCTACAGCCCCTACGACAACGTCGCCGCCAAGCCCTATCCGGCGATCCTGGCCACCGGCGGCCTGTCCGATCCGCGCGTCACCTGGTGGGAGCCGGAGAAGTGGATCGCCCGGCTGCGCGAGCACACCACCAGCGGCCGGCCGGTGCTGCTGAAGATCAACATGGAGGCCGGCCACGGCGGCGCCTCGGGCCGGTTCGACTTCCTCAAGGAGGTCGCCCTCGACTACGCCTTCGCGGTCTGGGCGATCGAAGGGCCGGAGGCCTTGTGATCATCCGGCCGGCCACGGACGCCGACGTCGCCGCGGTGACCGCGATCTACGGCCACCATGTCCTGCACGGCCTCGGCACCTTCGAGGAGACGCCGCCGACGCTCGAGGAGATGGCCAGCGCGCATCGCGGCGGTGACCGCCCTGGGCTGCCCTATCTGGTGGCCGACGACGGCGGCGGTCGTGCGGCTTCGCCTACGCCGGCGCCGTTCCGCCCCCGCGCCGCCTATCGCTTCACCGTCGAGGACAGCGTCTATGTGGCTCCGGACAGCCGCCGGCAAGGGCGTCGGCAAGGCGCTGATGAGCCGCGTGATCGAAGTGTGCGAGGCCAAAGGCCTGCGCCAGATGATCGCCGTGATCGGCGACAGCGGCAACGCCGGCTCGATCGGCCTGCACCGGGCGCTGGGCTTCGAAATGCGCGGCGTCGCCACGGCGTCGGCTACAAGCACGGCCGCTGGGTCGACGTGGTCTGGATGCAGCGCGCGCTGAACGGCGGGGTGGCTACGGCGCCGGATGCGAGGGGCCTGAGCTTGGGCGAGGGCTAGAAGCCTTTCGGCTCAAGCGCGGGAGCGTCGGCCAGCAACTTCGCAATCTGCCGCGCGAGGTCGTCCCTCGCGTAGGGCTTGGAAAGCAGATTCACGCCGTCATCCAGCCGGCCGTGATGGATGATCGAATTTTCGGTGTAGCCGGACGTGAAAAGGATCGGCAGGTCCGGCGACAGAGCGCGCACGCGCTCGGCGAAAGCGCGCGTCTTGAGCGGGCCTGGCATGATCACATCGGTGAACACGAGGTCGATCGCGTTCGGCGCTTCGAGAACCTTGAGCGCCGCTGCGGCGTCGCTCAGCCTCGACGCACCGATAGCCGAGGGTCTCGAGCATGGCGACGGCCGCCGCCCTGACGTTGGGCTCGTCCTCGACCACCAATATCGTTCGGTTCCGCCGATCTGGGGCGGCAAGGGCGACGGCTTGGCGGCAGGCGCCGCGACGACCTCTTTCGACCTCGGCAGATATATCTTCAGCGTCGTTCCCTGGCCGGGCTCGGAATAGATCCGGATGTGGCCGTTGGATTGACGTACGAAGCCATAGACCATGGAAAGCCCAAGGCCGCTGCCCTTGCCTTCGGCCTTGGTGGTGAAGAAGGGGTCGAACACCTTGTCGCGCACCTCGGCGGTCATTCCCTCGCCCGTGTCCGACACCGCGATAAGCACATACTGACCAGCGACGATGTTTTCGGCGTTTTGCACATAGGCCTCGTCCAGCGAGGCGTTGGTGAACTCGATCGTCAGGCGCCCGCCCCCCGGCATGGCGTCTCGGGCGTTGAGGGCGAGATTTAGCAGAGCGCTTTCCACCTGGGCAGGATCGGCCAGGGTGTTCCAAAGGCCGCCGCCGATGACGGTCTCAACCTCGATCGATTCGCCCAGAGTTCGGCGGAGCAGATCGGTCATGTCGCCTACCAGGCGGGAAAGATTGATGGGCTTTGGCGCCAGGGGCTGGCGTCGGGCGAAAGCGAGGAGTTGGCGGGTGAGCTGGGCGGCGCGGTCTGCGCCATGGAGGGCGTTGGCGAGCCGTCGCTGCGCGGCTTCGTCGCCGGCCACTGTCGGTTCCAGCAATTCGAGATTGCCACGGATAACCTGGAGAAGGTTGTTGAAGTCGTGGGCGACGCCGCCGGTAAGCTGGCCGATGGACTCCATGCGCTGGGCTTCCCGCAGCCGCTGTTCGGTCCGCACGCGCGAGGTGATGTCGCGCACCGAGCCGATGATCCGATCGGCCACGCCGTCGATGTTCTTGACGGGGGCCAGTATGGATTCCCAGGTTCGCGGCCCGCCGGGCACATCTTTCAGCACATCCTGGGTGAGCACCGGCTTGTCCGAAGTGAGCACCGTTCGGAATTGGGCGGTTAGGCGCCCAGCGGTTTCACCAGGCAGCAGATCGGCGATATCGCGTTGACGCACCATATCCGGCGAGACATTCATCACCCGCGCGAAGGTCGGATTGATCTCCGCGATCTTGAAACGCTCGCCATCGACGACATCGAGCACATAGAGATAGTCAGGGCTGTTGGCGAAGATCGCCCGGGTGAGCGCATCGCTCGCCTCCCGCTCGGCGTGAGCCCGCGAAGCCTCCTCCATCGCCCTGGTCAGGCCGCGATTGGAGCGGGCGAGATAGAAAACCGATCCGATCAAGCCCAGCAATGCAAAGACGCCGACCGCCAAACCCATGGCCAGCGTCGCGGTGTCGGCGTGTTCCGCCTGGCGGATGCGGCCTTCCAGAAGCCTCCGCTCGGCATCGGATATCGCGTCCGACTCCTCGCGAATGCCAGCCTTGATGCTTTGGCCCGGCGCAACCGTGAGGCTCTCGCGAGCCGCCGCGAAATCGCCTTGACGGGCCATGGAGACAGAGCGGCCGAGCAGGTCGGCGCGGCGGGAGATTTTCTGATTGAGATCGCGAACACGAGAGGTCTCATCGGCATTGTCGGCTACCAGCGCCGCCAGCTTGGCCTCGGCGGCGGGGAGCTGGGCCTGGGCCGACTCGAACGGCGTCAGGTATTGCCGATCTCCCGTCAGCAAATAACCGCGCTGCGAATTTTCCGCTCGCTGGAAGAGGGTGAGCAGCGCCTGGTTCTGTTCGATGACCCGGTGCGTATGATCGAGCCAATAGCGCGCCTGCGCGCCCGCCCCCAACTGCGTGTAGACAAATCCTCCGGTCAAGGCCGCAAGCAGCAGGGCCAAGACAATCGAAACGGCGATAATCCGCCTGAAGCTCATCGGGCCCGCCCTTCGAGAATTATGGGATGGCGTCCGGCCCCGCGCCCTCCTTCATGGAACCGGATTAGCAGCGTTTCGCGCCTGGAAAGTCAACAGGGCTGCACCGCGGCCCAATCAGGATTAGGGGCGATGAGGCCCTGGCTGGGGAACTAGGACTCGAACCTAGAATGACGGTACCAAAAACCGCAGTGTTACCATTACACCATTCCCCAGCAGGAACGGCCGGGGGCCGAAGGTCCCGTACGCGAGGGCGGTCAGATAGCGCAGGAACCGGTCCCTTGCAACGTCGCCCTCGGGCGTCCTTGCGAGGCTCGGACCCCTCCTCTATAAGGCCCGCTCTTTCATCGGAGTGTGGCTCAGTCTGGTAGAGCACCGCGTTCGGGACGCGGGGGTCGCAGGTTCAAATCCTGCCACTCCGACCAAATTTCCCAGGGTTTGTGCTTCCTTGAGATGGCCGCGCGGATCGGGCGGCCTAAAGGGGCCTTGGTTCCCCGACTTTCCTTCAGCGACTGAATCGGGCTCAGTAGGTCTCAACTCTGGATTGAGATTCAGCCTCTATGCGACGGCGCCGAGGATCATCCTGCCAAGAGATCGGAAAATCGCGGCATGAAGCAATTTTTCATCACCATTGCGGGCGTCTTTGTCGGCCTGATGTTGTTCGCCATCGGCGTGCCTTTGATGCTGATTGCTATCGCGGGGGCGGCGGCGAAACCGCAGGCGACGCCGCCCCGCGCGGTGCTGGTGCTGGATCTGCGCGACGGACTCACCGACCAGGCGCCGCGGAACCCGTTTGCTTTCTTCCGCGGCAAGGGCCTGTCGGTGATGGGGATCGAGGAAACGCTCAGACAGGCTGAGCGCGACGACAAGGTTCGCGGGCTGTTCGTCCGTCTCCCTGAGGGAGGGATGGCGCCGGCGGCGGCTGACGAGCTGCGCGACGCCTTCAAGCGCTTTCGGGCCGCCGGCAAGCCGATCTTGGCTCACAGCCAGGGCCTCTACGCCGATGGCGTGGTGACTTCGACTTATGAATTGGCGGCCGCATCAGGGGATGTCTGGATGCAGCCGGCGTCGTCATTCCAGGCCACGGGCCTCGCCAGCCAGGATATCTTCTTCAAGAACTTCTTTGATCGCCATGGCGTCATCGCCGACTACCAGCAGCGCTACGAATACAAGAACGCTGTAAATCCCTATCTCTATGACGACTATACGCCGGCGCACCGGGAGTCGGAGCTTTCCTGGATGGGTTCGGTCTATGACACGGCCCTCGCCAGCGTCGCCAGCGACCGCGGCGGCACGCCCGCATCGGTGGCTGCGTTGCTGCAAGCCGGTCCTTACTCAGCCGAACAGGCGAAGCAGAAAGGCCTCATCGATGGCCTGGGTGAGGTCAAGGAGGCGGAAACGGCGATTCTAGCCAAAGCGGGTGACGGCGCCCGGCTGGTGGACTTTGACGACTATGCGGCGCGGAGTTCCGCCGGCGCCTCATCGCTCGGCGGTGGACCTAAGATCGCGGTGATCTCAGCGGAGGGCGACATCATGACCGGCCGAGACGGCGCGCCGAGCCCACTCGGCGGTGGCGAGACAATTCGATCCGACGACCTTTCCAGGGACTTCTATGACGCCATTGACGACAAGGATGTCCGCGCGATCGTCTTTCGTATCTCTTCGCCCGGCGGATCCGACACCGCCTCGGAGCAGATTCTGGCTGCGGTGCGCGCCGCCAAGGCGGCCGGAAAGCCCGTCGTCGTCAGCATGGGAACCTATGGCGCCTCCGGCGGCTACTGGATCGCCTCCCAGGCCTCGGAGATCGTCGCTCAGCCCTCGACCCTGACCGGTTCGATCGGCGTCTTCGGTGGCAAGTTCGCCCTGGGGCCGGCGCTGGCGAAGTTCGGCGTCGACGTCAGAGGACTGAGCGTCGGCGGCGACTATTCGAGCGCCATGGGTATGGGCGCCCCGATGACCCCGACGCAGCGAGCGGCGTTCTCGGCCTGGATGGATCGCATCTACGCCGGGTTCGTCGGCCGAGTGGCCGAGGGGCGCCGCTTGCCTGTCGAGCGCGTGCGGGAAATCGCCAAGGGACGGGTCTGGACCGGCGCCCAGGCCAAGACTCTGGGTCTGGTCGACGCCATCGGCGGATTTCCCCTAGCGGTTGAGCGCGCGAAAGCCCTGGCGGGGTTGAAGGGTGAAGTGCGATTGGAAGCCTTCGGCGGACCGTCATCGCCTTTTGAGGCGATACAACGGTTCTTCGGGGCTGGCGCGTCGGTCGCGCAAACGCTGTCGACGGCGCTCTATCTGGTCGACAATCCGAAGGCCCACGCAATCGTCGGCGCCTTGGGGGACGCGCGGCTGCGGGCGGACGGGGCGACAGTGCTGGCCCGAACCTTAGTCAGATAGGCAAATCGCGGACCTAAACGCAGTTTGAGCCAAGAGAGAGGCGGCGACAGGCTCGCCGCCTCTCCTTGACGCCTTAGGGGTTGGACGGCGTTCGCGGATCGCCGGCCGGGGCGAAGTTGGTCAGACCGAACAGCCGGCGAACATCCGGTGATCCATTGCCGTACATATAGTCGAAGCCGGCCGTCGAGGCGTGGCGGTAGCGGCCATCGTAGCCGGGTTGGGCCTTGTGATAGAACCGGGCCGGCAGCGCCGCCCTAGCGCCACCAAGATCAGTCTGTACGTACCCTTGGCTCCAAAGGAACGGGTTGATATTGCCAACCCGGCCGCCAGCCGCCTCGACCGCAAGGGCAAGGGCGCCCACGAATTCCGGTGACGCCACTGAGGTCCCGATCAGACCATAACGAACGCCGTCGACCACGGTGATCACATAGCTGCTCTCGGATACCGGGCAATCCGGCTCAGAAATGCCGCCAGGGCACCCGCCAACCTGCATGCCCACATCGGGCATGATGCGGCCTTGGGCGCCATTGCCATAGAAGGTCACCCAGTTCTGATAGGTCGGCATGGGGAAGACCACGCTACGACCGCCCCCGGCGCCCCAATAGCCACCCGAAACATTTTCGCCGAAGCCATAGACGTCGTACGGAATTTCCGGATCGCCCAGGGCGTTCTCGCTTACGTACTTCGACGTGAACGTTGTGGGAGGACTCGGCTGATTGGCCGGCGGAGGGGTGGTGAACAGATTGCCGCCGCCGACGGAAGTGACGTTCGGGTCGTCCGCCGGGGTCGATACGCTGACGACGAACTTCGCATTGGACGCGCCGTAAAAATAGTTCACGCTTGGACATTCCAGACCCGCCTCATCGCCCGAACTGGCGACGAAGGTGATCCCCTGGGCGTTGCCCTGTTCGAACACCTCGTCATAGACGTTCAAAACGCCAGTCTCATCGACTCCGGCGTTGTACGCGGCGGTGTAGCCCAACTCGCAGCCGCCGAAGGACGAGTTGACAAGGTCCCATTTGTTGCCGTCGACGATCGCCACATAGCCGTCGAGAATATGGCTGTCATAAAGGTCGGGAATGCTGACCAGCGTCACGGACGACCCTGGGGCGCCCCCGAGCACCTGCTGGACATCCAACGACGCCTCATACGATCCGCCATTGTTCGGGTCGAAGGGCGATCCGCCGTCCACGGGAAGGTGGGTGAGAGTGGGCGGCTGCAGGCCGGTGGTGGCGGTGAAGTTCTCGTGGTTGAAATAGGCCGCGACGTCGGAATCAAGAGCGTCGGTCTCCATGAGCACGGCCACTTTGACACCGGTGCCGTCGAGGGGTTTTCCGTTCGGCAATTTCGACAGATACGACGGGTAATCATAGGCCTGCTTCATGTCGTTGTAATAATAAGGGCCGTGATTAGAGTATCGGTTGTCGGGAATTGCTCCCGAGATCTTGCGTAAAGTATCATGTTTCGCGGGCAGGCCGGTGAAGGCGGCGATAACCGCGCCTTCCTGCTGAAGCGTCGAAGGCATCTTGACCGGCGTGGCCGCATCGAGACGCGCACGCCCGTTAGCGAGCACGACGGCGTTGAGCTTGGAGCCAAACACCTTGGCCACTTGGGCGGCGGTGCCGCTGACGTGGATCGACCTCGTGTGCGTCGCCGTGACAACAAGGCCGGCGGCGGTGAGGGCGGCTTTGACCCTGGCCACGCTGGCCGGCGTCGGGCCGAAGCGAGCGCCAAACTGAGCCGGGGTGAGCCACTGGTGATAGCTGGGGGAACCCGTCGTCTGCTGGGCGGTTAGTAACTGCTGGAGTTCTGCCTTGTTACGCAGAGGCAAAAACACCTCGAAATCGACAGGCGTCGCCGCCGCCGCCGCCGTTACCTTCGCCCCCTCTGGAATGCTCGCATGGGCGATCGACACCATGGAGGCCGAGGCCAGGAGCGCCGCGGCTGCTAGACTAATTCTGTTCATTGATGATCCCGTTATGTTCGCCGGTTGAATTTGACATCGCCGAAAGGGATTTTCGCCCCTGACGCCCTCATTTAGGCAACGGTTAGGTGAAAGATGTCCGACAGGCAAGCGTTGGCGTCGCATCCGGAAAACACGCCTGCCTCGGCGCCCGTTGGGCTGGCATGATTGCGCCCCATCGGCGCCATCGTTGCGCGAGGAGGCGGCGCCTATTAGAGTTGTTTCCAGCCCCATGGATGACGCAGCGCGCGGCGCGCCAACACTTTTGGCTGATCTGGCGCCGGCGGTGGACGCCTTGACCCATGCGCCATTCGTGGAAGGCCTGACCCTTGAGCGTCTGGTGATCGAGCGTGGCTTGGCGCCCCCGGAGACGCTCGCGCGCGCCCGTCTTGTTCAAAGCGAATCTGGAGAGCCTCTGGACGCTGTGCTCACGCGCCTTGGCCTGGTCTCGGAACAGGCGCTCGCCTCCGCCATCGCCGAGGCCGCCGGTATGCGGATTGCATCCATAGTCGACTTTCCCGCCGAGCCGGTGGCCGCGGGTCGGTTGTCTCCGAACTTTCTGCGCGATATTCGCGCGTTGCCGATCCGGCTGACCGAAGGGGCGGTGGAGGTGGCGTTTGTCGATCCGCTGCGCCCGTTCGACAGGCACGCCCTGGCGTTCGCGTTTGATCGCCCGTTGGTGCCGCTTGTCGCTCGCGCCGGCGATATAGAAGTCGCGCTCGACCGACTATATCCGATCCAGACCTTTGACGGCGGGACCGGCGAAGCTGACGAGGGTGATGTCGAGCGGCTGAGAGATCTTTCCAGTGACGCACCGGTGGTGCGTGCGGTGAACGCCCTGATCGGCCGCGCCGCCGAAGCGCAAGCCTCGGATATTCATATCGAGCCGACCGAGGACGTGCTTAAGATCAGGCTTCGCATCGATGGCGCTCTTCGAGACGAAGAGCCGCTGCCGCCTCACCTCAAAGCGGCGTTCGTCTCTCGCATCAAGGTCATGGCGGGACTCAATATCGCTGAGCGGCGGTTGCCGCAGGACGGCCGGCTCCGCCTCGCCGTCCGTGGTCACGACATCGATCTGCGGGTGGCGACCGCCCCCACGATCCATGGCGAGAGTGTCGTGTTGCGTCTATTGGACCGGTCGAACCTGGCTCTCGACTTCGAGACGCTGGGCTTCGAAGGCGACAGCCTCGCCCGGTATCTTCGAGTGTTGCGCCAGCCGCATGGCATCGTTCTGGTGACCGGGCCCACAGGCAGCGGCAAGACGACAACCCTCTATGCTTCGCTATCGGTCATGAACACGGCCGACCGCAAGATCCTCACGATCGAGGATCCCATCGAATATCGGCTGGCCGGAATCAACCAGACCCAGGTCAGTCCTGCGATTGGCCTGACCTTCGCCACCGCCCTTCGCTCGTTCCTGCGTCAGGATCCCGATGTGATGATGGTCGGCGAAATCCGCGACCTCGAGACCGCTCAGGTGGCCGTCCAGGCGGCGCTCACCGGCCACACCATTCTGTCGACCCTTCACACCAACAGCGCCGCGGCGGCCGTTACCCGTTTGCTGGATATGGGGGTCGAGCCTTTTCTTATCACCTCGACGCTCAATGCGGTGCTCGCCCAGCGCCTTGTGCGCCGCCTTTGCCCCAACTGCCGCGAACCCTTCGTTCCGGCGCCCGAGACGTTCGAGGCGCTCGGCGTCAGTCCCGCGGGATTTGATCGTCTGTGGCGGCCGGTCGGCTGCGCCATGTGCGGCCACGGCGGCTACCGCGGCCGGATCGCGCTGCTCGAGCTCCTAGTGCTGGACGCTGACATCGAACGGCTGGTTCTTGGGCGCGCCGAGGCCAGGGATATTCAGGCCGCCGCCGGCATGCGCACCATGCTCGAGGATGGCCTGGTCAAGGCGCGGTCGGGCTTGACCACCCTGGATGAAGTCCTGCGCGTGACTCGGGAAGGCTGACCATGGCGAGCTTTCGCTACCGGGCCGCCATGCCCACCGGCGCAGTGCGCACCGGGGTTCTCGAGGGCGCGTCGCGGGCCGATGTGATCCTGCAACTTCGCCGCCTTGGGATGTCGCCCATCGAGGCGATTGAAGCCTCGGCGGCCGCGAACGGCGAAGGGGCGGTGCGCGCCAATGGGCAGACCCGACAGGCCGCGATCAACGCCCTTGGCGAGCTGGCGGTGTTGCTGGAAGCGGGGCTCGCGCTCGACCGCGCTTTGTCGGTCTGCGTCGACAACATCATCAACCCCGGCGTCAAGGGCGTGTTCGCCAAGCTCCACTCAAGGGTGAAGGAGGGGGCGCCGCTCTCGCGCGCCATGGGCGAGGTCAAGGGCCTCTTCCCACCCGCCGCCTCGGCGATGTGCGAAGCTGGAGAGGCCGACGGACGTTTGGGCGCGGCGCTTGCGCGGCTGGCCGACAGTCTCGACCGCTCCGAGGCATTACGCCAGACGATCGTTTCGTCCCTCGTCTATCCGGCGATGCTGATGGTGGTGGCCACCAGCGTGATCCTGGTCATGCTCCTGGTGGTCGTGCCGCAGTTCGAAGGCCTCTTTTCCGGCGCCGAGGCCAAGCTTCCGTTGGCGACCCGCCTGGTGATGGGCGCCAGTGAGGCGGTGCGGACCTACGGGTGGATGATGCTTCTCGCCGTAGTCGCGGCCGTGTTCCTTGTTCGCCAATGGCTGCGAAGGCCCTCCGCGCGCCTTACGTTCGATCGGGTTCTGCTTGGCGTGCCGCAGATCGGGCCGCTGGTGGTGACCGCCCAGACCGCGACCTTTGCCCGCACTCTCGGCAGCCTGGTTGACGGGGGCGTGCCGCTCCCCACGGCGCTGGGAATCGCCCAGCGGTCGGTGTCCAATACCCACATGGCCGCCGCGATCGCCAAGGTGGTCTCCGGCCTCAAAGAGGGCGCCGGTCTTTCAGGACCGCTCGCGGCCAGCGGGGTCTTCCCCCCCATGGCGATCAGCTTTCTGCGCACCGGCGAAGAAACAGCGCGTCTTGGCCTCATGCTGGGCCGTTTGGCGGACGTCCTGGATCGCTTGGTCCGGTCGACAATCCAGCGAATGATCGGCATACTCACGCCGGCGATCACCGTGTTCATGGGCGCGGTCGTCGCCACCGTGATCGCGTCGATCATGTCGGCAATCCTTGGCTTCAACGACCTGGCGCTCGCACCATGAAAAAGTTCCTTCGCCGGCGCCGCGACGATGGCGGCTTCACGCTCCTCGAAATGCTGGTGGTGCTGGCCATTATGGGCCTGTTGGCGGCGATCATCGCCCCTCAGGTCCTTAAGTACCTCGGGAGCTCGCGGACCCAGACGGCCAAGGTGCAGATCCAGAATGTGGTCGCCGCTCTGGAACTCTATCGCCTGGACGTCGGGCGCTATCCGACCCAGGAGGAGGGACTAAACGCTGTGATCACGGCGCCGTCGACCGCGCCAGGCTGGAATGGCCCCTATCTGCAGAAGTCCACCGCTCTGAACGATCCGTGGGGCCACCCCTACCTCTATCGCAATCCCGGAAAGCATGGCGATATCGATGTCTATAGCTTCGGTTCAGATAACGCCGAAGGCGGGACCGGCGAGGCGGCCGATGTCGGCAATTGGTAAGACGGCGGACGCCGGTACGACGCTGATCGAGGCTTTGGTGGTCGTGGCGATCAGCGCCTTGGTCGGGTTAATCGGGTTCCCAAGGCTGCAGCAGGGTCTCTTGACCCTCGCGCAACGCCAGGCGGTCGCGTCAGTGGCCGAAAGCCTGCGCCGGACGCGGGCCGTGGCCTACCGAACCGACCGACCCGCGGCGCTGGTTGTCGCGACGGACGGCCTGGGTTGGGCGGCGTCCGACGGAAGCGCGCAGCGTCTCCCGCCTGGCGTATCGCTGGTTGCGCAGGATCGGTCCGGCCATTCCGGCGATTCGATCGCCTTTTTCGGCGATGGCTCGTCCACCGGCGGCGCGGTTTGGGTGAGCGCCGCGCATCGCAGCATTCCTGTGTTTGTCGCACCCCTTACCGGGGCCGTCGCCGTGGGGGGCGGGTGATGGGCTCTAGCCGAGCGCGCGCCGACGCCGGCGAGATGTTCGTCGAAGCTCTCATCGCCGCCGCCATTGTCGCCATGGCTCTGGCGGCCACTTATCGGGTGATCGCCGACAGCGCGTCGCGGGATCGCGGGGCCGAGGCGCGGCGCGAGGCCCTCCTCGTCGCGCAATCGGAATTGGCCGATGTGGGCGCGGAAATTCCGTTGCAGGTGGGCCGCACCCAAGGCGTCTCCGGCGACATGACCTGGCGGATGAATATCTCGCCCTATGGCGAACCCAACGCCGCAGGCGCTTTGTTGAACGTCGCCGTCACCGTCGCGCCGGCGGCTGGGGGCCCTACATTGGCGAGGCTCCAGACACTGCGCCTCGGTGTCGAGTCCTGACCTGTGGCGCGAGCTTTTTCAGACGTTCGATCCGCCGGTTTCGCGCTGGTCGAGGCCTTGGCCAGCCTCGTGATCGTAGGCATGATCAGCATGATGCTGATCGAGGGCGTGGGGACCGGCCGGCGGGTCTGGGAAAGAATCGACGCGCGAGAAGCCAGCGGCGAGGCGATCGACGGCGCTCAGTCGGTTCTGAGGGATCGTATCGAACAGATCTACGCCGCCACGCTCTTCAATAAGAATCCGCCGTACGTGGACTTTTCGGGCAAGGCCGATCGGCTGGTGTTCATCGCCACCCCCCCACAATCGGCGCGCCCGGCGCCTTTGCGGCGCTACAGCCTGGTTCTGGATACGGCTGGCGAGTTGGTTCTAAGTTCGGTGAGCGACGTTGCGCCTGATATCAGCCCGGTCGCGCGGGATGTCCTGCTGACAGGCGTGCGCCAGGTTGACGTCGCTTATTATGGACCTTCAGCGCCCGACTTCACCCCCCAGTGGCGACGGTCCTGGGACGATGAGACCGCGCTGCCCCAGGCGATCCGGGTGCGTTTGACTTTCGAACCAGGCGACCAGCGCCGCTGGCCGGATCTGATCGTCCACCCCAAGGCCAGTGTTGACGTAGCCTGCATGCTCAACACGGTGACTCATCTTTGCAAGGGTCGGCAGTGACCCTTCAGGAACTGCTCAATTCGGATATGGACCTGGCCACGCTGGCGGCCCTCGCGCGCCAGGGCTTCGCCTGGTGGATAGAAGAGCTTGCCTCGATGTTGCCGGCGGGTTTGCGCGCGCGTCTGTCCTCCCAACCCAGACTCCTGGCCGAGCCGCTTGATACAGGCGGCTGGCGTGTCTGGCGGGACGGAAACCTAGTGGAGATGGGCCCGACGCCAACGGTCAAGGAGACGGTCGGAATTCTTCTGCCGACAAGTCAGGTCCTGGTCCGTGACGTAACGGCGCCCCGCATGCCTTCCGCCGATGTCCGCCGTATGCTGAGCTTGGATATCGATCGCCTTTCGCCCTTGGCGCCGGAGCTCATCCACTTCGATATGGAGGTGATTGAACGGGACAGCGGCGAGGGCAAGCAGACCGTGTCGGTGGGTATCGTGCCGCGCACGACGGCCTTGGCGCTTGTCGAGCGGGCGCGCGCCCAGGGGTTGAAGCCAGCGACGCTTGGCGCGAAGACCGGCGGCGAGCCCATAGCCCAGAGGTTCGATTTCCTGCCCGCGGTGCTGGAGGCGGCTGGAGAAAAACAGAAGACCGGTCTGGGCGTCTATCTGTGGGGGGCGGTCGCCGCGCTCTTTGTGATCAATCTCGCCGTGCTGGTTGGTCGCGACATGGCCGATGTCGCCAGCCTGCGCCACCTGGCTGAAGCGCAGCGACCGGCCGTCAGCGCCGCCTTGCGGCTGCGCGGGCGTGTAGAGGCCGAGGAGGCGCGTCGAGGCGATCTGTTAAATAGAGGACAGAAAAACGAGCCCCTGAGAATGCTGAGCGTTCTTACTCAGGCGCTTCCCAGCGGAGCCTGGGTGCAGCATCTGGAATGGAACGGCCAAGCCTTGCGCATCGTTGGCTTCGCCGCCGCCGATGTCGACATGGCCGCAGCCATACGCGGAACCGGCGCGTTCGCCAATCCAAGAAGCCTTACCGTTGAACAGACCACAGGCGCCGCCTCGGTCCGACCGTTCGACATTACCGCCGACGCCCGGCCGGCGGTTCGGCGTTGAGGCCCCTCAGCCCTCGTGAGCGCCGGCTTGTGGCCGTCGGCGTGCTGGTGCTGGCCATCGGCCTGATCTGGCTGGTGCTCATCGGACCCTTGGTTGCCGGCTTTAGTGACCGCGCCGCTGAGCGCGATCAGCTTCGCGAGACGCTGCAGCGCAACGCCCGTTTGATGCCGGCCCTGCCGGTCTGGCGCGCCGCGGCCGAGGCTCAGCGGGCGACCTCGCCGAGATTCGCCATCGCCGCGCCTAGCGAGCTGTTGGCGGTTGAGGCCCTAAAGGCGCGGGTCACGAAGCTGGCGGCCGACGAGGGCTTCGCGGTTACCGGAATAGAGGATCTTCAGGCCGACGCCGCGCCCGGCTCGATACGGGTGAGAGTGGACATGGCTGTGAGCCTGACACAATTGGATGATGTTATTCGCCGGCTTGAAAGCGAGGGGTCCTATGTCGTCTTCGACTATCTTTCGATTACGGCGGACCGGTCAGCCGCGGCTGGACGGCTCGCCCCCGTCGACGTCAGGATGGAACTCTCAAGCGACTGGCGGCCGGTGGGGAGTCGACCATCCTGAGCTTGGCCCGATCGTTTGCGCCGGCCTGCTGGTTGTGCTCTTGGGCGTCCAATTGATTTTGCCTAACGGCCAACCGGCGGCGGAGGTGTCGATCCTGGCGCCTCGGCGGCCACACCTGATCGGGATTCCCCCTCTGCCGGAGTACGCCGCCATATTGCAAGCGCCGCTGTTCGCGCCCGATCGGCGCCCGGGAGAAGCCGCGACGCCCGGCGCCGGTCCCCTGAGCGCATGGTCCGCGTTGGGAACCGCTACCGGTGGCCGTGTGGCGAGCGCGGTGATGTCCGGGCCTGGCGCCGTCGCGAAGACGGTTCAGCGCGGGGAAGATGTGGAAGGCTGGCGGCTCGTGGCCGTTGAAAAGACCCGCGTGGTGTTCGAGCGGGCGGGACAGAAGCGTGAGCTGACGGTGGGGGCGCCGGCCGAGGCCTTATCCGATCCGAAGGCGGCCCCGGCGGCCGCGGCGGAGGATCAATGAAGGTCTATTGGAAGGCGGGCGCTGAAGCGGTTGTCGTATTAGGGCTGGCGCTTTCCGGCCCTTCCGCGCTCGGTCAGGCCACCTTCGGCGGGTCAGGGGGCCAAGAGACCGCCTCGCCATTGGACGCGCGTCAGGTGCGAACCACGATTCTCCCCGGTTCACCGCCGCAGCGGCCGCCGCCACCCGATCCCGTTCGGATTCTTCCCGGCGGCGACATTAGCCTCAACTTTCCGGGAGTCGATGTTAAGGCGGTCGCCAAGTCCATCCTGGGCGACACCCTGGGTCTTACCTACACCGTCGATCCAAGCATCCAGGGTACGGTGACGGTTCAGACGGCCCATCCGATCCGGCGAGCCGACGTTCTGGGCGTGTTCGAACAAGCCTTGACGAGCGCCAATCTGGTCCTGGCCAACCGGGCCGGGAGTTACGCGATCGTACCCGCCGGCGAAGCGCGAGGCGAGGCGCCAGTGGTGGGTCCTGGAGACAGTGGTTATGGCAACGAAACCATAGCCTTGAAGTTCGTCAACGCCGAGGAGCTTCGCAAGCTGCTCGATCCCTTGGTGCCCAACGCGATCTCCGTGGCCGATCCGTCGAGCAATGTCCTGGTGGTGTCGGGCACCAGCACCCAGCGCCGCGCTTTGCGTGAACTGGTGGCGCAGTTTGATGTGGATTGGCTCAAGGGCATGAGCTTCGCCCTGTTCGTACCGCAGCGGACCGACGCGCGGTTGATCGCCCCGGAGTTGGACAAGCTGATCAATGCGCCAGGAACCCAGACAGCGGGTCTCGTCCGACTGATCGCCATGGATCGGCTCAACGGAATATTGGCGATCTCGGCCCAGCCTCAACTGCTTGAGGACACGGCGCGCTTTGTGGAGGTGCTCGACCGCGAAGGCGAGGGCGCCGAGCGACGGATGTTCGTCTATCGGGTCCAGAACGGTCGGGCGGCCGACTTGGCAAAGGTGCTGGACGGAGCCTTCGGGATCGCCGCGCCCAGAGGCGATGTCACCGATACCGGCCCCACGCCGTTGGTCGATACCTCCGCTCCCGCGGCCGTGACACAGCCGCCGCCGGGTTATGTTAACGGCCTCGTCACCGGGCTTCAGCAGAGAGCGGCGGCGCCGATGGCCAATGCAGGCTCGGGATCGTCCCAGTCAAATCAGAGCGGCACGGGGGAGGATGCGATCACCATCACCGCCGACGAGGCCAATAATGCGGTGGTGGTGTTCGCCACGCCGCGCAACTACGCCCTGATCGAGGACGCCCTGCGCAAGCTCGATGTTCCTCCCTTACAGGTGATGATAGACGCCTCGATCAGCGAGGTGACCCTCAACCACACCCTGCAGTACGGCGTCCAATGGGCTTTCCAGTCCGGGCCGTTCAACAGCGCCGCCCTCACGCAAGGCGCTGGACAAACGACGACCAGCACCGGCACAACCATCTCGACGCCCGGTGTCCCGACCCAGGTATTCCCGGCGCTATCCTACATCTACTCCAGCCCCAGCGCGACGGTGGTGCTCAACGCCCTGGCCTCGGTCACCGACGTCACCGTGCTTTCCGCGCCAAAGCTGGTGGTGCTTAACAACCACACCGCCACCATCGAGGTGGGGGACCAGGTGCCGATCTCCACGGGCTCAGCCGTCAGCACGCTCACGACCGGCGCGCCGATCGTCAATTCCATCGACTATCGCGACACCGGCATCATTCTGAAGATTACCCCGAGGGTGAACAGCGGCGGCCTGGTGTTGCTCGACATCGCCCAGGAGGTCAGCGACGTCCTGCCTCCGCCCACCAACCAGTCAGCCAATAGCATTCAGTCACCCACCATCGAACAGCGCAAGATATCCACTTCGGTGGCCGTTCAGGACGGCGAGACCGTCACGCTCGGAGGCCTGATCAAGAACGAGGTTCAGAAGGGTCGCTCGACCGTTCCCATTCTGGGCTCGATCCCGATCCTCGGTCACCTCTTCGGCGACACCACGGGGGCCCTGATCCGCACCGAGCTCATAGTCCTGCTCACCCCCCACGTTGTCAGGACGCCCCTTGACGCCCGGGCGATCACCGAAGAGCTCAAGGAGAAAATGCATCTCGCACCGGCCCCGCCCCTGCCAAATCCCAGGTCCCAACCGCATGGACCCTACCCGTAAGGACACCGGTTACGCCCTGGTGGCCGCCGTCACCGCCGTGGCGGCGCTGGCCTATGTCGCGTTTCAGGTGCTCGCGGCGGACCAGGGCGGCATAGCCATCGTCCGGGGCCGAACGCAGCAGGCCCAGCTCTCGGCCGCAGCGGACGCCGGAATCTACCTGGCCATTCATGGGCTTGCCATCGACGATCCGGCGGATCGGTGGGCGATTGACGGTTCGGCGCGAAAGCTCAGCTATAACGGCGCGGACCTGACCATCGTGGTCGAAGATGAGCGCGGCAAGGCGCCTCTGGCGGGGCTCAACGACGACCAGGTCCGGGTGCTCTTTCAAGGCGCCGGCGCCTCCGGCGATCGTCTCGACGCCTTGGTCACCGAGTTTCGCGATTGGCAAACCGAGCTCGACACCAATCCCAACTCCAGCGCGCGCCCGCCCGCGGGTTCACGCGTGCGCCACGGCCCGTTCCGCACCGTCGATGAACTCGCTTCCCTCAAGGACATGGACCCCTCCACTTTTGCTCGCATCGCGCCGGTCGTCACGGTGTTCTTCGAACAGACGGGGGGCTTTGATCCCGCTCACGCCCAGCCGCTGGCCATAGCGGCCATGAGCGCCCTAGGCGGCGTGGACGCCGATCAGATCGCGGGTCAGGCGCAGATCGCCAGCGAGCATCCCGATGAGGAAATCGTTCCGGACGACCACCTCATTGGGCGAACGCTCACGGTCAAGGTGACCGCCCGCTCGGCGGACGGCGCCAGGACGCACAGAAAAGCGATCGTCGAACTGACGGGGGATAAGACCACCCCTTATTGGATTCGCTACGTCGAATGACCCTCGCGGCGGCCCGTCAAAGCGTGAGGGGTCCATGAAGCCAAACCACCCAGGTCGCCAGGCACAAAGGCGCGCCAAAGGCGATAGGCGCTGATAGCGTCTCTCGGCCGCGAAATAAGTAGCGCAACGCGACCCACCCGAAGGCGGCCATGCAGGCGATAATCAGCACGGATGGAAGATTCTGCCAGCCAAGCCAAGCGCCCGAGGCGCCGAGCAATTTGGCGTCGCCAAGCCCGATCCCGTCCATCCCGCGCCAGCGGCGATAGCCAAAGGCCATGGCCGCCAAGACGCCATAGCCCAAGGCTGCTCCGGCGAGGTGCCCGAGGATCGGCCTGCCCGGGAGCGCGACGCTAACCGCGAGGCCCGCGACAAGCAGAGGCAGGGTGAGGGCGTTGGGTAGCCTAAACGCCACCAGATCCACTGCGCCGAGGCAGACGAGAATCCACCCCAGCGCAAGCCCCACGGCCAGAACCCAGGTGGGCGAGGTCATCACGGCGGCCCAAAGAAACACCACCATCACGGCGAGGATGGTCAAAACAGATGATGGCCTTGCCGCCTCGGGCGAATAGCGCCGAGCCGTCTGCCCGGCGAGCCAACCCGCCGGAACACTCGCCACCATGGCTACCGCGATCGGCGTCAGCGAACCCAGGCCGGTCTCCTCCTCATGCCCATCTGCGCGGTTCGCGCCCTTCGCACGTCCGTTCGCCGACGCGCAAACAAAATCACCGTGTCACGGGGAGCGACGCCATCGGACGAAACCGTTCGATTGTGGCTGGCGCGGCGTTGCCCCCGAGCGAGGTTCCGGGCTAGCTGCTCGACCGTCTCGCCAGGATCAGCCCAACTGTGTCGAACGGACGAACAAACCTGCTTCACTCGCCGTTCCCAGGCGGCGCGAGAATCCTTGGAGTCTGGTCGCTCGCTCTGTTTACGGCGGTGATCGCGATTTTCGGTCTGATGAGATTTCGGCCTTTGGCAGGTTCTTTGCGCTCGTCATACGAGACCCCGGCGACACGGAGCGCGGCGCCGACGGTCTTCCCATCGCGTCACATCGAGATCACCATGCGTGAAAGAGAGCCCCTCTCCGTCGCGCTCGTCAGAGCGGGACTTGGCCAGGCCGAAGCCGCGACCGCGGCGGCCGCGCTTTCCGACGAGTTCGACACCAAGAACCCCCATCCGGGCCTGGTGCTTGACCTCGATGTACCCAGGACCGAGCCCAAAGCGGGAACCCCGCGTCTGCTCAGGCTCTCGTTGCGGCCCCGTGACGACACCCAGCTCACGCTTTCGCGGGACGACCGTGGCGCCCTTCAGCTGCGTCAGGAAGATGACCCGGTCGTCTCCGCGCCGCGGCTCGTCGAGGGAAGGGTCGATGGCTCGCTCTATCTTTCCATGGTGAGTTCGGGCGTCGACCCCGACGTCGCCGCCAAAGTCGCCGGCCTGTTCGGTCGCGATTTGGATCTGAGCCGCGACATCGCCAGCGGTGATGGTTTTCGGCTGGTCTTCGATCAGAGCCGGCGAGCCGGCGAGCCCGTGGGGGGAGCAGCTGAGTTGCTGTACGCCGAGATCGACACCCGCCACGGCCCCGCGCGCCTCTATCGAACCTCGCTCTCCGGCGCGGCGACGCCGAGCTATGGCGATGGCGGACCCGGCCGTGGGAAGCTTGGCCTGTTGCGCACGCCCGTCGACGGCGCTCACGTGACCTCGACTTTCGGGCCGCGGCTTCATCCGATCCTCGGCTTCACCCGGATGCATCAGGGGGTGGACTTTGGCGCCCCCATCGGATCGCCGGTTCTGGCGGCCGGTGATGGGGTGGTCGAGACCACCGGCTGGGTGGGCGGCTATGGACGTTGGCTGAAGATACGTCACGGACCTGAACTGGAAACCGGCTATGGCCACCTCTCGGCGTGGGCCGCGGGCATCGCGCCCGGCGTCGCCGTGCGCCAGGGCCAAGTCGTGGCCTACGTCGGCCAGAGCGGCCTGGCGACCGGACCGCACCTTCATTATGAGGTTTTTCGGGCTGGCCAGCGGATCGATCCGAGCGCTCTGGGCGCGAGGGCCGTTGCCGGGCTCGATGTCGGCGAGGCGCCCGCCTTCACGGCCCGAAAGGCCGCGATCGATGCGACGGTCGCCGATCTGAGCGCGAGATGCCGATATGCCCCGACTTCACCCGGATGTGCCGACCGGAGCTAGCGGCCCGCGGCTTAGGAGTGGCCTCTAAACGGGGCCCGCTCTATGGGTTCGAAGGCGGCTGTGGCGTTCCGGAGGCTGAGGGCCCGGCCGGAGGGGGCGCGCCGACCGACGAGGGCGCGGTGGCGTCAGGGTCGTTCAATGCGCTGCCCAACAGGGACGACTTGGCCGTCAGCGCACGAGAGGTCGATGCGCAGCGATCGGGCAGGCCCCAGGTCATCCACGCCCTGGCCAGTTCGCGCGGCGTCTTCGATTCGGCAGGCGCCCAGATGGTGCGGCCTTGGGCGACAGCTTGGGCGCCTTCCAGGGCGATCGGTCTGGCGCTCGCCTTCTCCGCCGCCTGCACCGCGCCGTTCAGAAGCTTTAGCTCTACTCGAAGCGCCGCCATATCGTGAGCATAGGGTTCAGACTCCGGGGCCTCCTTGGGGCCGTAAGCCTTGTCGATGGCGGCGATCTGGGGTTTCACGCGCTGATAGATGTCCAGATATTCGCTCAAGGCGCCGTAGCACCAGGCGGCCAGGCGATATTCGTCGGTGGGCGCTCCCGGCGGCAGTGGCTCCGCATCGGGCGCGGGCGCGGGAGCCGCCGCCTCGGGCGCCTCGACGGCGGGCGGGGCCGGTGGCGCATTGGTGGTCACGGGCGCATCGGTCGCGGCCGGCATGTCAGGAGCGAGCAGGGCGAGAGCGAGAATGAGGGCGGGCGCCGTCATGGAGGTTCCTTGTTGAAAGAGGTTGCGGGCATCGCCGACGGGCCGAAACCGCCGCCCCCGGGGGTTTCGATCTCGATGGCGTCGCCAGGCTGAACCATAAGGCGAAAACAGCCCGACAGTTCCTTTACCGCGCCGCTGGCCTCGATCAACCGCTGTTTTCCGCCCATCGCCGAGGCGCCGCCTTGCAGGCCTTGTGGCGTATGCGTCCGTCGCGTCGACAGAAGCGCCGCTTCCATGGGCTCTAAAAAGGTGATCCGCCGTCGCGCCCCATCGCCCCCTCCGCATGCGCCGGCGCCGCCCGAACCATCGCGAATACCGAATGCGTCGATACGGACCGCGAAGCGACGCTCCAGAATCTCCGGATCGGTGAGACGCGAATTGGTCATGTGGGTGTGGATCGCGCTGACGCCCGGCGCCGCGTTCGTGGCCCCGCCGCCGCCGCATAGGGTTTCGTAATATTGCCGATCGTCGTCGCCGAAGGTGAAGTTGTTCATGGTCCCCTGGGAATTGGCCATCACACCCAGGGCCGCATAGAGGGCGTCGACGATATGCTGGCTGGTCTCGACATTGCCGGCCACCACCGCCGCGGGGGGGCGAGGATTGAGCATCGAGCCCTCGCTCACGAGGATCCTCAAAGGGCGCAGGCAACCCGCGTTGAGGGGAATGTCATCGTCCACCAGGGTTCGGAACACATACAGCGCCGCAGCGTCGACGATGGAGGCTGGCGCGTTGAAGTTGGAGCCTAGGGCGCCGCTCGAGCCGGTGAAATCGAGAACAGCTTTCCCCTTGGCCGCATCGACCGTGATTGCGACCACGATCTCGCCACCACCGTCCATGGGAACCCGCGCCTCCCCATTACGCAGCCGCCCGATCGCGCGGCGTACGCAGGCCTCGGCGTTGGCCTGGACGAAGCCCATGTAGCGGGCGACCGCGTCGTCGCCATAGGCGTCGATCATTGTGGCCACCGCCGCCGCGCCGGTCTGGCAGGCGGCGATCTGGGCCTTGATGTCGCCGACGTTCCGGTCGGGCGAGCGGCATGGCCAGGGACCGGCGGCCAAGGCTTCGCGAAGCGCCTCCTCTAGAAAGACGCCATCGCGCATGATCGGCAGGGCGTCCAGCATCACCCCCTCCTCGTCGATGGTCTTTGAGAACGGTGGCATCGAGCCCGGCTGGATCCCGCCCACATCGGCGTGGTGGCCACGGGCGGCGACGAAAAAAGCCGGGGTCTTCTCGTCTTGCCGAAAGACCGGCATGACCACCGTGATGTCCGGCAGGTGGGTGCCGCCGGCATAGGGATTGTTAAGGGCGAAGGCGTCGCCGGCCGCCAGGCGCGCGTGCCTGGTCTTCACCGCCCGAACACTGGCGCCCATGGAGCCCAGATGGACCGGCATATGCGGAGCATTGGCCACGAGGTCGCCGGCGGCGTCAAACAAGGCGCAGGAGAAATCCAGCCGTTCCTTGATGTTGACCGAGCGCGCCGTGCGCTCCAGCGCCGCGCCCATGGCCTCGGCCACGCCCATGAAGCGGCGGTTGAACAGCTCCAGCGTCACTGGATCGGGCTCGCTCGACGACGCCTCTCTGGGCGCCGAGCCACCTTGGCGGGTGAGACGAACGAGTCCGTCGGTCTCGCGTACGGCGCGCCAGCCCGGCGCCAGCCAGATTTGGGTGTCTCCGCGCGCAATGAGTCTTGGGCCATCAACGGGACCGACAAGACTATCGGCGAAAAGCGTCGAGACGCCTGAGCCGGATTCCTCATGGGGCGCGCTGACCGCGCGCTCAGGCGCCGCGGCCTCGTCATTCACCTCCAAGGCCTCGACCTCGACGCTGGCGATGATCATGGTTCGCCCGGGTTCGGTGAAGCCGAACAGGCGCTGGTGGGCGGCTTCGAAGGCGCGCGCCGCCTCCTCGACCGAGGCCGGCGGCGCCGGCAGAGCCGAGTCGCTATCGCTGTACCGAACCATCAGCCGGCTCTCGATAGCGCTGGCTTCGACGCCTTGGCCGACCATATCCTGGCGCGCCTCCTCGGCCAGGCGCTGGCCGGCCGCCGTCGCCGCTTGGAGGCCTTCGGCGTCGAGAACACGCTCCAGCCCCGCCTGACGCAAGGCCTGCATCCTGGCGTGGCCGATCCCCCAGGCCGAGAGCAGGCTCGCGAACCGCGGGCACAGCACCTCGTCGACCCCCAGCGCGTCGGCCACCAGGCAGGCGACCTGGCCCGCCGCGCCGCCGAAGGCGACAAGGGCATGGTCGCGGGGATCGAAGCCGCGTTCGGTGGATATCTTGCGGATGGCGGCCGCGGTCTGCTCTACGGCGACGGCGACAAATCCTTCGGCCGCGGCGCTGGCGTCGGGGGCGTTCAGGGCGGCGGCCAGTTCCGCCAGGCGCGCCGTGGCCGCGCCGACGTCGAGCGCCGCGTCGCCATGCGTACCGAACACTTTGGGAAAGAGATCCGCGTCCAGCCGGCCGAGCACCAGATTGGCGTCGGTGACGGTGGCCGGTCCGCCGCGGCCATAGGCCGCCGGTCCCGGATCGGCGCCGGCGCTTCGCGGCCCGACGCGCGCGCGCAGGCCGTCGAAGCCGAGAATCGAGCCGCCGCCGGCGGCCACGGTTTCCACGTCCAGCATGGGAGCACGAAGTTTCACGCCGGCGATGGCGGCGGTGTCGCGCCGCTCAAGTCGTCCGGCGAACCGGCAAACGTCGGTGGAGGTGCCCCCCATATCGAAGCCCAGGGCCGGCCGCCCATCGCGGGCCGCCGCGGCCGTCCTTGCCATTCCCACCACGCCGCCAGCGGGCCCCGAGACGATCGCGTCGCGCCCGCGAAACGCCTCCAGCCGAGCCAGACCCCCGCCGGAAGTCATGAAATAGAGGTTCGCCCCGGCCACGGCCCGCGACAGCGCCTCGCCATAGGCGCGCACGACGGGGGTGAGATAGGCGTCGACCACCGTGGTTTCGGCGCGCGGCAGGAAGCGGGGCAGCGGCGAGACCTCGGCGCCCATGGCGACATAGGAAAATCCGACTTCGCGGGCGAGGGCGGCGGCGCGCGCCTCATGCTCCGCGTTGAGGTCGCTATGGAGAAAAGCGATGGCGACGCTCTGAAAGCCATCCGCCAAAGCGGTCAGGAAGCCTTGCCGCAACGCGGCCTCATCGAGGGGCCGCAGTACGCTCCCATCCGCGCTCAACCGCTCGTCGGCTTCAAGAACTCCGTCGTAGAGCGGCACCGGCCGCTCGATATTGAGGGCGAAAAGGTGTGGCCGAGCCTGATCGCCGATGAAGAGGGCGTCGCGAAAGCCTCGGGTGGTGACAAAGAGGGTCCGGGCTCCGGTCCGCTCTAGCAGGGCGTTGGTGGCCACGGTGGTGCCGACCTTGATCGCCGCCACCCGTTCGGCCGGGAATGGACCCGGCTCCGGCGCGTCCAGCACTCGGCGCATCGCCTCGACGGCGGCGTCGGCATAGGCGGCGGAGCGCGAGGGAAGCTTGAGGGTGTGCGTCTCGCCGTCGGGCGCCAGCGCGATCACATCGGTGAAGGTGCCGCCTCGGTCGATCCAGAAATTCCACAGCCCGGCGTCGGACTTTTTGCTCGCCATACTCCCTCCATAGCCGAGCCGCGCCCTTTTTCCGACGTATCGGTGGTTGACGATCTTCCGCTCGGGGGCGATGTTTCGTTTTCCGCGTTTTCGCGGGGGCAAGGATTTGCCATGGAACGGCTCGGACGAAGCTGGTCACCGGGACGCTCGGCGTTCGCCAGCGTGGCCTGGATTGGTGGTGCGCTCGCCTGGACGGCCGCCGCCGTGATCGGCGCGGTGCTGACGGTGGTGTTTGCCGCCACCATGGTGGTGATCGCCCTCATGTCTTCGGCGCTGCTCGCCTTCGCCGCCGTGGCCCTGCGCGCCAAGCGTACCGTCCGCGCCCGGGTGGATCCCAATCTTATCGAAGCGCGCCACGTGGGCGGCCATTCGTGGGTCGCCTACGGCTGGGACGAACGGCGCTAGCAGAAACGCTTGCCGTGGCGGCGCCATTGCACGGCGCGCCCGGGCCCCTCTAAAAGCGTCCGATCAAACGAACACTTCGGAGGAAACCATGATCGGCATCGTCGCGGTATTGAAAGTGCAGGAAGGCAAGGAGCCCGATTTCGAGGCGGTGTTCCGCGAACTGTCGCAAAAAGTGCGGGCCAACGAGCCGGGCAATCTTCTCTACCAGCTCACCAAAAGCCGTACGGAAGCTGGCACTTATAAGGTCCTTGAGCTCTACAAGGATCAGGACGCTCTCGCCGCCCACGGCCAGACCGACTACTTCAAGGACCTCGGCAGACAGATGGGCGCTTCCCTGGCTGGCCGTCCAGAAGTCGAATACCTCGACGCCGTCGTTTAGGACGGCCTCGCCAAAGAGCTTGCCGCCGCCAGACTTGCTCGGGCGGCGGCAGACGACCTATTGGCAGGAGACCTTGGCCGCCACGTAACGCTTGGCGCCCGGATCCCAGCGCCAGCCGTCGCAGTCATAGCCTGGAGGCGCGGCGCCTGCCGGCGAAGCATATCCGGCCGGAGGAGCGTAGCCATCTGTCGGCGCGCCATAAGGGGCCGGCGGTGGCGCTCCATAGCTGTAGGGATCGGTGTAGTAGTCGCTGTCGCTATAGGTCGTATAGGCATACGGCGCGGCGAGGGCGTACCCGCCGATCAAGCCGAGGCCGACGCCGCCCCAGAAGTAGGGCCAGCCGTAACCATAGCCATAGCCCCCGCGCCAATAACCACCGCCCCAGTATCCACCGTGGTATCCGCCGCCGCCCCAATAGCCTCCCCCATGGTAACCGCCGCCGCCCCAGTAGCCTCCCCCGTGGTAACCGCCGCCGCCATGGTATCCGCCCCCGCTCGGGCCACCGCCGTGGAAGCCGCCGCCGCCCATGCCGCCCCCGCCGTGGCCTCCGCCCCCGCCTCCGCCGTGCATCTGCGCATCGGCGGACGTCGCGGCCAGCGCGGACGCGCCGACCAGAAGCGCGGCCAAAGCCGCTCCAACCTTTTTCGTCATTGAAAACACCCTATCGAAACCGCGGGCGATCCTACGCCCTTCGTTCACCAAAATAGCGGGTGAAACTGAACCCGATCTGAACGAAAACGCGCCGTTCACGGCCGGTGTTCCAAGCTTAAAGGTGGTGAAGAATTTCTCGCGCGCAAGTTAGCGCGCGACCGCCTAGATCGGAGGCCTTAAAGCCAACAGACCAGAGCTTGAACCGATGAGCCTAGACGCCCTTTTCCAGCCCTTCACCTTCAAGGGCCTGACCATACCCAATCGCGTGGTCATGGCGCCGATGACAAGGTCATTCTCCCCAGGCGGCGTCGCGACCGCCGACGTAGCCGCCTACTACGCTCGCCGCGCCGCCGCCGGCGTGGGCCTGATCATCTCCGAGGGCACGGGCGTGGCCAGGCCCGCCTCGCTCAACGATCCCAATATCCCGCGTTTTCACGGCGAGGCCGAGCTCGCCGGGTGGAAGAGCGTGATCGACGCGGTTCACGCCGCCGGGGGCCTGATGGCGCCCCAGCTCTGGCACGTCGGCGCCGTGCGCGCCCGCGGCGCCGATTGGGAGCCGGCGGGGCCCTATGACAGCCCTTCAGGCCTTTCCAGCCCGGGCCACCAGTTCGGCGAGCCGATGACCGATGAAGAGGTCGCGGACGCCATCGCCGCGTTCGCCCAGGCCGCCGCCGACGCAGAGCGCCTGGGCTTCGACGCCATCGAGCTGCATGGCGCCCACGGCTATCTGATCGATCAGTTCTTCTGGGAAGGCACCAATGTTCGGGGCGACGCCTTCGGCGGCCCAACCGTCGGCGAGCGCGCGCGGTTCGCGGCGGAGATCCTCAAGGCGGTGCGCGCCTCGGTGAAGCCGGATTTTCCTGTCATCCTGCGCGTCTCGCAATGGAAGCAACAGGATTTCGGGGCCAAGCTCGCCAAAACTCCTGCCGAGATGGAAGCTTGGCTTGGACCGCTGGTGGCCGCCGGCGCCGACATTGTCCACTGCTCGCAGCGCCGCTTTTGGGAGCCTGAGTTCGAGGGGTCGGATCTCAATTTCGCCGGCTGGGCCAAGAAGGTAACCGGCGCGCCGACCATAACCGTCGGCTCGGTGGGGCTCACGGGTGATTTCATCGCCGCCTACGGCGGAGAATCCTCCAAGCCGGCCTCCCTCGACGAGCTTGTCCGCCGTCTCGATCGCGACGAGTTCGATCTCGTCGCCGTCGGTCGCGCGCTGCTTCAGGATCCGCGCTGGGTGGAGAAGGTGCGCGAGGGTCGCAGCGAAGAGCTGATGGACTTCGAACGCTCGGCGATGATGGAACTGACCTAGGGGTTGTCCCGCATCAGAAAGTCGCGTGCCTCGGCGTCGCTAGACGGTTTGGCGCAGCCTCTGATGTCGAATCCCCGATGACCGCCGATCCGCCCGCAACCCCCAGCCCCGCCATCGCTGCAACGAAAGGGGCGGACGGCGGCGTGTGCGTTGGCGGGGACGTCGCGCTCGTTGTCGGGTCCACCACCAAGGTCCCGCTATGCCCGTCGCTGCTGGCGGTGAACGCCGAGGTCAGATAGTCGCCCGTAAGCTTGATCTTGGCGGTGTGAGTTCCGTCGGTGACGGTTAGGGTTCCGGAGGTCGCCGTGCCGGAAAAGGTGGCGGTCGTGGTCCCCTTTACGTAGGCGATGTCGCCCAGATCAAGTGCGTTGGCGCCGGTCTTGGAAAAGCCAGCAATGGTCCCGCCATAGGTCTGGGAGTGGGCCAGCCCTAGAACGCCGGTCGATCCGGCCGCGAAGGTCACTCCTTCGGTAAAGGTTGAGGTGAAGTCGGCGGTTCCTCCCGCGATCGCCAGCTTGCCCGCCCCGGTTACCGCCCCGCCCACCGTCAGCGTCCCAGCCATGGCGATGATGAGGCCGCTGTTCTTGACCGCGGCCGAGAGGGTGAGGGTTCCCGCGTTGCTGAGCGTACGCCCCGCGCCGATAACGGCCACGCCGGCGTCGGCGAAGCTCGCCCCGGCGGCGATCTCCAGCGCCCCAAAATTCTGAAAGGTCGTTTTCGCCATGCTGCCGGTCACGGTCACGTTGCCGGCGCTGGTCAGGCCGCTCAACGTGCCTGTGCCCGAAGCCAGATCCAGCACCCCGCCACCGCCCATTACGGCGCCCTGGAACACGCTGCCCGCCTGGACATTGAGGACGTCGTCGGCCTCGGAGAGATAGACCGCCGTGCCGCCAAAGCCGTGGATCGTCCCGAAGTTGGTGACGGTGGCGCTCGCCCCCGCGCCGATGAACACCCCGTAGCGCCCGCTGATGGTCGCGGTCTTGTCGGCGGCCGCGCCGTTGGTCACCTGTCCCCCGTTTATATAGACGCCGCTGGCCCCGGAGCTGGAGGCGGTGTCCGCCAGGATGGTCCCGAAATTTGTAACCGTCCCGGCGTCGCCGTCGATCAGTACGCCTGCCTTGCCGCCTTCGATCAAGGCCCCGATGTCCGTCGCGCCGCCATTGGTGACGGCGCCCTGGTTGAACAGCGCCACGCCAAAGTCGTCTCCATAGGAGATGATCGATCCGAAGTTGCTCACCGTGCCGACCCCGTCGCGGATCAGCAGCGCCCCATAGCCGACGATGACCGCGGCGGTGTCGGCGGCCGAGCCGTTGGTCACCGAGGCGCCGCCCGAGAGATAGGCGCCGTGAAAGCCGCTGATCGTCCCGAAGTTGGCGATCTTGGTCAGGCCGGTGGTGAAGACGCCAAAGCCCTCGGCCTCGATCAGGGCGGTGGTGTCGGCGGTCGATCCGTTGGTGATCGTGCCGCCGGCCTTGAGGCTGACGGCCTCTCCCGTCACCGCCGTGGCCCCGGGAGCGTTGATCACGCCGAAATTGGTGATCGTCGTGCTGGCGGTCAGGGCGCCGACGCCTATGGAGACGCCCTCGATCACGGCGCTGTCGTCGCTGGCTGAGCCATTGGCCACCTTGCCGCCGTTGATCGCCACCCCGGCGCCGCTGGCCGTGGCCTCGATCGTGCCGAGATTGTTGATCGCCGCGGCGCCGGAGAGGATATCGAGGCCGCCGGTCGCGCCCTTGATTATCGCCCGGGTGTCCAGCGTTGAGCCGTTGGTGATCGGGCCGGCCAGGCGCACATAAATGCCGTATCGCTTGGCGCTCGCGACCGTGCCGAAATTGGTCACCGTGGTCAGAGCCAGCGAATAGATGCCGTCATAGACGCCGTTAATCACCGCCGTGGTGTCGGAGGTCGAGCCGTTGGTGATGGCGCCGCCGCCTCCGGCGTCGATCCCCAGGCCCTCGGTTCCGAAAGCCTGGATGGTGCGGAAATTGGTCACGGTCAGGGCGCCGCCGGCCGAGACGATCCCGTTCGCGCCGGTGATTACCGCCCGAAAATCCGTAGTCGAGCCATTGGTGACGGTCCCGCCCACCTTCAGATAGAGGCCATCACCGGAGCCGCCCTTCAGGGTTCCGAAATTGACGATCCTGGCGGCGGCGTCAGCGACGACGCCGGAGGTATAGCTATGGATCACGGCCTGAGTGTCATTGCTGGCGCCATTGGTCACCGCGCCGCCGTCGACGATGAAGACGCCGTTGCCGAACGCGCCTTGGCCCAGAATCGTGCCGAAATTGGTCAGCGTCGCCGGGGCATTAGGGGCAAAGACGCCGCTGTAGCCGCGGATGGCTGCCAGCTGTTCGTCGGCCGAGCCATTGATGATGGTCGCCGCGGCATAGGCGCTCACGCCATTGGCGCTCCCGGTCCCTCTGATGAAGGCGTTGTTTTCAATCGTGGCGGCGGCGCCGAGCTTCACGCCATAGCCGGCCACGCCACCGGTTGTGGTGATGTCCAGCAGGCTGTATTTGGCCGCCAGGCTGTAGCCGGCGGCGATATAGGTGGAGATGATCTTGGTGGTCATACGCCTTTACTCCAGGTGCAGGTTCACTCCATCGATCGGCGCATTGGCCACGCCGACGCGGGAGTCAGCCAGACCCGCATAGAGGCGCCGTTCTCCCGAACGCCACAAGGCTTCACACGAAGCGGACCGTTCCCACGCCGCCTCACGCGGATCGCGTTCGAAGCGCTAGCCGTTGAAATTCAACCTCAACCCCGGCCTCGGCCAGCGGCATTTGAAGAGCTTGCCGGTGGAGGAGCACGTCACCCAGGCATCCCGCATATCCGCGCCGCCAAAGCAGATGTTGGTGGTGACGAGGTCCGGGAAGGCGAAGTGCTCGGTGGTTCCGTCGGGGTCGAAGGCGGTGACGCCGCCGTTGATGATGGTGGCCACGCAGACCTTGCCGCCGGCTTCCACCGCCAGGCTGTCGAGCATCTGGAAGCCGGGCAGGTTGCAGACCACCCGGCCGGGCGCGAAGCCCTCGGGCGGCGCGAGTTCGCCCGGCGCCGCAAGGTCGAAGGCCCACAGGCGGCCAAGCTGGGTGTCGGCCACATAGACGGTCTTCTCGTCGGGCGAGAGGCCGACGCCGTTGGGCGAGATCAGGTGATCGCGCACCCGGGTGATCTTCGAGCCATCGGTCTTGGCGTAGTAGAGCGCGCCGAACTTGCGGCCCTCGGCCGTGCCGCAGCCGTGGTCGGTGAACCAGAAGCCGCCCTGCTTGTCGAACACCAGGTCGTTGGGACCGATCAGGCGCCGGCCGTCACAGGAGTCGTAGACCGTCTCGACCTTGCCGGTGGCGATGTCCACGCGCTGGATCGAGCCGCCGGTGTGCTCGGGCGGCGTGGGGCCAGGAATGTTCAGGCCGTTCTGTTTGAGGAAGATGAACGCGGCGCCGTTGTTGGTCACCCAGATCGCCCCGTCCGGGCCGATGGCCGCGCCATTGGGGCCGCCGCCCGTCTCGGCCACGGTGGACTTGGTCCCGTCCGGCGCCACTCGCGTCAGCACGCCGCCCTCGATCTCGGTGAGGATCACCGACCCGTCCGCCATAGCGATCGGCCCCTCTGGAAACCTCAATCCCTCGGTGACCAGCTCCATGTCCATGCGCGTTCCTCCCTTATCGCTTTGCGCTGACTATAGCTGTCGCGAGAGACGGGGCCAGAGCCTCCAAGGCGCAACAATCCACAGGAACCTGAATTTGATCGGCGGCTCCGCCGTCCGTTCGCGCCTCTTTGTGTCCTTCGTGCCTTTGTGATGCGCTTTGAGGCCTACGCGCGCTCCAGAACTCGGAAGAGGAACGGGTATTCGTCGTTCTCGCCGGCCGGGAAAGCTTCTCGGCGGGTTTCCTTCCAGTCGGCTCTCGTCGAACGGCGGAAAGAAGACGTCGCCCTCGGGCGCTGCCTCAATCTCGGTCAGGTAGATCCGGCGCGCTCGCGGCAGGGCCATTTGAAACAGGGCCGCGCCGCCGATGACGCACACTTCCTCCGCCCCATCTTCCTCGGCCTGTTCGCGGCCGATCTGCACCGCTTCGGAGAACTCGTCGCATACCAGGGCGCCCGCCGGAGCGAACGTCCCGTCGCGGGAGAGGACGATGTTGACCCGGCCGGGCAGGGGCCTTCTCGGCAGGCTGTCCCAGGTCTTGCGGCCCATGATCACCGGCTTGCCGAGGGTCAGCTGCGCGAAAGAGGGCCAGGTCGGACTTGAGCCGCCAGGGCAGGGCGCCGTCCCGGCCGATGACGCCGTTGGCCGCTCGCGCGACCGGTCCAAGGGTCAGTATGGCCATCAGACCGCGATCGGCGCCTTGATGGCGGGATGGGCGCGGTAACCCTCCAGAGCAATGTCTTCCGGCGCATAGGCGAAGAGATCGGTCTTCGGCGCCAAATTCAGTCGGGGAAACGGCTTCGGCTCTCGCGTGCGTTGCAAGGCCGCCTGGTCGAGGTGGTTTAGATAGAGGTGGGCGTCGCCGAGGCTGAGGATGAATTCGCCCGGCGCCAGGCCGCAGACCTCAGCGATCATATGGGTGAGGAGCGCATAGCTGGCGATATTGAACGGCACGCCCAGGAACACATCGGCCGAGCGTTGATAGAGTTGGCAGGAGAGCTTGCCGTCGGCGACATAGAATTGGAACAGGCAATGGCAGGGTGGCAGGGCCATGTCATCGACATCGGCCGGGTTCCAGGCGGTGACGATATGGCGCCGGCTCTCGGGCTTTTGCCGGATCGAGCGCACCACGCCGGCGATCTGGTCGATAGTTCGTCCATCCGGCGCGGCCCAGGAGCGCCATTGCTTGCCATAGACCGGGCCGAGCTCGCCCTCGGCGTCGGCCCACTCGTCCCAGATGGTGCAGCCGCGCTCCTGGAGCCAGGCGACGTTGGTCTGGCCGGCCAGGAACCAGACCAGCTCCAGTACGATCGATTTGAAATGCACCTTCTTGGTGGTGAGCAGCGGGAAACCGGCGGCCAGGTCGAAGCGAAGCTGGCGGCCGAAAACGCTCAGCGTGCCCGTCCCCGTGCGATCCTCGCGCCGCGCGCCATTGGCGGCGATATCGGCCAGCAGGTCGAGATACTGCTGCTCAGGGCGAGCCTCGGCGACGATGGGCGTGTGGGCGTTCATGACTATCCTCAAATAAGCGCGAATCGGTCGGGGGGACATGGGTCATGACGACGGCGGCTGACGATCTCTTCGCCCTGGCGCCGGATTGGCGCGGCCGTGCCGTCGCTTTCGGCAAGGTGCTGGTGTTCGTTGTGCTCCTCGCGGGTTTGGGGGCCGGCGGCTTCTTTCTCATCGCCCGCCGTACGGATGCGGGCGTCTCCCTCGGTGGCCTCGGGGATTTTCTGAGGGTTCAAGCCGTCGTCAGCCTGTCCGTTGTCCTGGCCAACGCCGGCGCCCTGGCCGTCTTTCGCGAGCCGCCTTCCCACGCCGGTCTCGGCGGCCGACGGCGCCTTGGCGATTTCGCGGTGGGCTTCGCGGCGGGAGCGGCGGCTTTCGCCGCCCTGGCATTGGTCCTTGCGGCCCTGGGTGCGGTCAGGCTGACGACGACCGCCTGGAATCCCGATGGGGCGCGTCGGCTGGGCCTTACCTATCTCGCTCTTTTCGCCCTGGTGGCGGTGGCCGAGCAGGGCGCATTTCGCGCCTGGCCCCTCGTCCAGCTGTCCCGCGCGATCGGCTTCTGGCCGGCCGCGGCTAGCCTCGCCGTCCTGTTCGGGCTCCTGCACCTGGCCAACGACGGCGACACCGCCATCGGCGCGGCCGTGGCGGGCTTGTTCGGCCTGATCATGGCGTGGTCATTCCGCCTCGGCGGAGCCCTCTGGTTCGCCCTCGGCGCTCACACGGCCTGGGATTTCACCGAAACGTTCGTCTTCGGCGCGGCGAACAGCGGCTGGCCCGGCGCCGGTGGCCTGCTCCATGCCACGCCCGTCGGCCCCGCGATCCTCAGCGGCGGCGGCGCGGGCCCGGAAGGCAGCCTGCTCGCCCTCGTGGCCATGTTCGCACTGGCGCCCGTCGCGGCCCTATGGCTGCGGCCGCGCCCGTCGCCTTGACGCAAACGAAAAAATTCTATCGATAGCGGCCTTCGTTTCGGCCGTGCATTGCGCGAGCCGCCTTTCTTGATGTCTCCCGGAGAAAATTCATGCGCGTCTACTATGACCGCGACGCCGACCTCGCCCGCATTCTCGACAAGAAGATCGCCATCGTCGGCTATGGCTCGCAAGGCCACGCTCACGCCCTCAATCTGCGCGACTCCGGGGTAAAGAATGTCGCCGTGGCGCTGCGTCCGGGTTCGGCTTCGGCCAAGAAGGCCGAGGCGGAGGGCCTGAAGGTCATGACCGTGGCCGAAGCGGCCGCCTGGGCCGACATGATCATGATCCTCGCGCCGGACGAGCTGCAGCGCGGCATCTACGAGAACGAGATCGCCCCCAACATCCGCGACGGCGCGGCCCTGCTGTTCGCCCACGGCCTCAATGTCCACTTCAAGCTGATCGAGGCTCGGCCGGCCATCGACGTGCTGATGGTGGCGCCCAAGGGGCCCGGCCACACCGTGCGCAGCGAGTATCTTAAAGGCGGCGGCGTGCCCTGCCTGATCGCGGTGGATCAGAACGCCACCGGAAACGCCATGGATCTCGGCCTCGCCTACGCTTCGGCCATCGGCGGCGGCCGCTCGGGCATCATCGAGACCAATTTCCGAGAGGAATGCGAGACCGATCTGTTCGGCGAACAGGCGGTGCTGTGCGGCGGCCTGGTGGAATTGATCCGCGCCGGCTTCGAGACCCTTGTGGAGGCCGGCTACGCCCCGGAGATGGCCTATTTCGAGTGCCTGCACGAGGTGAAGCTGATCGTCGACCTGATCTATGAGGGCGGCATCGCCAATATGAACTATTCGATCTCCAACACCGCCGAATATGGCGAATATGTCTCTGGCCCCCGGGTGGTGACGCCGGCCACCAAGGCGGAAATGAAACGCATCCTGGAGGACATCCAGTCCGGGCGTTTCGTGCGCGACTTCATGGCCGAGAACCAGGCCGGTCAGCCGAGCTTCAAGGCCACCCGCCGCCGCGGCGCCGAACATCAGATCGAGGAAGTCGGCGCCCGCCTTCGCGCCATGATGCCCTGGATCGCCAAGAACAAGCTGGTGGACCAGGCGAAGAACTAGCGGCGTTCAGAGCCAGTCCAGGGCCGCCTCTCCCCGCAGGATCGCTTCGGTCGCCTTGGTATGCTTGCCCGCCGCGCGGTCGTGCAAGATTAGAGCCGGCAGCAGGACCAGCGGCGCCTTGCCGGTTTTGGCCGCGCGGACCAGGACCCGCTTCGCGGGTACGTCGGCGAAGGGCTGTATGGGGCGAATTTGAAACGACCCGGCCTTGGGCGCCAAGCCGGCAAGGATATCGGCCAGCCGATCCGCGCGATGGATGAGGGTGATCGTTCCGCCTTCGCGCACGGCTTTGACAAGGAATCCCAACCAGGCGCCAAGGCCCTCATCGGCGATCCAGGCGCCGCGTTTGGCCGGCGAGGGGCCGCGCAAGGCCAGGGCGTCGTCGAAAAAGGGAGGGTTAGCCATTGCGGCGTCAAACGGTGGGAGGCCGAGGTTGCGGAAGGGCGATTCGATAATCGCGCCGATCACATCGACGCGATCATTCAGGCCGTTGAGCGCGATATTTCCGGCGGCGAGATCGGCCATGGCGCTGTCGCGCTCCACGCCGGTGAAGCGCGCGCCGGGCCGCCGGGCTGCCGCCGCCAGCAGCGCCGCTCCGACGCCACAACCGGCCTCGATCACCCGCTCGCCACCGCCGGCGTCGCAGGCCGCGGCCAGCAGGGCGGCGTCGACACCGGCGCGATAACCCTCGCGAGGCTGACGCAGTGTCAGCCGTCCGCCCAACATCTTATCCTCGCTGACCTCCATGGCCTCCGCGCATGTTTCGGCTTGCCTGTCTTGACCCTGACCTATCGCGCCACCATTGTCCCGGGCAACGTCTCGAGGCGTGGGGCCGGGACGAAGGAGCGCGGGACTTGGACGCAGCCAAAGCCGTCATAGCCCGCCCGACGGGTTCCGTGGACCGGCTGATGCGGCTGGCCTCCGCCGACATGGCCGGTGTCGATGCCTTGATCGTCGCGCGCATGCAAAGCCCGGTGTCGGTCATTCCGGCACTGGCCGATCACCTCATCGACGCGGGCGGCAAGCGCCTGCGACCCCTGCTCACCGTCGCTTCGGCGCGGTTGGCCGGCGGCCACGGCGATTCGAGCCTCAAGCTCGCCGCCGCCGTGGAGTTCATTCACACGGCCACCTTGCTGCACGACGACGTGGTCGACGCCTCCCAGCTTCGCCGTGGGAAGGTCGCCGCGCACTTGATCTGGGGCGCGCCCTCCAGCGTCCTGGTCGGCGATTTCCTGTTCGCCCGCGCCTTCGAACTGATGGTCGAGACCGGGTCGATGGCGGCGCTGGAGATCCTGGCCCGGGCCTCGCGGGTGATCGCCGAGGGCGAGGTGCTGCAACTGACCCGCGCCCATGATCTCAACCTCGACCAGGCAACCTATCTGGAGATCATCAGCGCCAAGACCGCCGAGCTGTTCGCCGCCGCCGCCGAGGCCGGCGCGGTTTCCGCCTGCGCTTCCGCCGGCAAGGCGGCCGCTTTGCGCGCCTATGGCCATAACCTCGGCCTGGCCTTCCAGCTGGCCGACGACGCTCTCGACTACGCCGGCGCCACCGAGACTCTGGGCAAGAACGCCGGCGACGATTTCCGCGAGGGCAAGGCGACCTTGCCGCTGATTCTCGCCATCGCCCGCCTCGGCTCGCGCGAAAATGCCTTCTGGGAGCGCGTCGTCGGCCGCCGCGATCAGACCGAGGCCGACTTCCGCCGCGCGCGCGAGCTGATCGTCGGCACCGGCGCGCTGGAGGCTACCCTGGACCTGGCCTCCGACTATGCCGAGAGCGCGAAGGCCTCCCTGACCGGCTTTCCCGCCGGCGAGTGGCGCGCCGGCCTCGAGGCCCTCGCCGACTTCGCGGTCAGCCGGCGGGCCTAGGCTTCGCTCATCCCGGGCCGATCATCTTCTCCGGCCGAACAAGCTCGTCAAACTGAGCGCCGGTCACATAGCCGCCGCCGACCGCCTCCTCGCGCAAAGTCGTACCTTTCTTATGCGCCGTTTTGGCGATCTTGGCGGCAGCGTCGTAGCCGATGGTGGGCGCCAGCGCGGTGACCAGCATCAGCGAGCGCTCGAGCGCGGCCTCGATGTTGGCGATGCGTGGCTCGATGCCGACCACGCAGTGTTCGGTGAAGCTCTCCGCCGCGTCGGCCAACAGGCGGGTGGACTGCAGGATGTTGTAGGCCATCACCGGATTGTAGACATTGAGCTCGAAGTGTCCCGACGCCCCGGCGAAGGTGATGGTCGCCTGATTGCCGAACACCTGGGTGCAGACCATGGTCATGGCTTCGCACTGGGTCGGATTGACCTTGCCGGGCATGATCGAGGAGCCAGGCTCGTTTTCCGGCAGCGAAAGCTCGCCCAGCCCCGAGCGCGGGCCGCTGCCCAGAAGGCGGATGTCGTTGGCGATCTTGAAGAGGCTGGCGGCCACGGTGTTGAGCGCGCCGTGGGCGAAAACCATGGCGTCATGGGCCGCCAAGGCTTCGAACTTGTTGGGCGCCGAAGTGAACGGCAACCCGGTTATCTGGGCGATCTTCTCGGCCACCATCTCGGCGAATCCCACCGGCGCGTTGAGACCCGTGCCCACCGCCGTGCCGCCCTGAGCCAGCTGCATCAACATCGGCAGCGTCATTTCCACGCGCGCCAGACCGTTCTGGACCTGTTGGGTGTAGCCGGAGAATTCCTGGCCGAGCGTCAGGGGGGTGGCGTCCTGGGTGTGGGTGCGGCCGATCTTGATGATCTTGGCCCAGGCGTGGGCCTTGTCGTTGAGGGCGTTGCGCAAGGTCTGCAAGGCGGGAATCAGCCGGTGGGTGATCTCCTCGGCGGCGGCGATGTGCATGGCCGTGGGATAGGTGTCGTTGGACGACTGGCTCATGTTCACATGATCGTTGGGATGCACCGGCGACTTGGAGCCCAGCACCCCGCCCAGCGCCTCGATCGCCCGGTTGGAGATCACCTCATTGGCGTTCATGTTCGACTGGGTGCCCGACCCGGTCTGCCAGACCGCTAGGGGGAAGTGGGCGTCGAGCTTGCCCTCGATCACCTCCTGGGCGGCGGCGATGATCGCTTCGCCGAGTTTCGGATCGAGCTTGCCCAATGCCATATTGGTCTCGGCCGCCGCGCGTTTGACGATGCCCAACGCCCTAACCACCGGCGCCGGCTGCTTTTCCCAGCCGATCTTGAAGTTGCCCAGGCTCCGCTGGGTCTGGGCCGCCCAGTAGCGGTCGGCGGGAACCTCGATGGGTCCAAAGGTGTCGGTCTCGGTTCGCGTGACGGTCATGCGCGGGTCCTGGCGGCAAAGTGTGCGGCCGGTTTAGCGCGGCGTTAGTGGATCGCGCTAGCCGGTGGACGGCGGGAAGGGTCTTGGCGTCGCCCTGAACTTCGCGCCCACCGAAACTTGAGGATGAGACGGAGGCGCCATGCCTTCCTCCTGCTCGCGACGGGCCACGCAGGCCTGCACCGCCGGCCCGACGGCGATGAAATCGGCGGCTCCTGGCAAGACCTTCAGCATACAATCGTCGAAGAAGGGGTAGGTGTCGCTCTCGCTGCACCCGAACGACGATCGGTCGCGCCGGGCGGCGGTGAGGATCAGACGATTGGGACCAGCCAGGGCGGGTATGAACACCCCAGAAAAGCAGGCCGACATCACCACCACCGTCGGTTTTCGCCCGCAGCTTCGATCGACGAGCCGAGCCAGATAATTCGGCGGCAAAAGGTAACCGTCGAGCGCCGCGCCCTGCGGCGCGCCATGGGTGGTGAAATAGACCAGGCAGCCGCCTGGCGCCTGCTTGACCAGTCGCTCCAGGCCCTGGGCGATCGGGCCGAGATCGGCCAGGGCCGGCCGGGTGTCGGGATATCGGCTCGGCCGCACGGAGAATTGCAGGATATCGACCTTGGAGAACCCCTTGCGCGCGAGTTCGGCGGCGATGTCGCGGCGCGCGTTGTCGAAGGTTTCGGTCAGTTCGTCAGTATGCGAGGCGTGGTCGTCGCCGGCCACTACGATCGCCGCCCAATTGGCGAAGGGGTTTTGGGGTTCACAGGCCGCCCCTGACGCTAGAGCCAAAGCGCCGGCCAGAGCGGGCAGGAAGAGACGCAACCAGGCGCCTATTTGTATTTGGCGAACGGCGTGGGCATGGCCGTGCCCGTCGCCTTGGCCACCAGACGCCCATCGGCGTCATAGAGCTCGCCCTCGGTGAAGGCGATGGTGCGGCCCCATTTGGCCACCCGGCCCACGCCGCGCAGCACTCCGGGCATGGCGGGGCGGAAGAAACTGGTCTTCATCTCCAGGGTCGGCGCGACGCTGGTCATGCCCGAAGCCACCTGACAGGCGACCGACATGCACTCATCGAGCATGGCGCAAAGATAGCCGCCCTGGACCTGTTTCATCGGATTGGCCAGCAGTTCGGCCCGGGCGTCGAAGGCGACCTCGACCGTGCGCTCGGCCTGACTCACCTTGAGCATGCGGAATCCCAGAGTGCGCGAGCCGGCCGGCTGGTTCTTGGAGCCCTGGAACCGGGCCAGCAAGGCCTCGTCGGTGACCGCTGGGGGCCCGTCAGTGGCGACTCGCTCACGCGCTACTTCTTTCGGAACTGGTCGAGGGAGACGATCTTGGGCCCGTCGTCATCGGTCGGCTTGGCCTTGGCGGCTGGCGCGGGCGCGGGCTTGGGCGCGGGCTCCGGTGGCGCGAATTGCAGCAGATACTGCACGCTGGGATCATAGAACCGGGTCACGGCGACGTAGGGAATCGACAGCGTCTTGGGCTGGCCGCCGAACTGCAGTGTCACCGAGAAGCCGTTCTCGCCGGGCGCCAGGTCCCAATATTGGTTCTGCAGGACGATGGTCATCTCCTCCGGATAGCGCTCGACTAGGTCCTCGGGCGCCGAGACCTCCGCCGCATCGGTCCTGAAGCTGATGTAGAAGTGATGCTCGCCCGGGAGGCCCCGCGGACTGGCCGCTCGCTCCAGCGCCGCACGGATCACCCCACGCAGGGCGTCCTGCTGCAGGGTGTCGTACCCCATCAGATCCTTGGGCTTGTCGGTGGCCATGGCGCGACCCTAGCGACCGACGCGCGCAAGGCAAGGCGTGATCGCATGGAACCGGAACCTAGGCGCGTCCAGGGCCGGATGGAGCTATAGAGTTTCCAAAAGAGGAGACGCACAATGGCCCACGCCCACCCCGACACCGCTCTGCAGCTTCGCTCTCTGGTCAAGAATTCCGGCGAGCTTGAACTTTCCCTCGCCCGGGTGCCCGTGCCCGAACCGGGGCCCGATGAGGTGCTGGTGCGCATTGAGGCGACGCCGATCAATCCCTCCGATCTGGGTTTGCTGGTGGGCGCGGCGGATATGTCCACCGCCAGAGCCTCGGGCGGCGGCGATCAGACTATTGTCACCGCCACGGTGCCGGCCCCGTTCATGCGCGCCATGGCCGGCCGCGTGGACGAGTCCATGCCGGTAGGCAATGAGGGCGCGGGCGTGGTGGTCGAAGCCGGATCGTCGACCAAGGCCCAGGCGCTCCTCGGCAGGACCGTCGCGGTGATCGGCGGCGCCATGTACGCCCAATATCGAGCCGTCAGGGCGGCCGACTGCCTGGTTCTGCCGGATGGGGTGACGCCACAACAGGGCGCCTCCTGCTTCGTCAATCCGCTCACCGCGCTGGGCATGGTCGGGACCATGCGCGCCGAGGGCCACACGGCGCTCGTCCACACCGCGGCGGCTTCGAACCTCGGTCAGATGCTCAACAAGGTCTGCCTCAAGGATGGGGTTGGCCTCGTGAACATCGTCCGCAGCCCGGCCCAGGCTCAGATCCTGCGGGACATCGGCGCGGTCCACATCGTCGATTCCAGCGCGACCGGCTTCACGGAGGCATTGATCGACGCCCTGGTCGCCACCGGCGCCACCCTGGCCTTCGACGCCATCGGCGGCGGCAAGCTCGCCGGCCAGATCCTCGGCGCCATGGAGATCGCCGCCAACAAGACTGCTAAGGTCTACAGCCGCTATGGTTCGACGGTTCACAAACAGGTCTACATATACGGCGGCCTGGACACCGGCCCGACCCTGCTGAACCGTGGTTTTGGCATGGCTTGGGGGTTGGGCGGTTGGCTGCTGACGCCCTTTCTGATGAAGATCGGCCCCGAAGAGGGCGAGAAGCTTCGTCAGCGTGTGGCCGCGGAGATCACCACCACCTTTGCCAGCCACTACACCAAGGTCGTCTCTCTGGCGGATGCGCTGAAGCTGGAGAACATCGCCGCCTATAACAAGCGCGCAACCGGCGAAAAATTCCTGATCAATCCCGCCCTGGAATGACCCTCGGAATCGCCACCCGACACCGAAGTAAGTGGAGGGCTTCTGGCGCCAGGCGCCCGCCATTCTTGATGCTTGAAAGGGGAGCGCCACCCGACACCGAGGTAAGTGGGGGGCTTCTGTTGCCAGGCGCTCGCCATTCTTGATGCTTGAAAGGGGAGCGCTACCCGACACCGAGGTAAGTGGGGGGCTTCTGTTGCCAGGCGCTCCCCGGGCCCCGCCTGGCGCTGCTAAGACACCAGGGCTTTAGGTCGAGTTTGTCCGCACCGCATTACGCGGCGAGGGCGTACTCTTGAGCGAAGTTATCGTTCGCATTTAGTTTAAGGCCCGAAACGGTGAGCCACGCCGAGAGAAAGCAACGCCTTTAGACGTCTGTCGATGCTGATCGGCCCCTCATGTCCCGCCGATAACGCGGGGAGGAATTGGTGGAGCCGCCGGGAATCGCACCCGGGTCCAGTCCGCTTATTACGCGCGCGTTTATCTCCATAGTTCGGAGTGATCCGAACAGGCCCAACATAGGCGCGATCGGCCCGTTAGGAAAGGATGGCGGCCCACGAAGCGTGAATGGCGGGCCTCATTTCGCCAATCGACGCATTACTTTCGCCGGCGGGTTTGTCGGCGCCGCCACCCTCCGCCTAGCTTCGCGTCAGCCCGCAAGGAGGGGCGACCCACCATGAAAAGTCTTTTTCATTCCGCAAAATTCCTGCTCATCGACATGGCGTCGACGGTCTTCTTTGTCGTGCTTTTTTCCCTGACGAAGAACGTCCTCCTGTCGGTGGCGCTAGGCGTCGCGCTGGGTGTCGCGGAGATGGCCTGGGAGCGCTCGCGCGGCCGGCCGATCGACGCCATGCAGTGGCTGAGCCTCTTCCTGGTGGTCGCCACCGGCGCCGCCACCTTCTTCACCAAGGATCCGCGCTTCATCCTCATCAAGCCCAGCATAATCTACGTCATCGTGGCGATCGTGATGCTGAAGCCCGGCTGGATGAACCGCTATCTGCCGGAGCAGGCCATACAGATCGTGCCCGATATCGGCGTCGCCTTCGGCTTTGTCTGGTCAGGCCTGATGTTCCTCACCGCGATCATCAATGTGGTTGTGGCCATCAAGTTCAGCCTGGCGACCTGGGCGACGTTCATGTCGGCCTGGGCGATTGGCAGCAAGCTTAGCCTCTTCCTCATCCAGTACGCCACCATGCGCTTCATCGCCATTCGCCGGGTGCGCGAGGGTCGATACGTTGCGCCGACGGGCGCAGTTAGCGCGGAGGCTTAAATCCTGGGCGAGCGCGGGTGTATGATGGCGCCAAGGAGGAGCGCCATGGACACTCCATCGAGCCTCGCCATGGGAGCAAGGGCCGACTTCGACGCCGCGCCGCACATCGAGCGGTTGCGGCGCGACGGCTTCACCATCCTCGAAGATTTCCTGGATGCGCGCGGCCTTGAAGACTTCCGATCGACCCTGTCGCCGTATCTCGGCCGCCACCGGGGCCGCAATGACTTCGAGGGCCGGACCACCGAGCGTGTCTACACCCTGGTGGCGCGGGGAGCGATCTTCGAGGCGATCACCGCCGAACCGCGTATCCTGGCCCTGCTCGACGCTTTTCTGCGTCCCGGCTACCTGCTCAGCGCCAGCCATGCGATCTGCATCCATCCGGGCGAGGCGGCGCAGAGCCTCCACTACGACGACAGCTTCTATCCCTTCGCCCGTCCGAGGCCGGCGATCAGCATGAGCGTGATCGGCGCCATCGACGCCTTCACCGCCGAAAACGGCGCGACCATCGCCATTCCCGGCAGCCATTTGCTGGAGCACGCCCGCGACAGGCTGCATACGGCGATCCCGCTTGAAATGCCCGCTGGCGCCATCGCCGTCTTCCAGGGGACCCTGATCCATGGCGCGGGCGCCAATCGCAGCGACGCCGACCGTCTGGCCTTCACCAGCCAGTATTGCGAGCCTTGGGCCAGGACCCAGGAGAATTTCTACCTGGCCGTGCCGCGGGATCGGGTGCGGGCCATGTCGCCGGCGCTCCAGAGCCTGCTCGGCTATTCCATCATGCCGCCCTTCATGGGCCAGGTAACCGCCTCGCACCCCCTCAAGTCGCTGGCTCCCCACTGGATACCGCCAGTGGCGCGGCCGCTCTGATCAGGGCGTCTCCCCGCCGCGTTCAATGGAGAGCACGCCGGTGCGCGAGACCTCGACAAGGCCCAGCGGCCGCATGAGATCGACGAATTTGTCGATCTTGCTGGGCGCGCCGGTGACCTCAAAGATGAAGCTGGCGGTGGTGGTGTCGATCACCCGGGCGCGGAAGATATCCGCCAGGCGAAGGGTTTCGGCGCGCTCGGGCCCCGTCCCGCGCACCTTGACCAGGGCCAGTTCCCGCTCCAGCCCGGCCGGATCGGTCGTGATGTTCTGCACCAGCCGCGTTGACACCATCTTCTGGAGCTGAGCTTCGATCTGGCTCAGCACGTGGGGGGTGCCTCGGGTGACGATGGTGATCCGGCTGGTGTGGGTGCCGCGGTCGGTCTCGGCGACCGTCAGGCTTTCGATATTATAGCCGCGTGCGGCGAAGAGGCCGACCACCCGGTGCAGAACCCCCGGCTCGTTGTCCACCAGCACCGCGAAGGTCGCCAGATTCTCCGCCTCGACGGCATGGCCCATGTCATAGGCGGAGGCGGGGGAGTCCTGGCTCATACGAGGCCTTTTCCGGCGGCGCCGATCACCGATCCGAGGTCGTCGGCCTCTTCGCCGAGGATCATCTCGTTGTGGGCTTTGCCCGATGGGATCATCGGGAAACAGTTCTCCGAGCGCTCCACGCGGCAGTCGAACAGCACCGGCAGGGGCGTGTCGATCATCTCCTCTATCTTGTCGTCCAGCTCGGCCGGGGTGGTGGCCTGCAGGCCCACCGCGCCAAAGGCCTCGGCCAATTTCACGAAGTCGGGCAGGCTCGCCGAATAGGAGTGGCTATAGCGCTCGCCGTGCAGCAGCTGCTGCCATTGGCGCACCATCCCCATCCATTCGTTGTTGAGGATGAAGACCTTGATCGGTAGGTCGTACTGGATGGCGGTGGCCATCTCCTGCATGGTCATCTGCACCGAGGCGTCACCGGCGATGTCGATGACCAGGCTCTTGGGATGGGCGATCTGCACGCCCACCGCTGCGGGCAGGCCATAGCCCATGGTGCCCAGGCCCCCGGACGTCATCCAGCGGTTGGGTTCCTGGAACCGGAAGAACTGGGCCGCCCACATCTGGTGCTGGCCCACCTCGGTGGTGATGAAGGTGTCGTGGTTCCGGGTGAGGGCATAGAGCCGCTCGATGGCGTATTGCGGCTTGATCACCGAAGACGACGGCCGATAGCGCAGGCATTCGCGCGCCCGCCAGCCCTCGATCCGCTCCCACCACGGCGCCAGGCGTTTCGGATCGGGCGCCCGCCGCTCGTGCTTCCAGGCGGCGATCAGGGCTTCGACCACCTTGCCGGCGTCGCCGAGAATGCCCACGTCGGCGCGGACGATCTTGCCGATCGAGGAGGGGTCGATGTCGATGTGGATCTTCTTCGAGCCAGGCGAAAAGGCGTCCAGTCGGCCGGTCACCCGGTCGTCGAACCGCGCGCCGACAGCCACCATCACATCGCAGTCGTGCATGGCGTTGTTGGCTTCGAAGGTGCCGTGCATGCCGACCATGCCCAGCCACGCCGGATCGTCGGCGGAAAAGGCGCCAAGGCCCATCAGGGTCGAGGTGACCGGCGCGCCGGTGAGGCGGGCGAATTCGCGCAGGGCTGCGCTGGCCGATGGCCCTGCGTTGATCACCCCGCCGCCAGTATAGAAGATCGGCCGCTTGGCCCCCGCGATCAAAGCCACCGCCTCGGCCACGGCACGCGGATCGCCCTCGACCCGGGGATGATAGTTGTGGATCGGCTTGGCCTTGTCAGGCCCTTCGTAGGCGCCGCTGGCGAACTGAACGTCCTTGGGAATGTCGATCACCACCGGGCCTGGCCGGCCGGTCGTGGCGATGCGAAAGGCTTCATGCAGCACCCTGGGCAGATCGGCGACGGTCTTCACCAGATAGTTTTGCTTGGTGCAGGTCCGGGTGATGCCCACGGTGTCGCATTCCTGGAAGGCGTCGGTGCCGATCAGGTGGGTGGGAACCTGGCCAGTGATCACGATCAGCGGAATGGAATCCATCAGGGCGTCGACGATGCCAGTGACCGCATTGGTGGCCCCGGGCCCCGAGGTGACCAGCACCACGCCGGGCTTGCCGGTGGAGCGGGCGTAGCCCTCGGCGGCGTGGGTCGCCCCCTGTTCATGGCGCACCAGGACGTGGCGCAGGCGCGGCTCATGGAAGAGCGCGTCATAGATCGGCAGCACCGCCCCGCCTGGATAGCCGAAGATGTCGGTCACGCCCTGATCGACCAGCGCACGCACCACCATCTGGGCGCCGGTTAGGAATTCGGCGGCGTCGGCGGCCTGATCGGCTTCGAGGGCGGGATGGGCGGTCATGGGATTTACTTAGGCTTCGAATGGTTTCGGATTTGAGGGCAAGAAAAAAGCCCCGCTGGGGGCTTGGGGCGCGCGACCGGAGGCGGGCAGGGGGCTCTTCAGCCACCTGTCGCGTTCGGTCGCCTTCTAAGTACGATGCGGGCCGCGCGCATGGCTCTTGCTCCAAATTGCCCGATCAGCCCATGCCATCGCCCTGGCCCAAGGTCAAGGCGCGAGTTGACGCAATAATCTACCCATATCGTCTGTTCCTTCCAGCCGGAGCCAGTCCGGCGACTGCCGATTGAACCAGGTCATCTGGCGCTTGGCGTAGCGGCGCGTCTCCATCTGGGCCTGGGCCAGGGCCTCTTCCGGCGAGAGAGCGCCGGCGAGTTGCGCGGCCAACGCCCCGACCCCGAGCGCCTTCATGGCTGGAAGATGCGGATCGAGGCCGCAGGCGATCATCGCCGCCACCTCGGCGAGGGCGCCCTCGCCGATCATCCGCGCCAGGCGCCTATCGATCCGCGCGTAGAGCTCCGCGCGTGGCGGCGCCAGGACCGCGCCGCGCCAGCCGCCGGCCGCGAGGGTAGGCGTCGTTCCTGAATGCCAGTCGCTCAGCGCCCGGCCCGTGACCTCGTACACCTCCAGCGCCCGCGTGAGGCGCTGGCGATCGCCCGGTGCGATCCGCGCCTCTGCGCGCGGATCGGCTTTCGCCAACCGCGCGCGAAACGCGGCTTCCCCCTGCTCGGCGAAGGCCGACAGCGTCTGATCACGGATTTCGCGAGGAATGGGGGGTATGTCGGCCAGGCCCTGCGTCACCGCGCGGAAATAGAGGCCTGTGCCGCCCACGACGATGGCGGGCCGCCCCCGGGCCGCGATCTCGTCCAGCGCCTTGCGCGCCGCCGCCAGCCACCGACCCACAGACCAGGCCTCGGCGGCGTCGGCGACCCCATAGAGATGATGCGTCGCGCGCGCCTCGTCCTGGGGCGATGGTCGGGCGGTGAGGACGCGGAGGTCGGCATAGACCTGCATGGAATCGGCGTTGACGATCTCGCCGCCGATCGCTTCAGCCAGGCCGAGCGCCAGGCCCGACTTGCCGCTGGCGGTTGGCCCGGCGAGGAGAAGGATGGGTGGCGGCGGCTGGGTGCTCAAGACCAAAACCTGGACCGGGCGGCGCTTTGACGCAAACTGATCCTGACAAGGCGGCCAATTCGTAGGATGGTTGGTTCAGCCGGCCGGGGAGCCGGCCAGGGAGAGGCGACCATGGTCTATATACTCGGCGGTTGGCAGAGCGATTTCTCGCGCAACTGGGCGCGGGAGCAGATGGGCTTTGCCGAAGCTTTCGCCGAGGTCGTCGGCGAGGGCCTGGCGGCCGTGGATCTGGAACCAGCCGATATCGAATGCGGCCATGTGGGCAATTTCGTCGGCGAACTCTTTGCCGGCCAGGGCCTCCTGGGAGGCTTCTTTGGCCTGGTCCATCCCGATTTCGACGGCATGCCCACCGCCAGGCACGAGGCCGCCTGCGCCTCGGGCAGCGTCGCCCTCCTGGCCGCCTCGGCCGAGATCGAGGCCGGGCGCTATGATACCGCCTGCGTGGTTGGCCTGGAGATGATGCGCAATGTGTCCGGCGGCGAGGCGGCGCGAAACCTCGGCGCGGCGGCCTGGACCGGCCACGAGTTTCAGGACGCCACCTATCTCTGGCCCCGCGCCTTCTCCGACCTCGGCGAGGAATACGATCGCCGCTTCGGCCTCAAATACGAGCACCTGATGCGCATCGCCGAGATCAATTTCGCCAACGGCCGGCGCAATCCCAACGCCCAGACCCGGAACTGGAAGTTCGGCCAGAACAGCTTCACCGCCGACGATGAAGCCAATCCGGTTGTGGAGGGCATGATCCGCAAGAACGACTGCGGCCAGGTCACCGACGGTTCGGCGGTCGTCTTCCTCGCGTCCGAGGCCTACGCCGCCGATTACGCCGCCAGGCGCGACATCCCCTTGGAGAGCCTTGCCCGCGTTCAGGGCTGGGGCCACCGCTCGGCGCCGATCAGCTACGAGCGCAAGGTGCGCGCCAGCGAGGGCGGCCCTTACGTCTTCCCGCAGGTGCGCCGGGCCGTCGAGGACGCCCGCGCCCGGGCCGGCGTCGCCGGGATCGATGATCTGGACGCCGTCGAGACCCACGACTGTTTCACCACCACCGAATATATGGCCATCGAGCACCTGGGCCTCACCGCCCCAGGCGAAGCCTGGAAGGCGGTGGAGGATGGCTCGATCGAGATTGGCGGGCGGCTGCCCATCAATCCTTCCGGCGGTCTGATTGGTGGCGGCCATCCGGTCGGCGCTACGGGCGTGCGCATGGCCCTGGACGCGGCAAAGCAGGTCACCGGCAACGCCGGCGACTATCAGGTGGAGGGCGCGCGGCGGGTCCAGACCCTCAACATCGGCGGTTCGACCACCACCACCGTCAGCCTGGTGATCGGCCGATGACGTCAAAGCTGGAGGTGCTGAAAGCCGTCATCGCCGCCTGGACCGCCGGCGACATCGACGGCGCCCTTTCCCACATGAGCGAGGACATCGTCTGGCACTACGCCGCCGCCGTCGCCCCGCCGGCCCGGGGCAAGGCCAAGGCCCGCAAGTTCCTCGAAAACTTCAAGGCTCAGCTGACCGAGGTGCGGTGGCGCCTGTTCGATTCCGCCGAGTCCGGCGATCGCCTGTTCGTCGAGGGCGTCGATGAATATGTGGCCAAGGACGGGGCGGTGGTGCGCGCGCCCTACGCCGGGGTGCTGGAGTTCGATGGCGATCTCATCGTCGGCTGGCGCGACTATGTCGACGTCGGCGTCATGGAGGCGCAGAAGGCCGGGGCCCCGGCGAGCGCCTGGGTCATGTCCCTCATTGAAAGGCCCGCCCTATGAGCCTCGATCCGCAAGTGCAGGCCCTCGTCGATAAGGCGGCCATCGCCGAGGTGCTGGTCAGCTACTGCCGCGCGGTTGATCGCGCCGATCTGGATCTTCTGGCCGCTTGCTATCATCCGGACGCCACCGAGGATCACGGCGGCACGTTCCACGGAAGCGCCAGCGACTATATCGCCGGCATCGCCGCCATCCTGCCGCGCTCCAAGATGACCCACACCACCAGCAATATCGCCATCGCGCTTGCTGGTGACACAGCCCTGGTGGAATCCCACATCCTGGCCTTCGCGCGATTGAAGAAGGACGGCGAGAAATTCGATTGCCTGACCCTCGCTCGGGCGATCGACCGGTTCGAAAGGCGTGACGGCGTCTGGAGGATCGCCGCGCGGCGGATGGTGTGGGAATGGAACCACGACATGCCGATGAGTGAAGGCTGGGGCCGGGGTCTGATCGCGCCCGATCCCTCGGTGCTGGTGAAGGGCGCCAAGAAGCCGGCCGACATTCTCTATGCCGGCTAGCGGCGTTGTGCTCGAGGGGGCCGTCGCCCTGGTCACCGGCGGCAACCGGGGGATCGGCGAGGCCTTTGTGCGCGGCCTGCTGGCGGCCGGGGCCGCCAAGGTCTGGGTCGGCGCGCGAGATGCCAGTGCGGCCGATCACCTGGCCGCCGAGGCGCCCGGCCGCGCCGTTCCGCTTGTTCTAGATGTCACGAAACCGGACCAGATCGCGGTCGCCGCCGCTCAGTGCGGCGATGTTTCGATCCTGATCAACAACGCGGGCGCATTCCTCAACCAGCGGCTGATCGGCGCCGAGAGCCTCGACGCGGCCCGCGAGGAGATGGAGGTCAATTATTTTGGGCCCGTCCAGATGGCGCGGGCCTTCGCGCCGATCCTGGCGGCCAACGGCGGCGGCGCGATCGTCAATGTCCTCTCCTCCGGCGGCCTGGTGGCCGTGCCGGCCATGGGCGGTTACAGCCCGTCCAAATTCGCTGGTCGGGCGGCCACCGCCTGTGTGCGCGCCGAACTGGCCGGCCAGAACACATTGGTCACGGCCCTCATCGTCGGCTCGGTGGACACCCGCATGGCCGCCCATGTCGCCGGGCGCAAGGAGCGTCCCGAGGATATCGCCGCCGCGGGTCTCAACGCCCTCCGGCGCGGAATCGACGAGGTCGACACCGACATCATGGCCATCGAGGTGCGCGCCTCTCTGGCGCGCGATCCCAAGGCGCTGGAGCGCGCGATGGCCAGAATGCTGGGCCAGACCCAGGTCTCCACAGGACGATAGGCTCGATGGAAATCGTATCTCTGCTGCTCCAGAACTTCACCATCGCCATGGTGCTGTTCCTGACTCTCTGGCTGGTCAATGTGCGGATCAAGGACCCCAGCTTCATCGACAGCCTTTGGGCTCTGGGCATGGTGCTGATCGCCTGGGCGACGTTTGCCTTCGTCGGCGGCCGGGGCGCCCACGCGCTTCTGCTCACCGCCCTTTGCACCGCCTGGGGCGTGAGGCTCGGGGTCTATCTCCTCTGGCGCTGGCGCAAGAACGGACCCGACCGGCGCTATGTGACCATGATGGGCCTGGCCCAGAAGGAGCGCGGCTGGGGCTACGCCAGAGCGTCGCTGCTGCTGGTGTTCGCCCTGCAACTGCCGCTGCAGTTCATCGTCTGCCTGCCGGTCCAGCTCGGCCAGCTTTCCGGCGATACGCCGCTCGGGCCCCTGGCCTGGGCGGGCGCGGCCCTCGCCGTCATCGGCATCCTCTTCGAGACCATCGGCGATCTGCAACTGGTCGCCTTCAAGGCCGATCCGGCCAATAACGGCAAGGTGCTGCAGACCGGCCTGTGGCGCTACACCCGCCACCCCAACTATTTCGGCGACGCCTGCGTCTGGTGGGGGCTCTATCTGATCGCCGCCGAGACCGGCCTGGGCGCCTGGTCGATCCCGGGCCCGATCCTGCTGACCTTCCTCCTCACCCGCTGGAGCGGCGTGCCCACGGTGGAGGGACGAATGCGGCGCAAGAAGCCGGACTACGAGGCCTATGTTCAGAGAACGTCCGGCTTCATTCCGATGCCGCCAAAGAGGGCTTAGCCGGCCGGCGGCGGTTTACGCCGCCTCGAACACCGCCGCTATGCCCTGGCCGCCGCCGATGCACATGGTCTCCAGACCATAGCGGCCGTCGCGGCGTTTCAGCTCGCGCAGAAGATTGGCGAGGATTCGGCCGCCGGTGGCGCCGATGGGGTGGCCGAGCGATATGCCAGAGCCATTGACGTTGAGCCGATCCCGCTCATCCCAGCCCCAGCCCTTGAGCACGGCCAGCACCTGGGGGGCGAAGGCTTCGTTGAGCTCCACCAGATCGATGTCGTCCCAGCTTATGCCGGTGCGGGCGAAGAGGCGCTCCACCGCCGGCACTGGTCCGATGCCCATGCGCGAGGGCTCGCACCCGGCCGCCGCCCAGCCCACGAACCAGCCCATGGGCTCGAGGCCCAGCTCGGCGAGCTTGTCTTCGGCGACCACCAGGCAGGCGGCGGCCGCGTCGTTCTGCTGGCTGGCGTTGCCGGCGGTGACCACCCCGCCCTTTTCCAGCGGCTTGAGCGCGGCCAGGCTCTCGGCGGTGGCGTCGGCGCGCACGCCCTCGTCCTTGGCGAACATCACCGGATCGCCGCGCTTCTGCGGCACGGCCACGGGCACGAGCTCATCGTCGAACTTGCCCGCGGCCCAGGCGGCGGCGGCGCGCTGGTGGCTGGCGGCGGCGTATTCGTCGCAGGCTTCGCGAGAGATCTGATAGTCGCGGGCGAGGTTGTCGGCGGTCTCGATCATGCCGGAGATGACCCCGAAGCGGGCGATCGGCTGGCTCATCACCCGGCCCCGCGCCAGGCGGTCGTGCAGGGTCACCGAGCCGGCCCGCGCCCCGCCGCGCATGTCGGTGGTGTAGTATTCGGCGTTGCTCATGCTCTCGACGCCGCCGGCCACCACCACGTCGGCGGCGCCGGTCTGGACCATCATCGCCGCGTCGATCACCGCCTGCAGGCCGCTGCCGCAGCGCCGGTCGAGCTGATAGCCGGGGATGGAGATCGGCAGGCCGGCGGCCAGCGCCGACCAGCGGGCGATGCACGGCGCCTCGCCGTTGCCGTAGCCCTGGGCGAAGATCACGTCGTCGATCTTTTCCGGATCGATCTTGGTGCGCTCGACCAGGGCGCGTGAGGATGGCCGCGCCCAGGTCGCCGGCGGTGATCGGCGCGAGGGTCCCCAGGAACTTGCCCACCGGCGTGCGGATCGGGCTGACGATGGCGGCGCGCTTCATGGCGGGATCTCCTCCTGTGCGCCGCCGTGGTGACCGGCCGGGCGGCGCCGGTCAAGAGCGCGCGGCTCGCTCATTCGCCGAAGGCGGAAAAAAGACTTTCACCACGAAGGACACAAAGGACACAGAAGTTTAAGAGTGGCGCTTCGCGCGAAGGGGGCCGATCGCGCCTCGGTCTTTCTTTGTGGGCTTTGTGTCCTTCGTGGTTAAATCCTGAAAACCTCTCCGTCTCCTGGCGCTAAGGAAGAGCTCCCCCATGGCCAAGGCCAACCACCTCACCATCACCCCGCTCAACCCCACCATCGGCGCCGTGGTCGGCGGCATCGATCTGCGTGACGATCATTCCGACGGCGTCATCGAGGATGTCCGCGCCGCCCTTCTCGCCCACAAGGTGCTGTTTTTCGAAGATCAGACCCTCACCGCGCCGCAGCAGCGCGATTTCGCCGCGCGCTTTGGCGAACTGCACGTTCACCCCCTCTATCCGGGCGATGACGCCGTGCCGGAGATCATGGTGCTGGACAACCATGAGGCCAATCCCACCGACAACGATCACTGGCACACCGACGTGACCTTCCTGGATCGGCCGGCCATGGGCGCCTTGCTCTATGCGCACGAACTGCCGCCCACCGGCGGCGACACCCTGTGGTCGAGCATGACCGCGGCCTATCAGGCGCTTTCGGCGCCCATGCAGACGTTTCTGCAGGGCCTCAGCGCCGTGCACGATTTCGCCCACGCCTTTCCGCCCGAGGGTCTCGCCGGGGCCAACGCCGGGCGCGAGCGCTATGAAACGGCCAGGGCCCAGCACCCGCCGGTGATCCATCCGGTGATCCGCACCCATCCCGAGACCGGCGACAGCGGTCTCTTCGTCAATTCGGTGTTCACCGCCCGCATCAAGGGCGCTGCGGCGCGAGGAGAGCCGCCTGCTGCTCGAGTTCCTTGATCGCCACATCCAGCGGCCGGAGTTCTGCGTCCGTTGGCGCTGGCGCCCAGGATCGCTCGCCTTCTGGGATAACCGCTGCACCCAGCACTATGCGGTCAACGACTACCTTCCCGCCCGCCGCGTCATGACCCGCGCGACAATCTTTGGCGAAAAACCCTTCTTCCGCGCGGCGGCTTAACGCGCTCTCACGCAATGACCTTGAGCCGTTCCAGGCCGCGGAAGAACGGCAGGGTGCGCCAGACGGGAGGTTCGTCGGGATCGGCGAGTTTCAGGTCGGGAAAGCGCTCGAAGAGGCGGGTGAGCGTGACCTGGGCTTCGAGGCGGGCCAGCGGGGCGCCGATACAGATGTGGGCGCCGCCGCCGAAGGCCACATGAGGGCTCTTCTTGCGGGTGATGTCGAAGCGGTCCGGATCCTCGAACACGGCCGGATCGCGGTTGGCGCCGCGCAGGGAAACGAGGATCGACTGGGTTTTGTGGATAGGGCAGCCGCCCACCTCCATCTCGCGCGAAGCGACCCGGCCGGTGATGTCCACCGGCGGCTCGTAGCGCAGGATCTCCTCCACCGCCGCGCCGATCAGACCGGGATCGGCCTTCAGCTTGGCGAGCTCAGCCGGATTGAGCAGGAAAAGTCGTACGCCATTACCGATCAGATCGGTGGTGGTGAGATTGCCGGCCACCAGCAGGGCGATGAGGTTGGCGATCAGATCGCCGTCGCTGAGATCGGCCCCGGCGGCCTGGAGCTGGACCATGTCGGTGACGAGATCGTCTTCCGGCGCCGCCCGGCGGGCGGCCATCATGGCGCTCATGAACTCGATCAGCGCCTGGCTGGCGCGCTCCATGTGCTGGGTCTGCTCGGGCGTGCGCAAGGGGTTGAGGCCCTGGATAAGGCCCTCGGACCAGTCGCGGAACTCATCGAGCCGGGTGACGTCCACGCCGAGAATGCGGGCGATGGCGTCGATAGGGATCGGCAGGGCGACGCCGGCCATCAGGTCGAAGCGGGCCTGGCCCTCAAGCGCGTCCAGCGCGTCCTTCACCACCAACTCCACCAGGGGCCGGCAGCGGGCGACGCGCTTGTAGAGGGCCTGGGCCAGGGGGCCGCGAATGCGGGCGTGATCGGGATCATCCATGAGGAGGATCGAGCCCTGACGGTCTTCCTCCCCGCGGGCCTCGGCCTCTTCGAGGATCCGGCGCGTGAGCACGGCGGCCGGCTCGGCCTTGGCCGGGTCGCGCCAGAGGGTGAGGTCGGTCAGCACCCCGCGGACATCCTCGTGGCGGCTGAGGAAAAACACCCCGGCCAGGTCGTCGCGCATCACCGGATGCAGGTCGCGCAGCGGCCGCAGCAGGGCGTGCGGATCTTCACGGAAGATCGGATTGAGCGGCGTCAGTTCCAGGACGCGCGGGGGATGATCGTCGTCGGCCATCGAAGCCTCCCTCGGCGCGCCAGAGTGGCGCGGCGAGGCGAGTTTAGCGCGGCCGCTCCCATGTCACCATCGCTAAGGCGGTTTCAAAAACCGCCCGATTGAAGGGCGTAGATGACGCAGCCCATCAAGGTGACGAAGGTGGCGAGCGAGCCGCCGATGAAGAGGCGATCAGGCAATGAGGTCGCGGCTCTCGCGCCGCGCGAGGCTTTTGCTGGCGTTGTCATGATCTCCCCTTTTTCCCGGAATTCTGAAACAGCCGACGACCAGACACCGCCGCCGTCCTCGCGCGCGCAACCCCGATGGCGCCAAAAGCTCCGGTCTCGCGCCTTATTGTCCAGCTTCAATGCAACCTGAGGCTTAGCGCGCCGTTAAATTGGGCGCCGTTTACAGCGCGCCGGCCGCACCCTAGTTCCAGGTCATCGTCTGGCGCAGCGCCGATCGGGAACCACCTCCATGCATTTCAAGACCGTCGCCACCATCATCCTTGTCGCCGGCGCCTCGCCGACGCTCGCCGCCACGCTCACCGGCGCCGCGGCCATGGGCGACTGGACCGGCGACGCGCCTGGCGTCACTCGCAAGATAACGCCGGCCGACATGCCGCCGGATGTGGCGACCAAGCCGGGCGTGGCCCCGCCGGCGGTTGTGCCAAGGCCCGGCGGCGCGGCGCTGAAGGCTCCGCCCGGTTTCACCGTCGGCCAGTTCGCCAAGCTGGAGGGGCCCCGCCAGATCCGCGTGGCGCCGAATGGCGATGTGTTCGTCGCCGAGACCGACCATGGCCGCATCCGCATCCTGCGGGCCGCCGACGGCGCCGGCGCGGCGACTACGATCGAGACCTTCGCCGAGGGGCTCGACCGGCCCTTCGGCATCGCCTTCTATCCGCCGGGGCCCAAGCCTGCGTTCGTCTACGTCGCCAACGCCAATTCGGTGGTGCGCTTCCCCTACAGGAGCGGCGACCTCAAGGCGGGGGGCCCCGCCCAGGTGGTGGTTCCGAAGATCGCCCAGAACACCAAGGACCACACCACCCGCGACCTCGCCTTCTCAGCTGACGGCAAGCGGATGTTCCTGTCGGTCGGATCAGGGTCGAACGTCGCCGAGTCCATGCCCAAGAAGACGGTGGCGGAGGCTGAGGCCTGGGGCGCCGAACACGGCCTCGGCGCCGCCTGGGGCGAGGAGACCGACCGCGCCGACGTCCTGGTGATGGACCCCCTGGGCCAGGGCCGGAAGGTCTATGCCGCCGGCGTCCGCAACTGCGTGACCATGGCGCTCCAGCCCGGTTCCGGGAGCCTGTGGTGCGCCACCAACGAGCGCGACATGCTGGGCGATAACCTGCCGCCCGACTACGTGACCTCGGTGAAGGCCGGCGCCTTCTACGGCTGGCCCTGGTACTATATCGGCGGCAATGAGGATCCCCGGCACAAGGGCGAGCGGCCGGATCTGGCCGGCAAGGTGACGACGCCGGATGTGCTCATCCAGCCGCACTCGGCGCCGCTGGGCATGGCGTTCTACACCTTGAAGACCGGCCCATCCGCCTTTCCCGCCGGCTATCGCGGCGATGCTTTCGTGACCCTGCACGGCTCGTGGAACCGCGCGCGACGCACCGGCTACAAGGTGGTGAGGCTGATCTTCAAGAACGGTGTCGCCACCGGCGAATACCAGGATTTCCTGGTCGGCTTCGTGGTCGACGCCAAGGGCGTCTGGGGCCGACCGGTGGGCGTCGCCGTGGCCCACGACGGCGCCCTGCTGGTCACCGACGACGGCTCCGGCGTCGTCTGGCGGGTGGCGACAGCGGCGGGGACTCATCCGTGAGGGCGGTGCTGGCGCTCGCCGCGCTCGCGGCCGCCGCGCCGGCGATGGCCCAGACCGCCGCGGCGGGCGGCGATGCGGCAGCCGGCCAGGCGGTCTTCGAGGATCGCTGCACCCTGTGCCACGCGCCGGCCGGCGGCGGCCAGGGGCCCAGCCTCAAGGGTGTGGTCGGACGCAAGGCCGGGACGCTGCCCGGCTTCAGCTATTCCGCCGCCCTTACCGCTTCGGGCCTGACCTGGACGGCGGCCAACCTCGACCGCTTCCTGGCCGGCCCTCAGGATTTGGTCCCCGGCACGGCGATGCAGGTGATGATCGCGGACCCGGCCCAGCGCCGCGACCTGATCGCTTATCTGGCGACGCTGGGGAAATAGCGTGACCATCGGCGGCGCTCGGAGCGCGGAGTGCGTGATCAGGCGAGGACGAGCTCGAGGTAGACGCTATCGACCCATTCGTCGCCGACCTGGAGTGTGGCGACGGCGCGGCCGGTCTCGAAAAAGCCGAGGCGCCCGAGCAGGCGGAGACTGGCTTCGTTGCGGGGATCGACGTCGGCCAGGATGCGGGGCAGGCCGCGGCTTCGCGCCCGTTCGATCACCAACGCGACGGCCTCCCGCGCCGAGGCCCTTGCCCCATACCTTCGGGGCGAGGATGAAGCCGATTTCCTCATTGTCCCATAGTCCCGCCTTGCCGATGACGCGCCCTTCGTGGAGCACGACCTGGTCGTCGCCCTCGCCGGCCGCCGTCGCGGCCATGGTCGCCCTCACATAGGCCTGGGTCTGCTCGAAGCGCGTGTGAGGCGGCGTGGACCAGAAGCGCATGGCGCGTGGGTCGGCGAAGATGGGATGGAGGGCCAGCGCATCCGCCTCGCGGAAGGGGCGCAGGGTCACGCGTCCGGCCGCCGAAAGCGCTGTCGCGGAGGCCGGCCGCTCGACGCCCATCCGGCGGCCCGCGCCTATTCGGCGGCGATCGCTTCGGGAAGGATCATCGCCTCGCGCCCCCCGCGCACCAGACCGCCAGGGAGAGCGCCGGTATGGCGGCCGTCCTCGAAGGTCACTTCGCCGGACTTGATCGTATAGCGATAGCCCTCGGCGCGCTGCACCAGCCGCTTGCCGCCGGCCGGCAGGTCGTAGATGGCTTCGGGGCGGAAGAGGCGCAGCTTGTCGAAGTCGATCAGGTTGAGGTCGGCCAGAAGGCCGGGGCGCAGCTCGCCGCGGTCATGGAGGCCATAGGCCCGTGCGGTGTCGCTGGTCAGCTTGCGGACCAGGAACTCCACCGGGAAACGCTCGCCCTTAGTGCGATCGCGGCCCCAATAGGTGAGGATGAAGGTCGGCATGCCGGCGTCGGCGATCACCCCGCAGTGGGCGCCGCCATCCGAGAGGCCGAACAGCACCTTGGGGTGCTCCATGTTCTTGCGGAAGAAGTCGAAGTTGTAGGAGCCGTAGGCGCCCAGCGGCTGGTAGAATAGCTCGCGGCCGCCATCCCGTCAGAAGCAGATCATACATCATTTCCATGGGCGCGACGCCGGCCGCCGCGGCGAGGCCGGCGACGCTGTCGCCGCGGTCGGGCTCATAGTTGGGGGTCTCACCCAGGGGGAAGACCCGGAACAGCAGGTGCTCGGCGCCCTGTGACATCGCCCCTTTATGCATGGCGCTTTCTTCCGACAGCAGGGCCGCGCGGATCTCCGGCGTGGCCATAGCCTCGAGCTTTTCCTCCAGCGGCAGATCGGCGATCTCGCGCCGATAGGTCGGGTGGGCGGCGAAGACGTGGAAACTGGAGGTCAGGCCGTGCAGGATGCCGGTCGGGCGCCCGGCGATCTGCGGGCGGATATCCATGCCCTGGGTGCGGGCCTCCTCGGCGATATTGTACATCTTGTCGCCCTCGTAGGCGCCGGCCGAGGTCGCCACCAGAGTGACGGGGAGCCCGGTCTGGTGGGCGAAATCCTTGACCCATGCGCCACTCGTCGTCATCGCCCAGATGGTCGGAGACCATCTCGAACATCCCGTGGCGCAGGCCCTTCATGGCCAGGCCGAGCGCCAGCATCTCATCGGAGCCGGCGAAGGTGCCGGGCATGTGGACGCCCTTCAGGTCCTTGTGCAGCAGGGTGCGCGAGGTGGAAAAGCCCAGCGCGCCGGCCTCGACGCCTTCGCGAACGAGGGCCGCCATCTGGGCGATCTCCTCGGCGTTGGGCTGATAGTCGGTGTTGCAACGCTCGCCCAGCACATAGGCGCGGATCGGGGCGTGCGGCACATGTGTGCCGATATCGATCGCCCGGGGTTTGGCCTCCAGGGCCTCGAGATATTGCGGGAAGCTCTCCCATTGCCAGTCGATGCCTTCGTGCAGGGCCGAGCCGGGGATATCCTCCACCCCCTCCATCAGATCGATCAGGAAGGCGTGGGCGTCGGGCCGCACCGGGGCGAAGCCGACGCCGCAATTGCCCATGATGGCGGTGGTGACGCCATGCCAGCTCGAGGGCGCCAGGACCTCGTCCCAGGTGGCCTGGCCGTCATAGTGGGTGTGGATATCGACCCAGCCTGGCGTGATCGTCAGGCCCGTGGCGTCGATCTCGCGCCGACCTCGATCGCGCACCGCGCCGACCTCGACGATCCGATCGCCATCGATGGCGATATCCCCGACGAAGGGCGCCGCGCCCGTCCCGTCGATGATGGTTCCGTTCCGAATGACCAGATCCCGCATCGCCTATCTCCCTACGCCGTCTGAAAAGTTGGAACACACTCTAACAATTTTTACAGGGTTGGATACGGGGTTTGGGGGCGGGCGCGGTATTTCTGTCAACATCGGGTTGACATAGGCGTCATCCTGAGGTTGACTGTCAACACAACATTGACAGGAGGGCCCACATGGCTCCGGCTCCGGCAACGTCAAAGGAGCCGCGCGCGCGGCTGTTTCACTGCTCGTTTTGCGGCAAGCCGCAAACCGATGTGGCGAAGCTCATCGCCGGCCCGGGTGTCTTCATCTGCAACGAGTGCGTCGGCCTCTGCGTCCCGATCCTTGGCGAGGAGCCGAACAAGACGCCCGACCCGGCGCAAATTCTCACGCCGGAGACAGCGCCGACGGAAACCCTGATCTCGCTCCTGACCAACCACAACCGCGCGTTCGAGAGCATCGATCAGGGCATGCAGGACATCGTCGACCTGCTGCGCGAGCGCGACATCAGCTGGTCAGCCATCGGCGAGGCGCTCGGCGTCTCTCGTCAGGCCGCCTGGAAACGATTTGGTTAGTATCGCGAGCCGGCGCCAAAGCCGCTTCTTTGAAAATCCCCATCCCGGGGAACAAGCCCGCGGTCGACGGGCATGCCGCCGACATGATCCTGCCCATTCCTCGGACTTCATGGTCACGGCAAGTTGTATCGCCGCCATGCCGCGCCCGTGGAAGGATCGCATGGCGCCAGCAAAATCATGACGCGACGCTTAAGGACATCGCGATGACCGACGACCAAACCCCGTCGACGGCTGACGATCCGCCTGCGCCAACAACCGGTGACCCATCCGCGCCGGCGGCTGCCGACCCGCCCACGCCGGCGTCGGACGATCCGTCCTCCCCAACCACCGACGATCAGTCTTCGTCAACGACAACAGATGACCAGCCCTCCGTGGGAGGGAGTCCGTGCACTCACCCGGCTGTCAGTGCACGGATTTTATCGAGGTGGGCGGCGATCCGCGGTGCCATCGCGCGGGATGCGGCCACATCTTCGACGAACACTGACGTCGCGGCGCCCTTGCAGGCTTCGGCGAGTTCTCTACCAAGCGACATGGAACCCGCCATCTCAGAGGCCACAAATGCTATACGACGACGTCATCCTCGGGCGCCGCAGCATCCGCGGCTACAAGCCCGATCCGGTTCCCAGGGCGCTGATCGAGGAGATCATCGGCCTGGCGATGCGCGCGCCCTCGTCGATGAACACCCAGCCGTGGAATTTCTACGTCATCACCGGCGAGCCGCTCGACCGGATCCGCGCCGGCAACACCGAGCGGATGGTGGCGGGCGTGCCGCAATCGCGCGAGTTCCGCACCGGCCAGGCCTTCGCCGGCCCGCACCGCGAGCGGCAGGTCGGCGTCGCCAAGCAGCTGTTCTCGGCCATGGGCATCGCCCGCGACGACAAGGACGGCCGCCAGGACTGGGTGCTGCGCGGCTTTCGCCAGTTCGACGCGCCGGTCTGCGTGATCGTCACCTATGACCGCGTGCTCGACGGCAGCGACGACACCCCCTTCGACTGCGGCGCGGTGACCACCGCCCTGGTCAACGCCGCCTGGTCCCGGGGCCTGGGCGCGGTGATCAACAGCCAGGGCATCATGCAGTCGCCGGTGGTGCGCGAACACGCCGGCATCGCCGACGATCAGGTGATCATGAAAAGCATCGCGCTGGGCTGGCCCGACGAAACCTTCCCCGCCAACGCCGTCGTCTCCGAACGCAAGCCCGTGGCCGAGGCGACCGTGTTCGTGGGTTTCGGGGAGTAACTGGCTTGCCAGGAACAGGGGCGAAGGCGCGATTCACCGCCACCCCAGCGCCGGGGCCACGTGTGTCAGGATCGCCTCCATCAGGTGGGCGTTATAGGCGACGCCCAGTTGGTTAGGCACGGTGATCAAGAGGGTGTCGGCCTCGGCGATGGCTTCGTCGCCGCGCAACTGCTCCACCAGGGCGTCCGGCTCGGCGACATAGCTTCGGCCGAAGATCGCCCGGCCCGCTTCGCCTAGGTAGCCGATCTGATCGGCGTCGTCGCCGCCGGGGCCGAAATAGGCGCGATCCCGGTCGCTCACCAGCGCGACGATGTTGCGGCTCACCGAAACGCGTGGCGTTCGCGCATGGCCGGCCTCCGCCCAGGCGGCGCGATAGGCGCGGATCTGGGCCGCCTGCTGCACATGGAACGGTTCGCCGGTCTCGTCGGCCTTCAGGGTCGAGCTCTGCAGGTTCATGCCGAGCTTGGCGGCCCACACCGCCGTGGCGTCCGATCCGGCTCCCCACCAGATCCGTTCGCGCAGGCCCTCGGAGTGCGGCTCGGGCCTAAGCAGGCCAGGCGGGTTGGGGAACATTGGCCGGGGATTGGGCTTGGCGAAACCCTTGCCGGCCAGGAGATCGAGAAACATCTCGCCGTGACGCCGCCCCATGTCGGCCTCGCTCTCGCCCTCGGCCGGCCCATAGCCGAAATAGCGCCAGCCATCGATGACCTGCTCGGGCGAGCCGCGGCTGATCCCCAGCTGCAGCCGTCCGCCGGCGATCAGATCGGCCGCCCCGGCATCCTCGATCATATAGAGCGGGTTCTCATAGCGCATGTCGATCACCGCCGTGCCGAGCTCGATCCGACGCGTCTTGGCGCCAGCGGCCGCCAGCAGCGGGAACGGCGAGGCCAGCTGCCGGGCGAAGTGGTGAACCCGGAAGTAGGCCCCATCGGCCCCCAACTCCTCGACGGCCACCGCCAGGTCGATCGATTGCAACAGCACGTCCGACGCCGTCCGCGCCTGGGAGGCGCCGCCGGCGGTCCAGTGGCCGAACGAGAGGAAGCCGATTTTCTTCATGCTCTTTACGACCTGAGTTCGGCGCGCCGCTCGGCGAGTGCGCGGGCAAGATCGCGCGCGCCATGAAAGACGGCCAGGATCGTCATCGCGTCCGGGCTGACCTCATAAACGATAATATAGGGCGTCGACGGCACGGGAAGCTCGCGTGTCCTTGGCAAACGGCCCGCCCGTCCCATCTTTGGGAATTGGGTCAGCCGCTCGGCCGAAGTCACTATCGAGCGGTAGACGGTCTCGGCGGCGGCCTGGTTATCAAGCGCAATATAGTCGAGGATGCTGTCGAGATCGCCAGCCGCTGGCTCGGCGAAGACGAGGCGCATTAGCGCGACCAACCATGTTTCGCGGCGATGTCGGCGAATACGTCTTCGGCGGCGCGCACACGGCCGTCGCGGGCGGCGAGGGCGCCGTCCTTGATACGAGCGATCTGCCAAGCATTGGCCTCAAGGTACTGCTGGAGCGCCTGGTTGACGATATAGTTGCGGGACCGGTCCGTGGCGGCGGCCAGAGCATCAATTTCAACCACGGTCTCCTTGGGGGCGCGGACCGTAATCGGTTCTGTCGGCTGTGGCTGGGCCATGATGTAATCTCCTGTATTCATATGTGATCACAATATGCGGCTAGAAGCCACTCCACGCCGGAGCCTCGGCTGTGCTGGTTGATCATGCGTTTGCCTCGGCCAGTCGCCCTGGCCAAAGAACCTTGACGCCGGCTCCTCCAGGCCCCAAACATAACGTTAACGTCATGTTTTTATCCAACCCGCAATGACATCCCAGATGCGTATCGGCGATCTGACCCGGCGGGCCGGGGTTACGGCGCGCACGGTGCGGTATTACGAGAGCCTGGGCCTGATGCCGCCGGGGGAGCGCGAGGGCGGCGGCCAGCACCGCTATGGCGAAGAGGCTGTGGCCCGGCTGCGCAAGATCGAACAACTCAAGGCTCTGGGGCTCAGCCTGGACGAGGTCGGCCAGGTGATCGATCTCTATTTCACTGATCCCAGTGGCTGGCGGGCCAAGCACCAGGTGCTGGCCATGCTGCGCCGGCACCTGGAGGACGTGGACCAGCGGATCGGCCTCATGGCCGGCGCCCGCGCCGATCTCCTCGCCCACATCGACAGATTCGAGGCCTGGCTCGCCCCGGCGCCACAACCCGAGAGGCAAGACGGCGATGACTGAGACGATCGGCTTCATCGGCCTGGGCGCCCTCGGCGCGCCAATAGCCGGCAATCTGCTGGACGCCGGCTATGCGCTGCGGGTGTACAACCGCACGGCGGCCAAGGCCGAAGCCTTGGTCGCCCGGGGGGCGGAGCGGGCGGAGCAGCCGGCCGACGCGGTGCGTCCCGGCGGCATCGTCGCCACCGTGCTGTGGGATGACGCCTCGGCGGAGGAAGTGGTCGCCGGCGAGGCATTCCTCGAAGCCCTAGGCCCCGGCGGCGTGCACATCTCGATGAGCACCATATCGCCGGAGGGCTCGCGCCGGCTGGCGGCGAGGCATGCAGAGCAAGGCTGCCTGTTCGTCGAGGCCCCGGTGTTCGGCCGGCCTGAGGCGGCCCTCGCCCGCCAGCTGTGGATCGCCTCCGCCGGCCCCAAGGCCGCGGTGGAGCGCGTGCGGCCGATCCTTGAGGCCATGGGCGCGGCCGGTGTGTTCGACTTCGGCGAGCAGATCGGCGCAGCCACGACAGTCAAGCTGGTCGGCAACTTCATGATCGGCGCGGCGGCCCGGTCGCTTGCCGAAGGCCTTGCGGTGGCCGAGGCCGCCGGCTGCGACCCCAAGGCCGTGGTCGCCATGCTCACCACCACCCTGTTCCCGGCCCCGATCTATCAGAGCTATGGCCGGATGATCGCCGACAAGACGATTATGATGAACCCCGCCCAGGCGGCGATCGGTCGCAAGGACCGCGCCCTCTTCCGGGCGATGGCGGCGGGGGCCGGCGCCGCCACGCCGATGGCGGACTTCATGGCGGGAATGTCAGGCGCACGGCCTTAGGCGGGCGAACGGGACAAGACCCTCGGACCGGGTTGGAGGGGTCGCGAGGCCACCTTGCAACGGCTTTCGGCGGCTCGTAAGGTCCCCCAAGGGGACGAACAGTGGCTTCCAGGCGCCTCGATAGGGCGTCAGGTTTGCGCAGAGTGGGGGGAGGCAGTCGATCGCTAGTCAATACACCGTCGCCGCCGTGGCGCGACCGCCCTTTGCCCCACAGCCTTCCCCGTCGTCGTGAAAGCAGGGCTCGCATGAAGCATCCATTCCTCGTGACCGCCGGCGCCGTGATCGTCGTCGGAGGCGTTGCGGCCGGGGCGTGGGTCTATACCCACTATCTCCAGACGGAGCTTCTGGGGGCCATGGTGCTCAACGACCTGAAGTCGGCGGGCGCGCCGGCCGGGACCCTGACGACCGAGCTCAATCCTGACTGGAAGGCGCCCGCGGCCGCCCCCGGGACCCCCACCGCCGCGCCGGCGCCCAATGCGGGCGACAACGAATGGCCCAGCTACAACAAGACCCTGACCTCGGAGCGCTATTCATCCCTCGCCGAGATCAACACTCAGAACGTCAGCAAGCTGAAGGTTCTGTGCGCCTATGACACCAAGGAGCGGACCAGCTTCCAGTCCGGCCTGATCGTGGTGAATGGCGCCCTGATCGGCACCACTCAGCATGACATCTTCTCCGTCGATCCCTCTAATTGCCACGAGAATTGGCGCACCCGTGTGGCGTCGCCGCCCAGCCTGCTCTCCGCAGCCCGCGGCGCCGCCTATATGGACGGCGTCCTGTTCCGCGGCGCCGATGACGGCCGGGTGCTGGCCTATGACTTCAAGACCGGCAAGGAACTCTGGGCGACCAGCATCGCCGACCCGAAGAAGAGCGAATCAATCCCGGCCGCGCCGATCGCCTCCAACGGTCTGGTGTTCATCGGCGTCGCCGGTGGCGACTACAAGGGCGTGAAGGGGCGCATGTACGCCCTCGACGCCCAGACCGGCAAGATCGCCTGGGAATTCTATCTGGTCCCCAAACAGGCGGGCGACCCGGAGCGGGGCCCTCAGGCCCCCTCGCCACTCGACACCTCGACCTGGAAGAATGGCCCTGGCATTCCGATCAGCGGCGGGGCGCCTGGACCTCCTTCAGCCTGGATCCTGCCACCGGCGAGCTCTTTGTGCCCGTGGGCAACCCGTCGCCCGACTTCGCCAGCGGCCCGCGTGACGGCGAGAACCTCTACACCGGCTCGATCCTGGTGCTCGACGCCAAGACCGGGGCCTACAAGACCCACTTCAAGCTGGTCCCCAAGGACTGGCACGACTGGGACGCCTCCAATACGCCGACGCTGATCCAGACGGCGGCCGGCAAGAAGCTGATGTTGACGGCGCCCAAGGATGGCCACCTCTATGGCTTCGACCGCGCCACCAGCGCTCTTCTCTACCGCGTGCCGGTGACCAAGATCGAGAATCCCGACGTCCCGTTCGCCGTGGGCAAATCGGTGCATTTCTGCCCGGGCGGCGGTGGGGGGGCGGAGTGGAATGGGCCGGCCTATAACCCGACCAACAATCTCGTCATGATCGGCGAGGTCCAGTGGTGCGACACGGTGAAGTTGCAAACCGACAAGGAGATCGAGGCGGTCAAGGACGCCACCCCGTGGACCGGCAATAATATGCTGAACCCGCTCAACATGTTCGGCCGCTTCTCCAAGGCCGACGGCAATTGGGCCGGCTGGGTCCATGCCGTGGACGCCGACACCGGGGTGTGGAAGTGGCGGGTGAAGACCAACTATCCGATCCTCTCGGGCATGACCCCCACCGGCGGCGGCTTGGTGTTCTTTGGCGACACCGGCGGCAATTTCTACGCCCTCGACGGCGCCACCGGCCAGAAGCTGTGGAGCCAGAAATTCAAGGGCGCCATCGGCGGCGGCGTGATCACCTATGTGGCCGGCGGGAGCCAGAAGGTCGCGGTCGCCGCCGGCATGACTTCGCCCGCCTGGCCCGTTCCGTCCGATACGGCGCAGGTCATCATCATGGGCCTGGGCCCGGCCGGGGGTCACTGACATGCCGCCGGGGCGCGTGAAGAGGACCGCCGGCTCATGACCGTCGCGGCCGTGGCTCGACGCGCGCTTACCCTGGCCTTGATCGCCGCGCCGGGGGCGTGCCTGGCCGAAGGGGTGCTCGATCCGGCCGGCCCGATCGGCGCTCAGGAAAAGATCATTCTGTTCGACGCCCTGGCCATCATGCTTGCCATCGTCATTCCGGTCATCATCACCACCCTGGGTTTCGCCTGGTGGTTCCGCGCCTCCAACACCCGCGCCAAATACCGCCCCGATTGGGCGTTCTCCGGCCGGCTGGAGATCGTGACCTGGTCGATCCCCTTGATGGTCGTCATGTTCCTGGGCGGCATGGCCTGGATCGCCTCGCATGACCTCGATCCGGCCAAGCCGATCAATCCAGCCACCCCGCCGCTCGAGGTCGAGGTGGTGTCGATGGATTGGAAGTGGCTGTTCATCTACCCAGACCAAGGGGTGGCCAGCGTCAACCAACTGGTCGTGCCCGCCGGCACGCCGATACATTTCCGCCTTACCTCGGCTAGCGTGATGAACTCCTTCTTCGTGCCCAGGCTCGGCAGCCAAATCTACACCATGGCCGGCATGACCACCCAGCTGAACCTGATGGCCGACAAGCCGGGGGTCTTTTCCGGCCTCTCGGCTCAGTTCAGCGGCGCCGGCTTCTCGGAGATGCGGTTCAAGGTGGTCGCCGTTCCGCAAGGCGCCTTCGCCGACTGGGTCGCCGCCACCAAGGCAAAGGGCGGCCCCCTCGACGGCGCCGCCTACGCCCAACTGGTCCAGCCCAGCAAGGCCAATCCGGTCACCACCTACAGCGCCGTGCCGCCGGGGCTGTTCGCCGCCATTCTGGCCGACAGCGCCCCCGGTTCGATGCCCCCGCGCGCCCAGCCGATGGCCATGGCGCAACCCTCGGGCCAGAAGGACTGACATGTTCGGCAAACTGACCCTGGACGCCCTGCCGCTCCACGAGCCCATCCCCCTGGTGGTCTCGATCATCCTCATGCTGGTGATCGCCGGAGTTCTGGCCTTCGTCGTCCTCAAGGGCTGGGCGCCCTATGTCTGGCGCGAGTGGATCACCACCACCGACCACAAGCGCCTGGGCGTAATGTACGTGATCCTGGCCCTGGTCATGCTGATCCGCGGTTTCAGCGACGCGATCATGATGCGCTCCCAGCTGGCGCTCGCCGCCGGCCACGCCCACGGCTATCTGCCGCCCTCTCACTACGATCAGATCTTCTCCGCCCACGGCACGATCATGATCTTCTTCGTGGCCATGACCTTCATGATCGGGCTGATGAATTTCATCCTGCCCCTACAATTGGGGGTGCGCGACGTGGCCTTTCCGGTGCTCAATTCGGTCAGCTTCTGGCTGACCTGCGCCGGCGTGCTGCTGGTCAATGTGTGCCTCTTCATCGGCGTCTTCGCCCGCACAGGGTGGCTCGCCTATCCGCCGCTGTCGGAGCTGGCCTATTCGCCCGACGTGGGCGTCGACTACTATCTCTGGGCCTTGCAGATATCGGGCGTCGGCACCCTGATGTCCGGCATAAATTTCGTCACCACCATCCTCAAGAAGCGCGCGCCGGGCATGAGCTACACGCGCATGCCGATCTTTTGCTGGACGGCGCTGGCCTCGAACCTGCTGATCGTGGCCGCCTTTCCGATCCTCACGGCCACCTTCGCCATGCTGCTGCTCGACCGCTATCTCGGCATGCACTTCTTCACCAACGACATGGGCGGCAATCCCATGATGTACATCAACCTCATCTGGGCCTGGGGCCACCCGGAAGTGTACATCCTCATCCTGCCGGCCTTCGGGGTGTTCTCCGAGGTGATCAGCACCTTCTCCGGCAAACCGCTGTACGGTTATCGCTCGATGATCGTCGCCACCCTGGGCATCTGCGTACTCTCGTTCATGGTCTGGCTGCACCACTTCTTCACCATGGGCGCCGGGGCCGACGTCAACGGCTTCTTCGGCATCATGACCATGATCATCGCCATTCCCACCGGGGTGAAGGTGTTCAACTGGCTGTTCACCATGTACGGCGGCCGCATCCGCTTCACGGTGCCGGTGCATTGGGCGCTGGGCTTCATGGTGACCTTCGTCATCGGCGGCATGACCGGGGTTCTGCTCGCCTCGCCGCCGGCCGATTTCGTCCTTCACAACAGCCTGTTCCTGGTCGCCCACTTCCACAATGTGGTGATCGGCGGCGTCCTGTTCGGGGCCATGGCCGGCTACAACTTCTGGTTCCCCAAGGCGTTCGGCTTCACCCTGCACGAGGGCCTGGGCAAGGCGGTGTTCTGGTGCTGGTTCATCGGCTTCTACCTCGCCTTCATGCCGCTCTACGCCCTGGGCCTGATGGGCGCGACAAGGCGGATGGAGCACTATGACAATGTCGGATGGCAGCCGCTGATGCTGGTGGCGGCCGCCGGCGCGGCGGTCATCCTGCTCGGCATCATCCTGCAGGTCGTCCAACTGGTGGTCAGCATCCGCCAGCGCGACCAGCATCGCGACCTCACCGGCGATCCGTGGAACGGCCGCACCCTTGAGTGGTCGACCGCCTCGCCGCCGCCGATCTTCAACTTCGCCGTCCTGCCGCGCGTTCACGGCGAATACGCCTATTGGGGCATGAAGCAGAAGAGCCTCGAACAGGCGGCGGCGCCGAAATATGAAGCCATCGAGGTGCCGCGCAACAGCGCCATCGGCATCGTCCTTTCCTTCTTCGCCTTCTTCGCCGGCTTCGCCCTGATCTGGCACATCTGGTGGATGGCGATCGCCAGCCTGATCGGCGCCTTCGTCGCCGTGCTCTTTTTCGCCTGGCGCGACGACAGTCCGATCGTCATCCCGGCCGAGGAGGTGGCCAGAATCGATCGCCTGCATCCCCATGGGCCGCAACCCGCATGACCGACGCGGTCCTCATCGACGAACCTTTCGCCGATCCCGACGACGACGCCCCAGGCCACGGCGCGGGCGGCCCGGCCTCGGCCAGCGTCACCGTCAGCTTCGGCTTCTGGGTGTTCCTGCTCAGCGACATCGTGATGTTCTCGGCCTTGTTCGCCGCCCACGCCGTGCTGGCCGGCCACACCGCCGGCGGCCCCTACGGCGCGTCAGCTGTTTCATCTGCCTCGCGTGGCTCTGGAAACCGGCCTGCTGCTGGCCAGCAGCTTTAGTTGCGGCATGCTCTCCATCGCCACGAGTGTACGCCACAAGCCGGCGATCTATGCCGCCGCGGCGGTCACCTTCGCCCTGGGCGCGGCCTTCATCGGTCTGGAGATCAACGACTTCAACGGCCTGGTCGCCCAGGGGTTTGGCCCTTCGCGCAGCGCCTTCCTCTCCTCCTATTTCACCCTGGTGGGCGCTCACGGCGCCCACGTGACCGCCGGACTGATCTGGCTGCTGGTGATGATGGCCCAGGTCGCTAGCCGTGGATTTCGGCCCAGCACCCTGCGGCGCCTCTATTGTTTTACCCTGTTCTGGCACGCGCTCGATATCGTCTGGGTCGCGGTCTTCACTATCGTCTATCTCAAGGGAGTCATCTGATGGCCTCGGAAGGCGCCATGGAGACCGACGCCGCCCCCGGCGAGGACGGCGGCTCCGTCCCCGCGCGGATCGGCGGCTATCTGATCGGCCTTGCCCTGTCGGCGGTCCTGACCGCGGCCTCGTTCTGGGCCGCCGGCACGGGCGAAATCTATGGCCCCGGCGTCCCCATCGCTCTGGCCGTGCTGGCCATCGCCCAGATGGGCATCCATCTGGTCTTTTTCCTGCACATCACCACCGCGCCGGACAACACCAACAATGTCCTCGCCCTGGCGTTCGGCGTGCTGATCGTCACCCTGGTGGTTACCGGCTCGCTCTGGATCATGGCCAATCTCGATCACAACATGCTGCCCATGCCGATGAACCAGCTGATCCAGATGCAGAGGTGACATGGCCGCCCAGCGGTCACATGACGCGCCGGCGCAAGCACTCTCGGATTCCTGATCTCACGCCAAGGGGCGCCCTGAAGACCCTCGCTCTGTTGGCCGGACTTCTGAGCCTTCCCGCCTGCGCGGCGGCGCAGTCCGCGCCCGGCCCGGCCCCCACGGTCGCCCAGGTCGATGTCATCGCCGCCACGCCCGTGCCCGGAACCCGGATCGACATCGCCAAGGCGCCGGCCAATATCCAGACCCTGTCGGTCGCCGACCTGCGCCGAGAGGGCCTGCCCAGCACCATCGCCGCTCTGGCCAACCAACTGGCCAGCGTCAGCGTCAATGACAATCTGAACGATCCCTTTCAGCCCGATATCCTCTATCGCGGCTTCGAGGCCTCGCCCGTGCTAGGCACGCCTCAGGGCCTGGCGGTCTACCATAACGGGGTTCGGATCAACGAAGCCTTTGGCGACACCGTCAACTGGGACCTGATCCCCGACATCGCCGTGGACCATCTGACCGTGCTGAGCGCCAATCCGCTCTATGGCCTCAACGCGCTCGGCGGCGCGGTGGTGCTGTCGATGAAGAACGGCTTCGACGATCCGGGCGGCGACGCCCAGGTCAGTGGCGGCTCGTTTGGCCGTCGCTCTTTCTCGGCCGAGTATGGCGCCAACAATGGCGTCGTCGGCGGCTACATCGGCGTCAATCTGCTGCATGACGACGGCTGGCGGGAATTCTCGCCCAGCACTCTTCGCCAGGTCTATGGCGATTTCAGCGCCAGGCGCGGCAAGCTTAGCCTCGATCTCAGCTTTTCCGGCGCCGACAACGCTCTGGACGGGCAGGGGGCTGCGCCGGTGCAGGAACTGGCCGTCTCGCGCAGCCTGGTGTTCACCAGCCCGCAGGAAAACGTCGACCGCGTGGCCTTCGGCACGCTCGACGCGGCCTACGCGGCCACCTCGACCCTTTCGCTCCAGGGTGATCTCTATTTTCGCTACTTCAGTCAGGCGGTGAGCAACGGCAACACCACCGACTACACCGCCTGCGTTAAGGCCCCCGATCTCGGCCGGCTGTGCCAGGGCGATGGGACGACGCCGCTTACGAGCACGGCCGGCGGCCCGATCCCCGATATCTCCGATGGCGGCGCCACGCCCATCGGCGAGAACGACTTTGAAACCATCGAATCCCTCGGCGTCGGCGGCGCCCTCCAGCTGACCTCGACCGCGCCGGTGGCCTCGCGCGCCAATCAGTTGTCGGCCGGGGGTTCGATCGACCATGCCAACACCGATTTCACCTCGAGCGCCGAAGTGGGCGTGATCAACAGCGCGCTCCAGGTTCTGCCGTCCGGCTACTTCGTCCAGACGCCGGAAAACACGCCGTTCACGGCAACGCCGGTGAGCCTGGGCGCCAGCTCTACCTACTATGGGCTGTGGATCACCGACACTTTTAGCCCAACCACCCGCCTCGCCATAACCGCCAGCGGCCGATACAACCTCGCCGGCATCGATCTGAGCGATCGGCTGGGGGCGGCACTTTCAGGTGACAACCGCTACGCCCGGTTCAACCCGGCCCTGGGCCTCACCTACGATCTGACGGGGTGGATGACCTTCTATGGCGGCTACGCCGAAGCGAACCGCGCGCCCAGTCCCAGCGAAATCGAGTGCTCCAATCCCCAGGCGCCCTGCCTCCTGCCGTCATCCCTTTCCAGCGATCCGCCCAACCTCAAGCAGGTGGTCTCCCACACCTGGGAGGCGGGCCTGCGCGGGCGCCTCTCGACACCAGCCGGCGGGCGGCTCACCTGGAGCGCCGGACTGTTCCGCGCCGATATCGATGACGACATCTACGGCGTCGCCACCTCGCTCAGCGCCGGCTATTTCCAGAACATCGGCGGCACGCGGCGCGCTGGCGCCGAGCTTTCCGCCCGTTATCACACCGGCCGTATCGACGCCTACGCCAGCTACAGCTTCATCGACGCCACCTTCCAGTCGTCGCTGCTGCTGCCCTCGCCGTCGAATCCCTACCAGGACGCGGGCGGCGATATCCAGGTCAGGCCCGGCGACCGGCTTCCCGGAATCCCGCAAAGCCGCTTCAAGGCCGGCGCCGACGTTGAAATTCTCCGCCACTTTGTGGTCGGCGCCGACCTCGTGGTTGTCTCCAGCCAGTACTATGGCGGCGATCAGTCAAACCAGCTCGCGCCGCTGCCCGGCTACGCCGTGGTCGATCTCTATTCGAGATATGACGTGACTCGCGCGTTCCAGCTCTTCGCCAGCATCGATAACCTCTTCGACGCCAGATACGCCAACTTCGGCCTTCTCGGCGACCCCACCGGCGTTGGCGCGCCGGGCGTGCCGGCCGACGGTGTCGCCAACGGCCCTGGCGTCAACAATCGCTTCCAGAGCCCTGCGGCCCCCATCGCGGTCTATGGCGGCCTGCGGCTGAATTTCTAAAGGCGTCCTACCCTCGAACCGATCACACGGCCTGGAGCCAGCCGATTTTGCGCGGGACCAGGGCAGGCCGTTCACTCTCCGCCAGCGCCGCCTCGATCAGCCCATGATCGGGCGACAACGCACACACCGGGTCGGTCGCGCCGGCATCCCCGGTCAATGCGAAGGCCTGGCAGCGGCAGCCGCCCCAGTCGATCTCCAGGCGCTCGCAGCTTCGGCACGGCTCCGGCGCCCAGCCGGTTCCGCGATAGCGCTCGAAGGCTTCCGACCGGTTCCAGATGTCAGAGAGCGATTGGTCCCGCACCGAGGGGAAGTCGAACCCGGGCAGCGTCAGGGCCGCATGACACGGCAGCGCCTGGCCGTCCGGCGAGATGTTCAGCGCCTGGCGACCCCAGCCGCCCATGCAGGCCTTGGGCCTCGTGGCGAAATAGTCGGGCGCGACATAGTCGACAACAATCTGTCCCTTGAATTTCCTCCGCGCGGACTCGACGGCCCGGGCAGCGCTTTCCAGCTGCTCGCGGCTCGGCATCAGGCCGGCGCGATTGAGCAGGGCCCATCCGTAGTATTGGGCATGGGCGATCTCGATGCGCGACGCGCCCAGCGTCTCGCCCAGGTCGATCATCGCCGCGACCCGATCGGCATTGCCCCGATGGATAACGAAATTGAGCGTCAGCGGCACGCCGGCGCCGACGATCCGCGCCGCGGCGGCCAGCTTGCGGGCATGGCCGCCAGCGTAGCCGCCCGACGCATCCGCCGCCTTGGCCTCAACATCCTGCAGGCTGAGCTGGATGTGGTCGATGCCGGCCTCGGCGAGTTTGCCCATCACCTTGTCGGATAGCTGCACGCCGGAGGTGATCAGGTTGGTGTAGAGGCCGGCGTGCGCCGCCGCCTCGATCAGGGCCGTGATGTCCCCCCGCGCCAGCGGCTCGCCGCCGGTGAAATGGATGTGCAGCACGCCCAGCGCCGCCGCCTCGTCGATGACCCTCAGCCACGTCACCGTATCGAGCTCGGTCGCCGCCCGTTTCAAATCGAGCGGGTTGGAACAATAGGCGCAGCTCAGGGGGCAGCGATGGGTGAGCTCGGCGATCAGGGCGACGGGCGGGTTCACAGGGCGATGGCCCCCTTGGCCGACAGATCGCCGAGCATGGCGGTCACGTCCCGCTCGATCACATCGCGCGGCGCCTGGAACGCGGCGGCCAGTTCATCGACGATCTCGCCGCTCGACCGGCGGCCGTCGACCCGCTTGAGGATTTCCACGGCGACGGCGTCGGGCAGGAACAGCTTCTCCGGGGCCAGCAGGATCCAGGCCTGGCGCGTCTCGTCGAAACGGAACTTGACGCCGGGCCGAAACTTGGGCGTCCCGCTCACGCCCGCGCCTCCTCCGGCACGAAGGCGCCGGGCGGAATGAGCCCAGGATCGACATAGGCCAGATAGAGCGCGTCGAGCTGAGCCCACAGCACCTCGCACTTGAAGATCAGCGCGTCCAGCACCGCCTGCTGTTCCTCGCGCGTGCGCGCATGGTCCTTCACATAGGCCAGGGCGAAGGCGAAATCGTTGGGGGCCTGGGTCAGGCGCGGGGTGAAATAGGCCAGGGTCTCGGCGGTGATCCAGTCGTAGTTGGCCAGCATGCCCGAAACCCGCTCGGCGATGATGGTCGGGGAGAACAGCTCCGTCAGCGACGAGGCCACCGCCTCCAGAACGCTCCGATCACGGACGAAATGGACATAGGCGTCCACGGCGAAGCGCGTGCCGGGCAGAATGGCCGATGTGCTGGCCACCAGATCGGCGTCGAGGCCCACGCCCCGGGCCAGGGTGAGCCAGCGCTCCACCCCGCCGGGCCTGCCCTCCTCGCCGTCGCCGTCGTGGTCCATGAGGCGGCGGCGCCATTCCCGGCGAAGGGCCACGGTCGGCAGGCGCGAGACCATGATCGCGTCCTTTATCGGGATCTGGCTCTGATAGTAGAAGCGGTTGAGCGCCCAGGCCTGGATCTGGCCGCGGTTCAGGCCGCCGCCGTGCAGCAGGCGGTGGAAAGGATGGAGGCTGTGATAGCGCCGCGCGCCGATCTCGCGCAGCGCCGCCTCCAGGCCCTCGGGCGTCAGCGGCCCCTCGCTCACAGGGCGATCTCCATGCCGTCGAAGGCCACTTCCCAGCCGGCCCGCTCAACCTCGGCGCGCTCGGGCGAGTCGTCCAGCAGCACCGGGTTGGAATTGTTGAGATGGACCAGAATCTTGCGCGCGCCCGTCAGGCCTTCGAAGGCGGCCAGGGTTCCGGCCTCGCCGCTGAGGCTCATGTGCCCCATCCGGGCTCCGGTCTTGCTCCCAATCCCGGCGACCACCATCTCATCGTCGCGCCACATCGTGCCGTCGAAGAGGATCACGTCGGCCGCCCGCGCCCGCGCCGCCAACGCCGGCGTCATCGCCGCGCAGCCGGGAATGAACAGCGCCGTCCGCCCATCATGGGTGATCGCCGCCCCCACCGTCGTCTCGCCCGCTTCGATCGCCGGTTCATCGGTCCCCTCAAGATAGAGTGGAACCTTACCCGGCACGGCGAAGAGTTCGATTTCGAGTCCGCAATCCAGGTGGATCGGCGCGCCGAGGACGACGGGAATTCTGCGCACCGTGTCGCGGGCCAGCACCTCGAATATGGGATTGGCGTCCAGCACCGCATGGATCTTCGGCGTGGCGAACAGGTCGAAGGCCTGGCGCTCCCTCAAGGTGAGGAGGCCGGCGATAACGTCGACATCGCCGCCGGTGAGCACGACGCCGGAAATCGGTGAACTGCGAAGACCCTCTTTGGGATGTAATTGCGCTGTGGCGCCGATCTGGCTTCGCAGATCGGGCGAGGCGTTGATCAGGCACCAATGCTCGTCGTCGCCGCTGACGGCGATGCTGGTCTGAGTGCGCGGGCGCGCCGCCGGATCGCCGGCGCGGGCGCGATTGCAGGCCGGGGCGTTGGAGTTCCACTGGGGAAAACCGCCGCCAGCGGCGGACCCCAACACCAGAAGGCGCAAGAGACCCTGTTAGAGCTCGGCGCTGACGTAGAGGTTGATCTCGGCCCCGCAGGGAATCTCGATCACGACAGGGGTGGTCCAGACCATGGCAAAGCTCCTCAAACGAAAGTCCGACGTTCGGACTCTCACCGATGTTTCGACAACGCGCGGCGGGTCAGGTCAAGGAGAAAGGTTGGTTTCGGCCGTCCCGCCCGCCGGTGAATACGGATTCGCCCGGACAGCGCTCGGCGCCCATCTCATCACCCCGCCGTGATCGCCGCCGTCGTCATGCGGGCGAGGGTTTTCAACCGCCGGCGGTCGCAGCGTTCGCCGAGCACCACTATGCGCCAATAGAGGGGGCCGATCAGGGCGTCGGTGGCGCCGCGGCGATCGACCTTGGCGGGCAGTTCGCCCCGGCCGATGGCCCGATCGATAACCGCCTTGACCTTCTTCTCGCGCATCATCTCTCCGGGCCGCATGGCCGCCGCCAGGGCCGGCTCGCGGGGCAGGGCGGCGTAGAGATCGGGCAGGATGCGGCGCACCAGGGGATGGCGCATCAGCCGGCGGGCGACAAGGAGGGTCGCGTAGAGGTCGGCCTCCAGCGAGCCGTGGTCGCTGGGCTCGGCGAAGGCGATGGCCGCGGCCGAGAGCTGCTTGACGAGGTCGCTGGCCATGTCGGCCTTGGAGCGCCAGCGGCGATAGAGGGCCGCCTTGCCCACCCCGGCCTTGCGCGCCACCGCGTCGAGACTGAGGGCGGAGTAGCCCACCCGCGCCCATTCCTCGAAAAAGGTCCGCGCCAATGTGTCGGTGATTTGCGGGCGCTTCACCGCCGCGCCGCTGAGGCGCCCGGCGCCGGGCGCCGATGCCTTCGTCGCGACGGAACGGTTGCGTTCCATCGTAAGTTCGCCTACCTCGTCGAGACGATCCTGTTCCATCGAGAAGAGACTTAAGCCATGAGCGAGACCAAGCCAACCATCGTCGACATGCTGGTGAGCGCCCTGGGCGATCGCCTCGACCCTTCGGCTCAGAGCTTCGTCGACATGATGGCCGAGGACTTCGTGATGGAGTTTCCCTACGCCCGGCCGGGCATGCCGACAAAGGTGGAGGGCCGCGCCGCGGTGCTGGCTCACCTCATCAAGGTCGGCGGCGACGTGAGCGTCGATTCGGCCAGCAACCTCATCGTCCACGAGACCGCCGACCCCGAGGTGGTGATCCTGGAGTTCGACGGCCACGGCCGCTCGGTGCGCACGGGCGAGCCCTACGAGCAACGCTACATCTCGGTGATCCGCGCCCGCGGCGGCAAGATCGTGCACTTCAAGGACTACTGGAACCCGATCCAGGGCCTGAAGGCCCAGCTCGGCTCGGCGGCCGTCGACGCCTTTATTCTGAACGGACCGGCGAAGGCCTGAGCGGGAAACGTTAGATGAACGACCTCGTGCTCGTCACTGGCGCCACCGGCAAAACTGGCCGCTATCTCGTCTCGCTCCTGGAAGCGGCGGGTAGGCCTTATCGCGCCGCCTCGCGCGGCGTCGAGCCAGGCTTCGACTGGTCGCGGCCGCATAGCTGGGACGCCGCCCTGGAGGGCGTGGGTTCGGTCTATCTGGTCGCGCCCATCGGGCTGGAGGAAGGGCCCGCCCGCCTGGAGGCGTTCCTGCGCGTGGCGATGCGCGAGGGCGCCCGCCGCTTCGTCCTCCTCAGCATGGCCTCGCTTCCCGCCGGCGGCCCGGGCCTTGGCCAGACCCATCAGTGGCTGATGGATAACACCGACGACTGGGCTGTCCTGCGCCCGGCCGCCTTTATGGAGAACTTCACCGAGGGACCGTTCGCCGCCTCGATCCGGGCGGACGACACCATCTATTCCAACACCGGCGAGGGACGCGTCGCCTTCATCGGCGCGGCCGATATCGCCCGCGCCGCCTTCGCCGCCCTGACCGCGCCGGACCCGCTCAACGCCGACTTCACCCTCACCGGCGACGAGGCGATATCCTATGACCGGGTCGCCGAACTGATCGGCCAAGCCTGCGGGCGCCCGGTCTCTCACACCCACATCTCCACCGCGGCGATGGCCGCGCGCTTCGTCGCCCGCGGCCTGCCGGATAGCCAGGCGATGTTCCTGGCCATGGCCTATGAGACCATCGCCGGCGGCTGGCAGGACGCCGCGGCGGACGGCTTCAGGGCCTTGACCCATAGCGCGCCCATGACCTTCCAGGCGTTTTCCGAAGCTAACGCCGGCGCGTGGGAGCGGGGCGCCGCCACGCTCTGACCCGTCGGCCGAGGCGCGAAGTCGGCGGTGGCCTGGCCCGGCGTGTTGGGCTAGGGTCTCCCAGCGGGGCGGCCCACAAGAGGGAACGGCGATGGCCGAAGATGGAGCCAGCCTGGCGCTCGACGGGATCAGTCTCGTCAAGGATATCGTCAGTACCAACGAGGGCGGGGTCGGCTACAAATCCGACCAGATCACCTATCCGGCCGGCCTCGGCCAGGTTCCGGACGACGCCTCTCCCAAGACCCCCACCGTCTTCAGCGTCGGCAAGCTCGGCTCGCTGTTCCACGACGATTCCATCCTGTTCACCCTGCGCGGCAGTTTCCGGGCCTACGAACAGACGATCATCGATGATCCCGACAGCATCCTCGCGCCGGTGATGGCCAACGTCTATGTCCAGCTGGAGGCCAGCGCCAAGTCCGGGTTCTCCTCGCTCGAGGTCCAGTTCACCGCCCTGCAGACGCCGTACGGCACGGCGCAGGACCCGCGGATTCGCTTCAACGTCGAGGGTCACTATGACCCCGCCGGCCCGGGCGACACCCTCTTCCACGGCGTGATCGAGATCGACCAGCAAGCCAATGTGACCCTGATCGAAAGCGCCATCGCCGCTGGCGACGGCGCCATCAGCGACAATTCACCCGCCGGCTTCGGAGTCAGCATTCCGGACTGACGGCGGCGGCATGGGCCCATACGAAACATCCGATCGCCCCAAACGATCGAGGCGGACAAATTGCACGCCGCGTTCTCGTAGCGCGCGCACGCCTTCGATCATGCCCAATCCGCTGGATCGGGTGGGTTGGTTCACATGGGCGACAATGACATCCCCATCCTTGGCCGCCGCGATCCGGCGGGCCACCGTCTGGGCCGGCAGAGACGCGCCGACGTCGGCATTGAGGCAATATCCGGCGATCAGTAAGCCCCATCCCTCGATCGCTTCCAAGGCGGGGGGACTATAGAAGCCGGTGGCCCCGCGATACCACCTGGGCGGCGCGCCGGTCAGACGCTCGACATCGCCGGCCCCGTCCAGGACTTCCCGCTTGATGGTCGCCAGGTCGCCGGCGACTTGAATGCCAAAGACCCTCCGGTGCCCTAGCACCGGCGGAATATGTCGATCGCCGTGATTTTCGATTCCGAACAGATCACCGTGCGCGCGAAGAAAGGCGACGCCCTCCGGATGGCGACGGATCCAGGCGCCGGTTGCGAAGACCGTCGCGGGAACGGCCATATCGACCAGGGCCGTGGCGATCCGGGCGTCGAAGCCGCCCGGACACGCGTCCAGCGTCAAGGCGACCTTCTCTCCGGTCGAAGGCCTGGTCTTCAGCCGCATGCTTGGCTCGATAAGACCCGTGGTCGAACCCGCCTCCGCCGCGCCGGCACCGCTGACGAGGCACGCGATCGTGGCCTCCAGAACCTCCCTGCGCGAGCGCCGGCCTGTCATCGCCGTGGCCAGGGCCGCTCGAGGTGAACTGACATCGCCGCGCGACCTGTTATTGAGCCGATGGACAGGGGATGTTGGCCGATGGGGGCAAGACGATGGACATAGCAGACCTGCTGCAGGGCCTTACGCTCAATTTCGACGTGGCGCCGGCCCCCGAGTTGCGCGCCGCCCTGGCCCGGGAGATCAACGATTTCCATTCCCGCACCGTGCCTCACCAGTCCCAGCGCTTCGGCTTGCGCGTCACCGATGACGCCGGCGCCCTCGGGGGCGGCCTCGTCGGCGTTATTTCATGGGAGTGGCTATTCATCGAAGCGCTCTGGGTCGGCGACAGCCTCCGCGGCCAGGGCGTCGGCCGTCATCTGATGCAGAAGGCCGAGGCCCACGCCCTGGTGAACGGCTGTCATTCCGCATGGCTGGACACCTTTCAGGCGCGCCCATTCTACGAGGCCCTTGGCTACGAAGTCTTTGGCGAACTCGACCGGTTTCCCGGCGGCCAAAGCCGCTATTTCATGCGCAGAAATTTAGGGGACTAAGGTTTGGGTCGGGAATGTCGACTTTCGCGAACTTACTTCCCGATCGCCGCGATCGCGTCCAGCACCGGCGTCGGTTCTATGCGCAGGAGGCCGCTGTAGGGCGTGCTGAGTTCGACGATCATGAAGACGGCGCTCCCGAGCGCGAAAGCGCCCACCGCCAGGACCAGCACCGAGGTCAGGTTGAGGCGGCCGACCAGGCCGAAACCGAAGAACAGCAGCGAGGTCCAGGTGATCAGCATGACCAGCAGAGGCCAGACGATGGCGTTGCGCACCTGCAGGGCGATCTGCATCCGCTGATCCTCGATGGTGGAAACGAGGTCGGTGGCCTTGTTGATGAGATAGGTCTCGCTGGGCGGCGAAGCGTCGCGCAGAGCGGTGAGCGAGAGGTAGAGCGTATCCATCTTGGCGCCTGTGAGATCGGCCGGCGGCAGGCTGGCGCGATAGCGATTGCCTCCCCAGGCGCGGTTGTAGCTTTCCTGCAGAACCCCTTTCAGGATCGCCCGCGACGGCGCGGTCTGGGGTCCGATACGGCCGAGCAGCCTGTCGAGTTGCACCGTCTTGGCCGAGACAACCTCCAGGGCGGTCTTCTGGTTGTTGTAGAAGTTGGTGGCCGATGAGACGAGCAGGCCGAGCGCCAGGGCCGAGAGCGTGGCCACCAGGCCGGTGGTGCGATTGATCAGGTCGCGGGTGTCGTCGGTGGTGTCGTTGCGTGGCTCCCATGCGCGGATGAAGAGCCCCAGCAGGCCGCAGGCGAAGATCAGCGGCGCGACGATGAGGGCGAGGATGTCGGGATTCATGGCGCGCGGGTCCGGGTGGCCGATGAGCCAAGCTTGGCTATCGACCGTCGTTAGCGCAGTTCGAGCCGCCAGGCGATGACCTCGCCATCCTCCGGATCGACCGCGCGGCCGATTTCCACGAAGCCGTTGGCCACAAGCGCTTTTTGCGACGGCCCATTGGCCGGGACGGTCCGGGCGGTGAGAGCCAAGAGACCGGCGGACCTGGCCGCGGCCGCCATCGCCGCGACGGCGCGGGTGGCGTGGCCCAGCCGTCTCCGGCGGGGCGCGACGCCATAGCCGATCTCGGCCTCACCCTCGCAGGGCGGACGCAGATAGCCGCACAGCCCGACCACCTCGCCATGGGCGACCATCATCCAGGAACCTTGGACGCCGGCGAGCGCCAGGCGCGAGCGGATAGCTCGCACCACGCCCAAGGTTTCGGGCGTATCGACGCCATCCGGCGGCACGGTGAGGCCGCCCCCGCCAGGCCCATGGCCCAGCATCCAGGCGAAATCCGCGTCTTCAGCCTCGATCAGGTGGGTCAATCGTCAAGGCTCATGAAGGCTCGCCGCCTCGCGCGGCGACTGATTGCGCAGCAGTGCAATTGCGGCTCTCATGTGGCAACTCCTTTTGCAGCCCCGATCGATTGCGGCCTTTCCTGAAAATATCGCCACCCAGAATTCTCCGCGCCACCGCCCGCGCCTTGGCGACTTTGACCTTGCTGGTCAGCGCCGGGGCGGCGCCCGCCGCCACGCCAGTCCCGCTCGAACAGACCTCGACGGTCGTGGAGGTGATCGGCGGCCATCGCGTGGCGGCGACGCTCGCCACTCATGACGTGGCCATCGGCAAGCCGGGTGATCCGATCCCGGCCGTGAGAACGACAATTGCACCTATAGCCGCTATCCTTGCAGCCTGGTCGACGACCTGGCGATCACCGTCGACGGGCGCGCCGTAGTCGTGCCGAGATCGGCGTTCGGCGCGTTGCCCGACGTGGGAAGCATCGGATTGCACAAGGGGCCTAGTGGCGAGTTCGCCCTGACGCTCACCGGAGGCGATGCGTCGGAATCCTACAAAGCCGAGATCGTGTTCGATCGGCGCCGGGTGAAGGCGCGGACAATCACCGACGGCGAAGCCGGCATGGCGGCGGAAAAGACCGTCTATTTCGACCTTTCCAACGCATTTCATTAGAGACGCATCAGCCGAACGGGCCGATCCGGGCCACGATGCTGGCGATGGCGAGAAGTCCCGCCAAGAGCAGGAGCAGAGCCGCCAGCACGGCGGGGGTAAACAGGCTTTCGGCGTTTTCCCCGGGCAGACCCATATCCGCCATCGACGCCCGCTCGTTTCGAAGGCGCGACATGTATCTGAGGTGGCTGGTGATCCCGGCCGTCAACAGCAGCACGCCAAGGATCACCAGGGTCAGGCCAAAGCGGCGAGGCGCCTCGGGCGGAAAGTCGCTGGCCAAAGGCGACTTCTTCAGGATCGAACTGAAAAAGCTATAGATGGTGAAGCCAAAGCCGATCAGCGACAGCGCCGTGCGCTGGACCGCCATCAGGGTTCTGTCTCCCGCCAAATGGGTGCGCGTAAACGCGAGACCCGTTCGCATCGCGGCCATCTTGTCACCAGCGCTAGGTCCGTCACTCGCCATTTTCGATCTCCTCCGGTTGGGTGCGTCGCCGTAAGCCAATAGTCCTTGCGTCCGCTAGGCGCCGCAACTTCGGCGCCCACGGAATTTCGGTTTCGCTAGGCCCCCAGAACACCGCGGAAGGGTCAGGCTTCAGGGGCGTAGCCGAAAGTTCGGCGTCGCCCGCTCGGCCCCTCAGCCGGCCGGCTTGACGAACTTCAGCGCATATTGATCGGTCTTTCCCCGGATGGCCGGGTCGAAGATCGTCTTGGTGTGGTCATCCCCCGGCCGGTTCAGGAAGACGCCTTCCGCCTCCAGCTTGAAACCCGCGGCCGTCACCTCGGCGATGACCTGGGACTTGGGGATGCGGTGCAGCACGGCGATCTGCGCGGTCGTCGTCCCCGGATTGGCCTGATGGTCGAGGATGAAATAGACGCCGCCGGGCTTGAGGGCCTCGAACACCTTTCGGTTGAAGGCGGCCATGTCGACGGCGCCGTATTCGGCGATCTTGAGGTCGTGATAGTTCTGGGTGATCCAGAAGAGATCGAGTCCGGCGGGCAGGTTCAGCTGGCCGAACGGCAGGATATCGACCACGACGTTGCTTCGGCCCGGCCCGGCCAACAGCTGCTGGTCGGCCTTCACCGCATCCTTCCAGCCGGCGTTCTCGACGCCATAGACCTTGCCTTTGGGCCCGACGATGTCGCTAAGCAGGCGGGTGTAATAGCCGCCGCCCGGAAACAGCTCGCCGATTCGCATGCCGGGGGCCACGCCGGCGAAGGCCAGAGTGTCCCCCGGATCGCGCAGGCGATCGGCGGCGACATCGTCCTTCGGCCGAGATGGGTCGGCGATGGCGGCGGTGACGTAGGCGGGCGCCTCCGCCAGGGCCGGCGTGGCGAGAGCGACGAGCAATAGTGTCGCCGCGGCGAGCGCGCGTCGCGACAGACCAGCCGAATATTTTCCCACAGCCCCGATCCTTCCCGATATTGATCGTCGGCGGATTTTATACGCCTTTGCCGATGCGTCGATCCACACCGGGCGCATCAGAGAGCTGGAGGCGGCAATGGACTCGATCGTCAGAACCACCTCATGCGCTTGCGGACGCGTCCGGTGCGAAGCCCGCGGCGCGCCGATCATCAGCGCGGTGTGCTATTGCGACGATTGCCAGAAAGGCGGCGCGCAGATCGAAGCCCTCCCCGGCGCGCCGGCCGTTGTCGTCGATCCTGATGGCGGCACGCCCTATCTCACCTATCGCGACGACCGGTTCCGCTGCGTCTCCGGCGCCGACCTCCTGAGCGGCTACAAGATCAAGGACGGCGCGCCGACCCGGCGGATGGTGGCGTCGTGCTGCAACACCGGCATGTATCTAAAATTCGGTCCGGGACACTGGGTCTCCGCCTATCGCGGCCGCTTCGCCGGCGATCTGCCGCCGATCGAGACGCGCAATCAGACCAAGTTCCGCTCCGGGGGCTTGCCGATCCCGACCGACGCGCCCAGCTACCGCGGCTATCCGCCTAAGCTGTTGTGGAGGCTGCTCACATCCCGTCTGGCGATGACGATGGGGCGATGAAACCCCGGCGGGCGGTGCCTAGCTCTCCGTGATCAGCCGCGCGCCGCGGTGATAGGTGACGTAGCTCCAGAGCCAGTCGAGGGCGACGAAGAACCGGGCGCGCAGGCCGATCAGGAAGTAAATGTGGATGAAGCCCCAGAACAGCCAACCGACGAGGCCGGTCAGGTCGAAGCTTCCCACACGCACCACCGCCGCCCCTCGGCCGATGGTGGCCAGATCGCCGGCGTGGCGATAGCGAAACGGCGGCGGCGCCGCGCCCCCGGCCAGGCGCGAGGCGATCAGCCGGCCGACGTAGGCTCCCATCTGCTTGGCGGCCGGCGCTATGCCCGGAACCGGCCGGCCCTCCTTCGAAGTCACAGCGGCGCTGTCGCCGATCACGAAGATGTCTGGCCAACCAGGCAACGAAAGATCGGGCGCCACGCGGACCCGGCCGGCGGCATCGTGTTCGCCCGGCAGGGCGGCCGTCACCGCCGCCGCCCGCACCCCGGCGCTCCAGACGACGGTGGCTGCCTCGATCCGGCTCTCTTCCAGCGAGACCCCTGAACTGTCGATCCCCACCACCTTCGTTCCGGTCAAGACCTCGACGCCGTAACGAGCAAGGCGCCGGGCGGCGTCGGCGGCGAGATGTTCGGGGAAGGCCGGCAGGATGCGCGGGCCGGCCTCCAGCAGTACGATCCGCGCCGCGGCCGGATCGATGTGATGGAATTCCGATTTTAGGGCGTCGCGGGCGATCTCGGCGATGGACCCGGCCATCTCCACCCCGGTCGGACCGCCGCCGACAATGAGGAAGGTGGTCAGCGCCGGATCGGCGCGGCCGTCGCCGGCCAGCTCGGCGCGTTCGAAGGCCGAAAGGATGCGGCGGCGGATGGCCAGGGCGTCCTCTATGGTCTTCAACCCGGGCGCGAACGCCTCCCACGCGTCATGGCCGAAATAGGAGTGGGTGGCCCCGGCGGCGATCACCAGCTGATCATAGGCCAGCGGGCCGGTCTCGGTGATGACCTGGCGCCGCGCGGGGTCGATCCCCAGAACGCGGCACATCAGCACCCTGATGTTGGCCTGCCCCTTAAGCAGATGGCGGATCGGCCAGGCGATCTCCGCCGGCGACAGCGCCGCCGTCGCCACCTGATAGAGCAGAGGCTGGAAGGTGTGATGATTGCGGGCGTCGACCACCTCCACCTCCACGGGCGCGCGGGCCAGGGTCCGGGCCGCCTCCAGACCGCCGAACCCGGCGCCGACGATCACCACGCGAGGCCTCGCCGCCGCCTCGCCGGTCGATTGCTGTTCCATGCCGATCGGGTCGCCAGGCTTTCTATTGGGTGTGGAGCGCGCCCATCTTGACGACTTCGAAATCCGAGCCCTTCACCGTGGCCAACTCGCCCACCAGGGCGTTGTTGTTCCAGCGGGAGTCCGGGGCCCCGGAAATAAACCAGGACGAGCCGTTGTCGGCGACGATCATGCCATAGGTCTTCAGGGCCTCAAGGATGGCCCGGGTCTCCTTGGAAAAGCCGGCGGGGATCTGGTAGCTGGCCTTCAGCCGCACGCGCATGCCCATCGGCGGAAGATAGGCGCTGGTTTCGTTCGAAGCGAAGTGGTTGGCCGGCGCCACATAGGCCCGGCGCGAGGTTCCGACGGTGAAGCGCAGGGCATGGCGGATCACCCCGGTGGAGGCCTCGTCATAGCGTACGAGGCCCGGAAAGATCGGCAGGCCGGCGGCGTCGGCGCTGGTCCAGTCCGGCTTGGCCGTGGGCCGGACATTGTTGGCGTTGAGATGGAAGAGGGCGCCGGCGGCGGCCTTCCAGGTTCCGCCCGTCCGTGGATAGGCGTCGAACATCTCATAGAGGCGATTGGTGTCGCGATCGATCACCAGCACGTGCCGGTCGCCGCCGAAAGCCTTGCCGTCGGGCCTATAGCCCTCGATCGGCGCCGTGGGCGGCACGCGAAAGGGGCCGGGGTCGCTCTGGCTTTTGTAGGCGCCCAGCACGATCGCCACCGGCTTTTGGGCCGAGGAGACGACGACGTAAGGGATGCCGATGATCGATCCATCCCACGTCCCGGCGCCGAAATCCGGATGCAGGCCGAGCGTCGACCCGATGGAGGTGATCAGGCTGGCGGAGTTGGGATCGACCGGCGCCTTGCTGATGTCGGTGTTCCAGGCGTTGTTGGCCGGGAAGGGGATGGAGCCGTTGAGACTGGCCCCATCGCCCAGATCGGCCCCGGCCATGGATCCATAGACGGGCGCCGGCGGCGTGGCGCCGGCCTGTCCGAAGCACAACCCCAACAGACCCGTCGCCGCGGCGGCGAGAACCAGAGAAACTCTCACCGCGCTCCTCCTTGAAGACGGCTGGGCCACGACGGCGCGCCCAAGGGCGATATCGCCGTCCACGCCACCTTCACCGTTATCGCCGGGCCGATCAACCCGAACCGGGTTCCGAACCCACCTGTGCCGGCGGCGGTTGGGTTGAACCCTGCGGCCCTTGATCGTACGCCTTTGGGCGAAGGAGGAGTCACGCCCATGCCGTCGTCGAAGATCGTGTCCCGGGAAGAATGGCTCGCCGATCGAAAAGCGCTGCTTGTGAAAGAAAAGGCTCACATGCGCGAGGGCGATGCGCTGGCCGCCGAGCGGCGCGCCCTGCCGTGGGTGAAGGTCGACAAGACCTATATGTTCGACACCTCCAGCGGACCCAAGACTCTTGCCGAACTGTTCGACGGCCGCGGCCAGCTCATGGTCCACCACCTGATGTACGCCCCGGACTGGAACGCCGCCTGTCCCGGCTGTTCGTTCCAGGCCGAGCATATCGATGGACCGGCGCCACATTTGGCGCGGCACGATGTGACGATCGTCGCCGTTTCCAGCGCGCCGCTGGAAAAACTCCTCGCCTACAGGGCGCGGATGGGTTGGCGTTTTGAGTGGGTGTCCGCTCGGGGTCCGGAATTCAACCGGGACTTTCGCGTCTCCTTCACCGAGGCGGAGGTGGCCGCCGGGCGAGTCGACTATAATTTCGGCACGATCGAGGCCGACCCGCGTTACGTGGACCTTGAGTTGCCGGGCCTCAGCGTCTTCCGCGGGGGCGACGGCGGCGAGGTGTTCCACACCTATTCGACCTATGCCCGAGGCCTCGATGCGTTGCTGGGGGCCAATCACTACCTCGACCTTACCCCCGAGGGCCGCAACGACGCCGGCTATCCGGACTGGCCGCGCCGCCGTGACGAATACGAGAAAACGGCGCCCTAGATACCTGCGGACGTTTCTCGACTTGCGGCGGCAGGCGAGGTAGGATCGGCCATTCTTTCGGATGCGACGACCGTGGCTACAATCAACTGGACATCCATTGCGGGCGGCGACTGGTCGGACGCGGGGGCTTGGTCCGGCGGGGTCGTGCCGGGGGCGAGCGACGATGCGGTGATCCAAGGTTCCGCGAACTATACGGTCACGGTCACCAAGGCCGAAGCCGCAGACTCGCTCACCGTGAACAACCCCAGCGCGCTGGTCTCGATCTCCACCGGCGGCGCCCTCAGCCTCGGTTCGGGCATTGATTTGGAGTCCGGCGACCTACGACTTAGCCAAGGCGGCGTGATCAGCGGCGGAACGCTCAGCTCAAGCGGCGGGGCCTTTCAGTTCAAAGGCGGCGCGCTCGAAGGCCTCACCTATGACGGAACGCTTGACCTTTCGCCCGCCAGTTCTGCTGTCACCATCGCCGGAGCCGGCCTGGTGTTGAGCGGAGCCGGTGGCACGGGCGCCGGACAAATCGATCTCACCGGTAGCGGCAGCAGCATGTTCGTCGCGGGCAACCAGACGCTCGACAACGCCACGTTCGATCTGGGAGGCAACTCAAACCTGATACAATTGCAGACCACCTCGGCGAGCGGCACGCTCACGCTCGGACTCAGCTTGACCATCGACCAGACCGGCCCGGCGTCCATTCAAGACGAATATCGGACGGCGGGTGACAAACTGATCAATGAGGGGACGATCAATTCTCCCGCCGGCGACGCACTGGAGCTCAACCTCGTCGACTTCGTGAACGAAGGGACGGTCGCGGTCGGCGACGGCGACGATTTTTCCGTCGTCGGATCGGGAGGCTTCGTCAACGCCGCCGGGGCGGTCTTCACCATCGCCAGCGGCAACGTCGTGGCGCTGAAGACGCAAGCGTGGACCCTCGGCGGAACGCTCGACGGCGGCGGCCAGTTGACGGTCCCGACCGCGACGGTCGCCGGGCTCGTGGTCGGCGGTGGCGCTCAATTGATAGACGACGGAACGGTCACCCAGACCGGGACCCTTACGCTCGGCGACAGCACCGGCGGGACCGGCAAGCTGACGATAGCCAACAAATACGCCTACGGCATCGCTGGCAATTTCGATATTTTGAGCGGGACATCGACGGCATCGCGCATCGTGGTCGATGGCACGCTCACCAGGACCTCCGGCGCTGGCCTGGCGGCGGTGGAGGTGGCCGTGAGTGACAACGGGGTGATTAAAGGCGCGGCAGGTGTGTTCGACTTCAGCAAGTCGATCACCGGCTCTGGGGCTCTGGAGATCGGTGGCGGCGCGACCCTACGGTTCGGCGGGGTTGTCGCCGCGACGCTCACCGCGACCTTCGAGGCTCCCGGCGGCACGCTGGCCCTCACCCGGGCCACGGCGTTCGATGCAACCATTGCGGGCTTCGCCCCTGGCGGAACGATTGACCTGATCAACAAGGCGGCGACGAAGGTCACCCTGGAAGCCGGTGACAAGCTGCTCGTTCAGAACGGCACCGTGACCGTCGCCGACTTGCAGCTCTCAGGCGTCTTCACCGGCGATACGTTCCACCTCTCCTCCGACGGCAAGGGCGGCACGAACGTCACAGTCACCAGCGGCTCGGACGCCGCCCCTCACGCGCTGATACAAGCTATGGCCGCCCTCGCGCCCTCTTCGCCGGCAGTCTCCGGCCAATCGGCATCCGCCGTCAGCGCAAGCCACACCGCTATGCTTGCTTTCCCGGCAAGCCACGCCTCCTGAGGGCGAAGCATCGGTGTTTGCGTAACGGCCGCCTCGTCTTCGATTGTGTTGAAAAACTCCATTTTCGCCGACGACCCCGAAAATTCCGGACCGTGTACGGGGTTCCTGAAATAGGACGCGGGGGCACGTGCGTTGACGGCCTTTTGCCTCAGGCGGCCATCCCGGCCTCAGGGCGCGGCAATTGAAGTCAACATCTGCCTCGCAATGACATTTCGGCGCATTTCCCGGCGACCCGGATTTTGGGGTTTTTCAACACAATCTCTTCGAAAGCAGCCATTGCCACCAGCGCGCACACGACCCAGCGCCACACGCCGTTTCCCATCATCCGTCGCGCGCCCGGCTGGCCATCCTGGCGAGGAATTCGCGCGTGGGCGGCTGCGCACCCGCGCCTGGCGAAAATCTCAGGTCGGCCGCCTCCCTCGGCCGGCCGGCGGCGCCAAGCGCGATGGGATCGATCTTTCGCCCCTCCGCGTCGGTGACCACCACCGGCGGCACATCGCCGGACACCCAGTGGTCGCCCCACTGCATGAGTGCGATCAGCGCCGGCGCCAGGGCGCGGCCCTTGTCGGTCAGATTGTAGATCGGCCGCCGGTCGGGCCCTTCGCGGGTCAGCACCCCCTCGGCCGTCAGCCGCCTTAGCCGCTCGGTGAGGATGTTCCTGGCCAGCCCCAGGCTCTGCTGGAACTCGCCAAATCGCCGGACCCCCAGCAGGGCGTCACGGATGATGAGCAGAGACCAGCCGTCCCCCACCAGGCTCAAGGCGCCGGCGAGCGAACAGTTGAGGCGCGAGAGATGGGTCTTGTCGGCCAATTTGGTTGCAATCCAAAACTATCTGTGTTTGGTTTCATATTGAGACTAAATGGCGAGGCTCGATATGACCAGCACCCATGTGGAGGCTCTTGGGGCCGAGGTCCGGGAGGCTAGGCTTACACCCGTGGCCGTGGGCGGCGCGCTCTCGGCGGTCGGCGCGGTCAGCGTCGTCGTCACCAGCGCCTTCTATGTCGCCTCGCCGGGCGCCATGGCCGGACCGGTCCAGCCGCTGGATCTCGCCGCCGCCGTGGCCGGCGCAACCCGGGGCGTTGCCACCCTGCGGGCGGCCGGCACGGTGGGGATCTTCGGCGACCTGATCTGGGCGGCGGGCGTCCTGCTCGTCGCCCAGGAACTGGGGCGTCGGGGCCGGGGCGTGAGCGCCGCCGGCTGGATCGCGCTCTTTCTGGCCATTGTCATCTTCACCTTCGTCGATCTGATGACTGGCTATGTGCTCCCGCCCCTGGCGGCCGGCGGCGACGCCTCGGCCTTCGAGGGTTTCAAGCGCCTGTGGGACGCGCTCTTTCTCCTCGGCACGGCGGCCCTGGGAGCCGGCGTCGTGGCGGCGATGGGAGGCGATCTGGCGAGCGAGCGGCCGATGATCGGTCGTGTCCTGGCCTGGACGGCGCTGGTCGTAGGCCTGATCGCCGGCCTGGACGCCCTGGCCGGTTTCGCTGGCGTCACCGCCTTTCCCACCGACAAGGTGGCCGGCGCCAGCATCGGCCTGGGCTCCGTGCTCTTCATCCCCATCAGCTTGCGGATCGCGCGGGCCTGAGGCCAAGGCGGCGTTGGCCGCTCTCTCCGGTTCAGGCGACCACGCCGATCCGAACCGAGACACCACCGAAATTCGACCCCAGTTGCGGCGGCGCTTGGCTGTGTTAGCCTTCCAAAAGCAACAGAGGGAGCGAAACCATGGACTTCAGGCATCTATTCCTGAGTTTCGAGGGGCGAACACGCCGCCTGCATTTCTGGATCGGCGGAATCATTCTGTGGGTGGTCGAGTTCGATCATATGGACGTTCTCTTTCGGCAGCGCCTATAGCGCCGCGGTCCTGACCGGGAATCCGGCCGCCATAGTGGGCGCCTTTCACGGCGCCGGCTTCTTCGGGAGCCTCATCCTCCTGGCGCTGGTATGGCCGGCCCTGGCCATCCAGGTGAAGCGCTGGCACGATCGCGACAAGACCGGCTGGATGGTTCTCATCAACCTGATCCCGATCGTGGGATTTTTCTGGACCCTGATCGAATGCGGCTTTCTCGATGGCACGCCGGGCCCCAACCGCTTTGGTCCTTCGCCCAAGGGGATCGCCGCAACGGCCTGAAGCCGACGGCGCCAGTCTTCCGGCTACAGCCGCCATCCGCCGCCGGCCCTTGGCCCTCTTGCGGCGCTTCCGCCGATAGGCCAGAGGCTGGGCGCCCATGCGCCTTGTCCTCACTCTTGTCGCCCGTGATTTCGACGCCCTGCAGGAAGCCCTGCCGCCGGCGCTGGAAGCCGTGGCGGGGGCGGGCGCACCGGTGCGCGACACCCATGTCCTGGGCGAAGGCGCGGTCGATCTCTATACGGACGGCGCCGATCCGATCGGCCTGCGCGCCCACGCCGCCCGGGCGTTCGAGCGCCAGGCCGTGGATTTCTGCGTCCAGCCGGCGGAGGGCCGGCGCAAGCGGCTGCTGGTCGCCGACATGGATTCCACCATCATCGGCTGCGAGTGCCTGGACGAACTGGCCGATTTCGCCGGCCTCAAGGCGGAGGTCGCCGCCATCACCGAGCGCGCCATGGGCGGCGAGATCGCCTTCGAGGGCGCCCTGCGCGAGCGCGTCGGCATGCTGGCGGGGCTCGACCTCGCCATGCTGGACCGGGTCTACGACGAGCGCGTGCGGCTCAATCCCGGCGCGCGGACCCTGGTGCGGACCATGGCCGCCAACGGCGCGCGCTGCGTGCTGGTCTCCGGCGGCTTCCAGTTCTTCACCGCGCGGGTGGCCGAGGCCGCCGGCTTCCACGCCCATCGCGGCCAACAGGCTGATCGACGACGGCGCGCGGCTGACCGGCCAGGTCGGCGAGCCGATCCTCGGCCGCGAGGCCAAGCTCGCCGCGCTGATCGAGGAGGCCGGCGGCCATGGGCCTCGGCCTCTCCGAGACCCTCGCCGTCGGCGACGGCGCCAACGACCTGGCGATGATCGAGGCCGCCGGCCTGGGCGTCGCCTATCGCGCCAAGCCGGTGGTCGCCGCCCAGGCCGACGCCCGGGTCGACCACGCCGACCTGACCGCCCTGCTCTATTTCCAGGGCTACGGCGCGGACGAATTCGCATGAACGCTCCCCCGCCCGATCCACGCGGTGGTTTTCGACATGGACGGCCTGCTGGTCGACACCGAAGTCCTCTGTCGCGACGCCATGATGGAAGCGACGCGCCGTCGGGGCCTGGAGCTGCCCATGGACGTCTTCCTGACCATGGTCGGCTCCCCCCAGGCCCACACGCGGGCGGTGGCGATCAAGCACTTCGGCGACGGCTTCGACTGCGACGACTGGATCGCCGACACCTGGGCCCTGGCCCATGAGCGCATCGATCTGGGCGTGGCGCTCAAGGCCGGCGTGACGGAGCTCCTCGAGGAGCTCGAGGCGGCCGACATCCCGCGCGCCATCGCCACCTCCTCCACTCACGCCACGGTGGAGCGGCAGCTGGGTCCTCACGGCCTCATCCCCCGCTTCCAGGCCGTCGTCGCCAACGGCGACTATGCGCGCGGCAAGCCGAGCCCCGATCCGTTCCTGGTCGCGGCCGAGCGCCTGGGCGTCGATCCGGCCGCTGTGCCTGGCGCTGGAAGACTCCCACAACGGCGTCCGCGCCGCCCACGCCGCCGGCATGATGACGGTCATGGTGCCCGACCTCTTGGAGGCGACGCCGGAGATCGCCGCCCTTTGCATTGGTGTGGTCGATACCTTGCACGAGGTGCGAGCGTTGTTCGCCGCGAGCCCGGAGGCCGAGCGGTGAACATGTTGGTCAAGGTCTTGCTGGTTGTCTTGGCGGTCGCCGTCGTGGCGATCGTGGCCGCATATCTGGCGCTGCTGCGGGCCGATATTCCCTATGCGAAGCTTGAGGCCAAATACGCTAATGGCGCCTCGCGGTTCATGGACTTGCCCGGCGGCGTGCGCCTGCACTACCGCGATCAGGGAAATCCCCGGGGCCCAGCCGTCGTCATGGTCCACGGCTACTCCGCCTCCCTGCAGGTCTGGGAGCCGTGGGTGGCGCGGCTCGGCGGCGACTATCGGATCGTCACCCTCGATCTCCCCGGCCACGGTCTCACCCGCGCGCCGGCCGGCTACAAGGCGACCATCGATGGCTACGCCGATCTGGTGGACGACCTGGCCCGGCGCCTTGGCCTTGGCCGCTATGTGGTGGTCGGCAATTCCATGGGCGGCGCCGTGTCCTGGGATGACGCCCTGCGTCACGGCAATGATGTGCGGGCCCTGGTGCTGGTCGACGCCGCTGGCTGGCCCGAGCGGACCCGAAGCGGCGACGGACCTCTGATCTTCAAGATTTTGGCGAACCCGGTCGGTCGGGCGCTGATCAAGAACATCGACACCCGGTCCACGGCCGCCGATGGCCTCAGGGCCGCCTATCTCGATCCGGCTCTGGTCACCCCCGCCCTGGTCGATCGCTATGTGGAACTCTCACGGGCGCCCGGTCACAGGGATATTCTGCTCTCCATCGGCCAGCCCTCAGGGATCACCCCGCGGACCTTCAAGGCCATCGCCGCGCCGACCCTGGTAATGCACGGCGTCAATGACAAGCTGATCCCCTATGCCGACGGCAAGGCCTTCGCCGCCGCCATCTCCCGCGCGGTGCTGATCAGCTATCCGGGCGTCGGCCATGTGCCCATGGAGCAGATCCCCGAAAAGTCGGCCGCCGATCTGGCGGCCTTCCTGACGTCGCTGAACACGCCGGTCTCCAAGACCCCCTAGCCCAAGGTCCGCTGACCTTCACGCCGCCGTCTGATTGACCTGAGCCTTGGCCACCGAGGCGCGCACGATCGGGATCTCGTCATCGGCCAGTGGCTTCATCCACCGCTTGCGCGCCAGGGCCGCCTCGATGAAGGGGGCCAGCTCCCGCGCCTTGCGCCGCCTCGCGCTCAGCCACCCGGGCGTTGAATTCGCCCATCACCTCGGCGGCGAACAGCTCCAGGGACTGGCAGATGTGATCGTGCCGGTTGCGGCCGGCCTGCTGCATGAAGATCACCTGGTCGATGCCGGCCGCCTCGAAGGCCATGAGGTGACGGCGCATGTCGTCGGGCGTGCCGATGCCGCTCGAAAGCGCGCCGGCCTCCTGGCTGGCCAGGGCCATCTCCTCGGTTCGGTTTCCCCGGAGGGCGATGTATTCGCCCCAGAGATCGGTGCGGCCGGGGACCGTGTCCTGCGCCACCAGGGCGTTGAGGGCATAGCCGAAGAACTCGAACCCCTCCTGGCCGCGCCGGATCGCCTCGGCCCGGTCGTGGTGGACCGAGAAGTTAGAGACCATGGCGATGTTGGCGTTGACGCTGTGGCCGATGGGAACGCAGGCGTCGGACTTGATGATGCCGTAGTAGATGTCGGCCCAGGTCCGCGCCTCCTCCGGATCGATGAACGAGAAGGCCAGGGCGCCGACGCCGTTGGAAGCGGCGACGCGGATGGTGTCGCGGTTGGTGCAGGCCATCCACATCGGCGGGTGCGGCTTCTGCACGGGCTTGGGCAGCACATTGCGGCAAGGCATGGAGAACGAGGCGCCCTCGAAGCCGGGATAGGGATCGAGCACCATCATATTGGCGATCTGCTCGGCCGCCTCAATGCACATGGCCCGCTTCTCCTTGGCCGGAATGCCGAAGCCGCCCAGCTCCAGGCGCGTGGCTCCTTCGCCGATGCCGAAGTCGACCCGGCCGCGGGAGATGATGTCGAGGGTCGAGAGGGTCTCGGCCGTGCGGGCGGGGTGATTGTAGTTGGCGATCACCTGGCGGATGCCGTGGCCCAGGCGGATGTTCTTCGTCAGGGCGGCGGCCGCCGAGAGGAACACCTCCGGGGCCGAAGAGTGGGAATATTCATCCAGGAAATGGTGCTCCACCTCCCAGGCGTGGTCGAAGCCGAGCGTGTCGGCCAGAACCACCTGCTCAAGCGCCTGGTGAAAGAGCCGCGCCTCGTCGCCCTCCGCCCAGGGCTTGGGAAGCTGAAGCTCGTAGAACACGCCGAATTTCATGGATGACTCCTCCGCGCCGGTTATGGTCGTTCCCTAAACATTGCAGCCTATTTCCAAGCCGGCCGCCAGGGAGAGAAAGCCTCATGACCGCTCACCACATCCGCTATGACGTCGACGCCGACGGGATCGCCACCCTCACCATCGACCGGCCCGACAAGCGCGGGGCCATGACCTACGCCATGCTGAACGCCTTCATCGGCAAGGTGGGCGAGGCGGGCGCGGACGATAAGGTCCGGGTGCTGATCGTCACCGGTTCGGGCGGCGCCTTCTGCGCCGGCACCGATCTGGCCGATCTCGCCACCGTCCCCGGCGAGACGCGCGGCGTGCGTGGCGGCGCTCACGAGGGCGATCGCTGGTGGCCGCTGGTTCAGTGTCCCAAGCCGGTGATCGGGGCCATCGACGGCTCTGCGGTGGGCATGGGGGCCGAGTTCTCCAGCCAGTGCGACGTGCGGATCATTTCGAACCGCGCCCGCTTCGCCTGGAATTTCGCCCACCGCGGCCTAGTGCCCGACACCGGCGCCGGCAGCTGGCTGCTGCCCCGCCTGATCGGCCCGCACCGGGCGCTGCGCCTGCTCTACAGCGGCGCCTTCCTCAGCGCCGCCGAGGCCTACGAAATCGGCTACGCCGCCAAGGTGGTGGCGCCGGAGGATCTGGCCGAGGCGGCGCTGGCCGAAGCGCGCAGCTATCTTGGCTCTTCGCCGTTCTCCATCCGGCACATGAAGCATCTGGTCTGGCATGGCTTGGAGCGCGACGTCTCGGCGCACATGGCCGCCCACGTCGAGACCCTGACCGCCTGCTTCCGCTCCGCCGATCACAAGGAAGGCGTCGCCTCGTTTCTGGAGCGCCGGCCGGCGAATTTCGTCGGGCGGTGAGGATCGGAACACCTCTCCCAGAGGGAGAGGGAGGGGCCCGCGCCCTCTATCGGGCGTGGGAGGGTGAGGGGCTCGCCCCTCTCCATTTGATCTTCATCCTCGCCAAGTCCTGAGATAGCGACGGCCGTCGTCCCACCTCGTAACCCCTCACCTTCCCATGGCTTCGCCATGGGCCCCTTCCTCTCCCTATGGGAGAGGTCGACCTATCTGCCCCCGATCCGCCCAGCACGCGTGCGTCCCGCTGCACAGCTTGTGCGGCAGGGCGATGCGGCAGACCGGGCCGTCCTGGATGCGCGCCGCGTCCAGGATCACGCATTCCGAACGCCCGGCGTTTTCGTCGGTGACGAAGCTGACCAGATAGCCGTCGTCCTCCGCCGTCCCGCCGATGCGCGGCGCGAACGGCGCCTCGCTGGCATAGCGGCCGGGCGCCAGGTCGTAGGTCCAGCTGCTCGCCGTGTCACGAGGTCGTTCTTGACGAAGCCGTTGAACAGGAACCAGCCCGGCTCGCTGAGGGTGGAATAGCCGTAGCGGTAGTGCCGGCCGGCGAAGCGCGGCGTTGATCATGCCGAACTCCATGATCCGCTCGTCCAGATGCTCTTCCCGCGTCGTCCCGTCGGTGAGGTTGAAGCGCCAGCGGTGCAGCTTGGAGCGGAAGCTGTGCTCGTCCAGATAGGCCATCATGTGCTCGAAGCCGGGCAGGGCGTCCGTGCGCGGGCTTGGGCATCGGCTCTTCCTGGAAATAGCCGTCGAGCACCACCTCGTCGCCGTCCTCATAGGCGTTCAGCCAGTGCAGCACATAGGTCGGCGCGGCCTCGAACCAGCGCACCTCGCCGCCGCGCCTGGGCAGGATGCCGAACCGCGAGGGCAGGCCCTCGTGCATCCGCACGGCGTGGATGTCGCGCTTCAGCAGCTCGGCGTCCCAGAACACCGGCAGGTCGTTGAGGATCGCGTAGTTCTCGGTGAAGGCCATGTCGTGCGGCAGGCGCGGGCCGGGAATATCGGGATCGGCTGGAGCACCTTCAGCCGGTTGTCGGCGTCCACCACGCCGTAGTGCAGATAGGGGGCGTGTTTCGAATAGTTGAAGAACATCAGCTCGCCCGTGGCCTCGTCCACCTTGGGATGGGCCGAGATGCCGTCGATGGGCACCCAGCCCTCGACGCCCAGGGTCTCCAGGGTCATCGGATCGAGCCGATAGCCCTCGCCGCACTGGTAGAAGGTCGAGAGCGCCCTGCCGGCGTGGACGACGATATCGGTGCTGGAGGAGTCCTTCAGCGACCCGTGCGCGCCATAGCCCGGCCGCTTGGCCAGCGTCGACCGGATCGGCGAGGCCGCCCCAGAGCGAGCCGCCTGGCTTCCTGCTCGGCCTCGAAGCCGCGGGTGCGCACGAAGCGGTTGCGATAGCTCGGCCTTGCCGCTCCTGGAATGCGATCTGATGGATCATGCCGTCGCCGTCGAAGGGATGATAGCGGCCGAGCGGCTGGTGGATCTGGTTCTCGGTGTTGCGCAGATAGACTCCGTCGATGTCGGTGGGGATGGCGCCGGCGATCACCTCCAGATCATCGGCGTCCACCTCCTCGTGCAGCGGCGTCCAGGCGCCGTTGAGATAGGGGTGGTTGCTCGGTTGCAGGCTCGCGACGATGGGTGGCTGGCGATGGACGGTCATGGGTTTCCTCCTGGCGGTCACCTTAAAGGCGAGTTCACGAGGTGGCCAATGGGGGGTGGGGCCTTGCGCCAATGTTTCTCCAATCCACCCCATCCTACCGTCATCACCGGGCGGCAGTCCCGGTGATCCATGATCTCGCGGCCTGCCAAGGACGTGCGCGCGCACGTCCACCCGACGGAAGGTGTTCATGGATCCTCGATACTGACGGTCGAGGATGACGTTCCTTTGAGGAGAAGCCGGCGGGGTCACTTGGCCGATGGCCTCCTAACTTGCCGAGTTGCCGAAATCCGTTCCCTCAGGGCCGCCCCGCCGCCGCATAGATGGCGTCGATGGCGGTCATGTTGGCGATCGCGTCCTCGCCACCGGTGAGGGGGGTGGTCTCGTCGATCAGCACCGCGTGCAGATGTTTGAGCTGGGCCGCGTAGGTGGTCGGGCCGTCCGTCGGATGTGTCACGGTCTGGCCATCGATGGTGGTGGTGAAGCGGCACCCCAACTGCGGCGCCACGAAGTTGATGATCTCCAGGGTTCCGCGCTCGCCTTCCAGGCGAAGCCAGGCGGCCGGAGTCGTCTCGACCATCGAACAGGCGATTGACCCTTCGATCCCGCCGGGAAAGGCGAGGGAGGCGCGGATCGACTTGTCGAGGCGGCCCTCGAATGCGCCGCTCGCGCTGGTGATCTGTGGCTCCGCGCCGACGAGGGTCCGCAGGGCGTGCAAGGGATAGCAGCCGAGATCCATAAGCGCCCCGCCGCCCTGCTCCGCCGACCAGCGAAGTTCGCCGGGCGTATTGGCGATCGGAACCCGGAACTCGGCGTTGGCGCTCTTCAAGGCCCCTAGCGCGCCTTCGCGCGCCAGCGCCACGGCCCGTCGCATCACATTATGGAACCGATAGTGGAAGGCCTCCAGGAGCAGATGGCCGGTGGCGTTCGCCGCCTCGACCATCGAACGCGCCTCGCCGGCGTCGCGGGCGAGCGGCTTTTCGCACAACACCGATTTGCCGGCCTGCAGGGCCGCGATGGTCCAGCGCTCGTGGCCGGCCGGCGGCAGGGCGTTGTAGACGATATCCACATCGTCGCGCGTCACCAGCGCCTCGTAGGAGTCGGCCACCCCGGCGATCCCATGCTCCTTGGCGTACGCCCTGGCCCGCGCCGGATCGCGCGCCGCCACGGCGGTGATCTCGAAATCGGGATTCTCCCTAGCGGGCGCGATCACCGCCGGCGGCGCGATCCTCGAGGCGCCCAGCAGGCCGATGCGAAAGGGTCTGGTCATGGCTTAGTCTCCTCGCGGCGGATTCTATAGCGCACCCAGGGCCGCGTGGGGCCTTCGAACGTCTCGCCTCGCCGCATGCCCAGCTTCTCCGCCACCCGGATCGAGGCGGCGTTTCGCGCGTCGATCTCGGCGATGATTTCCTCGAGGCCGAGTTCGTCGAAACCGTGCCGCAGCAGGGCCAGCGCCGCCTCCGAAGCGAAGCCCTGGCCCCAGGCGCGGGGCCTCAGCCGCCAGCCGATCTCGATCTCCGGGCCCTTGGCGTCGACCGGTATCAGAAGCGCCCAGCCGAGGAAAATCTCCGGGTCGGCGAAGGGTCGGATCGTCCAATAGCCCAGCCCAGCGGGGTAGGGGCCCAGGGTGCGCGCTTTGATGAACGCAAGATGGGCCGGCGCATCGTCCCAGGGGCCATCGACAAATCTGGTGACCTCCGGCTCGCGGTCCATGGCCAGGGAGGCCTCGGTGTCGGCCAGGGTGCGCGGGTTCAGGATCAGGCGGGAGGTGCGCAGGATCATCCAACGCGTGCTAACCCAGCCGCCGCGCTTTGCAATCGCCGGCGTGGCGCTCTACGGCTGTCGTCCAAGAACAAGCGCCTGGAGGCAACGCCATGCAGACCGCCAAACTCGGCCCCTTCGCGGCCGTCAGCCGCCTCACCCTGGGCGGCGGCGGGCTCGGCCGCGGCTGGGGCGAGACCACCCTGGAGGAGGCCATCGCCACCGTTCATGCGGCGGTCGAGGCCGGGATCAACCTGATCGACACCGCGCCGATGTATCGCGACTGCGAGGCGGTGATCGGGGCCGCCTTCGAAGGCAAGCCCCCGTCCGGCGTTCGCTTCACCACCAAGTGCCAGCTCGGGCAGCCGGCGGCCAGCGAGGCGGCCGCCATTCTGGAAGCCTCGCTCGAGGCCAGCCTGAAGGTCATGCGCCTCGATCACGCCGACATCTTCTTCCTGCACAGCAATATCTGCGAAGACGACTACGTCTACGCCCGCCACCAGAACCGGCGGGTTGGGTTCGCCACGCCCTGGTCGATGTATGTGAACGAAGTGATTCCAGCGATGGAGGGCCTCAAACGGCGCGGCCGCATTGGCGCCTGGGGGATCACCGGCGTCGGCGTGCCTGATGTGATCCTCAAGGCCCTCGCTCACGACCCCAAGCCTGACGTGGTCCAGGCGCTCGCCAATCTGCTGGACAGCGCCGGCGGCATGCGCAATTTCGCCGAGGCGCCCAGGCCGCGCGAGATCATCGCCGGCGCCAAGGCGCGGGGAGTCGGCGTTCTGGGCATTCGCGCGGTCCAGGCCGGCGCCCTCACCGCCGCCATCGACCGTGATGTGAAGGAGAGTCACCCCGAGGCCGCCGACTATCGCCTGGCCGCCCCTTACCGCGCCTTGTGCGCCGAGCTCGGCGTCGATCCCGCGCTCCTGGCCCATCGCTATGCCCTGGATATGGACGGGGTCGACACGGTGATCCTTGGGGTGAAGAACCGCGCCGAACTGGCCCAATGCGTGGCCGCCGAAGCCGAAGGGCCGCTATCGGCCGATCTTCGCGCGCGGATCGAGGGTCTCGGCCTTCGCGGGGCGGCCTAAATACAACAAAGGGAACAGCACCATGGATCTGCACCTTCGCGACAAGGTCGTGTTCATCGCCGGCGGCAGCCGGGGCATCGGCCTCGGCATCGTCGAGGCTCTGCTCGCCGAGGGGGCTAAGGTGGCGATCACCGCCCGCGGCGCGCCCGCGCTGGAGGAAACTCGGGCGCGCCTCGCCGGACAATTCGGCGCCGATCGCATCTGGGCCAGGGCTGGCGACATGCGCCAGACCGCCGCCATCGAAGAGGCGCTGAGCGCCGCCGAAGCCGAGGTGGGGCCGATCTGGGGCGCGGTCGCCAATGTCGGCCTTCATCCCTGTCCGCCTGGCTTCGAGGTGGATGACGAGGCCTGGGACGGGGGCATCGACCAGAACCTCGACTCTTCCTTCCGCCTCGCCCGCGCAGCGCTGCGGCGCATGACGCCTAGGGGCGAGGGGGCGCTGCTGTTCATCAGCTCGATCGCCGGCCTCGGCGCTCTGGGAACGCCGCTCACCTATGGCGCGGCCAAGGCGGCGATGAACCATCTGGCCAAGGAGTTGGCCCGGATCGCCGGCCCGACCGGCATCCGCGTCAACACCATCGCGCCCGGCAACATCATCTTCCCCGGTGGCGACTGGGAGGAGCGATCGACCGGCCCCAGGGCCGATAACTGGAAGCGCTGGATCAATCGCGAAGTGCCGCTCAAGCGCTTCGGCCGGCCCGAGGAGATCGGCGCTGCGGCCGCCTTCCTGCTCAGCCCTCTCGCCAGCTTCGTCACCGGCGCGGTGGTGCCGGTGGACGGCGGCCAGACACGATAAGGTTTAGCGTCCGACGCGCCAGCCCACCTCCTCGGCGAAACGCTGGAAGAAATCCGGGTCGTAGGCGTTCTCGGGATGGGCGCGGACCAGGGCGTCGAGGTTGTGGGCGTCGTCGCCCACCAGGATGCGCCATTGCTCGGCCTTCACTCCATCGAGGATCACGGTGGCGGCCTGGGCGGCGCTCATCGGCGCATCATCGTGAAAGCGCCGGGCCTGCTCGGTGACCATGGCCTGGATATCGGCGTCGGACATCTTGTCGATCTCCAGGCCCATGGCGCCCAGGCGGCGACGGGCGCGCGCCAGTTCCTCGGCGCTCAAGGTGTCCGAGTCCGTGCCGGCGATCACCTTGCGCGAATTGGCGGCGATCTCGGTGCCGATGTGGCCGGGCATCACGACCGAGCATTTGACGTGCGGCGCATGCATGGCGAGGTCGGTGATCAGGGCCTCGGTGAAGCCCTTCACGGCGAACTTGGCGGCGCTGTAGGCGGTGTGCGGCACGCCCGGGCCGAGGGAGGCCCAGAAGCCGTTGACGCTGCTGGTGTTGACGATATGCGCTTCATTGGCCGCCCGCAGCATCGGCAGGAACGCGCGGGTGCAGAAATAGACCCCGCCCCAGCAGATGTTGAAGGTCCGCTCCCACTCCTCGCGCGGGCTGGTGACGATGCTCCCGCCGCCTCCGATCCCGGCGTTGTTGAACAGCAGATGGATGTGGTTGACGTCGAGGTCGCGGGCGAGATGATCGCGGAAGTTCAGGATCTGATCTTCCTTGGAGACATCGGCGACATAGGTGCTGACCCGGGTGCCCTGGGGCGCATCGGCCTCGCACATTGAGCGGGTGACGGCCATGGCCTTTTCCGAAACATCGCACAGGGCGACGTGGCATCCCTCGGCGACGAGCTGCCGGGCGAGCTCGCGCCCCATGCCCGTGCCGCCGCCGGTGATGACGGCGATTTTGCCCGCGAAATCCTTCATCTCCGCTCCCTCTGCTTTCAAATTGGCTCGTTAGTGAATGGTTTAGGGCAAATAGGTGACACTAGCAGCTTCAAATCGCGCCACGCGGCGCGGCGCGCTTGACGCGATTCGGAGCGGGCGCGAGACCTAGGCCACCGAGACGGAACGTCCGAGGGGGTACAATGTACAAGATTTCGCCGCGTCGTGGTTCGGTCGGCCTGGCCGCGCTTTTGACCTCGACCATTCTGGCGGGAACGCCGGCCATGGCGGCCGACGCCGCCAGCACCGCCGCGACCACCACCACGACCGGGTCGACCCAACTCGGCGAGCTGATCGTCACCGCCAACAAGCGTTCGGAAAATATCCAGAACGTGCCGATGGCCATTCAGGCCGTCGACGCCAAGCTGATCAAACAGCTCAACATCAATGGCTTTGCCGATCTGGTGCAGTTCATGCCCAGTGTGGGCCTTCAGTACTCGGCTCCGAATACGACCACCATCTACATGCGGGGCGTCTCTGACGGCGGAAACGCCAATCACTCCGGTCCCCAACCTTCAGTCGGCACCTATGTCGACGAACAGCCGATTACCACCATCGGCGGCACCATCGATTTCCAGACCTATGATCTCGCGCGCGTCGAAGTGCTGCCGGGGCCACAAGGCACACTCTACGGGGCAAGTTCCGAATCCGGTACGCTACGCTACATCACCAATCAACCGTCGACAGCTGGTTTCAGCGCCGGCTACGACGTTCAGGGCAATCTGGTCGACCACGGCTCGCCCGGCGGGATCCTGGAGGGCTTCGTCAACATCCCCTTCTCATCGAAGGTCGCCCTGCGTCTGGTCGCCTACGGGGAGCGTGACGGCGGGATCATCGACAATGTCTACGGCACCAGGCCGTTCATTACGTCCGGGGTCACCATTAACAACGCCTCCCAGGTTGAGAACAATTTCAATTCCGTTTCGGAGTGGGGTGGTCGCGCGGCCCTCAAGATCGACCTCACTGACAACTGGACGGTGACGCCGACGGTGATGGGGCAGGAATCCTGGGCTGCCGGCGCCTTCGGATACAATCCGGCGGTCGGTTATCTGAAGACCAACCAGTTTACGCCAGATCGTAGCTTCGATCGCTGGCTGCAGGCGGCGTTGAATATAAACGGCAAACTCGGCGGCGGCTGGGAGCTGAACTATTCCGGCGGCTATTTTACCAGGGATATCAATTCAGAGACCGATTATACTGACTACTCAGTCGCTTACGATCAAGACCCCTTGAATTACGGCAAATACTGGACCGATAACGCCGGCACGCCACTGCCGCGTCCGCAACAAGTTATATATGGAGCTGATCAATTCGAGAAGGAAAGCAATGAACTTCGCATCCTCTCGCCTAGCAGCGGTCGCCTGCGGTTCGTCGCTGGTTTGTTTCAAGAGCGGCAGCAACACCACATTGTGCAAGACTATCAGATCCAAGGCTTTGGTTCTGATATCTCGGTTCCCGGTTGGCCGAATACGATCTGGCTAACCAATCAAGAGAGAATCGATCGAGACGCGGCGATATTTGGTCAGGCATCCTTCGATTTCACCAAACAGCTGACGATCACGGGCGGCCTTCGCGGGTATTATTATGATAATACGCTGTATGGGTTCTATGGTTACAGTGCAAACTTCAGTTCCCATACGGGGGTCGCCGCGTGTACGCCGGGGCTGACATTTCCGGGCGCTCCGTGCGTCGACCTAAACAAGGGTGTTTCGGCATATGGCGAAACGTATAAGGCAAACGCAGAATACAAAATAGATCCTGATCACATGGTCTATTTCACATTCTCGACCGGTTACCGTCCCGGCGGCGTAAATCGGAGCGGAAGTTTCGGCCCCTATGCGGCTGACACGCTCTACAACTATGAGGTTGGCTGGAAGACTGATTGGCTAAACCACTCGTTGACCTGGAACGGCGCCCTATATGATGAGCAGTGGAGCGATTTTCAGTTCGCGTTTCTCGGCCCCAATAGTCTGACCATCATCGAGAACGCGCCATCGGCCCAGGTTCTGGGCGTCGAATCTTCGCTGAACTGGCGCGCGACCGAGAACCTGACTCTCTCGAGTGGCGGCGCCTATAATAATGCGAAGTTGTCATCGAATTTCTGCGGCACAGATCAGGCTACCGGCCAACTCATCCAGACGTGCACTAATGCGGAGGCCCAGTCCGTCAGCGGTCAACCGCTTCCTTACGTCCCCAAATTCAAGGGGAATGTGACGGCACGTTATACGTTCGACGTTCATGGTTGGAACGCCCATGTGCAGGGTTCTCTGCTATATCAGACGAGCTATAATGTTGGGCTCCTGACCAACAATGGCGCGGTCACGCCCCCCGACAACGATGTTGCTTTGCTTGGCCAAGTTCCGGGATACATCAGCGGAGATCTCGCCATTGGCGCCGAGCGTGGCAACATGTCGGTCGAGCTGTTCGCCAAAAACCTCTGGGACGAGCATGGGCAAGTTAACCGCTATACACCGTGCACCACAAAGGTTTGCGCGGTTGGTTATCCTGGTGTTCCCCCCGCCGTATACGTCGTGCCAATTCAGCCTTTGACTATCGGGATTAAGTTCGGGCAGAAATTCTAGCCAGGGAGTGGCGCCTCGCGACCGGCAAGGGCGCGTCTCGGAGAGTCGACAATGGGTTCGGCGGAGCTGACGGACACGCCGGTCGGGTCCCTGGCCACCGCTGTTGAACATGCGGCGCGATTGCTCTTCGCCGAACCAGGTCTTGCTGAGCGGCAGGCCAGGGAAATTCTCGCCGCCGTCCCAAACGAGCCGCGTGCTTTGATGATCCTGGGCGCCGCACTTCGGCGATGCGGCAATCCGCTCGGCGCCCGTGACATTCTGGCCCCCTTGGCGCTGGCCCAGCCCAGCGCCGCCAGCGTTCATCACGAACTGGGTCAGGCGCTCGCGGCTCTGGGAAGGTCGGACGAGGCTGTCAGCGCCTTGCGGCGTGCGGTGGCCTTAAAGCCGGACCTAGCCGAGGCTTGGCGCGCGATTGGCGACCAGCTCACCCTGGCCGGAGACGCCGCTCAGGCGGATGCCGCCTACGCTCAGAACATCCGCGCCTCGGTCACCGATCCGGCTCTAATGCAAGCGGCGATGGCGCTCTGCGATGGAAAATTGGCGGTGGCCGAGCGGTTGCTTCGCGCTCGGCTGATGTCAGCGCCTACCGATGTCGCCGCAATCCGAATGCTGGCCGAGACAGGCATACACCTGGGCCGCTACGGGGAAGCGGAGAATCTCCTTGCTCGCTGCCTGGAACTGGCGCCCAGCTTCGTTGGCGCCAGGCACAACTACGCCATTGTGCTCTACCGCCAGCAGAAGGCGGCCAAGGCGATACCGCAAATCGAGGCGCTGCTGGCGCATGATCCGCGCGATGCCGCCTACCGCAATCTTCTCGCCGCCTGCTTGGGGCTCGTAGGCGAATACGCCCGAGCGATTGAGATCTACGAGGGCGTTCTGAGGGAATTTCCCGGTCAGGCGAAGATCTGGCTGAGTTATGGCCACTCCCTGCGCACGGCCGGACATCAGGCCCGCGCCGTGGCCGCCTATCGCCGCTCAATCGCGGAGGCGCCCGGGCTTGGCGAACCCTATTGGAGTTTGGCCAATCTCAAGATCGATTCGGTTCTCGGACGAGGAAGAGGCGGCGATTCGCGTCCAGCTTGAGCGAGATGATCGTTCGTCGGAGGATCTGCTGCATTTCCACTACGCTCTCGGCAAGGCACTTGAGGACCGCGGCGAATATGCCGCGTCGTTTGAGCACTACGCCCTGGGAGCGCAACTGCGCCGGACCGAAGTTCGCTACGACGCCGATGAAAACACCGAGGCGGCTCGCCGATCGGAGGCACTGTTTACGGAAAAATTCTTCGCCGCCCACGCTGGCGGCGGGTGCCCGTCGGCGGCGCCGATCTTCATCGTTGGCCTGCCTAGGTCGGGATCGACTCTTGCCGAGCAAATCCTGGCCAGCCATTCGGCGGTCGAGGGCACGATGGAACTGCCGGATATCGCCGCCATGGCCCGTGAGCTTGGCCGCAAGAAGTTCAAGGACGACCAAGTCCGCTACCCGGAAGTCCTTGCGGATATTCCAGTTGAGGCGCTCGCAGCGCTCGGCGAAAAGTTCATCGAAGACACACGCGTCCACCGCAAACTGGGCCGGCCATTCTTCATCGACAAGATGCCCAACAACTTCCGTCATATCGGCCTGATCCACCTGATCCTGCCGAACGCCAAGATCATCGACGCGCGCCGCCACCCCATGGGAGCCTGTTTCTCGGCCTTCAAACAGCACTTCGCCCGCGGCCAAGGGTTCTCCTACGACCTCGACGACCTAGGTCGCTACTATCGGGACTACGTCGATCTGATGGCCCATTTCGACGAGGTTCTGCCGGGCCGGGTGCATCGAGTGATTTACGAAGATATGGTGGAGGACACCGAGGCGGAGGTCCGCCGGCTGCTGGCCTATTGCGGCCTGCCGTTTGAGGAAGCCTGCCTGAGGTTCCACGAGAACGACCGCGCCGTCCGCACCGCCAGTTCCGAACAGGTGCGCCGCCCGATCTTCCGCGAGGGTCTCGATCAATGGCGCAACTACGAGCCTTGGCTCGGACCGCTGAAAGCGGCGCTGGGGCCGGTTCTGGAGCACTGGCGTGGCTAAGCGGCCGTGACAATCGCCGCCTGAGCGGGCAGATTGGTGGAAAAGAGGAACCGCCGCCTTGACCTACGCCCCCAGCCACCGCGCCTTCTACGACGCCGACAGCCACATCATGGAGCTGCCGGATTTCCTGAAGAAATACGCCGATCCCGACATCCGGGCCGAGGTGCCCGAGGTCGGTTACAGCGCCTCCCTTGTCACGGACGAGGAAGTGGCCGTGATCATGGCCCAGGGGGGCCGGCACAGCGCCGAACACATTGCCGAACAGATCGCCCTGGGCGACCGGCTGATCGAGACGTCGAAGGAAATCCAGGCGCTAGGGGCCTTCGACGCCGGCGATCGCTCGCGCGCCGTGGATATGCTGGGCTTCAAGAAGCAGCTGGTCTTCGCCACTCATTCGGTGGCCACGCCGTTTTCGCCGAGCTCGAAGATTTCCCCACGCCTGCGCTATGGCGCCACGCGGGCTCACAACCGCCATATGATCGACTTCTGCGCCGGCGACGACCGGCTCATGGGCGTGGCGATCGTGCCGCTGGACGACCCCGCGCTCGCCCTGGAGGAACTGGACTTCGCCCTGGAAGGCGGGCTCAAGGCGGTCTGGGTTCCTCATCGTCCGTGTGGGGATAAATCGCCCGGCCACATCGAATTCGACCCGTTCTGGGCGAGGCTGGCGGCCTCGGGGACGCCGTTCGTTCTGCATGTGGGCGGCTCGCCGCTCCAGCTGGCCAAGGCCTGGGCCAACACTGGTCGCGCGCCGACCCGCGACTGGATGGGTGGCGGGGAGAATCTGCGGACCAAGGACGCGGCTGTGCTCCACCAGGGGCCGGAAACCTTCATCTCCATGCTGGTGCTCGATGGCGTGTTTGAGCGGTTTCCCGATCTGCGCGGCGCGAGCGTGGAACTGGGCGCCGGCTGGGTGCCGTCCATGCTGACCCGGCTCGATTGGGTGGCCAAGAACTGGGGCCGAGTGGACCAGAATCTGGCCGCCTTCACCCGTACGCCCTCCGAACAGCTCACGGCTCAGATGGCCTTCACCCCCTTTGTGTTCGAGCCCGTGGGTGAATTCATCGACCAGTCCAGCCCCGATCTCTACCTCTTCTCCAGCGACTATCCGCACGTGGAAGGCGGCCGGAACCCGATCGGCCGGTTCGAGACCGCTCTGGGAGATCGGCCGGAGGCAGTGCGCGATCTATTCTACGCCGAAAACTTCCTGCGCATCTGGCCCGACGCCCGCGCGGGGTAGCGACCGCGCCGCTATTTCACTTCTTCGGCGATGACATCGAACCGGCCAAGGGTGGTGGGGCCGAAGCTTGTGCTGAGCGCGGTGTCGGTGGCGTCGCGACCGTGAGCCATCAGGATCCGGCCGATGCGGGGAACGTTGTGTCGCGCGTCGAAGGTGTGCCACCGGCCGCCCAGATAGGCTTCGAACCAGCCCGAGAAATCCATCACCCCATCCTGGGGCACGCCGATATCGCCCAGGTAGCCGGTGCAATAGCGGGCCGGGATGTTCATGCACCGGCAAAGCGCCACCGCCAGGTGGGCGAAGTCGCGACAGACGCCTACGCGTTCCTCGTGGGCCTCGAAGGCGGTGCGGGTGTTTCGGGCATACTGATAGCCGAAGGTGATCCGGTCATGCACATAGTCGCAGATCGCCTGCACCCGACCCCAGCCCGGCTCGATCCCGCCAAACAGGTTCCAGGCGATCCAGCTCAGGCGATCGGTTTCGCAATAACGGCTGCCCAGAAGGAAGATCAGCAGATCGCTGGGAAGATCGTCCACCGGATGCTGGATGGCGTCCGCGACCACGGGATCGGGAAGACCCGCGTCGGCGACGGCGCAATCGACCTTGAAGCGGACCTGACCGGCCGGCGCCACGAGCCGGGTGCACAGATTGCCGAAGTCATCGAGATAGTCGCGACGGGCGATGGCCGGTTCGATGGTCATCACCTGAGGCGTGACCAGATCGGCGAAACGCTCGGGGCGGATGCTCAGCATCATCAGCATCGGGGTCGGGGCGGGACAATCGTAGACAATGTCGTAGCCGACCCGGATGTGCATGAACGTCCTTTATGGCGTGGGGAAATTATCCAGCGAGGGCCAACGGAACGCTCCGTCGCGCCATAGGTTCAGTCTCCAACCTTACATCGACTTCCACGTCCATGCCCAGATAGTCGTCACCGGCGCCGAACCAGCTTCCGTGCAGGGGCAGCGCCTGGCGGGGATCGCGGGCGACGGCGACGCGGATCAAACCCTCGCCGCCGACGATGCCGTTGGTGGGGTCGAAATCGACCCAGCCCTGGCTCGGCAGATAGACCCGCACCCAGGCGTGGGTGTGGCCGCCGCCGACCCGCGGCGCGCGGCTCGCGCCGTGCTGCGGACTGTAGATATAGCCGGAGACGAACCGGGCGGCGAGGCCGAGGCGACGAGCCGCCTCGATCATCAGCATGGCGAAGTCACGGCAACTGCCCGCCCGCAAGTGAAGGGTTTCCGTCGGCGCGCGAACGCCCACCGCCAGGCGCTTGGCGTAGCGGAACTCGCTCATGGATGGCGTGGGTCATGTTGCTCAGGGTGTCGATCACCAGGCCGCCCGGTTGCATGAAACGGCGCGACCAGCGCTCCACCTCGGCGTCCGGGTCGGGGTGCCCCGGGTCAATGGCGTGAGCGAGATCCGGGTGTTCGTCGGGACCGTAGGTGAAGCGCGCCGCATAGCTATCGCCGGCGAACCGATCGTTCGCCTCCAGATCCGCGCTCGCCGGCGTGTGCTCGAGCCGCACCTCGCTCTTGAAGGTCAGGGCCCGGGCGCGCTGTTCGAAGGCGGCGATGGAAACGCAGTTGCCGAACACATCGTGCTGATGGCGCAGATTCGCCGGGCGCGGCGCGACGATCAGGCTCGAGTTCGAGCAGGCGTTGATCCCAGCTCTCGCAGGGTCGAAACATCATCCGATGCTCGCCGAACGCCACCGGCCGGCGGTAGCGGTAACGGGTCAGATGTCTGACGCTGAGAATCGGCATGGGATCAGAGGCTATGGTTATTCGCCCCGACGCGTCGAGCGCCCTTTTGTCGCCTTCCGACCCGGCGCCGGTCGCTGTCGAGAATGCGGGCGCCGACTCCCCGTTTCTGATCGTTTGCGACCACGCCGGGCGCGAGGTTCCGCAAGCGCTGGATCGCTTGGGCCTGCCTGATGAGGCGTTCGAGGCCCACATCGCCTATGACATCGGCGCCAGGGCTCTCGCCTCGCGGCTTGGCGAGGCGCTCGGCGCCTGCGTGATCCTCCAGACCTATTCGCGTCTGGTGATCGACTGCAATCGCGCGCCCGACCATCCGCAATCGATCGTCGAGATATCGGACGGGGTGCGTATCCCCGGCAACTTCGGCATGGCCGCCAGCGACGTCGGCGCCCGGGTGGCGGAGATTCACCAAGCCTATCATCGCCGCATCGCGGAGGAGTTGGCGGGCAGGGCGGGGCGGGGTCTCGCCACGGTTCTGGTCTGCCAGCATAGCTTTACCCCCGCCATGGACGGCTTCGCCCGGCCCTGGAACATCGGCGTCCTGCACATGGGCGTCTCGCCGATAAGTTCGGCCATGTTAGAGGTCTTGAGAGTCGAGCCAGGACTGGTCGTGGGCGATAACCAGCCCTACGCCATGGACGGGATCGACTACACCGCCCCCACTCACGCTTCCGGCCCAGGCCTCGATATGCTTGAACTGGAGGTGCGCCAGGATCTGATCGCCGACGACGAAGGTCAGGCGCGATGGGCGGAGAAACTGGCGCGCTGGCTGCCGGCGGCCTTGCAGTGGGCGGCGCGATGAGCGACCGGCGGCGCTCGACAGGGGTCAGGATCGTCGCCATGTTAGGGATCGCGCCGAGCCTCGAAGGATCCTCATGGACGCGCCTCATCTGATCTATTTCGCCGACCCGATGTGCTCCTGGTGCTGGGGTTTCGCCCCGACCGCGGAAGCGGCCGCCGAGCGGCTGCCGATACGACTGGTTCTGGGCGGCCTCAGGCCAGGGACCACCGCGCCGATGACGCGGGAGGCAAGAGCCGAGATGCCCAAGCACTGGGAGCATGTCCGGGAGGCCTCGGGTCAACCTTTCAACGGCGAAGCCTTCGTCGAGCGTGATGGTTTCGTCTATGACACCGACCCGGCGGCGCGCGCGGTGGTGGCGGCCCGCCGCCAGGACCCGGCGGCGGCCATGGCCTATCTTCGCGCCGCGCAATCGGCCTTCTACGAGGAGGGGCGAGACGTGACCCAGACCGGCGTCCTCGAGGACATCGCCGCCGGCCTCGGCCTCGACGGGGCGCGGTTCGCCGAAGACCTCGCCTCGGAGGATGTGAAGAACGAGACCTGGGGCGACTACGCGACCTCGCAGAACGCCGGCGTCAGGGGCTTTCCGACCCTGATCGTCGGGCGCAATCCCGATGGGACCTACGCCATGGTCACCCGCGGCTTTCAGGCGCGGGAGACGGTTCTGGCCTCCATAGACGCCTGGCTGGCGGCCCGTTGACGGGCGCCAGCGCGACTGCCCAACTCGGGATCATCGAGGGCTACTATGGCCGGCCATGGAGTTGGCAAGCGCGCGCCGAAACGATGGCGTTCCTGGCGCCTCACGGCTACCGGTTCTTTCTCTATGCGCCGAAAGCCGATCCGTTCCTGCGCCGCCGCTGGCGCGAGCCCTATCCGGCTGTGGCGCTCGACCAACTCAAGGCCTTCTCGCGGGCCTGCGCCGCCCATGGCGTCGCCTTCGGGGTGGGTCTCAGTCCCTTCGAGATCTATCGGTCGTTCGATACGGCCGCCAAGGCCGACCTGGCGCGCAAGTTGGCGGAGTTGGACGAGGCGGGTGTCGAGCGCCTGGCGATCCTTTTCGACGACATGCGCGGCGATCTACCTGGCCTGGCGCGCGATCAGATCGCCATCCTTCATTGGATCGCCGAGCGCACCAAGGCTTCGAAGGTCATCCTCTGCCCGACCTATTACAGCGACGATCCGGTCCTCGATCGGGTGTTCGGCGCGCGACCTGAAGCCTATCTCGAAGACCTGGGCGTCGGCCTTGATGCGGCCATCGATCTCTTTTGGACTGGGGAGGAAGTGTGTTCCAGACAATATGGCCTGGGCCATCTGGATCGGGTGGCCGACACGCTTAGGCGCAAGCCGCTCATCTGGGACAACTATCCGGTCAATGACGGACCCCTGATGAGCCAGTCGCTGCATCTGCGCGCCTTTACCGGCCGGCCGGCCGGCATGGCCGGCCGCATCGCCGGCCATGCGGTCAATCCGGCGAACCAGCCGATCCTCAGCCGTGTCCCAGCCGTGACCCTCGCGCAGAGCTATGACGAGGGCGACGCCTATGAATACGGCCCGGCCTTCCGCCGAGCGGCGCGGGGGGTGCTCGGCGATGATCTTGCCCTGATGGTCGAGCGCCATCTCTCCTTGTTGCAGGACACGGGACTGGACCGGCTGGGCGACACCGCCGACCGGCTCCGTGCGCGCTATGGCCCCATCGACCACTCAGCCGCCCGCGAGATCGTCGCCTGGCTGAACGGCGAGTGGCGGGTGACGCGCGAGGACATCGAAGGCTCCTGATCGCGATCACCTATAGCGTTTCGAGGCCCCCTCGAAGTCCACGCGCATGTCCGCCGGCGGCTACTGCGGCGGCGCGGCCTGCTGCGCTTCCTTGGCCTTTTTCGCCTGATAGAGCGCCTTCTTGCAGCCGAACGACACCTGGGCCCTGTTCGCCTTCAGGCACTCGATGATCTTGCCGCCGCCCGGTTGAACGCCGGGGCACAGCCTGGCGACATCGCCCTTGCAGGCCATCTCAACTTCCTGCTGGGGGCTCATCTGCGCCTGGGCGGCGGTGGAGGCGAGCAAGGCGGCGGTAAGGGCCGCCGCGGCGGCCGAACGAAAGGTCATGGCGTATTCTCCCGGTGGCGCCGACGTGCGCCTCGACTCGTCTTAGCCTTTCCCCCAGCCTCTTGGGAGAGGGCCGCGCCAATAAGTTGGCGGAAGGGGCCGGTCGTCAGCTTTGCGGCGGCGCCGCGGGCGCGGACTGGGATACGCCGGCGGCCTGTTGAGCTTTCCTTGCCTGCATCCGCCCGGCCAAAGCCGATTTGCACTCCGGCGAGAAGTCGGCCCGGTGGCTCATCATGCAGGATTTCATCTGATCCTTGCTCACGTCGGCGCAGAATTTCGCTCGGTCGGCGGCGCAGGCCGAACGAACGGGACGAGCGGCCGCTTCCTGGGCCTGGGCGGCGCAGGAGATGACGAGGGCGGCGGTCAGAGCCGCCGTGGCGACGAGGCGAAGGGACATTCTGGACATCTCCGATGACGCCGGCACGGCGGCGCGCATTCTCTGAACCCTCGGTGCGGCCAAATTCCGACCCCTCGTTTGCCGCGAGGCGCCCGGATGGTAACGAGCGCGTCATGACCAAGCCGTTCCTCGACCTGCGCGCGACGCACAATCCGCATCGATGGTTCCTGCCTTTGACGGAGGCTCTGTGCGTCGGGCCGCCGGGGGCGTCCTTCATGTTCGGCGGCGTGGGCCTCGCTTCGGCGATCGGGGCCATGGAAAGGACCTGCGGGCGGCCGGTGATCTGGGCTACCGCGCAATACCTGTCGTTCGCCCGCCCGCCATCGGTGGTCGATCTCGACGTGTGGGTGCCGGCGCACGGAAAGTACAACAGTCAGGCCCGGGTGATCTCTCACGTCGGCGACAAGGAAATCGTCACCGTGACCGCGGCGCTGGGAGAACGGCCCAGCGAGCTTTCGGGCCAGTGGGTCGCCATGCCCGAGGCGCCGCCGCCGGAACAATGCGACGAGAGCCATCGCTGGGATGATCGCGGCGTCGATCTCCACAGCCAGTTCGAGACCCGCGTGGCGGTCGGCCGGCACTGGGGCGTGGGCGGCGGCGAAGCCGGCTTCAGCTCCGATGGCCGGATGATCCTGTGGATGCGGCCGCGCGGCGCCCATCCAATCGATTCGACCATGCTGGCGATCATGGCCGACCATGTGCCATCGGGCGTCGGCAATGCGCTGGGCCGCAACGCCGGCGGCAACAGCCTGGACAACACGATCAGGATCCGCCGCATCGTGCCCACGGACTGGGTGCTGTGCGAAATCCTGATCCAGGGCATCCATGGCGGTTTCGCCCACGGCGCCATGCGGCTCTTCGCCGAGGACGGCGAACTCATGGCCACCGCCAGTCAATCGATGATCGTGCGCGTGCGCGACGAGGCCGCTTCGGCTTGACGAAAAAACCGCGCCGAACCTTTCGGTCCGGCGCGGCGGCTGACTCAGCCATTTCTACGTTTGGACGTCAGCCGCGAGGCCGATCTGGGCCGCCGCGATCTCCGCCCCCCTGCCGAGGTTGGCCGCCTCCGCCGCCGCCCTGCTTAGGTTGGCCGCCGCGATCGGCGCCGGCCTGCCGGGGTTGGCCGCCCCCGCCTTGCCTGGCCATGTTGTCGCGTTGCTGCGCCTGGCGATCGGCATTTGGCCGAGGCGGAGCTTCGCGTCTGGCGCCCTGGCGATTGCCGCCGGCATTGTCACGCTGCATCTGCGATTGCCGACTAGCCCGATCAGCATTCGCCGCACCCCCCTGACGGGCCGCCCTGTCGCGCTGCTGCGCCGCCTTGGCTTCATTGGTCCGGGCCGCCTGGTTGGCGCGGTCGGCGGCCTGAGCCTGGTTTCGCGCCTTGCGATCGGCGTTGGCGGCGGCGCGGTCCGCATTAGCGGTGGTCGAGCGATCCGCGTTGGCCTTGTTCGCGTTCATCTCGCGAGTCTGGCGTGTGGCGTTGGCGGCGCCTCCGCCAGCGACGGTTTCCCGGGTGGCGCCCGGTTTCCCCGCCACGGTTTCCCGCGTCGCCGCCCCGCCTTTTCCGAGCGTGGCCTCACGCGTCGCCGCCGCCCCGCCCGCGGCAGGCCGCGTAACGCCCGCCGGAACCGGTCTGGCCGGGACCGCCGTCTTGAAGTCGCCTGGACGCGCGGTGGCGGCCACGGGCGGCGCGCCCTTGTTGACGCTCGCGCGCAGGCTGCGGTCGGTCTCCGCCATCTGCCTTTGTTTCAACTGGTTGGCCGTCGGCGGGATGCGGTCGTTGCTGCGCATCAAGTTCTGCTGTTCAACCGTCGGCCGCGCATTGATGCCGCCTCTGCCGCCGTTGTAGCTGACCCGGTTGATCGTCGTGTTGTTGATCACGGTCTTATTATAGACGGTGTTGATGCGGACGTTGGAGATATTGTTGACCGAACGATTGTAGTAGAGTTGGTTTCCTCTCCAATATCCGCCCTCGTAACCGTGGCCGCCATAGCCGTAGCCATAGTTCACGCCACCGTAGAAGCCAATGTGGGGCCCCCAGTAGCCAGCGTTAAACGCATAGCGGCCGCCGACCCAGCCCCAATAGGGAGGAGTCCACAAGACGCCGACGCGTGGCGGTTGGACCCAGGTGCCCGGCACCCAGTAATAGTCGTTGATGCCCGCGTCCCAGGCCCAGTAGCCGGGGGTCCATATATAGCCCGGGGCGGGGATAGGCGGCTGGGCATAGACAGGCAGGGGCGGCGGCGCGATGCCGACGCTGATGCCAACGGAGACCTGAGCCTGGGCGGCCATGGGTGCGGCGGTCGCTCCCATGCAGAGGCCCAGAACGAGCGCCGCGATTGACGCCGATCGATGAATTCGCATGGAAACTCCTTGCGGTTGATATTGCGCGCCTGCATCGGCAGCCGCGAGCCACTCGAGGGAGCGGCGACGTGAACCTTGCGCCAGCGTGCCTGAACGTAGCCGTGACGCGCCATTTATAGTGCGTTCATCTCAACGGGCAACGAGCGTAACGGTTGCAAGCGCCGACGCCGATGAAGTGCGGGATGACGAAAGGCGCCCGGACACATTGCGGCAATGCGCCGCCTATAGTTAATCACCACGGCCTGGGCCGGCCGAGGGCTGGGGGTTGAACTGAAACGTCGAGACATTCGCATGCGGCCTTCGCTCGCGCCCATCGTTGTGGCGCTCACATGTGCCTTGATGGCGGGATGCGGAGGCAAGAAGGCCCCGCCGCCGCAACCTCCGACCGTGACCGTGGCGACGCCGCTGGCCCTGAACGTGATCGACTGGGACGACTACGTGGGCCAGTTCGTGGCGGTCGATTCGGTCGATATTCGCCCGCGCGTGTCCGGCTACCTGGTGGGCGTCGGCTTCAAGGACGGCGACTATGTCCGCAAGGGCCAGGTCCTGTTCACCATCGATCCGCGTCCCTATCAGGCGGCCCTGGATCAGGCGAAAGGGCAGGAGGCCCACGCCGAGGCGACGCTGGTCAACGCCAAGGCGGAAGCGGCGCGCGGCCATGTTCTGGTCACCGCCCACGCCATCAGCCAGCAGGCCTACGACACCCTGGTGGCGGCCGAGCGCCAGGCGGCCGCCGACCTGGTCTCGGCCAAGGCCGCCGTGCAGACCAACGCCCTCAACCTGGGCTTCACCCAGGTCACCGCGCCCCTGCCGGGCCGGATCTCCGACCGGCGGGTCGCGCCGGGCAATCTGGTCACCGCCGACACCACGGTGCTGACCAACATCGTCAACCTCGACCCGATCCGCTTCGCCTTCACCGGCTCGGAGGCGCTCTACCTGAAGTACCAGCGCGAGAACGCGGCGGGCACGCGGCCGTCGTCGCGCCGCTTCGCCAATCCGGTGGAGATCCGGCTGCAGGACGAGCCGACCTATCGCTGGAAGGGCCACATGGACTTCGTCGACAATGTCCCTCGACACCGGTTCGGGCACCATCCGCGGCCGGGCGGTGGTCGACAATCCCGACCACTTCCTGACCCCCGGCATGTTCGGCCACATGCGCCTGCTGGGCTCGGGCTCCTACCCGGCGCCTGCTGGTCCCCGACCAGGCCGTGGTCACCGACCAGACCCGCCAGGTGGTCTATCGTGGTCGGCGCCGGACGGCAAGGTGCATCGCAGCGCCAGGTCGACCCTGGGCCCGCTGTTCGACGGCCTGCGGGTGATCCGCTCGGGCCTCGGCGCCGCACGATCTGGTGGTCATCGACGGCGTGCAGCGGGCGCAGGCCGGCCAGCCAAGGTCAACGCCCAAGATGGGCCGGATCGATCTGGCCGCGCCGCCGCCGATCGAGCCGCCGGTCGGCTACACCGCGCCTCTGCGCCACCGGCCGCCACGGTCGCGCCGACAGGACAGTTCGCCGACGCGATGAAGCTCTCCCACTTCTTCATCGACCGGCCGGTGTTCGCGGCCGTGCGTGGCGATCCTGATCACCCTGGTCGGGGCGATCGCCTTCCCGACCCTGCCGGTCGGCGCAGTATCCGCGAGATCGCCCCGCCCACGGTGACCGTCACCGCCACCTATCCCGGCGCCTCGGCCGAGACCCTGGCCGACACCGTCGCCGACGCCGATCGAGGAGCAGATCAACGGCGTCGAGAACATGCTCTACATGTCCTCGCAGTCGACCGGCGACGGCCACGCTGACCATCACCGTCACCTTCAAGCTCGGGCACCGATCTCAACACAGGCCCAGGTGCTGGTGGAGAACCGGGTCGCCGACGGCGACGCCGCAGCTGCCGCCGGAGGTGGTCGCCACCGGCGTGACGGTGCGCAAGGCTCGCCCGACTTCCTGATGGCGGTGCACATCTACTCGCCCGACGGCTCGCTCGATCAGCAGTACATCGCCAACTATGTCGGCCTGCACGATCCGCGACGCGCTGCTGCGCGTGCCGGGGGTCGGCGACATCGGCAGCCGCGCGGCCGCGCGACTATTCCATGCGCATCTGGATCGACCCCGACAGGGCCGCCGCGCGCAACCTGACCGTCGACGACATCGTCCGGCGCCCTGCAGCAGCCACAACGTCCAGGTGGCCGCCGGCTCGGTCGGCCAGCCGCCGCCGTTCGCCGGCGGCGCAGCGCCTACCAGCTCAACATCCAGACGCTGGGCCGGCTGACCACGCCCGCAGCAGTTCGGCGACATCATCATCAAGACGCGACGCCGACGGGCCGCGTGACCCGGGTGTCCGACGTGGCGCGGGTCGAGCTGGGCGCGGCCGACTACACCACCAACGCCTACATGAACAATACGACAGCCGGCGGTCGCCATGGGCGTCCTGCAGCAGCCCGGCTCCAACGCCCTGCAGACGGCCGCGAAGCGGTCAAGGCCGACGATGGAGCGAGCTCAAGAAGAGCTTCCCGCCGGGCCTCGACTACAAGATCATCTACAACCCCACCGAATACGTCGCAAGCCTCGATCACCGAGGTGGAGAAGACCCTGTTCATCGCCCTCGCTGCTGGTGGTGGTGGTGGTGATGGTCTTCCTGCAGACCTGGCGCGCGGCGCTGATCCCGATCCTCGCCATCCCGGTCTCGCTGATCGGCACCTTCGCGGTGATGGCGGCGTTCGGCTTCTCGCTCAACAACCTGTCCCTGTTCGGCCTGGTGCTGGCCATCGGCATCGTCGTCGACGACGCCATCGTGGTGGTGGAGAACATCGAGCGGCACCTGCGCGAGGGCATGACGCCGCGCGAGGCGGCGCACGTGACCATGGACGAGGTGGGCGGCGCCCTGGTCGCCATCGCCCTGGTGCTGATGGCGGTGTTCGTGCCGACCGCCTTCATCACCGGCATCTCCGGCCAGTTCTACCGCCAGTTCGCCCTGACCATCGCCGCGGCGACGGTGATCTCGCTGATCGTGTCGCTGACCCTGTCGCCGGCGCTGGCGGCGCTGATCATGCAGCCGCACGCTCACGCGGCGGACAGCAGTCCGGCGCCTGGCGGCTCGGCCGCTGGCCGCGCTTCGGCGACTGCTTCAACAACGGCTTCGACCAGCTGAGCGAGCGGCTATTCGGGGCTGATCCACCGGCTGGTGCGGCATGGCGATCATGCTGATGCATCTACGCCGCGCTGCTGGCCCTGACCGGCTGGCGGCTGACCGCGACGCCGCACGGGCTTCATCCCGGCCCAGGACCAGGGCAACTGCTGATCGCCGTCACCCTGCCCGCCGGGCGCCTCGCTGGACCGCACCGACGCGGTCGATGCAGCGACGTCGCCAGCCGCCTGCTGGACGCGCCCGGCGTCGTGGCCGGCCTCGGTCTACGCCGGCGTCGACGCCACCACCAACACCACCGCCTCCAACACCGGCCAGATCTATCTGATCCTGCAACCCGTTCGAGGAGCGCGCTGAAGCACCACCTGACCGCCAAGCGCGATCGTCGCCGACCTGCACAAGCGGCGTGGCGGCCGATCACCGACGCCGACGTCAAGATCATCCAGCCGCCGCCCGTGCGCGGCATCGGCACCACCGGCGGCTTCAAGATGATCATCGAGGACCAGGGCGGCCACAGGCCTACAGGCGCTGGAGCAGGCGGCCAACGAGCCTGGCCGCAGGCGGCCAACAAGACGCCGGCGATCGGTCCAGCGCCTTCGTCACCTTCAACACCAGGACGCCGCGCATCTTCGCCGACATCGACCGCGCCAAGGCCGAGATGCTGGGCGTGCCCGACAGCCGGTGTTCAACACCCTGCAGACCTATCTCGGCTCGACCTTCGTCAACGACTTCAACCTGTTCGGCCACACCTTCCAGGTGCTGCGCCCAGGCCGACGCGCCGTTCCGCAACGACGAGTCGCGGCTGATCGGCCAGCTGAAGACCCGCTCGACCTCCGGGGCCATGGTGCCGCTGGGCTCGGTGGTCAACCTGCAGCCACGTCACCGGCCCCTACCGGGTGCTGCGCTACAACCTCTATCCCGCCGCCGAGATCCAGGGCGACGCCGCGCCCGGCTACTCCACGCGGCCAGGCGCTCGACGGCGATGGAGACAGCTGGCCAAGCCAGACCCTGCCCGCCGGGCTTCGGCTACGAGTGGACCGAGCTCGCCTATCAGCAGCAGCTGGCCGGCAACACCGGCATGCTGGTGTTCGGCATGGCGGTGGTGTTCGTCTTCCTGCTGCTGGCCGCGCTCTACGAGAGCGTGACCCTGCCGCTCGCGGTGATCCTGATCGTGCCGATGTGCCTGCTGGCGGCGATGCTCGGGGTCAACCTGCGGGGCCTGGACAACAACATCCTGACCCAGATCGGCCTGGTCGTGCTGATCGGCCTGGCGGCCAAGAACGCCATCCTGATCGTCGAGTTCGCCCGCCAGGGCGAGATGGAGCACGGCCTGGAGCGCCACGAGGCCGCCGCCGAGGCCGGCCGCACGCGGCTGCGGCCGATCCTGATGACCTCCTTCGCCTTCATCTTCGGCGTCGCGCCCGCTGGCCTTCGCCACGCGGCGCCGGGGCGGAGATGCGCCAGGCGCTGGGCGTGGCGGTGTTCTTCGGCATGATCGGCGTGACCGTCTTCGGCCTGCTGTTCACGCCGGTCTTCTACGTGGTGTTCCGCGCCGCTCGTCGCGCATCGCCTGCCGAAGCCGCAGCCGCCCAAGGCCGGCGCCCGGGCGGCCGGACGCCGCGCCGGAGCCGAAGCCGACATGAAGCGCTCGCGGCCGCGCATCGGCCCTGGCGCCTCGCGCCTGGCCGGCTGCGCGGTCGGGCCGAACTATGCACCGCCCGCGACGCCGGCCGCCGGCCACGGCGCCGTTCGTCTCGGCCGACGCCGGCCATCGCCGCCTCCGACGCCCCTGCCGCCGGCTGGTGGCGGCTCTACAACGACCCGGTGCTCGACACCCTGGTCCAGCAGGCGCTGACCGAGAACCACGACCTCAAGGTCGCCGCCGCCAACCTCGCCTACGCCCAGGGCCTGCTCGAGGAGGCCAAGGCCGGCCGTTTTCCGACCACCGACCTTTCGCCGTCGGCCCCGAGCCTATGGCCGCTCAGCGACCGCAGGTCCAGCTCGGCCAGGGCCGCCAGCATGAGCTATGCCGGCAGCTTCATCGCCGCCTATCAGGTCGACCTGTTCGGCCGCATCCGCCGCACCATCGAGGCCGCCTCGGCCAACGCCGAGGCCGCCGCAGGCGGCCGAGGACGTCGTGCGGGTGACCGTCGCCGCCGAGACCGCCAGCGCCTACGCCAACATCTGCGGCTATGGCGAACAGCTGGCCGTCGCCCGCCGTCGCTCGATGCTGGTCCAGCAGACCTACGACCTCACCGTGCGTGCAACGCGACGCCGGCGCCTGTCCGACTTCGATCTCGATCGCCAGGGCGTGCTGCTCGAGCAGGCCAGGGCGCCGATCCCGCCGCTGGAGGGCCAGCGCCGCGCGGCCCTCTTCACCCTGGCCGCGCTGATCGGCAAGACGCCGGCCGAGGTTCCCACCGAGGCCGCCGCCTGCGTCGTCCCGCCGACCCTCACCCAGACCCCTGCCGGTGGGCGACGGCGCGGCCCTGCTGCGCCGGCGGCCCGACGTGCGCCAGGCCGAGCGCCAGCTCGCCGCCGAGACCGCCGGCATCGGCGTGGCCACCGCCGATCTCTATCCGACCGTCACCCTCGGCGGTCGGTGGGCAGCGCCGCCACCACATCGGCGGCCTCTTCGCCGGACCGGCCGTCGCCTACGGCATCGGCTCCAACGCCAGCGGCGTCCCGCCGCTCATCTCCTGGAGCTTCCCCAACACCCTGGTGGCCCGCGCCCACATCGAGGAGGCCCGAGCCCAGGCGTCCGGCGCTCTGGCCACCTTCGACGGCACGGTGCTTACAGCCCTGAAAGAGACCGAGCAGGCCCTGACGCTTCTCGCCACCGAACTGGATCACCACACAGCCCTGCGTGGCGGCTCGCACCCGGGCCAACGAGGCCTTGCGGCTCGCCCAGGTGCAGTTTCAGGCCGGCTCCGCCAGCTTCCTCGACCTGCTCACCGCTCAGCAGGCGTCCATCGAGGCCGACCAGGCCGTGGCCGCCTCGGAACAGACCCTCTCCACCGACCAGGTGGCGGTCTTCCAGGCCCTTGGCGGCGGCTGGGAGAACGCGCCGCCGGTGACGCCGCCGCCGATCGCCGGACGCCCCGTTCAGAGCCGATAGGCCGCCAGCTTCTCGAAGTGCGGCCGCGCCGCTTCGGCGATCCTCTCGAGTTCGGCGCTCAGAGCTGGCGCCGCTCGCGTGCTTGGCGGGGCGAAGCCGGTCGACCGCTCCACCGCGTCGTACCAGACCGGCGCCCAGACGCCGTCGGTCTCGCGCCGACCGGCCGGCCATTTGAGCATCGCTTCGGAGAAGGAGATGTCGAGCGCCGCGCACAGGGCGGTGAGCGCGCGCCTGGGATCGGCCAGCACATCGTCGGCGTCCACCACCGGCGGCGCGGCGCCGGTGCGGTCGGCCACCTCGTCGAACAGCTCCGCCTGGCGCACGAAGCCGATGTCCTCCAGGCCCGGATTCGGGCGTTTGACGGCATAGGAGGCCAGCACCTTCTCCGGCGCGCGGATCAGGAAGGCGTTGCGGCAGCCGCGCCATCCAGCCGGTGTCCACGCCGGCCACCATGTGGTGGGTCATGTGCTTCTGGTAGAAGATCGGCGTGGCAGCGGGGACCGGACCCATCAAGCTCTCGATCACCGCCGCCGGATCGATGGGTTGGGCGGCCAGCGCCTCCTCGCGCATCGGATGATCGGCGCCCGTCCGATCGAGATAGACGGCGTAGAAGGGCTCATCGACCACGGCCGTATCAGCCCGGTTCTCAAAGGCCCGCATCATGGCGGTGGAGATGTTTCGCGGCCCCGACCACATGGCGATGCGGATCGGCTGGCTCATCGCCGCGCCCCCGCCGCATCGGCGTCCTTGAGCGCTTCATAGAGACCACGCAGACGCTGCGTCACCGGGCCAGGGCAGGGCGGCAAAACAGCCTCGTCGATCTGGCGCACGGGGGTCAATCCGCCGAGGGTGCCGGTGACGAACGCCTCGTCAGCGGCGCGGGCGTCTTCCGGCGGAAAGGCGCCCAGGCGGATTTCGACGCCGTTGTCGCGGCAAAGCTCGATCACATGGCTTCGGGTGATGCCGTTGAAGCAGAACTCGCCAGTGGAGGTGAACACCACCCCATCGCGCACCCAGAAGACGTTTGTGGCGTTGCAGCTTGAGACGCATCCGGCCGGATCGAGCATCAAGGCCTCGTCGGCGCCGGCCTCGATCGCCTCCAGGAGGGCGGTGATGAGGTTGAGCCGGCTGTGCGAATTGAGCCGCATGTCGAACATGTGCGCCGGGGTGCAGCGCACCGAAACCGTGGCCAGCCGCAAGCCGGCGCCGGCGATCTCGGCGGCCGGGGTCTTGTGCTCGGCGGTGATGGCGATGGTGGGCCGGCCAAGAGCGTTGCGCGGATCCTGGTTGATGGTGGACTTCGGCCCGCGCGTCACCATCAGCCGCAGGTGCGCCCCATCGGTCATGGCGTTGGCCGCCAGGACCTCGGCCAGCGCCGCCTCTATCCCATTCTGTGTGAGACCGATGTCGAGCTTGATGGCGGCGGCTCCGGCGAACAGGCGATCGAGATGGGCTTCGAGAAACAGCAAGCGACCCTTATGCAGCCGCAGCCCCTCCCACACGCCATCGCCCATGGAAAAGCCGGCGTCGAATAGCGAGACCTTGGCCTCAGCGCGTGAAACCAGATCGCCGTTGAGCCAGATCAGCGCCGTCTCATTGCGGGGATCGGCCTCGAAATCCTGACTGCCGGCCAAGAGGTGACTCCAGGTTCAAGGGTTGGTCGGAGTTTTCCTTTACCCCAAATTCGACCCTGAGCGCCGCATCGACAGTCCGCCGGTCCGCATGACACTCTCCTCGTCATGACCGAAGCCGTCGATCGCCTCGATCCGACGAGCCTTGCGAGGTTCGACGACATCATCGATGTGCGCAGCCCGGCCGAGTTCGCCGAGGATCATATTCCTGGCGCCATCAGCTTGCCGGTTCTGAGCGACGCCGAGCGGGCTCTGGTCGGCACGGTTTATGTGCAAGAGTCGCGCTTCAAGGCGAGGCGGATCGGGGCGGCCCTGGTGGCGCGGAATATCGCCGTTCATCTCGAGGGACCGCTGAAGGATAAGCCCGGCGGCTGGGCCCCGCTGGTCTATTGTTGGCGCGGCGGGCAACGATCAGGCGCAATGGCCACGGTGCTTAGCCAGGTGGGCTGGCGCGTGGCCGTCGTGGCGGGCGGCTACAAGACCTATCGTCGCCGTGTCACCGCCGCCCTCTACGACGGCGAGCCGTCGCCGCATCTTGTCCTGCTCGATGGCTACACAGGGTCGGCCAAGACCGAGATCCTGGGGCGGCTCTCGGCCCTGAGTGTCCAGACCCTGGATCTGGAAGGGCTCGCGAGCCACCGCGGTTCGCTGTTCGGCGCGGTGGCCGGCCTGGCTCAGCCCAGCCAGAAGATGTTCGAGAGCCGGCTTCTTGCCGCCCTGGAGACCCTCGATCCCACCCGCCCCATTGTCGTCGAGGCCGAGTCGAGCAAGATCGGCGAGCTCATGACGCCGCCGGTGATCTGGAAGGCGATGGCGAACGCGCCGCGCATCGAGCTGGCGACCCCGCGCGCCGCACGGATTGGCTATTTGCTGGCGGCCTATGGCGATATCGCCGCTGACCGGGACGCTTTGGCCCAGGCGCTGAAGGCGCTCCCCGGACGTCATGGAGCCAAGCGCCTGGTCGCCTGGCTTGCCATGGTGGAGGGGGGTGATCTCGCCGCTCTGGCGGAAGAGCTCGTGGAAATTCACTATGACCCCGCCTATGAGGTTTCGAGCCGGCGCGATCAGCGCCCGCGATTGGGGACGATCGCCATGGACGCTTTGAACCGCGCCGATCAGGAAGCCGCCGCCCTCGAGATCGCCCGGCTGGTCGGCGCCGCATCGACCGTGTCATGACCGCCGAGCAGGCCGAGCCGCGCCTTACCTCCCTGGCCCACGGCGGCGGCTGCGGCTGCAAGCTTTCGCCCAAGCTGCTGAGAGAGATCCTGAGGAGCATGCCGCGGCGCCGGCCTTTCCCGACCTGCTGGTCGGGACCGAGACCTCCGACGACGCGGCGGTCTGGCGGCTGAACGACGAGCAGGCTCTGGTGGCGACCACCGACTTCTTCATGCCGGTGGTGGACGATCCTGCGGACTTCGGCCGCATCGCCGCGACCAACGCCCTGTCGGACGTCTACGCCATGGGCGGTACGCCGATCCTGGCGCTGGCCATCGTCGGCATGCCGGTGAACCGGCTGCTCGGCCGAGACCATCGGCGCGATCCTGGCGGGCGGCGCGTCGGTGTGCGCCGAGGCCGGCATGCCGGTGGCGGGCGGCCATTCCATCGACAGCGTCGAGCCGATCTATGGCCTGGTGGCCCTGGGCCTCGTCCATCCGGACAAGGTGCTGAAGAACAGCGGCGGCCCGGGCCGGCGACGTGCTGATCCTGACCAAGCCGCTGGGCGTCGGCGTGCTCAGCGCGGCGTTCAAGCAGGGCCGGCTGGATGCGGCCGGCTATGCGGCGCTGATCGCCTCGACCACCCAGCTCAACGCCCTCGGCGTCGAACTCGCCGGGTCAAGAAGGCGTCCATGCCGTGACCGACGTCACCGGCTTCGGCCTTCTGGGCCACACCCTGGAGGTGTGCCGGGGCTCCGGACTGGGCGCTGAGATATTCGCCGCGCCGCCGTTGCTGGCCGGCGTGGAAGCTCTGGCCAGGGACGGCGTGCGCACCGGCGCGGCCACGCGCAACTGGGATAGTTATGGCGAGGCGGTCGATGGCGCCGAGGATATTCTCGCCTGGCGCCGCGACATCCTGTGCGATCCTCAGACCAGCGGCGGTTTGCTGATCGCCGTGGCACCCACAAACGCTGGCGCGGTGCTGGATTTGGCTCGCCGACACGGCTTCGGAGCGGCCGCCATGGTCGGCGCCATGATCCGCGGAGCGCCGCGCGTCCGGCTTTTGTCCAAGGCCTCCGCCGGACAAGGCGCCATTGACGATCTCGCGGCCCGGGGTTAGCGACGACCGCCAAGGTGTAAAGTGGATGGGGTTAGTATGAATTTCCTGCACCTCATCAACCCGCTCTATTCGGTGTCCGGCTTCGCCGTCGGCCTGCTGGTCGGCTTCACCGGCGTGGGTGGCGGTTCGCTGATGACGCCGCTGCTGGTCCTGGCCTTCGGCATTCATCCAGCCACGGCGGTGGGCACCGATCTTCTCTATGCCGCGGCCACCAAGAGCGTCGGCACGGTGGTTCATGGCGCCAGCCGCACGGTGGATTGGAAGATTGTCGGCAAGCTGGCCGCCGGCAGCGTGCCGGCCACCGCGGTCACCCTTCTGGCCCTCTCTCACGCAAGCAAGAAGATCGACACCAGCCACGGCGTGATCACCTCCGTGCTCGGCGTTGCTCTGATCCTTACCGCCATCGCCATCCTCTTCCGCAAGATGATCCTGGACTTCTTCGCCAAGAGGGTGGGCGAGCTGGAGCCGGGCCAGATAACCGCCTTCACCATCGGTCTCGGCGCGCTGTTGGGCGTCCTCGTCTCGCTCTCATCGGTGGGCGCCGGGGCCATAGGCGTCACCGTCCTTCTGGTCCTCTATCCGAAAATGCCGGCCGCCAGGCTGGTGGGGTCGGACATCGCCCACGCCGTCCCCCTGACCCTGCTGGCGGGTTTGGGCCATTGGCTGATGGGTTCGGTCGACTTCCACCTGCTGGCCTCCCTCCTTGTCGGCTCGATCCCCGGCATCATCATCGGCAGCCTGCTTTCCGCCCGGGCGCCGGATCGTGTGCTGCGTCCGATCCTGGCCTCCACCCTGGCTCTGGTGGGAGGCAAGCTGATCTTTTGAAGCCGGTTCGCAATGTCGTCCTGATCCTCCTCGACAGCCTCAACCGGCACATGCTCGGCTGCTATGGCGGGGCGGAATTCGCCACCCCCAATATCGACCGCCTGGCGGCTCGCTCGACGCTTTTCACGCGTCACTATGTCGGCTCTCTGCCCTGCATGCCGGCGCGCCACGACATCCTCTGCGGCGCGCTCGATTTCCTTTGGCGTCCCTGGGGGTCGGTGGAGATCTGGGAAGACGCGATCACCACCCATCTGCGCGCCGCCGGGGTGGTCTCGCAGCTCATCACCGACCATCCCCATCTCTTCGAGACCGGCGGCGAAAACTATCACGTCGATTTCAACGCCTGGGACTATCAGCGCGGTCATGAGGGCGACGCCTGGAAGACCCGGCCCGACCGCTCCTGGGCCGGCGCGCCGGCTTTTGGCCGCGGCCACATGCCCTATGACGATTCCCGCGGCTATTTCCGCGGCGAAGCCGACTTTCCCGGCCCCCGCACCCTGGCCGCCGGCGCGCGCTGGCTGGAGGAGAACGCCGGCGTTCACGAACGCTTCTTCCTGATGATCGACGAGTTCGACCCGCACGAGCCCTTCGACACCCCCGAACCCTACGCCAGCCGCTACGATCCTGACTGGGAAGGTCCGCACCTCATCTGGCCGCCCTATGTCGTCGGCGCGATCGAGAAGGGCGTGATCACCGAGCGCCAGGCCCGGCAGATTCGCGCCAGCTATGGCGGCAAGCTGACCATGATCGATGCCTGGCTAGGCAAGATGCTCGACGTCCTCGACGCGCGCGATCTGTGGGACGACACCCTGGTGATCCTGTGCACCGATCACGGCCACTATCTGGGCGAGCGGGACATCTGGGGTAAGCCCGGCGCGCCGCTCTTCGAGCCCATCGCCCATATCCCGATGCTGATGGCCGCGCCGGGCGTCGCGGCGGGCGACTGCGACGCCCTGACCACCAGCGTCGATCTCTTCGCGACGCTGGGGGAAGTGTTCGGCGTCGAGACAGGTGCGCCAGGCGACCCATGGCGTCTCGCTTCTGCCGCTGCTGGCACGCGAGGCGGTCCTCGGTTCGCGATCATGTGCTCGCCGGCGTCTGGGGCCGCGAGGTGCAGCTTATCGAAAAGAACAGCAAATACGTCCGCGCGCCGGCCGGCGCCAACGCGCCCCTGGCCATGTACTCCAACCGCTGGTCGACCATGCCGACCCACGTCCTGACCCGGGCGCAGGAACTGCCCTTGCCGGACGATCGGGCCGCGCTGGACCGGATGCCGGGAAGTCCCGTTCCCGGTCTTGCGTCAGATCTGGGAAGCCGGCGACAGGGTTCCGTTCTGGGCCGCGAGCCGGTTCACCGGCAACCACCTCTATGATCTCGGGGATGATCCCGAGGAGACGACCAATCTCGCCGGCGGGGCGGAGGAGGCGCTGGCGGCGGACCGGCTGGCGGCCGCGCTGACCGCCATCGGCGCTCCGGCCTCGCAATTCGAGCGATTGGGCCTCTAAGGCTTGGCGCCGTCAGGGAGCGCGACAGGCGCCGCGCTCCCCGATCCTGCTACCGCCGCATCAGCATGGCGAACCGCCCGCAGAGGGCGACGGCCGCCGCGCCCAGGGCGATGGCCAGGCCGATCCAGATCCCGAAGCCCTGCATGTGCAGGGTCAGGCCCAGGAAGAGGCAGATCGGCGCCCCCACCAGCCAATAGCAGCCGGCGGCGATCAGCATGGGCACGCGCGCATCCTTCAGGCCCCTGAGCGACTGGCCGGCCACCACCTGCAGGGCGTCGAACACCTGGAAGGCGGCCGCCACCTTGAGGAAGAGCGCGGCCATGGCGATCACCTGCAGGTCGCTCCGCGCCCGGCCCGCGAGATAGAGCGACGCCAGCTGTCCGCCGAACAGAGCCAGGATCACGCCACAGATGCTGATGAAGCCCACCCCCATGGCCATGGCGGTGAGACCCGCGCGCTGGGCGCCGCGCTTATCGCCGGCGCCGGTTGCGAGACCCACGCGCACCGTCGAGGCCATGCCCACGCCCAACGGAACCATGAAGGTGATCGAGGCGATGTTGATGGCGATCTGGTGCGCGGCCAGCGACGTCGCGCCGAACGTGCCCATGACCAGGGTCATGCTGTTGAAGAGCATGGCCTCGAAGATCATGGAAAGGCCGATCGGCAGGCCCAGGCGAAACACCTCGGCGAGCTTCACGGTCACCGGCTTGTGGAAGCGGCGGAACATCCGATAGGCGCGCAGGGAGGGCGTGGCGCCGATGATCGCCAGCATGGCCACGAAGCTGAACAACGCCGACGACGCCGTGGCGATCCCCGAACCGACGATACCCAGGCGCGGCGCACCGAAGTGGCCAAAGATGAGCGTGTAGCCGGCCAGGGCGTTGAAAGCGATCGTCAAGCCCATGACCCACAGGCCCGCGCGCGGCTTGCCCAGCGCCGTGGTGAAGTTGCGCAGCACCATATAGCCCAGCGAGAACGGCAGGCCGAAGGAGAGCATTCCGACGAACTTGCCGGCCCCCTCGGCCAGCACTGGATCCTGGTGCAGGGCCAGCAATATCGGCCCCGCGAACCAAAGCACCGCCATCATCGGCAAGGAGCAGATGGCCACCGACCAAAGGCCCATGCGCAGGGAGGCGCGGACGCCGCCCTTGTTGCCGGCGCGCTCGCCCAGGATATGGGCGATCATCGGCGAGACCGCCGCGGCCGGTCCGCCGCCGATCAGCCAGGCGAAATAGAACACCGTATTGCCGATGGCCGCCGAGGCCAGGGCGGTTTTGGAGAGCCGGCCCAGCATGATCACATCGGTGGTGAAGATCGCCATCTGAGCGAGCTGGGTGAGGATCAGCGGCGTGGCCAGCACGCCCAGCGCCCGCCCCTCGGCGATCCATGGCGCCCAGGCGTGCGATGGCGATCGCGCTCTTCCGAGCACGGTGGCCTGAACGGTCTTGTCAATCAAATCGGTCACCGACTTGAGCCTTGAACTGGCCCGAGCCCTGGAGACGCCGATGGGGGAATCAAAAAACCCCTCCGAAGCGCCTTGGGCTCGGGAGGGGTGAAACGTCGGGGTTCTGTTGTTGGCGAACCCTAGGCGGAAATCTCCTCGCGAGCGGCATAGGCACGGCCGACGCCGTCAGGCGCCTTCCTGGCCATAAGCACGGATGTGACAGCGGTGTTCGACATGCTTTGAGGTGGCTCGCTCGAAATGGATGGCCGGCCCAGCGCCGACGGGCCCTAGCTAGTCCGCGCCGCGGGCCAAGTCAACCGCCTCGCCATCGCCACAATTGCCAATCCCCTTGCGGCCAAGCCAAAGCTATCTTATCAATGTTCAGATTGGCGGAGGAACATCTGATGAGCGAAACGGGGACGGTGCTGGTGACCGGCGGGTCCGGCTTTATCGGCGGTTGGTGCGTGATCGGACTATTGCAGCAGGGCTATACGGTGCGCGCGACGGTGCGTGACCTCGTCAAGGAGCCGGCCGCGCGGGCGGCGATCTCCAGCGTGGTCGATCCGGGAAATCGCCTCAGCTTCCACCCGGCCAATCTTACCAGCGACGCGGGCTGGGATGAGGCGACAGCCGGTGCCGAATATGTGCTGCATGTGGCCTCGCCTCTCGGCGTCCCGGAACCGAAGGATCCCAACGACCTGATCGCTCCGGCCAGGGACGGGGCCATGCGCGCCATCAATGCGGCGATCAAGGCCGGCGTCAAGCGGGTGGTGATGACCTCTTCGGTGGCGGCCGTGAACCCCGGCTCGGCCGGGCCGGACGGCGACAGCGACGAGACCGCATGGACCGATCCCGATGAGCCCGGCGTCACCGGCTATACCCGGTCCAAGACAATCGCCGAACGGGCGGCCTGGGACCTGATCAAGACGTCCGGCGGATCGACCAGCCTAGCCGTGGTCAACCCGGCCCTGGTGCTGGGTCCGGTGCTCAGCGCCGACTTCTCCGACTCGGTGCAGGTCATCCAGCGGCTGCTGTCAGGCAAGATGCCCGGGCTGCCCAGGCTCGGCTTCAACATCGTCGATGTCCGCGACGTCGCCGATCTGCACATCCGCGCCATGACCGACCCGAAAGCGGCGGGCGAGCGGTTCATCGCCGCCGGCGATTTCGCCTGGATGGCCGATCTGGCGGCCATGCTGCGCCAGCGCCTGGGCGCGAAGGCGGCCAAGGTGCCGACCCGCAATGCGCCGGACCTGCTGCTGCGCATCGTCTCTCTGTTCGATCGCGATCTTCAGTCGGTGACGCCAAGCCTAGGGCGCAAGCGCACCTTCTCCTCGGCCAAGGCCGGGGGCCTACTCGGCTGGAAGGCGAGGCCGATGGATGAGACCGTGCTGGACTGCGCCAACAGCCTGATCGCCAAGGGCGCCGTCTAAGGGCGTCGCTTGAAGGCGCTCACCCCCGGCCGATGAACGGCATGTTGGTGGCCATCACGGTCATGAACGGCACATTGGCCAAGAGCGGCAGGTTCGCCATCATCAGGACGGCGTCGGCGACGTCCTTGACGTCCATCACCGGCTCGGGCGCGACCCTGCCGTCGGCCTGAGGCACGCCCGTGGCCATGGCGGCGGTGAGCGGCGTGGCGGCGTTGCCGATGTCGATCTGGCCGCAGACGATATCGAAGGCCCGCCCGTCCAGGGCGATCGACTTGGTGAGGCCGGTGATGGCGTGCTTGGTCGCGGTATAGGCGGCCGATCGGGGCCTTGGCGAGTGGGCGGAGATCGAGCCGTTGTTGATGATCCGGCCGCCGCGCGGGGTCTGGGATTTCATCTGGCGAAAGGCCGCCTGGGCGCACAGGAAGGCGCCGGTCAGATTGACGGCCACCACCTTGTCCCAGGTCTCCGCCGGCAGCTCGTCGAACGGCACGGGCGGCGCGCCCCGGCCAGCGTTGTTGAACAGAACATCGATGCGGCCGAATCTCTCCACGGCCGCCCCGAAAAGGGCGTTCACCGACGCCGGATTGGCGACGTCGGTGGCGATGGCAAGGCCGCGATCGCCCGCGCCGCTCAGAAATACGGTCTCCTCCAGAGCCTCGAGCCGCCGACCGGCGAGGACCACGGCGTCGCCTTGGGCGACAAACGCCAAGGCCACGGCCCTGCCGATCCCGCTGCCCGCTCCGGTAATGACGATCACTTTCTCGGTCATTTCTCACGCCCGTTTCGCCGGCGGACTGTAACGGACAGGCGCGGCGGTGTAACGCGCGTCACTTGCTCGAATTGCTTTGCGGTATGAGCGCGCCGCAGGCTATGGATGGCTTACGCACTCTGGGAGTAAGTTGGCCATGCGCGCTTTGAGATCGGTGATACTGGGCGCCGCGACGTCGCTGGCGATGGTCGCCTTTGCTCACGCCGCGACCTATAGCGCGCTCGGCGGTTTCACCCTTTCCAATCCCAGCGGACCCTGGAGCTATGGGACGGGAATCGGCGCTTCGCAGGCCGCGTTCAGCAACAACTACGCTTCCTGCTTTAGCGCCGCCAATTTTGAGTGCCAGGACTACGGCTCCGACGCCGATGTGCCAGGCGTGGGCAAGGTGACCAGCGGCGCCAGCGCCGAACTTGTGGGCACGGTCCTGGTGCCCAATACAGTCCTTTGGATGCATCCCGGTGACGGCGTCAACGCGCCGGACAATGTCAGTGTCGTCTTCACGGCGCAGAGCGCCGGCGTCTACAGCGTCAGCGGATATTTCGAGCGCCTGAGCACGGCCGACGACGGCAACGGCGTGACGGTCGGCATCTACGACAATGGCCTCTCCATCTATTCCGGCAGCCTCACCACCCTGAGCTATGGCCTGACGACAAGCTTCGACCAGAAAGTGACCCTCGCGGTGGGCGACAAACTGACCTTCGAGGTGGGGAACAACGGCGAATACACTTACGACAGCACCGGGCTTAGCGCGACAATCGCCGCCGTCCCGGAGCCGGCGGCCTGGTCGCTGATGCTTGGCGGGGTACTGATGGCCGGGGCGGCCCTGCGCCGCCGTCGTGGAGCGTTGGGCGGCTACGCCGCCTGAGTCTCGCCGATCGGGCCGGGGCGGCGGCCATGGATGACTGGATCGCGCCCAGAGCCCTGAAAGTGGTCGACCGCGAACGCTTGCGGGCGCTTAGCAAACGCTCGGACGTTCGAGGCTGGGTGCAGACGGCGAGCCACGTCGGGGCGATCGCGGCGACGACGACCGGCCTGGTGATCCTGGTTCCGACATGGCCGGCGCTCTGGCTGCCGCTTTTCCTGATCCAGGGCGTGTTGATCAACTGTCTCTACGCCGGCCAGCATGAACTCAGCCACTGGACGGTGTTCCAAACCAAATGGCTCAACGACGCGGTCGGACACGTCTTCGGCGTCGCCACCCTCAATCCGTTCTACACCGACCGCTTTCTCCATTTCGCCCATCACCGAGCGACCCATGATCCCCGCCGCGATCCGGAGATCATGGCGGGCGCCTATACCCTCACAACCTATCTGCTCGACTTCTCGGGGGTGAGCTTCTGGTGGCGCAGGGTCACCGGCATCCTCCGGACCGCCGCCGGGCAGGGGCTGGAAAGCGCCTACTGGCTGGGCGCGCGCGAACGGGTGATCGTCGTGCGCGAGAACAGGATCACGGTGGCGCTGTGGGCGGCGATCGCCGCGCTTTCCGTGGCCTTCGGCTCCTGGGCGGCGCTGACCCTGTGGATCGCGCCGATGTTCCTCACCAAATGGTTCCACCAGCTCCAGAACATGGGCGAGCACACCGGCCTGCCCCATGATCCCGACACCTTCCGCAACACCCGCACCCTTCGGGGTCCGGCGCCGATGCGATGGCTGGTGTGGAACATGTCCTACCATACCGCCCATCATAGCTTCCCTGGCGTGCCCTTCCACGCCTTGCCGGCCCTGCATCGGGAGATCGAGGCGAGGCTGGATCATCCGGTCGTCACCCGCGGATATCTGGAGGCGCAACGGGATATCTTTGCCTTCCTGATCGCCCGCGACCGGGCCGCGGCCTAGGGTGCACGCCCTGGAGGTCTATCAGTCGCTTTGGGCGATGGAGCGCAGACGTCCCGGCGTGGCCGAGCCCTCACTCGATGAAAGCTTCGAGCGGGTGGCCGAGGCCGGGTTTTCCGGAATGGCGCTCGATCTGGCCATGAGCGACGTGCCTCTCGCCTTGTCGGCGCGGCCGCTCTTCGAGCGCCATGGCCTCAAGTGCCTCTTCAACGGTTTTCCCCGCGACGAAGACGAACTACGGTTGATGCTGGGTATGGCGCGGGATTTCGGCTGCCCGTTCCTGAGCGTGATCGGCCAGGTCATGCCGCGCGACCTCCAAGGCATGATTGCGGTGGCGCGCCGGTGGATCGACATCGCCGCCGAGGCCGGCGTGCCCCTGCTGTTCGAGACCCATCGCCATGGCCTGCTCAACGACCTCTTTCCGACATTGGCGATGCTGGAGGCGATCGACGAGCTGTCACTCTGCGCCGATCTCAGCCACTTCGTCATCGACCGGGAGTTCTCGCCGACCATCGATGCGCGGGACGAGGCGATGATGGCGACGGTGCTCGACCGTTCGTGGGCCTTTCAGGGCCGCGTGGCCTCCAACGAGCAGATCCAGGTGCCGATCGGCTTTCCCCAGCACCAGAGCTGGGTCGCGCGTTTCGAGGAATGGTGGGCGTACGGCCTCGCCTCGTGGCGCGCGCGGGCGGGAGAACACGCCACCGCGACCTTCCTGTGCGAACTTGGCCCGCCCCCCTACGCGATCACCGGCCCCGATGGACTGGAGCTCTCCGATCGATGGGCCGAGGCGCTTGAGATGCGAGAGCGGGTGACGGCCATCTGGGCGGGGCTAGGAGGGGTCACCGGTGCGACTTGACCCTTGGCGCTAGAGGAACTGTATGGCGATCCATTAGGGGAAGGGTCATGAGACCTTATTGCTTCGGCTTGGTTGTGGCCCTGGTCGCCCTTGGGCCGCCGGCGCACAGCGCGTGCGTCATGCGCGAGCTTGGCGAAATGCCGGTGACCTTTGTCGGCGGCCTGCCGATGGTCGACGCCACCGTCGATGGTCATGCCGTCCGATTGATCGTGGATACAGGATCGGAGGCGAACCAGTTGTTCGCCGGCCCGGCCACAAGCCTTGGTCTGTCGCTTCGGTCCTTGACCGGCATAATGACCCATGGATCGGGTGACGCCTATGCGGCCAAAATAGCGCGCGTCAAGACGTTCAAAGTCGGAAACATGACCGATGGCGATGTGGAGATGTACGTTACCGAACGACATAGTTCCGGGGCCTCCGGCGTACTTGGCGCTGAAACGCTTTTGCGCGACGACGTCGAATTCGATTTTCCCCACAATAGGGTGCGATTTTTTGCTCCGGAAAGCTGCAAGGGAGATCAGCTTGTCTATTGGGGTTCGGCCTATACTGTAATCCCAACTTACCGAAAGTCGGCTGGGCAGATCGAAATTTCGGTTACGCTAAATGGCGCGCCATTGCTGGGGCTGCTCGATACAGGCTCCGTGGTTTCATCCTTGACCAGTACGGCTGCTGCGCTCGCTGGCGTAAGCTCAGAATCGCCCGGCGTGGTTGATGCGGACTCGGGCCGGAACGAGGGCGATTGCAGCAACCGGACCTGCATCGCTGTCTTCTCCACCTTCGGCATAGCCGATGAAACGATCAAGAACGCGCGCCTGGAGTTTTCCGACCGTTTCAGCGACGACAGGCGGGCGGCGATCGGGCCGGATTCCGGTCTAAAAGAGGCTCCGCAAATGCTCCTGGGCGCGGATTTCTTCCGAGCTCACCGTGTTTATGTCTCGACAAGCCAAAGGAACATTTATCTCTCATATGTGGGCGGCCCGGTATTTGGCGCGCCATCGAAGCCGCAATCTGGCGCGCCCGCCAACGAAAAATGAACTGAATACGCCCTGGGAACATCTGGCGTGATACTCGCGCGGCGGTGGTCGCGCGAAAGCTTGACCTCGCGCCGCGGCGGTACATGATGATCGCAAACGGAGGGCATGGTATGGGCAAGTTTCTTCGCCGATTGAGGTGGTCTTTGCTGATGGCAACATTCGCGGCGTCAGCGCAGGCGGCCTGCCAACTTCAGCAATTGGGGGAACTGCCGGTAAAATTCGTCGGGGAAAGTCCGACGGTGGAGGCTCAGATTAATGGCGTTCCGGCCCGTATGATGCTGGATACGGGCTCCAATGCGACCTTGCTTCTTCGTGATGCTGCAGTGAGGCGCGGCCTTTCCTTACATACACTGCCCAATACCAAAATTTACGGAAGTGGAGGAGGCGATTTGGCTGAACTCACGAACGTGAAGGAGTTGCAGGTGGCGAATTTGGTTTCTCGAGATCAGAACATGATCGTCGCGTCTAAACATTCTTCTGGGTTTGACGGCTTGCTGGGGGCTGATTTTCTGCTTCAGGCTGATGTTGAATTTGATTTTCCGGACAACAAGGTCAGATTTTTCAGGCCACAAAACTGTAAGGGCGATCAGGTAGTATACTGGGGAAAGGCTTACTCCGCCGCCCCAATGGCCGAGAAAGCCGATGAGATCGAAGTCACCGTCAATCTAAATGGGACGCCGGTTCGCGCGATGTTGGACACCAGTTCGGGCGCTTCGTTCGTGACCAGGGCGGTGGCGGCGCGGACCGGCGTCGCATCAGGCACCCAAGGTGTGTCGGCACCCGGCAAGTTGACCGGCCCCAAGCGGCAAGAAAACTCGTCGGCTTTCTTTCCTTCGTTCAGCTTTGGCGATGAAACCATCCGCAACGCTACGCTGCGTTTTGAGGATATATTCACCGACGACAAGGAAACCAGCACCGGGACGCTTGTGCCGGCCCCAGCCGTAGACGCCCCCCAAATGGTACTGGGTGTAGATTTTTTCCGCGCGCACCGCGTCTATGTCGCTCGCGATCAGAAGCTGGTCTACATTTCCTATGTGGGCGGCCCGGTATTCGCGCCCCTCAACGAAGATCAGCCCCCGCCGCCGACCGCCGCGCCGTCACCGCCTAAATAAGATCCCCCCCGCCGCCGAGGCTGTGGTGCCGTGGGCCTCGTAGGCCTTGATCACATTGCGCCCCACCGTCCAGCGGTGCACCTCGTCGGGCCCGTCCACCAGACGCTGGGCGCGGATGTGGGTGTACCAGGCGGCCAGCGGCGTATCGCGGCTGTAGCCCAGGGCGCCGTGGAGCTGGATGGCGGTGTCGACCACCTTGTGCACCATGTGGGCCAGGAACACCTTGGCGATGGAGTTCTCCTGGCGCATGTCCATGCCCTTCTCGGCCTTGTAGGCGATGTGCAGCAGCATCAGCCGGGCCATGTAGAGCTCGCTGGCGCAATCGGCCAGCATCCACTGCACCGCCTTGGCGCTCGGAGAGTTTCTTGCCGAAGGTCGTTCGCTTGGAGACGTGGGCCGCGGCCATGTCCAGCGCCCGCTGGGCCATGGCCACATTGTGCATGCCGTGGCGCAGACGGCCGTAGGCCAGGCGGTGCTGGCCCATGTTGAAGCCGCCGCCTTCGCCGCCCAGCAGATTCTCCGCCGGCACCACCAGATCCTTGATCTCGATCTCCGAGTGGCCGCCGCCGAGGATGTGCGAGAGCGGGCCTTCGATGCCCATGGTGTCGATGTCGCGGATGATTCGGTAGCCGGGATTGGGCAGTTCGACGATGAATGTGCTGAACTGCTGGTGGCGCGGCGCGTCCGGATCGGTCTTGGCCATGACCAGGGCGATATCGGCGACGCTGGCGGCGCTGGAGAACCACTTCTCGCCGTTCAGCACATAGTTCTCGTTGCCGTCCTTGACCGCCCGGGTCTGCATGCCCGTGGCGTCGGCCCCGGCGGCCTTCTCGGTCATCGAATAGCAGATGCGCTTGTCGCCATTGAGCAGCGGCTTGAGGAACTTCTCCTTCTGATAGTCGGTGCCGTGCGCCAGCAGGGTCATCATGGTGGCGTCGTCGGGGCCCTGGGTGTTCATCGACAGGGCGCCGAGGTGGCTTTGGCCCAGCTCCATCTGCACCAGGGCGTTGGCCAGGGGGCCCAGGCCCATGCCGCCGTGTTCCTTGGGAATGAACGGGCACCACAGGCCCTGGGCCCGCGCCTTGGTGCGCAGTTCGCCGAGCAGCGTCTTGTAGTCGGCGCCGTCCATGAGCCGCTTTTCGGCCGGGATGCATTCGTCATGCACCCACTGGCGCACGCGCTCGCGGACGGCCTTGGCGTCGGCCGGAATCTCGAAATCGATGGCCATTTAGGGTCTCCTCACCTTTGATCTTGTTTTGCGCGACCATGGAGGTTTTGGAGGCCCCGGGGCAAGGGCCATCTGGCCGCCGGAACGGCGGTTAGCTCAGGCCCCGGTCCTTCAGCCACTCGGCGAAGGCGTCTGGCCAGCTATCCACCGGCATGTCCTGGCGGGCGAAGCCGAAGCCGTGGGCGCCTCGGGTGTAGGCGTGCAGTTCGGCCGGGCGATCGGCGTCGACCCACGCCTCGAAGAGCCGCAGGCTGGTCTTGATGAAGAAGCCGTCGTCCTGGGCCACGGCGGTGAAGAGGGGCGGGGCGTCCGGCCCGACCGTCTTGCCATCGGTCACGCCGCCATAGATCGGGGCCACGAAGGCCAGGGGCGCGCCGCCGGGTTCCAGGGCCACGTCGGTGACCAGGAAGGCGCCGGCCGAGAAGCCGATCATGCCGACCTTGGCCGGATCGACCCCCCACTCGCTCGCCCGTTCCCGCACCAGGGCCACGGCCCGGCGGCCGTCGTCCGCGGCCATCTTTCGACCGCCGACGACGTTTGGCCCCTTGATCAGGCTCGTGATCGTGTCCAGCGCCTCGGCGGCGGATCGCTTCACCGCCAGCATCTCCGCCTGCGCCGTGGCCTGGGTGGTGAACTCCGCCGGGTCCGCCGGGGTGGGGTTGACGCGATATTTCAGCAGGAAGGCGCCATAGCCTTTGGACGCCAGCCACTTGGCCACGTCCACGCCTTCGTGCTCCCAGGCCAGAATGCTCCAGCCGCCGCCCGGACAGACGATCACGCCCACGCCATTGGCCTTGGCCGGGTCGGGCAAATAGGGCGTGAGCGTCGGCGAGGAGACATTGCGCAGCATTGTGGTCGTCGTCACGCCGCTGGCGGCGGGATTGCGGAATGTGCTCTCCGGCGGCTGGTTGGCGTTCACACCACCCGGAGGCCCTTCAGGCCACAGGTAAATCTCTTCCAGAGCAAGCTGGCGTGGGGCGGCGTCATCGGCCATGGCGGCTCTCCCTATGTCGTTGGGAACAGAAGACCCCCGCCGCCTCGGGCGGTCAATGCCCCGCGAGCGCCGCCGGCTGGGCCGAGGCGGCCTTGGCCGCCGCCATCTTCGCCTGAACGGCCTTCACCGCCGCCTGGCATTCGGGCGTGGCCTTGGCGAGGTTCTTCATCAGGCAGGCGCGCACGCCGGGAATGTCGCCGCTCATCGCCTCGGTCGGGCAGAGCGAAATCGCCGAAGAGCGGCAGGCTTCGCGCGGCGATTGGGCCGGCGTCTGGGCCAGCCCCGGCGAGGCGACCGCCGCGGCCAGAGCCAGCGCTGAAAGGAAACGTGACAAAGAGGGCATGGGTGTCCTTCCCGGGTTGTGTTGGGCTGATCCTAGTTGGGGGCGTCGGCCAAGGGGTCAAGTCGCGGCTGGGCGCGTCAGATGAAACGATGAAGCAGATTGGTTCGGCGTATCTCCGTGCTCCCGGCCGGGAGGCTCAGGAAATCGCCGTCATGGCCCACCCGGATCGGGCCTTTGTAGATGTCGTGCGAGTGGCCGAGGAACGGTCCGTCGAGGGCGTCCAGCGGCAGGGGCGGGATGACATGGGTGAAGAGAAGATAGCGCACATGGGCGCTCTTAGCGATCGCCGCCGCCTGCTCGGGCGTGGTGTGATAGGAGAGGATGTCGTGGAAGATGGCCGCCAGATTGGCGCGGCCATGAGCCAGGGCCGCCCGGCGCTGGATGGCCACCAGATCGGGCGCGAGGCCCTCGTGCACCAGAACATCGGCGTTCAGGGCCACCGCCTCCACGCGCGGCGAGGGCGAGGTGTCGCCGCTGATCACCACGCGCCGGCCCTTGTAGATGAAGAGATAGCCCACCGCCGGACGCACCGGGCCGTGGTCCACGCCAAAGGCGATCACCTTCAGGTCCGGCTGGTCGATCAGGGTGAGGCCCGGGCCATTGGCGATCATGGTGAAGGGATGGGGCGCGCCGCCAAAGCCGCTGGGCGGGACCACCCTGGGCCCGTGGTGGGCGATGCGATAGCCGCTGTCGAGGCTATAGGCCTGCTCGAAGCCGGCCACCACCTGATCGACGCCAGTGGGTCCATAGACCGGGACCGGGGTTGTGGCCGCGCCGCCGGCCCAGTGCTGCAGCATCAGCTCGCCCAGATCGCCGATGTGGTCGGAATGGAAGTGGGTGAGGAAGATCGCGTTCACCCGGGCCGGCGGCAGGCCCATCAGGGAAAGGTTCTTGGTGCTGCCGGGGCCTGAATCGACCACGAACAGCTGGCGGCCGGCGACCACCACCGTGCACGGGCCGGCCCGTGTTGGATCGGGCATGGGCGATCCCGATCCGCACAGGCCCACGTGGAGGCCGTCCGGGAGGCCGGCCATCAGATCGGCGCCCATTGCGCGATCATAGGCCCGGCTCATGATCGCCAAGGCGATCGGCCCGCGGAACAGCCAGCCGCCGCCGCCGACGATCAGCACCAGGATCGCGACGATCCAAAACCACCTCGATGCGCGCATGACTGCCTCCCCTTGGCGGAGCTGTTCCCTCCGTTGGGGCGCGACTGTAGGTTGGCTCGGCCGGCGCCGCTAGGGCTCTGGCGGGCGCCGAACGACGCGCCGGGGAGGAACGAACCCATGACCTTGACCTATGATCTCTACTGGTCGTTCCGCTCGCCCTATTCCTACATGCTCACCCCAAGGCTGGTGGCGCTTGAGCGCGACTACGATGTGGTCGGCCGCGTCCGCCCGGTCTATCCGCTCGCCGTGCGCACGCCGGAATTCTTCGAGAGCCGCGATCCGCTCTGGTTCAGCTACTTCATGATCGACATCGGCCGCGAGGCCGCGTTCCGGGGCCTGCCCATTCGCTGGCCGCGCCCCGATCCTGTGCTGATGGACCGGGAGACACGGACCTATCCGAAGGCTCAGCCGCACATCCATCGCCTGACCCACATGGGCGTGGCCGCCGCCGAGCGTGGGCGGGGCCTGGCCTTCCTCGCCGAGGCGAGCGCGGTGATCTGGAGCGGCGAGGTCGACAACTGGCACGAGGGCGACCATCTCGCCCGCGCCGCCGCGAGGGCTGGCCTCGATCCAGACGAACTATCAGCCGCGGCCGATGCCGAGGCCGAACGCCTGGCGGCGGTGGTGGAGGAAAGCCAGGTGGCCCAGCGCGCGGCCGGCCACTGGGGCGTGCCGATGCTGGTTTTCGGCGGCGAGCCGTTCTTCGGCCAGGACCGTTTCGATCAGTTCAAATGGCGTCTGGATGAGGCCGGTCTCAGGCGGCGGTCGGACTCCCGCGACGCCTGAGGCGCGCCGCCCCGCCGAGGCCGGCGAGGCCCACGATCATCAGCGCCCAGGCGGCTGGTTCGGGAACCTCGGTCATCGAGACATTGTCCAGGACCACGAACGGCGGCAGGCCGTTGGGCGTGCCCTGGGCCAGGAACGACAGCGTCTCGGTGGAGCTGGTGGCGACGAACCTGAAGGTCTGGGCCTGCCAGCCGGAGAAGCCCTGGCTGAGTTCGGAATCGGTGGAGGTCGTGTGGGTCTGGGTGGTCACGCCGTCGGCGAGGCTCACCTGCACCTTTTCGGTGGTCGGGCCGCGACGGTTGGTGAGCTGTGTGCCGCCCCAATCGAACGAGACGGCGTAGCTCTTGCCCACGGTCAGCCCGCCGATGGATTGGCTGAGCGGGCTGTTATAGTCGCTGTCGGCGTCCAGGCCCACGAAGGCCTTTTCGCCACTGGCCAGGGGCGTGAAGTTGGCTGAGAGGATCTGCGGCTCGCCCCATTGGCTGTTCGCCGAGACGGTCGTCGCCGTCGAATAGAAGAAATAGACCTGATAGCCGCCTCCGGCCGTCCAGTCGCTCACACCCTGGCCGCCATAGCCGGAGCCGAACTGATTGGACGCGGCATAGCTCGAAACCTCGAACCCGCCGTTCTTGACCAGATTGGCGTGGGCGCCCCCCGCCGCGAGGGTGAGGATCGGCACGGACAACGCAAGCACAATGCCTCGAACGGACATGACAAAGCCCCACTGTCGGCCGGGTTGATGGGTACGCGGCGCCAAGCCATGGCCTCGGCGGCGCCAAAAAGGCCTCGGAGAACGAATCCCGAAGCGCGAGGCTGTTCTAACGGCGCCCGTTCGCCGCGCAATGGCTGCTGGCTCGCCGCGCCTGCGACATGCCAGCGCACCGCCTCGCCGGCCCGAGCCTCAGCAGGCGAAGATCGCCGCCATTTCCGCGGGGGACAGGACGCGATAGGCGCTCGGCGTCAGATCGTTCGGCAAGTCCAAGGCCCCGATCCGGTCTCGGTGGAGGGCGGTCACATGGTTGCCGACGGCGGCGAACATCCGGCGCACCTGGTGATAGCGGCCCTCGGTGATGGTCAGATGGGCGACGGTCGGTCCCAGCGGCTCCAGGCGCGCCGGCGCCAGGGGCTTGGCTTCGCCCTCCAGCATCAGGGTTCCGGCGGCGAACAGTGCGCCCTCCTCGCCGGTCAGCGGCCGATCGAGGGTGACGTGATAGCGCTTGGCGATATGGCTGCGCGGCGAGATCACCCGGTGCAGCAGGTCGCCGTCGTCGGTGATCAGCAGCAGGCCGGTGGTGTCGGCGTCCAGCCGGCCGATCGAGGAGAGCGCCGGATCCCGAGACCGCCAGCGCGGCGGCAGGAGTTCATAGACGCTGCGGCCCGCCTCCTTGTGCGAACAGACGACGCCCAGCGGCTTGTGCAGGATCAAGGTCAGGGGCGCGGGCGGATCGAGCGGCCGGCCCTGCACCCGCATGCGATCCACGAGGTCGGCGGTCACCGGTATTTTCTGGCCCACATCGCGCAGCCGCTGCGCCATCGAGCGTCACCGAGCCCTGGGCGATCAGCGCATGCGCCTCCCGCCGCGAGCCATAGCCGAGATTGGCCAGCAGCCGGTCGAGCCGGGCGGCGGGCGGGCGGCTCATTTGCGTCCCTCGAGGATCTTGTAGCCGCCGGCGCGCGCCAGGAGCGTCACGCTGGCGAACATCGGTCCCATCAGGGCTTCGTAGGGGAGGGCCACATTGGCCACCAGACGGCAGACCCCGCCCTTGCGCAGAACCCGGGCGGCCGCGCTGACGAACGCCGCGCTCAGGCCGCGATCCTCGGCGCCGCCGGCATGGAACGGCGGGTTCATGATCACGAAATCGAGGTCGGTCAGGCCCGCGGGCGGGCGCCTGAGGTCGTGCCGCAGGAACCGGGCGCGAGGGTCGGCGATGTTGCGTTGCGCCGCCTCCACGGCCCGCCGGTCGAGATCGACGAGAAGGATTTCGCTCACGGCCCCGGACTCCAGCGCCGCGCGCGCCAGCACGCCGACGCCGCACGCCAGGTCCGCGCCGCGGCCGGCAAGGTCGGCCAGATGTTCCAGCAGCAGGGCGCTGCCCGGATCGAGCCGGTCCCAGCTGAACACGCCCGGCTGCGACCAGAGGCCCAGCGCCGGCGCGATCTGTGGGCCGCCGGCGGCGATGGCCGCCTCCAGCCCGACCGGTTCGGCCGGCCGCTTGCGCAGCGGCAGATCCGGTGATGGCGCCGCGGCGGTCTCCCGCACCTCGCAGCCGAAATCCTCCAGTTCCTTGCGCAGCCGCGACCCGCCCTTGTCCTTGGGCGCCAGGGCGACGAGGTCGCCGCCCGCGCGTCAGCGCGCGCAGGGCCTGGGCCAGCACGTATCGCCGCTCCAGCGTTCCGGGCGGGGCGCCGACCACGAAGCGGCTCAGCGATCCGCCTTCAAGGGCCTCCAGGGCCTGCGCTATCGACGATCAGCGGCGAGATCTGAAGAGCGCCCGCCGCCGCCGCCGCCAGTTCGGCCGGCGGCGTCCCGTAGACGCGCCTCCATCACCCCCGCTCCTTGGTCCGCTCGAACGCCACCTTGGGATAGCGCTCGGCGACGTAGCCGATCTCCCAGGCCGATCTTGGCCAGGAACACCGGCTGGCCGTCGATGTCGCTCGGCCATGGCGCGTGCGGTGCTTGCCGGCGAAGTCCTCGAGGTCGGCCTTGGCGCCGGCGAGCCAGCGCGCCTCGGCGTAGGGCGCGGGCTCGAAGATCACGTCCAGCGCGTATTCGCCGGCCAGCCGGTCGGCCATCACCTCGAACTGCAGCTGGCCCACCGCGCCGACGATGAAGTCCGCGCCGATCATCGGGCGGAACAGCTGGGTCACGCCCTCCTCGGCCAGGCCCTCCAGCGCCTTCTTCAGGTGCTTGGCCTTCAGCGGATCCTTGACCCGCACCCGGCGCAGGATTTCCGGGCGCGAAGTTGGGCAGGCCGGCGAAGCGCAGCGGCCCGCTCTCCGACAGGCTGTCGCCGACCCGCAGCACGCCGTGGTTGGGGATGCCGATCACGTCGCCGGCGAAGGCCTCCTCGGCCAGCTCGCGGTCGGAGGCGAAGAACAGGATCGGCGCGTTGACCGACAGCTGGCGGCCGGTGTTCTGCACCTTCAGCTTCATGCCGCGGCTGAACTGGCCCGAGCACAGCCGCAGCGAAGGCGATGCGGTCGCGGTGGTTGGGGTCCATGTTGGCCTGGACCTTGAACACGAAGCCGGTGACCTCCGCGTCGCCCGGCGCGACATGGGTCTCCTCGCCGCCTCGCGTCGCCGCCACCGGCTTGGGCGGCGGGGCGTAGGCGCCCAGGCTCTCCAGCAGCTCGTCGACGCCGAAATGGCGCAGGGCCGAGCCGAACAGCACCGGCGTCATGTGGCCTTCGAGGAAGGCCTGCGGGTCGAACGGCTTGGAGGCCTCCTGCACCAGCATCGGCGCCCTCCTCCAGCCTCGCGCCTGCTCGTCGGGGTCGAGGTAGCGGACGATGGCGTTGGAGCTGCAGCGCGACCGGCGCCGGCGTGGCCTCGCCGCCCGTCGCGCTCGATAGGGCAGGAAGCGCTCGTCGCGCAGGTCGATCATGCCCTTGAACCGGCTGCCCGAGCCGGCCGGCCAGTAGAGCGGCGCGGGGTCGAGCGCCAGCTTGGAGGCGATCTCGTCCAGCAGGGCGAAGGGGTCCTGCGCCTCGCGGTCCATCTTGTTGATGAAGGTGACGATCGGGATGTCGCGCAGGCGGCAGACCTCGAACAGCTTCAGCGTCTGCGGCTCGATGCCCTTGGCGGCGTCCAGCACCATGACCGCGGCGTCGGCGGCGGTCAGGGTGCGGTAGGTGTCTTCCGAGAAGTCCTCGTGGCCCGGGGTGTCGAGCAGGTTGAACATCAGGCCGGCGTGGTCGAAGGTCATCACGCTGGCCGAGACCGAGATGCCGCGCTCGCGCTCGATCTTCATCCAGTCCGACGCGCGTGCGCCGCTGCTCGCCCCGCGCCCGCACCGCGCCCGGCCGCGCGGATCGCGCCGCCGGCCAGCAGCAGGTTCTCGGTCAGCGTGGTCTTGCCGGCGTCGGGGTGGGAGATGATGGCGAAGGTGCGCCGGCGGGCGGCCTCGGCGGCGGGGGATGTTGGACATGGCGCGGCGATAGCGCGGCTGGTGGAGCGAGGCAAATAGAGGCTGGTGATCGTCCTGCTCACTGCACCGCATAAGGGCTCTTGCCACCCCCGCCCGCAATCAACCAGGATCGGATCTCGCCGAGGCTCTCGTTATGGCTGGATGAGAAACGGGGGTCACGTCAGTCACGTCAATATAAATTGCTCCAGCTTCCGATCATCACAAACTCTTCTAAGGAAATTTATACGGGGACAGAAGCGCCATTCCCCCTACCGCCCCTCGACCGCTTCGGTGAGAAACCGCGCGCCATCGGCGTCCTCGATCTCCACCACCCAGATGTCCGGATCGATCCGCGCGGCGCGGGCCACATAGGCGTCGAGGTCGCTCTCGGCATGGGAGTCCGAAGGCTGCATCCATATCGAGCCGCCCTCCGCCCCAGTGGCCTCGGCGTAGAGGCGCGCCGCCCCGGTCTTGCGGTTCAGGGTTTTCACCAGCACCGCCCCGGCGCGCGCGTCGCCCTTGCGCACCACGGTGGCGAAGGCGCCGGCCAGCTCGACCCGGCGGATCAGGGCATAGACCCAGATGTCGCTGGAGAGCTGCATCGATCAGGTCTGGGCCAGCACGGGAAGGCGCGCGCGGGCCACGGTTCCGGCGCCGGGCGCGCTCTCGATCGATAGCGCGCCGCCCAGCAACCCGCACAGGCGCCGGACCAGGGTGAGGCCAAGGCCCTCGGGCGCGCCCCCGGTCCCACGCCCGCTGTCGCTGACCGTCAGCAGGAGATCGCCGCCGTCCGCGCCCACGGCGATTGTCACGCGCCCGCCGGCCGGCGTCGCGGCGATGGCGTTGGCGGCCAGGTTGATCAGTATACGTCTGATCGCGTCCGGATCGGACCGGGCCTCCGTCGGCGCCCCCTCGGCGGAAATCGTCACCTTGGCCCGTTGCGCCTGGATCGCCAGCAGGGCGGCGACGTCGGCGGCGATGGCGGCGGCGTCGAACGCCTCCCGCGGTATCGGGCGCGGCTCGCCCTCGATCCTGGCCATATCGGTCATGTCCTCCACCAGCGCTAGCAGGCGCCGGCCGGCTTCGGCAATGGTTTCGGCGCCGCCGACATAGGCGTCGCTCAGCGGGCCGAAGGCGCGGGCGCGCATGGCCTCGGCGAAGCCGATGATCGAGGTCAGGGGCGTTCGCAGCTCGTGGGCCAGCTCGGCGAGCGGCGTGGGAGGATCGAGGGGTCTGGTCACGGCGCCACTATGCCCTTCCCGCCCGGCGATGGGGAGACCGCATTGCCAGAGGCCCCCACATGGCCCACATCGCCGCTCATGAACGAGCATGCTCCGCGCCCCGGCGCCATCGACGCCGCCCTGGCTGCCTTCGCCGAAGAGCTGGAGGTGTTGGGCGATTGGGACGAGCGCTATCGCTATCTCATCGATCTCGGCCGCGAACTTGCCCCGCTCACCGAGGCCGAGCATTCCGACGCCAACAAGGTGAAGGGCTGCGCCAGCCAGGTCTGGCTGGTCAGCGAGCGCGACGCCGACGGCCGGCTGAGATTTCGCGGCGATTCGGACGCCCATATCGTGCGCGGCCTGATCGCGGTGCTGCTGGGTCTCTACAATGGCGCCACGCCCGCCGAGATCGTCGCCTTCGACGCCGAGGGCGCGTTCGCCCGCCTGGGCCTCACCGGCGCCCTGTCGCGCCAGCGCTCCAACGGCCTCTTCTCCATGGTCGAACGGATCCGCCGGGAGGCGGGGGCCTGAACGCGGTCTAGGCTTCGACCCGTACTTTTGGTTTTGGCCCCGGCTTCTGCCGCGCCAGGGTTCGGCCCAGCCGCCGCTCCAGATCGGCCACGAAATCCTTGGAGCCCATGGGCCGGCCGGTGCGCTCGGCCGATTGGATCGTCTTCAATTCGGCCTCGGTCAGGCCCTGCTTTACAAAGGCCGGCCAGTCGGGGGCCAAGGCGAGCATGGGCGCCACGGAGACCACGCCGTCATCCTTGCCGGCCAGATGGGCCTTGGCGCTGGACCAGGCGTAGGATCGCGCTTGCTTCGCCAAGCCTTCGCGCAACGGACTGAGCTCCACATAACGCACCGCCGCCATCAGGCTCGGCGCGTCCATCGCCGAGGAGGCGAACCGGCCGTGCCACAGATAGCCGCGCCAGCCTTCGCGCAGGTTCACTTGCCGGGTGTAGCGCCGATGGGTGTCGCTGAGCGCCCAGCGCAATCCGCCGCGCGTCGAGGGCTTCAGGACCAGGTGAACCCGGTCGGGCAGCAGGCAATAGGCCAGCACCTCCACCGCCGCTGACTGACAGCCCTCGGCCAGCAGACGCTTATAGGTTCGATAGTCTTCGTCGCCGAAGAACACCGGCTGCCCCCGGTTGCCCTTTTGGGTCACCAGATGAGGGACCCCTTCGGCCACGATGCGCGCCAGACGTGCCATGGAGCGAACCTGACCCCATCGGGCGAGGCTGTCAATTTACCTGTGTCCCCAGAACCTCCACCCAGGCAAACAATCGGCGGGGCAAGCTCTCGCTCGCCCCGCCGAAATACTCGCAATACTTGCCGGCCGGAGAGGCCGAAATCTTACGTGGCCTATTTGCGCCGGGTCGTCTTGGCCGCCTGACGGCCGCCTTGGCCCAGGCCCATCTGCTTGGCCAGTTCCGAACGGGCCTTGGCGTAGTTGGGGGCTACCATCGGGTAGTCCTTGGAAAGACCCCACTTGGCGCGATAGTCCTCGGGGCTCAGGTTGTACTTGGTGCGCAGGTGACGCTTCAGCGACTTGAACTTGCGACCGTCTTCCAGACAGATCAGGTAATCGGGGGTGATCGAACGGCGCACGGGCACCGCCGGTTCTTTCGGCGCGGCTTCCACCGCTTCGACTCCACTGGACACCGACGTAAGCGCCTGGTGCACGCTTTGGATCAGCGCCGGCAGGTCGGTGGTGGAGATGGTGTTGTTCTCCACATAGGCGGCGACAATTTCCGCCGTCATCTCAATTATTTCAGCCTTATCGTCCATCTAGCTCTTCTTTCGTTTTGTCTCGGGTCATTGTAACCCGCGCGCGTATCGCGCCAAGTGCGCCCGCTCTTATGGAGTTTCAAAGCGGCGGACAAGCACTTTGTCACGCCACTGTCTTGTTTTCACGCCTTGCGAGCGCCGCGATTCGAAATTGTGGTCGAACGTCGCAGTAGCGAAGGGCGGCTTAACTGAACTCGCGAGTCTTCCAATCGGGCCAGATGTCGGGAAGATCGGTTGAAACGCGGTTGGGATAGTTGGCTTCGCGTTTCTCCAGGAAAGAGGTCACCCCCTCGCGAGCATCGGCCGAGGCGCCGCGTGACTGGATGGCGCGGCTGTCGGCGCGGTGGGCCTCCATCGGCTGGTCGGCGCCGGCCATTCGCCAAATCATCTGGCGGGTCAGGGCGATGGAGACCGGCGCGGTGTTGTCGATGATCTCGCGGGCCAGCGCCCGGGCGGCCGGAAGCAGCTCCTCCGGCGCGTGCAGCGAGCGGACCAGCCCCCGTTCCTTGGCCTCCTCGGCCCCGAAGACCCGGCCGGTGTAGCACCACTCCAGCGCCGTCTGCAGGCCCACCAGCCTCGGCAGGAACCAGGACGAGGCCGCCTCCGGCGTGATGCCGCGCCGGGCGAAGACGAAGCCGAAACGCGCGCTCGGTCGAGGCCAGGCGGATGTCCATCGGCAGCTGCATGGTCACCCCCACGCCCACCGCCGCGCCGTTGACCGCCGGCGATCACCGGCTTGAGGCTTTCGAAGATGCGCAAGGTGAGCCGCCCGCCGCCGTCGCGCTGGACGCCGCCCACCCTGGCTTCCAGGCGCCTGGGATCGGTGCTGGCGGTATGATCGAAGGTGGCGCCGCCGGCGGACAGGTCCGCGCCGGCGCAGAAGCCGCGCCCGGCGCCGGTGACGATCACCGCCTTGACCGCGTCGTCGGCGTCGGTGGCGTCGAAGGCGGCGATCATGTCGGCCATCATCTGGCCGGTGAAGGCGTTCAGCTTGTCGGGCCGGTTGAGGGTGATGGTCGCGATGCCGTCCTCCACGTCATAGAGCAGGGTCTCGAAAGTCGGCTGGGCCACGGCGCGTCTCCTGTTGCGTTTTCCCCAACGCGTCCTCGTTACGCGGCGAGAGTCAAGACGAGGCGCCCGAGCACCTGCGTCATCCCGGCCCAAGTCATCCCGGCCCAAGTGGAGCGTAGCGCAACGTAGAGCCGGACCCAGGGTGTGGGCGCGTCCGACTCATTTCCCCTCCATCCCCCAGCAAACGTGATAGCCTGGCGTAAGTCCTGGCGTAAGTCCCGGCTATCCATAGCGCCCTTCTGAGAGGTGGACGTGCGTGCGCACGTCCATGGCAGGACGCGAGATCATGGGCCACCGGGACTGACGCTCGGTGGTGACGGTACGGGGCGGGTAGTTCATGGGCGCTGACTTTCCACCGGCTTCGCTTGGGTTTCGTGCGGGATGACGCGGGGGGCGCGAGAATTTCAAACCCAAACACCACCCCCACACGCCCTTTACCTTTGGCCGCCTCGCGCGCCATAAGCGCCTCAACAATTAGAGACGACCGGAGGAGCGCGTTTCATGGCCGAGGACATCCAGGCCGACTACATCATCGTCGGCGCCGGCTCGGCCGGATGCGTGCTGGCCAACCGGCTGACCGCGGACGGCAAGACCAAGGTGCTGCTGCTGGAAGCCGGCGGCGACGACCGGCCGACCAAGAACCTCGGCCAGTTCATGTCCAACCTGATGATCCACGTGCCGGTCGGCTATTCCCAGACGCTGAAGGATCCCAAGGTCAACTGGCTCTATCCCACCGAGCCGGATCCCGGCACCGGCGGGCGGGTGCACGTCTGGCCGCGCGGCAAGGTGCTGGGCGGCTCGTCCTCGATCAACGGCCTGCTCTACATCCGCGGCCAGCACGCCGACTACGACGGCTGGCGCCAGCTCGGCTGCGAGGGCTGGGGCTGGGACGACGTGCGGCCCTATTTCCTGCGCGCCGAGCACCAGGAGCGCGGCGCGGGCGAGCACCACGCCGTCGGCGGCCCGCTGAACGTCTCCGACGTCACCCAGACCCACGAGGTCTCCGACGCCGTGGTCGAGGCCTGCGTCGAGGCGGGCATGCCGCGCAACGACGACGTCAACGGCGCCGAGCAGGAGGGCGTCGGCTACTATCAGCTGACCGTGAAGAACGGCCAGCGCTGCTCGGCGGCCGTCGCCTATCTGCATCCGGCCATGAGCCGCGCAAACCTGCGGGTCGAGACCAACGCCCTGGCCACCCGCGTGCTCTTCGAGGGCAAGACGGCCGTGGGCGTCGAGTTCATCCAGGGCGGCCAGCGACGCGTCGCCACGGCGCGTCGAAGGAGGTGATCCTGGCCGGCGGGGCGATCAATTCGCCCCAGCTCCTGCAGCTCTCCGGCGTCGGCCCGGCGCGACTGCTGCGCGCAGCACGGCGATCGCGGTGGTCGTCCGACGTCCCAGGCGTCGGCGAGAACCTGCAGGACCACTATGTGATCGACCGACACCTGGCGGCTGAAGCCCGGCACCGTCTCGGTCAACGAGCTGACCAAGGGCGCGCGCTTCGTCGGCGAGACGCTCAAGTACGTCTTCCAGCGCAAGGGCCTGCTGACCCTGTCGGCCGCCCACATCGCCGCCTTCTGCAAGTCGCGGCCCGATCTCGCCGGCCCGGACATCCAGTTCCACATCCTGCCGGCCACCATGGATATGCAGAAGGCCTGACCAAGGGCAGAGATGGAGCTGGAGGACCAGCCGGGCCTGACCATCGCCCCCTGCCAGGTGCGGCCGGAAAGCCGCGGCCACATCCGCATCACGCTCGGCCGATCCGCACCGTCTATCCGGCCATCGTCGCCCAACTATCTGGCCGATCCGCTGGACCAGGAGGTGGCGGTCGCGGCGCTGAAGTGGGGCCGCAAGATCGCCGCCCAGCCGGCGCTCGCCCCGTGGATCGACCACGAGATGATGCCCGGGCCGGACATCCAGAGCGACGAGGAGCTGCTCGGCTACGCGCGCATGGCCGGCACGACCATCTACCACCCGGTCGGCACCTGCCAGATGGGCCACGGCCCGGCGGCGGTGGTCGATCCGCAGCTGCGGGTGCGCGGCGTCGAGGGCCTGCGCGTGGTCGACGCCTCGGTGATGCCGCGCCTGGTGTCGGGCAACACCAACGCCCCGACCATCATGATCGCCGAGAAGGCCGCCGACATGATCCTCGGCAAGGCCCCGGCCCGCGCCATGGCGGCCTGAGCCATGCATCCCTCGCATCCACGCCAAGACCCATCCGGACAAGCCGGCCTACATCATGGCCGCCTCCGGCGAGACCGTCACCTATGGCCAGCTCGACGCCCGCTCGAACCAGGGCGCGCACCTGCTCCGCATCCTGGGCGTCGAGGCCGGCGACGCCATCGCCATCTTCATGGACAACAGCCCGCGCTACTACGAAGTGCTGTGGGCCGCCCAGCGTTCCGGCGTGCGCTTCACCTGCATCTCGTCAAAGCTGACCGCCGGCGAGGTCGAGTACATCGTCAAGGACAGCGAGGCCAAGGTGTTCGTCGCCTCCACGGCCGTGGCCGAGGTCGCCCTTGCAGGTCGCGCCGCTGATCCCGGGCGTGAAGCTCTTCATGGTCGAGGCGGCGCGAGGGCCCGTACGAGAGCTTCGAGGACGCGCGCGCGGCCATTCCCGACCACGCCCGATCGCCGACGAGAGCGCCGGCTCGGCCATGCTCTATTCTTCCGGCACCACCGGCCGGCCCAAGGGCGTCAAGCGGGCGGGCGCGATCGCCGGCCGCAGCCGATCGATACGCCAAACCCCCTGGCGATGATCGGCCAGGCGCTCTACGGCTGGACGCCGACACGATCTATCTGTCGCCCGCGCCGCTCTATCACGCCGCCCCGCTCGGCTGGTCGATGGCCGTTCAGGCCCTGGGCGGCACCGTGGTGATGATGGAGCAGTTCGACCCCGAAGCAGGCGCTGCGCCTAGATCGAGAAGTACAAGGTCACCACGCGCCCAGTGGGTGCCGACCCATTTCGTCCGTATGCTGAAGCTGCCGCCGGAGGTCCGCGCGCAAATACGACCTCTCGTCGCTGAACGCGGTCTTCCACGCCGCCGCGCCGTGCCCGGTGCCGGTCAAGGAGCAGATGATCGCCTGGTGGGGGCCGATCATCAACGAATACTACGCCGGCACCGAGGGCAACGGCTTCTGCGTCATCAACTCGCGAGGAGTGGCTGGCCAAGAAGGGCTCGGTGGGCCGCGGCCTGACCGCCGAGGTGAAGATCTGCGACGAGGATGGCGAGCCCCTGCCGCCGCGCACCGAGGGCGTGGTCTATTTCGCCGGCGGCGGCGAGTTCGAATACCACAACGACCCGGAGAAGACCGCCGAGAGCCGCAACAAGCACGGCTGGACCACGCTGGGCGACGTGGGCTGGCTGGACGAGGACGGCTACCTCTTCCTCACCGACCGCAAGAGCTTCATGATCATCTCCGGCGGGGTGAACATCTATCCGCAGGAGATCGAGAACCTGCTGATCACCCACCCCAAGGTGGCCGACGTCGCCGTGGTCGGCGCGCCGCACGAGGAGATGGGCGAGCAGGTGGTGGCCGTGATCCAGCCGGTGGACTGGGCCGACGCCGGCGACGACCTGGCCGCCGAGCTCTCCGCCTTCGCCCGCGCCAACCTCTCCCACGTCAAGGCGCCGCGCCGGATCGACTTCATGGCCGGAGCTGCCCCGCCACGCCACCGGCAAGCTCTACAAGCGCCTGATCCGCGACGCCTATTGGGGCAAGGGCGACGGCAAGATCGTCTGAGGGGGCGGGAGCGCCCGCTCAAATGTTCCGGTGGTTTTTCGGTTTGAAAATCCGGCGAACCCCACGCACCTGCGTCATCCCCGATCTCCGCTTCGCTAGGGTAGGGATGACGCAAGTTTTTGGGGGCGCCTGCGCTGCGTTGCGTGCGGGATCATGCAGGTGGATGGGGTTCGCCGGATTTAGGGAAGTGTGACGGCGCCAGAGCAAGCGCGTGTTTGCGCCGAGGCGCCCGATCGGGTAAGGTTAACGGGCCCTGAAGGATGTCACAGACGAACTTTGTCTAAATCACGCGCGCGGGACTTCGCCTTCCGCGCGCGGTTTCGTTTCCGGAGACGCCGTCTGGGCAAAGGAAGATCAAATACCATGACCCGCCGCAAGAAGATCTACGAAGGCAAGGCCAAGATCCTCTACGAGGGTCCCGAGCCCGGCACGCTGATCCAGTACTTCAAGGACGACGCCACCGCCTTCAACGGCCAGAAGAAGGCGGTGCTGGAAGGCAAGGGCGTGATCAACAACCGCATCAGCGAATATGTGATGACGCGGCTGAACGCGATCGGCGTGCAGAACCACTTCATCAAGCGGCTGAACCTGCGCGAGCAGCTGATCAAGGAGGTGGAGATCATCCCGCTGGAGGTGGTCTGCCGCAACATCGCCGCCGGCTCGCTGTCCAAGCGCTTCGGCCTGCCCGAAGGCCAGGCCGCTGCCGCGCTCGATCATCGAGTTCTACTTCAAGGACGACAAGCTCGACGACCCGATGGTCGCCGAGGAGCACATCACCGCCTTCAACTGGGCCACCGACCCAGGAGATCGACGACATGCATGGCCATGACCCTGCGGGTGAACGACTTCCTCTCCGGCCTGTTCGGCGCGGTCGGCATCACCCTGGTGGACTTCAAGATCGAGTATCGGCCGGGTGTGGGAGAACGACTTCGCCCGCGTCATCCTGGCCGACGAGATCAGCCCCGACAGCTGCCGCCTGTGGGACTCGACCACCAACGAGAAGCTCGACAAGGACCGCTTCCGCCGCGACCTCGGCAATGTGATCGAGAGCTACACCGAGGTGGCGCGCCGCCTCGGGATCATGAAGGAGATGCCGACGGTGATCCAGGGCGGCATCCACTAGGCATGACGATGAAGGCCACGGTCCACGTCTTCCTGAAGCCCGGCGTCCTCGACGTGCAGGGCAAGGCGGTCGAAGGCGCCCTGCACGGCCTGGGCTGGGCCGGCGTCAGCAATGTGCGCGTCGGCCGAGACGATCACCTTCGACCTGCCGGGCGACGACGCGGCCGCGGCCGAGGCCGAGGTGAAGGCCATGTGCGACAAGCTGCTGGCCAATCCGGTGATCGAGAGCTAGCGGGTGGAGATCGCGTCTTGAAGGCTGCCGTCGTCGTCTTCCCCGGCTCCAACTGCGACCGCGACTGCAAGGTGGCGATCGAGCGCTCCACCGGCGCCGAGGTCGCGATGGTCTGGCACCAGGACACCGAGCTGCCGCCGGGCCTGGACCTGATCGTGCTGCCGGGCGGCTTCTCCTATGGCGACTATCTGCGCTGCGGGGCCATGGCGGCGCTCTCTCCCGTGGTCGAGGCGATCCGGATCGCCGCCGAGCGCGGCGTCGCGGTGGTGGGCATCTGCAACGGTTTCCAGATCCTGTGCGAAGCCGGCATGCTGCCCGGCGCCCTGCTGCGCAACGCGGCCCTGAAATATGTCTGCAAGCCGGTCGACCTGGAGATCACCAATCTGCAGACCCGCTTCACCGCCGCTTTCGGCGATCGCCGCGAAGCTGTCATGACCGTGGGCAATGGAGAGGGCGAATTCTTCGCCGACGAGGAAACGCTGGATCGGCTGGAGGGGGATGGCCGGGTGGTGTTCCGCTATCGGGAGAACCCCAACGGCTCGTCCCGCGGCGATCGCCGGCGTCATCAACGACAGCGGCAATGTGCTGGGCGTCATGCCCCACCCGGACCGGGCCTTCGAAGCGGAACTGGGCTCCGCCGATGGCGCCCTGTTGTTTCAGAGCGTCATGGCGAGCCGTTAGGCGACGCTCCTATGAGCGTCGCCTGTCGACAACATCAAATTAACGAGACGCGGTGCCGATCGGGGCCGGGGCGGCGGCGACGGCGTTGCACTTGTCCAGGGACTTGCTGTCGAGGCTCTTGGCGTCGCTGGAATAGGCGGAGATCTTGCCAATTTTCTTGGCCAGGGCCTTGCAGCCGCTGAGGCCGCCCGAATCATCGGGGGCGACGCCGGCCACGCAGGTCGCGCCGGAGCAATTCCACACGGCGTCGGCCGCGATGAACTGGGCAGGCGCGGTCTGAGCGGTGTCGAGGGTGGCCGTCACGCTGGTCTCGGCGAAGGCCGAACCGGCCAGGGACATGACGGCGAACGCTGTGGCGAGAGCGAGTTTCATTTGAGAGAGCCTTTCTTCTACCGAAGTGAGACCCAGGCGGAAGGCCCGGACCGGCGCCCGCCCCGCGACCCCTTCGGAACCCCCGAGGAATGATGCGAACCGGAACTTAGCACTGATTAGATACCACCGATAAGTCAGCTTGCAAGCGAAATTTAGCATCGTTTAGATACCGGCGTTCACTTTGCGTTGCAACAGTGGCCGTTGTGCATCGCAACATATGACGCGGCGATGGCGGAATCGCAAGGGCGACGCTAGAAGACCATGATGAACGCACCCCAATCGACGATGGCCGAGACGGCCCAGGCGTTCGGCCTCACGGCGGGCGAGTACGCCCTGATCGTTCAACGGCTTAATCGCGAGCCGAATTTTCTGGAGCTGGGCGTCTTCTCGGTGATGTGGAGCGAACATTGCTCCTACAAGTCGTCGCGGCGGCATCTGGGCCAGTTTCCCACCAGCGGGCCGAAGGTCATTCAGGGCCCGGGCGAGAACGCCGGCGTGGTCGATATCGGCGACGGCCAGGCGATCGTCTTCAAGATGGAATCGCACAACCACCCCTCGTTTATCGAGCCCTACCAGGGCGCGGCGACGGGCGTCGGCGGGATCATGCGCGATGTTTTCACCATGGGGGCGCGGCCGATCGCGCTTCTGAACGCCTTGCGATTCGGCGATATTTCGCACCCGCGAACGCGGCGCCTGCTGACCGGCGTGGTGGCCGGCATCGGCGGCTACGGCAACTGCGTGGGCGTGCCGACCGTGGGCGGCGAGACCAATTTCCACGCCGGCTATGACGGCAATATCCTGGTCAACGCCATGTGCGTGGGCCTCGCCGACGCCGACAAGATCTTCTATTCCGCCGCGCCCGGCCCCGGCCTGTCGGTGGTCTATTTCGGCTCCAAGACCGGCCGCGACGGCATCCATGGCGCGACCATGGCCTCGGCCGAGTTCGACGCCGAGTCAGACGAAAAGCGGCCGACCGTGCAGGTGGGCGACCCCTTCGCCGAAAAGCTGTTGATCGAGGCGACGCTGGAGCTGATGGCGTCGGGCGCCGTGGCGGCGATCCAGGACATGGGCGCGGCCGGCCTCACCTCCTCCAGCGTGGAGATGGCCGGCAAGGGCGCAGTCGGCATCGACCTCGATCTCGACCGGGTGCCCCAGCGCGAAGAGGGCATGAGCGCCTATGAGATGATGCTGTCGGAAAGCCAGGAGCGGATGCTGGCCATATTGAAGCCAGGCCGCGAGGCCGACGGCCAGCGCATCTTCAAGAAATGGGGCCTGGATGCGGCGACCATCGGCATGACCACGGAGACCGGCCGGATCGTTCTTCGCCACGGCGGCGAGGTGGTGTGCGATCTGCCCCTGGCCCCGCTGACGGAAGACGCCCCGCTCTATGATCGCCCATGGACGGCGCCCGCGGCCCGGCGGCGCCTTCGCCCGGAGGATGTCTCCCCGCCCGCCGATTGGGCGTCCGCGGTGCTGACCCTGATGTCGGCGCCCGACATGGCGTCAAAGCGCTGGCTCTGGGAGCAGTACGATCGCCACGTTATGGCCGACACCCTGGAGGATTCGGCCACCGGGGCCGACGCGGGGATCGTCCGCATTCACGGCGGCCGCAAGGCCCTGGCCGTCACCTCCGATTGCACGCCCCGCTATGTGGCGGCCGATCCGTTCGAGGGTGGCAAACAGGCGGTGGCCGAGGCCTGGCGCAACCTCACCGCCGTCGGCGCCGAGCCGATCGCCATCACCGACAACCTCAATTTCGGAAATCCGGAACGGCCGGAGATCATGGGCCAGATCGTCCGGGCCATCGAGGGCATGGCGCTGGCCTGCCGCGCCCTGGATTTCCCGGTCGTGAGCGGCAATGTCTCGCTCTACAACGAGACCAATGGCGCGGCCATTCCACCCACCCCAACCGTGGGGGCGGTGGGGCTGATCGCCGACTACGCACACCGCGCCGATTTCGCCTCGATGCGCGAGGGCGATGCGCTGGTGCTCATCGGCGCGACGACCGGCGAGTTGGGCGCCAGCCTTTATCTGCGCGATGTGGTCGGGCGCGAGGCCGGCGCGCCGCCGCCGGTCGATCTGGCGGTCGAACGGCGCAACGGCGATTTCGTCCGCGCGCTGATCCTGGGCGGCAAGGCCGGCGCCGTGCACGATCTCTCCGACGGCGGCCTGATCGCCGCCGCCGCCGACATGGCCCTGGCGAGCCGTTGCGGGCTCGAGCTCACGGCCCACGAAACCGTGCCCGCCCACGCCTTCCTGTTCGGCGAAGATCAGGCGCGCTATCTGGTGGCGACACGCCAGCTTGAGGCGGTGCTGAGCGCGGCGCGCGAGGCCGGCGTCCCCGCCGTCGCCGTCGGTCGCGCGGGCGGCGAGGCCCTGGCGGTTTCCGGACTTTTCAGCCTGCCGCTGAAGGCCCTGCGCGAAGCGCATGAGGGCTGGATGCCGGCCTATATGGCGGGCGCATAGATCGTCCGCCTCCGCCGAGGGCCGTGGTAGACTGGCCCAGTCCATTCGCCGCCGACCAGGATACGAACCATGCCAATCCCCGCCGCCGAGCTCGAAGCCGACCTGCGCGCCGCCTTTCCCGACGCCAAGATCGTCATCGAGGATTTGGCCGGCGACGGCGATCACTATCGCGCGCGCATCGTCTCGAGCGCCTTCGCCGGCTTGCCGCGCGTCAAGCAGCATCAGCTTGTCTATGCCGCCCTGTCAGGAAAAATGGGCGGCGCCTTGCACGCCCTGGCGCTAGAGACGTCCGCCGCGCCTTGACCCGCCTCGCGCGGGTCCCTAGCTCTTGGCGACACGCATCGCATCCAAGCGAAGGACGCCGACCATGACCGAGACCGCCCAGACCGACATCGTTTCGGAGTTCATCGGCAAGACCATCGCCGAGAACCCGGTGACCCTGTTCATGAAGGGAACGCCGGAGCAGCCGGGGTGCGGCTTCTCGGCCATCGTCGTCCAGATCCTCGACCATCTGGGCGTGGATTTCGTCGGGGTGAACGTGCTGCAGAGCGACGACCTGCGCCAAGGCGTCAAGGCCTTCTCCGACTGGCCGACCATCCCCCAGCTCTATGTGAAGGGTGAATTCGTCGGCGGCTCGGATATCGTGCGCGAAATGTTCCAGTCGGGAGAGCTGAAGACGCTCTTCGCCGAGCAGGGGATGCTGGCGGCCTGACCAAGGTCAGAACCGCCAAGCACCATCAGCCAAAGTCGCTAGGACGCGTAGAACTCGACGACCAGGTTCGGCTCCATCTTCACCGGATAGGGCACTTCGGCCAGTTCCGGGGTGCGGATGAACTTGGCGGTCATGGCCTTGGCGTCGACCTCGATGTAGTCGGGCGTGTCGCGCTCGGCCGACTGCAGGGCTTCCAGCACCAGGGCCATGTTGCGCGAGCGCTCGCGCACCGAGACCACGTCGCCGGCCTTGACGCGGTAGGAGGCGATGTTGACCCGCTTGCCGTTCACCAGCACGTGGCCGTGGTTGACGAACTGGCGGGCGGCGAACAGGCGTCGGCACGAACTTGGCGCGATAGACCACCGCGTCCAGGCGGCTTTCCAGCAGGGCGATCAGGTTCTCCGAGGTGTTGCCCTTGCGGCGGGCGGCCTCGTCGTAGGTGCGGCGTGAACTGCTTTTCGGTCAGGTTGCCGTAGTAGCCCTTCAGCTTCTGCTTGGCGCGCAGCTGCAGGCCGAAGTCGGAGACCTTGTACTTGCGGCGCTGGCCGTGCTGGCCGGGGCCGTAGGAGCGTTGATTGATCGGGGACTTGGGGCGACCCCAGATGTTTTCGCCCATCCGCCGGTCGAGCTTGTACTTCGCCGATGGCGCTTGGACATGGTGGTTCTCTTTCACTTCGACGCGGTCCGGCGCCTCCCCAGATGGAGGCGCGATCTCAACGGCGGCGCTCGCATCACCCGTCATAAACCCGCGCGCCGCCGAGCAGGGCCCGGCGGCGACGAGGCGCGGCTTATCGACCTCGAGGCCGGCGAAGTCAAGAAGCCGGCCTTGCGTAGAGTCTCGGTTTCCGGGATCTCGCTCGTCCCACCACCCCTGCGTCATCAAGTCAGTTGGGAGGCGGGTGTTTTTGGTTTGAGCAATGCGTCGCCGAGGACGACGAGTTTTCGGGAGAAGGCGCTGAGGGCGGCCATGAAATGGATGGGCGGCGGCTCGGTTCGTCCGCCGCGGGCGCTCCTCTGCTGACGGACGTTCCTGACTGGAAGGGGTGGGAGCAGAGCGGCACAGGTTCATTCCGGATGATGCAGGCGAATGGGGAGACATCTCCGCGTCGAATGCGGGATCACGCCGAAATTCAAACCGAGGCTGCCGCCCGGGCGCTCCTATTGCAGCCGATCCAGCCTCAGCCTCTCTCGCGCGTCGGTCAGCCGCCGAAGGGTCATTTCGGCGATGACCAGGGCGGCCACGCCGCTGGCTCCGGCCAGGAGAAACATCAGCAGGATCTGATACTTAACCGCCTCCACCGGATCCATGCCGGCGATGATCTGGCCGGTCATGATGCCGGGCAGGGTTATTAGGCCCGCCGCCGACATCTGGTTGATCACCGGCAACAGCCCCCGCCGGATCGCCTCGCGCATCAGGGGCAGCGTGGCGGCGCGGTAGGGGACGCCCAGGCCCAGTTGCGCCTCGATCGCCGCGCGCTCGCGCCACATGCCGCCGACGATCCCGTCCAGCGTCAGGCTGCCGGCGTTCAGCACCGAGCCCAGGATGATGCCCACCAGCGAGATGGCGTAGCGCGGGTCGAACCAGGGCTGGGGCCTGATGGCGGTGGTCAGGGCCAAGCCGGCGGTCACCACCGTGGCCAGGGCGACGCCCGCGCCGCTGATCGCCAGTCCCGCCAGGCCCTTGAGTTTGCGCGAGGGTCGCGCCGCGATCTCCCGCGCCGCGATGGCTGACATCACCACCACGATCGCCAGGGTCGCCCAGGGATTGTTCAGGGCGAAGATCAGCCGCAGCAGATAGCCCACGGCGACAAGCTGCACCACCATGCGCGCGCTCGCCCAGAGCAGTTGTCGATGCAACCGAAGTTTCAGGGCGACGGAGAGGCCGGCGTCCACGGCGACCAGCGAGCCGGCGACGGCGAGGTCGGCGGGGGAGAGCGTGATCATGGCGCCTCGGCCTGGAGCTTGCGATCGACCATGCGCAGGCGCCGCGCGCCAAGGCGCCCGCCCTGGGCCGGATCGTGCGAGACCAGGATGACGATCGCGCCGGCGGCGACCCGCTCGGCGACCACCGCCTCGACCTTGGCGGTCGAGACCGGATCGAGCGGCCCCGTCGGCTCGTCCAGCAGCGTCACCGGCGCCTCGAGGATCAGGCCGCGCACCAGGGCCAGGCGCTGGCGCTCGCCGGTGGAAAGCCGGTCCACGGGGCCGTCGAACTGCGCGGCGCCGACTCCCAGGCGCTCTGCCAGCGCCCGCGCGCGATCTCGGCATTCGGCGTCGAAATGCTCCGGCACGGTCATCGCCCACCAGCCGGATTCGGCCGCCACATAGGGCGACCGCCGTCGCCACAGATGCGCCGGCAGGCTCGATCGCGCGACGCCATCCAGCTCGACCCGCCCTTCGTTGGGATCCAGATCGGCGATCATCCGCAGAAAGAGGCTCTTGCCGGAACCCGAGGCGCCGGAGATGGCCAGCACCGACCCGTGCGCCAGCTCCAGATCGAAGGGTCCGGCCAGGACGCTTTTCAGCGAGGCGATGACGAGGCCCATCGGCGCCGTTCCAGCCATGTTATGACGCCAGGCCCAGCAACCGCCGTACCTCGTCGTGGGGCAGGGCGTGGATCACCCGATCGTTCACCCCGGTCATGGTCTCATTGGCTGTCAGGGCGTTGAGCACCGCCTCGTCGATGGCCTGGATGGTCGCGGCGAAGAAGGGCCCGAGCGCCTCGTCCGGCACATAGGCCGCCTGGATCAGCGTCTCGCGGCCGGCGTCCAGCGCCTCGGCGTTGGCCGTGGAAAAGGCCAGGAAGATATCGCCCGAGCCATGGCCGCTGGTCGCGCCCGCGCGGCCGATCCCCAGCGACACGCGCCTGGCCAGGCGCTCCAGCTGATAGGGCAGAAGAGGCGCGTCGGTGGCCAGGACGGCGATCACCGATCCCGCCTCGTCGCCGCCGCGAGCGTCGGGCGACCAGTCCTTCAGCGCCAGGCCCACGGGAACGCCGGCGATGGTCAGCTGCTCGCGCAGCCCGAAATTGGCCTGGACGAAGGCGCCCACCGCATAGGCCTCGCCGCCGAAGGTCACCCGACGCGAGGCCGTCCCCGAACCACCCTTGAAGCCATAGCAGATCATCCCCGTCCCGCCGCCGACGCTGCCCTCCTCGATCGGGCCGCCGCGGGCGCCCTCGAGGGCGGCGAACACGTCGGCGTCGGTCACGTGGAAGCCGTTGATGTCGCTGAGCCAGCCGTCATAGGTCTCGCCGGCCACCGGCAGCGCCCACTGGATGTCGGCCATGCCGAAGCGCTTCACCAGCCACTTGATGGTCGCGTCCCTGGCCGTTCCGCACGAATGGGTGTTGGTGATGGTGATCGGCCCGTCGCACCGTCCCACCTCCCGCGCCCAGTGGGATCCGGTCAGCTCGCCATTGCCGTTGAGGCTGAACATGGCGGCGAACACGCCCTTGTCGGCGCCCGCCCGGCCGCGCGGCAGGATCGCGGTGACCCCGGTCCGCACCGGCCCCTCGCCGACCACCAGCGGGCCGGACCGTTTGATCAAGGTCTGATAGCCCACCTCCACGCCGGCGACGTCGGTGATGGCGTTCAGCGCGCCCGGCTCGCCCTCGAACGGCACGCCGATCGCCCGGGCGCGCGGCTTTCCGGAGGGGGTGTTCAGCATGGGGCCATGGCTGTTTTCTTCGCGCCGCCGGCAGGCTTGGTCAAGCTGGGGCCGGCCCCGCGTCGGGCGTGACGGCGGGCGGATTGGTGATGAGGATCAGGGCGCCAAGGCCTGCGGCGACGACCGAACCGATCAGGACGCCGATCTTGGCCACCGCGGCGAGGCTGGCGTGCGGAAACGCCTCGTCGGCCATCAAGAGCGAGACCGGATCGCTCACCCCGCATAAAACCGCGCCGCCCAGGAACGCGCGCAGGGTGACGTCCTCGGGCAGGAGCGCGATCTTGGCCTTTACCGCCGCGAACGCCGCCAGCGCCACGCCCAGCGGCTTGCCGATCACCAATCCCAGCACCACGCCGATAAGCACGCGCTCCGCGTCCGGCGAGCCGAGATTGACGCTCAGGGCGAAGCCAGTGGCCGAGAAGGCGAACAGCGGCAGGACCACGAACGCCGACCAGGGCGCCGCCGCGCGCTCCACCCGCTCGGCGGGCGATGTCAGCCTGGCGCTGGCGGCGGAGAGATTGCGGGCCGCCCAATCCCAGATCGGCTCCTGGATGATCGCGCCCGCGCCCGCCGTCTTCGCTTCGGCCTCGGCGTGCTCCAGGGCGGCCAGGGCCGTGGCGGCCTGGGCCAGAAGCAGGCCCGCGGCCGGCGCCGGGCGGGTGGGAATGAAGGCGGCGAGGACAACGCCGGCCAGGGCCGCGCTCACCCCCGCGGCGTGCAGCGACAGCCACAGGGCCACGGTCGCGGCGAGATAGGGCCAGCCGGCGTAGACGCGCGATCGGTTGAGGGCGAACATCAGCGCCACGACCGCGCCGGCGACGACCAGCCAGATCGGCGTGAAGTTCTGGGGATAGAAGATCGCCAGGGTGAGCACGGAGAGAATGTCGTCCACCACGGCCAGGGCCGCGACGAACACCTTGAGCCCCATGGGCACACGGTCCCCCAACACCGCCAGCACGCCCAGGGCGAAGGCGATGCCGGTGGATGTCGGCGCTGACCAGCCTGGCGCGGTCGCGCCGCGATTGATGGCCAGATAGACCGCCGCCGGCGCCAGCACCCCGCCGATGGCGCAGAGGATCGGCAGCGCCGCCGCGCGCCGGTCGGTGAGGGCGCCCGCCGTCATCTCCCGGCGGATCTCCAGCCCGACCAGCAGGAAGAAGATGGTCAGCAGGCCCTCGGAGACCCAGTCGCCGACGCTCAACGAAAGCGGCGCCTTGATGAATCCCAGGCCAAATTGCGCCTCGACGATCCGCTGATAGAGCGGCGCCAGGGGCGTATTGGCCAGGATCAGCGCCGCCGCCGCCGCCGCCATGAGCACCAGACCCGCGGAAGCCGGCAGGCTGGCGAAGGCCCTGGCCGTGCGCCGCACGCGCGCGCCGACGGGAAGCTCCAGGGCTTCGAGCATGGAGTAGAAATCCCACGCGCCGTCATAGCGCTGGCCGTCGATGAAGATCGTCGGCGTGCCGGTGACGCCGGTGCGGCGGCCATCGTCCAGATCCTCTTCGACGCGGGCCGCCACCGCCGGATCGGCGACATCCCGGGCGAAGCGCTCCATGTCCAGGCCGATCTCGCGGGCGGCCTCCAGCACATGGTCGTGGGTCAATGGCGGTTGGCGGTTGAAGAGCGCGTCGTGCATCGGCCAGAACCGTCCCTGCAGCGCGGCGGCCTCGGCCGCCCGGGCGGCGAAATCGGCGCCCGGATGGGCCCGCTCGTTGGGAAACTGGCGATAGACATAGGCTACGCGGTCGCCCAGAGCCTCGAGCAGCCGCGCCAGCACCAGACGTATCCGCCGGCAATAGGGGCAGAGATAGTCGCCATAGATCAGCAGGGTGACCGCGTTCGGCGCCGGCGGTCCGCCGCGTACATGATCCCGATCCGGATCGACCGGCCGTAGCAGCCGAAGGCCGGCGCCCTGCTCGCTCACTTGAGGGTCGCGGCCAGGCTTATCTCGGCCTTGAGGAGCCTCGAGACCGGGCAGTTCTTCTCCGCCGCACCCGCGAGCTGTTCGAATGTCGCCTGATCGAGCGCCGGAACCTCGGCGGTCAAGGTCAGGTCCGAGCGGCTGATCTTGAAGCCCGATCCCTCGGCCTCGAGGGTCACCGCCGCCTCGGTGACCAGTTCTGTCGGCGTGTAGCCGGCGGTCTGCAGCTGAAAGGCCAGCGCCATGGTGAAACAGCCGGCGTGGGCGGCGGCGATCAACTCCTCGGGATTGGTCCCCGGTTCGCTCTCGAACCGCGTCTTGTAGGAAAAGGGCGTCTCCTTGAGGACGCCGGAATCGGTGGTCAGGTCGCCCGCGCCGTCGCGGCCCGTGCCACGCCAGATCGCCTTGGCTTTGCGGATCATCTTTGCATCTCCCTCGTCTGCCTGGCGCGCCCAGAGAATCTCCAAGCCTTCGCCGAAAATGTGGGGCCGCCGCCATGGTTCCGGTTGGGCGGCAGGCCACCATATCCGGGCCTGGCGAAACGGTCAGCGAAAGGTTTTCTCATGGGCAAGCTCGAAGGCAAGATCGCCCTCATCACCGGCGGCACGACCGGCATCGGCGCGGCCAGCGCCAGGCTCTTCCAGGCCGAGGGCGCTACGGTGATCGTCACCGGCTCCAGCGCCAAGAGCGCCGACTCGGCCAAGGCGGAATTGCCGGGGATCGAGGTCATCGTCTCGGACCAGGGCGACACCGCCGCGGCCAAGGCGCTGATCGACAAGGTCAAGGCCGATCACGGCCGGATCGACGTCCTCTTCGTCAACGCCGGCGTGGCGCACTTCGCGCCCCTGGAGGCGGTGGACGAGGCCTTCTTCGACACCCAGTTCAACGTCAATGTCCGGGGCGCCTATTTCGTGATCAAGCACGCTGCGCCGGTGATCGCGGACGGCGGCGCCATCATCCTCACTGCCTCTACCGCCGCATCTAGCGGCGGCGCGGGGATGAGCGTCTATTCCGCCACCAAGGCGGCGCTGCGCTCCTTCGGCCGGACGCTGGCCGCCGAGCTCGCGCCGCGCGGCATCCGGGTCAATACCGTAAGCCCAGGGCCGGTGGAGACGCCGATCTTCGGCAAGTCCGGCCTCAGCCCGGCGCAGATCGACGGATTTATCGAAGGGGCCAAGGCGCGGGTGCCGATGGGCCGCATCGGCCGGCCCGAGGAGATCGCCGACGCCGCCCTGTTCCTGGCGGCCGGCGCCACCTTCATCACCGGCGGCGAGATCATCGTCGGCGGGGGGCTCGTCTCGATCTAGCTAGGCGATCGACCTAAACCAGCGCCCCGTGGCAGTGCTTGAACTTCTTGCCTGAGCCGCAGGGGCACTGGGCGTTGCGGCCGGTGCGCTCGAAGCCGGCGGGGAGGGCCGTTAGCGGTAGGTTGGCCCGTTGCTGGGCGTCGCCGGAAGCCAGGGCGGCGCCGGCGAATTCCAGAGCCCGCTCGTTCTCGCCAGTCTGGGGGTCCATATGGACCTCGAACATCGGCGGGGGCGCCGGCTCGGGGTCGGCGAACTGGATCTCCACCGTCATCATCCAGCGCGTCACGCTCTGGCGCAGATTGCCAATCAGGGCCTCGAACAGGGAGAAGGCCTCGGTCTTGTACTCATTCAGCGGATCGCGCTGGCCGTAGCCGCGCAGGCCGATGACGTTGCGCAGGTGATCGAGGTGCGTAAGGTGTTCGCGCCATTGCAGATCGACCATCTGCAACAGGAAGTTCTTCTCCAGCTGGCGCGTGCGCTCCGGTGAGATCAGGGCTTCGCGCTCGGCGGCCCGGGCGTCGGCGGCGGCCTTGAGACGCTGTGCCATCTCCTCGTCGGCGATGCCTTCCTCGGCGGCCCAGTCCTTGATCGGCAGCTCCAGGCCCAGTAGCTCGCGAACCCGCTCGTCCAGACCCTCGACATCCCAGCGATCGGCATAGGCCTTGGGCGGCAGGTGGCGGGCGACCAGATCGTCGATGGTGTCATGACGCATCTCCGAGACGATGGCGGAGAGGTCTTCGGAGGTCATGAACTCGTGGCGCTGCTCGAACACCGCCTTGCGCTGGTCGTTCACCACGTCGTCGTATTTGAGGAGGTTCTTGCGGATCTCGTAGTTGCGCTGCTCGACGCGCTTCTGGGCGGTGGCGATGGCGCTGTTGAGCCAGCGGTGGGTGATCGCCTCGCCCTTCTCCACGCCAAAGGTGCGCATGATCGCGTCCAGGCGCTCGCCGGCGAAGATGCGCAGCAAGTCATCCTCGCACGACATGAAGAACTTCGAGCGGCCCGGGTCGCCCTGGCGGCCGGTCCGGCCGCGAAGCTGGTTGTCGATGCGCCGGCTCTCGTGGCGCTCGGTGCCCAGCACGAAGAGGCCGCCGGCGGCCAGGGCCTCGCGCCGCTTGCCCTCGATCTCGGCCTCCAGCGAGGCGCGTTCTTCCGCCTCGGCCTCGGCTGTCGGCTCGATGCCCAGGCCGGTCTGCTCGGCCCGCCATTTGGCCAGGCGCATGTCGAGGTTGCCGCCGAGCTGGATGTCGGTGCCCCGGCCGGCCATGTTCGTGGCGATGGTCACCGTGCCGGGAACCCCGGCGTCGGCGACGATGAAGGCTTCTTGCTCGTGATAGCGGGCGTTGAGCACGCTGTGTGGCAGGCCGACCAGGGTCTTGCCGTCCTTCTCCCACTTGTGGGTCTTCAGCAGTTCCGAGAGCTGTTCGGATTTCTCGATCGAGACCGTGCCCACCAGCACCGGCTGACCGCGACGGTGGCAGTCCTCGATCTGGACGATGATCGCCTCGTTCTTCTCGGCGGCGGTGCGATAGACCTCGTCGTCGTCGTCGCGGCGCATGACGGGGCGGTTGGTGGGGATCTCCGCCACGTCCATCTTGTAGATGTCGAAGAATTCCTGCGCCTCGGTGGCCGCCGTGCCGGTCATGCCGGACAGTTTTTCATATAGGCGGAAATAGTTCTGGATCGTCACCGAGGCCAGGGTCTGGTTCTCGGGCAGAACATCGACGCCTTCCTTGGCCTCGATCGCCTGGTGCAGGCCCTCGGAGAGTCGCCGGCCCTGCATCATTCGGCCGGTGAATTCGTCGATCAGCATCACCTCGCCGTCGCGCACGATATAGTCGCGGTCGCGCTGGTAGAGGACATTGGCCCGCAGCGCCTGGTTGACGTGGTGCACCACCGAGATGTTGGCCGGATCGTAGAGCCCGGCCGAGCCGTCGGCCAGGTGCCCGGCCGCCTCCAGGGTCTCTTCCACGGTCTCCGAGCCGAACTCCGTCAGCAGGGCCTGTTTCTGCTTCTCGTCATGCTCGAAGGTGGCCGGATCGGTTATGAGCTGCTTCACCAGCCCATCGATGACGCGATAGAAATCCGAGCGGTCTTCGGTGGGCCCGGAGATGATCAGCGGCGTGCGCGCCTCGTCGATCAGGATCGAGTCGACTTCGTCGACGATGGCGAAGTGGTGCCCGCGCTGCACCATTTCGGCGGCGTCATAAACGAGGTTGTCGCGCAGATAGTCGAAGCCGAATTCGTTGTTGGTGCCATAGGTGATGTCGGAGCCGTAGGCGCGCTGGCGCTCGCCCTGCGAGAGGCCATTGACGATCACGCCCACGGTGAGGCCGAGGAAGCGGTAGACCCGGCCCATCCACTCGGCGTCGCGGGTGGCCAGATAGTCGTTGACGGTGATCAGGTGCACGCCCTTGCCGGCCAGGGCGTTGAGATAGACCGGCAGAGTGGCGACCAGGGTCTTGCCCTCGCCGGTGCGCATCTCGGCGATGCCGCCCTTATGCAGCACCATGCCGCCGACCATCTGCACGTCATAGTGGCGCTGGCCGAGCGTGCGCTTGGCCGCCTCGCGCACCACCGCAAAGGCCTCGTTCTGCAGGGAATCGAGCGATTCGCCATTGGCGTAGCGGGTCTTGAACTCGTCGGTCTTGGCCCGCAGCGCCTCGTCGCTGAGCGCGCTGATCGCCGGCTCCAGGGCGTTGATCCCGCCCACTTTGGCAGCCATCGCCTTGACCTTGCGGTCGTTGGAAGAGCCGAAAAGCTTTTTGAGATCGAGCATGGGAGGGCGGGCGTCCGGTTGAGGCGTTGCGCGGTCGGCGGCGGCGACCGCGCTTACCGCCCCATCAGGGGCCTTCGCCGGCTCGAAATCCTACGCATATGGCGCGGGCGAGACTTAGGGAGCGAAGGCGGCGAAGTCAACGCGGAGAGCCTCTGCAGGCCCTCCGCGCGCCTTACTTGGCGCTCGCCGCCGCGCTCGGCTTGGCTTTCATCAGCGCGTACCATTCGGCGAGGTTCTTGTTCGCCGGATCGATCGGCTGACCGACCTGGGCGCCGAAATCGACGAAGCAGAAGAGCAGGATATCCGCCAGGGTGTAGCGGTCGCCGGCGATATAGGGACGGCCCTCGATCAGGCCGTTGAGCCACGCCAGGTTCTTCTTGGCGATGGCCTTGAGGTCGTCCGCCGCCTGGGGAATGCAGTGGAGGCGATCCTTGAACAGCGCCAGGCCCTCGGCATAGCGAAAGCCGCCCACCATCGGCTCGACGATGCCGAGGTCGATGCGCCGCACCCACATGCGCGTCTGGGCCCGCTGCATCGGCGTCGTGCCGATCAGGGGCGGATGGGGATGAAGCTCCTCGAGATATTCACAGATGGCGGTGATTTCGGCGAGGACGATATCCTCTTCCTCCACCTCCAGGGCCGGCATATTGCCGGAGGGGTTCTTGGCCTTGTAGGCCGCCTGGCGGTTTTCACCGGCCATCAGATCGATCGTCACGCGAGGGAGGTCGATCTCCTTCTCGGCCATGAACATCTTCACAACCCGGGGATTGGGGCCGATGGAGTTGTAGAACTTCATGATGGGTTCCTCCTTGCCTTGACGCGCCGGCGTTTCCCGACCATGGCGCCGTTCCTCAATCATGCCTAGGACGGCGCATCGCATGAACGCAAGGCTGACGAAAGGGAATGGGCGCGCGGTCGTGGCGGCGATGGCTGTTCTCGCCCTGGCCGCTTGCGCCCAAAAGCCGAGAACGGAACGGCCGCCCACTGCGGGCGATGTGGCCGTGGCGCGGGTGGACGGCGCGACGATCTGGGCTTCGGATGTTAAGCGCGAGGCGGTCGCCGAGGGCCTGATCGCGCCGGGCCAGGCCTTTGCGCCAAACTCGCCGCTGTTCGCCCAGGCGCTGGAGGAGGTGGTCGATCAGGATCTGCTCGCCGCCGAGGCCGTGCGCCGGGGCCTCGACAAGGACGCTCCGGCTCAGCGGCGCCTCGCGGCCGCCCGCCAGCGCGTTCTGGCCGATCTCATATTGGAAACAGCGGTGGCCAAGACCGTGCACGAAGACGCGGTCCAGGGCCTCTATCAGGAGATGGTCAAGACCCGCGATCCGGCCGCGCCGCCACTCACCCTGGAGGCCGCCCGGCCCCAGATCATTCGCTTCCTGACCTATGACCGGGTCAAGGATATGGTGCTCGATCTGCGCCGCCACGCGGCGATCGAAACTCTCACGCCACCCGCCGCACCGGCCCCCGCGCCGGCCGTCTCACAATCTGTTAAGGCGAAACCATGAGCGCCAAATCTCCTCTGCCTCGTTCGCCCTTGGCGGTCGAGTTTCCCGATATCGCCGCCGTCGCCGGGGCGGAGCTTTCCACCGCCCGCGCCGGCTTCTATGGCCCCGATCGCGACGACGTACTGATCATGCGCTTCGCCGAGGGAACCACCTGGGCCGGCGTCTTCACCCGTCACCGCGTCGGCTCGGCGCCGGTGGACTGGTGCCAGGATCGCCTGCGCGGCTCCAGGGGCAAGGGCGTGCGCGGCCTGGTGGTTAACGCCGGCTGCGCCAATTCCTTCACCGGCAAGGCTGGCGCCAAGGCCGCGGAGAAGGTGGCCGCCGCCTACGCCAAGGAGATCGGCGTCGACAAGCGCGAGGTGCTGCTGGCCAGCACCGGCGTCATCGGCGTCCTGCTGGACGACGCGCGCATCGCCGCTGTGCTGCCCGAGGCGTCCGAATATCTGCGGCCCCACGCCTGGCCCCACGCCGCCGCCGCCATCGCCACCACCGACACCTTTCCCAAGGGCGCCACGGCCACGGCCCATATCGACGGCCACGAGGTGCATATCGCCGGCGTCGCCAAGGGATCGGGCATGATCGCCCCGGACATGGCCACCATGCTGGCCTTCGTCGCCACCGACGCGGCCATCGAGCCCAAGGCGCTCCAGACCCTGGTCAATCTCCATGTGTTGAGCACGTTCAACGCCGTCACCGTGGATGGCGATCGCTCGACCAACGACACCTTGCTGGTGTTCGCCACCGGCCGGAGCGGCGCGCCGCTGATCGCCCGCGTCGACGACCCGCGCCTGGTGGATTTCAGCGCCAAGCTGAAGGCCGTGCTGCTCGACCTGGCGCTCCAGCTGGTGCGGGACGGGGAGGGCGCTTCGAAGTTCGTCAAGATCACCGTCACCGGCGCGCGCAACGACGCTTCGGCGCGCAAGATCGCCCGCACCGTGGCCGAGAGCCCTCTGGTCAAGACCGCCTTCGCCGGCGAGGACGCCAATTGGGGCCGGATCGTTATGGCGGTGGGCCGCGCCGACGAGCCCATCAAGCGCGAGCGTCTGCGCGTCACCTTCGGTCCCCTCACCGCCGCCAGGGACGGCGCCGTCGCCCGCGACTACTCCGAGGCGGCCATGAGCGATTATATGAAGAACGCCGAGCTTGAGGTCGGCATAGACGTGGGCGTCGGCCGCGGCGCGGCGGTGATGTGGACCTGCGACCTCACCAAGCAATATGTCGCGATCAACGGCGACTATCGTTCTTAGAGTCCGTTTGGAAAATGGGTTGGGGGGATTCCGGCACGGCGCGGGTTATGATTCAAGCTCTGGATGTGGACAGAGCAGACCCGTGGCCGGATGGCCAAGATTGCGAAGAAGACCAAGCGTTATCCCTCCGATCTGACGGACGAGGAGTGGGAGCGGATTGCACCCTTGATGCCGACGTCGGCCAAGCGGGGCCGCCGGCGCGCGACGGACTTCCGGGAGATCATCAACGCGGTGCGGTATCTGGTTCGCTCGGGCTGCGGCTGGCGGATGCTGCCGATACATTTTGGTCCGTGGGAGACGGTCTACTGGTGGTTCCGACGCCTGGCCCGGCGATTCCTGTTTCAGACCATCCACGATCTCGAGTTGATGCTCGATCGCGAGGCGGCGGGCCGCGAGGCCAGTCCCTCTGGAGGCGTGATCGACAGCCAGACGGTGAAGGCTCCCGCTCCGGATGCGCGCAGAGGCTATGACGCTGGTAAGAAGATCGTCGGGCGCAAGCGCCACATCGCCGTGGATACCGACGGCCGATTTCTCATGGTCAACATCACCCCCGCCGACATCTCCGACAGCGCCGGCGCCCAGACCATCCTGGATGGCATCCGTAAGCGCTGGCCATGGGTGAAGCACCTGTTCGCCGACGGCGCCTACGACCGCCTCCAACTGATGGACAAGGCGGCCTACCTGGAGTTCGTCATCGAGGTCATCCGGCGATCCGACAAACAGGTCGGCTTCGAGGTCCTGCCGCGGCGCTGGGTCGTCGAGCGCACCATCGGATGGATGACCCGTTGGCGCCGACTGGTGCGAGACTACGAAACCCGCATCGACGTCTCCGAAGCCATGATCCTCGTGGCGATGGGCGGAAACCTCCTACGAAGAAATGCTCATCCGTGAGTTTCCAAACGGACTCTTAGAGCCTGATCCCTTCACACGGAACAGATGTGCAGGGTGAATCAGGCTCTACACTTTTGAATCTAGAGCAGGATTCAGCCTTTGGACGATTCCGTCCAAGACATCCTGCTCTAGCGCCGGCGTCAGCGATCCAGCGGCGTGCAGTCGTAGGGCTGCGTCATGCGCGCGCCGCCGATGTCGGTCATGGCGACCTTGTCTTTCGGGCAATCGAGCGGCGGGCTTGACTTGCGTTTGGCGTGATGGACCGGCGGCGGAGGGCGAACGCGCGGCGGCCGGGCCCCGCCGGCGTAGCCGACGCCTTTGACCACCGTCTGGCCCGCGTCCGAAAGCGCGAACTGGACGAAGGCGTTGGCCTGCGGATTGGCTGGCTTGGCCGCCGTGTAGAACCACAGCGGGTGGCTCAGCGGATAACTGTCGATCTTCGCACCCGCGCCGGACGTGGCTCCGGCCCCCGGCGCGGTCACGATCGCAACAGCGCGCGTTTTTCTAGCCAAGGGCATGGCGATAAAGCCGATCCCGGCCGGATCGGCGGCGACGGCGGCGTCTTCCTTGGCGCCGTCGTCAAACCGCTTGATCGATCCGGCCGGCGCGCCGCGCAGAATGGCGGTCTCGAAGAGGCTGTCGACGTCGGTTCCCTCGCGCGGCCCGTAGAGATGAACGCTCTCGCGCGGCCCGCCGACCTGAGCCCAGTTGTGGGTCTTGCCGGAAAAAAGGCCCTGGAGCTGGCCTGCGGTGAGCGCATTCGCCGGTCCCGCGCGCGCCGTGATGACAACGACGGCGCCCTGAGCGACGAGCGATCCCGCCGTCGTCCCGCGCAGATCGCCGCGCGCCGCCTCGCCGGCCGTGATCGGACGCGAGGCGATTACGACGTCGACGCTGGACGCCGCGAGCTCGGCAAGCCCGGCGGTGGTCCCGCCGCCGGTTATGTTTACCGCGACGGTCTTGCCGCCCAGGCGGCCGCTCACTTGAGTCCTATTCTGGGGCTCGTCTTTTGCGTCCGTGATCTTGTCGGTCTTGATCCCGCTCGCGCCCCGCGCCAGCAGCCATGCTTTCGCCAGGGGCGGAGCGAGCAACGATCCAGCCAGATCATCGCCGGAAACGCGCAGTCGCTCGTCGGCCTGTGGGAACGGGTCGGCCTTGGCCTTTCCGTCGTTCAAGGCCCCACTGACCAGAAGAAGGCCAAATCCCACGATCACCACCAACATCAGGCCCCCGCCAACCAGAACTTCATTGCGGTTGGCCTCGAACCAATGGCGCCAAGGCTGGGGATCGTTCAGCGGCGCGCCGCACTCCGGGCAGGCCGCATCCGGCGTCGGCATGGCCACCCGTTCCTGGCTGGCCGCCTTGGAACAGGCCTCGGGGGTATTGGTGCACAGACCGGTCGCCACGGCGGAACTCTACCGCGCGGGCTGGTTTGATGTCACGGGGCGCGGCGCGCTGGACACCATGCCGGGTAGGGCGTCAGTCTGCGCCGATTGGAGGGAGTGCGATGAGGATCGGCAAGGTGATTGCGCGGGCAGGGCGGGCGGCGCCGGCGGCGTTGTTGGTCCTGACCATGGCCGGCGCGGCCCGAGCCGGGGATCACCTCTGGGCCAAGGTCGGCGCCACCGACGCGGCCATGCAGGCCGATCTGGCCGGCTGCAAGCACGACTCGCGCGAGGTGCCCACCCATGTGGAAGCGGCCGCCTATGTGCCGCTCACGCCCGCCGGCGCCGTCGGCGGCGCCATCGGCATGGCGATCGTCGAGGGCATCGCCAAGGCCAAGGCCGAGGCGACTTTCGATCGTCACTGCATGCGTCGTCATGGCTATGTCTGGCTGCCGCTGACGCCGGCCGAACAGGCGGCGCTGGCCAGGGCGCCGGGCGAGGCCGGAAAGGCCGCCTGGATCGACGCCTTCTACGCCGGCGATCTCACCGCGCGTCTGGACGAGGCCTGGAAGCCGGTTGTCCCGCCGCTGCCTGAAGGTTTCGACGAGCCTTACACTTTCGGCGGCGTCCGTTTCGATCCAGCCGCCTTGACCGTGGCGAGTGGGCCCGTGGCCTCAGGCGGAACCGTGCTGAGCGGCGTGATCGCCCATCGCCGCACCGCCCGGCTCAAGAGCGCGGTCGACCTTTCGGCCATGGCCAAGATGCATTTCGACGCCGGTGCGATTTTCCATCAGGTGGTGCTGCCCACGGACCTCGACCCCGCGCAGACCTATTGGTGCGGGACGGTCCGGGAATCGACCCTCCTGGCCGGCGTCAAAACCTACACCCTGTGCGTCTTCACCGACGAAAACGACTATCGGCTGGTCGTCGCCGGAAATCAGGCGTGGCTCAGCGACGCGCCCGCACCGGCCGGCGTCATCTGGAAAGGCGTGGCCGCCGACTTTTCCATGGCGGAAAGCGACACCGATCTTCTGGGCCCGATGGATTTCTCGCTTACCGTCAGCCGGATCACCTCCAAGACCGTAACGCTCGCGGCCAAGGCGACCAGGGACGGCAAGAGCGTCGAGCTTTGGGACGGCGAGTTGCCGTTCGGGGCCGACGGCGTGGCCGTGCTCCCGTTCTGGGGTCACCGCCTTGTCCTGACCCGCGCCGGCAAGACCGTCACCGCCGCCTTCACGCCGGATGGCGATGGGGCCGGCTGGTTCGACGCCAAATTGGCCTCGCCTTGACCTTCACCCGGCCAGTTCGGCCTAGTCGACGGGACTCCAGCGCGCGGCGGGTTGGGTGGCCGCGATCGGGCGTGGACCGGCGTTCTGCGGCTTGCCGCTTTGCCCCGGACGAGCGCCCGGGCGCCGATTGCGGCCGCCGCCTCCGCCCTGACGGCCCTTGCCACTGCCGTTGCGACCCTGCGCCGGCTTGTGCGGCGCGCGCTCGGGCATGGTGGTCTTTTCCACCGCGGCCTGGGCGCCCAAGGCGCGATCGTTGCGCCGGTCGAAGGAAGGAATGGTCTGGCGGGTGACCTTCTGGATGTCTTTCAGCAGGCCACGCTCGTCGTCGCACACCAAGCTGATGGCGACGCCGTCGGCGCCGGCCCGGGCCGTGCGGCCGATCCGGTGCACATAGGCCTCGGGCACATTGGGCAGCTCATAGTTGACCACATGGGTCACCGCGTCGACGTCGATGCCGCGCGCGGCGATGTCGGTGGCCACCAGGGCGCGAACCTGACCGGCCTTGAAGGCGGCCAGGGCCCGCTCGCGCTGGCCCTGCGACTTGTCGCCATGGATCGAGTCGGCGGTGATGCCGGCGCCGTCCAGATACTTGGCCACCCGATCGGCGCCGCGCTTGGTGCGGGTGAAGATCAGCGCCCGACCCATCCGGGCGGTCTCGAAGAGTTCGGCCAGGAGCTGGCGCTTGCGGTCGGTCTCGACGAACAGAATCTGCTGATCGATCTTGGCGACCGTGGTCGCCGCCGGCGTGACGGCGGCGCGGGCCGGATTGACCAGCAATTCGTCAGCCAGCTTGCCGATCTCGCCCGGCATGGTGGCCGAGAAGAACAGGTTCTGGCGCTGGCGGGGGAGGGTCGAGACGATCCGGCGGATCGGCTGCAGGAAGCCCAGGTCGAGCATCTGGTCGGCTTCGTCGAGCACGAACACCTCGACGGCGTTCAGGTTCGCCACCTTCTCGTTGATGTGGTCGATCAGGCGGCCGGGCGTGGCCACCAGGATGTCGACGCCGCCGGCCAGGGCGCGTGACCTGGGGGCCGTATTTCACGCCGCCGAACACCACCGCGACGGAAAGGCCCATGTGGCGGCCATAGACGCGGAAGCTCTCGGCGATCTGGCTGGCCAGTTCGCGGGTGGGGCTCAGCACCAGGCAGCGGCAGCCGCGCCGGGGCGCGGGCTTGGGATTGGCGGCCAGACGCTGCAGGATCGGCAGGGCGAAGGCGGCGGTCTTGCCGGTGCCGGTCTGGGCGATGCCCAGCAGGTCGCGGCCGGCCAGGACGGTGGGAATGGCCTGGGCCTGGATCGGCGTGGGGGTCGTATAGCCTTCCTCGGCCAGGGCCTTCAGAAGGGGCTTGGCGAGGCCAAGGTCGGTGAAGTGAGTCAAGGCGGTCTCTTTCGCATGCGCCAAACGCGAGCCCTCACAGGCGTGAGGCTCGTCGGGGCGACGGTTGTTCGGGGAGCACCCCGCGTGGCCGGGCGATCGGTTATGGCTCTATGGCGCTCGACAGGCTGAGATGCGAAAGCTTGCATCCCTCACGCGGCTGGAGCGCCTATAACGCGTCGCAAAGCTTGGACGCGTGGCCGCCAGATCGTCGCTTTGAGGTGAAAAGTCAACCCTATGCATACTTTTGCGCACCTTGAGGCGGACCGTTGGCGCCGCCGCTGAAGACAATTCTGGTGGCCGCGTGCGCCCTGATCGACGTCGATGGCCGGGTGCTGATCGGCCGCCGCCCGGCGGGAAAACAGCTTGCGGGCCTGTGGGAATTCCCGGGCGGCAAGGTCGAGGCCGGCGAGACGCCCGAGGCCTGCCTGATCCGCGAGCTTGACGAGGAACTGGGCATCCAGGTCACCCACGCCTGTCTCGCGCCCTTCGTCTTCGCCAGTCACGCCTATGACGACTTCCACCTGTTGATGCCGCTATATCTTTGCCGCCGGTGGGACGGGATGGCGATGGCGCGGGAGCACGAGGCATTGGCCTGGGTGAAGCCGGCGGCCATGGGCGACTATCCCATGCCCCCCGCCGACGCGCCCCTGGTCGCGTGGCTGCGCGATCTGCTTTAGGATCGGCCCATGATCCCCTACGTCCGCGACATCGAGTTCGAATATGGCCAGGTCGATCAGGTCTCGCCGCTGATCCGGCGGGTCGTGGCCAACAATCCGGGGCCGTTCACTTTCAAGGGCACGGGGACCTACATCGTTGGCCGGGGGGAGGTCGGCGTCATCGATCCGGGTCCGGATATGGAAGATCATCTGGCGGCGATCCTGGCGGCGACCGCGGGCGAGCGGATCAGCCATATCCTCGTCACCCACCACCATGCCGACCATTCGCCGCTCTCGCGCCCCTTGGCCAAGGCGACCGGGGCGACGATCTACGGCTGCGCCGTCGCCGCCCGTCCCGTGGAAGGCGAGGTGAAGCTGGAGGCCGGCTATGACAATTTCACGCCGGACGTCTCGGTCTGCGGCGGCGCGGCGATCGAAGGCGCTGGCTGGACCCTGGAGGCGATCCCGACGCCCGGGCCACACCTCCAACCACATCTGCTATGCGCTCAAGGAAGAGAACGCCCTCTTCAGCGGCGACCACATCATGGGCTGGTCGACCACGGTGATCACCCCGCCGGACGGCGACATGGGCGACTATCTGCGCAGCCTCGAACGGATCAAGGCGCGTGACTTCGATATCCTCTGGCCCACCCACGGCCCGCCGATCACCGAGGTCACGCCCTTCATCGAGGCCTATATCGAGCATCGCCACGAGCGCGAGCGCCAGATTCTGGCCAGGCTCGCGGCCGGCGACGAGACCATCAAGGCCATGGTTCCCACCATCTACGCCGCCGTCGATTCGCGCCTCTGGCCGGCCGCCGCCCACTCGGTCTTGGCCCAAATGATCGAACTGGTGCGCAAGGGCGAGGTGACGAGCGACGGAGCGCCCGGCCTCGACAGCCGCTACCGGCTGGCGACCTAGCCGCGGATCACGGGGGATGAGGCTCGCTGGCTGGCTCGGCCTTGGCTTCCTCGCCATGGCTGCCGGCTGGGTCCATGCCCAAACGCCAAGCCCGGCGCCTCAAACCACGGATGCTGTCGGCGACGACGTCTCGGCTGCCGCCAGGCAGTGGGCCAGCGGCGATCTGGCTGGGCGCAACACCCTCATGGCGCTGGCCAACGCCGGCCGGGCCGACGCTCAGGAGGCGGTGGGCGAAATCCTGATGGCCGGCGTCGCCGGAGCGCCAGATCGCTTCACGGCCTGCGGCTACTTCGCCGAGGCCGCCAAGTCCCGGCGCGACGCCTTGCACAGCCTGGCTGTCTGCACCGAGATCGGTGTAGGCGGGACGCCGAACCTGACCCGCGCCGCCGCGCTCTACAAGGAGGCCGCCGACCAGGGCTACGCCAAGTCCATGTGCGCGCTCGGGAATCTCTATGTCACCGGCCGTGGCGTGCCCAAGGACCCGGTCCATGGCGCCAGCCTCTGCCTGATGGGCGCGCAGGCCGGAAACGCCGACGCCCAGACGGACGTGGGCAATCTCTATCTCCAGGGCGTCGGCGTGCCGCGCGACCTCGCCAAGGCGCGGTCCTGGTACGAAAAGGCCGCCGAGAGCGGCCAGCCCAACGCCGAATTCACCTTGGGGATAATCTATTGGAACGGCGCCGGCGTGGCGGCCGACCATGACAAGGCCACCGCGTTCTGGCGGTCGGCCTACGGCCATGGAAGGGTCGACGCGGCGCTCCCTCTGGCGGCCGGGGCTCTGGCGCGCTGGAACGCCGGCCATCCTCAGGGCGACACCTCGGCGCTCGACGAGGCGATCGGTTGGTATCGCGAGGCGATCAAAACCGCGCCCGAGGCGAAGCGGCCCGAAATCCAGAACCAGCTCGCTTCGGCCCTGGCCATGAAGGACGCCGAGGCCAAGAGCGCTCAATAGGGGCGGAATCGTCGCTGGGGAGCCGCCAACCAAACAAAGGGCTTGCGCTCGCTTTGGTGTTATGGTTCACTAAATCACCGCTTCAGCAAACCACATTGCCGAGGCTTATCAAGCTGGAAGCCCGCCGATGACCGGATTTCGCGAGATCAACTGGATCGGCCTCCTGGCCGCGACCACGCTCGGCTTCGCGGCGGTGGCCCATCCTTCGCTAGCGGAAACGTCCGCCGACGTTCCCGCGGGGTCCGCCGGCGCGGCCAAGGCGCCCGCCCAGAAGCCGACCTGCACCTCTTCCGTCGTTGTCACCGAGGGCGAGGTCGTGGTCACCGCGACGCGCCAATGCGCCGCCTCGGTGGTCATCGCCGATGGCGAGGTGGTGGTGACCGCGTCGCGGACACCGTCCGCCGGCGCCACGACGGCGCTCGAAACAACCGCGGGGGCGCGGGAGCCGATCAGCCTTGCCGATGGCGACTCTCTCGTAGGGACGAGCAACAGGCCATGAAGGACCTCGAGTGGAATGACAATCAGCCGATCTATCGCCAGCTTCGCGACCGCGTGGTGGCCATGATCCTCGACGGCGTATTGAGCGAGGGCGACCCTTTGCCATCCGTGCGCACGGTCGCCGCCGAAAACCGGGTCAACCCGCTGACGGTCCTCAAAGGCTACCAGGAACTCGTCGATGAACAGCTCGTCGAGAAACGCCGCGGCCTCGGCCTCTACATCAACACCGGCGCCCGCGACCTGTTGTTGCGCGGCGAACGCCAGAAGTTCCTCACCGAGCAATGGCCGGCGATCGCCGCCAACATCCAGCGGCTCGGCCTCACCCCTAAAGACCTGATGAACGCGGCCGGAGGCGCCGCGCCATCGACCCCCGTCAAGGAGCCCTGATCGATGTCGCTCATAGAAGCTCGCGGCCTGCGCAAGGCCTTCGGCAACACCGTCGCCCTCGCCGGTATCGACATGAAGGTCGAGGAGGGTCGCATCCTCGGCCTCATCGGCCCCAACGGCGCCGGCAAGAGCACGGCGCTGGGCGCCATTCTCGGCCTCATTCCCTATGAGGGCGAGCTCACCGTGCTCGGGCGCAATCCCTGGACGCAGCGCGACCAGCTCATGCGCGATGTCTGTTTCATCGCCGATGTCGCGGTGCTGCCCCGTTGGATGCGGGTCTCCCAGGCCATCGACTATGTGGCCGGTGTCCATCCCAGGTTCGATCGCGCCAAGGCCGAGGCGTTCCTGGGCAAGACCGCGATCAAGCACACCAGCAAGGTGCGAGAGCTTTCCAAGGGCATGGTGACCCAGCTTCATCTGGCCCTGGTCATGGCCATAGACGCCAAACTTCTGGTGCTGGACGAGCCGACATTGGGTCTGGACCTGCTCTATCGCAAGCAGTTCTACGACTCCCTGCTCAACGACTATTTCGACCGCAACCGCACCATCATCGTCACCACCCATCAGGTCGAGGAGATCCAGGACATCCTGACCGATCTGATGTTCATCAACAAAGGCGCCATCGTGCTGAACAGCAGCATGGAGGGGCTTGAGACGCGCTACGCCGAACTGATGGTCGGCCCCGAGCATATCGCTCAGGCCCGCGCGCTGCGGCCGATCCACGAACGCCAGGTGTTCGGCAAGGGCGTGATGCTGTTCGACGGCGTCGGTCGCGCCCAGCTCACGCCGCTGGGCGAAGTCCGCACGCCCTCTATCGCCGACCTGTTCGTCGCCGTCATCGGCGGCCAGACCGCTCAACCCCAAGGAGTCGCCGCATGACCCTTCAATCGGACACCCTGGACGGCGCGACGCTCGAAGCGCGTCCCGTCGCATCCGCGCCCCTTCACCCGACGCGCCCGTTCTACTGGTCCGTTCGGCGCGAGATTTGGGAGCATCCCTCGCTCTATATGGCCCCGCTGATCGCCGCCGGCGTTATCCTGTTCGGCTTCATGATCAGCATGATCGGGGTCACGCACAGCGCCCGGCTGATGACCCAACTCACCATCGCCCAGAACGCCGGCGAGATCGCCAAGCCGCTCGACTTCGTCGCTTTCGTGATCATCATCACCGCCTTTCTTGTCGCGGTGTTCTATTGCCTGGGCGCCCTGCACAACGAGCGGCGTGACCGCAGCATCCTGTTCTGGAAATCCCTGCCGGTCTCCGACGTGATCGCCGTGATCGCCAAGACCTTCGTGCCCATGGCGGTCATACCGGTGATCGCCTTCGGGGTGATCTTCGCCCTGCAGCTGGCCATGCTCCTGTTCGGCGGCGCCGCTCTGCTGTTGCACGGCCTCGACCCCTCGGTCCTCTTTATGCAAGTCGCCTCTCCCCAGGGTTGGCTCATCCTCGCCTATGGCCTCATCGTCCTGGCCCTGTGGAACGCGCCGATCTACGGCTGGCTGCTGCTGGTTTCCGCCTGGGCCAAGCGCGCGGCCTTCCTGTGGGCGGTTCTTCCGCCGCTCGCCCTGTGCCTGCTGGAAAAGATCGCCTTTGATACCTCGAACCTATTCTCGGTGATCCGCTACCGCCTGACCGGCGGCTATGCCGAGGCGTTCAAGTCGGGTGGCGGCGATCCGTGGGGCGGCTCGCCCCAGCCCGATCCGGTCGGCTTTCTCACGACGCCCGGCCTGTGGTCGGGCCTGGTGGTCGCCGCCGCCTTCCTGGCCGCCGCCATCTGGCTGCGCCGCCGCCGCGAGCCGATCTGATCATGCTCGGCCGGGTCTTCCCCAAGACGATCGACAACCGCTATCGCGGCCACCTCGCCGCTCTGTGGATATTCGTTCCCCTGGTGATCCTGAGACTGGGCATCGCCATCGGCAGCCTGGTGCGCGCCGATGGCAGCCTCCAGTCGGCCGACGGCATTCCCCTCGACACCTACCCGCCGGCCGCCGCCAAGGCGATCATCGCGGTGAGCGCTTACGGCGATGTCGCCGACCTCTGGCTGGCGCTGGTCTTCGTCCTGGCGCTCATTCGCTATCGCGCCATGGTCCCGCTGATGTTCCTGGTGGTCGTCCTCGACTGGTTCGCCCACAAGGGCGTGGGCATGGCCAAGCCGATGGTGCGCATGGCCGGCGCCTCTCCGGGAAGCTATCTCACCCTGGCGATCTTCGGCCTGAGCCTCGTGGGCTTCATCCTCTCGGTCACCGGCAAGGGCTACCGCTTGGCGGAACCCGCGGCAGCCTAGCCTATCCGACAGCCGCCTTCGCCGTGGGCAGGGTGTAGTCCTCGAACCGCTGGCGGATCAGCTTCTTGTCGATCTTGCCGGTGGCGCCCAGCGGGATGTCGTCGACGAACACCACATCGTCCGGCATCCACCAGTTGGCGATCTTGCCGTCCAGGAAGCGCAGGAACTCCTCCGGCGTCGGCGCTCTCGCCGTCCTTCAGCTTGCACCAGCAGCAGCGGCCGCTCGTCCCACTTGGGATGGGCCACGCCGATCACCGCCGCCATCAGGCGCCTTGGGGTGGCCCGCGGCGATGTTCTCGATCTCGATGGAGCTGATCCACTCGCCGCCGGACTTGATCACGTCCTTGGCCCGGTCGGTGATCTGCATGTAGCCGGCCGGATCGATGGTGGCGACGTCGCCGGTGTCGAAGAAGCCCTCCTCGTCGAGGATATCGCCGCCCTCGCCCTTGAAATATTCGCCGGCGATGAACGGGCCCTTGACCTTCAGCCGGCCGAAGGTGGCGCCGTCGTGCGGCAGGCGCTCGCCGTCGTCGTCGGTCAGCTTCAGCTCGACGCCCATGGGCGGGCGGCCCTGCTTCAGCTTGTAGGGCATCTGTTCGTCGAACGGCAGCGCGGCGATCTCGCGGCGTCGGGCGTGGCCAGGGTGCCCAGCGGCGAGGTCTCGGTCATGCCCCAGGCGTGGATCACCTCGACGCCGTAGTCGTCGCGGAAGGCGCGCACGATGCGCCTCGGGCACCGCCGAGCCGCCGATCACCACCCGCTTCAGGGTCGTCAGCGTCGCGCTGGTCTCGCGCATATGGGCCAGCAGCATCTGCCAGACGGTCGGCACGGCGGCGGAGAAGGTGACGCTCTCGGTCTCCAGCAGTTCGTAGGATCGAGGCGCCGTCCATCTTCTGGCCCGGCATCACCAGCTTGGCGCCCACCGCCGGGCACGGAGAAGGCCAGGCCCCAGGCGTTGGCGTGGAACATCGGCACCACCGGCAGCACCGTGTCCCGCGCCGACAGGCCCATCACGTCGCGTCTGCAGGGTCACCAGGGTGTGCAGGAAGTTGGAGCGGTGCGAATAGAGCACGCCCTTGGGATTGCCCGTGGTGCCGGAGGTGTAGCAGAGCCCGCAGGCGGTCTTCTCGTCGAAGCCGCCCCAGACGCAGTCGGCGTCGTGGCGTCTCGATCAGGGTCTCGTAGCAGAGCGCGCCCGTCAGGCCGACGCTCGGCCATGTGGCCGTCGTCGGTCAGGACGATGACCTGCTCGACCGTCGGCATCTCGGTCGCGATGCTCCGATCAGGATCGGCAGGAAGGTCAGGTCGGTGAAGATGATCCGATCTTCGGCGTGGTTGATGATGTAGCAGAGCTGGTCGGCGAACAGGCGCGGGTTGAGGGTGTGGCAGACCGCGCCGATGCCCATGATCGCGTACCAGGCCTCGATGTGGCGGCCGGAGTTCCAGGCCAGGGTGGCGACCCGGTCGCCGGGCTTGATGCCCAGTGCCGAGCAGGGCGTTGGAAAGCCGTTTGGCGCGGTCGCGGATCTGGCCATAGGTGGTGCGGACGATCGGCCCTTCGACCGAGCGGGTGACGACCTCGCGGTCGCCGTGCCAGTGGCCGGCGTGGTCGAGGATCCGGTCGACCGTCAGCGGCCAGTCCTGCATCAGCCCCAGCATGGCGTATCTCCCCTGAATCTTGTTGGCGCGACCATGACCAAGGCGTGGCCCCGGCGTCAATCGCCTGGCCTCTCGACCACCTCCCCCGCTTCCTGCTCGACGTCCGATCCCTCGGAGATACGCTGCCAGGTGAGAGCACCCAGATCGCGAGTCAGTTGGGTCTCCAGCACCCTGGCGTCGGCGTCCGAGGCGTCGCCACGCCGTTTGGCCAGGCGAGTGCGCAAGGTCTCGGGATCCCCGTCCAGCCACAACCCCGTGAAAGGGATGGTCGCCGCGCGCGCCGTCGCCTCGGCCTGGGCGCGCTCGTCCGGCGCCAGGAACGCAGCATCCAGCACCACCGGCCGGCCGGCGGCGAGAAGCCGGCGCGCGGTCTCGAACATGGCTTCATAGACCGGAAGGCTCGTCCCCGGCCCATAGGCCTCGGCCGGCAGCCGTTCCAGCGGCCGGGCGGACCACAGCCGCTTGCGGATTTCGTCCGAGCGCAGGATCACCGCCCCTGGCGCGCCCGGGACCTTGGGCGCCAGCGCCCTAGCGAAGGTGGTCTTGCCCGACCCCGAAAGGCCGCCAACGGCGAAGAGGCGCGGCGTTGGCGTGGCCAGATGCCGCTCCGCCGCCGCCAGATAGCGCCTCGCCGCCTCGATGTTCCCGCTATTGGCGTTGACGTGGGCACGCACTGCCGCCCGCACCGAGAGCATCAGAGGCAAGGCGGCGAGGCCATACCACAGGCTCGGTGGCATCCCCCGCGCCGCCTCGTCCAGATAGGCATTGAGCACCCGGTTGGCCGCCGCGCCACGACCCAGGAAATCGAGGTCCATGACCAGGAAGGCGAGGTCGTAGAGGGTGTCGATCTCGCTCAGGGCGTCATTGAACTCGATGCAGTCGAACAGCACCGGCGTGTCGTTCTCCAGAAGGATGTTCCCCAGATGCAGATCGCCATGGCACTGGCGGGCGAAACCGTCTTTCCGACGCGCGTCCAGCAAGGGCGCGCTGCTTCGTTAGCGCCGCGTCGGTTCCCTCGATCACCCGCCCTACCGGCTCGGCGCCCAGTTCGTTCGCCAGCGAGCGGAGATGCTCGGCGTTGCTGGCGATGGCGTATTCCAGGCCCTTCGTCCCGCCGTCCGACGACACCGGCGGCGCGGCGATATGAGTGTGCGCAATCAGCCGTCCGAGCCTTTCGGCGAGGTCGCCATCGACCCTTTCAGCCTGGTTGGAAAGCACCGCGTCGGGGTCGAAACAGCGCATCTCCAGCGCCCATTCGGCCACCGGTCCGTCGCCGTCTATGGCGAATCCGCCGTCGCGGCCGGTGACGGCGACCATCCGGCGATAGATGTCCGGCGCCGTACGGCGGTTGAAAGCCAGCTCGCGATCCAGGGCCCATTTGCGTTTCTCCAGGGTGGAGAAGTCCAGAAAGCCCAGGTTTACCGGCTTCTTGATCTTCAGGGCGGTGTCGCCGGCCAGATAGATACGCGCGCAGGAGGTTTCGATCACCCGATCCGACCGCTCGGCGAGCCACGCCTCGACCGTCACGGGAAGAGGCGATGCGTCGCCCAGCTCTCGCCGGTGCGCGCGAACACCAGCCGCTCGTGCAGGCGGAACGGCCGGTCGCGCCAGAACTCGATGCGTCGCGCGGCGCGAGCCGGTAGCCGGACCAGTGCGGCGGCCGCGGCACCTTGCCCAGGCCGAACTTCAGGCCGACCTCGGCGATCCGCCGCTCCAGGGCGAAGCGGCTCTGGCAGCGGCCGCGACTGGTCCGAGGCCCAGGCGCCGATCTGCGCCGGCCGCGCGCGGGTGGCGAAATAGGCGTCGGCCTCCGCCGTCGCTCACCGGCTCGACCGTCGCCGCGCACCCGCACCTGGCGGCGCAGCGATTTCCAGTGGAACACCAGCGCCGCCTTGGGGTTGGCGGCCAGCTCCCGTCCCTTGGCGCTCTGCGGTATTGGTGAAGAAGACGAAGCCGCGTCGCATCGACGCCCTTCAGCAGCACCATGCGCGCGTCCGGCAGGCCGTCGGCGTCGACCGTGGCCAGGGTCATGGCGTTGGCGTCGTTGGGCTCGGACTTCACCGCTTCGCTCAGCCACGCCTCGAACAGCGCGATCGGATCCTCGCCCTCCAGCAGCGGCCGGCGGCTCGGCCGCCTGAACGGCGCGCACATAGTCGTCCTCGGCCGGGGAGGGGGGATCAGGGCATCGTTGTCCATGGACTGCTCTATAGACCAGCGGCGCGCCATTTTCGAATGGCGGCGAATGTCGCTAGAAGCGGCTCACGATGTCGCACAACACCTTCGGCCATCTGTTCCGCGTGACCACCTGGGGCGAAAGCCACGGGCCGGCGCTGGGCTGCGTGGTCGACGGCTGCCCGCCCGGGATCTGCCGCTGACGCCGGCCGACATCCAGGTCTGGCTCGACAAGCGCCGGCCGGGCCAGGGCAAGTTCGTCACCCAGCGCCAGGAGCCGGACGCGGTGCGCATCCTGTCCGGCGTGTTCGAGGACGAGCGCACCGGCGGCCAGGTCACCACCGGCACGCCGATCTCGCTGATGATCGAGAACGTCGACCAGCGCTCGCGCGACTATTCCGAGATCGCCACCGCCTTCCGCCCCGGCCACGCCGACTACGCCTATTTCGCCAAATACGGCGTGCGCGACTATCGCGGCGGCGGGCGGGCAGTCGGCGCGGGAGACGGCGGCGCGGGTGGCCGCCGGCGCGGTCGCGCGCAAGGTGCTGGGCGACGGCGTCACCGTGCGCGGCGCCCTGGTGCAGATCGGTCCGCACGCGGTCGACCGCGCGCGCTGGGACTGGGACGAGGTCGCGCAGCAACCCGTTCTGGTGCCCGGACGCCGGCGATGGTCGCGGTCTGGGAAGAGCCATCTGGAGACGATCCGCAAGGCCGGCTCCTCCACCGGCGCGATCGTCGAGGTCGAGGCCGCCGGCGTGCCCGGCCGGCTGGGGCGCGCCGATCTATGGCAAGCTCGACGCCGAGCTGGCCGCCGCCCTGATGTCGATCAACGCCGCCAAGGGGGTGGAGATCGGCGCCGGCTTCGCCGCCGCCGCCCTCACCGGCGAGGAGAACGCCGACGAGATGCGCGCTGGGCAACGACGGCCCGACTGTTCCTCTCCAACCACGCCGGCGGCATCCTGGGCGGCATCTCCACCGGCCAGCCGGTCGTCGCCCGCGTCGCCTTCAAGCCGACCTCCTCGATCCTCACCCCGCGCCGCTCGATCAACGAGGCCGGCGAGGAGATCGAGCTGCGCACCAAGGGCCGCCACGACCCCTGCGTCGGCATCCGCGCCGTGCCGGTGGTCGAGGCCATGACCGCCTGCGTCCTGGCCGACGCCTTCCTGCGCCATCGGGGGCAGACGGGGGAGGGCGCGCGGTCGTCCGTTTGATTTTGGCGCCTCAAGGATGAGCGGGAGGCTCGCTGGCGCCGGCCTCATAGCGCAATGGTATCTCGACGCGGGAGCCGATGGTCGGCAAGCCTTCGTCGGTCCACACTGTCATCTGGAACAAGGTGGAAAGCGCAAGAGCCGCCTTATCGAAGCCCAGGCCCTCGGGCGATTGGCGAGTGACAACGCAATCGGTAAGTTCGCCGCCCTGACCGATCAAGCATGACAAAGCGACGTGGCCAACGGTGACATGGGCCGCTTTCGCGGCCGCTGGAAAGCTCGCGGCGATATCCAGGCTTTCGGGTAGCCGCGCCCATTGCGGCTTACCGGTCACCGGGACTTGATCGCCAAGCATCGCCGGGGAGAAGGTGAACGATACGACCGTAGCGTCATTGCGCAGCGATAGGCCGCTGCTGGTGCTCGTCGGCGCCAGGAAGTCCTTGGTGAGGGTCATCGCGGCCTTGCCAAGCCCTGCCCCGGCAGGGATCTCCGATAGGATTTTGCAGCCGACAAGTCGGCCCTCCCCACTGATCTGGCACTGTACGGCGACGTGGCCATCGCTCTTCAGACCGACAGCTTCGATCGCAAGCGCGGCGGCCACTTGCTTGTAGCTCGGCGCTTCGGTCCACCGGACGCCGGAAACGATACTACCGCCGGCCGACAACGAGCCTCCTGCGCCGTAGACGGGACCAAAGCCCCCTCCGGGCAGGCGCGAGCCCGTCGAAAAATCGGCGCTTTGGCTATCGAAGTTCACCGGAATAGTGACCTTGCTTTCCCTCGGCGCGCCATTGCACATTTTTGGCGTCATCACGAATTGCGACGAAAGCGCCACCGCGGCGTGGCCAAATCCCAAGCCTGGAGGCGTCTCGCTGACCACGGTGCAGTCGCGTAGTGCGCCCTGGATGGAGACGACACATTCCATAAGCGCCTTTCCTCCTTGACGCCTCTTCGCCGCCTCCGCTGGCCAGCCCGCCAGCAACTGCCTCGCTGTCGGCTTGATGCGCCAGTCAGGGTTGGTGCAGTTGGCCATTTCCACTGAAGTCGGCGTGGAAAAGCTTACCGGGATCGTGACTTTGCTTTCGACCGGTTGCCCGTCACACATCTTTGGGTTCATTTGAAATTTTGGGCTAACGGAGATCGCTGCCCGCCCAAAACCTAAATTTGGCGGATTTTCTGAGATAACTACGCAATCGTGAAGCGTGCCCTGTGCTGAAAGCGCACAGCCAATCTCGGCTTTCCCACTCTGATGGTTCTTGAGGGCGTCCGGGGGCCACGCCGAGATAAGTTGCTCGGAGGTGGGCTTCTCACGCCAGTCGGGGCTAGTACAGCTCAGCGCCAGGGCGCCGCCAGCGCTGAACAGAAAAGCAAAGATGGCGAAAAATAAGATTTTCGCGCGCATCGATCCCCCCTGGGCCATTCCGGAGCATTTCAGGCGAACATAGCATGCTTTGATGTTTGGCCCTAAGTCTCATGTTGGGGGCAACTCGTGACCCGTCCCCCACGACAGAAGCCCACGCCTGATCTCTTCATAGGGGATGACGCGGCCAGTACGAACATCTTCGCGCTTCTTCCACAGCAGCGGCGAGTTCCGAGGGTGAATCCGTAAAGACTGGATCAGGAAGCGACATAATACGGAGCCTGAACGATTGGCTTTCGGCGCCAAACCTCACGACCTCCGGGGCGGAGCTCTTTGGACCGCCGGCGTCCTCGCCGACACGGGCGCAAGCCCGAGTTTTCCAGTTCGCCCTCTTGTCGGGAGGAAGACGGCCCCCGTTCCGGCGGCTGCCGGCGGGGACGCCGGCGGTCCAGGGAGAACCCGGCTCTCAGTTCTCTCCGACCAGCGCCGCGAACGTCGCGGTCGCCCGTTCGATAAACACCTCGCGTTCTTCCCCGGCCAAGGCCTGATCGCGGATCAGGCGTTCGACCAGGAAGCCAATGAAGGTGGCCGCCAACACTCGGGCTCGCGCCGCAGCGTGTTCGCCGCCCAGCCAGTCGCGGATCGGGGCCATGAAGCGTTCCTGCATCGCCAGACTGAGAAGGGGCGCGGTGGTCGGCGAGGTCGCCGCGCGCAGGAGGAACTGAAAGCTGTGCGTGCGGTCCTCATTGGCGTGGGCGTCGCCGGCCATCATCACGGCCATGTCGTGGGCGAAGGTCGCACGGTTCCAGGCGCTCAGGCGGTCGGGATGGAACGAGGCCTTCAGCGCCTCGGTGAAGAGGGCCTCCTTGCCGCCGAAATAGCGCTTGATCAGGGCCACGTCCGCCCCCGCCTCGGCGGCGATGTCGCGCAGGGCCGCGCGGTCATAGCCGAGCCTGGCGAACTGGGCCTTGGCCGCGTCGAGGATGGCCGCGCGCGTGGCTTCGGCGTCGCGCCGACGCGGCGGCGCGGGGCCGGTGAGGGTGGCGACGTCTCCCATGATGCTCGCCGTCAGGCGCGGGCCGGAATGATGACCTTCATCGATTCATAGCCGTGCACGAAGGCCGAATGGGTGCGCACCGGCTCGCCCACCACCTCGATCACCGGGAAGCGCTTGAGGATCTCCTCCCAGATGATGGTCAGCTGCATTTCGGCCACGCGGTTGCCGACGCAACGATGGATGCCGAAGCCGAAGGAGAGATGCTGGCGCGGTCGTTCGCGATCGATGATGTAGTCGTTGGGCTGCTCGATCACGCTCTCGTCGCGGTTGCCCGAGATGTACCACATCACCACCCGCTCGCCCTTCTTGATCGACTTGCCGCCTACCTCGATATCGCGGGTGGCGACCCGGCTCATATGGGCCAGCGGCGTTTGCCAGCGGATGGTCTCGGAGACCATCGAGGTGATGAGCTCAGGGTTCGCGCGCAGCTTGGCGTATTGGTCCGGGTTCTTGTTGAGGGCGTATACGCTGCCGCTGATCGTGTTGCGGGTGGTGTCGTTGCCGCCGATGATCAGCAGCACCACGGTGCCCTGATACTCCTCGGGCGTCATGTTCCGGGTCGCCTCGTTGTGCGTCAGCATCGAGATCAGGTCGATGCCGGGCTCGGCGTTGACCCGCTCGTTCCACAGCACCTGGAAAGCGTTGAAGCATTCGAAGATCGATTCCGCCTTCTGCTGCCAGCTCTTCACCGGCCCGTGACCGGGCAGGTTGGTGAACATGTCCGACCAGTGGGTCAGCTTGCGCCGGTCCTCGAAGGGGAAGTCGAACAGCGTGGCCAGGGTCATGGCCGTCAGCTCTTTGGAGACCAGATCGACCCAATCGAACTCGACGCCGATGGGCAGGGAATCAAGGATCTGACCGGCGCGCTCCCGCACCACGGGCGCCATCTTGGCGAGGTTTGCCGGCGCCACCGTCGGGCTGACCGCCTTGCGGTGCGGACCGTGGTCCGGCGGATCCATGGTGATGAACCCGGCGCCGCGGCGTCGGCGCGGGCCGATGGCTTTGTCCTGTTCGGCCATGGCCTCGAGGTTCGGCAGGCCAATGCCCTCGGCCGAGGAAAAGGCCTCGTGGTTGGTATCCACCGCCATGATGTCTTCCCAGCGGGTGATCGACCAATAGGGGCCAAACTCGCTCTGAGCGGTGAAGTGAACCGGATCCTCGCGGCGCAGGCGCTCGAACACCGGCCAGATGGTGTCGGCCTGGAACCGCGCCACCTTGGAAGGATTGAGATCGGCCAACGGCGTCGTCCAGGCCTCGTCCCGCGCGGCCTGAGTGTCGATCTTGACGGCGATGTTCATCGGCTTGCTCCCTGATGTCAGGCGTTGGCGAGCGATGACTATCCGGCCGTCATTCCTCCATGTCAATGACCGTTGACTTGAGCCCGGTCGCGGCGCCTTTTCGATCGGGGCGCCGCCGTCAGGCCGCCCGCGCCAGCTCGGCCACTCTCTCCCAGGTGGTGGCTTTCATGCTTGGCCGTTCGTTCATTCGAGCGATCCAGGCCCGCACATTGGCATGGGGGGCGAGCAAGGTTTCACCCTCCTTGGTCTCGTCCAGAAAAGCCATTTGCGGGGCCAGCAACAGGTCGGCGATGGAGACGGCCTCCCCGGCGAGATAGGGGCCCTCACCCATCAGTTCGGCGATGGCGGCCATGCAGACGGCGGCGCGGGGGACGGCGGCGGCGATCTTCTCCTCGTCCACCGGCATACCGAATTTCGGCGCCACCAGGCGGCCGAAGGTGATCCCGGCGCTGACGTCGGGCATGACGTACCAGTCGGCGATACCGCAGAGCTGGTTCATCCGGGCCTCGGCGCGTGGATCCTTGGGCGTCAGGGCCGGCTCGGGAATGATCCGATCGAGATAGCGCAGGATCGCCTGCACTTCGTAAAGGCCGAAATCGCCGTGCTGAACAAAGGGGATGCGGCCGAAGTGGTGACGCTTGAGATAGCCCGGGCTCTTGTTTTCTCCCATGCCCAGCGCCTGTAGACGATAGGGGGTGCCTTTTTCCTCCAATCCCAGCAGAGCCGCTCGCACATAGGGGCTGCCGGGTACGCCGTAGACGACGAATTCGCTCATAATGTTTTTCCTCCTTCTCAAGTCTTTTCAGCGTAGATCGCGAAACCTTCCATGATCCCGGGCCAGCCGCCGCCCAGCATCTCGACCATCTTGGCGGCGCTCTCGCCGAAGCGCTCGAAGTTGCGGTGCTCCAGGGTCACGCGTGTGCCTTCGCCCTCAGGCGCGAAGGTCAGTTCGAGTTCGGTCTCGAAATCGGGGTCGTAGGCGAAGCTCGCGTCGATCTGCCAGGCCAGCAGCAGGCGGCCTGGCGGCGACCACGCCAGCACGCGGCCCCACGGGGTCTCCACCCCATCCGCCGAACGCTCATACCAACGGCCTTCCGGCCGACCCTCAATGACGACCTCGACGGGCGGGGAGGCGGCGATGGTGAAGTTCTTCGGCCACCAGGCGCCAATCTGGCCGGCGAAGATCTCGAAGGCGCGCTGTGGCGGCGCCTTGACCGTCACGGTCTTTACGATGGGTGCGATGGTCATTTGCGCCTCTCCTGCTCAGCGTCTTCCTGGGCGTCGGCGAAGCTGCGGAAGGCCTCCAGAGCGTCGCCCAGATACTGGTCCAGCCACTCGCGCATGGCGCCGATGCCTCGGGGGTCGATACGGTAGATGCGCCGCGCGCCCTGCGCCTCGTCGGTCACCAGCCCGGCCTCCTTGAGCACCTTCAGGTGCTGCGACACCGCCGGCCGCGACACGGGCAGCCTGGCGGCGATCTCGTTCACCGCCGCGGGTTGCTCGCGCAGCCTCTCGAAGATCGACCGCCGGGTCGGATCTCCCAGGGCGCCGAGGGCGAGGAGCGCGGTGGAGGAAGCGGGCATGGGCTCTTTCGTGCGTTTCAACTTACGGTAAGTGAATAATTACCCTCATGTCAAGCGCCTCTTAGGGTGCTGTTGCGATCCAGCGCGCCGCTCCCATCTTCCGTGTCGACCCTCCTCAGGAGACTTCCCATGATCGAACGCCGCCCCGCCGGCGGCCTCGGCCGGTTTCGAAATGACTGGCTGAACGCCCGCCACCACTTCTCCTTTGGCGACTGGCATGACCCGGCCCGCATGGGCTGGGGCGCCCTGCGCGTCTGGAACGATGACGAGATCGCGCCGAAGACCGGGTTTCCGCCCCATGGCCACGCCGACATGGAGATCATCACCTATGTCCGCTCCGGCGCGATCACCCACCAGGACAGCCTCGGCAACCAGGGCCGCACCGGAGCCGGCGATGTCCAGGTGATGAGCGCCGGCTCGGGAATCCGCCATGCCGAGATGAACCAGGAGGATGAAACCACCACCCTCTTCCAGATCTGGATCCAACCGGATCGCCGCGGCGGCGCGCCGTCGTGGGGCGCCCGGGCCTTTCCCAAGGGCGACCGGGCCGGAAGCTTCGTGGCTCTGGCCAGCGGCAAGCCTGGCGATGACGGCGCCCTTCCCATCCGGGCTGACGCGCGGGTTCTAGGGGCCACGCTCAAGGCTGGTGATACGGCGCGCTATGACCTGGCGCCAGCACGCCACGCCTATCTCGCGGCCGCCACCGGTGAGATCGAAGTCAACGGCGTCATCCTTGAAGCTCGCGACGGCGCCGCTATCGCCGATGAGTCGGTCCTGGAAGTGCGGGCGCTGAAGGACTCCGAGGTGGTGCTGGTCGATACGCTCTGACGGCTCAGCGCACCGTCAGGTCCAGGGCGCAGCTCTCACCGATCGTTGGCCGGGAGACGACCACCCGGCTCAGCGTTGGAAAAGCGCCGCCGAGGCGCTCGGCGAAGAACAGGCACAACGCCTCCAGGGTCGGGCTCTCGAGCCCGGCGTGGTCGTTGAGGAGAGAATGGTCCAGTTCGGCGGCGGCGGCCTTCAGCGCCCCGTCGAGCTTGGCCAAGTCTTCGACCCAGCCGACCGGCGGCGCGGCCGGCCCTCGGAGGGTCGCCTCAACCTTGAAGGAATGGCCGTGCAGCCGGGTGTAGGGCCCGTCCTTGGGGCCGCCGGGCAGGCGGTGGGCGGCGTCGAACGACGCGGCCTTGGTGATCTCGAAAAGGCGCTGGGTCATGAAGGCGCGCTTGAAATCACGCTTTGAGGCGCGATTCAATTCGCCGGTCGGGAATGAACCACGACGCGGCCACGGCGACATAGATGGCGATGGAGATCCATGGGCTAACGAACGCCAGGCCAATCGCCGCGCAATAGGCCAGCAGCGAGCCCGTCGACTTCCAGTCGCCGCCGACGGCCTGAGCCAGTTTCGAGGCCGGCCCGTTGCAGGCGATGATCGCCCGCTCCAGCAGCCTATAGGCGAAGGCGGTCAGGGCCAGGGTGGCGCCATAGAACGCCGTGGGCAGGGCGGCGAAATGGGCTTCGTCCATCCAGCGAATGGCGAAGGGGATCAGCGAGATCCCGAACAGCAGGAGAAGGTTGGCCCACAACACCTTGCCGTCCACATGATCGGTGGCGTGGAACATATGGTGGTGATTGTTCCAGAAGATGCCGACGTTGATGAAGCTGAGCACATAGCCCAGGAACATCGGCGCGCCGGCCCGTAGCGCCTCCAGGCCGGTCCCGGGGGCGCCTTGAGATCGAGCACCATGATGGTGATGGCGATCGCCACCACCCCATCGGTGAACGCCTCCAAACGGTTGGCTTTCATAGCTCGGCGATCCTCACGGCAACCCCAGGTATTTGTGCGTCTGGACGCTGAGCCGCCACGTGGGATGCGCCAGGCAATAGGCCACGGCCGCCGCTGTCGACGTCTCCCGGTCCGGCCCGTCCATGGGCTGAAGAAAGAAGCGTTCGAAATCGAGGTCCACGAACCGCTCCGGATCCACGCCTGGTTGCGGGAAGACCAGCTTCAGCTCCTGGCCGCTTTTCTGGGCCAGCGGCGCGTTGGCCTTGGGACTGACGCAGATCCAGTCGAGGCCGGCGGGAGCGGGGAGGGTCCCGTTGGTTTCCACGGCGATGGAAAACTCGGCGCCGTGCAGGGCCTCGATCAGCGGCGCGTCGAGTTGCAAGAGCGGCTCGCCGCCGGTGCAAACCACCAAGCGGTCGTGCGCAGGCCCGGTCCAGCACGCCGCCACGGCGGCGGCGAGATCGGCGGCGGTGCGGAATTTCCCGCCGCCCTCGCCATCGACGCCCACAAAATCGGTGTCGCAGAAATTGCAGACGGCGCCGGCGCGATCGGCCTCGCGCCCCGACCAAAGGTTGCAGCCCGAAAAGCGGCAGAACACCGCCGCGCGTCCGGCCTGTCCGCCCTCACCCTGGAGGGTGAGAAAGATCTCCTTGACCGAATAGGTCACGCGATCAGCGGCGCGCGTCCGCCAGCGATCCATTCGGCGAACCCCTTGGCGCGCAGATCGCAGGCCGGGCATTCGCCGCAGCCTGATCCCCAAACGTGATGCTTGCTCGCGCACGCCCAGATAACAGGTGTGGCTGTGCTGGATGACGATGTCGACCAGGGCCTCGTCGCCCAGCGCCTTGGCCATGGCCCAGGTCTGCGCCTTGGTCAGCGCCATCAGCGGCGTCTTGATCGAAAACGCGCGCTCCATGCCGAGGTTGAGCGCGCTCTCCAGCGCGTCGAGGGTGGCGCGGCGGCAATCGGGATAGCCGGAGATAGTCGGTCTCGCACATGCCGCCGATCGAGCGTGTGCAGGCCCCGTCGGTCGGCGATCGCCGCGGCGTAGGTCAGGAATACAAGGTTGCGACCCGGCACATAGGTGGTCGGGAGGCCCCGCTCGCTGATCTCGATGGCCCGCTCGCCGGTCAGCGCCGTCTCGCCGATGGTCCCGAAGGCGCGGATGTCCACGACGCGATCCTCGCCCAGCCGCGCCGCCCACTCGGGAAATCGTTCGACGATGGCGCCGCGTACGTCGTTTCGCGCTTTCAGTTCCACCGAGTGGCGCTGGCCATAGTCGAAACCCACCGTCTCGACCCGCTCATAGCGGGTGAGGGCCCAGGCGAGGCAGACGGTGGAATCCTGGCCGCCGGAGAAGAGAACGAGCGCGCCGCTGGCGGAATCTGACATGGCCCGCTTCTAGCACGAGCGCGCGACGCCAAGGAATGTGGGCCGGAGGATCGCGTCCGCCTTGGCAAGGCGAAGCCGCGTCGCTATGTCCCGCGCCGACCTCCCTACAATTTTAGACAACCCCGCGGAGCCCGCATGGCCGCCCAATATATTTTTCAGATGCAGGGTCTGACCAAGGCCTATCCCGGCGGCAAGAAGGTGTTCGAGAACATCTGGCTGTCGTTCTATCCGGACGCCAAGATCGGCGTGGTCGGCGTCAACGGCTCGGGCAAGTCGACCCTGCTGAAGATCATGGCCGGCATCGACAAGGAGTTCAACGGCGAGGCCAAGGCCGCCGACGGCACCAAGATGGGCTACCTGGAGCAGGAGCCCCACCTCGATCCGGACCTCGACGTCTGGGGCAACGTCATCGCCTGGTGCGACGAGAAGAAGACCTTCGACGCCTACAACGCCGTCGCCGCCAAGCTGGGCGAGGACTACACCGACGAGCTGATGGAGGAGATGACCGCCCTCCAGGAGAAGCTCGACGCCGGCGATCTCTGGGACATCGATTCCAAGATCGAGATGGCCATGGACGCCCTGCGCTGCCCGCCGGACGACTCGCCGGTCGACCAAGCTGTCCGGCGGCGAGCGGCGCCGCGTGGCCCTGGCCCGGCTGCTGCTCTCCAAGCCGGACATGCTGCTGCTGGACGAGCCGACCAACCACCTGGACGCCGAGTCGGTGGCCTGGCTGCAGCACCACCTGGAGAACTTCCCCGGCTGCGTGATCCTGGTCACCCACGACCGCTACTTCCTCGATCAGGTGACCAAGTGGACGCTGGAGCTCGATCGCGGCAAGGGCGTCCCCTACGAGGGCAACTATTCCGGCTGGCTGGAGCAGAAGGAAAAGCGCGTCCGCCAGGAGACAGTCCGAGAGCGAGGCGCGCCAGCGCGCCATGGCCCGCGAACTGGAATGGGTGCGCTCCTCCGCCAAGGCCCGCCAGGCCAAGTCCAAGGCGCGCCTGGCCGCCTATGACGAGATGGTCAACCAGCAGGAGCGCGAGAAGCAGAGCTTCGCCACCATCCAGATCCCGCCCGGGTCCGCGCCTGGGCAATGTGGTGATCGAGGTCGACGGCCTGGAAAAGGAATACGGCGACAAGGTCCTGTTCAAGGGCCTGTCGTTCAAGCTGCCGCCCAACGGCATCGTCGGCGTGATCGGCCCCAACGGCGCCGGCAAGTCGACCCTGTTCAAGCTGATCACCGGCCAGGAAAAGCCCGACGCCGGGCACGATCCGCCTGGGCGAGACGGTCAAGCTGGCCTACGTCGACCAGAGCCGCGACGACCTCGATCCCGAACGACACGGTCTGGCAGGCGATCTCCGGCGGCCTGGACATCATCAAGGTCGGCAACCGCGAGATCGTCAGCCGCTCCTACGTCGGCTCGTTCAACTTCAAGCGGCGGCGACCAGCAGAAGAAGGTCGGCCTGCTGTCGGGCGGGGAGCGCAACCGCGTCCACCTGGCCAAGACCCTGACCACCGGCGGCAACGTCATCCTGCTCGACGAACCGACCAACGACCTGGACATCGAGACCCTGCAGAACCTGGAGGACGCCCTGGAGCAGTTCGCCGGCTGCGCCGTGGTCATCAGCCACGACCGCTGGTTCCTCGACCGCCTGTGCACCCACATCCTGGCCTTCGAGGGCGACAGCCACGTGGAATGGTTCGAGGGCAACTTCGAAGCCTATGAGGAAGACAAGAAGCGCCGCCTGGGCGCCGACTCGCCTGATCCCCCACCGGATCAAGTTCCAGAAGTTCGGACGGTAGCCCTCCCTCGGGGAGAAGGAGGGC
>CAWFQJ010000014.1:0-12968 GCA_963817995.1 uncultured Alphaproteobacteria bacterium
TCTTACCGAGGAGGTTGAGGGGCGCTAAGCGCCCCTGATTTGCCTTCCTTTGCCCGTTGACAGTCCCCTGGGCCCGGATCGGCCCTATTCTCCATCGGTTAGACCATCCGCTGGCCGGTTCAACCTATGGCTATTCCGTATTTTGAAAACGACGCCGCAACAGAGTGAATTGCCGGACAGGACCGTCAATCCTCTCGCGCGCACGGCTGTCGCCTTCGCGCCGACAGCCAAAATGGCGGCCAGGGCGGAAGGCCGGATCCCCGCCCTCTTTCAGCGCCCGAGCGAGGCCGCCAAGCTCTTGAGATTCTCCGGAATCACCTTGATCAAGCCGTGTTGCGGGGCGTCCATGTCGGCGATGAGAACAAAGGCGATCGACACGATCAGGGGCAGGACGAGGCCGAGCCTTCGCCAGGCGACGGAGTCGAGCGATCCATAGCCAAGCAGCACGTTGCTGACCAAGGCGATCGCCACCATCAGCAGCCAGGCGGCGGCGGGAATCCGGTTCCACAACGCCGCTTGGCTGTAGCCGCGCGAATTGATCACATCGTTCATGCCGCCGAGCACAAGCGACCCGACCTGGGGGGGCCGGCGGCGGCCGGCGCGCTCACCGCTGTCCACATCCGGTCTTCCAACTGGTCGGTTCGCCGATTGATCTGGGCGCGCCCCGCCCCGCCGTCATTAGCGAAAAAGGCGATACGCTGATCGAGATAGGCGCCCAGCAGCGACCGGGCGGCGGCGGCGTCCGGCGGCGGCAGAAGACGGACGCGAAGGATTTCGGTGCCGATGGCGTTGGCTTCGTTCTCCTCCAGCACCTTGCGTTGATCGTAGCGGGCGCCAGCCATGGAAAAGGTGAAGGCGATGATCAGGGCGAGCAGCGACAAGGTAGCCGCGCTGATGGTGTCCAGGTCGGCGCTCCGGGTCCTGCCGGCGCGCGCATCCGCTCTACGCAGCCAGACCCCCGCGGCCGAGGCCAGGGCCATGACGGCAAAGGCCATGGCGAACAGCGCCAGCGGATAGTTGGTCAAGTGGTCCATGAGCGGGTTCTCGGCGAAACGGTCACGTTAGCGTAGCCAGACACAGAAGCCTCCTCCCAGCCGGGCGATCAAGCGGCGTTGGACGGAGGCGGCCGGTCCGGCCTAATGTGGGGCCACCTTCACGGCCTCCGCGCGTTGGATGGACAGCGTGGCCCGCTCCAGGGGGCCTTCCCGCACGCTGATGCCGCCGGACTGGGGATGATCGAGGTCGAAGATCAGGGCCATGGTCATGGCGACCATGGCGCAGAACAGGCTCGAGGCCACGGGACGGCGGTTGCGGCCAGGCGCAAGGCTGTAGCCGACCAGGAAGAGGGTCAGCAGTCCATCGACCGCCAGCACCAGAATAATCCGCGCCGGAACGCGCACCTGCAGCGCCTCATGGCGCCGGGCCGCGACCTCGAACATCGGGTTCATCGCCTGAAGCAGGGGGCTGATGTGAGGGGCCTCGGTGGGGTCCTTCAGGGCCGCCACGGTGGTCGCCCACAGGCGCGCCTGGTCGTCTTCGCTGGCCGACTGCGCGCGCTCGATCTGGCCACGAACGTCGCCGGCCAGAAAGATCGCCCGGCGGCCGAGGGCGTAGCGCTCGATCAGGCCGCTCACCTCGGTCCTCGCCGGCTCGGCCAGCAGCTGAGCCCGCTGATAGGTGGTGGACATGGCGTTGGCCTCGTCGATGACCAGCTGACGCCGCGCCTCGTAGTGGGCGTTGGCCATGTTCACGGTGAAGGCCAGGAGAAGGGTCAGCAGGGACACCGAGCCGGAGACCAGGATGCTCCAGCCATCGAGCGACCGGCCTTCGCTCAACTTGACGTTCCACTGCCGTAGCCAGCCATCGAGATGGAAGCCGATCTCCACCGCCAGCATCAAGGCGATAAAAAGGGTCGCGCCCTTGATCCAATACGGGATCGCATCGAAAGACATGGCGAAGGGCTTCCCTGGTCCAGAAGTTCGCCGGCCGCAGCCGCCGAGACGAGCAGGTCTACCGTTCACACGGTGACATGCAAAATTAGTTCAGACACCTTTGCCACGCCGACACGGTGGCCTAACCCGTCACGCTCAGGCCTGATAAGGTCGGGAAAACGCGCCTCGGAGGATCGATGACCTATTGCGTGGGAATCCTGTTGCCAGGAGGGCTGGTCATGGCCTCCGATTCCCGTTCGAACGCCGGGGTCGATCAGGTCTATCAGGCGCGCAAGATGGCCAGGTTCAGCCGGCCCGGAGAGCGCGCCATTGTCGTGCTTTCGGCTGGCAACCTCGCCACCACCCAGTCGGTGCTGACCCAGCTTCTGCAGATGGCCGCCACGGGTGAGCGGGACGACGTCCATGTGGCGCGCACGATGTTCGACGTGGCGACCATGGTCGGAGCCAAGCTGCGCGAAGTGGTCGATCGGGACAGCCGCTATGTCCAGCCCTATGGCGACCCGACCGGCAGCTTCCTGGTCGGCGGCCAGATCGCCGGCGAGCCGCCCCGGCTGTTCCAGATCTATCCCGCCGGCAATTTCATCGAGGCGTCGAGCCGCTCGCACTTTCTGCAGATCGGCGAGACGAAATACGGCAAGCCGATCCTCGACCGGGGCCTGCGCCGCGAGATTTCGCTCGATGAGGCGGCCAAGCTGGCCATGCTGTCTTTCGACGCCACCATCCGCAGCAACCTCTCGGTGGGTCCGCCCATCGACCTGCTACGCTATGTCGAAGGCAGCTATTCCACCGACAATTTGATCACCTTCGAGGACGACGACCCCTATTGGACCAGCCTCAAGAGAGCCTACGCCGATGGCCTGTTGTCGGTCGTCGCCGGCCTGCCGGTTCCGCCGCCGTCGGCGGGATAGTCACGCCGCGGCGAACGGGGGGCAGGGATGGCTGAAGGATTGGAGGAGAACCACCCCGGCGGGGCTGAGGCCGAAGCGCCGGAGGCGTCCGTCGGCGGGGCCGACGCCGCCGCGATGGCCCTGGCGATGGAAGGCGCGCGGCATGACCCCGCATTCAGCCGCAAGGCGGCCGACTATCTGGCGCGGCAAGGGCGGCTGGTCGATGAGCAGGCGGCGATGCTGCGCCTGCAGTTGCGTCACTTCGCCGAGGACCGACGCCTGGACGCCGCCGCGGCCAACCGCAAGGCGTTCTCCGAGCGGCTGAGAAATGGCCTCGAAGCCTTCCTGGCCCTGGTGGCCGGCGGCGTCGTTGTGATGGCGCTGGCGATGCTGATCGGCGCGGCGACGTCACGGTCGGTGGTGGTCGACGCCTTCGCCGCCCCGCCGGCGATGGCGGCCCGCGGCGTCACCGGCCAGGTCGTCGCCACCCGGCTGCTGGACCAGCTGCAGATTCTCCAGGGGGCTACCCGATCAGCGACCCATGGCTTGGCCGTTACCAGCGCCTGGGCCTCGGATGTACGCATCGAGGTGCCGCAGACCGGGATATCCGTGGGAGAGATCGACCGGCTCCTGCACCAGCGCCTGGGTCGTGACCTGCACATCGGCGGTGATGTGGTCCAGACCCAAGACGGCGGCGTCGCCCTCAGCGTCCGCGGGGATAGTGTCCCAGCCCGAACCTTCATCGGCGGCGCCGGCGATATCGACCGCCTGGCGCGCCAGGCCGCCGAATATGTTTACGGCCGGGCCCAGCCCTTCCAGTTCGCCACCTATCTGGTCGGCAACGGCCGCGCCGCCGAGGCCCTGGCCTTCCTGCCCGGCGCCTACGCCCGCGCGCCCGACGACGAAGCTCGCGCGCGCCTGGCCAATGTCTGGGGCAACGCCTTCGGCAGCCTGAACCGACCGGCGGAGGCGGCTACGAAGTACCGACTCGCCACGGCCCTGGCGCCCTACAATTTCCGCTCCTGGGGCAATCTGGTGGGGGCGGTGCAGAGCAGCGAGGGCCAGGAAGCGGCTTGGCGCGAGGCCCGGGCGCTGACGCGGGCGGCGGCCAAGGCTCCGGATGACAAGAAGCCGAACGTAGGGCTGCTCGGTAACGTCGCCATCGTCACCGAGGACCTGCCACTCGAACTGGCGAGCCTGGGACAGGATACGGGCAACAACCACGGCGCCGGCGCCCAGCTCCTCATCGACGGCCCGATCATCGCCGACATCTACGCCCAATTGCACGATCCGGCTTCGGCGGATCGGTATCTGAGCCTGAGCGATCCGGACGACGCGGCCACCAAGGCCGAAACCCTGTTCCTCGCTGGCGACCGCGCGCTCGCGCTCGGCGATGTCACCGCTGCCCTCCCATCATTCGACGCCTTCTGGAAGGCCTGGCTGGCCGACCCGACCATCCAGTACACATTCGGGGACAACGCCTGCGATGTGGCCCTGGCCTATAGCGTGGCCGGGCGCGGCGCCGAGGCCGCGACCGTGTTCGCCCGCGTCGGCCGGTGGGCCAGGTGCTACGCCCTCCATGGCGACATGCTTGAGCACGCCGGCGACCTCGCGGGCGCCGAACGGATTTGGCAGGAAGGGATCACGGTCGGGCCGGACCTGTCGCCGGTCTATCTCCATCGCGGTTTGTCGGAGCTGACGCGTGGCGATCTGGCCGCCGCCGCCGCCGATCTCGCCGCCGCCAATGCGCGAAGCCCGCACTGGGCCGATCCGCTCAAGGCCTGGGGCGACCTGCTCGCGCGCCAGGGACGCTGGCGCGACGCCCTGGCAAAGTACGACGAGGCGCTGAAGTACGCGCCGGCGTGGCGGGAACTGCATGAGGCGCGCGACGCGGCCCAGCGGCGCATCGGCTGAAGTCGAGGCGGAGACCGTATTGCAACGGGGTGTCGAGGTGTCTGGCAACCGCGAAGCGGTGGCGCGGCGCTAGCGTGCCGCGGGGGCGGAGGCGAGGTTGGCGGCCTCCCAGGCGCGGACGCTAACGCGCGCGGCGTCGAACAGGCGCACATAGTTGGCCTTGAGCACCTTCTCGCGCGTATCCGGCGTCAGCGCCGCCCACAGTGGCTGGTACATCTGGTAGACGGCGAAATATTGCGCGGCATCCTTTGGCGCGACCACGTCGGTACCGAACAGGAACCGATCCGGATACTTGTTGATCAGGGCGGCGGCGGCGGCGGTCGACTGCGCGTCAGCCACCACATATTTGGCGACCTCATCCCAGGAGAGATCGAAGTAGACGTTGGCCAGGGCCGGATTCTCCAGGATTTCGGTCAGGAAGGCGATGTGCTGTCCCTGCGGCTGAACAACGCGGCCAAGCCCGGTGTGCGCCCAGATGATCGTTGCTCTTGGGTGCCGGCGAAGGGCGGCCTCCATCTGCCCGAAATAGATGCGGGCATTCGCCTTCTTGGAGAACGGCATGGCGATGTCGTTGTGGAAAATTGTCACGAGGCCGACCTCGCCGGCGAAATCAAGCAGTCGATCGAGCGCCGGGTCGTTAAGACTGGCCACGTCTCCGGCGACCTTCGCGGAAACGAACTCCTTGTGAATGGAGAATTCTCCGATGCCCTCAAAGACTCCCGGGAAGGTCTTGAGGACGCGCCGGACGTGGTCGGCGGCGTACATGTCCGTCGGATTAAAGCCGGTAATCATCGGGTCGAAGCGGGCGCGCTCGGCCGGAGAGAGAGCGCGATAGCGCATGGCGATGTCGGCGTCTGTAAAGGAGTAGTAGTACAGGCGGGCGTCGGTATCCATGTAGTAGGTGGGGGCGAAATCCCCGGTCAGACGGTGTGACCACTGCTGCTGCAGCGGAATGCCGAACAGGGTGGACCGGCAGACCCGGCCCTCCATGATCTTCAGCACGTCGCGGGCGTCCGGGCCTTCCTGAATGTAGTTGGTCAGATGGAAGTGGGAGTCGTTGAAGAGGCAGGTCTTCTCCATCGGCGGCACGGGCTCGACGGGTGGGGACAGGGTCTGGGCGGGGGCATGGCCCACGGCTGCGGTCGCGGCGATCCCCGCCACGCGGCTCGACCAACGACGTCGCCACCCGCGATCACTTCTCTTCATCTGCATCCCTCCCCTGGAATGGCGGGCCCCAGATTGATCGACATGGTCCGGGCATCGGCTAGAAGGCCGCCAGGGCGGCGTCGAGATAGAACACCCATCCGTTGCCGCCGACCGCGTAGGGAACGCCGTTGTAGCCGACCGGTGAATTCCTGAACCACATGGCGTTGGGGGTCAGGCGGAAACTCTTCAAGCCGAAGGGATACCAGTTGAGACCGCCCACGACTTCCGTCGGACTGCCGAACTGTCCCCATATATGCGAATAGGTAGCGTAGGCCTGCAGCCGCTTCTGGATCACCATGCCGGACGCTTGGAGGCTGACACCGGTGTCGAACATACTTGAATAGGGCAGCGGACCGGTGGCGGCGAAATTGTTCACCCATCGGGCGTAGTACTCGCCCTCCAGGGCGAAGCCCCGGTATTTCACCGCGGCGTCGCCGGCCGCCATCTGGTAGGTCGCCTGGCTGATCCGGTATTGGGTTCCGAACACGCCTGGATCAAAGAGCCGCTCGCCGTCCGAGAGCCGGATCTGGCTGTTTTCGACTGCATTGGTGCCGGGTTGTTCGAGGGCGTCTTCCCGGCTGTACGTGTAGTGCCCCTCCAGCAGGGTGGCGACCTTCTTGTGATTTTCATAGTCGCCGAAGCCGGCGACCGGACCGAACTCGCCGGTCGTAGGCATCCATCGCAGGTAAGCCGACTCAGTGTTGAGACCTGGAAGGAGCTGGCTGGCGCTGACGCCGAGCTGGCTAAGGTTATTGGCCAGCATCACGCGATATTCCCAGCCGTGTCCGAATTTGCCGTCGGCCCAGATACCGGAAGTATAGGACCCTCGGAAGAATTCATCCGCCATCAGGCGGTTATCATTGCGCAGCCAGTTGGGGTAGTTGCCCGTCGTCGACCGCGTCGAGGGCACGGCGTCGACCCCCGCCCCCAGGGTCAAAAGATCAGCGAATCTGTAAGAGAAGTTGCCGGCGATAACCACCTGCGACAGTTCGCCCATGTTGGCGTTGTTGGTCCAGAAGAACAGCTTGTACCGGAAACGTGGATCGTACAGCCAACCTGAGAAGGTGACGTTTATCTTGTTGATCTGCAGATCATCCTGCAGTTTCAGCGTCCGGGTGTTGCCGAAATAGTCTGTGTAGGTGGGCTCGAGCGCCGTTTGATTGAGGTAGCGCAGATAGGTGATGAAGGTGACATCGAGCTCACCCTTGTCGGTTCGGGCGACGACGAATCCCTTGCCCGGTTCCTGCGCGCCCCAGGTCTTGGGCTGGAACAGGTTGGCCTCGACCGGAGCGGCCGGCGCGTTCGCGATGACCTTGATGGCGTCGCCGCTCGGCGCCGGGGACGTTTCGCTCGCAAGGACGGCCGGCGCGGCCGGCTGAGCGGTCGCGGGCCCGACAGCCTTCGGCGTCGCGCCTCTCAGCAAAGCCTCAAGCGCCCCAATGCGGGTGTCGAAATCGCTCATCTGCTTGGCGAGGCTCTTGCGTGTCGCCAGCAGTTCTCGCAACTGCGCTTCGACGTCCTGGCGATCGGGTGTCGCCGGCGCCGCTGGCGGCGAAGCGGCGAGGGTTTCTGCCATGGTCGGGCCGGCCGCGAGAAGGGTGGCGCCCAGCAGAGCCCCAATCAACCGAACAGGTCCCCAATCAGGGACGTCGCGCGCTGACCACCGCGGCTTCGACGGCGATGGGTCCCCGACGCCCATGTGGGTCAGAGCGGGCGGGCTAGGTAGGGATTGCCGCCCAGAGCGTCGGAAATATCGCTGATCGCCTTCTGGCCGCGGACGCTGTTGCCGGCCTTGTCCAGAGGCGGGGCGAAGGTCCCGATCCCGAACTTGGCCGGTGAGACCGCGATCAGGCCGCCGCCGACGCCGCTCTTGCCCGGCAGGCCGGTGGCGTAGAGCCATTTTCCGGAGTCGTCATAGAGCCCCGCCGTCGCCATCACCGCCAATACCTTGGCGGTGAGGTTCGGATCAAGCACCACCTTTCCGCTCAGCGGGTTCTTGCCGCCGTTGGCGAGCGTGGCGGCCATCATGCCCAGATCCTTGGCGGTGACATTGATCGAGCACTGGCGGGTGTAGAGGTCTGTGGCCTGGGCCGGATTCATCGGGAAGCGGCCATAGGCGCTCATCAGCATGCCGATGGCCTGGTTGCGTTGGTTGGTGTCCGATTCCGACTTGTAGACCTTCTGGTTCACCTCAAGCTTTCGGCCGGCGAAGTCGTTGTGGATGCCGATTATCTTGGCCCACACCTCGTCGGCCGAACCGCCGGTGACCTGGCCGACGGTGGCGATGGCCCCCGGATTGACCAGGGGATTCATCTCATGGCCCTTGTACTGCTCGATCGCATCGATTGAATTGAAGGCTTGGCCGGTGGCGTCGACGCCGACGCCGTTGACGATGGTGTCGGGCCCATTTTCCCGCATGACCAGAGCCAGGGTGAAGACCTTGGAGATCGACTGGATCGAGAAGGGTACGTCGAGGTCGCCCGCACTTGAGGTTCGGCCGGCCGGCGTGATCAGCGAGACGCCGAAGTAGGTTGAGGGCACCTCAGCCAGGGCCGGGATGTAGTCGGCGTTAGCGCCCTCGGCGAGGCCGCGATAACGGGCATAGGCGCCGTTCACCGCCTGGTCGATAACGGGCCCGGATAGACCGCCGGCAGGGATCGCCGGGCCCCTGGAAGGCGATGCCCGCAACGACGAGGCGCTCGCTGCGGCGAGGGCTACGCCGCCAAATCCGATGAGCCCCCGCCGGGTGGCCATGATGGCGGATCGCTCTTCAGGTGTGATCATCTTGTTCATTGAAACCAGTCCTTGCTGGAGAAGCTGTATTTTGCGGTGAACTGCATGCGGTAGTCGTCGCCGACTAGGCCGTCCTTGTCCTCGCGGCGCCCGTAGAGGAACTCGGTGCCGAACAGCAGCCGGCTGGCTGGCGTCCACAGGAGGTTGACCGAGGCGTATTGGCCCGAATGGAAGGCGTCGCCTTCCTGGAAATTTGTGTTGTAGAGGTAGGTCTCGCTCCACCCCAGCGAAGTGCTGAACTTGCCGCTCCAGTAGTGGTCGTAATAGAACGACAGACCGAGCAGCGGCGCCGCCACCGCCTGGATGGTCTGGTTCGGGCCAGGGTTGTTTACCTGCGGCGCCAAGTCGGTTCCGCCGTCGTTCATGTAGTTGGCGATGCCATTGCCGTACACCACGCCCATAAGCAGCTTGTCCTGCTTCCAAGTCTTAAGCGTGGCCGTGGTGTCTACGCCCCAACCCAGTTTGCCGCCGTTGGGGGCGTTGTTCGGGACGTTGGGCGTGTCGTAGCCCACGTCCCGCAGGATGCCGGCGACCTGTACGTGACCCCAGCCGCCGGTCTGCCGAAACTGTGCGGTCAGGTCGGGATAGGGGTTGTGGGGTTGCAGGGCGGCGCCGAGCTCAGGGTCGATATTTCGGACCTGGCCAGCGTCGACGTCGTTGCCGGGTTTTTCCGCCGCCAGGGCGAACTTGGTCTTTCCGTTGTCGAAGGCGGTGAGGCGGAACTGTGGATTGCGCAGGAACACCATGCCGGACGGCCCCCAATAATCGATGGTGTTGGGGAAGATGTCGCCGTCCATGAACAGGCTGTTGGTCTGGCCGGCCAGCACCGGACCCCAGGCGCCGTAGGCATGTCTCAGCCGAAAGGTGGTCTGACCGGCGTCGACGCCAACGCCGAATAGATCGAACTCGAACTTGAACGTCAGGTCGTGGCCCGCCACCGGCTCGCTGCCCTGGACTCCAAACCGGCTCTGCTTGACGCTGATGAGCGATTGGCCGTCGCCGCCGTAGAGACCCGCCACAGTGGGAATCTTCGAGGGCCGCAGCGTATCGGCCCAGTCGGGATTCACTCGCTTGAAGTCCTGGATGTAGTCGGCCTGCGCGAATCCATAGATCTCGAAATCGATCGCCCGGCGGCGGTCGCGGGTTATCCTCGGGATTTTCATCGATCTGGGTCGACGCGTTTTGAGCCACGGCCTGGTTCGACGGCCCGGGCGCTCCCGGGGTGGTCTGGATCGCCGTCTCCGCCGGAGCGGTCGGCGTAATGCCGGCCGCGAGGTCGAGCTTGCGCTGCAAGGCGTCGATCTGCCGCTCGCGCGCCGCTTCCTGGGCCTTGGCGGCCTCCGATTCGGCCTTGATGGCGTTCAGCTCCGAGCGCATTTCCTGAATGTCGGAGGCGCCACCCTGGGCCTGGGCCAAGGCGGCGGCCGGCGCCACGACGGCGAGCAGCGCGGCGGCGGCGATGGCCGCCGAACCGCCCAAGCGGCCGGGCCGATTCGCCGCGGCGGTGTCCGCCCCGAGGAAGGACAGCGCCTTGGTGGATATGTTCATGCAACCCCGCTCCGCGCCCGATTGGCGCGCTATCGACCTTGGCTGATGACCTTGACCCGACCCGGCCGGCCCTTCGTTGATCCAGATCAACCCCGCCACTACAGGCCTGCCTTGCGCGCCGATATCCGTACGTTACAGTAACATTCCAGGGGGTTTTCGGGCTGATAGCCCCCGGAAGGCCGCTATTTGATGGGCGCTTTTCAGCGACGTGTTGGCGACCGCGTGCCACCCGGGGAAGCGCGGACCGCGGACGATGACAGGGCATGAGTGACCGCGCGATCAGTTTTGAAACCGGGGCGGTACGGGAACAGCTTCTTCGAATTCTGGGATCGGACGACTTCGACGCGCCCAAGCGAAACCGGCGGTTCCTGGCCTATGCCGTTGAGGAGACTCTTGAGGGGCGGGCCCACCGCCTGAAGGCCTACAACATCGCCACAAGCGTGTTCGGGCGCAAATCCGATTTCGACCCCCATCAAGACGCCATCGTGCGGATCGAGGCGGGACGGCTGCGACGCTCGCTTGAGCGCTACTACCTCAAGGCGGGGACGTCCGATCTGATCCACATAACCATCCCGCGGGGCTCCTACGGGGCGGCGTTCGAGGACCGAGACTTCGCGGCGCCGGCGGCTCGTTTATCCCCTCCGGCGTCCGGAGCCGCGACGAGACAGCAGGGACCGAGTGTGCTGGTCTCGCCATTCGAAATTGTGGGGGATCCATCAGAATACCCAAATTTCGCGCACGGTTTCACCCGCCAGGTCATCGTCGCCCTGACCCGCTTCACGGATCTGCGCGTCTTTGGTCCCCACACCAGCTTTCTCTATGGCTCGCCGGATGCGCCGCCCGGCCCTGGCGCCAATCTCGACATCGATTTTCTGGTGATGGGGGCAACGACACTGTCCGCCGGTCACTTTTGTGTCGAGGCCTTGCTGGTCGACGCCCACACGGGACGAAACCTGTGGGCCCAGACGTTTGAGCGGGACATGGGGGCGGGCGAGATCGTCGGCGTGCGCGATGAACTGGCCAACACTATAGCCCGCAGCCTGGCGCAACCTTATGGCGTTATCTTCAACAATATCGCCAGGGACGCCGATGCAACACTGCCTGATCAACTGACATCATACGATCTGGTCATACAGTCCTATGTCTATGAGCGATCGTACGATCGCGACCTGTTCGAGCCGGTGCGTACGCGTCTTGAGCGGGTGATTGCGGCGGAGCCGCACTACGCGGAAGCCTTCGCGCGACTGTCGCAGCTGTACACCGACGCCGCCCGCTTCGGTCACGATGTCAACGCCGCCACCCAGGCTCCGCTGGAGAGGGCGCTGAAGCTCGCCCGCCGCGCGGTCACGCTGGCGCCGGAGTCGAGCCATGCTCATCTCGCGCTCGCCCTGGCCTATTGGTTCTCCGGCGATACGGTCGGGGGGCTGGCGGAGTTGGAGCTCAGCCGCCAGATCAACCCCAACGACACCGAGGTGATGGCCGAACTTGGGCTGCGCTACGCCTTCTTGTCTGATTGGCTGAGGGCCGAACCACTTTTGCAGGAGTCGTTCACGCGCAACCCGGCGCAGCCAAGCCGCCACAGATTCGGTCTCGCCCTCTGCCACTATATCAAAGGCGAATACGAGAAGACCTTGGACGAGACTCGGCGCTTGGATGCGCCGCAGGCTGTGTTCGGATTTCTGCTGACCGCAGCGGCGGCGGGGCAATTGGGCCGGCGGCGAGAAAGCCTCGCGGCGGTGGACGCCGTCCTCGTCATCGACCCGGACTACGCCGATCACATGGTCGCCGACCTACGGTTCCGCGGCTTCGATCCCGGGCTGATCCGCCATTTAGCCGAAGGCGTTTCCAGGGCCGGACTTCGCATCGAAGGGGCGGCCCCGACGGACGCCCCACCGCGAACGCTCCCCGCCATGTAGATCGACGCTTACTGGGACTTTCGGCGCCGATGAGCAAGCACGGCGGATGAAGCCGTCCGACTGCCGAGAGCGACCCCGACGCCTATGTGGCTCACGCCACGCGGATCGATCCGGACATCTGGGTGCTGGACATCGAGGACGCCGACGGCGCGCGGTTTCGCACCGAGGCGGTTGACGGTCGCTGAGCGTCTTGCAGATTTGCCTCGCCCCCGCCGTCGCGCTATCGCCGCGCCATGTCCAACACCCCCGCCGCCGAGGCCGCCCGCCGGCGCACCTTCGCCATCATCAGCCACCCCGACGCCGGCAAGACGACGCTGACCGAGAACCTGCTCCTGGCCGGCGGGGCGATCCGGGCGGCCGGGGCGGTGCGGGCGCGGGGCGAACAGCGGCGCACGCGCAGCGACTGGATGAAGATCGAGCGCGAGCGGGGGATCTCAGTCTCGGCCAGCGCCATGACCTTCGACCACGCCGGCCTGATGTACAATCTGCTGGACACCCCGGGCCACGAAGACTTCTCGGAAGACACCTATCGCACCCTCACCGCCGCCGACGCCGCGGTCATGGTGCTGGACGCCGCCAAGGGCATCGAGCCGCAGACGCTGAAGCTGTTCGAGGTCTGCCGCCTGCGCGACATTCCGATCATCACCTTCATCAACAAGATGGATCGCGAGGCCCAGGACCCCTTCGCCCTGCTGGACGAGATCGCCTCGAAGCTGGCGTTGGATCCCGCGCCGCTGTTCTGGCCGGCGGGT
>CAWFQJ010000015.1:0-315291 GCA_963817995.1 uncultured Alphaproteobacteria bacterium
CGCCGATCGACAGGGCCAGGGGGGTGACGCTGACGCCGATGGCGGCGCTGGTGGCGCTGTTGCCCAGGCTGTCGGTGGCGGTGACGGCGATGCTATCGGACGGCAGGGTGGCGTCGGTGTCCGAGAGCGTGGCCAGATCGGCGTTGACCTGGGCGAGGGTGCCGGCGAGCGTAAGCACCTTGGTGCCGGAGCCGGTAACCCCGGTGCCGGTCGCCGAGAGCAGGCCGTTCGTGTCGCTCAGTTTGACGGTGAAGGTCTCGCCGGTGGTGGTCCCGGTCTCGGCGAGACTGAGGCCGGTGATGGCAGTGGCTACGCCGGCGGTCAGGACAGCCGTCGCCGGGGCGGTTATCACCGGCAGTCCGTTCACGGTCACCGCGATGGTCTTGGCCGCGGCGCTGTTCCCGAAACTGTCGCTGGCGGTGAGCTTGATGCTGTCGGACGGCGTGATCGAATCGTTGTCGGTCAGGGTTGCCAGATCGGCGTTCACCTGTGCCAGCGACCCGGTCAGGGTCAGGGTCTTGGTGCCAGAGCCGGTGACCCCGGTTCCGGTCGCCGAAAGCAGGCCGTTGGTGTCGGTCGCCGTGACCGTGAAGGTCTCGGCATCGGTCTTTCCGGATTCCGAAAGTGACGCCGATATGGCCGCTGCCAGCCCTGGCCGATAATTTCGCTGGCCGGCGCCGAGATCGAGGGCTTGCCGTTGGTGGTGATCGCGATCGTGGCCGAGGCGGCGCTGTTGCCCAGGCTGTCCTGGCGTTGATGTTAATGGTGTCGGATGGCTGGCCTCGCTGTCCTTCAGGGTCGCCAGGTCGGCGTTCACCTGGGAAAGCGATCCGGTGATCGTCAGGCCGTGGTCCCCGAACCGGTCACCCCGGTGCCGGTGGCCGTGAGCGTGCCCTTGGTATCGGTCAGGGCCACGGTGAAGGTTTCGCCGTTGACAATGCCGGTTTCGGCGAGATGCCGGTGATCGTCTTCGCCTTGCCGGGCGGTGACGGCGGTGGCCGGGGCGGCGATCACCGGCGCCTGGATCACGGTGACCGCGATCCCGGCCGTGGCGACGTACCCAAACTGTCGCTCGCCGAAAATGGATGGTCTCGCCGCTGGAAGCTGAGTCGGTGTCGGTGAGGGTGGCCAGGTCGGCGTTCACCTGGGCGAGCGAACCGCTCAGGGTCAGGGTGTTCGACCCCGAACCGCTCACGCCCGCCCCCCCGGCCGACAGCAGGCCATTGGTGTCGGTCAGGGTCGCGGTGAAGGTGTCGGTCTCATCGCCGCTCTCCGACAGGCTGACGCCGCCGATGGCCGTGGCGTGGCCGCGCACGACACTGGCGGAGGGCGGGCGCGGCGATGGCCGGCAGGCCGTCGAGTGGTCACCGCTATGCTCGCCGCCGTGGCGTGGCCGCCGTGGCTGTCGCTGGCGTTGAGGATGATGGAATCCGAAACCGCGCTGGATTCGCTGACCGCTCAAGGTGGCCAGATCGGCGTTCACCTGGGCGAGAGAAACGGTGATGGTCAGGCTCTTCGTGCCTGAACCGCTGACGCCGGTTCCGCTGGCGCTGAGCACACCGGAGGTGTCGGTCAGGGTCGCCGTGAACGTCTCGCCGGCCGTGGTCCCGGTTTCCGAAAGGCTGACGCCGGAGACCGCGCCGGACTTGCCTTGGCCAGAGTCACTGCGCCGGGGGCGGCGATCACCGGCGGGCCGGCGACGGTGACGTCGATCACTTGGCCGGCGGCCACCCCGCCCCGGCTGTCGGTGGCGTTCAGATAAATGTCTTCGTCGCCGAAGGTGGCGTCCTGATCCTTCAGGGTGGCGAGGTCGGCGTTGACCTGGGCCAGGGACCCCGTGATCGTCAGGGACGTAGTGCCCGAACCGCTGACCCCGGCGCCGGTGGCGATCAGGAGGCCATTGGCGTCGGTCAGGGTCGCCGTAAGCGTCTCGCCGGCGCTGACCGCGTCCGGATCGGTGAGGCTGACGCCGGCGATGGCCGTCGCCTGGTTGAGCGGGATGGTGACCGCGGCCGGCGCCGTGATCGCCGGCGGGGCGTTGACCGTCACGGCCACGGCGGCCGGCGCCGCCACCCCGCCCCGGCTATCGCTGGCGGTGATATGCAGAGTGTCGGCGCCGGTCGCCGCTCTCATTGACCTGCAGGCCGGCGAGATCGGCGTTGATATCCGAGGTGGTCCCATTGAGGACGATGTCGTTGGTGCCGTAGCCGGAGGTCGAGCCCGAGGCGTAGATCAAGCCGCTGGTGTCGGTGACCGTCACCGTGAGGGTCTGGCCGGCGCTCAAGGGATCGGGCTCGGCGATGCTCAGGCCCGTGATCGTCGTGTTCGAACCCTGCTGGACGAGCTGCGCGGCCGGCGCGGTGATCACCGGGGCCGCGGTGGCGCTGGTGGCGCCGATGACGAAGTCCTGGCCGAAGCCGGAACCAGCCGAGCTGGCGGTGACATCCAGCTTCACCGTCACCAGCAGGCTGGAGGCATTGGTGATGGTTCCCAGATCCAGGGCGTCATTGGTGAAATACGTCTGGGCGGCGCTGACGGAGGTGAAAGTCTTGTTGACCTTGGTGACGCCACCTTCGATGACGGTGAACTTGAGCGAGGTGAACCCGCTGCCCTCGACCTCATCGTCCAGCAGGCCGACGATCAGATGGCCGCCCAGGCTGGCGCTATTGAGGGTATAGTTCAGTGAGCTGACATATTCCTGCGGGCCCGAGGCGCCGGAGGCGTAGTATTCCCCCTGGGCGCCTTCGCCGACGACGCTGGCGTTGGCGCCCCCCAGGGCGGCGCTGACATTGGCATGGCTGGCCAGGGCCGAGGCGATAAAGTCAGAGTCCGGATTGATCGCGCCATAGGCGAAGGAATTGTGCGCCGCGCCATTGAGGCTGGTGATGTCGAAGGCGGCGCCGCCATTGACCTGGCTGTAGGCGGTGGTGTTGGCGCTGGATACCTGGGCCTGGGCGTCGGCCCCGACGGTGGTGACGACGCCGGAACTGGCCGTGGTCGCCGTGGTCTGGGCCAGACCGCTGGACCCGCTGGCGGTGGCCGTGGCCTCGGCCTGCTGGCCATTGGCCGTGGCGGCGGTGGCGGTGGCGGTGGCCGCGCCGATCGTCGAGCCGCCGCCGCCGGTGGCGTAGGCATCCGAAGTCGCTGAGCCACCGGCGCTGGAATTCGTGGAGGTGGCGGCGCTTGTGGCGCTTGCCGCGCCGCCAGCGCCGCCGCTGGCGCCATAGCCGCCGACGGCGGTGGCGGAGGTCGTGACGCCATTGGCGCCGGTGAGGGACAGTGACGATGTAGCCGCACCCCCGCCCCCAGCCGAGCCGCCGGATCCACCGGCGCCCCGTAGGCGCCGCTGCCTGCGGAAGAACTACTGGCGGTCGCTTCGCTGAAGGTGAGTATGGATGTCGCCGCGCCGCCAAGCCCGGCTGTCCCGCCGCCGCTACTGCCGCCCGCGCCGCCCCTCGCCGTCTGACCAAGCGCAGAGTAGCCGCCCCTGGCCGTCCCACTGACCGCGTTGGTCAGCGAACTGCTCGCGCCAGCACCGCCTGAGGCACTGCCGCTACCACCGCCACCCGCCCCGCCGGTCTGGCGGACGCTGGCGCTTGCGCTGTAGCCGCTAGCGCTGGCCGCGGCGCCGGAAGCAATGCCCCCTGCGCCGCCCGCGTTTCCCGCCCCGGCGGCGCTGCCACCGGCTCCGCCGGTCGCATTGGCGCTGGCGGTAGACACGCCGCCGGTAGCCGCGGCCTCTGTCGCGGTCGCGGTGACGCCGGTGGCGGCACCGCCCGCGCCGCCCGCGATGTCGCCGTTTTGGTACTCGTAGTAGTAAGTGTCCTCCCCGCCACCGGCCCCACCGGTGGCGTTTGCGGTGGCGCTCGCATCTTCAGTCCCGGTGGTGGTGCTGATCGCTGTCGAGGTGGCAGTCGCCGCGGATGCGGCACCGCCAATACCGCTATTGTTGGAGGGTTGGACAATCCCCCCCGCGCCGCCGTTGGCGTTGGCTGTGACGTTGACCGCGTGGGCGCCGGTCGCCGTGGCCGTGGCCGAGCCAGCCGCCCCGGCCCCGCTGTTGGAGTTAAAGTCCGCGCCGCCGCCAGACCCACCATCGCCGGTGCTGGTGACGTTGAGCGTCGCCGCCACGGTATTGGTCGCCGTAAGGCTGGAGGTCGCGGCCCCGCCCGCCCCGCCCTGGCCGCCGCCGGTGGCGTATCCGCCCGCGCCGCCTGTGGCCGTCTGGGTCAGGGTGAGATAGCCGCCGGCCTTGGCCGCGCCGCTAACGGCGTTCGTCAATGAGCTGGCCGCGCCGGCCCCGCCGTTATAGCCAAAGCCGCCCGCGCCGCCCGTCTGGGAGACAGTGGCGCTCGCGCTATAGCCGCTAGCGCTCGCCGTCGTGCCGCTGGCCACGCCGCCGGCCCCGCCGTAGTAACCCGCCGCCCGACCGGCGCCACCGGCCCCGCCCACGGCGTTAGCCGTGCCTGTGACGGTATTGGCCCCAGTGAGCGCGAGCGACGCTGTGGCCGCGCCCCGGCGCCCCCGGCGCCACCGGCCGATCCGCTGAGGCCGCCGGAGCCGCCGTAGGCACCGCTGACCGCATTGGAACTACTGGCGGTCGCCTCGCTGAAGGTGAGGCTGGATGTAGCCGCACCCCCGGCGCCGCCCGTGGTCCCGGCGCTGTTGCCGCCGGCGCCGCCGGTGGCCGTCTGGTTGAGCCTGAGATAGCCGCCCTTGGCGGCCCCGCTCACCGCATTGGTGAGCGAACTGCTCGCGCCAGCACCGCCCGAAGCGCCGCCGCCAACGCCGTAGGTCCCTGCCCCGCCCGCGCCGCCGGTCTGGCTGACGCTGGCGGTGGCGTTGTAGCCGCTTGCGCTGGCGGTCGCACCGTTGACCGCGCCGCCGGCGCCACCGGTGTTTCCCGCGCCTTGGGCGAGGCCGCCCGCGCCGCCGGTTTCATTGGCGGTGGCGCTGGCCACGCCGCCCGTGGCCGCCGTCTCGGTGGCCGTGGCGCTCGCCCCCACGACCGCACCGCCAGCGCCGCCGTCGATGTCGCTGTTTTGGTAATAGTAGTAGTAGTTGTCCCCGCCACCGGCCCCACCCGTGGCGTTCGCCGTGGCGCTCGCATCTTCCGAGCCGGTCGTTGTGCTGATCGCCGTCGAGGTGGCGCTGGCTGTGGACCCGGCGCCGCCGTCGCCAGAGTTGCGGTAGTAGTAGAGTTGGCCGCCCGATCCCCCAGTCGCGTTGGCGGTGGCGTTGACCGCATGGGCGCCGGTGGCCTTGGCGGTGGCCGAGCCTGCCGCCCCCGCCCCGCTATTGGATCCTCCCGTCCTGCCATATCCGCCGGCCCCGCCGTCGCCGGTGCTGGTGACGCTCAGTGTCGCCGCCACGGTGTCGCTGGCCGTCAGGCTCGAAGTCCCCGCCCCGCCGGCCCCGGCCTGACCGCCGCCGCTGGCGTAGCCGCCCGCGCCGCCAGTGGCCGTCTGCCTGAGGGTCAGGTATCCTCCGGCCTTGGCCGTGCCCGAGACCGCGTTGGTGAGCGCGCTGGCCGCCCCGGCGCCGCCCGTGGCCCCGTTCGAGCCCGACCCGCCCGCGCCGCCGGTCTGGTGGACACTGGCCCAAGCCGAGTATCCGCTCGCACTCGCCGTCGTGCCGCTGGCCACGCCGCCGGCCCCGCCGGAGGACCCGGCCGCGCCGCTGCCGCCGCCGGCCCCGCCAGCCGCATAGGCGCCCGCATTGGATTGGTTGCCGGTCTGATTGACGGCCGTTCCGGTGGCGCTAACCCCCGTGGCCGCGCCGCCGACACCGCCGGCGCCGCCCGCGCTATAGCCGCCCGCCCCGCCGGTCGCATAGGCCCCGGCCGAGCCGCTGTACGGAGTGGTTCCCGTCGTGCTGCTCGTCCCGGTCGCCGTCGAGGTCGCCGTCCCGCCGGCGCCGCCGGTTCCCGTACCCGAGGCCCGGCCGCCCGCGCCGCCCGTAGCGTTGGCCGTGGCCCAGGCCTTGTTGGCCCCGGTCACATGGGTCGTCGCCGCGCCCGCGCCGCCGACCACGCCGTTGCCCGCGCCGCTGGCGCCGCCGCCCGCGCCGCCATCGCCGGTGCTGTAGGCGTTGACGAAGCCCGCCTTGGTGTCGCTCACCGTCAGGCTGGAGGTTCCAGACCCGGCCGCCCCGCCCACGCCACTCGCGCCAAAGCCGCCCGCGCCGCCCGTCGCCGTCTGGCTCAGCTTGAGTGTCCCGCCTCGGGCCGTCCCCGAGACCGCGTTGGTCAGCGAACTGCTCGCGCCGACCCCGCCGGAGGCTCCGCCGCCAACGCCGTAGGTGCCTGCCCCGCCCGCCCCGCCGGTCTGGCTGACGCTGGCGCTGGCGTTGTAGCCGCTGGCGCTGGCGGTCGCACCGTTGACCGCCCCGCCCGCCCCGCCGGTATTTCCCGCGCCTTGGGCGAGGCCGCCCGTGCCGCCGGTCTCATTGGCGGTGGCCGTGGCCACGCCGCCCGTGGCCGTGGTTTCCGTCGCCGTCGCCGTCGCGCCCGTAGCGGCGCCGCCGACCCCGCCGTCGATGTCGCTATTTTGGTAATAGTAGTAGGAATTATCTCCACCGCCGGCGCCCCCGGTGGCATTGGCTGTGGCGCTGGCGTTCTCCGTGCCGGTGGTGGTGCTAATCGCCGTCGAGGCCGCGCTCGCCGCGGACCCGGCCCCGCCGGCCCCGCTGTTGTTGTAATAGGAGAGCAAGCCTCCGGCCCCTCCGGCAGCGTTGGCGGTGGCGTTGACCGCATGGGCGCCGGTAGCCTTGGCGGTGGCCGAGCCTGCGGCCCCCGACCCGCTGCTGGAACCGCCGCTCGCGCCGCCGCCGGCCCCACCGTCCGCAGTGCTGGTGACGCTCAGCGTCGCCGCCACGGTGTTGGCCGCCGTGAGACTCGAAGTTCCCGCCCCGCCGGCCCCGGCCTGGCCGCCGCCGCTGGCGTAGCCGCCAGCGCCGCCTCTCGACGTCTGACCAAGCCAAACATAGCCGCCCGCCTTGGCCGTGCCGCTCACAGCGTTGGTCAGGGAACTGGCCGCACCCGCTCCGCCGATGGCCCCGTTCGCGCCCGAGCCGCCAGCACCGCCGGTCTGAGCCGCATAGGCGCTGGCGCTATAGCCGCTCGCGCTGGCCGTCGTGCCGCTGGCCACCCCGCCCGCCCCACCGGAATACCCCGCCGCGCCGCTGCCGCCCCCCGCGCCGCCGGTCTGGACGGCCCCTGCAGCGGTGACACTACCCGTCTGGTTGACGGCGCTTCCTGTCGCACTGGCCCCCGTGGCCGCACCACCGACGCCGCCACCGCCGCCGACGCTATAGCCGCCGGCCCCGCCAGTGGCATAGGCGCTCGACGAGGCGCTGTATTGAGCAGTGCCTGCCGTGCTGCTGGCGGCCGTGGCGACGGCCGAGGCCGTGCCGCCCGCGCCGCCCGTTCCCGTGCCCGAGGCCCGCCCGCCGGCCCCGCCGACCGCCCTGGCTGTCGCCCAGGCTCTATTGGCCCCGGTGACGGTGGTCGTCGCCGATCCCGCGCCGCCGACCACGCCATTGCTGGAGCCGCCGGACCCGCCGCCCTCCCCGCCATCGCCGGTGCTGTAGGCGTTAACCAAGCCCGCCTTGGTGTCGGTCGCCGTCAGGCTGGAGATTCCAGACCCGGCCGCCCCGCCGATCCCGCTCGCGCCATAGCCGCCCGCGCCGCCAGTCGCCGTCTGGCTGAGCTTGAGCGTCCCGCCTCGGGCCGTCCCCGAGACCGCGTTGGTCAGCGAACTGCTGGCGCCCGCGCCGCCCGAGGCGCCGCCGCCCACGCCGTAGAATCCGGATCCTCCCGCGCCGCCGGTCTGGCTGACGCTGGCGGTGGCGTTGTAGCCGCTGGCGCTGGCCGTGGCGCCTGTCGCCCCTCCGCCGGCCCCGCCGGTGTTTCCCGCGCCCTCGCCGCCGCCACCCGCGCCGCCGGTCTCGTTGGCGGTCGCACTGGCCACGCCGCCCGTGGCGCTGGCTTCCGTCGCCGTGGCGACGGCCCCCGTGGCCGCCCCGCCGGACCCGCCCCCGATGTCGCTATTCTCGTAGTAGTAGTAATTGTCCCCACCACCGTTACCGCCGTCAGCATTGGCCGTGGCGCTGGCGTTCTCCGTTCCGGTGGTGGTGCTGATCGCCGTCGAGGTGGCGCTCGCGGTGGATCCAGCCCCGCCATCGCCGCTGTTGTTGTAAGGATAGAGAGATCCACCCGCCCCTCCGGCGGCGTTGGCCGTGGCGTTGACCGCATGGGCGCCGGTGGCCTTGGCGATGGCCGTGCCGGCCGCCCCTGCCCCGCTATTGGAACCGCCGCTCGCCCCGCCGCCGGCCCCGCCATCGCCGGTGCTGGTGACGTTGAGCGTCGCCGACACGGTGTTGGTCGCCGTCAGGCTCGAGGTCCCGGCCCCAGCCGCGCCGGTCTGGCCGCCGCCGCTGGCGTAGCCGCCGGCGCCGCCGGTGGCCGTCTGACTGAGGGTCAGATAACCCCCCGCCTTGGCCGTGCCGCTGACCGCGTTGGTCAGGGAACTGGCCGCCCCGGCGCCGCCCGTGGCCCCGTTCGAGCCCGACCCGCCCGCGCCGCCGGTCTGGCTGGCGCTGACGCTGGCGTTGTAGCCGCTCGCGCTGGCCGTCGTGCCGCTGGCCACGCCGCCGGCCCCGCCGGAGAATCCCGCGGCGCCGCTGCCGCCGCCCGTTCCGCCCGTCTGGCTCGATCGGGCGTAGGCACGATCGCCGGTCGCCTTGGTCTGGGTCGCCGTGGCGCTGGCCCCCGTGGCCGCGCCGCCGACGCCGCCGGCGCCGCCGACACTATAGCCGCCTGCCCCGCCGGCGGTCGTGGTGACCGCTCCGGCATAGGTGGCCGTTCCGGTGTTGGTGCTCGTCGCCGTCGCGGCGGCTGACGCCGCACCCCCCGCGCCGCCGGTCCCCGTACCCGATGCGCGGCCTCCGGCGCCTCCCGTGCCGCTCGCCGAGCCATAGGCGTTGTTCGCGCCGGTGACCGTGGTGGTCGCCGAGCCCGCGCCGCCGACCACGCCGTTGCCCGCGCCGCCGGCCCCTCCGCCGACGCCGCCCGTGCCGGAGCCATAAGCATCCGTCTGGCCGGCCTTGGTGTCGGTCACCGTCAGGCTCGAGGTTCCCGAGCCCGCCGCGCCGCCCACACCGCTGGCGCTGTAGCCGCCGGCGCCGCCCGTCGCCCGCTGGGTCAGCTTGAGCTTTCCGCCTCGCGCCGTCCCCGAGACCGCATTGGTGAGTGAGCCGCTCGCCCCGGCCCCGCCGTTGGCGCCATTGTATCCGCCGCCGCCCGCGCCGCCGATCTGGACGGCGACCGCGTGGGCGTTATAGCCATTGGCCGTTGCGGTCGCGCCGCTAGCCGCGCCACCAGCGCCACCGGAGAACCCGGCCGCGCCGCTGCCGCCGCCAGAACCGCCTTGTTCGCCGGCATAGGCGTAGGATCCGCCTCCGGTGGCCTTGGTGGCGCTGGAGCTGGCCGTCGAGCCGGTGGCCGCCCCGCCGACCCCGCCGGCGCCGCCGACGCTATAACCGCCGTCGCCGCCCGAGACATGGGTAACGCTGTAGCCGACTTGAACTGATCCGGCGTTCGTACTGCTGATGGTCACGCTGGCGCTGGCCGCGCCGCCCGCGCCGCCGACGCCCGTTCCGTTGGCGCGACCGCCAGCCCCGCCGTACGCCCCCGCAAGGGGTAGATAGCCGTTGGGATAGGGCGCATCAGCCACCCTGTTGGCCCCGGTGAGATTGAGCGTGGCCGAAGCCGCGCCGCCGGCCCCGCCGTTGCTGACGCCCCCACTGGCGCCGCCGGCCCCGCCGGTGGCGGAGCCCGACCCATCCACGAACGCCGCCTGGGTGGGATTGGCGGTGGTGTCGTTGAAGGTCAGGTTCGAGATGGCGGCGCCGCCCTTACCCCCCGCCGCTCCGCTGCTATCGCCGCCGGCGCCGCCGGTGGCGGCCTGGCCGAGCGTCAGCGTGCCGCCGCTGGTGTGTCCGCTGACGGCGTTGCTGAGGGTGCTGGCCGCGCCGGCGCCGCCGCTGGCGCCGCTCATGCCGACCCCGCCGGCCCCGCCGGTCTGATTGGCCTGGGCGAAGGCCGAGTAGCCTGTGGCTGCCGCCTTGGTGGCGCTGACCGCGCCGCCAGCGCCGCCGCTGTTTCCGGCGCCATAGCCGGCCCCGCCCGCCCCGCCGGTCTGGTTGGCCGTGGCCCTGGCGTAGCCGCCGGTGGCCGCCGAAGCCGTCGTGGTGGCGCTCGCGCCGATGGCCGCGCCGCCAGCGCCGCCGGACTTATTGGCCCCGGCACCGCCCGATCCGCCAAATGACGTAGCGGTAGCGGTAAACTCATCACCGCCAGTGTAGGTGCTGGTCGCCGTGGCGGTGGACTGGGCCGTGCCGCCGACGCCGCCAACCCCCGTCCCAGTAGCCGCCGTACCCGAATTGCCGTTGGCGGTGGCGGAGGCGGTGACATTCACCGCACCGGATTCATTGTCGGTGGCCGTGACCGGCGTCCCGGCCGTGCCGTTACCCTCGATGCCGATCACGCCGAGGGCCGTCGACTGGACCTCGGTCGATTTCGTCGCCTGGCCGGCGGACTTGGCCTTGGCCCGCGTCGCGCGTTTGGCGGTGGGCGCCGCGTTCTGGTCGAGCGCGATCAGGCGCGACAACTCGCGGGCCTCGGCGCCATCGGCGGAGACGCCGGGCGCTTCCGAAGCATCAACGTCAAGGGCCTTCGATCTCGACGCCTTGCGTCCCGCCCGTCCGATCTTGCCGTCGCCACCGTTGCTGGCCATGTCGCCCCCGAGGAGTCCAATGTCGGCGCGCCGAGCGCGCGCCCGTCAGAAGGTGAGACTGGACGGATCGAGAAGGCGCCCGCATCCCCCGGATGGGGGATGCAGCAAAGGTTTTTTCCCGCTCATGTGCGCCGGCGGAAATTTGGTTCCGTTTCCGGGGGGTCGGATCCTTGCTCGAGACGCGCCTGGCGAGCCTGGTCGCCGATATCTATGAGGCGGTTCTGGACGAGGCCTCGCTGGCGAAGGTGGCCGGCGGCCTGGCCGGCCTGGTGGATGGCTGCTCGGCGGTGATCTCCATCGACGGGGCCGCGATCCTCGGCTTCAACGGCCTCGAGGCGGACGCGGTGCGGGCCTATGTGGACGGCTTTGTCGGACAGGACCCCTGGCTGGAGCTGGGCCATCGCATGCCGCCAGAATGCCTGATCAACACCGAGGCGCTGCTGCCGGTGGGCAAGATCGAGACGACGGCGTTCTATAATGAGTTCATTCGACCGGTGGTGAAGACCGATATCGTGCGGCTGGCCGGCGGCCCGTTGATGCGGCTGGACGAAGGGACGGTGTTTCTGGGCGTGATGCGCGAGCGCCGGCAGCCCAGGTTCGATGGCCGCGACCTCGCCGCCCTGCGCGCCACCCTGCCCCACCTTCAACGGCTGATGGCGATTCGGCGCCGGATGTCGGAGGCGACCCAGGGGGCCTTGCACGCCGACGCCACCCTGGACGCCCTGGGCACGCCGATCATTCGCGCCGATCGTGACGGACGGGTGGTCTACGCCAACCCCGAGGCCGAGCATCTGCTGGCCGAGGGGGGCGGCTTGGTGCGGGCGCGCGGACGCCAGCTCGCCGCCGCTGTCGCGGAGGAGACCGTGAGGCTGATCGCGGCGATCTGTCAGGCCTGCGACGGCCAGGGCGCCTCGCTGGCGTTGTCACGGCCTTCGGCCCGGCGTCCGATCGCGGTTATCGCCATTCCGGCGCCGCCCCGACTGGCCGGGCGGCGGGGCGAGGCCCTGCTCTTTCTCAGCGATCCGCACCGGCTGGCGCCGGCCCTGACGCAGCGGCTGCGCAACCTGTTCGGCCTCACCCTGGCGGAGGCCGAAGTCGCCGTGGCCGTGGGCCGGGGGGAGGATCTGGCCGAGATCAGCCTGGAGCGAGGGGTGAAGGTCTCGACCCTCCGCGAGCAGATCTCCTCGATCTTCGCCAAGACCGGCGCCGAGCGGCAGGCCGAACTGGCCGCCCTGGTGGCGAGGCTGGCGGCGCTGGGGTGAGGGCGATCAGCCCGACGCCAGGGGCGAGTCGCCTATGGCGCCGACCGCGCGACCGACCGTGAGCTCCAATCCCGCGAGGTCGATGAATTCAAGGGATCCGCGGTGGTGGCGGATGATGTTTCGATCGTTGAGAGAGCGAAGCTCGCGGGTGACCGCCTCGCGATGCGTGCCGATTCGATTGGCCAGCTCCGCGTGGGTGGGGGCGGGACTGATACGCCGCCCCCGGTCGCCATCCTCACCCAGGCGCGCCATGCGCAGCAACTCGCAATGAAGCCGGGTCCGAACGTTGAGCGCGCTCAACTCGAACACCTTCTCGGTCAAGCGGCGCACCTCGGCGCCCAGACGACGGGCCAGCCAAGCGGCCGCCTCGGCGGAGGTGTCCACGCAGGCCAGGAAGTCGGCGCGGCTCATGGCGATAAGTCTCAGGTCCGAGGCGGCGATCACGCTGGCGGATCGGGCCCCTCCGTCCAGGGCCGCCAGTTCGCCGAACAGATCACCCGGCCCAAGGATCCTCACCGAGACCTCGCGCCCGTCGCTCGAGTAGAGAAGGACTCGCGCTTCGCCCTCGACGACAAAGAAGACCTCGGTGGATCGGGCGCCGACGCCCATCACCGTGCGGCCCTTGGGCGCCCTGACCATGCGCAATCTCGGCTCGACCACGCGTCTTAGCGAGGCCGGCACCAAGGTGAGCACCACCGGCGTCACGGCGTTCATGTGGCGCGCGCCTCCCCCGCCCACGGATATCGGCATATGACCGCGCGGCCGCCGGACGCGCAAGGCGTCAGTTCGAAGCGCGAGCTGAAACGGGCGTGGGAATCTACACGGCCACGCTGTGCGTTTCACCACATTGCCCAGCCGCCGGATCACGCAGGTTCGACCCCGTTCGCGAAGCGGGGCCGCCGATGCTCGAGACCGTCAAGTCGATTGTTCCACACGAGACTTCGAGGCGGCGCGGGGCGCGAAGCCCGGGAACTCTTCATTTCAGCCTCCTGGCCCGCGACGGCGCGGCCGCGCTCCCACAGACCCCGTCGGACAGGCGGGCGACGGGCGCGCTCGCGGATCGTCCGGAGAACGACGCCGGCCAATCGGCCTTCGACGCCCTCACCATCGGGATTATCCGCGTCGATCGCGACGCCCGCATCCTATACGCCAACCCGGAAGCGGAACGGTTGCTGGGCCGGGGCGCTGGCCTGATCCGGGTCTCGCACGCCCTGCTGTGCGCGCAAGATATCTCCGAAGGGCGCCGTCTGAGGGCCGTCATCGCCAGGGCCTGCGAGGGGCGGGGCGGGGCGGTGGCGATTTCGCGCCTGGCGGATGGGAAACCGCTGTTCGTGATCGCCGTGCCGGGCCTCGCCGCGCCCAGAGCGCGCGCGGAAAGTGTGCTGATCATCAGCGATCCGGAACACCGGGCGCCCGCGCTCACCGAGCGGCTGCGCGATCTGTTTGGCCTTACCCCGGCCGAAGCCGAAGTCGCCGTCGCCGTGGGCCGCGGCCAGGATCTGGCCGAGATCAGCGCGGCGCGGCGGGTGAAGGTCTCGACCCTGCGCGATCAGATATCCTCGGTGTTCGCCAAGACCGACACCACACGCCAGGCGCAACTCGCTGGCCTCATCGGCCGCTTGGCCGCCCTTGGCTAAGAAACGCGGCCCGTGGCGCCGGCCTCTTATTCGCCATAGCGGATGATCGGCACGCCGTCGCGATTGAGATCGGGCTTCATCCAGAAGGCGTCATCCTTAAAGCGCTCGAACAGGTCCGGCGGCAGGATCGTGGGCCGATCGATGAAGGCAACCTTGCGGCGCACGGTGTGAAGGCCGGGCGAACCCAGCGAGGCGTCGAACTCGTCGGCCTCGTATTCGACGTTATCGAAATCATGGGCGAAAGCCGGCTCGCCCAGAAAGTCATAGAGGCGCGCCATGGTCCCCGCCGGATCGCGGCAAAGGGCCTCGTAGGTGACCAGGGCCAGCCTGTCGCCATAGCCGCCGTAGAAGGCTTCTCTCAGGGAATCGAGCGCAAAGCCGACCATGCCATCGCTCAGCGCCAGCCGGCTGACCCGGCTGTAGACGGTCGTGCCGGCGTCATAGCCGAAGATGCCCGAGAGCTCGAAGGCGTTGCGCCGCTCCAACCTCTCTATGCTGTCCATGATCCAGGATATATGCCGCACACAGCAGATTATCTTGGCTTTCGGAAAGTGCTGAACCAGTTGAGGCATCTTGGCGCACCACAACCGGTTGGTGTCGAAGACGGTCTTCTGGGCGCCGATGGCGTGATAATAGTTTTCGAACACGCCGCCGAGCAGAGTCCGCTTCTGCCCCTCGTCGATGAACACGGAGGTTTCATTCTTGCGGCTAAGCGCGCCTTGCATGGCCAGGTAGATCGACCCGACGGGGCTGGTCATCATGGCGTGAAAGCGCGGGTTCTGCCGAAGGATCGCCGCCAGAAGGGTCGAGCCCGATCTCGGCAGACCCGAGATGAAGTGGATGCCGTGTTTCATTATCCCTGGTCCCCGACCGAGCGAGCGCCTCACCGTCTTGCCCTTCGCCCCGCAAGAGGGCATCCCCCAAATGGGGGATAAAGGCATCAGAGGCTACAAGGTCGCGCTGGCGGCGTGGCCGGAAGACGATCCGGCGTAACGAGCCACGGCGGGCCGGCCATACGAATGCGCCACCCGCCTCGCGGCGGGCGGCGCTGGGAAGGGTCAGGAATCGAAGATTAGGCGGCGGCGATCTTGCGCCGGGCCCGCATGGCCGCGCCCAGGCCGCCGAAGCCGACCAGCATCAAAGCCCAGGTCGCCGGCTCGGGGACGCCGAAGGTGATGTCGTTGATATTCAGGACGTTATCGGATGAGGTGACAAGAACGGTGTCGAACGCCGTCGCGTCAAATTCCGAAAAGATATCGGGCGTCGCGTAGGCGCTACCGGTGCTGCCAAGGGTGAAGGTCGCGCCGTTGGAGAGCGTGAACGTCACGGCGCTGCCGCCAAAAGTGCCATAGTCCAGCTTAAAGTTGTTGGTGAAGTCGGGCAGAGTAATAAGGATATTGGCCACGCCCGTGCTCTGCTGCTGCGACGAGAGAACCGCCGGCGAGCCGGAGAAGAGCGAGCCGACATTGTAGAAATTGCCGTCGCTGAGCGCGGCCTGCTGGCGAACTCGACGCCGCCATATGTAACCGACGCGTCGCCTTGGCCGAAAGCGATATAAGCGTTGCCGCGCTCGGGTCCGGAATCACCACCGTGGTGGCTTGTGCTCCCGTCGCAGCCAGGACGAGCGCCGCGGCCGCGATCAACAGTTTCAATTTCATCTCGACACCTTCTGAGACTACGGGGTCCGCGCCATCGCGGCATAATTCAGACACAATCACGCCTAGGTCATCCTGACAAGCGACGAATAGAATCTATACGCAGTTTCTCTACCCCATGACTTAAGCGGCGCCGTGCGCGTCGGGCTAACCCACCATCCAGTAGCGCTTAATAAGAAAGAGAGGACTTCATGCGCGCTTTCGCCATCGCCATTGCCTCCTGGATCGCGCTCGGCGGCCAAGCGCTCGCGGCCGCCACGCCGAACGCGGCGATCACGGCGACCCTCAACGGCTACATCGACAGCCTCGGCAAGGGCGACGCCAAGGCGGTGGCGGCCACGCTGGCCCCGGACGTGAGCATCGTCGACGAGGTTCCGCCCTACGCCTGGCGCGGGCCGGGCGCCTTTGTGGCCATGGGCGCGGCCCTGGCGGCCTATGACAAGAAGGCGGGCATCTCCGAGGCCGGCGTGACCTTCTCGCCGCCGACCCGTATCGAGGTGACCGGCGATCGCGCCTATGCGGTCGCCCCGGCGGTGTTTCGCTTCAAACAAGGCGGCGTGGACATGCACGAGCTGGGTCGGATGACCTTCACCCTGACCGACGGCGCGGGCGGCTGGAAGATCACCGGCTGGACCTGGACCGGTCCCAAGGCCACGCCCGATCAAGCCGTAGCCGGCGCAAACGCGGTCGCCGGTTGCGTCCCCTGGCGTCAGGGCGCCACAGTCGGGCCGAGCCCATGGAGACCCATCCGCGATGAGCGACGCCGTCACCCCCTTCCACCTGGCCATTCCCCAGGCCGATCTCGACGACCTGCACCGCCGCCTCGACCACACCCGCTGGCCCGAGCGCGAGACGGTCGACGACTGGAGCCAGGGATCGCCGCTGAGCCAAGGTCCAGGCGCTCTGCGACCACTGGCGCCATCGCTATGACTGGCGCGCGCTGCGAGGCGCGGCTCAACGGCTTCGGCCAGTTCAAGACCGAGATCGACGGTCTCGGCATCCATTTCCTGCATGTCCGCTCGCCCAATCCGCGACGCCCTGCCGCTGCTGCTCACCCACGGCTGGCCGGGCTCGGTGATCGAGTTCATGAAGGTGATCGGGCCGCTGACCGATCCGGCGGCGCACGGCGGCGAGCGCCGAGGACGCCTTCCACGTCATCGCCCCGTCCCTGCCGGGCTACGGCTTTTCCGACAAGCCGACCGCGACCGGCTGGGGCGTGCCGAAGATCGCCACCGCCTGGATCCAGCTGATGGCCCGGCTGGGCTACGACCGCTGGGTGGCCCAGGGCGGCGACTGGGGCGCCGGCGGTCACCACCGCCATCGGCGTCATCCGCCCGCCTGGCTGCGCGGCGATCCACGTCAACATGCCGCTGGTCTTTCCGGATGCGGACGACATGAAGCAAGAGCTGACGCCCAAGGAGCAGTCGGCGGTGGCCGCCCTCGCCTACTATCAGGCCAAGGACTCCGGCTATTCCAAGCAGCAGGCCACCCGGCCGCAGTCGCTGGGCTATGGCCTGGTGGACTCACCCTCCGGCCAGGCGGCGTGGATCTATGAGAAGATGTGGGCATGGACCGACAACCAGGGCGCGCCGGAAGACGCGCTCACCCAGGACGAGATGCTCGACAACATCATGCTCTATTGGCTCACCGGGGCCGGCGCCTCTTCGGCCCGGCTCTATTGGGAGAGCTTCGGCTCGTTCGGCTCGACCAGGCTGGAGCTGCCGGTGGGCGTGAGCATCTATCCCAAGGAGATCTTCCGCGCCTCGCGCCGCTGGGCCGAAAAGCACATGAGCAACATCATCCACTGGAACGAACTGGACCGCGGCGGTCACTTCGCCGCCTGGGAACAGCCCGAGCTCTATGTGAACGAAATCAGGAACTGCTTTCGCCAGGTGAGGTAGGCGCCGCGTGCGCCGCGCCTTGATAAAAGTGCGGCACTGCCGTATATGATAACGTGGACTTCGAGTTCGACGACGCCAAGGACGAGGCCAATATCGCCAAGCATGGCGTATCGTTGGTCCTCGGCGCGGCGGTGCTTGAGAACCGCATCGGTGAGATTGTCGACGACCGCGTTCCGTATGGAGAAACCCGGATGAACGCATTCGGCCTCGTCAGGGGTCGCCTCTTCGTCTGCACGTACACCATGCGTAGCGGCGCTTGCCGGATCATATCGGTCCGCAAGGCTAACCGACGGGAGCAGAAACTATGGCTATCGTAAAGATCACCCCCGATCGGCTCGCCAAGGCGATCGCGGGCGCAGACTGGGCGGGCATCGACGCCCAGACCGACGAGGCTATCGCCGCCCATGTGGCGAGCGATATGGATGCCGCGCCGATCCTGACGGAGACAGAAACCGCCGCGGCGATCGTAAAGACCGTACGACGACGGCTTGGCCTATCGCAGGCAGGCTTCGCGGCCAGGTTCCATGTGCCGATCGGCACCCTGCGCGACTGGGAGCAGGGGCGCCGTCGGCCGGATTCACCCGCCATCGCCTATCTGCGCGTGATTGCCCGGGAGCCCGAGATCGTGGCCAAAGCCCTCCTCTCGGCCTGAGGTCGCGTCAGTCTTCCGGGTTTCCGGACGGGGCTGTTGACGGCGCCGCCGGCGCTCAAAGCCAGCGGGCCTGGATCGCCGAGACGACTAGCCCCGGCGAGCGCCCGCCCTAGCTCGCTTCAAATCAGCCGGCTGTCATAGGCCCAGTGAAGCAGGGCCTGTCGCTGCCGGCGGCGGCAGAAGATGTCGCCCGGCTCGCAGTTGCTCTCGATCTGGCGGACGTGGCGGCGCATGGCTTTCCAGCGCTTGATCTGCCGCGCGTCTTCCTCCGGCAGCCGCCGGCCAAGATAGTAGCGGCAATACCATTGGAACCACCCCCGCGGATCCTCCGGCGAGAGCCATCCTTTCGCCCGCCAGACCGATAGCGGCTGGCTCGCCGTCACCCCGAAATAGTTCAATGACGGGTCGGACCGGCGCGGCGAGAGCTTGGCCTGATCGAACCAGCTCTTGGGGAATTCCGCCCCGCAGTCGGTCATATATTTCCCGCCGAACACGCCTAGATTCAGCATCTCCTTGGGCGTCAGGTCCGGCGTGAACTCAGCCGAGAAGTTTCGGCCCAGCGGCTCGGTCAACACATAGGAATAGCCCGTCTGCATCTTGTCGTTGACCTCGACCAGGCGGCTTTTCATAAACGTTGGGCGTTCCTTAGCGGGCGCCCGGGATACCCCCCCCGGCCGGCGGACTTTATACGCGGCCGCCCGCGATCCGGTTCACCCCCCTTGCGTCATCCCGGCCGCAGGCCCGCCCTCTTGCGGGCCGGAGAGCCGGGACCTAGGGCCACATTCAGAGCGGGTTGGGGCCGCGCGGTCTGCACCCGGGGTGACGCACGGGGTGGGGGACCGCTGTGCTCCGCCCCCCGGGGGGCTGGTCAAAATCCCGCGAACGATCCATACAGCCTGCCTACCCAAGAGAGTTCCTCCGATGCGCACAGCGAACGAACCGGCCTTCACCCCGTTCGCTCAACTCTTCATGGCGCATCATGTCTCCCCTTATCACCCTGGACGGCCTCACCTACCGCTCGCCTGACGGTCGCACCCTCTTCGATAATCTCACCCTCGCGTTCGGGCGCGAGCGCATCGGCCTGGTGGGCCGCAACGGGGTTGGCAAGACCACCCTTCTCAAGCTGATCCTCGGCGAACTGACGCCCAGCGCCGGGGCCATCGGCGTGCGCGGCCGCGTGGGCGTGCTGCGCCAGGCTCTCGCTCCGCCTGCCGGAGCCAACGTGGCCGATCTGCTGGAGGTGAGCGAACCGCTGGCGACACTGGCGCGGATCGAGGCCGGCGAGGCCTCGCGACGACGATCTGGAAAGCGCCGACTGGACCCTGCCCCAACGAGTGGAGGCCGTGCTTGCCGAGGTGGGCCTCGCCGGCCTCGCGCCGGATCGCCCGGCGATCTCGCTCAGCGGCGGCCAGGCGACGCGCGCGGCGTTCGCCGCCCTGCTGCTGAACCGGCCCGACTTCATCCTGCTGGACGAGCCGACCAACAATCTCGACGCCGAGGGGCGCGCGGCCGTCGGCGCCCTGCTGGAGCGCTGGCAGGGCGGCGCATTGGTCATCAGCCACGACCGCGCCCTGCTGCGCGGCATGGACCGCATCGTCGAACTCTCCGGCCTCGGCGCGCGGAGCTATGGCGGAAACTTCGATCTCTACGCCGAGCGCAAGGCGCGAGGAGGTGGCCGCCGCCGCCCGCGATCTGGAAACCGCCGAAAACCATGCCGCCCAGGTCGGCCGCGAGGCCCAGGCGGCCAGGGAGCGCAAGGCGCGCGCCGACGCCGCCGGCAAGCGCGCCAAGGCCCGAAACGACCTGCCCAAGATCGTGCTCAACGCCAGGGCCAGCGCGGCCGGGGTGACCGACGCTCGCCAGAAGCAGGTGGCCGAGCGGCGCGGCGAGGACGCCGCCGAGGCTTTGGAGGCCGCGCGGGAACGCGTCGAGCGGGTGCGGCGCCTGGCCTTCGACCTGCCGGCTTCGGGCCTCGCCGCCGGCAAACAGGTGCTGGCCTTCGAGGACGTCGGCTTCGCCTGGCCAGGCGGTGAGCCGATCATCGAGCGGCTTTCGTTTCGCATCACCGGGCCCGAGCGCGTCGCCCTCGTCGGGCGCCAATGGGTCGGGCAAGACCACGGTGATCCGACTGGCGATGGGCGAGCTGGCGCCCACCGCTGGGCGCATAACGCGCGGCGCCCGCGCCGTGGCGCTCGATCAGCGCGCCGCCCTGCTGGAGGATCGCCTAAGCCTGGTGGAGAACTTCCGCCGGCTCAACCCGGCCGCCGATGACAACGCCGCCCACGCCGCCCTGGCCAGGTTCCTGTTCCGCAATGTCGCGGCCCTGCGGCCGGCGGGCGATCTCTCCGGCGGCGAGCGTCTGCGCGCGGCCCTGGCCTGCGTGCTGATGGCGCCGGCGCCGCCCCGGCTGATCATCCTGGATGAGCCGACCAACCACCTGGACCTGGACTCCATCACGGCGGTGGAACAAGCCCTGGCGGGCTATGACGGCGCCTTGCTGATCGTCAGCCACGACGAGGACTTCCTGGCGGCGGTCGGCGCCCAGCGGACGATTGCGCTATGATCGCCGCCAAGGCGATTCAATGAAGGAGGCGCCATGCGCGCGCTGGGATTATGGCTGATGGTGATCGGCGCCATGGCCATGGCGGCCTCGTTCGCCTATCCGGTCCACACCCCGTTGATCTCGTTTCCGGGCTCGGGCATCGCCGGCATCATCGCCCGGATCCGCGGACCCGATCTCGGCCCCAGCCCCGACAAGATCGCCATCCGCACCATGCTCCTGATCGCCGCCGCGACGGTGACCCTCATCGGCGCGATCTTCACCGCCGCAGGTGAGCTCAAGCGTGGCGCGCCGCGCTAGAAAAAAACGCAACACAAAGGCCACGAAGGGAACAAAGCCACACGAAGGGGCCATGCGACGGCGAAGCCGTCAATCATGCTCAAATGTGGGCGGATTATTGCGCTTCCGGCGCGGCGCAACGTCAAACTTTGTGTCCTTTGTGCCCTTCGTGGCCTTTGTGATGCGCCTATAAAACGGTGGCCACGTCGTCCGATTCTCGGGAAAATGTCCGCATGGACGCCGCGAACCCTGCCAGCCAGCCCCTCGAAACCTGGCTGCGGGGATTGCCTGACGCCGAGGGCCTGCACTTCTGGCCGCCGCCGGAGCGGCTCTACACCGTCGCCGACCTTTATCGCGGCCTCGACCCCGCCCGACCCGCGAGCCGTCGGCGGACGTGGGACGCGCGGGTCTATGACTGGACGCTTGGCGCCGACGGCAAGCCGCGCGATCTGAGCGCCATTCAGACGGTGGCCACGCGCCTGCACGACGCGGCCATGGACCGGCTGACCCGCGACTTCGTCGATCCCCACCGCGCGCTCGCCATCGGTTTCATGGGCGGCCACGATGTGGCGCGGACCGAGCCGGCCTATGAGCAGTTCGCCCGCATCGCCCGGACCCTTCGCCGGCGCGGGTTCAAGATCGTCACCGGCGGCGGGCCGGGCCTGATGGAGGCGGCCAATTTCGGGGCCTTCATGGCCCCGCACGACGAGGCGGCCTTCGAGGCGGCGATGGCGATGCTGCGCACCGCCCCCCATTGCGGCGCCGGCGAGAGCGCCGAGGCCGAGGCGCGCAAATGGGCCTGGACCGTGGCCGCCGTCAGGGTCCGCGAGAGCCTGCTGGGAAGCTGGTCGGCGCCGGAGACGCCCGGCGGCGAGAGCCTCGGCGTTCCCACCTGGTATTATGGCTCCGAGCCGCCCAACCTCTTCGCCAGTGCCTGCGCCAAATACTTCATGAACAGCCTGCGCGAGGATGGCCTGGTCAGCATCGCCAACGGCGGCCTGGTGTTCGGCAAGGGGGAGGCTGGAACGGTGCAGGAGGTGTTCCAGAACGCCAACTACAACTACTATCGCGACGCCGATATCACCGCGACGCCCATGGCCTTCTTCGGCGCCGACTTCTGGGACCCGGGCGGCGGTGGCCCTGGCGACCCGGAGCGCAAGCCGGTCTTTCCCCTGGTGCGCGCCTTGGCGGCCCAGGCCGCGCATCCGTTCACCGACGATCTGATCCTGTCGGACGATCCCGGCGCGATCATCGAATTCCTGATCGCGCATAACGCCGACCGGCAGAGCTGCGTCCGCCGGGCCGATCGGTGCCTGGCGGCGGTGGGCGCCGTGTCGCGGCGGCGCCGGGCCTGAAGGGAGAGTGAGCCATGGTCATCGTCACCGGCGCCGTCACGGCCACGCCGGAGAATTTCGAGGAACTGCGCCGCGAGAGTCTGGCCCATGTGCTGCGTTCCCGGGCCGAGGACGGCTGCCTGCTCCATAGCGTCCACGCCGATGTGGAAAACCCCCGCCGGCTGGTGTTCCTGGAGAAATGGCGCGACCGGGCGGCGCTGGAGACCCATTTCCGCCAGGAGGGTTCGGGCGCCTTCATGCGCGTCGTCCGCGCCCTTGATATCGGCCGCGAGCGGATGGAGGTCTTCGAGGTTGAAGTCGGCGACGGTTGATGGCCGACAGTTCCCCACCCAATTGCGTCATCCCAGTTGGGGGTTTGCTCGCTAACGAACGATCCGCGCCCCCGGTGGTTCAAATGCGACGCTGAACGCACTCCAGAGTTCACGGCGCCCGCGAGGGATTTCCCACCGCCGCGAAACGCGCTACGCGCCGCCATCGGTGCGGAGTGATGACACGATGTTGAAGGTGATAACGGCGAGCGCGGTTCTGGCGCTTCTGGCGGGCGGCGCCTGCGCCCAGGCGGCGAGCCATCCCCAGGCGGAGGCCCAGGCGCTGGATCTGGGCGAAAAGGCCATCGCCCTCAAATCCGTTCGCGGGCCCGGCAATGAGACGCCCAAGGTGGCGGCGCTCTACAAGTCGGCCCTGGTGGCCGGCGGCTGGGCCGACGCCGATGTGACCATCACCCCGGTGGACGACACCGCCTATCTGATCGCCCGCTGGCCGGGGTCCGATCCGAGCCTCAAGCCCCTGGTGATCTCCGGCCACATGGATGTGGTGGCGGCCAATCCGGCGGACTGGAAGCGTGATCCCTTCACCCCGGTGGTGGAGAACGGCTACCTCTTTGGCCGCGGGGCCAGCGACATGAAGCTCGACGGCACCACCGCCATCGCCGCCCTGATCGAGCTCAGGCGCGAAGGCTATAAGCCGCGCCGCGACATCATCATCGAATTCTCCGGCGACGAGGAGACGACGATGAAGACCAGCGCCATCATCGGCGAGAAACTGGCGAACGCCGATCTGGTGCTCAACATCGATGGCGGCGGCGGCACCCTGGACGAGGCCACCGGCAAGCCCGAGACCTTCTCCTGGTCGGGGGCCGAAAAGGTCTATGCCGACTACGAAATCACCGTCACCAATCCCGGCGGCCACTCCTCCGAGCCGCGCAAGGCCAACGCCATCTATGAGCTCGCCGGCGCCCTCACCCGGATCGGAAACTATCAGTTCAAACCCGAGCTGAACGACATCAGCCGCGCCGCCTTCCTCAGCGGAGCCAAATATCAGGACGCCAAGACCGGCGCCGCCATGCTGGCCTTCGCCGCCGACCCCACCGACAAACAGGCCATCGCCACCCTCTCGGCCAACCCCTCCACCATCGGCCTGATCGGCACCACCTGCGTCGCCACCATGATCAACGGCGGCCATGCGCTCAACGCCCTGCCCCAGCGCGCCACCGCCAATATCAACTGCCGTATCTTCCCCGGCCACAGCCTGCCGAGCATCATGGCCGAGCTGCAGCGGGTGGCCGATGAGCCGGCGGCGAGCTTCAAGGACGTGACCGTGGGATCGGTGGCCACCGACCCCTCGCCGATGCGGCCGGACTTCACCGCGGCGGTGGAGAAATCCCTGCACCAGGTCTATCCGGGCGTGCCGATCTTTCCCGCCCAGTCGTCAGGGGCCAGCGACAGCATGTGGTTCCGCGTCCACGGCGTGCCGAGCTATGGCGCCAGCCCGTTCTTCATCAAGGACTCCGACGACTTCGCTCACGGCCTCAACGAACGCATCCCCGTGGCCAACCTCCAGCCGGCGATCACCTACTACCTGACGTTGATTCCCGAGCTTTCGAAGTAGGCCGGCGCGCGCTTCTCGCCGAGGCTCGTCGGTATCCGGAACTGTCCCCGTTTTTGGTCGCGTGACGGCGACATTGCAATTCGCTAACTTCTGCTTTCGAGACGAAGGAGCCGTTAGGTCTATGGACCTCGGCTCTGGCCAAGCTATTCTGCCCAGATTGGGACGGTTCCCCTGAGGAGTGGTCGTCTGCGTCGTGGGTTTGTTCAGCGGTTGGTGGCGATGGCGGTGACGCTCTCGCCCGGCTTTAGCGTGTGGGCCAGCACCCCTGTTGGTCCCGCCAAATCGGATGTGGATTGGAGGGCGGTTGAGTCATTTCGATATGGAGTGCACGGCGGCCGGCCTGCGTTCCGCGTAACGGTGGAAGACAGCGCGAAGGTCGACGCGACGCCACGCGTCAGGATCGTCGGCCCAAATGGCCAGTTTATAATTGTCACGGCTGATGGAGGATTGGTCAAATTGGCGGACGCCTTTTTGAACAAGGCCCTGTTGAAGCACGACGCACTCCAATCCAAATATGTGTTCGCGTCTCGAAGCCTAACCGGCCTCTCAGGTGAGCCACTCTTGGTGGTGTTCGGCTGGGCGTTCGCCAGCGATCCCGGGTCGATCCGGGTTATCGGGTTGAACCCGGCAGGCGATCCCGTGCTTCTATTGAGCGACGACACATTCGAACTGACCGGCATACGAACGGGCAAAGACAAATCCGTCCAATTGATAGGCCGCCCCTCGCTGTCTGAGCAATTGGGCAACTGCAGCATCACCTACGACCCCTATGCGGTTTATCAATTGTCCCCCTCAAACCCAGCGGGCTTCAAATATTCGGTCGCTCTGAGCAAAGCCTACAATCTCAATCACTATTATGGTTGGGCCGGCCCCACCTACCGAGAGGACGTAATCATCGATCTGTGTGGAAAAACCGGGCCGCGCATCGTTAGCGCGCGAAAGTCTCACCCATAGGGCCGCATTCCACCCGATTGTGTTGAAAAACTCCCCAACCCGTTCATCTTGCCGAAAATTGAGCAATATCGTTGCGAGACGTGGCGGAAGTAGAGTTTTAAATTCTACTGGAAGTCCCATTTGAGGTCCGATCCGCCCCTCCAAAGAGGTCGCCAGGAGTTTTTCAACACAATCCACCCCAAAGGAGCCTTAGGGCGAAGGCGACCCGCCGACGCGAGGCGCCGGCGCCATTGCGGAGCCCGGGTCTCTCGGCTCAGATGAAGCCGATGAACGGAGAAGCAGACAGGATCATCGGACTGTATCGGCGCCACGCCCAGGCATGGACCGCCGCGCGAGGCGATCGTCTGGTCGAACGGGCGTGGCTTGAGCGTTTCATGGCCTTGCTACCCGCCGGCGCGGCGATCCTGGACCTGGGTTGCGGCTCGGGCTTGCCCATAGCAGGGCATTTGGCGAGCCAAGGCTTCTCGGTCACGGGCGTGGACAGCGCGCCCGAGATGGTCACTCTCTTCAACCGTAACCTCCCCGATCAGGAAGCCCATGTGGCGGACATGCGGGCCCTGGACCTCGGCGCGCGATTCGGCGGCGTGCTGGCCTGGGACAGTTTCTTTCATCTGTCCCACGCCGATCAGCGCGCCATGTTTCCCGTGTTCCGGGATCATGCCCTGCCCGGCGCGGCCCTGATGTTCACCAGCGGTCCGGCCTTTGGCGAGGCGATCGGATCGCTGGAGGGCGAGCCCCTCTATCACGCCAGTCTGGACCCTGATGAATATCGCGCCCTGCTGACGGCCAGCGGGTTCGATGTGGTCGCCCAGGTCAGCGAGGACGCCAGTTGCGATGGCCGAACCGTCTGGCTCGCCCGGAGCCCGCGGGAGAAATCATGAAGCGGCTTATCGGGCGGCATCTTGATGCATCACGGTGAGAGTCGCGGGATGGTCAAAGCCAAAGCATGCCGCCGTCTCGATAGCCAAAAACGGGCGCCATCAAATCCAATGGGCCGGCGCGAATGCAAGTCGTGGCGTCTTGGCGCAATTCGATGCATCCTTGCCGGGTTCGGCCCGGGGGACGGTTTTGGTTGAAGGTTTTCCAGACAAGCTTGAGCTCGCCCTCAAGGCGCTAGCGATCAGTCGAGGTCAGCTGGCGCAGGAGATGGGGCTGGATAAGTCGGTCGTGAGCCGCTGGCTCAAGGGCTCGAACGCGCCGACCGGGCACAATCTGTCAAAACTCACCACGATCATCTCGTCGCGGAGCCCCGGCTTCACCATGCTGGACTGGGAGAGCAGTCTTGGCGATCTGGCGGGCAAGCTTGGCGTCGAGGAGGCCGCACCCACCGCCTTCCTGGGCACCAGCGCCGGGGCGGCCGGGTGGTTGCCGGCCGGCGTTCTTCAGGAAGCCCTGACGACCACGGCGCTCAGGGGATCGGCCTATGAGGGGTTTTGGCGGTCGACCCGGGTCTCCAACGAGTTTCCCGGACGGTTCGTGCATGACCGGATCCTGATCCGGAAGGGCGACAACGGCCTGCTCAGTTTCCGCCTGGGCGTGATCGACATGCGGTTCGAGGGCTGGGCCCTGCCGGTGCAGACCCAGCTGTTCGCCTTCGGCGTCGACCCGGGCAGCGGAGTCTTCATCTTCGCCATATTCAACGCGGTGATGCGTCAGCGCGCCGACGTCATGGATGGAGTCACCCTCACCTGCACTCAGCCGACCGGCGGCGCCCCGGTCGCCGGCTGCGTGGTGATCGAAAGAACGGGCCTGCTCACCGATGACGCCGAGGCCGACCTGGCCGCCTATGAATCCTCCATTTCCACCAATCCGCTCGCGCCCGAGGGCTCGGTTCCGCAAACCGTGCAAGATCATCTGTTTCGGGACGTGGGGCCTTCGGCTTTGAAGGCCGGCGGCGATGCCCTGATGATGGTGGCCTTCGCCAAGTCGCTGTCGCGCGGCCCCATCGCCGAGGTTCCGTTCCCAAGTTGAGTTGACGCCGTAGCGGCGCTTCGCCCGTCTGGCGGGGCGTGCAGGCCAGCCGGGACACCCTATTCGTTGGATCTTGGCGAGCGGCTGGGCGCCACGGTCCGCTATCCGTCCATGGCATCAGGGATTTCGGTCGAGGGGGTTCTGCGTGACGTCGATCACCGCCCGGTCGCGGCGATGGCGCACCGGGTGAGCGCCGGCAGGGACTTGGAGTGCATCTTCCGCATGATCGAGGCGCGGTGGTTTTCGATGGTCCTTTGGCTGACGCCAAGGTCGGCGGCGATGTTCTTGCTGGGCTGGCCGTCGAGCACGAGCTCCATGATTTGTCGTTGCCGAGGCGTGAGGCCGGCGAGGTCATTGGCGGCCGTCATGCTCCGGGCGGCCAAGGTCTGGCGGGCGACCGCGAGCCACCGCTCGCTCGAGGTTTCGAGGGCATGGAGGGCGATCGCGAGTTCGGCTCTCGCCGATCCGAGATCCTGGCGCAGTTGGGCTATGGTCGATCGATCGGACGCCGGATTTGAGGCGGGCGCCCGCGACGCGCCCACGTCGCAGGGCGGGGGCTGACCGATCCGAAACACCGGACATCCGCCGCCCGGAGGCGATGTGGCCGCGCGCGCGAAGTCTCTACTCGCACGCAGGAGGGTCGGGACCATGGTTCAACGCCTCTCGGGAGCGCGCCTGCCCAAACCTTGGGCCGCGTCATGCTCTCTTGGAATACTCGCCCCGCCCTGACCATACGTTTCGCCGGTCCATACGTTCCGCCGCGCCGGCCCCCGTCAGGCGACAATCGATGCTCGGACGCCGTCCCCGTCAAAGATGGGGGCGGCGAGCGGCGAGGGCGCCTGGAGGCAGCCTAGGTAATTTCCGAGGGTGTCGGCGCCGGGACCCGGAGCCTAAACTCCCCAACCACCCCAGCAATCGCAGCGCGAGGCCGCCATGGATCTTCCCGTCAAGGAAAAAACAGCCGAGGCCTCCAGCGCCCCGACGATGAAGGCCCTGGTCTATCAGGGGCCCGGCAAGAAGGCGTTCATCGATCGGCCAAAGCCGGACATCACCGCGCCCACCGACGCGATCGTCAGGATCACCAAGACCACGATCTGCGGCACCGATCTGCACATCCTCAAGGGCGATGTGCCCACCTGCCAGCCGGGCCGGATCCTCGGCCACGAGGGCGTGGGCGTGATCGACAAGGTCGGGCCGGCCGTGACCGCCTTCAAGGTGGGCGACAGGGTGCTGATCTCGTGCATCAGCGCCTGCGGCAAATGCGAATATTGCCGCCGCCAGATGTTCTCGCACTGTGTCTCCGGCGGCTGGATTCTCGGTAATTCCATCGACGGGACCCAGGCCCAGTTCGTCCGCACGCCGTTCGCCGACACCAGCCTCTATCCGCTCCCCGCCGGCGCCGACGAGGAGGCCCTGGTCATGCTCAGCGACATCCTGCCCACCGGCTTCGAATGCGGCGTGCTCAATGGCAAGGTTCAGCCGGGGAACACCGTCGCCATCGTCGGTTCCGGGCCCATTGGCCTGGCCGCCCTGCTCACCGCCCAGTTCTACTCCCCCGGCCGGATCATCGTGATCGATCTGGACGACAACCGGCTGGAGGTCGCCAAAAAGTTCGGGGCCACCGACGCCATCAACAGCGCCGACGGCAAGGCGGCCGAGGCGGTGATGAAGCTCACCGGCGGCAAGGGCGTCGACACCGCCATCGAGGCGGTGGGTATTCCCGCCACCTTCGAGCTCTGCGAGCAGGTCATTGCCCCTGGCGGCGTGATCGCCAACATCGGTGTCCACGGCGTCCAGGTGGCCCTGCATCTGGAGCGTTTGTGGGACCGCAACATCAGCATGACCACGCGCCTGGTGGACACCGCCAGCACGCCGATGCTGCTGAAGCTCCTGGCGTCGGGCCGGATCCAACCCAAAAAGCTGATCACCCACCACTTCAAGCTCGATCAGATTCTCGACGCCTACGACACCTTCGCCCGAGCCCCCGAGACCCAGGCGCTCAAGGTGATAATCGAGGCTTGAGGCCCGCCACTTGCTATTAGGGGCGGCCACGGCGCTCATCGGCGCAACCGAGCGCGCGCTCACGCCTTAGCTATTCCGTGGCCAAGGTCATCCGGGATCCGCCAATGGACCAACCCCTCTCGCCCGATCTGCTTAGACGGATGCACGCCTATTGGCGGGCGTCCAACTACCTCGCCGTCGGCCAGATCTATCTGAAGGATAATCCGCTGCTCGAAGAGCCGCTGCGGCGCGAGCACATCAAGCCGCGCCTGCTCGGCCATTGGGGCACCACGCCCGGCCTCAATTTTCTCTATGTGCACCTCAATCGGCTGATCAAGGCTCATGACCTCAACATGATCTTCGTCACCGGCCCCGGCCATGGCGGGCCGGCCCTGGTGGCCCAGACCTATCTGGAGGGCTCCTACACCGAGCGCTATCCGGCCATCGAGCGCAGCCGCAACGGGCTGCATCGGCTCTTTCGCCAGTTCTCCTGGCCCTATGGCGTTCCCAGCCACGTCTCGCCCGACACCCCCGGCTCGATCCATGAGGGCGGCGAGCTGGGCTACTCCCTGCTCCACGCCTATGGCGCGGCGTTCGATAACCCGGACCTCATCGTCGCCTGCGTCATCGGCGATGGCGAGGCGGAGACCGGGGCCCTGGCCGCCAGCTGGCACTCGAACAAGTTCCTCAACCCGGCCCGCGACGGCGCGGTGCTGCCGATCCTGCATCTCAACGGCTTCAAGATCGCCAATCCTACGGTCCTGGCTCGCATCAGCCGTGAGGAGCTGACCGACCTGATGGTCGGCTATGGCTATCAGCCCTGGTTCGTCGAGGGCGACGATCCGTTCCTCGTCCATCAGCAACTCGCCGGCGCGCTGGACGAGATTCTCGTGCGCATCGGCGAGATCCAGGCCGAGGCCCGCTCCGCCGGCGCGAGCCCGCCGCGGCCGCTCTGGCCGATGATCGTCTTTCGCACGCCCAAGGGCTGGACCGGCCCGAAGTTCGTCGACGGCCTGCCGGTGGAAGGCACCTGGCGGGCCCATCAGGTGCCCCTCGACCATTTCGACAATCCCGAGCACCTGGCGCAGCTGGAGGCCTGGCTGAAGAGCTACAAGGCCGATGAGCTTTTCGACGACTGCGGCCAGTTCCTGGCGGAATACGCGGCCCTGGCCCCCACCGGCCATCGCCGCATGGGATCCAACCCCCACGCCAATGGCGGCGAGTTGCTCGTCCCGCTCTCCATGCCGCATTTCCGCGAGCACGCCATCGAGGTTCCGGCGCCCGGCGCGGTCAAGGCCGAGGCCACGCGCAACCTCGGCAAATTCCTGCGCGATGTGATGAAGCTCAATCTTCCGAGCCGCAATTTCCGCCTGTTCGGCCCCGACGAGACCGCCTCCAATCGGCTGGAGGCCGTCTATGAGGTCTCAGGCAAGGCATGGATGGCGGCCGCCCAGCCCGTGGACATCAACCTCAGCGTCGACGGCCGGGTGATGGAGGTGCTGAGCGAGCATCTCTGCGAGGGCTGGCTGGAGGGCTATCTGCTCACCGGCCGGCACGGCCTCTTCTCCTGCTACGAGGCCTTCATCCACATCATCGATTCGATGTTCAACCAGCACGCCAAGTGGCTGAAGGTGAGCCGCGCCATCCCCTGGCGGGCGCCGATCGCCTCGCTGAACTATCTGCTGACCTCCCTGGTCTGGCGTCAGGACCACAACGGCTTTTCCCACCAGGATCCGGGCTTCATCGACCATGTGGCCAACAAGAAGGCCGATGTGGTGCGCATCTATCTGCCGCCCGACGCCAACACCCTGCTCTCGGTCGCCGACCATTGCCTGCGCAGTCGCGGCTACATCAACCTGATCATCGCCGGCAAGCAGCCGGAGTGGCAGTGGCTGGATATGGACGCCGCCGTCCGCCACTGCGTCGCCGGGGCCGGGGCGTGGTCGTGGGCGGGCCGCGGCGAGGAGGACCCCGATGTGGTCATGGCCTGCGCCGGCGATGTGCCGACCCTGGAGGCCCTGGCCGCCGTCACCCTGCTTTGCGACTATCTGCCCGATATCCGCATCCGCGTGGTCAATGTGGTCGACCTGATGGCCCTCCAGCCGCAAAGCCAGCACCCCCACGGCCTGGAGGACCAGGACTTCGACGAGCTATTCACCACCGACCGGCCGGTGATCTTCGCCTTCCACGGCTATCCGGGCGTCATTCACAAACTGACCTACAAGCGGCGCAATCACGACAACATCCATGTGCGCGGCTATGAAGAGGAGGGAACGACCACCACCCCCTTCGACATGGTGGTGCTGAACCATCTGGATCGCTACCAGCTGGCCCTGGACGCGATCCGCCGGATTCCGAGGTTCGCCGACAAGGTCGAGGACGCCACCGCGCGCTATTGGACGATCATGGAGCGCCACAAGCTCTACATCAGCGAGCACGGCGACGACATGCCCGAGGTGCGCGACTGGCGCTGGACGCCGCCCGCGCCTCTCCAAGGCTGACCCATGGCGGGCGAGGCGAGCCTGACCGTGCTGGCGCTGAACAGCGGTTCCTCCTCGCTCAAGTTCGGTCTCTACGCGGCGGGCCCTTCGGCGGCGGCGGCGCTGATCACCGGCGAGGCGGATTTCGGCGAGGCGGCCGGAAGGTTCCGCGCGGAAGACTCGCGCGGTCGGCCGCTGGTTGCGGAGCCATCGGCCCTGGCCGATCAGGGCGATGCGGTGGATCGCATCGCCCGGCTTTTGGCCGATCACGGGGCCCCGGCTCCGAACGCCATCGGCCACCGCCTGGTTCATGGCGGCCCCAGACTTCGCGCCCACTGCCTGATCGACGAGGCGGTGCTGAAGACGCTGGAAGCGGCGACCGCCTTCGCCCCCTTGCACATCCCCGCCGCCCTGGCCGTGATCCTCGCCGCTAATCGGCGTATGCCCGGCCTGCCGAGCGTGGCCTGTTTCGACACCGCTTTTCACGCCGCCATGCCGCCGGTGGCGCGGGTCCTCCCCATACCCCGGGCCTTGGAAGCCGAGGGCGTCCAGCGCTACGGCTTTCACGGCCTCTCGTGCGAATCCATCGTGCGCCAGCTCGGGCCCGCGCTTCCCGCCCGCCTGATCATCGCCCATCTGGGCGCCGGGGCCAGCGTCACCGCCGTCAGGGACGGCGTCTCCATCGACACCAGCATGGGCCTGACTCCGACCGGCGGGGTGGTCATGGGAACCCGCAGCGGCGACCTGGATCCCGGGGTCCTTCTCTACCTCATGCGCGAAAAGGGCCTCGACGCCGCGGCCCTTGAAGACCTCCTCGACCGTCGCTCCGGCATGGCCGGCGTCTCCGGCCTCGGCGGCGACATGCGCCGCCTGAGCGAGGCGGCGGCCACCAGCGCCGAGGCGCGCCTGGCCATCGAGATGTTCGCCTATTCCGTGGGCAAGCAGGTCGCCGCCATGATCGCCGCCCTGGGGGGCGTGGATCTCATCGTCTTCACCGGCGGCATCGGCGAGAACGACGCGGAGGCGCGCGCCGCCATCTGCCAGCCCCTGAACTGGATCGGCGTCAGCCTCGATCCCGCCCGCAACCGCGCCGCCGACAATCCGATCAGCGACGGCGCCTCCCGCGCCGAGGTACGGGTTCTTCCCTCCCGCGAGGACGAAGAGATCGCCCGACATACCGGCGCGCTGGTGAGCGCCGCCTGACGCGCGGGACGTGCTGGATCCTTATTGGAGGGCAAACCAGTGGGTTCGCCTTCGCGCCAGGAGCGGACATTTGGTTCGATGTGGAGATTGGACGTCTACGACGCCAGCCTGACGGCAATGAGTGACCCAAAGCGGATTCCGATGCTGGTCGAAGAACCCTTTAGTTTGGCGCCGTCGGCGCCAGGGCTCGGCCGTCCCAATTCATCGGAACGTTGGAGACGCAAGCGCCGTAATGTGTACGGGCCCAGCCCATGAACTCCGCAACGCGCGCCGGCCTGAGCTTCAGCCCAGCGCCGAATATCTGTGGCAAGGTCCAGGAGGCGGCTTGGTACATGATCTTTTCATCACTGCGGAGGGCCTCGGCCGCCTCGAGGACGCGATCGGCTTCGGCATCCGATAATGCCCCTCCGCTGGCTCTGAGAGCGTATAGCCGGCCGAGGTCGCGTGCTTCCTGAGTCGCGGTGCGGTCGAGGATGGGAATATCGGCGTAGATTTTCGCCCAGGTCGCAATTTGTGGCTCGGAGAAATGCACCGCGACACCCGAGTTGTTCACCGCGTCCCGCTGCAAGGTGTCGTAACTCAAGTATTCGATCTGATAGCTCCGGACCAGTTTGACGATCGCCTGGCGATCAGTGCGGGCCTCCAGGCCTTCCTCAATGGCGCCGAGCTTCGCGGTCAGGCAGTGATCAATCGCCGCCCTCTGATAGATTTGCGGTCCGTTGTCGTCCACGATCTCGCTTGTCATCGCCTCGTTGGCGATATCGACCCTGCGCGCCCAATCGAGGCGCTCGGCGGTCTGCTCGGCGAACAGCGCGATGAGCACGCCGATGACGATGGTGCCGATCTCCACCGCGAACGCACGCATATGATGGATCGGCTTTTTCGGCTTGTGAACCTCCATCCTCACCCCCTCCGGACGCTCAAGGTGGGGATTGCACCGCGCGGGTACGAACCGCAAGAGGGCTACGTTCCGGACACCCTGTCTCATGACTGCGCGTGCCGGCCGCCGGTAATGGGACAATCGTGCGCTTTGGGGAAACGTGCAGACGTTCGCTATCGACCGAGGCCGTGTAAAAACGCGATGATCGCGGGGCGATAGGTCGCCTGCCTTGTGGTCTGGCCGCCGGCGTTCGGGGGACGGTTGATTGGGCGGGCGAAGGCGGGATCAGGCCCGCATCGCCTCCATGAGTGGGATGGCGCCCAGAATGGCGATGACCCGCTTCAGATTATAGGCCAGGACGTGGAGACTCATCTCCGTACTGACCTTTTCGAGCGTCTTCATCTTGAAGTGGGTGGCCCCCATCCAGGCCTTGAGGGTGCCGAAGGGATGCTCGACGGTGGCGCGTCGGATGCGCATGGACCTGGGCGCCCGATCCAGCCGCGCCTGCATGGCGTCGATGACCGCTTCATGCTCCCAGCGCCTGATGCGACGCGGCTGCTTGCTGCTCGTGCAGGCGGCCTTCAGCGGGCATTCGTCGCACTTGGTCGTCCAGTAGATGTGTAGGTTCATGCCCTTTTCGACGGACGCGAAGCGCCAGGTCAGGGTCTCGCCGGCCGGGCAGCGATAGGTGTTGTGGTCGGCGTTGTAGATGAAGTCCTGCTTACCGAACCGGCCATCGGCCTTGGCGTTGGACGTCAATGGCTTGGGAACGACGGGCGTGACGCCGAGCGGCTCGCAGGCCAGGATTTCCTCGCCCTTGAAGTAGCCGCGGTCAGCCAGCACTTCGAGGGTCTCGACGCCCATGGCGGCCTTGGCTTGGGCCGCCATGCTGGAGAGCTGATCGCGGTCGTGGCCGACATTGGTCACCTCATGGGCGACGATCAGGTGGTGCTCGGCGTCGACGGCGGTCTGGACATTGTAGCCGACCATGCCTGTTCCCTTGCCGTTGGTGGCCATGGCCCGGGCGTCCGGATCGGTGAGGGATATCTGCTGGTCCGGGGCGGCGTGGACCTGGGCCTCAAGGGCCTTGAAGTCCTTCATCTGCTGCCCGAGCGCGGCGATCTTGTCCTTCAGCCGCACCGACTTGGCCTGGGCCAACTCACCTTCCTGCCGGTCGGCGGTCTCCAGCGCGGCAAGGTAGCGCGTCGATGCTGGCCTCGACCTGCTCCATGCGACGCCGGATCGAGGCGCGGGTGAAGTTCTTGTCGCGGGTGTTCACCGCCTTGAACTTGCTGCCGTCGATGGCGGCGACGGCATGGGCGAACAGGTCCAGCCTGCGGCATAGGGCGATGAACTGTCGGCAGGTCGCCCGGATCGCCGGGCCATTGTCCTTCCTGAAGTCGGCGATGGTCTTGAAGTCCGGCGCCAAGCGCCCCGTCAGCCACATCATCTCGACGTTGCGCTGGGCCTCGCGCTCAAGACGGCGGCTCGAAGCGATCTGGTTGATGTAGCCATAGACGTAGATCTTCAGCAGTGAGGCCGGATGATAGGCCGGCCTGCCCGTCGCCTCGGGGACGACCCCCGCGAACCCCAGCGCCCCCAAGTCCAGCTCATCGACGAACACGTCGATCACCCGAACCGGGTTATCCTCTGACACATAATCATCCAGATATTCAGGAAGCAGAACGCCTTGGCGGCGGTCCTCACCCTCGACGAAGCGGCCCATCGCAAACCCCGAAGCAGCTGATGGGAGATTCTACCGCGGCGGGCGTATCGAAGGAATCGTTCGGGAGGGGGTTTTCACACAGCCTCGACCCATAGCGGAGGGCAGCGGCGGGTGCGACGCGGACGCCATCCGGCGGAGAACGGCGACCGGCGTGTGCTTCTAGCGGCCCTTGCGTTCCGGCAGGTTGAGCGAGGCCTGACCGAACACGTAGCGCCAGCCGGTCGGGGTGCGCACCCAGGTGTCGCTGAACCACAGGTGGTAGTCCGCAGGCTCGCCGTCCTCGACGCCCTCGGCCCAGAGTTTCGCTGTCACCACCGCCGTGTCACCCCAGATCCGGATCGTGCGCTCGGAATCAGCCTGGTGCCGGTATTTTGTCGAGCGGCTGCCAGAGAATCTGATCAAATCGGCCTTCGTCCACCGCTTGCCGTCGCCTTCGACGAGAATGAAGTCGTCCGCCAATATTGCCCCCATGGTAGCAGTATCGCCACGTTCGACAGCCCTCTGATAGGTGTCGTCCAGCGCGCCCAGGATTCGTCGATCTTCGGCGGCCGACGCTTTCAAGATAGCCGGCGTTCCGGCCACCACGAGCGCGGCCACGAGACCGACAAGGCGGCCCTGTCGATGGTTTGTCAGGTGAACCCCCTTGAATGAGTTGTTAAGCCCTGGCGAGTTCCGATTTCTCAACGGTCTACTTTTCCGGAACGGCGTCAAGGGTAGTCTCAAACCGTTGATAAGGCCGTGGCGACGACCGCGATGCGCCAAAAGCGGTCGTTGGGCTCGGTACGGAGACCTGACATTCACGGCGCCAGTCGGACGGTGATATTCGACCCGGCGCGGTCATTGCGAAATCGGCCGTCTAGCTTGACCTTGCACGAGCCTGTAGCGTGCCGCGGCGTGGAGAGCCGGCCGCCCCTGAGCGCGTTTTCGACGACGGAGGACGCCGATGAACACGCCGCCTGATGCGGCTCGGATTGGACCCGACCGGAGATCGGTCCTGGAGCTGGCGGCGGCTTCAGCCGCCGGGACGCTTCTTGCGTCGGCGGCGCCGACAGCCTGGGCGGGGCGGCAGGGCTCCGAGATCGTTCTGATGGAAGCCCACGCGCTGAGCAAAGCGATCGCCACGCGCGAAATTTCCTGCGTCGAGGTGATGGGCGCTTATCTCGAACACATCGAGAGACTGAACCCCAAGGTCAATGCCATCGTGGCCTTGCAGGACCGGTCGGCCCTGATCGCGCAGGCCCGTGAGCGCGACGCCCAGGTGGCCCGCGGCGAGATCATGGGGCCGCTGCATGGCTTTCCGCACGCGGTAAAAGACCTGTTCTGGGTCAAGGGCATCCGGTCGACCTCGGGTTCGCCGATCTTCAAGGACTTCATTCCCGACAAGGACTCCCCGCCGGTGGAGCGGCTGCGCAAGGCCGGCGCGATCTTCATCGGCAAGACCAATGCGCCGGAGTTCGGCCTGGGTTCGCACACCTACAACCCCGTCTACGGCGCCACCCTGAACGCCTACGACCAGACCAAGTCGGCCGGCGGCAGCAGCGGCGGCGCCGCGGTGTCGCTGGCCTTGCGCCTGGTCCCGGTGGCGGACGGCAGCGACTTCGGCGGCAGCCTGCGCAACCCGGCCGGCTGGAACAACGTCTTCGGTTTGCGCCCAAGCTTCGGCGTCGTGGCCACCGGCGGCGACGTGTGGCAGGCGGGCATGGGCGTGACCGGCCCCATGGCCCGTTCGGTCACCGACCTTGCGCTGCTGCTCTCGGTTCAGGCCGGTTACGATCCGCACGCGCCGCTGTCGTGGGGCAGCGACGGGCGTCAGTTCCTGGGGCCGCTAAGCGCGAACATGAAGGGCAAGAGGATCGCGTGGCTCGGGGATTTCGGGGGCTTCGCACCCTACGAACCGGGCGTGCTTGAGCTCTGCCGAACGGCGTTGAAAAGCTTCGAAGCCATCGGCTGCGTGGTCGAGGACGCCGTTCCCGACATGGCGCCGGCGCCGGTGTGGGAGGCCTTCATACGGCTGCGCTGGCAGCAGGACGGCATGGGCCTGGTGGGCTATTACAACGACCCGGCCAAGCGGGCGCTGCTTAAGCCCGAAGCGATTTGGGAGGCGGAGGGCGCGCTCAAGCTCTCGGCCGTCGACGCGGCGGCGGCCTCGGCCGTGCGAACGGCCTGGTTCCGCTCGGTGAGCCGGTTGTTCGAGCGCTACGACTACCTGGTCGCGCCCACCGCCCAGGTGTTCCCGTTCGATGTGCGCGAGACCTGGCCGCGCGAGATCGCCGGCCACCCGATGAGCACCTACCATGAATGGATGAAGGCGGTCTGCCTCATCAGCATGACCGGCTGCCCGTCGCTGGCCGCGCCCGCCGGCTTCGGCTCCCAAGGGCTCCCCATGGGGCTGCAGATCATCGCCCCCGTGCATCGGGAGCTGGATTGCCTGCGGCTCGCCTACGCCTATGAGCAGGCGACCCAATGGACATCGAAACGGCCCCCGGCGTTGCTGGCGCGGGCGTGACGACGATTGACGCGAACCGGAGGTGGCGAAGGGCGGCTTTCCTCGCTGGCGACAATGACGGCTCCTGACCCACAGCTGCCACTGAGGACGTCTGCTCGCCGCCCCGGCGGCGCGAATGGGCCGCACGCGCCAGACTCGGTGCTCGCGAGCGTCTGACGCGTCTAGCGGTCGGTTTGATGTCCACGCCATCCAGCATCAACCATCCGGCGCCGCATTTCCACGCCGCGGCAGGAGCACCAAATCGGCCGCTTCCTCCGCGTCATTGAGGAGCATCTTGCGCGGCGCGCCCATCTGCGCCCGCACGGTCAGACCACGGGAAAGGTCGAGAACCTGGCTCGCGCGCGCGGCTACGGGAAAGTCAGACGGGATTTCTCCCGCGTCGATCCCGTCGCGGAAACGGCGTTCCACGAGCGCCATGCCGCCAGCTATGGCGTCCTTCAGGAACTGCCTGACCTCGGCGTCGTCTACGAGGGGGGCGACGCACACCATTAGGCATCCCGGGGCGGATCCTTCCTCGGTCGCGCTTTCCACGGCGTGCCTCAGAAAGCCGGTGAGCGAGTCGCGAAGCGTCGGCGGCGAAAAGAGCGCCTTCGCAGCGCGAGCGCCCTTTGCATCCGCGTACGCCCTAAGGGCGCGCAAGAATATCGTCCGCTTGTCCCCGAACACGGAATACAGGCTTGGTCGTCCTACGCCCATGGCCGCGACGAGATCATCGATCGTCACGCCGTCGAAGCCCTTCGAGCGAAAGACCTGCGTCGCCTTTTCCAGCGCGTCAACCTCGTCGAAGCTTCGCGGTCGTCCCCGCGGCCTGATAGAATTCTGAATCATTCAGTTCAAAAATCCTTGACCCTCACGAATTACGAAAATATATAACTGACCGGTAAGAAATTAGCAAGCTGGGCCCTGCCCCCGCGGAGCCCCACGCCCCCTTCCCTTTCACCAAGGAACCTCACATGGGACATTCGATCGCTCTTGTCACCGGCGCCACCTCGGGGCTTGGTCACGCTGCGGCCCGCTTGCTCGCCGCTGGGGGCTACCACGAAGTCATCGTCACCGGGCGCCGCCTGGCCCGGATCCAGGAAACGGCCGCTCAGCTCGCGGCGGAGACCAAGACGCGGGTCTTCACGCCGCTGGAGCTGGAGCTGGACGCGCCGGCCAGCGTTCAGTCCGCCCTCGCCGCCCTCGTCCAGCGAGGTCGGCCGATCGATTTCCTCCTGCTCAATGCCGGGATGGTCCCAGGCAAGGCGCGCGTGCTCACCCCGGCGGGCGTGGAGGCGGCTCAGGCCCCGCTGATCGGCCATCATCAACTGACGGTCGGCTTGCTCCGCGCCAACCTGCTGAGCCCCAGCGCGCGGATCGTTATCGCCGGCGCGGAGCCTGCCCGAGGGGGCGTGCCCATGTTCAGCTACACCGACGTGCCAGCCTTCGCGGCCCAACACCACCAGGGTGACCGAGCCGCCGCTATTGAAGCCCTGATTCGCAACGGGCCGAACGTCAAGTACGCGCCCAACAATACATATGCCGACGCGAAGCTCATTATCGCTTGGTGGACCGCGGCCCTGGCCCGCCGGCTGCCCTCCGGCATGGCCGTGTACGCTGTCTCGCCCGGTGCGGCGACCGACACCAAGGTGGTGCGAAACGCCGGTCCGGCGTTGAAGTATCTGTTTATCCCAATGGCGAACCTCATTCCCGGCATGAATCAGACGCCGGAGACCGCGGCCCGTCGCTATCTCCAGGCGTCGGCGTTCGGAACCGACGTCTCGGGGCAATTCTTCGCCTCGGCTGAAGGGAAGTTCTCAGGCCCAATCGAGGTGCAGCGCCACCCACACCTCCACGATCGCGCCAGCCAAGAAGCCGCGTGGCAGGCCGTCGCCAAGGTCTCCGGCGTCGATTTCTCTCGGCCCGCGTCCTTGAGCGTGGCGTACTGAGGGAGCGCCGGTCACGGCGACCCGCGCCAGCAGGTGATCGCGGCGTGACGTGATTGCCCATAGGGGCCTGCGGTATTTCGAAATAAATAGTTTGAATTTAATTTGACCGCCACCTTCTCGCCCGACTAAAATACAAAATAGTTCAAAAATAACTAGGCGCCGCCGGCGTCGCAAGGAGAGTACGCATGGAACGGTACCAAGATAAAAAGGCGGTGATTATCGGCGGCACCAGCGGCATGGGGCTCGCGACGGCTAGGATGCTCCTCGATGAGGGCGCGCGGGTCCTGGTGACGGGGCGCTCGCAGGCCGGCCTGGACTCGGCGCGGAAGGAGCTTGGGACGGGCGCCCTCGTGGTTTCGAGCGACGCGCGGTCGTTGACGGACATCGACGCCCTCGCCTCCCAGGTGAAGACCGAGTTCGACACCTTCGACCTGCTCTTCGTCAACGCCGGGTTCAGCATTCGAGCGCCTCTCGAGAGCGTGACCGAGGCCATCTACGATGAGATGTTCAACGTGAACGCCAAGGGCCCCTTTTTCACGGTCCAGAAGCTTGCACCGCTGATCAATCGGGGAGGCTCGGTCGTCCTCACGACCTCGATCGCGAACGTCAAGGGAATGCCCGGCAACGCCACCTACGCAGCCGCCAAGGCCGCGCTGCGATCCTTCGCTCGGGTGCTTGCTACTGAGCTTGTGCCTCTGGAGATTCGCGTCAACGCGGTGTCGCCCGGCCCCACCGACACGCCGATCTTGAGCAAGATGGGCCTCGACAAAGAAACGATCGCCCAGATGAAGGAGCAGATGAAGGGCATGGTTCCCATGAAGCGCTGGGGGACCACGGAGGAAATCGCCAAGGCCGTCCTCTTCCTCGCGTTCGACGCGACCTTCACGACCGGCGCCGAACTGCCTGTCGACGGCGGTTGGACACAGCTCTGAATTCGACACGTAGGCGGCACAAGGCCGACCCCCGCGACCATCTTCGGAGGAGCCTCTGATGACACACACAGCGAACCCTTCGGCCCCAGAGGAGGGAAAATTTCACCGCGCCCTCGCGGCCGTCTGGGCCTTCCTGCAATCGCTGGAGTCCACCAGCTTCGACCATACGCTCGATCGCATCGAACGCTTGGAAGGGGAGGTGGGACGACTGCGGGAGGAACTGCGCCAAAGCCGGGATCCGAGCGCGGCCGATGCTCACAGCGCCGGCGCCGATGCGCTCGAACGGTGACTCGGCCCCTGGAGAGAGGGACCGCCGACGGAAAGGCCTAGGCTCAGGACTCATTGATCACAGCCAGAAGATGACGGTTGCGGCGATGCAGATGGCGGACATGAAGGTGTGGGCGCATCGGTCGTAGCGGGTGTGGATGCGCCGCCAGTCTTTGATGCGGCCGAACATGTTCTCGATCTTGTGGCGCTGGCGGTAGAGCGCCTGGTCGTGGGGGATGGGCTCTTTCCTGTTAGCTTTTGAGGGGATGCAGGCCTCGATGCCGCGCTCGGCGAGGGCGTCTCGGAACCAGTCGGCGTCATAGCCTTTGTCGCCCAAGAGGACCTTGGCCGGCGGCAGTTCATCGATCATCAGGGCGGCGCCCTTGAAGTCGCTCATCTGACCTTCGCTGAGCAGCATGATCAAGGGTCTGCCCTCGCCGTCGCAGACGGCGTGCAGCTTCGAGTTCAGGCCGCCTTTGGTGCGCCCGATACGTCGGGGAAGAGCCCCTTTTTGAAAAGGCTCGCCGCCGTGCGATGCGCCTTCAGATGGGTGGCGTCGATCATCAGCCGATCGGGCTTGGGACCCTGGCCGGCCAGCTCGGCGAAGATCTTGTTGAACACGCCCAGCCGGCTCCAGCGGATGAACCGGTTGTAGATCGTCTTGTGCGGCCCGTAGTCCTTCGGCGCGTCCCGCCAGCGCAGACCATTCCGGATCACAAACACGATCCCGCTGATCACCCTGCGGTCATCGACACGGGGCATGCCGTGCGAGAGCGGAAAATACGGCTCTATCCGGCGCATCTGCGCCTCGCTAAGCCAAAACAAATCACTCATGACGACGCCTCCTGACGCCGCCAATGAATCAGACCACCGCCGCCTTGGGAATCCCTTAATGGGTCCTGAGCCTAGGTCCGAGCGCTTTCAAACGCGCCCGCCATGAACCGCTCGCGCAGCACGAATTTCTGAATCTTGCCGGAGCCGGTGAGCGGCCACTCCGCGATCTCGATCCAATGCGCGGGTGTCTTCTGCGGTGAGATGCGCTCGCGGCAGTGGGCCGACCAGCGCCGTCCGATCCAGCCGCGCCCCTGTCGCCAACCGTACGAAGCCGACGACGATCTCGCCCCATCGCTCGTCCGGCGCGCCGATGACCGCCGCCTCGGCCACGTCGGGGTGTTCCAACAGGACGTTCTCGATCTCGGCGGGGAACAGGTTTTCCCCGCCGCGAATGATCATCTCCTTCACGCGGCCGGTGATGCCGAGGCGTCCGCGAACATCCAGGGTCCCGAGGTCGCCGGTGTGCAACCAGCCCTCGGCGTCGATGGCTTTGGCGGTGGCCTGGGGATCGTCGTTGTACCCGAGCATGACGCCATATCCGCGCGCGCAAATCTCCCCCACGGCGCCGGGCGCCCGCACCGCGTTCGTCTGGGGATCGCGAATGGAAACCTCGGTCTGGGCCAGGGGCTGGCCGACTGTCTCGCAATCGTCGGGGCCGGTGATGGTCAGGAGGCACGAGCTCTCGGTCTGACCGTAGACGATGTGGAAGCCGCAACCGAATTCCGTCCGGATCCGCCGGGCCAGTTCCGGCGGAACCATGGCGCCGCCCGAACCCATCGTCCGGATGCAGGAGAGGTCGCGCGGCCGCGCGGCCCGCGCTTCCAGCAGGGCGACCAGCATGGTCGGCACGCCGAGCACGAACTCCACACGCTCGGCTTCGACGATATCCAGCATCCGCGCCGGGTCGAACAGCCGCGCCACGATCAACCGGCAGCCGAACTGAACGGCGCCCAGCGTCAGCAGCCCGCACCCCGCCGTGTGGAACAGCGGCATGACATTGAGGACCGCGTCACCCACCCGCAGGCCCATCCGCGCCATCGACAAACGCGCATTGTTGGTGATGCCGCGATGGTGCAGCACCACGCCCTTCGGAAAACCCGTGGTGCCGGAGGTGTACTGGATTTGCACCGGATCGCCCGGGCGGACCTCGGGCAAGGCGGTCGCGGCCGCCTCGCCGGCATAGAGCGTCGCGGGGTCCTCAAGATCGACGACCTCTCGCACGGCGGGGGTTTGCGCCGCGACCTCGGCGGCGATCTCGGCCATCGGGTTGCCGCGATGCGCCTTGACGATGAACAGGCCGACAGCGCCGGACTGCTCCAGGACGTATTGCAGCTCGCGCGGTCGGTAGGCCGGATTGGCGGTGACCAGGGTCAGGCCCGCCAAGCCGGCGGCGTATTCGAGAATCACCCACTCGGGGATGTTCGGCGCCCAGACAGCGATCCGCTCGCCGGGCTGGTAGCGAGACAACAGCGCCCTCGCGAGACGTTCGGCGTCGGCCGCCAGCTCGCCATAGGTCCAGCGCCGCTGGAGCGCGCCGGCGATGTCGGCCTCGACCAGGGCCACGGCGCCGGGTGTGGCCTTCGCGCGCTCACGCAAGACGCCGCCAACCGTCGTTTCGAGTACGGGATGGTCTCTTTGAGCCGGGAAGTGAGCTTGATCGAGATGGATCGAATACACGTTGCGCGCTCTTCGTCGTGCTCCCGCGAGGCTAGCATCACGGTCCGGCTCGACAAACCGTTATTGCCGCGTTTCCCGCGCCGGGCGGCTCCGACCCGTGGCGGCGATTTCCGGCTCGGCCACGAATGTGCGAACATTCCGGCAATTCACGCGGGGGCGCAAAGGCCGTGGAACGTCAGCCGGCGGAGCTTAAGCTCGGAGCCTTGCTTCTCAGGCTGCTCATCGGCTCGCTTTTCATCGGCCATCTCTATTGGAAGTTCTGTCTGCTTCCGGGCGGCGTCGAGGCGTGGTGGGGCGGCCTGGTGAAGAGCGGCTATCCGACGTTCGTGCCGGCCTATGTGCTTTCGGCGGAGTTCGCGGGGGCCGTGCTCCTGATCCCGGGCGTGCTTTCCCGCTACGTGGCGCTCTACGCCATGCCGATGATGATCGGCGCCGCGCAGTTCTGGCTGGTTCGAAAAGGCTTCTATTTCACAAAGGCGGGCGCCGAGCTTCCGCTGGTATGGCTCGCGCTTCTGGGCCTTCAGGTCGTCCTCGGGGACGGTTCCTATGCGTTGGTGCGCTCGCCCGACTGGCGCTTCTTCGCAGGCAGTCCGCGCGTCCCGGATCGCGCCAACTAGGTCCGTAATCCACCGATATTGTTGAAGTTAGCTTGGTCTGGCGGCGGGCCGCGCCATCGGGTTGAATATGCAAAAATTGAGCCGCGGCGATGCTTTCGTCGACGGACAATCCGGGCCGCGCCCTATCGGCGCCGCTGCTGAGCGAAGAGCCACGCGGCGATGTCGGGGTTTTGGTAGGCGGGGTCCCAGGCCGGGTGATCCACGCCGGGCAATTCGGTAAGATGGACGTCATTGCCGGCAGCCTTAAGGGCTGCGAACAGGTGACGGGACTCCTCCACTGACACGGTTTGGTCGGCGTCGCCGTGAACAAGCCAGATGGGTACGGGGCCGACAGCCTTGGCGACCGTCGCGTAGGGGTCTCCCGCCGTTGCCGGGGCGATCGGCGGGTAGGCCCCTTGCGGACTTTACTGTCGTGCGGCGATCCTCAGTTTCAGGGCACAGAAACGGAGGCCGCCTTGGACCATGAAATTGAGATGAGACGAGGCGCGGGGCCGGATGCCGCCGCAATCCGCGACCTCACGCGGGCCGCGTATGCCAAATGGGTTCCGGCGATCGGTCGGGAGCCCAAACCGATGAGCGCGGACTACGAGGTTGCGGTTCAAAACAATCGCTTCGACCTGCTCTATATCGATGGGACGCTCGCGGCGTTGATCGAAACGATAGACCAAGGCGACAGGTTGCTTATCGAGAATGTCGCCGTGTCTCCGGCCTTCCAACGGCGGGGCCTGGGGTCGAAGCTAATGCGCTATGCGGAGGAAATTGCTCGCTCGCTGGGTTACGACCGCATCTGGTTGTACACGAACAGGCGCTTCGCCGGGAATATCGAACTCTACACAAGCCTCGGTTATGGCGTGGACACTGAGGAGCCGATCGACGCGGGCATGGTTCGGACCAATATGAGCAAGAGGTTCTCAAGTGACGGGACTGAATGACCGGTGTCCACCCTCGTTGGAAGTTGGAAAGGTCGCCGAGGCGACCTCGTGGTTGCCACCGGACCCGGCCGATGACTCTGCACCTGGGACCCTTCAATCGGAGGGGTGTGGCCCAATCCAGCGTCACCTTCTTTTCTTCTCGCGATAACAGAGATGGACCGGGCCTAGCTGGCGTGAAACTGGGCGGAAATGACGTCTGGAGTGATCCAAAAGACGGCGTCAGTCGTCTATGTATAAATCGCCGTTCCTGGCGACTAATTCACAAGGATCGCCACGTGACTGGTGCAAGATATTTTCTAATTACGGCAATAGCCGCCGCGTTAATGGGATCATTTAGTAACGCGCAATCTCAAACTGCGATGGATCAACCGCCCATGGTCGGTGGCGCGGCCATGTATCCTTCGAAGAACATTATAGAGAACGCCGTCAACTCAAAGGATCACACGACCCTGGTGGCCGCGGTCAAGGCCGCGGGCCTTGTCGGGACGCTGTCCGGGCCGGGTCCCTTCACCGTGTTCGCGCCGACCAATGAGGCCTTCGCGGCGCTTCCGGGAGGCACGGTCGATATGCTGCTCAAGCCGGAAAACAAGGAAACCCTGGTCAAGATCCTCACCTACCATGTTGTCGCCGGCCGGATGACGGCTGGGGATATCAAGGCGGCGATCAAGGCCGGAGGCGGCAAGGCGACTTTGACCACAGTGGAGGGAGAGCCTCTCACCGCCATGATTGAGAACGGCAACCTCGTGCTAACCGACACCAAGGGCGGAACCTCAAGGGTGACGATCGCCAACGTCATGCAGTCGAACGGCGTGATTCACGTCGTTGACGCGGTCCTGATGCCGTAGAGTAGCTCCCTCAAAGCAAAATTCTCGAGCCGGTAACCGGTGCTGGGGGAGCTGGGGCCGGATTAGCAACTCGGCCCATCCCCGCTTCGCTCCTAAGCTGCTTTATCGGATGGAGCCGACGCCCTATGAGCCAAGTCCTTAGCAACCACCCAAACCAGGTGTCGGACCTTGCCCCCTAGGTAGTTTCCGAGGTGTGACGGCGCGCCCCCGGCGCCCCTACTCTGGCCCGATGACCACAACCCTCACCGCCGCCGACGCCCTCTCCAAGTCCGAGCGCCGCACCTTGGAGGCGATATTCCGCCACCCGGCGGCGCACAATCTCGAATGGCGCGAGGTGGTCGCCCTGATCGGGGCCATCGGCTCGGTGGAGGAGCGGCGCAACGATGAGGTCGTCTTCGTCGTCTCCGGCCAGAGGCTTCATACCCGAGAGCCCCACGCCAAGGATCTCTCAGCCCAGGATGTATCGGCCCTCGGCCATTTCCTGATGCGCGCCGGCTGGTCGGCGTCGCCGCCGGCGGCGGCCGGCGATGCGGCGCCCGGCCTCGTCGTCGTCATCGATCACGCCGAGGCGCGGGTCTATCACATCGATGTCGATGCGAAGGGCGCGGCCCGCCACGCCATCGCCCATTGGGGCGAGCATCACTTCCTCCACCCCCTGGCGCAAAAGGATCACCGCCTGGAAGACCAGCGCCTGGGCGCGGCCGACTACGCCTTTTTCGAAGAGATCGCCGCCGCCCTCGCCGACGGCGGTCGCATCGTGGTCATCGGCCACGGCAAGGGCGAGAGCAACATGGCCGCGCAGCTGGGCGTCTATCTGAAGGCCCATCACAACGAGACCTTCCGCCGGATTGTGCGCACCGTGGCGGCCGATATCCCCAATCGCACAACGCCCGAGCTCCTGGCCCTGGGCGCCGAAGCCCTGGCGGCTTGATATCGGCGGGCTAGGTTAAACGACCAGCACCTCGACGCCCCGTCGCCGGGCGGCCGCGATCAGATCGCCGTCGTTGGACGCGAGGGGGCGGTCCAGCCGCAGGGCCAGCTCCAGATAGGCGGCGTCGTAGAGCGTGAGGCCCTCTTCCGTGGAGATTTCGCGCGTTGCGCCCCAGGCGTGGGCGTCGGTCTCGGCGTCGATCACGATCGGCAGTCGGGACAGCCTTTCGAGCGAACCGTCAGCCAGATCGAGCGTGCATCGGCCCCGGCGCACGGCGTTGCGCAGGGCGTTGGCCACCTCCAGCCGCCATAGCGACGGCACATGGGCCTCGTCCGCCGCCACGCGCGACATGATCTCGCCGGCGGCCGGGCCGATTTCATCGTCCAGCAGCCAGGTGACGGTCAGGGAGGCGTCGAGCACAAGGCTCACCGGCGGCCTTCGTCGATCAGCTCGCGAACGCTCAGGCCGCCCAGGGAGTGCCCCTTGCGCGCCTCGATGATCTCCGCCACCGCCGCCAGGGCGTCTTCGCGGGCGCGTCGCTTGGCCTCCGACCGCAGGATGACGATCTCGCCGCCCCGCGCCTCGATATCCACCTGCTCGCCTTCGGTGAGCCCGGCCGCCTTGGCCACGTCCAGCGGCACGCGCACCGCCAGGCTCTTGCCCCACCGTCCGATTTTCGCTTCCGACATCATGGCCTCCAGGACATGGGATATCCTAGCATATCCCCATCGGCGCCCCTAGGTAGTTTCCAGAGTCTGGGCCGGCGGGTCCGGCGACCCTAGACTTTGGGGTACGCTGTCATCGCGCGGCGCCGGAGACACCCGACATGAAGATGGAATTCATCGCCCCCGATGTGCTCAAGCTCATCGCGCCGAAGAAGCTCAAGGCCAAGGACTTCGAAGCCCTCGCCCCCGAGGTCGATGAACTGATCAAGCGCTATGGCAGGATCAAGCTTCTGGTCGACGCCACCCATCTGGAGGGATGGGACAGCATGGCCGATTTCGAAACCCACGCCGCCTTTGTCAAGGACCACGAGGCCAAAGTGGATCGCATCGCCCTGATCACCGGCCACGAATGGCAGAACTGGCTGGTCGGCGCGGTCAAGTTGTTCGTGCACCCAAAGGTCAAGGCCTTCGACAAGCGCCACGCCGACGAGGCGCTGCTCTGGATCGGCGCCTCGAACTCCTGAAGATGACCTCCAACCTCGGCGCCACGTTCAACGACTTCCTCTTCGCCACGGTTTGCAAAGACCGCAATGACATGCCGCTCAGCGTCGTTTCGGCCCTGGCGCGCCTGGACCTCGATCCCTGGACGGAGGCGGCAGAATTGGCGCGCATGCCCGCGGACGGCGCGGCGCGGCGGTTATCCTCCCTGCTCGCCGACGTCATCGACGATGCGCCCCTCCAGACGGAGCGCGCGACACTGGCCGCTCGCCTCATCGCGCTTCTGCCGATGTCGGCGGGCAAGGATGTTCCACCTCGCGCCCTCCAGGCCGGCCGGCCAACCGCCCCACGACCCAAAGCGATCGAGACGATGCTTCTGGTGTTCATGGCCGCGATCGCCGCGGGCGTGCTCATCGGAAATCTGGCGCCGCGCGCCGGCATGGCTGGACCGCCGTCGGCGCCAGATCATTCGACGGCCACGCGACGTTGAAGGTCTCCTCGGCGAAATCGCCGTCTAGGTAGATTCCGAGGCTGCCGCCGCGGCGCTGGTGGGGGGATGATGGTGGGCGGCCTTCGCCGCCCAAGGATCAACGCCGTGTTCCCCTCATCCCTCTACGCCGTCTCGGTGCTGCTCATCGTCTGTCTGTTCGTCGGCGTGCTGCTGCTGACCTCGGCGGTGAAAATCCTGCGCGAATACGAGCGCGCCGTGGTGTTTACCCTGGGCCGCTTCGACCACGTCAAGGGCCCGGGCCTGGTCCTGCTGATTCCCTTGGTCCAGCAGATGGTCCGCGTGGATCTGCGCATCCAGGTGATCGAGATCCCGACCCAGGATGTGATCTCCAAGGACAATGTGTCGATGAAGGTCGACGCGGTGCTCTATTTCAATGTGGTCGATCCCGAGCGGGCGATCATCAAGGTCCAGACCTATCTTCCGGCCACCAACATGCTCGCCCAGACCACCCTGCGCGCCGTGCTCGGCCAGCATGAGCTCGATGAAATGCTCTCCGAGCGCAAGAAGCTGAACGCCGATGTCCAGAGCATCCTCGACGCCCAGACCGAAACCTGGGGGATCAAGGTCAGCAATGTGGAGATCCGCACCGTCGAGCTTACCGAGAACATGGTGCGCGCCATCGCCAAACAGGCCGAGGCCGAGCGCGACCGGCGCGCCAAGATCATCCACGCCGAGGCCGAGTTTCAGGCCTCGCAGACCCTGGTCGACGCCGCCCGCATCCTGGGCAGCATCCCGGCCGCCATGCAGCTGCGCTATCTGCAGACCCTGACCGAGATCGGCGCCGAGCAGAACTCCACCGTGGTCTTCCCCATGCCGATCGACATCATCAAGCCGTTCCTCGAGATCCTCGAAAAGACCGACAAGGCCAAGGCCGCCGACGGCGTCGGCAGGGCGCCCGAAGCGCTGCCAGCGCTGACGTCCTAGCCCGCGCGCCTCCGCCCACGCTCAAACCGTCAACACCGCCGCTCCTTCGAAGCGGCCGGCGCGCAGATCGGCGAGAGCTTCGTTGGCGGCGCTGAGCGGATAGGGCGTGGTCTTGACAGCGATGCCGACGGTGGGCGCCAGGCCCAGAAAATCGATCCCATCCTTGCGCGTAAGATTGGCCACCGACAGCACTTGGCGTTCTTCCCAAAGGATCGAATAGGGAAAGCTCGGGATATCGCTCATGTGGATGCCGGCGCAGACCACGCGGCCGCCCTTGCGCACGGCCCGGAGCGCCGCCGGCACGAGTTCGCCGACGGTGGCGAAGATGATGGCGGCGTCCAGCGGCGCCGGCGGCGGCTCATCCGACCCTCCGGCCCATTGCGCGCCAAGGCTTCTGGCGAAGGCCTGGGTCTTGGTGTCGCCTGGCCGGGTGAAGGCGAACACCTGACGGCCCTGCCAGAGGGCGACCTGGGCCAGGATGTGGGCCGCCGCGCCAAAGCCGTAGAGGCCCAGCCGCTTGCCCTCGCCGGCGATGACCAGCGAGCGCCAGCCGATCAGGCCGGCGCACAGCAGGGGCGCCAGGGCCGCGTCCTCGCCCGTCCTCGCCCAGCGGAAAGGCGAAGCGCGCATCGGCGATGGTCGCGGTGGCGAAGCCGCCATCGCGGGTGAAACCGGTGAAGAGGGGATGGTCACAGAGGTTCTCGCGGCCGGCGAGGCAATAGGGGCAGACGCCGTCGGTGTGGCCCAGCCACGGAATCCCGACCCGCTCGCCGAGCCGGAGGCCCTCCACGCCCGGCCCGAGCGCATCGATCCGACCGACGATCTCGTGGCCGGGGATGATCGGCAAATGGGGGTTTGGCAAATCGCCGTCGACCACATGCAGGTCGGTGCGGCACACCCCGCAGGCGGCGATCTTCACCCAAATCTCGCCGCCGCCGGGCTGGCGATCGGGGAGATCGGTCAGGACCAGGGGCGTTCGAAGCGCGCTGAGAACCATAGCCTGCATGAAAGTCTTCCATCCATGGAGTTGACCAACGACGAACCCGCCCGCCCGGGTTAAATCGGGCGGGCGGGGCACGGCTGGTCGAGGTTAGTTGACGGTGATGTCGTTCTCCACCGAGGTGACGCCGGGGGCGGCCCAGGCGGCCATCGCCGCGGTCCGCTTGTCGTGCGGCGAGCGCGCCGTTCCGGTAAGTCGAACCTTGCCGGCCTCGGCGCTCACCCGGATCGACTGGGGATCGAAATACCAGGAGCGGTTCAGGGCGTGGGTGATGTCGTCGCTGATGTTGGCCGCGTTTACCCTCGACTTGATGGTGATCAGGTTGGAGAGGCCGGTGACGCCATACAGGCGCCGGACGTCCTGCTGGGCGGCCTCATACTGAAAGCGCCAGTCGACCTGACCGGTCAGGGTGACCCATCCCTTCTCGACCTTCACCTTGACGGTGTCCCTTGGAATCGAAACGTTCCATGCTAGGCGGTCGATGGCCGCGGCGGCGATGTCTTGGTCGCTCCGCTTGGTGTCGTTCAGGAGCTTGACCTCGATCTCCTCGGCGACGGCCTTGACGCCCTTTACCCGGCGTGTGGCCGCTTCGGCCGCGAACTTGTCGGCGTAGTTCTCGACGTGGCCCGTGAGGGTCACCACGCCGTCCTTGGCGGCCACGCCGATATGGGCGGCGATCACGCTGGGCTCCCATCCCAGTTCCGCCTGTACGGCCTGTTGCAGCATGCTGTCGGTGTTCATCGTCGTCTCCAATCTAAGGCTGGCGGTCTCCGATCGGGCGCCGATCGGCCCAGCCACTCATCGCGGCCGATGATCCTTGTTGGACGGGTTTGGAGCCGTTCCCTTGGATCAGCCGCTTGAGGGGAGAGTAATCAGGCGGCGCGGCGGAGACAGCCTCGGAAACTACCTAGAGGCCTCAGGTCGGCGCGGGAACCTACCGAGGCGACGGGCGTTGGCTCCCGATGGCTCAGTATAAACGTCTTTCACCCGCGACCGTCCTGATCGTCGAAAATGAAGCGCTCGTACGCGCTGAACTCGCCTACATCGTGAGCCAGGCGGGCCTGCTGGTGCTGGAGGCGAGCGACGCCGACGAGGCCATCCGGCTTTTGGACTCTCACCCTGAGATTGAAGTGATGGTGACCGACATCCGCATGCCCGGCTCCATGGATGGCATCCGGCTGGCCCATCATGTCCGCGACCGGTGGCCTCCGGTGAAAATCATCATCGCATCGGGCAGACTAGAGACCGAGCTTTCCGAGCTGCCGGCCGGAAGCGACTTCATCGCCAAGCCTTTCAGTCGCGAAGCGATCGATGCGGCGGTACGGCGCATGGCGGAGTTGAGCAGCGCCCGGCACGGCGGCCACTGGGCCGCCTGATCGGGTCACACCGCGCGGGCTTCTCCCTCGGCGTCCACCGCGGCGATCTGAGTGTGGGTGACCGAAACCGTGGTGCCGGGTCTGGCGCCCGTGACCGAAACATGGGCCCGCAATTGTCTTGCCAGCGACTCGACGATGCTCGTTCCCAGGCCCGGGATCGCGAGTACGCCGTCTTCCGGCATGCCCACGCCGTCGTCGCCGACCGATAGGGTCCAATTGGGTCCGTGAGCGTTGTAGTCCACAGTGATCGTTCCGGCGCGACCGCCGGGGAAGGCGTGCTTGAGCGCATTGATCACCAGCTCTGTCACGATCAGGCCCAGGCTCACCGAGACGTCGGCCAGAACCACGCTGCCATCGCCACGCACCTCGATGGTCTGCCGCTCGTGGTCGGCGATCATCGAGGCGCCCAGGCTCTCGCACAGCCGGGTGAAATAGGGACGCAGCGCCACATCCCCGGGCCGTGTCGACGCGAGCTGTCTTTGCAGGGTGGCGATGGACATGACGCGGTTATGGGCGTCGTTCAGATGGCCGCGGGTTTCCTCGGATCGGACCTTGCGGGCGCTCTGCATCAGCACGCTGGCGATGATCTGCAGGCTGTTGGCGACCCGATGCTGCACCTCCTGGAGCAGGACGTCCTTTTCCCGCAGCAGATCGATCGTGAGCTTCTCGGCGATCCGAGCCTCGGTGACATCGCTCACGGTCACCAGAAGCCGGATGTTGTCATCGTCGCCAAACTCGAGTTTGCAAGTCATGATCACGAGCTGGCGCCGCGGATCCCCAGCTCTCGACAATCCCATCTCGTAGGTCGGGATATCGGCGTTTCCCGACGCGACGGCGTTCAGCAAGGAGCGTAGCTGGCGGCTGTTCCACTCGCCGGAGCCAAGCTCGCCGATGGGAAGGCCCACAACCGCTCGGGGGTCGATCTTGAACGAGCCGCAGAAAGACGCGCTGGCGGCGATGACCTTCAGCTCGCCATCGAGAAGCAGGATCGGCGCCTCGGAGGAAGCGACCATCGCCAGGGCGAGCTTATTGGCTACGTCGGGAACGAGCGGCGGCGGAGCGGCCATGCGAGGCCTTTCTTGGGAGCCGGAGACTCGCGGATTGAAGGCCATACCCGGCGCGACGACAGTGAGGTCACGCCCTCCCTAGTGGTGGGCCTCGCACTCGACGGTGGCGCAGCTTATCACGGATAAGTGCTCCACGCTCATTTCTTTTGCCGCGGCGCGGTGGGCAGGCCCTCGCCCGCTTGGCCCGAAATCAGGCGCACCGAGGTCAGGCCGCCAGCCCCTCCAGATAGCGCTCGATCGCCGCCGCATCGCCCTCCGGCGCCACGCAGGCGATGTAGCCGTCGGGGCGGACGAGCCACATGCCCATTTCGGTCACCGGCGGCCGGAGGGCGGGCTCCAGCAGGTCGGGGCGGCGCGCCAGCAGGGCGTTCACCGGCTCGCTCGGCGCGGCGAAGAGGACGAAGCGCGGCGCCCCTCCCGTCCCCACCGGCGCCTGGCCTTTGACGGGGGCCAGCCGCTCGCCCGGCGCCGGTCCGCCGATGCCTGGCGCATCGCGGCCGTTCAGGGGCGAGTGGGGATAGCCGATCGTGATCTCGGAGAAATTCCGCGCCATGGCCTCGTTCACCGGCGGCAGGCCCAGCAGGAAATGGCCGGCGACGTTGCGCACCGCCTGGGCGGCGGGATTGCGCAGCATGGCCACCCGCATCATCCGCCGGGCGTCGGCGATCACCTTCTCGCCCACGGCGCCGCGCTCGGGATCGTAACTCTCCAGCAGCGCGGGGCCGGCCTCGCCGCGGCACGTCAGGGCGAGCTTCCAGGCCAGGTTGATGGCGTCCTGCATGCCGGTGTTCATGCCCTGGCCGCCGGCCGGGCTGTGCACATGGGCGGCGTCGCCGGCGACGAACACCCGGCCCTGGCTATAGTGGGCGACCTTGCGCTCGTTGATGCGAAACCCGGAGAGCCAGATCGGATCGGAGGCGGTGATCCCGCCCGGCCCGCGCCGATCGAGAATGGCCTGGATCTGCTCCAGGGTGGGCGTCGGCGGCGAGGGACTGGCTGAAGGGCCAAGATCGGCGATCACCCGGGCGCGGCCGGGGGTGATGGGAAAGATCGCGATCAGGCCCTCGGCGCACCAATAGATCGCCAGCTCCGTGGGCGGCGTCGGCTGGCCGGCCAGGCGGACATCGGCCAGCAGGAAGTCGGCCGGCACCGTGTCGCCCTCGAACGTCGTGTTCAGCCCGTGACGCACCATGGAATGGGCGCCGTCACAGCCGACCAGCCAATCGACGGTCAGGGTTTCGGCTTCGCCGCGATCGTTGCGCAAGGTGATATCGACATCGTCCGGGCCCTGGGTGAAGCTGGTGGCCTCGACGGTGCGCTCCACGCGGACGCCCAGGCTCTCCAGATGGGTCTCCAGCACCCGCTCGGTCTCCGACTGCGGGATCATCAGGGCGAAGGCGTAGGCGCTCTCAATCCCCTCGAAGGTGACGCGCGCCAGCGGCTTGCCGCCGGCGAAGATATTGGCGCCCAGCGCCGGGACGCCGGCCGAGATCAGGGCCGGCGCGCAGCCGGCCCGGTCCATCAGCTCCAGGGTGCGGCTCCAGATGACCAGGGCCTTGGACTTGTCGGTGCGCTGGGCGGCCTTGTCGACGATGCGCACCGCCACGCCATAGCGGGCCAGCTCGATGGCCATGGTCAGGCCCACCGGCCCGGCGCCGACGACAAGGACTTGGGTCTTCATGGGTCAGGCTCCGGCTGGGCGAGGGCGATATTGAACATGGCCTTGCCAAAGGCGCGTGACAATTTCTGCCTGAGTCTCACTAGGCGCTTCGAATTGCGCACCCGCCACGGCCGATCTCTCGACAAAACCTTCCGATCGGCTAAGCGGGAGGCATGATCGCGCCAGAGCACTGCACCACGATGAGTGAGGTCCGCGCGGGGGTCGACGCGCTGGACGAGGAGATCGTTGCGCTCATCGCCGCCCGGACCCGGTTCATGGAGGCGGCGGCGCGCATCAAGACCGAACGCGCGGCGGTGCGCGACGAGGCGCGCAAGGCCGCGGTCATCGCCCACGCCCTTGAGGTGGCCGCCAAGGCCGGCGCGCCGGCGGCTGTTGTCCGGAACGTCTACGAGGCCCTGGTGGAAAGCTCGATCGCCTATGAGTTCGTGTGCTTCGACGCCCAGGCGGACTGAGCCTCCCGCGCCATCGCCGCCGAAGCCCATGCGCCCCCTTCTCGCCTGTCTCGCCGTCTTCCTCCTGGCCAACCTCGCGGCGGCGGCGCCGGCGAAGCCCCTAGCCGTAAAGCTTTGGCGGTTGGACTGCGGCGCCCTTTGGGTGGCGGATATGAACGAATATTCCGACACCCTGGCCTTCGCCGGCCGCTCGATCCGCATGGCCGACAGCTGCTATCTGATCCGCCACGGCGAGACCTACATGCTGTGGGATACGGGTCTGCCCAAAGCCGATCTCGGCAAGACACTCAAGGAAGGGGCGGACGATAACGAGGCCTACAGCGTCTCGATCATCGGTCAGCTGGCCAGGATCGGGGTGAAGCCGGGGCAGATCACCCTCATCGCCATCAGCCACGCCCATTTCGACCACATCGGCCAGGCCGCCGACTTCCCCGCCGCGCGCCTGCTGATCGGCAAGGGCGACGTGGACTTTCTGCGCGCGGACGCCGATCCGGAAGACGCCGCGCCCCTGGCCCACTGGCTCACAGGCGGCGGGACGATCAAAGCGATCAGCGGCGATGTCGATATCTTCGGCGACGGCACGGTGACCATGATCGACCTGCCCGGCCACACCGCCGGCCATCATGGCCTGATGGTGCGCCTGGCCCACACCGGCCCGGTGCTGCTCTCCGGCGATGTCGCCCACTTCCGCGAGAACCTGGAGACGAACGGCGTCCCCCCCTTCAACGACGACCGCGCCCGCTCGATCGCCTCGATGGATCGGTTCCGGACCTTGGCGAAGAACTTGGGCGCCGTGGCGATCATCCAGCACGACGAGCGGGATGTGGCCAAGCTGCCGGCGTTTCCGGCCGGAGCGGAGTGAGGGGCGGCTCTACTTCGCCAGAGCTAGACCCCGTTTCGTTCGCATTGTATCATAAAATGATATCCGCGAACGGAGGCGTTATGCCAAGCAGCTACACTCTCGGCCGCCATTTCGAGACGTTCGTAAAGGAGCAACTGGCGAGCGGCCGGTACAACAGCGCTAGCGAGGTGATGCGCGACGCGCTGCGCTTGATGGAAGAGCGGGAACGCCGGTTCGCCGCGCTCGATGCGGCGATCGCAAGGGGGGTGGCGGAGGCGGACGCGGGCTACGTCATCGACGCCGACGAAGTGTTCGATCGCCTGCGCGAGAAGTATGCGGCCATGGCGACCAAGTCCGACAAGCGGTGAAGGTTGTCTTCACACTCGAGGCCATCCGAGGCCTCGAGGCGATCGGCGATTTCATCGCGCGGGATAGTCCCAGGCGCGCCATCACATTTACAAACGAGTTGCGCGAGAAGGCCAGGGCGTTGGCCAACGCGCCTCGGGCCTTCCCGTTCGTCTTCCGGTTCGAACACCTCGGAATTCGGCGGCGCATCCATCGGGACTATCTGATCTTCTATCGTGTCCATGAAAACCGTATCGAGATCATCCATATCCTGCACGGCGCCCGCGACTATGAAGCGCTGCTATTTTCCGATCCGCCTCCGGCGAGTTCTTGATCAAGGCCTAAACCTGCGCGTCGAAGAAGGCGTCGGCGTCTTCCACCTCCGCCAGCTTTCCCTTGCGGATTTCCAGGAAGCGGGTGGCGGCGGTGCGGGTGAAATAGCGGTCGTGGGAGACGAAGATGCAGGCCACGTCGGTCTCCTCGAGCTGGGCCTCCAGGGCCTCCTGGCCCTCGATGTCGAGGTGGCTGGTGGGTTCGTCCAGCAGGTAGAAATTGGGCTTCATCAGCTTCATCTTCAGGAAGCTCAGGCGCGAGCGCTCGCCGTGGCTCAGGGTGAGGATCGGTTCGCGGATGCGGGCGTGGGCGAAGCCGGCCTGGGCCAGCGCCCGGGTGGCGTCGCGGTCGGTGACGCCCTCGGCGGCCAACAGATAGTCGATCAGGCTTTCGGCCAGCGGCAGGTCGCGCATGGTCTGGTCGAAATAGACCAGGCGGCAGGCGGGATTGAAGCGCACCGGCGCCGCGCCGTCATAGTGCTGGGCGCGCGCGTCGAAGGCCTTGGCCAGCACGTTCAGCAGGGTCGATTTGCCGGCGCCATTGACGCCCAGGAGGGCGATGCGCTCGCCGGCGCCCACGGCCAGGCGATCGATGGTCAGCAGCGTGCGCGCCGCGTCCGGCGTCTTCACCGTCAGGCCCGCCACGCGCAGGGCGACCTTGGCCTCGATATCGCCCTCGGCCAGCTCCAGGCGCCGCTCGCCGCGCGGAATAGACCTGGGTCTTGGTCGCCTCGATATGCTCGATACGGGTCTCCACCGCGCGCTGGCGGCGGTGGAACTCGTCGTTCTTCATGCCCCAGACGTGATAGCGCGCCGCCGCCTTCTCCAGGCGCTTGATCTCCTTCTCCTCGATCTGGCGCCGCACCCCGGCGGCGGCGTCGCGGCGCAGCAGCTCCTCGCGCGCCTGGGCGAAGGGGGTCTTGAAGGCGTGGGCGCCGTCGTCGCGCAGGAACAGGGTGCGGGTGCTGACCCGGTTGAGGAACTCCCGGTCGTGGGAGACGATCAGCATCGGCAGGCGGAAGTCCCGGGTCAGCCAGGTCTCGAGCATGTTGATATTGGCGATGTCGAGATGGTTGGTCGGCTCGTCCAGGATCAGGATATCCGGCTCCTCCAGCCGCGCCGCGCCGGCGATCAGGATCAGCCTCTGCCAGCCGCCGGAAAGGGCGCCGAAGGGTTGCTCGGCCGCCTCGTAGCTGACGCCGATCTCCTCCAGCAGCACGTCGATCCGCCAGTCCTCGCCGAGGGCGCCGATGCGTTCGAGGGACAGTTCGAGCACCTGGCGGACGGTGAGGGCGGCCAGATCGTCCGGAACCTCCTGCGGCAGATAGCCGACCCGCAGGCCGCGCGAGCGTATGACCTTGCCGCGATTGAGCTCCAGCTCGCCCGAGAGGCATTTGAGCAGGGTCGATTTGCCGGCCCCGTTCTCGCCCACCAGGGCGGTCCTGGCGTCGTCCAGCAGGAACGAGACGCCGGAAAACACCTTGCGCACGCCATGAAAGAACGCGCCCTCTTCGACGCCGAGTACGGCCTGGCGCGGCGCCATGGGCGGGATGTCCTGCAAGGTGGGCGGGGGCGCGTTTTTGATCGCGGGGAACGGGCGACGTCAAGCTCCACGCCTCTCCCGGTCAGTCGCACAGCTCGAACCGCTGCTCCGGCCAGAGCGGCGAGAGATAGGAAAGCGTCCGATATCGTCCACCTTTCAGCCGCGAAAACCGCAGTTCCACTTCAGGATCGATCGGATCGAGAAACCGCCCGTCGCCAAGATAGCCATAGTCCGAAAGGTCGGTCCGCCCACGTCCGATGGAGAACTCGGCGCCGCGCTCACCCACGAAGCGTCCGACGCACGGCGCGAAGTCCTCGGCCTTGGCCGGACGCCCCTTGGCTTCCACAGGCGGATGGCCCATCGCCGCGCGCAGCAGCCCGCGCGTCACCCGATCAAAGGGAAACAGATACAGGTTCGAAAGGACGATTGTGGTCAGGGCCTCATCGGTCAGGCGCGCCATCTGGCAGGCGAAGCCGCTGACCCCGCCCGTGTGATGGTGCAGGCGCCGCCCCTCATACACGGCCGTGCCCCAGCCGAATCCATAGGGATAGACCGTCCGATCCGCGAGCGGCGTGGGCTCGATCATCTGGGCGAAGCGCTCCGGCCTCACCACCTGGCCCTCGGGCAGCGCCCGGTCCCAGATCGCCAGATCATCCAATGTCGAGCAAAGGCCGCCGGCCGCGTGGGACCAATTCGTGGGATCGGGGCGCGCGTTGTGGAAACCGCGCCGGCCGCGCACATAGCCTCGCGCCCGCATCGGGATAATGGCTTCGGCCGTGCACAGCCCGGTCCTCGCCATCCCCAGCGGCTCGAAGAATTCCCTTCTTAGGAAGGCCTCGTAGTCGAGGCCGCTGGCCGCCTCGATGACCGCGCCCAGAAGCATGTAGCCGGAGTTGCAATAGGCGTAGCGTCGCCCGGGTTCGAAATCGAACGGCCGGTCGATAATCTCCTCCAGCAACCGTTCCCGGGAGATGATCGTGCGATCGGCGCGTCGCGTCTGGCCCTGATCGTGATCGCGCAGGCCGGAGGTGTGGTCGAGCAGATTGCGCAAACTCACCCTCCGCCCCCCGGGATCGAAGGCCGGCAGATGTCGTTCGAGTGGATCGTCGATCGAGAGCGCGCCCTGTTCCGCCAGTCGCATGATCGCCGTGGCCGTGAACTGTTTGGTGAGCGAGGCGATCCTGAAGCTGCATTCCGGGCGCAATGCGGCGCCCCACTCCAGATCCGCCAATCCATGGGCTTGCCGATGGACGAATTCTCCATTCCTCAGCACCGCGATCGCGACGCCAGGCGCGTTCTCCCCGACCAGCCCCTCGACGACGGCGTCAAATCGGCGATCAGCCATCGTCCCATCCTCCCCGGCAGGAAATGACCGCGGAACCTATGCGAACCCATCGGCCGCCGGCAGACTTGAACTGAAGTTTGTTCAGCCTAACTTAGAACTATAGGGGCCAACCGATGTCGTCGCCGCCGGCGCGTTAGGTTCCACTTTGTCCGCAAAAGAGAAAGGGCCCCGGCGAAACCGGAGCCCTCAGAACCTCTCCACGAGGGGGAGATGGCATTCAGACGACGGCTATATTCCGCGTCGCCCGGCGACCATGTGATAGAGGAAGAGCACGACAACCGCGCCCACAATCGCCACCAGGGCGCTGTAGAGGTTGAAGCCGGTTACGCCGGAGTGGCCGAAGAAGCTGAACAGGAAGCCGCCGACGAAGGCGCCGATCACGCCAAGGACGATGTCCATGATGACGCCCGAGCCGGTGTGATTGACGATCTTACTGGCGATAAACCCGGCGATCAGACCGAGCACCAGCCATGCGATGATACCCATTACTATACCCTCTTGGGCGAGGCGCCCGTTGGGCGGCCGATCCGCCCTGTCTGGGCATTAAACGCAGCCGCGCGGCTTCGGCTCCCTGACGGCGAAGATTTTTCGGGCGCGGCCGGCGCACACACCCGGCACGATGGTGCGAACCGTCCGTCTTCCGAGAAGGATTAAGCGAAAAAGGACAGTCGGCGCGTCGGCGAAAATATTGGCGCCGACGGAACATTCTCAGCTGGGGGCCGGTGACGCGGAAGGGGCGGGTGAAGTCAGGTTCGGAGGCGGCTGCTCAGAACGAGACTCCGTTCGTTTCGCCGTTGAGAGCATCTGGCTGATCTGATCGGCATAACGGCTTCGCACCGCGTCGGCCTCCGGACCATAGCCGCTTTCCCTGAGAACCGACGCAAAGTCGACAGCCCCAAACGCGATGGCCATCGGATCGCCGCCATCCTTTGTGGCCCCGTACTGATTTTCCGCCTCATCAAACATCTTCTGTGCGACCGTCAGATTGCCGCTGCGTGCGTAGAAATCTGCCGCTTGCAGATAGTAGAAGGCTAGTTCCGCAGGTTTGTTCTCGGCGTTATGCTGCGCAGCCGCGATCGCGTCGTTGAATAATTGCGCGGCAGCCGCAATTTTCGAGGCATCACCGTGAGTGCGAGACGGAAGGCCCTTAACCTGCGCCAATAGAGCCGCGCTCGAGCCCGTCTCGGCGTTGAGTGGGCCAAATGCCGCCAATCGTATCTGATAAGCTTCTTCTAGCGCCGGATCGACGTCTGCGGGCGGATCACTCGGATTCAGGTTGATTGCCGCTACCGAATAGTCAGCTAGCGCAAGAGCGACTTCCGGATGAGTCTCACCGAACGCTCGCCGTGTCGCGCCGATCGCTCGGCGTAGATATTCCAACGACTTTCGCTCAAGGGCAGCATTTCCGGAATCCGACGCGGCGGTATTGAGTGAAACACCCATCGCCGTGAGGGTGTCCGCCGCCTCGACTCCGCCAGTTCCCGCATGCCGGCGGCGATTTTCCAACAGATCCTCAAAGTCATGTTCGCCGAGCGATACTTTCCCGGCCAATATTTCAGCCAGTGGCCTAGCTATAAGATCGTGTAGATCTTGGTCACTCAGCCTGTCCTTGGTCGCAGAACCTGAGTCGATTGGTGCGGGTTGAACAGGCTCGACCGACTGCGCGTTGGCCACCGCGGCAATGGTCAAAATCATGATTGGCGCCACAACCGATGCGCATCTCATTTCCGCGTTTCCAATTGCCCGCCCACCCGGCTCATGAAATCTGCTGGCTAACAGTCGCTATGTTCCGCCGGCGTGTCACGGTTTTTCGGGAAATGCCGCAAACCGAACCGATAAGAGATCGCAATGTTCTTGCCCGCAGTACATGTCCGCCACGAGAACCGCGATGGCGGCGTCGTGGCCTTCGTCACCCTCGATAACGCGCGCCGGCTCAATGTGATGAACACCGCCCTAATGGAGGGTTTCGTCGCCGCCTTCGCCGATCTCGCCGGCCAGGAGGATCTTCGCGCCGTGGTGCTGACCGGGGCTGGCGATCGCGCCTTCGTCGGCGGGGCCGATGTGGACGAGATGGCCAGGATCGACGGCCCGGACGGCGCCAGGGCCTTCATCCTGCGCGTCCACGCCTGCTGCGCGGCGGTGCGCGACTGCCCGGTTCCGGTGATCGCCAGGATCGGCGGTTGGACGCTCGGCGCCGGGCTGGAGCTGGCGGCGGCCTGCGACATCCGCATGGCGGCGCAGGGGGCGATGTTCGGCATGCCCGAGGTGAAGCTCGGCATCCCCTCGGTGGTGGAGGCGGCGCTCCTGCCCATGCTGATCGGCTGGGGGCGGACACGGTCCATGCTGCTGCTGGGCGAGACCTTCGACGCCGCCGAGGCCCTCGCCATGGGCCTCATCGACACCGTGGCCCCGGCGGCGGAGCTCGATGCGTTGGTGGAGGCGCGCCTGGCCTCGCTGCTCGCCCGCGGCCCGCGCGCCATCCGCCTGCAGAAGGCCCTGATCCGCCGCTGGGAAGACCTGCCGCCCAGCGAGGCCATCGCCGCCGGCGTCGAAGCCTTCGCCGCCGCCTTCGAAACCGATGAGCCGGCCAAGGCCATGGCGGCGTGGCGGGCGGCTCGGGGACGGGGTTAGAGGTCAGGCGGCGGGGACGATGTCCGTCCTGGCGAAATCCTCACCGACGTAAAGAAGGGGGCACGCCAGTTCAGTGGCGAGCGCATAGGCGAAACAATCGCCGAAGTTGAGCCCCGCCGGATGAACGGCCTTCCCCCAACGGGCGTAGGCCTCGGCGGTACGTCTGGCCGCGGCGGCGGTCACCTCGACGATTGTGAAACCCAGTTGCTCAATCAGCGCCGACATCTCCGGGCCAATGTTCCGGCGACCCGCCACGATCAATGCTTCGGCGAGGGTGCCTGCCGATATCGACACCTGGGTCTCGTCCCGAAGGACATCCTGCAACGTTCGAAGCCCGGCTCCCGCTTGATCACCGCCACGAGGGCCGAGGTGTCGACCACGATCAATTCGGCAAACCATCATCGTCGTAAAGAAAGTCCTGGCTCCTGGCGGCGCTGGGCCCTTGGACAATCTTGGCCGCGCCGGCCTGGCTGATCGTTTCAAGGATTTCTGTACCGCGCCGCCGCGTCGGGAACGGTCTTTACCGCCGAGAGACGCACGGCGGCATGTCCGTGACGTGTCAGAACGATTTCCTCCCCGGCTTCAGCGCGACGCACCAACTCGGTCAACTGAGCCTTGGCCTCGGATACGGATATTCGCATGCAACAGCACCCCGATGGACCAGCACCAGGTCCAATTTATGTGAATTGGTCTATATATAGGACCATGTCAATGGGCCGCCACCATCCCATAAGCCCCCGCCAGGTTCTCGCAGGCGGCTCTCAGGGCGGCGGCCTGGGCGTCGGGGAGGCGTTCGCCGGTCTCGCGGCTCACCACTTCGCGCCAGTCGGCCGGGCGGCCGAGCACAACCTCGGCTTCGATGAGGGCGGTGAGCAGGCGCGCGCTGGCCGGGCCGGCCCGGGCGAGGACGGCCTCGACCCTCAGCCCGGCGCGATGGCGCGTATCGGTGAAGGCTTGCGGATCGCGGCAGCGGTCGACGCGGGGCGCGTAGTCTCCGCCGCCGGCCGCCGTCCGGTGCAGCACCGCGACATCGGCCTGCAGGCGGCGCACCGCATCATGGCCGGCTTGGCTCAGGGCGCCCCTGGCGCGCATCAGATCGAACACATCCTGGCGCCGCGCCCGCGCCAGCCGGCCGGCGGCGTCCTTGCGCGCCTCCACATTGGCGTTGGCCGGCAGATCGAGGGCGCCCCGGTCGAGACCCCAATTCGCCGGATCGCGGTCGCGCTCCCGCTCGGCGGCGCGGCGGCGGGCGATCTCCATCGGATCGGCCGGGCGCGGCCGGGCGCGCTTGCGGCTCATGAGCAGAGCCCCGCGCCGCGCAGCGCCGCTTCCAGCTCCTCGAGGCTGGGCCCCGGAGGGCCGCGCATGACCGCTTCGTGATCCCGGCAATAGATCGCCCCCGGGCACGGATTGCAGCAGGATCGGGTGGCCGGGCCTTCTCCATCCACGGGAAAGGCGCATTCTCCAGGTCTTCGCGTGAGCCAGCAACGCGGGGTGACGGCTACGGGGGATCGGCAAGGTCGAGGCATGTCCGGATGATTGCATATTGCAATTTCATGGACAAGCTAAAGTTTTTCATTTTGCCTGACGACTATATCACCGTCGCTTTGCATAATGCACCATGCCCCAGAATCCAGAACGAAATTTTCTGAAGGCTTGGCGCCTCCATCGGCGGATGACCCAGACCCAGCTCGCCGAGGCCATCGGTACGACCGGGGCGGTGATCAGCCTGATCGAGGCTGGCGAGCGGCGGCTCTCCGATAAATGGGCGCACAGGATCGCCCCGGTGCTCAAGACCAGAGCCGGCTTCCTGTTCGACACCGACCCCGCCGACCTCGATAGCGACATCCTGGAGATCTGGGTCGACATCCCCGAAGACCGCCGCGACCAGGCCCGCGAAGTGCTCAAGGCGTTCCGGGTGAAGTCGGCGGAGGGGTAGCGCCAAGAAATCCGGACGTTTTGCGGCGGCTCAGGTTTCTATTCACCACGAAGGAAACACGAAGGCCTGCGGCGCTTTCGGCCGAAGGCCAATTTATAAGGAAGCTCGGGAAAGTTCGCGCCTTCGGCGCAACGCAGCGTCCTACTTCGTGCTCTTCGTGTCCTCCGTGTACTTCGTGGTGAAAAATCCCGCCCGCCACGAACTCAACCTCGAAGATCAGGCGACGCCGCCCCTACCCCAACACCCCCGCGAACCCGAGCGCCGCCGCCAGGGCGAGGCACCACAAGGGGTTGAGCTTCGTAAAATAGGCCACGCCGGCCGTGGCGGCGGTGACGATGGCCAGGCGCCAGCCGGTGTCGGCCGCTCTCGTCAGGAAGAAGGCGCTGGCGCAGACCAGGCCCACGGTGATGGGGGCGAGGCCGGCGCCGATCCTGGCGCGCCAGGGGCTCTCGCCGAACCGGTCCCAGGCCTTGGCGGCGAAGAAGGTGAGCAGGCATGAAGGCGCGCACATGGCCGCGGTGGCGATCAGGGCCCCGGCGAGGCCCGCCGCCTTCCAGCCCACCAGGGTCGAGATCATCACATTGGGCCCGGGCGCGGTCTGGGAGATGGCGAACAGGGAGACGAAATCCTGGTCGGTCATCCAGTGGTTCACCTCCACCGCCTGGCGATGGATCTCCGGGATCACCGCATTGGCCCCGCCGAACGAGACCAGGGAGAGCATGGCGAACTGGATCAGGAGCGTCACCAGAACGCCGCCGCCCTTCACGACCGAAGCCTCCAGGCGGCGACGACGCTTAAAGGCGCGAGCGCCAGCAGCACCCAGATCAGGGGAAAGTGCATCAGGCCCACCCCGGCGAAGGCGGCGAGGATGAACGGCCCCGCCGAGAGCGGCCGGCGGCGGATCAGGGGCTGCGCCATCTTGATCGCGGTCGCCGCCGCCAGGCCGGCCGCGGCGGCGGCCAGGCCGATCATCAGGCCGGGCAAGCGGCCGACGGCGCCATAGCGAGTGTAGAGCGCGCCCAGGATCAGCACGATCACCACCGGCGCGCCCAGCAATCCGCCCACCGCCGCCAGGGCGCCGCCGACCCCGGCGAACCGCGCGCCGACGACGATCGACAGATTGACGATATTGGGCCCCGGCAGAGTCTGGCAAAGCGCCAGGGTCTCGTTGAACGCCTCGTCGGCCAGCCAGCCGCGCTGCTCCACCAGCATCCGCCTGGCGAACGGCAGCACCCCGCCGAAACCCGAGAGGCCGACGCCCAGAAAGGCCATGAAGAGCGCCTTCGGACCCGGCGTTTGCGCCGGCGGCGGCGCGGCTGAGACTTCAGCGGTCATGGCTGAAGCTTGTGCGACCAGGGGCCGCGATTCTCAAGGCGGCCACCTCGAAACACCTCTCCCAGGGGGAAAGGGAACCATCCCCATGGCGGAGCCATGGGAGGGTGAGGGGTTACGAGGCCGGCAACCTAACCCCTCATCTTCCCACGCCTCTTCGGGCGCGGGCCCGTCCTTCTCCTCTGGGAGAAGGGCTTTTGCCACGCTTCCCATGCAAAGGCGGAAGAGAAAACAATTGCAATATGATATTTCTGTTTGACCAAGATATTTCTATATGCAATATTATGACATGCCTTCACCCTCCCCTCGCGGCGCGCTTCTGCAGGCCTTCGACGCCGACGCGGCCGCCTTGATGGACGAACGGGACGCCACGATTGAAGCCGGGCGGGTCGAAGCGCGCCGGGAGATCGTGGCGCTCGGCGACCTGGCCAAGGCCATCGCCCGGGCGACCTCGGAATGGCGCGGCCTCATTTCGCCCCTCGAACTCACCGCGCCCTATGACGCCACCCGCGCCGGCGATCTCATCGTCGAAACCGTGTTCGATGAAATCCTCGATCCGGCCGCCTGGCGCGTTCTGACCGCCGCCCTGGCTCTGGCCGGAGGATCGGCATGACCCCGGCGCCCTTCCGGCACATCGGCGGCGCGGTGATCGCCGACCATGGACCGATCGGCCTGGGCGAGGCTCGGGACCTGGCGAAGCTCTACGCCCTCGAAGCCGCCCATCTCGCCGAGTGCGATCGCATCGCCTGGTCGAGAGTGTGCGCCGCTCGCGCCGAGGCCCTCAACGTGGCGATCGTCGCCGCCTGCCGATGGCGCCGCGCCGCCGGCTGGCGCGACCCGGACATGGCCGAATGTTAAGGCTTTGATCCCGCCGCCGCCTGCTATCTCCCGGGCGCGGCGAGCCTTGTCGCGATCGGGAGTCGCAATGAGAGTTCACAGACGCGCGATGCTCGCCGGCGTTCTTGCAGCCGGCGCGGTCGGATCAAGCGCGGTTCGCGCCGCGGCGACCCCGGCTCGCCCGATGATCATCGACGGCAACCTCGTCCCGCCGATCGATCCGGACGCGCCGCTCGACGCCGCCACCGCCGCCGCCGTCCGGTCTTCCGAGCTCACCGCGCTCAAGGCCAGCATCGGCGGCGCCGATTCCGATTTCGAGCACACCACCAAAGAGATCGACGACTTCGACAAGGCCATCGCCCTCAACCCCACGCTCTTCATGCAGGTGAAGACGGCCGGCGATTTCGCCAAGGCGCAAGAGAGCGGCCGGATCGGCCTTATCTATTCCTTCGAGGGGGTCGAGATGTTCGGCGGCGAGGTCGCCCGGATCGACCACTTCCACGCCCGGGGCGTGAAGGTGATGCAGCTTTCCTACAACAAGCCCTCGCCCTTCGCCTCCGGCGTGCTGTCGGCCCAGCCCTCGGCGGGCCTGACGCCGCTCGGCCGCCAGGCGATCGCGCGGATGAACGCCATCGGCGTGACCCTCGATCTCAGCCACGCCGACGAAGCCTCGACCCTCGCGGCGATCGCCGCCGCCACGCGGCCGCCCCTCATCACCCACGCCGGCTGCGCCGCCGTCTACGCCCACCCGCGCAACAAGAGCGATGCCGTGCTGCGCGCCATCGCCGACAAGGGCGGCGTTGTCGGCATCTATGACCTGGCCTTCCTCACCGCCCCGCCGGTCCAGCCCGCCATCGCCGACTATCTGCGCCACATGATCCACGCCCTCGATGTTTGCGGCGAGGACCATGTGGGCATCGGCAGCGACGCCTTCCTCATGCCGTTCGACACCTCGGCCGGCAACATGGCCGATTGGGCGGGCCAAATCGCCTATCGCAAAGCCCATGGGGTGAGCGCGCCGGAGGAAGGCCGCCCCCCCTTCGTTGTCGGCCTCAACCGCCCCGACCGGTACCAGATCATCGCCGCCGCCCTCGCCGGCCGGGGCTACAAGCGCGCGACCATCGACAAGGTGCTCGGGCTTAATTTCCGGCGGGTGTTCGCGGAGACCTGGGCGGTTCAGGGGGTGGACGCCTTTCGCCTTCCGCCGAGTCCGCTTTCGAGAGACAAAAGAGGGCCCTCGCGGCAATGGGGATAATCGACCGTTGCGGACCTTGCCAAAGCGGCGGCCAGCTAGGAGGTTGAATGTCTGACAACTATCTGAGGCTCGTGCCCGTCGATCCGAATTGGACCCCACCCCCTGACGCGGCCGAGATCGCGGCCAACATTTTCAAAAGGATGTTGCCTGGCGCCGAGAGCGTGCGCGCCGCCAGTGAGGAAGGTGTGGTTTTCTATGATGCAGGCGGTAACACCGAGAGCATATGCTGTCCCAGATGTAGCTCTGAACTGAGTGACTGGTGGGGGGACGCCATGGACAAGGCGTTTCGTTCGAATTTCACAGACTTGGCAATCGTCACGCCTTGCTGTGCCGCCCAGACGTCACTTAACGACCTCAGGTATGTTTGGCCCGCCGCATTTGGCCATTTCGCTCTTGAGGCTAGCAACCCCGGCGTATCCGCCATCACGGATGCCCAGAGAGAAGCGTTGGAACAAGCACTTGGAGTGCCGCTGAAGGTCGTCTGGCAGCATCTCTAAGTGCTCAGCTCGCCACTCGAGGCGGTTCCTTTGAGATTAGCCTTCTCGTCGGCGTCGGCGCCAAACGCGCAAACGTGAGTCGCCTTGTCGGCATCGGTCCGCGTAAAGCCAAGGCGGTCGTAGAACAATGACGCACGTCCGGTCCAAAGCCTGACGGCGCCGAAATGATCGGATGCGTGCGCCAACAATCGCTCGACAATGGCGCGCCCGGTCCCGGTCTCGCGCTCCGCCGCAAGCACATAGACATGTCGGATCCGGCCGACGCTCGGATCGGCCAGGTACGGATCGATATTGAGGCCGCCCGTCGCGATCAGATCGGCGCCGCGAAACACCCCCAGTAAAATTTCGCCGGCCTTATCAAAGCGGTTGAGTCCGGCCTCCCACTCGGTTCGAAGCCGGGAAACCATTGAGAAGCCTTCCGCTATCGACTCGGCTTCCAGAGGGGCGAGGGATTCGGGAAGAAGGGTTAGCGGCGCGATCTGGATACCGGGCATGGGCATGATCTACCACCGAACACCCGATCCAGCTTGAGAGTGTGTTTCGCTCAAGGCAGACGCCTTCAGAAGGGAAGCGATTTCACCGCTCTCGCCTCACCCCATGCAGCCCCGCGCCCGCGTCGGCGGGCAGCGGCAGGAAGAACAGCACCGAGATGAGCGCCACGACGCCCACGGCGATGAAGGCCGGGGCGATGGTCGTCGAGGTCAGGTGGCGGGCGCCGGCGTGGACCATGGAGAGGTGCAGGAACATGGCGGCCATGCCGATGCCCATGCTCTGGGCCAGCTGCTGGCCCATGGTCGACATGGTCGAGGCGCGGCTCATCTGGGCGTGATCGATATCGGCGAAGGCCATGCCGTTGAGGCTGGTGAACTGCAACGAGCGGAAGAAGCCGCCGGTGAGCAGCACGGCATAGATCACCCAGTGCGGCGTCGCCGGATTGAAGAGGGCGTAGGCCATGAAGGTGGCCGCCACGATCACGGCGTTGACGGTGAGGGTCCGCTTGAAGCCGAACCGGGCCAGGATCGGCGGGGCGCAGGTCTTCATCACCAGGGCGGCGGCGGCGCTGGCGAAGGTCATCAGGCCGGCCTGGAGGGCGGAAAGGCCGAACGCCACCTGCAGCAGCAGGGCCAGCAGGAAGGGCGTCGCCCCCATGCCCATGCGCATGAAGGCCCCGCCGACCACCGAGGCGGTGAAGGTGCGGATCTTCAACAGGCTCGAGATCGAGGATGGCGTGGGCCGTGCGCGAGGCGTGCCAGACATAGGCCGCCAGGCAGGCCACGCCGCCCGCCATCATGCCGATCACCGCCCAGGTCGGCAGGGCGCTCCGGCCCAGGTTGTCGAAGCCGTAGACGACGCCGGCCATGCCCAAGCCGGTGAGGATGAGGCCCGTCCAGTCGAGGGGGCGGACATCTTCCTCGCGCACATCCTTGATGTAGCGCATCACCAGGATCACCCCGACGATGGCGATGGGCAGGTTGAGGAAGAAGATCCAGCGCCAGGAGCCATAGGTGACGATGAAGCCGCCGATCGGCGGGCCGATCACCGGGCCCAGCAGGGCCGGCATGGTCAGCACCGACATGGCCCGCACCAGATCGTGCTTGGGCGTGGAGCGCAGCAGCACCAGGCGGCCCACCGGCCCCATCATCGCCCCGGCCGCGCCGGCGCCCATGCGCGCCATCAGCAGCTCCGGGAGGTTCTGGGCGAAGCCGCAGGCCATGCAGGCGCTGGCGTAGGCGGCGATGGCGAAGAGGAAGATGCGCTTGGCGCCGAACCGGTCGGCCAGCCAGCCGCTGATCGGCAGGAAGACCGCCGAGGCCAGCAGATAGGCGGTGATGGCGGTGTTGAGGCGGATCGGGTCCTCGTGCAGCGATCGCGCCATGGTCGGCAGCGCATTGGCGATCACCGTGGCGTTGAGGGTCTGCATCATCAGCGCCCCGCCGATGATGGCCGGGACCAGGGAGGAGAACGGCTCGGCCGCCTCGGTCGGGCGTTTCGGGCGCCGCCTCGGCCAGACAGCTCGCGCTCGGGCGTCTCGATGAGGGTGGTGACGCCCAGGGCCTCGCCCGGCGCCTGGATGGCGAGATCGTCGCGGGCGATCTGGGCGTCGGCGATCTGGGCGTCGGTCAGCCGGTCGGCCATCAGCGGTCTCCAGCCAGTTCGCGAAGGGCGTCGGCCGCGCCGGCCAGGGTGCGCCGCGCCTTGGGGCTGAGGGCGGCGAGCCGCGCGGCCAGCCAGTCGTTGCGCCGGCGGCGGATGGCTTCCAGGGCGGCGATCCCGGCCGGCGGTGAGCCGCAGGCCCGACGCGCCGGCGATCCTCCTCGCGGGCCGGATCCCGGGCGATCCAGCCGGCGCTCTCGAGGCGCTTCAGATGGCTCGACATGGAGGGCCGGCTCATCCGTTCGAAATCCGCCAGCTCGCCGCCGCCGATCCCAGGCCGCTTCTGGATCAGCGCCAGCAAGGTGGCGTCCAGCGCCGACATGCCCGCCTTCTGCGCCTCCCGCCTAAGCTGCCGAGACAGGCGGAGCAGCGACGGCCGCAGGGCCTCGGCGAAGGCCTGGTCATCATCGAGATCGGCGATCGGGGCGTCCATGCGGGCGGCGTCAAACTAGTTAGATAATGTAACTATCTATAAGGATCGTGGCGCAATGCGTCAAGATCGCCAGCGGCGCCCGCGCCCCGACCGCCGCCCTCCCCCTCCGCCGCCGGCAAGCCCCCTCAGAGCGGCCGCGCCACGCCCCATTCGTTCCAGCCGGCGATCCGGGGCGTGCTGGGCAGGTACATCCGGTCGGACCATTCGACGGCGAAGCCGGACCCGACGATGGCCGAGGTGATGGGCCGGCAAAGGTGGCAGCCGCCGGCGATGCGCTTCCAGATCGGCTCGACCCGCCGCTGCCAGAGCGCGACGCCCGCGTCGGGCGCGAGACCGTGCTCGCAATAGAAGAGCCGGCCGCCGGGCTTCAGCACCCGGCGCGCTTCGGCAAGCGCCGCCGCCGGCGTATGAACCGAACATAGGGTGAAGGTGCAGACGACGCTATCGAAGCTGCGATCCTCGAACGGCAGCGCCTCGGCCACGCCATCGGCCACCGACACCGCGAGACCGTCCGGGCGAGGCGCGGCTTCGGCAAGCGCGCGAAGCTCCGCCGAGGGGTCGACGCCCTCGACGCTCATCACCTTGGCCGGATCATAGAACGGCAGATTAAGCCCGCTGCCGAGGCCCAGCTCCAGCACCCGGCCCTCGGCCAGAGGCACGATCTTTTGCCTCTGCCTCATGATCGGCTTGGAGGCGCAGGCCTTGCCGAGGAGCCAAGGCAGGATGTGGCGATCGTAGAATGAGGTCATGGCGCTTCCCCCTTTGTTGGCCGATCTTGCGCCAGACGACGCCGTGGCGCCAGTTGTGCTAGGATCGTCCCGCCATCATAAATAGAGGGACATGATGAAAGCGAAGTTCAGCTACGCCATCAAGTTCGTGGCCGACATGGATAGGGCCATCGCCTTCTATCGCGACACCTTCGGCCTGACGGTGCGGTTCGTCACGCCCGAGTGGACCGAGTTCGACACCGGCGATGTGACCCTGGCGCTGCATCCGGCGACCGGCGACCATCCCGCCGGCGCCGTGCAGATCGGCTTCTCGGCTCCCGATTTGCCGGCGGTCCACGCGGCGCGGGAGGCGCTGGGCCTGACCTTCACCCAGGAACCATTTCTGGAGCATGGAACCCTGCTCTCGCGCATCCTCGACTGCGAAGGCGCCGAGGTGAGCCTCAGCGGCAAGCCGTGAGCGCCGAACGCGAGGCGGCGCTGGCGGCCTCCCGGGTGGGGCCGCCCAGGCGCCTCGACGGGCAGGTCACGCTGAACGACTACGATCCGGCGTGGCCGTCGGTGTTCGAGGGTCTTGCCGCGCGGATACGCTTAGCCCTCGGCGAGCGGGTGATCGAACTGCACCACGCCGGCTCGACCTCGGTGCCGGGCCTCGCGGCCAAGCCGGTGATCGACATTATCCTGGTCGTCGCCGATAGCGCCGACGAGGCGGCCTATATCGCCCAACTGGAGGCGATCGGTTTCGTGCTGGCGGTCCGCGAGGCGGACTGGTTCGAGCACCGCTGCCTTCGCCATTCGGCGCCGGCCGCGAACCTGCATGTGTTTTCCAAAGGCTGCTCAGAGGTCGCGCGCATGCTCGCCTTCCGCGATCATCTGCGAACGGATGAAGCCGACCGACGCCTCTATGAGCAAACCAAGCGGTCGCTCGCCAGACGCACCTGGGCCTTCATGCAGGACTACGCCGACGCCAAGACCGAGGTGGTGGCGGCGATCATCGAACGAGCGCTGGCGCGCTAAACCCTGGACCGCCGGCGTCCCCGCCGGCAGACGCCGGAACGGCGGCCGTCTCCTCTGGACAAAGCCGAGAGTCGAGGACCGGGCTTACGCCCGTGCCGGCGAGGACGCCGGCGGTCCAGACCTCAGGTTATGTGTTTGGGGCTCGGCGGATCGCTGGCGGGGAAGCTCTCATCGAGGCTTTCATCCACCAGGGCCTCCTGACGATCCTCGGCCGACGCCTCCTGGTGGGCCAGCTGATCGTGGGTTTCGCCTTCGGCCAAAGGCTCGGCCTTGCGAGCGTGGGGGCCTTCTCCGTTGTCGAACGCCGCCTTGACCTCATCCTCGGTGATGCGAGCGGCGGGGTCGCCCGGCTGGCCCAGGTTCTGCTCCTCGGTTCCATCGCCCATCATGCCGGGATGGGGGTCGAGCTTGGTCGTTTCGGCCATGGTGGCTCCTCCTTGGTGAGGCTGTTAAACCCCTGGCGTCATCCCAAGGTTCCGGCGCAGGTGGAGGCCCATGACAAACACCCTATCGGCTCGGCTGGATCGCGCGCTCGAAGCCCTGCCACGCGCCTATCCGGGCCCCGGCGGCGCGGCGGCGGTGCTGAAGGACGGGGAGGTGGTAGCGCGCCACGCCTGGGGCTGGGCCAACGCCGAATTGCGCATCCCCTTCACGCCCAAGACCCTCTTCCGCGTCTGCTCCAACACCAAGCAGTTCGTATGCGCACTGATGCTGGACGCCTTCCCCGACCCGACAGTGCTGGACGGCGATGTGCGAGGGCGCCTGCCTCGCCTGGAAGGGGCGGCGCCCGGCGCCCTGCATCTGGCGCACAATCAATCGGGCATCCGCGACTATTGGGCGGTGGCCATGCTTCACGGCTCGCCGGCCGAAGCGCCGTTCGGCGACAATGAGGCCCGGCGGGTGATCGAGGGGACCCGCTCCCTCCAGTTCGCGCCCGGCGCGCACTATTCCTACGCCAACAACAATTTCCGCATCCTCGGCGATATTCTCAGCCACCGCGCCGGCAAGGGCCTGGCGGAGCTGCTCCGCGAGCGTCTCTTTGACCCTATCGGCATGGAAAGCGCCTTCCTGGCCGCCGACACCCGCGCCATGCCCGATGGGACGGAGGGCTATGAGGGAAACCCGGAAGCCGGCTTTCGGCCGGCGGAGAACCGCATCGTCTGGACCGGCGACGCGGGCATGGGCGCCAGCCTCGACGACATGATCGCCTGGGAGCGCCATATCGACGCTACTCGCGACGACGAGGCCAGCCTCTATCGCCGCCTATCGGCCCCCACCACCTTCGGCAACGGCGCGCCAGCGTCCTACGGCTTCGGCCTGGGACGAGGCGTCCAGTTCGGCCGGGCGACGACCAGCCACGGCGGCGGCCTGCGCGGCTGGCGCAGCCACCGGGTCCACATGGCCAGCGAACGGATTTCGGTGGTGGTGATGTTCAACCATCTGGGTTGGGCGCACGAGGCCGCCGCCGATCTGCTGGCGGCGACGCTGGGCGAAGATCGGCCGGCGCCGGCGGCGAGCGACCTGCCGATTCCGCCGTGGCTCGGCGCCTATATGGAGCCCCAGACGGGCCTCTCCGTGCGCATCGAAGCGGCCGGGGGCGGCAAGGTGCTGCTGCGTCACGGCTATCCGCCGATGACTCTCGCCCTGCGGGCGGACGGCGGGGCGGGGGAAGACGACGGCGTGCGGCTGCGGCCGGTGGATGGCGGCCTGTGGCTCGACAAGCCGGGCGAGAACGCCAAATGGCTGCTGGCGCCGCTGGACGGCGCGCCGCGCCCCGATGTGGCCGGCCTCTACCGCTGCGCCGAGCTCAACGCCGAGCTCACCATCCTCGACGCCGGCGGCGTGCTCACCGGCGGTTTTTCCGGCTTCCTCGGCCAGGGCCGCATGGAGACGCTCGAGCCGATCGGGCCTGACGTCTGGGCCCTCCCCTGCCTGCGCTCGCTCGACTACACCCCGCCCGGCGACTGGACCCTGGCCTTCTCACGCGGCGCTGCCGGCAAGCCGGCCCGCGTCGAGGTGGGTTGCTGGCTCGCCCGCCGGCTCACCTATGAGCGGGTGGCGATAGAGCCAGTGCCCGACGCGCCGGACGCCGCGTGGCCCGCCCTGCCCTATGCCGAATGGGCCGACACCTATCGGACCTTGCATCTGTGGACCCAGATCGTCGGCAAGGTGCGGCTGGCCCGGACGCCGTGGCTGAACCACTCCTGGCAGACGCCGCTGTATCTGACGCCGCGCGGCCTGACGACCGGACCGATCCCGCACGACGAGCGGGATTTCGATCTGGAGTTCGATTTCATCGACGAGGTCCTGCGCCTGCGCACCGACGAGATCGACGCGGTGCTGCCCCTGGCGCCCATGCCGGTCAGCGTCTTCCACCACCAGGTGATGGCGATGCTGGCGGAGGCGGACGTGCCGGTGAAGATCGACGGGGCGCCCAATGAGCTTCCCGAGGCGATACCCTTCGCGCGCGACGATGCGCCACGCATCTATCACGGGGACAAGGCCGAGCGTTTCTGGCGCGTGCTGGCCGGCGCCGACCGGGTGTTCAAACGTTTCCGCACCGGGTTCCTCGGCAAAGCGAGCCCAGTGCATTTCTTCTGGGGCAGCTTCGATCTGGCGGTGACCCGCTTCTCCGGCCGCCCCGCCCCACGTCATCCCGGCGGCGTCCCGCACCTGCCCGACGCGGTGGCCAGGGAGGCCTATTCGCATGAGGTGAGCAGCGCCGGCTTCTGGCCGGGCGGGCCGGGATGCGAGGAGGCGGTGTTCTATTCCTACGCCTGGCCTGAACCGTCCGGCTTTCGCGAAGCGGCGGTGGCGCCGGCGGGAGCGAGGTTCGACGCCGGCCTCGGCGAATTCGTGGTGCCTTACGAGGCGGTGCGCCAGTCGCCCGATCCGGAGGCGACGCTGATGGCTTTCCTCAATTCAACCTATGCGGCGGCGGCGGACGCGGCGAAGTGGGATCGCGCGGCGTTGGAGTGTGACCTGGGAGAGCCGGGGCGACCGCGGCCGGTTTAGCGAAGCCGCTAGGCCTTGAACGGATCGGCGATCCGCAGTTTGCCGTCGATCACCACGCCATCGCCCATGTCTTCCGACCAGAAGGTGGAGCATCCGGCGGTCAGGGCGGCGGCGATCAGCAGGGAATCGAAAATCGAATAGCCATGACGCTGGGCGATGCGCAGGGCCTCGGTATGGGTCGCAAGGTCCATCGGCTGTATCTCGACGCACGCCGCGCGAATGTCAGCCAGGGCCGAATGTATGCGGGGCCAAGGCAAGGCGAATTTCCGGCGCATGACATTGGCGAATTCATTGAGCGACTGAACCCCGGTCTGGCAACGCCGGCTCAGGAGCGCCTGGGCGGCGATCGAACGGGGGTCCGAGGAAAAGGCGTAGACGAGGACGTTGGTGTCCAGAAACTCCCCGCCCCCTTTGGTCACCGGGCGTTGGCTTCCTCGCGGTCGAATTTCCAGTCGGGCGGAATCTTCAGTTTGAAGGCCCGAATGCGCGCCAAAGCCGCCTCGCGGGTCTTGTCATGATCGAGATCGAACGCGCGCAGCCCGGCCGCCTGGATGTCGACCTCATCGCCGACCTTCAGCTCCAGCGCCTCGACAACCCCGGCCGGAATACGAATGGCGAGGCTGTTGCCCCATTTGCAAACCCGCATGGCGGTCTCTCCTGGATATACCTAGTGAATGTATATCTTTCGGGCGGTTCGGCCAAGGGGAAGGAAAGCCGGCGCCTCCCTACTCCGCCGCGAACGCCAGGTGGGCGCCGGCCGTGTAGCCGGTCTTCGCGGCCAGACTGGCCTTGGCGGCCTCGTATTCGGCGGCCAGCCGCGCCACCAGTTCGCCGGCGGTGGGGATGTCCTTGACCGCGCCGATGCCCTGGCCGCAGCCCCAGATGTCGCGCCAGGCCTTGGCGTCCTGATTGCCGCCGGAGCCGAAGTTCATCTTCGAGGGATCGGCCTGGGGGCAGGTTGTCGGGATCGAGGCCCGCGCGCTCGATGCTGGGGCGCAGATAGTTGCCGTGCACGCCGGTGAAGAGGTTGGTGTAGACGATGTCCTCGCCGCCGCGCTCGACGATCATCTCCTTGTAGCCGGGCACGGCGTTGGCCTCCTTCGTGGCGATGAAGGCCGAGCCGATATAGGCCAGATCCGCGCCCATGGCCTGGGCGGCCAGGATCGCGCCGCCGTTGGCGATGGCGCCGGAAAGGGCGATCGGGCCATCGAACCACTCGCGCAGCTCCTGGATCATGGCGAAGGGCGAGAGCCGGCCGGCATGGCCGCCGGCGCCGGCGGCGACCGGGATCAGGCCATCGGCGCCCTTCTCGATCGCCTTGCGGGCGAAGAAGTCGGAGATCACGTCGTGCAGCACCACCCCGCCCCAGCCGTGGACGGCGGCGTTGACGTCCTCGCGGGCGCCCAGCGAGGTGATCACCACCGGGACCTTGTATTTGGCGCACAGCTCGACGTCCTCCTCGAGCCGGTTGTTGGTCTTGTGGACGATCTGGTTGACCGCGAACGGCGCGGAGGGCGCCTCGGGATGGGCCTGGTCCCAAGCGGCCAGTTCCTCGGTGATCCGGGCCAGCCACTCGTCGAGCTGGGATATCGGCCGGGCGTTGAGGGACGGGAACGAGCCGACCACGCCGGCCTTGCACTGGGCGATCACCAGATCGGGGCCGGAGACGATGAACAGCGGCGAGGCGATCACCGGCAGGCGCAGACGGTCGCGCAGAACGGGCGGCAGAGCCATGGAGTCCCTCCAACTTGAGCGGCGGCAAGGTTTAGCCGCTGGCGGATCGGTGGCAAGGGCGGATACAGCAGTGGCATGAACCCACAGGCTTTACAGATCATCGCCCGCGGGCCGCGCGGACCGGCCGAAGCCGCCGCGGCGGCGATCGACGCCGATCCGGCCCTGGAAAGCGCCACCTATTCGATCCTCGAGGAGGACGAGGATCGCGGCGTCTGGCGCATCGACGCCTATCCCACCTCGGAGGAGGAAGCCGATGGGCTGCGCGCCAGCCTCGCGCGCTTCGCCGAACTCAAGGTGACCACCGAGGCGCTGGCCGACGCCGACTGGCTGGCCATGGCGCTTTCCGGCCTGCCGCCGGTGCGGGCCGGCCGGTTCTTCGTCTACGGCATGCACGATCGCGGCCGGGCGCCGGCCAACACGGTCAATCTGCGCATCGAGGCCGGCGCGGCGTTCGGCACCGGCCATCACGGCACCACCGTGGGCTGCCTGCTGGCCTATGACCGGCTGCGCAGGCGCCGGAGGTTCGAGAAGGTGCTGGACGTGGGAACCGGCACCGGGGTGCTGGCGATCGCCGCGGCGCGGACCGGGGCGCGGGTGACCGTCGGCACCGACATCGACCCAGTCTCGGTGCGGATCGCCCGGGAGAACGCCCGGGTGAACCGGGCGACAAGCCGGTTCATCTGTTCCGGCGACCTCGCCTCGCCCCTGGTGCGCGGCCACAGCCCCTATGATCTGGTGTTCGCCAACATCCTGGCCCGCCCGCTGGCCACGCTCGCCCAGCCGATCAAGCGGGCCTTGAAGCCGGGCGGCGTGGTGATCCTCTCCGGATTGCTGCGAGCCCAGGCCCGCTATGTGCTCGCCGCCTATCGCTCACGCAGTTTCATCCTCCAACGGCGTCTCAATCGCGACGCCTGGACGACGCTGGTGCTGCGGCGCGCGTGACGGCCTTTGCCTAAGCGGCCATCAACCCTTAAATCCTTTCCATGCGCCAGACCTTCGACGAAGCCACCGACCCCTCCTTCGGACCCCGCCACACGCCGCTGATCCGCAAGGCCATGGCCGAACAGGCCTTGGACGGATTTCTGATCCCCCACGAGGACGAGCATCAGAACGAATACCTGCCGGCGGCCAACGACCGCCTGGCCTGGGCCACGGGCTTCACCGGCTCGGCCGGGGCGGCGGTGATCCTCAAGGACAGGCCGCGGCGATCTTCGTCGATGGCCGCTACACCCTGCAGGTGCGCGACCAGGTCGATGGCGGCCTGTTCGAGGTGCGCGATCTCGTCGAGGGCGGCGTCCCGGCCTATCTCAGCGAAACGGCCAGACCCGGCTGGACCATCGGCTACGACGCCCGCCTGCACAGCCCCGACGCGCTGGGTCGCCTGCGCATCGCCGCCGAGCAAGGCCGGCGCCGCATCTGAAGCCCGTCGAGGTCAATCCGCTGGATCAGGCCTGGGGCGCAGGCGCGCCCGGCCCAGCCGGCGGCCGCCGGTCGTTCCGCATCCTCTGGAATACGCCGGCGAGGACTCGGCCGACAAGCGCGCGCGGATCGGCGAGGCGCTGGCCGAAAAGGGGCAGCCGCGGCCGTGATCACCGCGCCGGCCTCGATCGCCTGGCTGTTCAATATCCGCGGCGGCGACGTGATCCGCTCGCCCCTGCCGCTTGGCCCAGGCGATCCTCAACGCCGACGGCTCGGCGCGGCTGTTCCTCGATCCGGCCAAGGTGACCGCCGATCTGCCGGCCTGGCTCGGCAATCAGGTGCGGCTGGAAACGCCGGACGGCGCTGGCAGGGCGCGCTGGCCGAGCTTGCACGGCCAGAAGGTGCTGATCGATCCCGCCCAATCGTCGGCCTGGTACTTCGAAACCCTGGCGCGCCGCCGGCGCCGAACCGGTCTCGCGCGCGCCGATCCCTGCGCCCTGCCCCGCGCCTGCAAGAACGCGGTGGAGATCGAGGGAACCAAGCGGGCCCACGTCCGCGACGGCGCGGCCCTCACCCGCTTCCTGCATTGGGTGGCCACCGAGGCCCAGGAAAGCCTGCCGGACGAGGTCGAGGTGGTCGCCAAGCTGGAAGGCTTCCGCGAGGCGACCGGCGCGCTGAAGGATCTCTCGCTTCGACACCATCGCCGGCGCGGCCTCGAACGGCGCCATCGTCCACTATCGGCCGACGACACGGCTCAACAAGCGCACCGAGCGCGGCTCGCTGCTGCTGGTGGATTCCGGCGCCCAGTATCTGGACGGCACCACCGACGTGACCCGCACCGTGGCCATCGGCGAGCCCAGCGCAGGAGATGCGCGAGCGCTTCACCCTGGTGCTCAAGGGCCATCTGGCCCTGGCGCGCGTGCGTTTTCCGGCCGGGACCACCGGCTCGGCCCTGGACGCCCTGGCGCGCGCCGCCCTTTGGGCCCACGGCCTGGACTATGACCACGGCACCGGCCACGGCGTCGGCTCGCTATCTGGGCGTGCACGAAGGGCCGCATCGGATCGCCAAGGCGCCCAACAGCCGTGGCCCTGATGCCCGGCATGATCGTCTCCAACGAGCCCGGCTATTACAAGGAAGGCGCCTACGGCATCCGCATCGAGACCCTGCAGGTGGTGACGCCGAGCCGCGCCCATCGCCGGCGGCGAGCGGCCGATGCTGGGCTTCGAGACCCTGACCCTCGCGCCCATCGACCGGCGGCTGGTGGCGGCCGATCTGCTCACCGCCGAGGAACGGGCGCAGCTGAACGCCTATCACGCCAGGGTGCTGGCGGAGATCGGCCCCAAGGTTCCGGCCGACGTCGCCGCGTGGCTGGCCGAGGCCTGCGCGCCAATCTGACGAGCGGCGCCTACACCTCCTCCGAAATCGCCACGAACCCTCGATCGCGCATCAGGGCGTCGATGGTGTGGTCTCGGCCGCGGAAGCGACGGTAGGCTTCGGCCGGATCGCGGGTGTTGCCGATGCTGAGCACCTCGTCCAGGAGCTTGGCGGCCAGGTCCTTGTCATAGAAGCCGCCCGGCGCCTGCGCGAACGCTTCGGCGGCGTCGGCGGTGAGGGTGTCGGCCCAAATGTAGTTGTAGTAGCCGCAGGCGTAGCCCTCCCCGGAAAAGACGTGGGAGAAGTGCGGCAGGCGGTGGCGCATGATGATTTCCGGCGGCATGCCCAGCCGCTCCAGCGCGTCGCGCTCGAAGGCGGCGGCGTCGAGGGCCTCATCGGCGGCCAGATGGGCCTCAAGGTCGAGAATGGCGCAGGCGAGATATTCCGTCGTGCCGAAACCGGCGCGGAAGGTCTGGGCGGCGAGGAGCTTTTTGACCAGCGCGGCGGGCATGGGCTCGCCGGTCTCCACATGCAGGGCGAAGCGCTCCAGCAACTCCGGCGTCGCCAGCCAGCGCTCGTTGAGCTGGCTGGGCAACTCGACGAAATCGCGCAGCACGCTGGTGCCGGCGAGAGACGGATAGGTCACCGAGGAGGTCAGGCCATGCAGGCCATGGCCGAACTCATGGAACAGGGTCACCGCATCGGTCCAGGAGATCAGCACCGGTTCGCCCGGCGGGCCTGGAATGAAGTTCGAGTTGTTGGAGATGATCGGCGTGACGCCGGCCAGGGCCTGCTGGGTGCGGTATTCGCTCATCCAGGCGCCGGAGAGCTTTCCGGGTCGGGCGAAGAGATCGAAATACCAAAGCCCCACGCGCCGACCACCCCGCGTGACTTCGAAAACCTCGACATCGGGATGATAGACGGCAAGATCATCGACCTTCGCGAAGGTGAGGCCGAAGAGCTCGCCGGCCGCCCAGAACATACCATCGCGCAGCTTATCGAGCTGCAGGTAGGGCTTCACCTCGTCATCGCCGATATCGAACTTCGCCTGGCGCAGTTTCTCGGCGTAGTAGCGGTGATCCCAGGGAGCGATGGGCTCATTGGCGCCTTCGTCGCGGGCGATGGCCTCCATCTGCGCCACCTCTTCGCGCGCCCGCGCGACGGCCGGGGGCCAGACCTCACGGAGCAGGGAGAGCGCCGCTTCCGGCGTCTTGGCCATCTGGCCGTCGGTCACCCAGTGGGCGAATGTGGGGTGGCCCAGCAGCCGCGCCTTCTCCACCCGCAGCTTCAGGATCTCGCCGATCAGGGCGTTATTGTCATGCTCGCCGCCGTTGTCACCGCGCCGCGACCAAAGGGCGAAGGCCTTCTCGCGCAGGTCCCGCCGGGCCGAGTAGGTGAGGAACGGCTCCATGGAGGAGCGGGTGTTGGCGATCACCCATTTTCCCGCGAGGCCGGCGGCGCGCGCGCTGGCCGCCGCGGCCTCCACCATGTCCGCGGGCAGGCCGGCGAGATCATCTTCGCTCTCCAGAACCAGGGAATAGCCCTCCTCGTCGGCGAGGATGTTCTGGCTGAAGGCGGTGTAGAGGCTGGCCAGGCGCTGGTTGATCTGCGCCAAGCGCGCCTTGTCGTGGGCCGGCAAGGCCGCGCCCTGGCGCACGAAACGCTGATGAATCACGAACGCCAGCCGCTGCTGCTCCGGCGTAAGGCCGGCGGTTTCGCGAACCTCGAACACCGCGGCGATGCGATCGAACAGCGCGCGGTTGTGGAATATCTCGTCGCGAAAGGCGGCCAGCTTCGGCGCCGCGGCGCGCTGCACCGCCCGCATGGCCTCATCGTTGAGTGTCGAGGTGAAGATCGACATGAGGGACGCCGCCTGGCGGTAGTCGGCGCCGGCGCGCTCCAGCGCCTCCAGCGTGTTGGCGAAGGTGGGCGGCGCCGGATCGGCGGCGATGGCGGCGATCTGGCGGCGATAACGGGCCATGGCCTCGTCCAGCGCCGGCTCGAAATGCTCGGTCCGGATCGCGGCGAAGGCCGGCGCCCCGCCATGCGGGCCGGTCCAGGGGGCGAGGACGGGGTTTTCGGCGATGTCGGGCATGGCGTGCGGCTCCAGGTGCGCGACGATCCCTAGCCCAACCGCCCGATCCGCTCCAGCCACCCCTCCTCGCTCAGCACCTCGATCCCCAGCTCCGCCGCCGTCTTCAGCTTCGAGCCCGCGCCTGGCCCAGCCACCACGATGTCGGTCTTCCTCGAGACCGATGAGGCGACCTTGGCGCCAAGGCTCTCGGCCTGGGCCTTGGCTTCGTCGCGGGTCAGGCGCTCCAGGGCGCCGGTGAAGACCACGGTCTTGCCGGCCACGGGGCTGTCGCTTCGCGCCTTGGCGGCGTCCTGGATTTCGAGCTGCGCCACCAGCGCCTCGACCATGCGGCGATTGTGCGGCTCACTGAAGAAGGCGGCGCAGGCGGCGATCACCGCGCCGCCTATCTGATCGAGGGCGTCGAGTTCGGCTATGGCCTCGGGGTCGCCCTCGGCCACCTTGTCCATGGCGGCGAGGAAGCTTTGCGCATCGCCATAGCCCCGCGCCATCACCAGGGCGGTGGATTCCCCCACGTGGCGGACGCCAAGAGCGTTGATGAAACGCTCCAGGGAGATCGTGCGGCGCGCCTCGATGGAAGCGGTGAGATTGGCGATCGAGGTTTCCCCATAGCCGTCGCGGCCCCGAAGCTCGGTGAGGCGCGCCTCGTCCCTGGCCAGGCGGAAGATATCGGCCGGCTCGCGGATCAGGCCCTCCTCGAAGAAGGCGCTGAGCTGCTTTTCGCCCAGTCCCTCGATGTCGAAGGCCCGCCGGGAGACGAAGTGCTTGAGGTGCTCGATCCGTTGGAACGGACAGGCGAGCTCGCCGGTGCAGCGGCGCACCACGGTCTCCGCGCCAGAGGCGGTGGTCTCGCGCGCCAGGGGCGTCGCCAGCGGGCACGGACAGACGCTCGGAAAAACATAGGGCTCGGCGCCTGCCGGCCGCTCCTCCATCACAACCGCCACGATCTGGGGGATGACGTCGCCGGCGCGCTGGATGATCACCGTGTCGCCCAGGCGCAGGTCCTTGCGCGCGATCTCATCGGCGTTGTGCAAGGTGGCGTTCACCACCACCACCCCGCCGACCGTGACCGGAGTAAGCCTGGCCACCGGCGTCACCGCGCCGGTGCGGCCGACCTGGATATCGATGGCCTCCAGGATGGTCCGGGCCTGCTCGGCGGGGAACTTCCGCGCCACCGCCCAGCGAGGCGAGCGGGAAACGAAGCCCAGGCGGCTTTGCCAATCGAGGCGATCGACCTTGTAGACCACGCCATCGATATCGAACGGCAGATGCGGCCGCTGGCGCTCCATTTCGGCATAGGCGGCCAGCAGGCCCTCGACGCCCTCGACCCGCGCCGCCTGAGGAGTCACCTGGAAACCCCAGGCGCGGAATGCGTTCAGCGCTTCCCACTGGGTCTCGGCGAAAGGCCCGCTGATCAGGCCCCAGGCGTAGGCGAAGAAGCGCAAAGGCCGGGCGGCGGTGATCGCCTTGTCGATCTGGCGCAGGGAGCCGGCGGCGGCGTTGCGGGGGTTGGCGTAGAGGCGCTGGCCGGCCGCCTCGGCGGCGGCGTTAAGGGCGGCGAAATCCTCGTGGCCCAGATAGACCTCGCCGCGCACCTCGATCACCTCGGGCCAGCCCGAGCCGGCCAGCCGATGGGGGATGTCCTGGACCGTACGAAGGTTCTCGGTGACGTCCTCGCCGACCTGGCCGTCGCCGCGGGTGGCCCCCTGGACGAGAACGCCTCGCTCGTAGCGCAGAGACGCGGAGAGGCCGTCGATCTTCGGCTCGGCGGTGTAGGCGACGGGGCTATCATCCAGCCGCAGAAAGCGTCGGACACGGGCGTCGAACTCGGCCGCGTCTGCGTCTGAAAAGGCGTTGTCCAGCGAAAGCATGGGGACGCCGTGGGTCACTGGCGAGAAGGTTTCGGCTCTGGCCGCCCCCACGCGTTTGGACGGGGAATCGGCGCGGACGAGGGAGGGAAACCGCGCCTCGATGCCCAGGTTCCGGCGCTTGAGCGCATCGTAGTCGGCGTCGGAGACGGTCGGGGCGTCGTTCTGGAAATAGCGGCGATCATGCTCGGCGAGCTCCGCGGCTAGGCGCTCCAGTTCTTCGGCCGCCTCGGCCTCCGTCAGGTCATCCACAGGCGCGTCAGGCATGCATGAGAGCCCGGGCCGCGGCGCGGGCGGCGTCGGTGATGTGTTCTCCCGAAAGCATCCGCGCGAGTTCCTCCTCGCGGGCGGCGAGCCCCAGAGTCTCCACGGCGGTGCGCTCGGCGCCGGCCACGCCGGTCTTGCCAACCCGCCAGTGGGCGTCGGCGCGGGCGGCGACCTGCGGGCTGTGGGTCACCACCAGCACCTGGGCTTCGGCGGCCAGGCGCGCCAGGCGCTGACCCACGGCGTCGGCGACCGCGCCGCCCACGCCCTGATCGACCTCGTCGAAGATGATCAGCGGCTGCGGGCCGCCGCCCCTGCCCGCCAAGGTCGCCTTCAGCGCCAAGGCGAGACGGGCGAGTTCGCCGCCGGAGGCGATGGCGCCCAGAGGCGCGAAGGGCGCCCCGGCCAAGGTCGCGATCTCGAACTCCACCCGGTTTACGCCCGACGGTCCGGCGCGGTCTTCCGCCAGGGGTTCGATGGCCACGCGGAATCGCGCCTTATCGAGCTTCAGAGGGCCGAGCTCGGCCTGCACCGCGGTGGCGAGGCGATCGCCGGCGGCGCGCCTAGCGGCGGTGAGCGCGCCGGCGGCGGCGAGATAGGCTTGCCGCGCGGCGGCGGCCCGCGCCTTAGCCTCGGCGAGGGCCTCATCGGCGTTCTCGATCGCCTGGAGGCGCGTCGCGATATCCTGTCTCGCCGCCGGCAAATCGTCGACCGCGACATTCAGCTTTCGGGCCATGGCCCGCAGAGCGAAGAGGCGGCCCTCGGCTTCTTCCAATCGATTGGGTTCGAAGGTGAAAGCCTCGGCGGCGGCGTCTATGGCGGCGGCGGCCTCGCCCGCCTCGATCAGGGCGCGGTCCACCGCCGCGGCCGCCGCCTCGATGAGGCGCGGCGCGGCGCCGTCGGCGGCGACGCCGGCCTGAATCGTGCGTTCACGGGCGCGCTCGAGAGCGCGGAACGCCTGGGCGAGGCGGCTGGTCAGGGTATCGCCGCCCAGGGCGTCGTTGGCCGCGGCGATGTCGGCGATGGTCTTTTCGGCGGCCCCCAGAATCGCTCGCTCATCCGCCAGGGCGGCTTCCTCGCCGGGTTTTGGTGAGAGCCGGTCGAGCTCGGCCAGCGCGGCGGCGAGCGCCTCCAGTTCGGTCGCGTCGGAGGCGCGGGCGGCTTCCAGCGCGGCGACCCGTTCGCGGGCGGCGCGCCAGGCGCTCCACGACTGGAGGCAAGTCGAAAGCTCGCCTCCTAGCGCGCCAAAGGCGTCCAGCAAGCCACGGTGGGTGCGAGCGTCAAGGAGGCCGACCGTTTCGTGCTGGCCGTGCACCTCCATCAGCATGGCGCCAAGATCCCGCAGCACCCCGACGCCGACCGCCTGGTCGTTGACGAAAGCGCGGGAGCGGCCGTCGGCGCCGAGCACCCGGCGCAGCACCAGATCCTCGTCCCGATCATGGATAAGACCGCGCTCGTCAAGGAAGGCCCAGACCGCGTGCTCCGGCCCAAGCGTAAAGATGGCGGTGGCGGACGCCTGAGGGCATCCGCGCCTCACGAGACCGCTTTCACCCCTGGCGCCGACGGCCAGACCCAGGGCGTCCAGAATGATGGATTTGCCCGCGCCGGTCTCGCCGGTCAGGGCGGTCAGGCCCGGACCGAAGGCGAGATCGAGGCTCTCGATGAGCACAATATCGCGGATGGCCAGGCCGATCAGCATGGCCGGGAAGATGACCGAGAATCTGTTCGGCTTAAAGGCCCAGAACGCCGTGCACGACATCGCCCTTGGCGGGCTTACCCTTGGCCGGCGGCGGGGCGGCGGCTGAAGTCGTGGTCGGACCGTTGACCTCGTCCACCGGCGGCGGGGCGATGGTGGTTTCCTTGTGCTTGCCGAAGGGAAGCCGCACCACGCCCGTTCCCTTGCCTTCCGCCGGGGGCAGATCCGGACGCAGACCCTTGGTGGTCAGAAGGTGATAGGCGTCGTGATACCAGATATCGCCCGGATAGTTGTAGCCGAGCACAGCGCCATCCTTCACCGCCTCGGCGCTGACTCCCATGGTCAGATAGAGAGCCACGAGCCGGTAAAGGGCCTCCGGGGCGTGTGAGGTGGTTTGAAACCGATCGACCACCGTCTGGAAACGACCGATAGCGGCGATGGGATAGCCCTCGCGCTGATAAAAACGGCCAATGGTCATCTCCTTGCCGGCCAGCTGATCGTGCACCATGTCGAGCTTCAGGCGCGCGTCCTGGGCGTATTCGGTATTGGGGTAGCGCTTGATCACTTCACCCAGCGCGGCTTGAGCCTGTTCGGTGGCGGCCTGATCGCGCCCAACATCCACGATCTGCTCGAAGTAGCAGATGGCCTTCAGGTAGAAGGCGTAGGGCGTGTTCGCGTTGCCAGGATAGAGGGCGATGAACCGATCGGAGTCGGCGATGGCGTCGGCGTAGGCGTTCTGTTCGTAGTGGGCGTAGGCGGTCATCAGAATCGCGCGCCGGGACCACTCCGAATAGGGGTGCTGGCGTTCGACCTCGTGGAAATAATTGACCGCGTCGTTCCACTGATGGTGGTCGAGGCGATCGGCGCCCACCGAATAGAGCAGCTCGACGGGTCGCTCCTCGTAGGCGAGCGTGGCCTTCTTCTTTTTGAAGGTCGAACAGCCGGAAACGGCGACCGCGGCGATCAAGGCCACCAGTATGGCGGATCGGCCCCGGAAATTGGCTAACACGGACGGTCACCTCAAGAACGTAGAGCGCGCGCCCCGCGCCAGCGCCGTGGTTCTACACGAGGCCGCGAAGCGCGCAAACCGTCAGACGGCGAGCTTTAGTCCTTCGCGCGGCGCGGCGAAACGCCAGGAGCCGGGCGAGGCGAGCGCGGCGCGGACCAAGGCGTTGTTGAGGCCGTGCCCGGCGCACAACCCTTCGTAGCGGCCTATGAGCGGCGCGCCCAGGAGATAAAGATCGCCAATGGCGTCGATCGCCTTGTGCCGAACGAACTCATCGGGTCGGCGCAACCCCTCGGGGTTGAGCACATCATCACCCTCGATCACAACCACGGTCTCGAGGGAGCCGCCGCGCGCAAGGCCCGCCGCGCGCAAGGCTTCGACCTCATGAAGGAAGCCAAAAGTTCGGCTCGCCGCCAGGTCGCGCCGGAAAACCAATTCGTCGACACAAACATCCACACGCTGACGGCCGATGGCGGCGGATTCGAATACAATCTCGAAGGCGACCTCGAAGCCGTCCGCCGGAGACAAAGACGCCGAGCGGCCCTCCTCGGAAACCTCGATCCGTTCAAGAATTTCAATGTAGCGCCGCCGCGCCGCCTGAGGCCGGCGGCCCGCGCGGTCGAGGATGGCGAGGAACGGCTCGCACGAGCCGTCCATGATCGGCACTTCGGGACCATCGAGCTCGATCAAAACATTGTCGATCTCAAGCCCGGCGAGCGCGGCCATCAGATGCTCGACGGTGGAAACGGTCACGCCATCGGCATTGCCGATGACCGTACCGAGGCGGGTCTGGCAGACCGCCTCCCCGCGCGCGGGGATTTGACAATCAACGCCCTGGACGTCCGTACGCACGAACCGGATACCCGACCCGGCCGGGGTCGGCGAGAGCGTCACCTGGACGGTCTGACCGGTATGGATGCCGATCCCTTGGAATCGGACCGGGCGGGTAAGGGTATGCTGAGGGTCGGGCGACACTTGAATTCCTTCATAGGAGCGGCCGAATCCCCGCCGCTCGCCAGTCCCTTGATCGTGCAGTAGAGCTCATGCCGCAGCGCGGCAAAACAAGTCCTGTTTCTAACTGTTTCGGGCCCAATTCATTGATTTAAATACACTATCGGCTTCCGCAAGGCGCCTTGCGGCGCGACGTAAGGCAAGCAACTCCGCGCGGCTCAGACGAGCCTCAACGATCTTGAGAGCCCTGCGCGACGTCGCGCGGGCGCGGCCCGTTCAGTTCGCCAGACGGCGGAGAAAGGAAGGGATCTCAAGATCCTCGGGATGATCGGCTTCCTCCTCGTCGAACGCTTCTACCGGCTGCGCCCCTCCCGCCGAACGGAGCGGCGGGGCCTGAGCACCGGCCTCCTGCCGGCGCCCGCCGAACAGACTGAGCCACCCGCCCTTTTGCCGGCGATCATCCGCATAATGGTTGGGAGCGAACAAAGGTTCATCTTCCTCGGCTACCGAGGGATCGACCACCCGCGCCACCGCCGGCTGCATGCTGACTACCGGGGCCTGGGCAGTTTCAGCGACCGAGGGTTCGTCAAAGGTAAATCCCGGCTGAAGCGCTCCGCCGGCCGCCGCCTTGACCGCCAAAGGCTCGGCCAGAAAATCGGTTTCGGCCGAGTCCATCGCCGCGAGGGCTGGTTCCGGCTCTTCGAAGGCCTGGGCCGCGGTTTCGGCCTCCATCACAACTGGCTCGGGCGCCTGGGCAGCGGCCGTGTCGCGGCGACGTTGCTGATAGGTCTCGATCGCCGCGATCGAGGCGCCATCCATGCCGGTGGCGACCACGGAGACGCGGACGATCCCCTCGAGGCTGGGATCGAAGGCGGCGCCGAAGATGATGTTGGCTTCCGGGTCGACCTGACCGGAGATGGCGTTGGCCGCTTCGTCGACCTCAAGCAGGGTCATGTCGAGACCGCCGGTGATATTGACCAGCACCGCCTTGGCGCCCTTGAGCGTGACTTCATCGAGCAACGGATTTTGGATGGCGTTTTCAGCGGCCATCAAGGCGCGGCCCTCGCCGGTCGCCTCGCCGGTGCCCATCATGGCCTTGCCCATCTCGGTCATCACCGTGCGCACGTCGGCGAAATCGAGATTGATCAGCCCAGGCAACACCATCAGATCGGTGATCGAGCGGACGCCCGAATGCAGAACCTGATCGGCCATGCCGAAGGCCTCGGCGAAGGTCGTGCGCTCATTGGCGACACGGAACAGATTCTGGTTGGGGATGACGATCAGGGTGTCGACATAGCGCTGCAGCTCGGCGATGCCGGCGTCGGCCAGGCGCATGCGATGGCGGCCTTCGAAGTGGAACGGCTTGGTGACCACGCCCACGGTAAGGATGCCGCGCTCGCGCGCGCATTTGGCGATGATCGGACCCGCGCCGGTCCCGGTGCCGCCGCCCATGCCGGCGGTGATGAACACCATGTGGGCGCCGTCCAGATGTTCGCCGATCTCCGGCGCCGACTCTTCGGCGGCCGACATCCCCACTTCAGGGTGAGCGCCCGCGCCAAGCCCCTGGGTTACGTTGACGCCGAGCTGGATGCGCCGGTCTGTCTTGGAAAAAGCAAGTTGCTGGGAGTCGGTGTTGGCCACCACGAACTCGACACCCTCGAGCCCGGCGTCGATCATATTGTTGACCGCATTGCCGCCGGCGCCGCCAACGCCGAAGACCACGATCCTGGGCTTTAGTTCCTTGGTCTGAGGAGCAAACACCTTGAACGTCATTTTTGACCCCGCGGCCTCCGCCGTAGATTTCTATGCATCGGTCCGGGCGTGCGCTCGGACTGCTTCGTTCGCCGGCAAGGATTCAGCAACCATCATCCTTAATCCCACGTTAACTGCATAAGCTGAGTCGGCGGCGCGTCGAGCGAGGGACGCGGAATTGGGATCAGCCGGCGTCTTTTGTGACGCTACTTAGGTTTGTCCCGTTGGAATATCATTGGGATCATATCCAAAATGATGAAAGTCACGGCGATAAATGCGCCGGACGATCGCGGCGATGTTCTCGGGAAAATATGGGCGCAAGTCCGCGTCGGCGGCGCCGGTGCGGTTCAATCGAAAGCTTATCGGTTCCACGAGGTTCATCGCTGAAATCAGCTCAGCTTGCTTCACCGGCAGCTCTTCGAGCTTGATTGTCATGTCGTAGGTCACGAGGTGTGCACAAGCGACCATGAATTGCATCTGCCAATGGCGATCTAGTTCAGCCGGATTGGACGCTTCTATGGCCCGGACGAACATTTCGAACGTAAGCTCCGGCGCTTCACTCGGCCGCTTGTCGTAGGCCTTGCAGTACTGAAGCCGCAGCGCCTCGACCGCCGCGTCGCCACGCAACCGACCGGGAGAGCGCGACGCCACTAGGTCCTTGTAAGCGGACACTAGGCGCGCATAGGGATTGCGACAGACCGTGAATTTGAAATAGCGCCCGCTGCGTCCGTACAGGGCCCTGCACAGCTCCTCGGGATCCATCGTCTGAGGGTAGCTGAAGCCGTTGGTCCGCCGGTTGTGGAGGCTCTCCACATTCGGCGCGTCGGGAAGGCCCATTTGCCGACGCAGGTAAGCTTTAAGGCTGGAACAGGCCGCTTTCGGTATCGGACTGTATACCACCCGCAGGGGAAGGCAGAAGATCAGGCTGTTGAACGGCCGGTCGAACATGCTGGCTTCATAGCGCGGGGGCTCTCGAAGAGAAACTCCGACGCCTCACCCCTTATGGACGCCTCAATTAAGGAATCCTACGGGCAGGGCGTTCACGCCGAATTTCGAGCCGGCGCCGAAGAATACCCACAACAACCAGCAACCGGCCGCCAAGGCCGCGAAACCAACGATCAGTCTAGCCATGTCATCGGGCAAAAAGTCGCCGTCCCAAGAATTATTTCCGCAGCAAAACGCTCGATCAAGTGAACCGCCTTGTCAATCAAGATCGGCCCATCGCGGCCGTTTGTCTCGCTTTTCTGGACGGCGCTCAAGCGGGGGGAAGTCGACCCGCGTTCGCGCCCGCCGGTCCGTGGATGCCGCACTCGGTCTTGGCTAAACCGCGCCAGCGCCCCGCCCTGCCATCTTCGCCCGGTGCGACACGATCGGTGCAGGTGAAGCAACCGATCGAAAGAAATCCGTCCGCCTCCAGAGGATGCTTCGGGATGTCGTGCTCGATAAAATATGTCTCAATCTGCCGACGGGACCACGCCGCCAGCGGATTGATTTTCAATCGACCATCTGTCAACTCGACCGTCGGCAACAACTCGCGCGCAGCGCTCTGAAATCGTTTGCGGCCGGTCATCCAGGTATCGAAACCTTCCAACGCGAGCGATAGGGGCGCGACCTTTCGAACCTCGCAACAGGCGCCGCTATCCTTGCGCCACAAATTCCCGTTTGGGTCGAACGCGGCTACAGCCGACGCATCAGGTTTGATCACGCGAAGATCTTCCAGCCCAAGAACGTCTCTAAGTGTTTCGGCGTAACGTAGCGTTTCTCCGAATATTTTTCCGGTATCAACGAAGAGTATCGGGGTTCGCTTGTTTACCGAGGCGACCAGATGAAGCAACACGGCCGATTCAGCACCGAACGAGGAAACGACACCGACGCGACCGTACAGCTTGCGCCGCAGAACCTCCTGGATGATGAGCGCGGGCGGCCCAGCCGTCATCGCTTCGGAATTTATCGCGAACTCAAGTGTCCTATGATCCATAAGGCCATCATTTGGCAAAGTCGCGCGGTGAACGATTGAGGTAGGGCAACCTGTACGAAAAATGGCTTTGAATTGGCAATCAAATTCCATCGGCGGTTAGGCGCGGCTGTGAAAAAGCGACAACATCGCTCAAAGCCGAGGCGCCGGTGACTTACCGGGTTCAGACGGCCCCCTTATCGACTTCGGTGGTGTGCGGCGTTAGATCGAAGCGGCTGATAGGCCTGGGCTAGCGCAAGATGGGGAATGGGCGCGCCGGATGTGTTCGACGCCCCGACGCGCACTCTTGACCCGCGCAGGCCGGCACGTCGGCGCCGAGGAGACTGTTTGATGCCGATAGAAGTCATCGCCGGCCCGTTAGCCGTGGAAACTCTGAAAAATAACGATTTCGCATCATGGCCGCCCCGTGGGCTACCTGGCAGCCGCCTAGAACCTCTCGCCAGACCGGCGCTTCGCCCAGGATTTCACCTCGAGCCCGGCGAGGCGATATTTACGGTCGGATCGTGCTTCGCCCGCAATATCGAGATTGGACTAGAGACTCGCGGCTTTGACATTCCAACACGTTCGATCTTCAACGCCGACCCGGAGTTCCGCCTTCTAGGCAGAAACGTCCTTAATAACTACGGGACGCCATCCATCTTCAATGAAATCTCCTGGGCCATCGATCCCAATAGCTCTTTTTCGGAAACCGATGGCTTTTGCGAACTCTACCCCGAAAAATTCGTTGATCTTCATCTGAATCACGCCATCCCTCCCGCCTCTCTGGAGATCGTGAGAAGAAGAAGAGTCGCCATAGACGCGGTCTACAAGGAAATTTTGCGCTGCAGGATCATAATACTGACTTTGGGGTTGGTGGAAGTATGGTTTGACACCAAGGCGGGGAAATATATCAACACCACTCCCCGTCGTATGATGGTTCGAAGAGAACCAGACAGATTTCAGCTTCACGTTCTGAATTACCCTGAGACCGCCTCATTTCTCGCGCGCACGTTCACGCTCATCGCTGAGCGTTGCCGCCAAGATGTTAAGGTGCTGCTTACGGTATCGCCGGTGCCGCTCACCTCGACTCATCGAGAAATAGATGTTATGATGGCGAATACCTACTCCAAGTCGGTGCTCCGCGCCGCGTGCGAAGAGATGGCGTCATCCTTCGACTTCATCGACTACTACCCCAGTTTTGAAAGCATAGTTCTTTCTGAACGGAGCGCCGCTTGGCAGGAAGACCAAGTGCATCCGACGCCGCAAGCCATCGAACTCAACTGCGGGCGAATGATCGAGGCCTACGCCCACCAAGCCACCAAATCGATGAGCGCCGATGACATGCGAGCGAAGGTCGCCGCCGCCGCCAATCCCCAGTCCGTCTTTGGACTTCTGGACAACCGCAGGGACCTGATGGAGGCAAATGGCGACCTAGCCCAGGCCTTTTGCGAAGCCGCGCTGAGAAGTCCGGCGGTTCGAAGACGCCGATGCGGCCTTTCCCTATGCTAGGGCGGCCATGGCCGCGCCAGAGAGGGATTTGCTAGGCGCGCGAATTGCGCTTGCGATGGACCGCCCAGGCGAAGCGATTGAACTCCTCACCACGCCCCCTAAAACCCGAATCCATCAGAACACGTTCTACGCTGCCCTTACGAAAGCCAATATCGACCTCAATCATCTAGATAACGCGAGAGAAAGTGCAAAGCTTTGGGTGTCAATAAGCCCGCGGACGCCCGAGCCATATCGGATGTTGGGGGCGGCGCTTTCCGTTTCTGGAGATTTTAATAGGGCGGACAATTATTTCCGGCAGGCGCTGGAACTCGCCGACGATCAGGCCCACGTTTTGCTCGACTATGTTGAGCACCTTGAGCGCTCAGGCCGGCGATCAGAAGCCGAAGCGTTTCTATCGCACATCGATCCCCTGAATGGATCGCACGAAGCGAGGATCAGGCGCTTGATGTCAGATCTTTGAATCCGGCTGGTTTTGGCGCGCGTCTCACGACCCTCGCCGCGCCTCGTAGGGCTGTGACGGCGGTGAGGCGTCGTGGCACGAAGAGGCGCCTTATAATTAGTCAGTCATGTCGGTCGACGGCCTCGGCGGCTCCCTCCCAAGCTTGCGCGCGGCGCTCCCGTGGGGCATTAGACCGGGCAGTCGGGATGCGCTTCTCAAAGGGACAAGTCTATGAAAGTCATCGTTTTGGGGGGGGACGGCTTCTGCGGATGGCCGACCGCTCTGCATCTTTCCAAGTTGCAACATGAGATTGTCATCGTCGACAATATGTCGCGGAGGCACATCGACATCGAACTGGAAGCTGAGTCCCTGACGCCAATCCGCCCCCTCGGCGAACGCGCCGCGGCTTGGAAAGAGGTTACGGGCCACGAAATTGAAGTTCACTCTTTTACTGTTGGCGTCCATTATCATCGCTTGCTGACACTCATTCAGGATTTCAAGCCTGACGCGATTATCCACTTCGCCGAACAACGCGCAGCCCCCTACTCGATGAAATCGTCTGGTCACAAGCGCTACACGGTCAATAACAATCTCAATGCGACCAACGACGTGTGCGCCGCAATCGTGGAGAGCGGCCGGGACGTACACCTGATCCATCTCGGCACAATGGGCGTGTACGGCTACGGCACCGCCGGAATGCAGATCCCCGAGGGGTATCTTAATGTGACACTTAAAACTGATGCCGGGGAGATACAAAAGGAGATTTTGTATCCTGCCGACCCAGGCAGTATCTATCACATGACGAAAACTCAAGACCAATTGTTCTTTCAGTTTTACAATAAAAATGACAAACTTCGGGTTACCGATTTACATCAGGGGATTGTCTGGGGCACGCAAACTGCGGACACAATATTGGATGACAGGCTAATAAACCGGTTCGATTATGACGGTGACTATGGTACGGTGTTAAACCGCTTCGTGATGCAGGCGGCGATGGGGTATCCCCTGACAGTACATGGGACCGGCGGTCAGACCCGGGCCTTTATCCACATTCAGGACACCGTCCGTTGCCTCGCGCTGGCGTTGGAAAATCCGCCAAAGCGGGGGGATCGCGTGAACATCCTTAACCAGATGACCGAAACCCATCGCGTACGTGATATCGCCGCGCTGGTGGCCAATCTCGCGGGCGCCGTTGTCGAGCAGGTGCCGAATCCGCGCAACGAAGCTGACGAAAATGATCTGTTCGTCGCAAACGATCGTTTTCTTGGACTAGGGCTTGAACCGATCACTCTGGCGGATGGGTTGATCGAGGAGGTTACAACGATAGCTCGACGCTATTCTGATCGGTGCGACCTGCGCCGAATCCCATGCGTGTCTGCCTGGAACGCGACGGCGGCCGCGCGACTAGCGGAAGAGGCGCCTGTCGTGGATGAGGTTACGCTTTCGCGAGGCGCCACCGCTGTCGCGGCCTAGCGTCTGATCTGCAGGAGGGTTAGGGTTGGGGCGCGGCGACGCCAGTTTTGTCATAAGGGTGGTCCCCGGCTTGAGAGACGCGCCGCAAAGCCTCCGCCGCCAATAGCCGACGGCGTTTGGATTCCTAGCAAGCCCATGGATAAACCGGCGCCGGCCCTCCGCTTTCCCGATCCGGCGCCCGCGCCCCTCGCCGGGCGTCGCTTCGTGATGGCGACAATGCCCGTCGGTCCGTTTTCACGTCGATTGGCCGAGGCGATACACGAGCGAGGTGGCGAAGCAAGACGCGTGCTCAACAATGGCGGCGATCGACTGGACTGGGGGGCGAACGATGCGCTTCGTCCCCGTCACGGCGCGGATTGGGGCGAATGGCTCGAAGCCGAGCTTCGGAGTTGGCAGGCCACAGATGTCATAACGATGGGCGACTTCAACCGCTATTCGGCGCGCGCGCTGGCAGCGGCGAAGGCGCTGAGGCTTAGAACCCACGTTCTCGAACAAGGTTATCTACGGCCCAATTGGGTTACCTGCGAACCTTACGGCGTGAACGCCAATTCGACGCTCCCAAGGGACCCCGCCTTCTATCGCCGCCTTGCTCCAGCGCCACCATCTATAGCACCGAAGAACATAAGCCCGATTACCCCACCTGAAGCGATCGACAACATTCGCTATTTTTCGGCCGTCGCGGTGTTGGACGCGATGTTCCCGGATTTTGTGTACCCGCACGCCTTCACGTTCCCTCAACAGTTCGCGGGGCACGCCGCAAGGGCGTTGGGCAAATTGGTCAAGCGGCGTCGATACGAGGCGCGCCAGACCGCGCTGATGCAATGCAAAGATCCGCTTTTCGTCGTTCTGCTACAACGCGAGGGTGACAGTCAGTTTCGCGCACATTCCGGCGACATTGGTGACAATCCAACGTTGATCGAAAACGTGATCACAAGCTTTGCGGCGCACGCGCCTGCGCAGGCTCGTCTCGCTGTAAGAAATCACCCCCTGGACCCGGCCATTTTCGACCTTCGGACCATCACCGAGCAAGCGGCCGAGAGGCATGGCGTAGCTGAGCGTGTAACGTACCTTGACTATACCGCGCTCGCCCCCCTGCTGCCCGCCGCCGCCGGCGCGGTGACCCTCAACTCGACGGCCGCGATAACCACGATTGAGTTTGGCGTGCCGACGAAGCTGTTAGGCCGCGCCCTCTTCGATATCGAAGGTTTGGTGGATCGCCAGCCACTGGATCGCTTCTGGGGCAATCCCGTGAGCCCCGATCAAGAACTGTTTGAACGGTTCAGGTCCTACGTCCTTCAGGAAACACAAATATTTGGCAATTTTTTCAACGTTACTCACATGGCCACCACGGCTCGCGGCCTAGCTGATCATTTTGCTCGACCTCCGCGCGCGATTATGGACTTCCCGGCCACCGACAACGGGTCGAACGCGGCTTGAAACCTAGCCGGCGACGAACCCGCGGGAAGACTGCTCACCGGCTGGTCCGGATCGCCGAGAGGGCTATGCACTGGCCCGGTCCCCTAGGCCCGCTCGCTCTACGCTGGCTCGCCTGCCAAATTCGCGAGACGGGACTTTTTGATCCCTATGCTTACGCTGCTGGCGCCGGATTGTCGGGCCTCTCGGAAGATGAACTCATCCGCCACTACCTTGAGCAGCCGGCCGGTGGCTCGGTATCGCCCCAACCTCTCTTTGACGTCAAAAATTATCGGGCCATTGCGGGACCGGCGGCCGACGCCTCTCCCTTTCTGCATTTCGCCGTTCTGGGCGCGTATAGGTCGGACGGTCTTTGTCCGACGTTTAACGCCGAAACTTACCTCGCTGAAAATGCTGATGTCCGCATCGCTGGATGGCATCCCACGCGTCACTATTTGGAGCATGGCTGGCGCGAAGGAAGGCTGGCGGCCGCTAGCGAACCGCCTCCTCCCGTCATTCCGGACTTCAGCGGCCTCTTGGGGCGGGCGAGCCACCTGGGCGGCGCGATTATTGACGTGGTTGTCCCGGTCTATCGCGGCCATGCCGAGACACTCATCGCCCTGCACAGCGTCCTGACCGCCAGAACCCGGGTCTCCTTCCGGTTGCTGGTGATCGATGACTCCTCCCCAGAGCCCGCGTTGGTGAGGGACCTTGCTCTCTTGGAAGAGCGCGGTCTCATCGACCGGATTGTCAACGCCCGCAACCTGGGTTTTACCGCAACCGCAAATCTCGGCCTTCACCTGGGCGGTCAGTCAGATGTCGTTCTGCTCAACGCCGACGCGGAGGTCTATGACGATTGGCTCGACCGGCTCAGAGCCACGGCCTATTGCGCCGGCGACGTCGGCACGGTCACGCCGCTTTCCAATGCGGCGACCATTCTAAGCTATCCGGTTCGCCTGCGAGACAATCCAGCCCCGCTCGAACTGACTTATGCCAACCTCGCCAGGATCCTCGGCGGCCTAGACCTGCCTCCCGTGGAAATTCCAACCGGCGTAGGTTTTTGCCTCTATTTGCGCCGCGACTGTCTCGAAGCCGTTGGCCCTTTCGATGAGCGGTCCTTTCCTCGCGGCTATGGAGAGGAGAACGACTTTTGTCTGCGAGCCGCCAAGCTGGGGTGGCGCCACCTTGCCGCCACCGACACCTTCGTAAGACATCTTGGCTCGCGCAGCTTCAGACAAGAGCGGTCAGGACTTGTGAGCAGCGCTTTGGAAAAACTGGAGGCCAGCCACCCAGGCTATCTGGCGACGATCAGCCAATTCATATCACTGGACCCTTTGGCGACGACGCGCAGGCAACTCGATATAGCGCGCATTCGCGCCGCCGGACACTCGGGCCGCCTTACTCACGTTGCTGCACGAGGTGCGCATTCGCCGCCCGACCTCATCCTGAGGCGATGTGCGGGAATGCCCAATCGATTCCACCTCCACTCTCCTATCGCGCCGAATTCTCCAAACCTGCCTGATATCGATCCCGCAGGCGATCCAGCGGGAACAGAAATCTTATTCGATGAACTAGGCGTTCGCGAATTCATGTTGCGGGAACCCGCCCTGCTTGGCAGACCTCAGGCCAAGGCGCTCGAACGCCTGGCAGCGACCGGCTCGATATCCCGCCGACGTTGATATTGCGCAGACACGCTGGTTGGGCTTGGGCTTAGAGTCCGTTTGGAAAATGGGTTGGGGGGATTCCGGCACGGCGCGGGTTATGATTTAAGCTCTGGATGTGGACAGAGCAGACCCGTGGCCGGATGGCCAAGATTGCGAAGAAGACCAAGCGTTATCCCTCCGATCTGACGGACGAGGAGTGGGAGCGGATTGCACCCTTGATGCCGACGTCGGCCAAGCGGGGCCGCCGGCGCGCGACGGACTTCCGGGAGATCATCAACGCGGTGCGGTATCTGGTTCGCTCGGGCTGCGGCTGGCGGATGCTGCCGATACATTTTGGTCCGTGGGAGACGGTCTACTGGTGGTTCCGACGCCTGGCCCGGCGATTCCTGTTTCAGACCATCCACGATCTCGAGTTGATGCTCGATCGCGAGGCGGCGGGCCGCGAGGCCAGTCCCTCTGGAGGCGTGATCGACAGCCAGACGGTGAAGGCTCCCGCTCCGGATGCGCGCAGAGGCTATGACGCTGGTAAGAAGATCGTCGGGCGCAAGCGCCACATCGCCGTGGATACCGACGGCCGATTTCTCATGGTCAACATCACCCCCGCCGACATCTCCGACAGCGCCGGCGCCCAGACCATCCTGGATGGCATCCGTAAGCGCTGGCCATGGGTGAAGCACCTGTTCGCCGACGGCGCCTACGACCGCCTCCAACTGATGGACAAGGCGGCCTACCTGGAGTTCGTCATCGAGGTCATCCGGCGATCCGACAAACAGGTCGGCTTCGAGGTCCTGCCGCGGCGCTGGGTCGTCGAGCGCACCATCGGATGGATGACCCGTTGGCGCCGACTGGTGCGAGACTACGAAACCCGCATCGACGTCTCCGAAGCCATGATCCTCGTGGCGATGGGCGGAAACCTCCTACGAAGAAATGCTCATCCGTGAGTTTCCAAACGGACTCTTAGCCGAAAAGGCCGCGCACGGGCCAAAACCTTAGGCGACATGGTATTGCAACGCAGCAATGAACGAAAATGGCATTTCCCCGCGCCCATCCGTCCGCTAGACAATGGTTATGAAGCTCGACGAATTGGACTTCGGCCCAAGCGAACTCGAACAGCTGCTCTGCAACCCATCGGCTATGGGTTCCATCGAGCAGCTGGCGCCCAGAATCGACAACTCCTGGTCGGTAGTTTTTCCGGACCTAAGGGCGCTGCCGCCCGGAACCGGAGACTTCACGCCGCTTAGAATTTGCATCGCCACTGAGGACATCGTTGGTCCGGTGCGAAACGGCGGGATCGGCACCACCTATGCGGCCTTGGCCGAGCTTTTAGCCAAGCTCGGGCACGACACCACTATTCTATACTTGCGCGGCCTCGACATAGAGACCGGCGACATCGACCAATGGGTGCGGCACTACGAGGAGAAAGGCGTAAAATTCGTACCTGTTCCCAATTATGCGGTGCGGGATGACATCAGAACCCACGCCGATAGATGGTTGCGCGCGCCCTACAACATGCTGCGCTACCTGATCGAGCATCCCATGGACGTGGTTCACGCGTCGGAATGGCGGGGCTCAGCCTATCTCAGTCTGCTGGCTAAGAACCAGGGAATCGCCTTCGACAAGACACTGTTCGTCATCAAGACTTCCTCCCCCTGGATGTGGAACAGGCTATATGGCTCTCAGCCCCTGGAGCGGCTTGAAGATCTCGCTAAGGTACACGCGGAGCGGCAGAGCGTCGAACTTGCCGACATCGTGATCGGCGGCAGCTTGCATCTCCTTCGATGGATGAGCAGCCAGGGCTACCGCATCCCAAGAGCACGAACATTTGTTCAGCCCAACGTAGCCAGTTTCGATAGCCTGTCGAATCTGGCGCGGGAGGCCGCGCGCGCGCCAGGCACGCGCATTCCGATAGACGAGTTTGTGTTCTTTGGTCGGCTTGAGGCGCGCAAGGGCCTTTTCATCTTCTGTCAAGCAATAAAACGCCTTATTCGCCAAGGCTCGCCGCTTCCCTCCAAGATCACTTTCATGGGTAAGCCGGGCGCCAAATTGACCGCTCGACCCGACCAGAGCGTCATCGAATATATCGAAACAGAGTCGCGCGACTGGCCCACTGAAGTTCAGATTCTGACGGAATTTCAGCAATACGAGGCGATCCAATATCTCCTTGGCGGCCCACGGCTGGCGATAATGCCATCGGTAATCGAAAACTCGTCGATGGCGGTTTATGAAGCGGCTATCTGTCAGATTCCCTGCGTCGCCACGGCCGTGGGCGGCAATGCGGAGCTTGTCACTCCAGCTGATCGTAAGCAAGTTCTATGTGAAGCCCACCCGCTGTCGTTGGGCGATAAGCTAAGCGAGGCGCTCCTGCTTGGGGGATATGTGCCTCGGCCGAGCTTTGACAATGAACAGAACCTCGAGACCTGGCGCGGCTTTCACCATGCGCTGGCGTCAGGTTTACAGGAAATTTTGCTGTCTGACCTTCGATCGAATCCGAAACCCATCGTTCCTGCCTCAACCAGCGTCTGTATCTACTTTACCGGGAACATCGAGGCGTTGGGGGCGACCTTGGAAAGCATAAAACTCCAGGATTTGCCGCCACTCGAAGTGCTGGTTGCCATCGATGGTGATGATGCCACCGCCGCCACTTTGGTCACGCAAAATTCAGCGGTCGCTGGTGTTACTGTTCGGGCTGTCGAAACATTCGATCTCGATGCGGGGGCTAGTTTCAACGCTCTAGCCAACCTAGCGACCGGCGACTACATGATCTTTCTTTGGGAGGGGGCCACTCTCCGCCCTCCAGCGATCAGGGCACTCACTACAGTCGCCGAATCGAGTGGCGCCGATCTCCTTAACTACTTTTACCGTGTTGTTGAGCCCCGATCGGATGCGCCGCCCTATTTGAAAGCTATGGTGATGGGCAGTTCGACCGATGCTTTCTTCCGGCGCGACATCACCGCTCTGCCTCTTTTCGTTCGACGCCAAGCGTTCAATGACCTGGGCGGGTTCAGTTCCGACTATCGGGTTCTATGCGCCGATTACGAGTTCGCGGCGAAAGCGCAATTGGCCGGCCGCCGGTGCGAGACGGTGCTGCTAGAGCTCGGCGCTGTAGCGGGGTGGGATCCCGCTTGGCTCGCCGCCAAGGGTTACGACATAGCGGTCAGCCATTTCCGGTCTATACGCCCGCAACTAGCGGCGGTTCCGCTTGGCTTGCGCGATATGCTGCTTCTCAGCAAGGGACTTCAGATCAAGCCCGGTGGCATGGGTCGGCAGTCCAAGCCGAAGGATATCGAAACCGAGATCGATCAAGATCTCAGCCGCATGATGCGCAAGATGTTGCAATCCTCTTCGCCATCGCGGGCGCCAACGCCGCGCTCTGACGTAACGGAGGCTCGCAAGGCCGGGCGTCGCCGCGGGGTGAGCATCATGGACCTGATCGACGAGTTGGATTCGCCCCGCGCCACACCTCCCGAACCGCCTACGGTGGATCGACCTCGTCGGCCGTCGGTAAGTCAATTGGGCGCGAATTTCGTCCAATTCGGCTCGGTCATCGGCCAAGTCTTGGCCTTATACGATGGCTCGATCTATGGCTGGGTTCTAGATTTAGAACAGCCAGCCCAACGCCTTGAGGTGATCCTGAGCGTTGACGCCGCCGGCGACAAAGCGCGCGTCCTTGCTGATGCGTCGCTGCCGCTCGCCTTGGCGGCGCCCGATGGGGTCGATGGCCACGGTTTCCGCATCCCGGTGCGGGCGGCGTGGGTCGATCGCCTGCCTGGACAAAAACTTTGGACTCCCTTGGTCGCCTCCCGACCGCCATCGAAGCTATCGCTACGCACGAGCGACGGGCTTGTCCTATCCAACGACATCGTGCTGCCGCCGGTGGGCGCTCAAATGACAGCGCTGGGGGTGGCGGGGTTTTGCGACGCCAGTGACGATGGGGTTATCAGGGGCTGGGCCTGGCGGGGGTCGGCCACCGACGAAAGGCTGGATATCGCCGTTCTGGTTGAACAGAAATTCCTTACTCGCGTAACGGCCAACCGCTATCGCGAAGATGTCCACAATAGCGGCCACGGCGACGGCGAATATGGTTTCGCGGTTCCGTTGCCCAAACGCTTTCGCGACGGTGAGCGTCGACGCGTGGATGTCATCCTCGCCGACTCGGGCCTGCCCTTGGGCCGATCACCGCTGTGGTCCGAGGGACGTCGCGTGACCTTTAAACCCATGATCCCACAACAGGCCTGACAATGAGAGTTCTTCTTACCGGCGGTTGTGGGTTTATCGGAACGAATTTGCTGGCCGCTCTGTCCGATCGGCCCGATTTTTGGGTTCGGGTTTTCGATAATGAATCGACCGGACGCCGCGGTCATCTCCCTCGCTTCAACGGTGAGTTCGTGAGGGGTGACCTGCGTGACAGGGAAGCCGTCTTGGCGGCGGTCGAGGGTGTCGATGCGGTAGTCCATTTGGCGGCCGACACGAGAGTGATGGATTCCATCGCCGATCCAGCCTTCAATTTCTCGGTGAATGTTGAGGGCGGTTTCCACCTGCTCGAAGCGATGCGAACTCACGGCGTCGACAGCCTGCTTAACGCGTCCACAGGGGGGGCCATCATCGGCGAGGCGACGCCGCCGGTGCACGAGGAGATGGTTGCTCGCCCCGTGTCTCCCTACGGGGCTGCCAAGCTGATGATGGAAGGCTATTGCTCGGCCTATGCTGCGAGCTATGGCTGGCGGACGCTGTCTCTTCGGTTTTCAAACGTTTACGGGCCTCGGTCGTTTCATAAAGGCAGCGTCGTAGCCGCTTTCTTCAAGGAGATTCTGAGAGGTGCGCCGCTGATTGTCTATGGCGATGGCGAACAGACCCGCGACTACGTATTCGCCGAAGATCTCTGCGGCGGCATTCTGCAGGGTATGGTCGGCAGGGTCAGCGGCGTCATACAACTCGGGTCGGGTCGCCCAGTGACGATCAACAAACTGATCGCCACCATCAAGGAGGTAGTGGCTCCCCGGTCGGTGGATGTGGAATACCTACCCCATCGCCCCGGCGAGGTGCTCCAGACTTGGTGTGACATCGGTAAGGCGCGGGCTGAACTAAACTTCGATCCGGCGACATCCCTTCGCGACGGTCTGCAGAAAACTTGGGAATGGTTCGTCGCCCAAGATTCGGGCTAATTGGCGCGACTATGTTTCGAAAGGCGCCAAAATCTATCTGGCCCACTGCTCCAGAGGACGGCCGCCTTGGCTGGTTCGAGGGTCTTCGTGAGGATAGGCTATGCGGTTGGACGTACCTGCCGAGCGACCCCCATCGGGCGCTGGAGGTGACCCTGAGCGCGCCAAGCGGCGCGGCGTCTACTATTCGAGCCGACCACTACCGCGCCGACCTGAAGGCTCTGGGCCTTGCTGAATGTTGTCATGGTTTTTCATTGCCTCTAGGGGCGTTGCCCGGGGCGGAGCTTTGCGTGGACTGCGCATGGACTGACCTGGGCTTCGCCCTTCCTGGCAGTCCGTGGTCAATGCCGCGAACCAAGCCGAAACGGATGCGAAGAGGGTCTTTGCGCCTGACCATCGATGCGCCGCCGCCTGGCGACGCCCGCCTGAGTGGATACATCTATGATTCTCGAACCCCCCTGCGGCGTGTAGCGATCGGCGCGCGCTGGGACGAGCGCGGTTCGTCGATGACCATCGCGACCCTGCATCGCACGCCTGAATGGGGCGATGCGGACGACGGCTTCCACGGCTTCATCCTGCCTCTGCCAGCGCCGCTGCGGATGCTCGCGCGAGGGGTTGCGCTTTTCGACGTCGACCGATGTCAAATCCTAAGCCGATTGGAACCCCGAGGCCTTTGAATACGCGCGCCACAATAGTGCTTCCCTCCGGCAGCGACACTTGGCGCGTGGCCAATCTTTCGATGGGCTTTGCGGGAGTCGCGAAACAGCTCGTCCGCGCGGGTTTTGAAGTCGAGCTTGTCGTCCCGCCCGGTGATCGTTCAACTCCGATCGTGGAAGGCGCCGCGATCAACCCACTTTCCTTCAGCCTCCCGCCGATCGTCTCAGGGCCGGGCGCGGCCTCGACCACGGCATCACTCAAACTCGGGCATCAGCTATGGCGGCGGTTGAGCGTCGATGCGCCGAACGTTGTGCTAGGGCCCATGGCGGGCGGCGTCCTGCAGCCATCATTGATGAGCCGTGCGCTAGGCGAGAGTCTTGGCGAAACCTTTTTTGTCGCCTGGGGCGAGGCCACTACGGCCGAGCGGATCACCCTTGGCGATATCGAGCCCGCTGGCGCTTCGGCAGTCGTCGACGATGCTCTGGAAACCACAACGCTGCGCTTGCTGGATGCGATCATTGGCCCAAGATCGAGCGATAGCCGCGGCGGCCCAAATTGTCGGGTTCTCGATCTCGCCCTACCAGGGATGCCCAAAGCGGTTTCGCAGACCCGGCCGCCCCGAGCGCCGGTCGACGAGATCGTTTTCCTTGGCCCTGCGTCGGGCCGCCACGGGACGCCTGGGTTTCTGGAGGCCATCGAACGGCTAGGCTACGCTGGTGCTTTGCGTGATAGGCGCGTGACCTTTCTTGGACCCTGGCGCGAAGGTCCGGCGGGACTCGGCAAGGCGATGCTCGGCAGGCGAGCCCGCGATTGGGGTTTCGCCTTCACTCAGGTCGATGAAACCGACATGGGCCGAATCGTCTGCCGACTCGCACGTCCTGGGGTGCTAGGCGTATCCGCCGGCGCCGCGCCTGACGACGACAGCCTGATCGCCGAAGCCATCAACGCCGGCGCCGCACTGGTGGTGTGCCAGCATCATCCCCTGGCGTCGCGGCTCAGTGGCGTGGCCCAGGTTTGCGCCAACGATCTCTCCGACCTTGGCTCATGCCTAGATCAACCCGGCCCTTCGTCGGCCGGTATTCTTTCCGACGATGACTGGGCCTCGGCGCTCACCGCCTTCCTCGGCGCGCCAAGACGCTGTCGGGCGGTCACGGCCTCTTGCCCCCCCTCCGCTGCACTGTGCATAACCCATCGGGACCGGCCCGAGGCCCTTTCAGCGGCGATCGCCAGTCGCGCGCCAGGACCCATGCGAGATCTTGAGACCCTTGTGGTCGACACCGGAAGCCGCGCCGAGAACCTCGAGCGCCTAGCACCTCTGGCAAGCTTCGGAGTGCGTCTTCTCAAGGCGCCGCCCGGCGCCCAGCAGACGACGGCGCGCAACCTCGCCGCTTTGAATTCATCGAGCGAAGTGCTCGTCTTCCTGGACGATGACAATATCTTCATAAATGACGGCCTCAAGCGATTGATATTGCCCCTCGCCAACGCCGACATCGATATTGTCGTGTCGTCGCTGTCACTCTATGATGACTTCAATGCTGGAGAAATGCCGGCTGCGGACCTCGTCTTTCTGGGCGAGGCTGGATGGGCAGGCCTTCTGTTCAATGGGTTCGGGGACGCCAATTTCGCGATTCGCCGAGAAGCTTTCCAACTGGTCGGGGGCTTCGATGAAAATGACGCGGCCGCCTTCGATTGGATTTTTTTCGCCAAGGCGCGCGCGGCCGGACTTCAGGATCGGGACGCTGCAGTCGCCAGCAATCGGCTACAAGCGCGAACTAAGTGGGCGCGATATAAAATGGAGAAAGCACGATCTCGAAAGTCCACAAAGCCGACTGCTCAGATTTTATGCCGATGCGGTTCCCCTCAGCATCTACGTGCTGGCCCAGACGGCGATGATGAGCCCGGCTTCCTGAACATGTCAAACGCTCTGGAAGTCCTCCTTTCGTCAACGGATTGTTTTCAACCCTAGCCGCCAAACCCGCCATCTCGTCGAGGACCATTATGCTTGCCTTTGTCGACCTCCCAAAACACGTCAGAATCGTTCGCTTCGAGCCGAAGGACGACGGCCTCGAGAAGACGATTTTAGGGCGGGTGCCAAAGAATTCGTTGGAGATCGACACCGAATTGGCCGGCCAGCTCAACGTGGAAGAGCGCCGGGAAGTCGAGCAGATATTGTCTGGCTACGCGGACGCCGACCTTGCCCGAAAACGGTCCTATGCGCTCACTCTCCCTGTAATCCTTCGCGAAGTGATGGAATATTTGGAAGAAGGTGCGGAAGGCGTAGAGCGCACGTTCATCCTCGGCGCCATGATGGAGGCGATCCGTCGCATGAGAAAATTGGAGCGGGGCGGCTAGCAAATTCTACGCTCATATCCGATGAGCGGTCTATGCGAGGATGGAGCATGCCCCGCTGAGCCGGCTCTCAGTCGCACGACCGCGCTCGGCGCAACCGACGGCGAAGCAGGGACCAAGAGCAAAATTTTCTTGGTCCTCAATCCTTTCAACGCTATGCCCGCTCGGCAAGCTCGCCCGCTAGGGAGCGGCCCTTCAGCGGGCCGCGATGGGCGGTCGTGGCAGCATCAGGCATGCCGCAAAGGACGAGGCGATGACTGACCAGAGTTCGAAGCAGGCTCCGCCCGGACTGCCGTCATTTGAATCGTTTGGGGATCAAACGCCAGGAGAAGACCTCGGATTGCCCTCTGGGAAGACCGCTCGCCCGGGCGGGCTCGTTCCGCCGCCGCTCAATTCGAACGGAGATTGGGTCGATCCCCGCCGCGCGACAAGCGAAGGCGCATCGAGTGCAGCGGAACCGGGGCAACCTGGCGCCTACGCCTACCAACCGACACCCTCGAAATCGGTGGAGCGGCCTATGGCGCGCATATCCCCCGAACACATTCGACAGACGGTGCTTCCCCTTCCCTTCGGCGAAGGCAGCCCTTCGATCTTCAGCATCGTGTGGTTTCTACTCTCCTTCGTGCTTCCGGTTTTTTTGGGGGCGGCCTACTATTTATTCATCGCCAGCAGTCAGTATGTTTGTGAGTTCCGGTTTAGCGTGCGGCAGCCAGCAGCCGTACCAGGCCTCGTAGGCAGCGCCTCGACCAGCAGTTCGGCGCTCGGTTCTTTATTTTCAGCCGCGCTACCGGCCGCGCCCGATACGCTCGACAACTATACCGTCGTAGACTACGTCGTGAGTGAGCAGGCCGCGCGCGACTTACAGTCAAAAGTCGACCTAAGTTCGATGTATAGTGGCTCGAAAATCGACTTCATTTCCAGATTTAAGTCGGATCGGCCTCAGGAACAGCTGGCTGCCTATTGGAAGCACATGGTGTATTCCAGTTTCGACCCCGCGACAGGATTGGCCATTGTCCGAGTTCGCGCCTTCACGCCAAAAGATTCCTATCGCATAGCAACAACCTTGCTCACCCTGTCTGGCGACGTCGTCAACACCATTGGCCTTGAATCCCAGAAGGATTCCCTTCGCTATGCACAGCAGGAGGTTGATCGCACCCAACGGGAGGTCGCCGATCTACAGACGCGTCTGACTCAGCTACGATCGCAGCGAGCCACCGTGGACCCGAACTCCAGCATCGTTAGCGGAAACGCCGCGCTGGCGACCACACTGCGGTCCAACATCGCTCAGATCGAGAGCCAGATGACTTTTCTTACCCAGCAAACCAAGAATCCGAATTCGCCGCAAGTTCGCGCCTTGTCGGCCCAACGGGCGGCCACCGAGCTTCAGCTGGCTCAAGTCTCCAATGAAGTGAGTCGCACCTCTGGTGACGACAGTCTGGCAAAAACGGCAAGCGCCTTTGAAACGGCAACCAACCGTCTTCAGACGGCGGAACAGTTATTGCTGACGACCCAGACCAACCTACTAGCTGCCCAAAATGGTGTGGATACGAGCCGTCTATATCTCACGACCTATGTCAAACCGTATGAACCCGAGAGCTCTACCTATCCCAACCGATGGATGAGCCTCGGCTTACTCGCGCTTGTGTGTGCGATGTTTTGGCTCATCGGCCTGCTAATTTCCAATTCCGTCATAGAGCACGCTTCCTAATGGCACGGTCTGTCAACCGCCCCGGGGTCGGCGGACTTGGCTATGCGATTGGTGTTCAGGCCCGCGTGTTCTACGCCCTGTTTCTGCGTGAGTCGGAGACCCGTCGCGGAAAGGGCTTCGCCTTTGGGTTTGTCGCGGCGGCGCTCGAACCTTTGATAATCATCGTGGCGATCAGTACGCTTTTCTGGCTTCTGGGTCGTCAGGCCGGCTATGGCGCCAGCCTCCTGGTCTTCGTCGGTACGGGCGTCTTCCCCGTTTATGTGTTCCTCCATACGTCGATGCGGATTCGCGAACCGCTTTCGGGCTCGGAGGTAGGCAGATTTCCCGTGGAAACGTCCCTTGACCACGTGCTCGTGCACGCAATTTTGCACCTCGTCAGCACCGTTTCGGTGGCTGTGCTATTTTTCGCCACAGTATTCTTCGCCTTTCACGATCGCCAAGCGATACCTTTCGACCCGGCAGCGGCGGTTGGAGCCCTAAGCGCCACATTCATGCTTGGCATCGCCTTGGGCATGTTCAATTCCGTGATCGCCAAACTCATTCCGATCTGGAACACGATATGGCCCGGTATTTCCAGAGCAGCGATACACTTTTCCGGGATGTATTTTGTCGCTGATTATTTGCCGCCGAACCACAGAAAATTCTTTGCGTTGAACCCTATACTGGCCGGAGTAAGCTGGTTTAGAACAGGATTCTATCCCACCTACCCTAGAATATTGGACAATCACGGCTTCATACTTATGACGGCCTTGGTTGCGATGACTTTGGGCCTGTTGATCGAGCGTCAGTTTCGACGCTGGATGGCCGAGGAAGACTGAAATGATTCGGCTGCGCGGAGTCACTAAGGGCTACAAGCTTCAGCGCGTATCGCATCTCGTGCTGGACAATTGCACGGTTGACCTGCCCACTGATCGCCGTCTCGCTATATTCGCGCTTCCTGGAACCGGCAAAACGACGCTAATCCATCTTCTCGCGGGACTGGCTGAACCGGATGCCGGCGAGATTGAGCGGTTTGCCCGGCTTTCCTTTCCAATCGGCTATGTGCGGTCACTTAAGGCGACGTTGTCCGCACGCCAGAATTTAATGTACGCCTGCCGCGTCTATGGCGCAGACATTGATGAAGTCTCAGCCTTCGTCGAGCGCGTAACGGGCCTCGGCGAATTGCTGGACGAACCTCTTAAGCGATTATCAGTAGCCGACAGGCAGTTCTTCGCCTCAACCCTGACCTATGCCATCCCGTTCGAAACCTATCTGGTGGACGGCCACTTCGGGGGCGGCGGACCCGACGCTCGAGCTAAGAATTTGGCGATGCTGGAAGCGAGAGCCGAAACCAGCGGCATGATATTCGCCACCAGCTTTCGGACGATTGCGCCCAGAATATGCGATACCGGTGCGGTATTTAGCGACGGCACCATTCAACTGTTCGACGACATTCGTGACGCAGTGGAAGTCTATGAGCGCCTTGAGAACGATCGGGCGATGCGGCGAGAGCTATCGGCGCTGGAAGAGGAATACGGTACGGACGCAATGGAGGAGGCCTCGTGAAAACCAGCTCAGCCGAGATCCGCGCCCGTGGGCAGAGCGACACTAGCCGTCTTCGACGATGCGCGCTTTCGAAATTCGATAAACCTTGCCGCACTGGGGCTTCGCCCGCTACCGCCGACGACCAAGCCAGCTAGTGCCAATCTCACGGCTTTGAGCGGCCCCAAATCTGCGCCTCCAATACGTTCCGGAACCTTCAAATGAATAGCTTCGCTGATAGCAACTGCTGGTGCTGGGCGGTTGGGCCAAAGCTCCGGATAGGATCTGGGATCATTCTAACCGGACTCGCATGCGTTGCCTTGACAGGGTGCGCCGAATTCCCCGAGGGCGGCCCAAACGCTCGCTCGGTGATCGGCGACGCTGGTCCCGGTGGAATAAGTCACTATGCTCTGGTGCGCGTGACGCCCACGGTAATTCAGGCGCTCGCCATCGAGCCGCCAGGCGTCTTATCGCAAAGCTTTACCGACAGCGCGCCGCCTCCTTCCCAGCCCATCGGGATAGGCGACGTCATTTCGATCACGATCTGGGACTTTGGCGGGCTCCTCTCGACCGCTGCCGGGCAACCGGCGGCGTCAGCGCCCATGGTGGGTACCACGCCGACACAATCGCTCCCGGTGGCAGGCACGTCGACAATTCCGTCCCAGGCGGTCGATCAAGATGGAAACGTGACGGTTCCCTATGCTGGAGCCATCCATGCGGTGGGGCTATCGACAACGGCGTTGCAACGCTCGATTGCCGTGGCGCTGAAGCCAGTCATGATCCATCCGCAAGTGCTGGTCAGCGTTGGAACGAACCAGAGTAGCTTTGTCACGGTGGCTGGCGACGCCGCCCATCCTGGTCGTGTGCCACTAACCCTGGCCGGTTTGCGGCTGCTCGACGCAATAGCTCTGAGTGGCGGGTCCACCGCCCTAGCGTCAGACACCACCGTCCGCGTAACACGAGACAAGGTGACCAAAGCCATGCGGCTCGAGGAAATCGCTAAGTCGCCGTCCGAGAACATCTACATGCGCACAAACGACTTGATCGTACTGGACCGCGAGCCCCAAAGCGTCGTCATACTAGGCGCGACCAATCACAACGCTCAGATTCCGTTTGGCAAGGCTACGCTGAATCTTGCTGAAGCCGTGGGCAATGGCGGCGGGCTGGCTGACATCCAGGCGGATCCCTACGGCGTGTTCGTCTTTCGCTATGAGCCCGCCGCCACTCTACGTGCTCTCGGTATCGCCGCCCCCAGCGATCCTAGCGGAATGACTCCCGTCGTTTATCAAGTCAGCCTTAGAGCGCCCGATGGCTTCTTCATGGCCCAGGCGTTCACGATGCGCGATCACGATGTCGTATATGTCGCCAATTCCGATATGGTTCAAATCAGCAAAATGCTGCACGTCATCTTAACTGGAGCATCGATATTCAAGACGTCATCTGTCGTTGCCAACTAGCGTGTTTACGCACAACACGCCCGCAAGCCCTCTCCCTTGGGCGAAGAGCACCGAGCAGGCCTATGAACCAACGAAACGACGTGGTGGTTTCCCGTTGGCTAAAACGGCGTCGTTCGGTAAATACCCCGAGGCACATGCCTTCTAATTTTTTGCTTCCCCATCAAGGTGCGAAATGCTCCAGCGGCCAACCAGCGACGATCTAGAATTCGAAGACGACGAGGACGATGTGCCGGAGGCGCCTTCGCGTGGCGGCTTTTCCGAGACCGCGTTTCAAACCACAATCCAGGATCTGATTTCTCAAAAGAAAAACGACGCTGCAGTAAAATATATAATATCCAACCTCCCTAAACTTCACGATTCGAATTTAAATATAAAAGAAAAGATCAATAATCTGTATTTTGCGTCTCGCGTAATACAAACTGCCGGCGGGTTGAAATACGGACCAAATAAACTTCTTACGAAGATAAGGGCCCTCAATCAAAACCTAAAGGATATAGCTCTGCCGCTAGGCGGAGGGTTTGTCGAGTTGGGCTGTGGCGCTCACGACCCCATAGCATTGTCGACCTACTTTTTTGTCAATGGCTACGCTCCGAATTACGCCGTCGATTTGCTGCCTCCCCGAGTGCCGCATTTCTCTGCCTATTCAATGTATGATATCCTGTGTAACATCCGGATGTATCCGGGTAGATATTGCCGAGACGCGACGCGTCCGAAGGACGTTCTCGATAGGCTTCGCGAGCTCGACACTCAATCGTTCGAGCGCGGGAGCTTTCAGGAGGGCCTTCAGTCGCTGGATGGAAAAGTTAACCTCGAGCTAGTTGACATCGTTAAGAGCCGAATCCCGCAGGGGAGCATAAGCTTACTTGCGTCTTTCGCGGTCTTTGAGCACGTCGACGACATCGAGACGGTCAGCAGACATATCTATAAACTGCTGAAGCCGGGCGGGGTCGCCTATCACTTCGTCGATCTGGCGGACCACCGGAGCTATCGCGGTGACGGGGCGTATGGGCCGCTGTCATTTCTTACCGAGGAAGAGGCGCCGGCCAATATGAACCGGCTGCGAGCCCCGCAGATTAGACAAGCGCAAATCGACGCCGGCTTTGAGGTGCTGAAGGACAGGCGCGTCAATGCGCTCGAATCCTCCGCCATCGAGGCCTCTCTGGTGGAAAGGTTCCGCTCGATGCCATTCAAGGACGTCTCCGTGGTCAAACAGTATCTGGTAGTGCGAAAACCCGGCGACGCTTAGTGGCAACATAGCGGCGGGCGCCGGTCACCGAAGGAGATGGTGACATGACCATCCGCCGGCGCCTTCTTCCGAAACATTTCAGCTCAAGGGCGCCCAAATGCAGATAGCGCAGCTTTCCCAGTTCTCCGAGTTCCTTGAGCGGCCATTGCCTGACTCAATCATGGCCATCCCGTCGATGATGTCGATCAACGAGAGAAGACTGCTGTACGGGTTGGCAAAGGACTGGTTCACGGGGAAGGGCGTGATTGTCGATGCCGGCGTTTTTCTCGGCAGTTCCACGCGCTGCTTCGGCGAGGGAATATTGAAAAATATGCACCTGGGAAGCCGGCCGAACGAGCAGAAGCTTATCCGTACCTTCGAGTTTGCGGTGATGAATCCCGGCATGCCGGCCTTTTTCGAGCGTCACAAGGTTCCGGAAAAAGTTGAGGTGGGCGGCTCTTTTGAGCACGTGCTTCGCCGAAACATAGAACCGGTCCAATCTATGGTAGATTTGGCGATTGGAGATATTTGCCACCAATCATGGAATGGCGATGAGATAGAGATCTGCTTTCTGGACGTCATAAAGAGCAAACGGATACATAGTCACGTAATCGACATGTTCTATCCAAGCTTACTGGTTGGGTCGATATTAATACAGCAGGATTATTTCATAAATAGTCTTACATTTTTGAAAATTACCCAGGAGTACCTTTCTGATTACTTCGAATATTTGGGAGAAATTCAATCGAGTGCGGTTTTCAAACTTGTAAAGAAGCTTCCTCACTTTGACGGCGACCCTGCCGAAGCGCTTCCCCTTGAAAGTCAACTCAAGCTACTAGATCAGGCGCGCGACCGCAGCGTCGATGTTGATCGGCGTTTCATGGTGGAGTTATCGAAGGCGCATGTGATGGTTGACGCGGGCGAATACGACGCAGCAGGCGCCTTTTTGGAATCGCTCGAACAATCGTACCGAGAACAAACAACCTCTGCGCTGCCCCGGCTTCGGCAAACACTAAGAACCGCCAGAAACGCGGTAAGGTTGCGTCGTTCCGCGGCCGCCTGAGCCCCACTAGCCGCAACCGGAGTCAAACTCACATCGCAGTTGGAGCAGCGCGTCCGCCAAAGCCGCTGCGTCGGCATGCAACGCGTAGGGAATTAGCCGACCCCTGCCAAGATGTGACAGACGTTCGCCGATCGCGCCATGATCAAAAGCCACGATCTGGGCCGAGGAGCGGAGCGCCTCCGTCAGCACAAACGACCAGGTTTCCGGCCAGATCGCCGGAAAGAAAATTACGTGAGGCTGTTCGGCTTGGATCAGATCCTGCACATCCTCCGAGCGATAGCGACCCAGAACCCGGACACCAACGCGGCGAAGACGCCTAGCGTCGGCGGCAGGACCCAATAACGTCAATCTTAGAGGCGCGTGCCGCAAGTTCAATTCCCGAGCCAATGAGACTATGACCGACTGACCCTTCGAATGGTTCAGCGCTCCAAGCAGCAAGACGCGCATGTCCGAGCCTGCCGCTAGCGTGGGTGGGGATCCACGGGCGGGCGCCTCACTGTCATCCTCGGGAGGCCACACCTCGATTTGGGCATTTGGGAATACCCGGCGCAGGCGTCGTGCATGGTCTTCGCTGGGGCCGACCGACCGCGCTGCAGACGCCAGCAGCAACGCCGAGGAGGCTCGCCAAGCGACTGGATCCAGGCGGCTAAGTATCTCACCGGAGTCGCGAAGACAGACCTTGCAACGACTTTCGGGCGCGAGGCCGCAATAGATTCCGTCTCTATCAACCAGATCGACTCGCGGACAGGCAAGGTAGTAGTCGTGCAACAAAAGCTCGTATTCCGCCCCGATTTGCCCCACGAATCGGTGGATCCATCCGATGATATCCTCGGGAAGATCTATGAGATGGTTAATAATTACCTTGCTTACCTGTCGAGATTTAGCATATTGAGTGAATGCGGACTCGTCCGCGAACAGGTCGAATACCCGCGTCCCGTGCGCTTCTCGGAACACGAAGAGAGGGGTTTCCTGTCCCACCCGGCGGGGCGCCAATATTTGCCAGCCCTGTCTGGCGAGTTGGCGAGTGTACAATCCCAGCATGTGACTGCTTCCTCCTCCCCGAGCGTGATCGATCACCAAAGCGACCCGCTTGGCTACAGACCGCTCGCCATCTCCAAAGGCTTGCATGTGCGCGATCAAATCAGGGTGAGCCAACCGACCCTGCTGGCGACCGATCAGCCAGTAGTGAAGCACAGGGTCTCGAGTCGCATAGCCTCGGGCGCGGCCGATCGGAGTCTGGGCTAGATAGAACTCGGCGTCGAACTTAGCGCCGACCTCCCCCAGCGCACGGCCCGATAGCCGCCTCGCGACGACGCGCGCCAGTGGACTAGGTCCGAAGAACAGCACATGAGTGATCTGGCGCCTGAATCGCCCTAGCCGCCGCGACAGAGTTCTCGGAAGCGGCGCGCCTGTTAGGGTCATTCCGCCAAACGCCAATAGTCGCCGCGCCCACCGTCCAAAGTTTCAAACAGAGGAACCACGGCGGCGCGGGCAGACAGCAACGCCTCGCGATTGAGAGCGGCGAGTGAGAGACGCCGTTGGTCGTGACGGATGAGGGACCGAATTGCCTCAATCCAAATCACGTGGTCAAGCGGTGCGATCATTCCAAGTTCCGCTTCCAATCGCGATACCCCGTAGACCAGTGCATCCGACACCAGGAGCGCGGCTCCGCATCTAGCCGCATCGATGCGTTTTACGGGCGCCCGGGCGGCGTTCGGCTGGGTTTGAAGCGTGGGCGCCAACAACAGGTGACGGCCGTGAGTTGCGGTGTCGATGCGATAGGCTGGCCAAGGCTGCTGTTTCACCACCCGCACACGCGGATCTCCACGCCAGCGCCGGGCATTGGCGTAGTCCGCGACAATCTCAAAGTGAATGTCCGCGTCGATCGACAGCACGCCCCGGACCACCGGTTCGAGCCATCGTTGATCAGACGCATGAGAAGCCGTAGCGTGAAGGCCGACCAGAAGCTGGGAATTCATAACCGGAGCGCTGCGAAGATCAAAGGTGTCGGCGATGGGCGGGAGTAAGCGAGGGGACATCGCCGACCATAGCGCCGCCAGAACCGGCGTGGAGACCCAGACCGTGCTCAGCATTGGAAGCAGGGTGGGCCAGCGCCAGAGGGCAAGCCGGCGCAATTTCAGCTTGTATGACAAGCTACTGGCTCGGGCGTGAGCTAGGGCTTCAAGATCGTCATCGATGAAGAGACCGACGCCAGCGAGTTCGCAGGATCGCGACCGAATAGCACGCAGCCAATCTACAGTCGTGTATCGACAGAAGATCACGAAGGCCCCGCCCCAGGATATCCGCGCTATCTCTGCCGGTGTCGCTTGGACATCCAGACGCCGAACCTCCAAGCCGGGATTCATCGCCAGCCGCGGGGTAAAATAGTAGTCTATCGATGGATTTTCGCCCGCACCAACCAATACGACGTGGCGAATGGGCCGAGGCGGAACGGACACAGCTGGCACTTGTTTTCGGGGAAGTTCGGCTGACTGAGGTCGGTTCAAACGGATACAATCAATCTGGCGGATAGCGCTTCAAGACGACGCCGCCAAAAAATGGATACGCATCCTCACGAGCAACGGCCGAATGCGGCGCAGGCGATCTTGCGGTTGGCGTCAGTCTCGCATCCGCCACCCTGAGTAGCGTAGTTCCGCCAAATGTTCAGAGACCCGGCCCGGCCGGATGTCATCAGTGTGTGCACCACACGCGCATCCGCGAGGGTGGTGTGATTGAGTTCAAACACGATCATCAGCTTGGACGGAGGCGCTCGATACATAGCCGATTGAACCTCGAAGCTCCGCAAAATATCTCTCTCTACATTGCCAGACCAAAGGAACACGCCCACTTGGTCGAAGGCGTTGGCCACGACGGGAGCATTGTCGACGGTCATCTGGGTCAGCCGCTGCGAGGGCGCATCGAGCGGATTTACATAGAGGATCGATCTATGGCCCGCTTGGCGAACGAGTTGCGCCCAGTTCACCAGAAACTCCGAGGTTTCATTGCTGGTCCGGCCGTCGGCCACCTCGTAGTCCAGCAGGATCGGGGTTGAAGGTGGCAACGCCTTTGCCGGTAAAACACACACGTCGAGCGTGTCGCTGGCCACAGGCGAGGCGCCAGAACTTAGTCGACCACGGTTGAGATATGGCCCCGGGCTCCGACCGATCGCCACCGCAGTCTGCGCCATTGTGCATGCATTGGCCGCCGCCTTGGACGAGAACCTTATCTGAACACCGGGCGACCCCGGCGTAATATTGCCCTTTGCCCCGCGGTCGGCGGCGCGTGGACCGTGGTTGGCCCATTGCCAGTAAATGCCTTTGATCTCACGTGAACGCGAAGATTCTATCGCCGGTGCCTTCATCGTCGCGGCCGCGGTCGCCGGGTAAAACGCATAGTCGACGGCATTGTCGGTATTGGGTGGGGGCGCCTGCATGATCATCGGGAAGGCGGGTTTGTCTGCAGCCGTAAAACATACCCCGGTGGCAAAGGCCGGCGACGCCAGGAGCCAACAAATACCGAGGTTGAGAGCGCCCGCACAAACCCTACCAACGTTCCGACCCACTCGCATTCCGTTGCTTTCCTGAATCCGCCGGCGGCTGGCAAAAAAAGCGTCAACCACGTCCGGTGCGTGATCGGCGCGCAGAACTGGAAATCGTTAACCGTTGTTTTCGACCCTTTCAATCGCGAGCTCATTTTAGTTAGCGGGATTCCGGCCGCCATGGCCAAACCACCGGCGTCGCGGCAGGGTAAGCGGCAACTGGCTTGGTGGCAGCTCACGCACGCGCCACTTCCAGCTTTGGGCGGCTTGCTATAAATATGAAACGTCTTTTGCCAGCCACCGATGTGTGCCAGCCTACTAGTGGGATTGGCCGTCTGGCTTCCTGAAAGGCTGACTGATGGATGATCTGCCTCGAGACTGCAGCGGCGCCGACATCGATATGGCGCGTGAGATGGCCGGCGTTCCCCCACCGGGGCTGCGCGGCCACGTTCCAAAGCCCCACGACGGCAGCCATGTATATTACAAGAACTACATAGAAACAGCGATAGCTACCGACGCGCCGCCGTCGCTTGAATTGATCCACAACAACAAGATGTTGGGCCTATGGGAGGCCTATCTCGGGATTGGAAAGGTTTCCTCTTTCCCGGTCGTCCTACACATGGCCATCACCGATATTTGCAATGCGAGGTGCAAATTCTGTTCATATGCGCCGGAAACCTCATCGGCCAGGGTTCTAAAGGCCAGTGACATCGCGCGGGCCGATTGGCTCAAATTTGTGGAACGTTTCTTTCCAAACTCGGCGCTCGGAGAGCCGTTGGTTCACCCTCAGATAGCGTCCATCTTGAGTGAAGTGCGCCGCCTCGCGCCATTCATAAAAATTGGGATCACCACGAACGCTTCTCTTATGAATGACGCCGTCTTAACCGCGATTGTCGGCCACCTGAGCGTTATGGCGGTATCCATGAACGCGGCGCGCAAGGAAACCTACGAACGGGACATGGCCCCACTCAAGTGGGAAACCACTCTCGGCAATCTGCGACGGCTAGCGGATCTAAAGAAAGCTTTGAACACCAATAAACCTGAAGTGCACGCCAGCGTGGTTGTCCACAAACATAACATCGATGAGTTGCCCGAGCTGCCGGCGGTGCTCGCTTCGGTGGGTATAGATCGTCTTCGTATTCTCGTGATGAGCATACCCAAGCCTATACAGAGCCGCAGGCTGTATAACGCCGACGATTTAATTCATCACGACCCCCGTCGGGCCAATCGCTGTTTCGAGCAGTTGCGCAATGAGTGTGCGACCCACGGCGTAACTCTTGTATTTGAATTGCCGGTTTTGGCGGAAAATTAGGGGCGGCGAATGACGCTGGAGACAGAGGACGCACTGGATGCGGCGGATGAGTTGGATTTTTCAGCCGACGCCGAAACGGACCTATCGCGAGAATTCCTGCTCCTTCAGGCCCAGGGGGTTGACCCGAGCTGTCACCGCCCTTGGCGGGTTCTCAAAGTCGATGTGCATCAGAAAACAAAGGTATGCTGCGATTTTTTCACTCAGCTCCCGGTTTTCGAGTTCCCTACCGCGCGTGACTTTCACAGCGAAGGGGGAATGTGGAATCACCCCTTCATGCAACATATGCGACGCACGATGCGGACGACTGAAGAGGTTCCATTCTGCACACTATGCCTTACGAGCGACAAACGAAGTCCACAGCACGCGGAACGGCGCGCCGAGGCCAAGCGAGACAGCCTCGCGATCTTCCAACGGATGGACGGAGCTGTTCGGCGGAACAATTACCGAGGGTCTATTGAAGATCATAACAGTATATTGGCCAATTTCGAATTTACCCTCCCGGACGGGCAGGTAAAACGCCCTTTCAGGGGGGACAAGGATTTCTACAGGCGGTTGGTTCACGCCCAAGGATTCGTTCGGCGCCGTAGAGTTTTACTTTTCGGCTGCGCGTCTGTGGCCCTGGCTCCGTTCCTTGCCGAATCCTGCGAAAGCCTCACGTTAGCCGATCCGTCTCCCGGTATTCTCGAACAGGCGCGAATTCTTTGCGAGCGCTTCGACCTGCCCACAACAGCAGCGACATTCACAAAATCGGGCGACCTGGATCTGGCTGACGAGACCTTCGATGCGGTGTGGGCGAATGGTGAGACCTTCCTGTCGCGCTCACGTCTAATACCGCCGCTCAGCGAGCTTTCCAGGGTGCTTGAGGCCGGAGGAAGCCTTCACGTAAGACGGGGCCCCGCTGCCGGGGCTGTATTCAAAAGGCTGAATATGGAGACGAACCCTAAGTTCGCGGACCGCTGGACGGCGCTGCTTCGGGGCAACACTGAAGCCCCGCGTTTGGGATTGATGTTCGCAACTCGCGATCTACGGTCCAAGCTAAGGCAAAGCGGGCTGCGTCTCGACGTTTCACCGCCAGTGGCGACTACCTGGACGGCTATAGACGCCACTACAGCGGCGACTTGCCCGGACAAGCTTTCCGACTTCGAAACGCTGGTCGCAAAATATCGGTCTACCGCACTGGAGGGCGATTGGGCCGGAAAGCTGGAGGAACACATCTCGTTCTCGGCCTCGAAGCCGATCGGTGTCGACCCTCGCCCACAGCCACAAGACCTGGGATAGAAATCAGGACAAAAGAGTCTCGTCAAGAGCGTGGAAATTCAATAGCTTGGGGCTCACCGGGATCCCAAGCGTTTGATTGCAACCGTCTGGGGCAACTCCCAGTCATGCTCAGCCTAGTGGGCATGCTTTAGCTTGATCGCCGGGCGCCGTCCCCTAAAGATTATCCCTCAGCCACGCGGCCGCCTTGGTCACCACATTGGCCCTAGGATCCACCGGCGTCGAGGGGCGGGCGGAGGCGCGAGAGCGCTTTGGGCCAACTTCGCGCGGCCCGAACGCGGCCCGTTGGAGCACGCCCGCCGCCGCGCAGAATGCCGGTCCGGACGCCGCGTCGGCCAGATGAGGAATACGGCGCGGGCGGCCAAGGCGCACGGGCCGATCAAAGACCCGCACGGCCACTTCGCGCACGCCGGCCAGCTGGCTGGCGCCGCCGATTAGCACGATGCCAGCGCCAGGATCGATCAGGGCGCCGGCCGCCTTCAGGCGCTCCTTGAGAAGCTCCAGGGTCTCTTCGACTCGCGGCGCGATGATGCCCTTGAGCATGGACCTGGGCGCCGTCACCGGTCCGGCGCCCGGGTCGTCGCCGCGCGGCGGAGCCTCGATCATCTCGCGATCTTCGTTGGCCGAGGCGATCGCCGAGCCATGCAGGGTCTTGATCCGTTCCGCGCCGGCCATGGATGTCGAGAGCCCGCGGGCTATGTCTTGCGTCACATGGGCGCCGCCGACTGGCAGGCTATCGACATGCACGAGGGCGCCGCCGGAATAGACCGCCACGGATGTCGAACCGCCGCCCATGTCGATGCAGACGGCGCCAAGATCCATCTCGTCTTCCTCAAGCGCCGCGAGAGCGGAGGCGAAGGGAGAGGCGACCACGCCGTCGAACTGGAGGTGGGCGCGCTCCACGCAATGGCCAAGGGTCTGGTAGACGCCCTCGTTCATGGAGACGACCAGCATCTCCAGGCCCATGACGCGGCCGAACATGGACCGTCGGATCGCGAACCCGACGCTGGCCGTCCACCGACCAGGCGATCGGGCGAAGGTGAATCGCCTGGCGCCGGTTGAGGCGAAGGCTGGCCATGGCCTGGGCGATGGCGCGCTCCATATCGGCGTCGCCGATGGGCCGGCCGCCCAGTGAGATCTGAGCCGCCACCCGGTGACTGGCCAATTGCCCGGCGGCGGTGGCGACCGTGACGCCCTGGACATCGACCCCGGCCATGCTCTCGGCGCGCTCCACGGCCTGGGCGATGGCCTGAGCGGCCTCATCGACATCGACGATGGCGCCGCCGCGCACGCCGTGGGACTGGACATAGCCGACGCCAGCCGTGGTCAGGGTGCGATCGCCCCGGCGGACGCCATCGGGCTTCATGATGAAGCAGGCGACCTTGGAGGCGCCGAGGTCCACCGCCGCAACGGCGCCGGATCGGCCGAGGCCGGGCTTGAATCCTTCCCGGCCCTCGCGCTTCTTCACCTTGGGCGTCGCGGCCCGATGCTCGAGAACTTCCTGCGTCATTTAGACCCCATCAGCCGCCGTTGACGCCGCGGCGGCCTGCCGCGGACGCACCACCACCATCTCCGGATCGCGCAGATCGATGCGCGCGAACCCAAGATCCAAGATTTTCGAGGTGCTATCCAGCGCCTCGAGCCGCTCCAGCGCGCCACGCTCATCCGCCGCGGGCAGGAGGATTGTCCCACCATTCTTCAGGCGCAGGTCCCAACGCCGGTCATCGACGCGCACCAGGGCCTCCAGCCGAGCGGCCAGGCGTGGGTGCGACAGCACGAGCGGCAAGACCGACGCCGCCGCGACGTTGGCGCCATCGCCGACGACCAACGGCAGTGTTGTGAAATGGCTGGGATCCACCTGCGAAACCACCGCGCCATTGTCGGCGATCACGGTCGCGCGGCCGGCCCGCTCCCACACGGCCAACAGGGGCCTCTGATCGACGGCGATCACCAGGGTGTCGGGAAGGAGCCGGATCACCCGGGCATGCTCCACCCAGCCCACCCGCTCGACCCTGGCGCGGATGGCCGCGAGATCGAGCCCGAGAATGGGCGCGCCCGGCTTGAGCGCGGCGGCCTGAAGAATCTCGCCCTGCGCGGCCGGCGTGGCTCCCTGCAGGTGGATGACGCCCAGGCGAAGGCCAAAGGTGGCGAAACGGCTGTCGATAGCGCCCCGAGCGGATGTGACCAGCGTTTGGCCGCGGCCGCCGGTGGCCAGGACCACGACGCCGACCAGGACGAGAAGCAGCACCGCCGCCGCGATCGCGAGGCGCGGCGACAAGCCGCCGCGCTGAGCCGCGCGCAATTTGGAGACCCCGCGCGACGGGCCCCGAGCGGCGCGGCCCCGCAAGGGCTTGGCGGCCGCCTCACTCGACACTTTGGCCCGAGGTCTGGCGGACGCCCGCCGTTCCCCGCGCAACGCCGCGGGCATAGCCGTCCTCCGTGATCCAAAGCACCAGCTCGTCGAACCCCATCCCCATGTGAGCCGCCTGCTCGGGGGCGAGCGAGGTGGGCGTCATTCCGGGCTGGGTGTTGACCTCCAGAAGGACCAGAAGGTCGTTAACGTCGTCATAACGAAAGTCGCTTCGGGTAACCCCTCGGCAACCAAGAGCGGCATGCGCCTGCCGGGCGTGCAGCATGGCGGCCTCGGCGACCGTTTCGGGGATCCGCGCCGGCAGGATGTGCGTCGAGCCGCCCTCGCCGTACTTGGCCTCGTAGTCGTAGAAGCCGGTGCGCGGCACGATCTCGGTGACGGTCAGGGCCTGGTCGCCCATCACCGCCACCGCCAGTTCCTGGCCGGCGATATAGGGCTCGATCATCACCTCCTCGCCGAAGGTCCAGGCCGCGGCGAGCAGTTCCTGCGGCGGGCCGTTGGCGCCTTCGAACACCCGGAACACGCCGACCGACGAGCCCTCGGCGTTGGGCTTGACCACATAGGGCGGCGCCATGACGTGGTCGCGCGCCGGCCTCGAAGCGGTTGAAGAGGCCGCCGCCGGGCACCGGCACGCCGGCCGCGGCCAGCACCGCCTTGGCCTTGGCCTTGTCCATCGCCAGGGCCGAGGCCAGCACGCCGGAGTGGGTGTAGGGCAGCGCCAGGGTCTCCAGCACGCCCTGGACGCAGCCGTCCTCGCCCCATGCGCCGTGCAGGGCGTTGAAGCAGACGTCGGGCTGCAGCGCGGTCAGCACCTGGGCGAGGTCGCGGCCGGCGTCGACGCGGCTGACCCTGCGCGCCCAGCCGCTCCAGCGCGTCGGCGCAGCGCGCCGGAGACCAGGCTCACCTCGCGCTCGGACGACAGGCCGCCCATGCAGGACAGGCGACGTGTCGGCCGGCGAGAGGGGACGCCCGGAACGGGAGTGGCTGTTCATCAGGTCTCCATCGGCGACGGCGATGGTAAAGGTCGACCGGATTCGTCGGGTTTCCGATGGAAAGTCGCTAGTCCCTAGGGCCGGCCGATCCGCTTGATCTCCCATTCGAGATCGACGCCGAACTTGGCCTGCACGTCGGCGCGCACCGCCTCGCCCAGGCCCTCGAGGTCGGCGGCGGTGGCCTCGCCGGTGTTGATCAGGAAGTTGGCGTGCAGGGGCGAGAACATCGCCCCGCCGAACGGCTTGCCGCGCCAGCCGGCCGCGTCGACCAGCTCTCCAGGCGGAGTGGCCGGGCGGGTTCTTGAAGGTCGAGCCGCCGGTCTTCTCGCGGATCGGCTGGGTGGCTTCGCGCCGGGCGGTGATCTCGGCCATGCGCGCGTTGATCGCTGACGGGATCGTCGGCTGTACCCTGGAAGATCGCGCCGGTGCCAGATCATCGCCCCGCGCGGCCGCTGCTGTGCCGATAGCTGTAGCCGAGGTCCGGCAATTCGTCAGACCGCGCGGCTCGCCGGCTGCGGTCGAGCCGCCAGGCGGCGACGAGCACGTCCTTGGTCTCGCGCGCCGTAGCAGCCGGCGTTCATGGTCACGGCGCCGCCGAGCGTGCCGGGGATGCCGGCGATAGAACTCCAGGCCCGCGATCCCCGCGCCGCGCCGCCGCGCGGGCGACGGCGGCGTCCAGGGCGCCGGCGCCGGCGACGACCCGCGCCGCTTCGCGCGTCGACCTGGATCTCGGCGAAGGCGCGGCCGCGAGGCGGATCACCACGCCCTCGACGCCGCCGTCGCGGACGATGACGTTGGAGCCGACGCCGAGGACGGTGCGCGGGACCTCGGCCGGCAGGCGCGCGCAGGAAATCGGCCAGGTCGGCCTCGTCCGCGGGCAGGAACAGCACGTCGGCCGGCCCGCCGACGCGGAACCAGGTGAAGGGCGCGAGCGGCTCGTCGAACAGCAGCTTGCCGCGGACGAGCGGGCAGGCGCTCGCGCCAGCTCATGCGGCGGGCAGCGCGGCCAGCTGCGCCGGCAGGGCGTAGGCCCAGGCGGTGATGTCGCCGGCGCCCAGGCAGACCACCAGGTCGCCCGTCGCTTGGCCTCGGCGGCGACCAGCGCCGGCAGGTCGGTCGGGCTCGTCCAGCGGCCAGCACGTGGCGGTGGCCGTAGCGGCGCAGGCCCTCGACCAGGGCGTCGCGGTCGACGCCCTCGATCGGCGCCTCGCCGGCGGGATAGACGTCGGCGACGATCACCACGTCGGCGTCGTTGAAGCAGCGGCAGAAGTCGTCGAACAGGTCGCGCAGGCGCGAATAGCGGTGCGGCTGGACCACGGCGATCACCCGGCCCTCGGTCACCGCGCGGGCCGCCTTCAGCACGCTGGCGATCTCCACCGGGTGGTGGCCGTAGTCGTCGATGACCCGCACCCCGCTCGCCTCGCCGGTGGTGGTGAAGCGCCGCCGCACGCCGCCGAAGCCGGCCAGGCCCTTGCGGATCGCCGCGTCGGGCACGCCCAGCTCGCGCGCCACGGCGATGGCGGCCAGGGCGTTGAGCACATTGTGCTGGCCGGCCATCGGCAGGTGCAGAGCCGTCCAGCGTGATCGGCTCGCCCGTCGAGCGGCGTGATCAGCACGTCGAAGTCGGCGCCGTCGGCGCCCATGGCGATGTTCATCGCGCGCACCTCGGCCTGGGGGTTGGCGCCGTAGGTGATCAGGCGGCGGTTCTCGACCCGTGGCGGCCATGGCCTGCACCTCGGGATGGTCGATGCAGACGGCGGCGAAGCCGTAGAAGGGGATGTTCTCGACGAAGTCGCGGAAGGCCTGCTTGACCGCGTCGAAGTCGCCGTAGTGGTCGAGGTGCTCGGGGTCGATGTTGGTGACCACGGCGACGGTGGAGCGCAGGCGCAGGAAGGTGCCGTCGCTCTCGTCGGCCTCGACCACGATCCAGTCGCCCTCGCCCGACCTTGGCGTTGGCGCCGTAGGCGTTGATGATGCCGCCGTTGACCACCGTGGGATCGAGGCCGCCGGCGTCGAGCAGGGCGGCGACCATCGAGGTGGTGGTGGTCTTGCCGTGGGTGCCGCCGACGGCGACCGAGAACTGCAGCCGCATCAGCTCGGCCAGCATCTCGGCGCGGCGCACCAGCGGGATGCGCCGGCTCGCGGGCGGCGACCATCTCCGGATTGTCCGGCTTGACCGCGCGTGGAATAGACCACGGCCGAGGCGCCCTCGACGTGGGCGGCGTCATGGCCGATGAAGACCTTGGCGCCCAGGCTTCTCCAGCCGCTCGGTGTTGGCGCCGGCCTGGGCGTCGGAGCCCTGCACCGCATAGCCGATGCGCAGCATGATCTCGGCGATGCCGCTCATGCCGATGCCGCCGATGCCGATGAAGTGGACGGGGCCGAGGTCGAACGGGGCGGGACGGCGATTCATCTCCCTATGCTAGCCGATCCGGCGTCGAGGTGTCAGGCCACGCGCGTGAAGCCGTCGGCGCTCCAGGCCTCGCTGCCGACGCCGTGGTGGACGGTGAAGAGGCCGCCGGGATCGTACCTGGCCTTGACCGCCCGCAATTTCGCATGGTGCGGACCCCAGAACGCGGCGCCCCAGTTGTCATTGAAGTAGTTGCTCTCCGAGAGATAGGAGCCGCCGGCCGGGGCCAGGGGGCGAAGGGCGGCCGTCGCCGCGTCGATCCGCTCGGCGTCGCGCTTGGCGCCGGCCAGGTCCGGTTTTGGATAGCCGGGATAGTCGGGCAGGCCGCCGGTGGCGATGATCGCCAGGGCGAAGGCGCCCAGCACCGCCGGATTGGTGGCGGCGTTCCTGGCGGCGGCGATCGCCTCCCGCGGCGCGCCGGCGAGGCCCTTGTTGAAGTGCAAGGCCACGCTGAAATGCCGGCTGGCGGCGAACAGGGCGTCGGCCAGCCGCGCCTGCTGGTCCGGGGCCAGGAGGGAGGCCGGCAGCCACAGGCTTTCGTAGCCGTGGATGAACATGCTGACCTGATCGGAGTCGCCCCGCCACCAGCCATGCTGGGCCGGCGCGCCGGGGCGTTCGTCGAAGACCTCGTAAGGCGGCGTGCGCGGCGCGGTCGGCGGCGAAGTCCCACCAGTCGCGCATCGGCTGGGCGGCGGCGCTCGGCCCCTCGACGGTGAAATCGCCGGGCGAGGCGGCGGCGAAGTCGATGAGCGGCTTCCAGACCGCCTTGGCCTCGGCCCCCGTGAGGCCCTGGAAGACCATGGAGACGCTGAGCTGGTTGGAGGGCCGGATGTGAAGGCTCTCGCCCCAATGGGGATTGATGAGGCTCGGGCACAGGGCGACGAAGCTTACCAGCAGGCGACGGAAAGCCTCATCCGACGCGGCCTTGATGGTGAGGTCGAAGCCGCCGGCGATCTCGCCCAGTTCGTGGGTCTTCAGGGTGAGGCGTGTCACGACGCCGAAGCTGCCGCCCCCGCCGCCCTTGAGGGCCCAGAGCAGATCCGGATCCTGCCTGGCGTTGACGACGCGCGCCACGCCGTCGGCGGTGACCACCTCGGCCTCGATCAGGCTGGCGGCGGCCAGGCCATAGCGCTTGGAGAAGGAGCCGAAGCCGCCGCTCTGGATCAGGCCGGCGACGCCGACGGTGGCGCAGCCGCCGCCCTGGACGTAGCGGCCGGCCTTGGTGGTCACCGCGCCATAGGCGTCGGCCCACATGGCCCCGGCGCCGATGGAGACGGCCGGGACCGGCGGCCCGAGCCCCTCGCAGCCTTGAGGCGTAAAGGCGTCATGCAGGGTGATGTCGTTCATCGTCCGGGTCCAGACGAGCAGGGAATCGGCGGCGTTGGACGTGCCCTGATAGCTGTGGCCGCCGCCCTTGACGACGAGGCGAAGGTTGTGGCGCCGGGCGAAGTTGACGGCGGCGACCACATCGGCCGTCGAATTGGCGGCGACGGCCCAGACGCTCGGCTTGGGGCTCCAGGCGTCCAGCCAGCCCGAGACCTGGGTGCCGCCCGCCTGGTCGCCGATATAGTAGGGATTGGCCGCCTCCTTGAAGAGAGCGGTGCAGGCCGCGCTCTTGGGGTCGGTCTCGCAGGGCGCGAAGAGATAGGTCGGCTTCACCAGACGTCCGCCGACCGCCTGCTTCAGCCCGTCCCAGGCCGCGTCATCCGGCCAGCCGGCTCCGCCAGGCCGGACACGGACGGCGCCGAGCGGAGCCGCCTCCGCCGCCAGGGCGGCGCCGACCGCCGGCAGAACCGCGCTGGCGGCCACGCCTCTCAACACGTCTCGTCGATGCATGTCACGCCTCCCGTGCCTCGGGCGACTATGCTACCGCGCGACGCGTTCCACCAGATCGGCCAGGTGCTCGGCCGCGTCGGGCTTGGCAGTTCGCCGCCATCCGGGCCGCGGTGACCACCGGCCGGCCGTTGGCCACTGCCGATTTCATGGAGGGTCTCAAACGCGTGTTGGGCCGACCCATCGCGCGGCAAGGCGCTGGACGCAAACGCTCGGCCAGGGTGGATCAGACCACGCTATTGTTATCACAACAGTGGGGAATGGTGCTCCTGTCCCCGCATTCTCGGCCGGCCGTTGGCCACTGCCGATTTCATGGAGGGTCTCAAACGCGTGTTGGGCCGACCCATCGCGCGGCAAGGCGCTGGACGCAAACGCTCGGCCAGGGTGGATCAGACCACGCTATTGTTATCACAACAGTGGGGAATGGTGCTCCTGTCCCCACATTCCGGAATGTGATGTCCTGAGCGGTTAGGACCGCGCGAAGGCCAGCAATGGCGCCAGGTCACCGGCGTCCGCGGCCTTCAGCGCCGCCACATAGATCGCCCGGGCGTCGCCGACAGGGACCAGGTCGCTCTGGCCCCAGGTGAACACAGGACGTCCCAGGCGCTCCGCCAAGAGATCGGCCGCCAGCCGAGCATGGCGGCCATTGCCGTTGGGAAAGACATGGATGGCGACCAGCCTGTAATGAAAGTCGATGGCGATCTCGTCGGCATCGCGCGTGGCCGCCTCCACCTGGGCGGCGACGTTGCCGAGGAGCTGGTGGAGATGCTCGCGCAGCGCCCACCAGTCCGCCCGGCCGATGTTCTTCTCCGACTGCCGGGGCTGGCCCGCCCAGCGCCAGACATCGCCATACATCCGCTTGTGCAGGGTCATCAGGTCGTCCGGCGCCAGCACATCGAAACGGGCGCGCCGCGCCCAGCGCAGGCCCTTGGCGATGTTGGCCCGCTCCGCCCGGTTCAGATCGTCGCGGGTGACGATCCAGGTCGGGATCAGTCCGACCCGCTCCTCCGGGGTCAGGTCCGTGGCCACGTCGTCGCCGGTGTGCAGGTCGTCGTCGTCGGTCACGGGCGGCGCGCCCAGATCTCGCGGGGGTCCAGCTCCTCGGCGATGAACTGGCGCAGCCGCTCGTCCTCGGCCTGATCGTCCACGGCCTGGTCTTCCAGAGCCATGGAGTGGCTGACGCGGGCCAGCTCACGCCGGGCCATGGCGCGCGCCGCGGCGTCGTAGGTCGAGGTCAGCGTGTCCCGAGGCACCAAGGCGTAGACCAATTCGCAGTTCAACCCTTCGGCCAACCGCCGCAGGCTGTTCAGCTGGATTGTGTCGGCCTCCTCCGAGGTCTCAAGCCGCTGGACAGTCGACTGGGTCACCCCGATGCGACCGCCGAGCTGCTCGGCGGTCATGCCGAGGGCGTCGCGGATCGCCCGCACCCAGCCGCGCCGCGGCCGCCGGCGAGGCAGTTTCAGCAGGGGCGCGAGGGTCCGGTCGAGCGATCGACGGGCTTCGGCGGCGGATTGACGGCGGTCCATGGCTACAGCCTACAGGCGGTTGAAAACGATCTTGTAAACAGCTTATAGCACATTCGGTTAGGATATCGATATGCGCCACAGGCCATACACGCCCGCGCCGACACAGCCTATAGTCCCTGCGGGGCCTGCCCATCCGGCCCCGCCCGTCTGGAGTTGCCCCTGATGGCGACAATCGGCCTTACGCAAGTCTTAGAATCCAGGAGGAGAACTCACAGACGATTCTATTCGCGGCGGGAAAGGAGAGTCATGCCGCCATTCAAGGCTGCGAATGGCGAATAGAGCGTTCGCCGGAAGCCCAAGGCCATCATCACCGGTGTAAAGTCTACAGAGTCGGCCGCGCGACGACGGGACTCATCCGCCCCCCGGCTCCCAGCCCTCCGGCGCCATCTCGAAGCCGGCGAACTCAAACGCCGGCGCGACCACGCAGGCGACCAGCGCCCAGTCCTCGCCCGCCTCGGCCGCCTGCCAATCACCCGGCTCGACCACCGCCTGCAGGCGCTCGCCCGCCTGGATGTTCGGCCCGATCCGCACGCTCCACGACCTCCGCGCCCCTGGCCATGCGCAGGGTGAGCGCGCCGCCGGCCTGGTGCAGCCAGATCTCCGTGGCGTCCACCCTGTGCCAGTGAGACCGCTGACCAGCTTCCAGCAGGAAATGGATCGCCGTCACCGCGCCGCGGCCGCCATCGGCGCCCGAGGCTCGATGGGTTTCGCGATACCAGCCCCCCTCGGGATGCGGCGCGAGATTGAGGTGCGCGATGATCTGCCCGGCGTCTGGGCGTTCCGTATGTGCTGTTCGGTGCTGTCATCGGTCGATGGATCCTGACCCGCGAGCGTCTCGTCGCACGTGACAGTCGCCGCCCTGTGGCGCATTGATATGAGCGAAGCGCCAGACACGAACGCTAAGGGAGACCGCCTTGAACCAGATTGCCGTCGAGACCAAGCCCGCCGTGGAGGCCGAGCTGAACAATCTGGCCATGTCGGCCGAGTCGATCCCGCTGTTCGAGGCGGTAAAGAAGCACATCGCCGAAAATGTCGAGCCGATCACCGAGGAGTTCTTCCGGCTGGGCGAGGGTCGGGCCGATCGCTGGAGCTGGGCGCCGGGCCAGCTGGAGTTGCTGCAGACGGCCAAGGACAAGGCCAAGGCCTCGGGCCTTTGGAACTTCTTTCTTCCCGACTCCGAAATCGGCCGGGGCCTGACCAATCTGGACTACGCCTATATCGCCGCGGAGCTGGGCAAGCAGCCGCTGGCCTCGGAATCGCTCAACTGCTCGGCGCCCGACACCGGCAATATGGAAGTGCTGGAGCGTGTCGGCACGCCGGAGCAGAAGGAACGTTGGCTGAGGCCGTTGCTCAACGGCGAGATCCGCTCGGCCTACGCGATGACCGAGCCGGGGGTCGCCTCATCCGACGCCAAGAACATCGCCACCCGGGCCGAGCTGGTCGGCGACGAATGGGTGATCAATGGCGAGAAGTATTACATCTCCGGGGCCGGGGATCCGCGCTGCAAGATCATGATCTGCATGGTCAAGACCAGCCCCGACGCTCCGTCGCAATTCCAGCAGTCGCAGATCCTGGTGCCCATGGATACGCCCGGCGTCCACGTTCTGGGCCCGATGGAGGTGTTCGGACACGACCACGCGCCGCGCGGCCACATGCACATCAAGCTCGACAATGTTCGGGTGCCCAAGGAGAACATCCTCTTAGGCGAGGGCCGGGGTTTCGAGATCTCCCAGGTGCGCCTGGGCCCGGGGCGCATCCACCACTGCATGCGCTCCATCGGCCAGGCCGAGCGGGCGCTGGATCTGCTGGTCAAGCGGGCCACCACCCGGGTCGCCTTCGGCAAGCCGCTGATCCAGCTCGGCAAGAACCTGGAGACGGTGTCGCGGGCGCGCATCGAGATCGAGGCCATGCGGCTGATGGTGCTGAAAGCCGCCCGGGCCATGGACGTGCTGGGCAATCGCGAGGCGCGGGTGTGGGTGAGCATGGTGAAAGCCATGGTGCCCGAGCGGGTGTGCCAGATCATCGATCAGGCCATCCAGATCCACGGCGCCACCGGCATTTCGCAATGGACGCCGCTGGCCGGCATGTACATCGACCAGCGCCATCTGCGCTTCGCCGACGGCCCCGATGAGGTTCACCACATGGTGGTCGGGCGCGCTGAGCTTAGTCGGCACTAGAGCAGGATGGCTTTAGACGGAATCGTCTGAAGACTGAATCCTGCTCTAGATCAAAAGTGTAGAGCCTGATTCACCCTTCACATCTGTTCCGTGTGAAGGGATCAGGCTCTAGGCGAGCGCGGCGAGGCTCTGGCGAGGTCGGATCCGCCGCCGGTTGGGGCGGCGTAGCTGGGCGGCGCGTCCACGACCACAACGCCGGTCTCATAGACCAGGAACATCGACTGGTAGGCGTTGTCAGTGATCATGTAGAGACCTCGCCCCAGGTCCTGTAGCCGGTAGCCCCTGGACGGATCGATCGGTGGGCCCTTCGCGGCTTCGGGAACGTCGAGGTATTTGCCTGTTCGCTCGCCGATCGCGGCGATCGCCGGCATGGCCTCATAGGGGCTGCCCGCCGCTCCAGGAACGTCAGCGCCGGCCGCCAGGGCCGTCGGCGGCGTCAAACCGATGAAGAGCGCCAAGACCAAACTCCGCCGAAGTCTATGTGAGCGGCGGTGAGACGTTGGGTGAAGCACGGCGCCATCGGCGACCAAGGAATTCAGCCCGCCGTCGCCGTCTGGAGTTGGGGAACCATAACCAGTCGACTGACGGTGAGGCTGGCGATCGCGAGCCTGAGGCGAATGTTCTCGGCCTCCAGCTCCACCAATCGTGGCGCTCGCGGTTTCTCGGCTTTTGTGGCGTCGTTCCTCGATGACGAGTCCCACTCGCCGGGGAGCGCCGCCTCGACCCCCACGTATCCGGCGAGCGGATCGGCCGAATCTTCGCCTTCCTCGATTATCAAATATCCCCGGCCCGGAATGGTTTTGATGACGTCCCGATCATCGCCCAGCGCTTTGCGGAGCGTCGCCGTCTGAAAGCGCAGATTGCATTCATCGACCGTCGTCGAGGGCCAAACCTCGCTGACGATCTCGGCCTTTGACACGACCCGCCCACGCGCCTTGAGAAGCGTGACCAGAAGGTCAAAGGCCCGCCCCCCGAGTTCGACCTCCCGATCCTCCAGGACCAGCCGACGAGCGGCGGGGAAAACTCGATATCGCCGAAATGCCAAAATCTTGGCGGCCGCGCCGAGTTGGGGGGAGATGTCGACGCCCCAACCCTCCACCCCAGGAAGCGGCGCCGGCCTCGCCACGGTAACGCCCACAGCCATGTCCGTCGGGGCGTTGGTTTCAGCCGCGGTGGTGGCTCCGTCTAGCGGGCCTATCGGCTTGTCCGAATTTCGCGGGTGGCAATCTTGGATGAGCATGGTGTCCGTCCCCAGTTCGTAGCAACTGACGCAAAGCCTCCCATCGCCAAGCTCGCGGGAATAGCCCCAGTTGGGTAGGATCTGGCTGCCACAATCGGGTGGGTGATTTACCGGCTGAGGTGGATGACACGCCGGCCAAAAAATATCGCATCCAATGAATAGGCGCCCGCGCCGAGCAGCGCCACGGCGATCGCCGACGCGACATGCAGACTGATTTCAAGGCCGCTCACGCCACCTGTTTCGAGGGCCGCGCCAAGAATGATCGCCGCGCAGGTTCCAGCCGCCATTCGGGCGCAGAAGCCCAAAAGCATGCACGCGATGAGGACGATCAGAGGAAAGGTGGTCCAAGAGGGACATGGACACATTCGCTCGGAGACCAGGACCGCGGCCGCTGCGACGCCGATCCGAAGAACGAGCAACGCCGAGCCTGCCATAACCGTTTGGATTTGGGGAAGTTTATGAAACATTTTGGGATGAATAGCGCTGGCCTTGCCCCAGGTAAGCCACCGATGGGGGATGCGCTCCTCACTCGTTTGGGCGTAGCTTTTCCACGCTAATCGCCAATAGTGAACGGCGACGGTGATCTGGCGGACGTTTAAAATCTGAATTTCTGGTGGCGGGTTATTAGACTTTGGCGGCTCCTTCCAGGGTTGATGGCGCTTTGGTCGGCGGCGGGGCCGGCCTTGGCCCTCGATCCAACGCGGACGATTGCCCAACTCAGCCACACAACTTGGACACTGGCCGAGGGCGCCCCGGCGGGGGTGCAAGCCATCGCCCAATCGAAGGACGGTTATTTGTGGCTGGGAACGAACCACGCGCTCTATCGATTTGACGGCGTCACCTTCGAACAGATTCCATCCTATGACGGTCCGGCGCGCCGGTCCGACCAGATCACCGCGCTTCTGGCGGCCAAGTCGGGGGAAATCTGGGTCGGCCATTTTTGGGGTGGCATCTCCGTCTATCGTGACGGCAAGTTGCAGGACGCGAATCCCGGAACGCCTCATGGGATTGTCTTCGACATCGTTCAGCTTCCCGATGGCGCCATCTGGGTGGCGACGGACGGGGCGCGAGGCACGGGCCTGGCGAGGTTCGCCAACGGTCACTGGGACACGGTGACCCCGGCCTGGGGCCTACCGAAGGGCCACTATAGAGGCATACTCGCGGCCAAGGACGGCTCGCTCTGGGTAAGACTATCCCATGATGTAGTGCGCCTAGCGCCCGGTTCGCGAACTTTTCAGGTGGTGGACACCGTCGGAGGCGACGGAGCCAATCCCGTCGAGACCACCCAGGGGCAGGTATGGCTCGCGGGTCCGAAGGGAGTGCGAGCAGCAACCACATCTCGATCCGTAGCCGAACGCACGCGTGGCGATATTCAAGATGTGGCGGCCCGAGACACCGCCATTCTTGACCGCGATGGCGGCCTTTGGACCATCACCAAAGGCTCTGGGGTTACCCGTCTGGCCGCGCCATTCAAGGCGCGAGGAAGCTCGGCGGTCCCGAAGCCGGAGCGATTCGGCAGGGCCGAAGGAATAGCCCCCGGGGCGGCCTTGATAGTGGCGGAAGATCGAGAGGGCGACATCTGGATTGGCACGACGTTGGGACTCAGCCGAATCCGGCCAGCAAACGTCGTTACTGAATACCGCCTGCCCAGTGAGGGAGATAATAATTATATTGAATCTGCCGTTACAGAGACTGTTGACGGAATAGTCTATGGAGGCACGACGGCCAGCGGCAGCCATGTGTACCAGATCGATCCTTTCGTTCTGCGAGCTCTCTCGCCAAGGAATCCGGAATATATTCCTGGCATATGCCCCGACCAAGTCGGCGGTATTTGGATCGGATCGTTTATTGGCAATTTGACCCATGTCCTAAAAGGGCGACCAGCGCCGATAGGCCGACCGCCTGGCACAGATGGCGGCCAGATCGGGTCCTGCACCGTGGACGGGCTTGGTCGGCTTTGGACGGCAGTAGGCCATTACGGGCTCTACCGTTACGATGGGAAGGCCTGGACGGCCGTCACTCTCACGCCTGATCTAAAGGGCGCATGGCCGTGGCCAATCGCAACCGACGCCAGGGGTCGGGTCGTGATGTACTTCGGCACGAAGTCGCTGATGCGAGTCGATGGCGATCGAGTTCAAACACTCTGGGAAAAGAAGGACATATCCGTCGGATTCATTCACGCTATATATCGAGCGGGAAACGCTATGCTACTGGGCGGTGAGTTTGGTCTCGCCAGATTAGACGGAGATAATATTGAAGTCCTTAAATCAAAAACATTTCCTTTTCTAGGACACGTTTCCGGTATTGTACAAACGTCCAAGGGCCAAACCTGGTTGATTGGCTCGGCTGGTATTGTGCAGCTCGCTTCATCCGAACTCGATCGTGCCTTCAGACATCCTGGCGCCGCGCTCCATCCTAGGATCTTTGGCCCCTCGGATGGTCTCCCAGGCTTCTCGCAGGATGGCCAAGGCAACGACGCAGCCGAGGCGGCTGGTGGCCGTCTCTGGTTCGCCACGAGGGATGGAATCGTTTGGCTCGATCCCAATCACCTCTATCGCAACATGCTGGCGCCGCCAGTCTCGATCCGTTCGCTCACCGCCAATGGCGTAACCTATCAGCCGGCGAACGGCCTCAAGCTCCCGTCGCACATCTCCAATCTGCAGATCGACTACGCGGCGTTGAGTCTTCAGGCCCCCGAGCGCGTAATGTTCCGCTACCGGCTCGATGGGGTCGATAAAACCTGGATTGATCCCGGATCGCGTCGTCAGGCGTTTTACACCGACTTGCGACCTCGAACGTACATATTTCACGTAATCGCGGCGAACAATGACGGCGTGTGGAACGACACCGGCGCCTCGCTGACATTCACGATCCAACCCACCTTCGTTCAGTCCAAGATCTTCCTGGCGCTCTGCATCGCGGCGGGCGCCGCCCTTCTCTGGTGCCTCTACACCCTGCGGCTGCGCCAAATCGCCTCGCGTGTTCGCTTGCTGATGACCGAGCGCCTAGCCGAGCGAGAGCGGATCGCGCGCGAGTTGCATGACACCTTTCTCCAAAGCACCCAGGGCTTGATCCTTAGGTTCCAGGCGGTCGCCAACCGAATTTCCCCCGACCAGCCCGCCGCGGCCATGATGGAACAGGCGCTCGCCCGCGCGGATGAAGTGCTGGCGGAAGGGCGCGAGCGGGTCGTTGACCTGCGCTCGCCAATGAACAGCGCCGCCCTGCCGCAAATGCTGGAGGACGCCGCCCGGCGCATTCTTGCCGAGTCCTCCGTCGAGGCGCGCATCGTCATCAACGGCAAGCCCCGAAGATTGGAAGTCCTGGTTAGCGAGGAAATCACGAGGATCGGTGATGAGTTTTTGTTCAACACGCTGAAACACGCCAAGGCGACCAACGTCGAAATCGAGATCCGCTACGAACGCAAGCAGCTGGTGGTTCGGTTCTCGGACGACGGGGTGGGGATCGATCCCGCCGTCCTGCGGCGGGGATCTCGCGACGGCCACTTCGGGCTCTTGGGCATGCGCGAGCGCGCTCAGAAACTACGGGCGGCCTTTACCCTCGCCAGCGGGCGGTCGGGGTTAGGCACGGAGCTTTTGCTGGTCGTCCCGGGAAACCTCGCCTACGTGAACATTGGTCATTTTCCGTTTCCATGGCGCCTTTCGGCCTCGGAGGCGGGCGCTTTGGAAGGCTCGGATCTCTAGATGGCCGCCGAAGCCCCCGATCGGCCGATCCGCATCCTGATCGTTGATGATCATCCGATGCTCCGCGAGGGCCTCGCGGCAGTCATGCAGGCTCAGCCGGACATGCTTGTCGTTGGCGAAGCGGAGGGCGGCGCCGAAGCCATCGAGCGTTTCGGCGAGTTGCGCCCAGACATCACCCTCATGGACCTTCAGATGCCTGGCGTGAATGGTGTCGAGGCCATCGAGGCGATCCGCGGCGAGCATCCCAACGCCCGCATCATCGTGCTGACCACCTACGCCGGTGACGTGCAGGCCCTAAGGGCGCTGAAGGCCGGCGCCGCCGGATACATGCTGAAGGGGAGCCTGCGAAAGGAGCTGCTCGAGGCGATCCGGGCGGTCAACGCCGGTCGCAAATACCTGCCGGCGGACATCGCGACGGAAATCGCCATGCACGCCATCGATGAGGCGTTGACGGCGCGCGAGATCGACATCCTGCGGCTGGTCGCGGCCGGAAACGCCAACAAGCAGGTCGCCTGGGCCCTCAAGATATCGGAGGATACCGTCAAGACCCACTTGAAGAGCATCTTCACCAAGCTCGACGTCGCCGACCGCACCCAGGCGGTGGTGGTGGCGATGAAACGCGGCATCATCGAACTTTAGGCCCCGGCGTGGAAGCGTTCGATACGATCGGCCTCCGTGCGAATTCGAGACCGGTCGCCCCGAACCGGCCGCAGGAGGGGCCTAGTGGCAGCATCCCGGAAGCCTTAAGGTAACGCTCGTTCCCTCGCCGACCCTGCTCTCGATCTCGGCGGACCCTCCCCAACGCCTGGCGAAATCGCTCACCATCGCCAGTCCAAGGCCGGTTCCACGCTCGCGTGGCTTGGTGGTGAAGAATGGCTCGAAGACCTGGGAGGCGATGGCCGGCGATATCCCCGACCCCGTGTCGGCGACGCACAAGACCGCCTTTGGATACTCGGCGCCTTGGGTTGAGGGTCGCGGCCTCCCACCGCCCTCGCGATGGATCGAAAGGGTAAGGCAGCCGCCGTCCGGCATGGCGTCCCGAGCGTTGATCACCAGGTTCAAGATGGCGTTTTCAAGCTCCCGGGTATTGCAGATCACGGCCGGGACGTCCGCCTCGGAGGTTATTTCGACGACGATCGACGGACCCACGGTCAGCGAGATCAAGCCCCTCAGCGAGGCGACGATCTTGTCGAGATAGGTGATTTCATCAAGGGCGCGCTGCGAGCTCGTCAGATCGAGAATCTGGCGGCTGAGCGAGGCGGCTCGATCGACCGACGCCAGCGCGCCTTGGGTGAGCGGTCGAAGTTCCTCACCCGTGGCCGGGTCCACGTTGCGCTCGATCAAGCGAACCGCGCTGCCGATGACCTGAAGCAGGTTGCCAAGATCATGGGCGATACCGGTCGTCATCAATCCCAGGGTCGCGAGGCGCATCATGTCGTGGTCTTCAAATCGGTTCGGAAGCGCGCTCAGCAGGCCGGCGGCGTCGAAACTGGCGCCCCTTTCAAGGCCATCCCGTTCCTCTCGGCAGGCTCGTTTGGGGAAGTGGAGACCTGGCCGCCGGCTGTTCGAATAAATCATAAGATTAACCCACTAGAGATGTTGAAGGTCTGGCGTCTTGGAAGTCGATATCGACCGCCTTTGCTTGGCCTCGATTGTGATCGGATGGTTCCCGCCGTCTTTCCAAATCGAACGGCGGCGGCTTGGCCGGCGCGGGCGAGAGGCCTTTTGGCCGGCGAGCCGGCCGCCCGCCCATCGCGCGCGATCGCCAAGACCTTGCGGGCGCTTACAACATCTCACGCACCTTGACCGTTGCTAACGAGCGGCGCGGTCACGGGCCAACTAATCATGGCTTGCCGAGATATTCGCGGCGCCCATGAGGATTTGGCCATGTCCGTGCACGCGCTGGAGCCGATCGATCGTCGTGGCGGCGGGCGGGCCCCTCCGGGCGCCCTGCCCAAATGGCGGCTAAGACGCGTCCTGGACCATGTGGACGCGCACATCGCCGATCCCGTCGGCCTCGCGGACCTGGCCGCCGCCGCCGGCCTTTCACGGATGCATTTCGCCGCCCAGTTTCGCGCGGCGACGGGCCGCCGGCCCCACGATTATCTGCTGTCGCGGCGCATCGAGCACGCCAAGGCGATAATGGCGGCGAGCGACACCCCACTGGCCGAGGTCGCCCTGACCGTTGGCTTCCAGGCCCAAAGCCATTTTTCGACGGTGTTCAAACGCCTGACCGGACAGACCCCCGCGTGCTGGCGCGCGGCAAGCCGCGACACCGCCCGTGAACGAGGGCGAAAGGCCGCCTAGAACAGGATGGCTTTAGACGGAACCGTCCAAGGGCTGAATGCGGCTCCAGGTTCTAAAGTGAAGAGCCTGATTCACCCTTCACATCTGTTCCGTGTGAAGGGATCAGGCTCTAACAGCCGCTCGCCCTCACGGCGAGACGGCGTCCTTCTGAACCTGCAGGGCCGGGCCCAGGCTTTGCGCATCCCCCGCGGCGATCACCAGGTAGCGGCGCGAAGCGGCGCTGGGCGAGCGCACCAATTGACGGATCGGGCCGGTGGCGTTGACGATGGCCGAACCCGCCGGATTGGTGGTGAAGGCGGCCAAGGGCGCCAGGGCGCCGCCGCCGTCGGGGCGTTCCGAAAGGGCGAGCACATAGGAAGTCTTGGGCGCCAATCCGGTGACCGAAGCCTCCAGGATCTGGGTGAGGCCCTGATCGAAGAGACTGACGCTGGTCGGCGCCGCCTCGGGGCCGGCGGCCGGGGGCGCCAGGACAAGATGCGCGGCCACGCCGGCGACGCCCAGCGGCTGCAGACCGGCGAGACCGTCGCCTTGCGGCACGGCGCCGGGCACATAGTTCACCGCCTGGGGCGCCTGGCCGATCGGGATTTGGGCGATCACGGTATTGGTCAGGGTGTCGATGGCGACCATCCGATCGTCATTTTCCAGGCCCACATAGACTCTGGTCCCATCGCCGGAAGGCCAGATTCCGTGGGGGAGTTTCCCCACGGCGATGGTCTTCACCAGCGCGAAATCCTCGAGCCGGAAAACCAGCACCTGGTTGAGGCCGCCGACGGTGACATAGGCGAACTTGCCGTTGGCGTTATGGACGAAGTTGACGTGGTTGGTGATCGGGCCGGTGTCGAGGATCTTGAGCGTCTCGAACGGCGGCCTGGCGTTGATCACCACGGTCTTGCCCACGTCCTTCAAGGTGTACCAGACCTGGGAACCATCGGCGGTGGCGGCGATGTTGGGACAGAAGGGGCTGGGCTGGGGGAGCCTGGCGATGAGCGCATGCGACTTCACATCGACCACATCCAGCTCGGGATTGAACGAGGAGCAGATGTAGCCGTAACGGCCGTCCGGGGAAAAGATCGTCATCCCCGGCCCCCCCGGCGTCACGATGCGCGTCTTTTCCTCAAAGGTCGCCGGGTCGATCACCGAGACGTAGTTTTCGCCGCGCACCGTCACCCAGACCTCCGACCCGTCCTGGGTGAAGAAGGCCTCGTGAGGCGAGCGCCCGATATAGGTGGTGTGCTTGACGGCATTGGTGGCCGTATCGATGAAGGTGACCGAATTGGAGCCGATCGAGACCACCGCCAGGGTCTTGTGATCGGGTGAATAGCCCATGCCGTGAACCAGGACCTGACCCCGATAGAGGGGACTGAGGTTGCCTGGCTGCGGATCGCCCAGGCGGATGACTCCCAAGAGCCTGTTGCTCGCGGGATCCACCACCGAAACGGTGTTGGAGAACTGCTCCGCCGCATAGACCCGGTCATGGCCGCTCAGCGGAATGTCGGGCTCGCTCGCGGGGCCTGGCGCCTGGCCGGCGTCCGCGCCGCCAGCCGACAATGAGAGCAGGAGGGCGGCGACCGAAGAGGCCGCCAGAAGAACGCGATGGGTCATGGAAAACTCCGGCTTGACGTGGGCTCAGGGGTGATGCGGGGTCATATCCGCCATGCCGGGCATGGCGCCGGCGGATGCGGGGGTTGGTCCAAGATCCCGCGGCTGGTCGGGCGCCGGCGCCGATCCCGGCAGGGGGCGACCCAGGGCCAGGCGCATGGCGATAATCTCCTGCTGCTGCTCGACGATGATCTCCTGGGCGATGCGGCGCAGCTGCTCGTTCTTGCCGTAGCGAAGCTCCGACTGGGCCATGTCGATGGCGCCCTGGTGATGGGGCTCCATCATCGAGACGAAATCCTCATCGACGTCGCCGGATGGCTTGATGTCCATCGCGGTCATCATCTTGGTCATCTGGGCGTTGGTTTCGGCGGTGAACGCCGTATCCGGTTCGGCGGCGAAACCCGGCCCCGCCAAGATCAGAACCAGCGCCGCCGAGATCGACGGCTTGAAGAGAGGCATGTCCGTAACTCCCGCTTCCCCAAAAAAGAGACGATCACCCATGCAATCGGGATGATCGAGCTGTCTTTTGAAAATGAACGGAATCGAATGTTCGCCGCGCGCGTCCAGACCGCGCCAGAGGCAAATCCGCTGGAACATCGACCCGGCCGCTTCCAAGCCCGGATCGACAAAATCCGTCGTGAAATAACGAGACCCAGCGCCTTCACAATTTCTCACCGACCCTCACGTGGTCTCGCTCAAAGCCGCGAGCGCCCTGCTCTAGGCTCCCATCGAAGTTAGCGGCGAGGGTCCGTCCATCGAGGTCTCGTCGATCTCTTTCTTCGCGATGGCGGCCCAACCCCGGGCGGCGATCGGCAAACACCCTCTCCCACACCCGCTCAGAAAGGTCGCACCATGGGCATGATCACCACGAAGGATGGCGCTCAAATCCACTACAAGGACTGGGGCGAAGGCCCGGTCATCATGTTCTCGCACGGTTGGCCGTTGAACGCCGACGCCTGGGAGGATCAACTCTTCTTCCTGGCGACCCAAGGTTTCAGGGTGGTGGCCCACGACCGCCGGGGCCATGGCCGCTCCAGCCAGCCGTGGCTGGGCAATGACATGGACACCTACGCCGACGACATGGCCGCGGTTGTCGCGGCTCTCGACCTTAAGGACGTGATGCACGTGGGTCACTCCACCGGCGGCGGCGAGGTGGCGCGCTATATCGGCCGGCACGGAACTTCCCGCGTAAGGAAGGCGGTCCTGGTGTCGGCTATCCCGCCGACGATGCTCAAGACGCCGGCCAACCCCGGGGGCCTGCCCATCGAGGTTTTCGACGACATCCGCCAAGGCGTGGCGACCGATCGGGCCCAGTACTACCATGACCTGGCCCTGCCCTTCTTCGGAGCCAACAGACCCGGCGCGAAAGTTTCCCAGGGGGTGCTGGACGCCTTTTGGCAGCAGTCGATGATGGCCGGCCTCAAGGCCTCCTATGACTGCATCAAGCAGTTCTCGGAATCGATCTTCATCGATGACCTGAAGATGTTCGACGTGCCGACCTTGATCATTCACGGAGACGACGACCAGATCGTGCCGATCGACGACGCCGGCCGGATGACCGTGAAGCTAGTCTCTGGATCGACATTGAAAGTCTACCCCGGCGCCCCGCACGGTCTCTTCGCGACGCACAGGGACCAATTCAACGCCGATCTTCTGGCCTTCGCCAAGGCCTGACCGCGAGCGCGTCGGCCTCGGCGGGACTCCGCCGCCGAGGCCGATGGCGGTCCCCCGAACAAGGGCGCCAGGACATGACCGAGAATTCCCCGCGACGGCGCGCGCCGTCTCGCGACATGCTTCGCTTCGCCAGGCGCGCCGCCCCGCTTGCCGGGCTGGCCATGCTGGCGATCACCCCTGGTTCCACATCAGCGGCGCTTACCCCCTATGGGCAGATCAACGCCGACGCGGCGGCGAACCCGATCGCCGTCCATCACCTTCGCGATCATAGTCAGCGAGCTGGACGGGTCCGGCGGCAACATCGGAGTCCTCGACAGGCCCGGACGGTATCCTGATGGTCGACACCGGGATCGCGGTCTCGGAGCGGAAGATCAAGAACGCGCTACACGGGCTGGATGGCGGGAAGCTTCGCTATGTCATCGACACCCACTGGCACTGGGATCACACCGACGGCAACGGCTGGGCGCGCCGAACCGGGGCGACGATCATCGCCGACAAGAAGGCGGTCGAGCGCCTGACCCAGACCATCCGGGTCGTGGAGTGGGAGCACACCTTCACGCCCGTTCCCAAGGCCGACCTGCCCAATCTGATCATCACCGGCGACAAGACCCTGCATTGGAACGGTGAGACGGTGCTCATAAGGCACTATCGTCCAGGCCATACCGATGGCGACATCTCGGTCTATTTCACCAAGGCCGATGTTCTTCAAACCGGCGACACCTTCTGGAATGGCGTCTATCCGTTCATCGACTATGTCACCGGCGGCAGCATTGATGGAGCGATCCGCGCGGCGAACGCCAACCTGGCGCTCTCGACCGATCACACGATCTTCATTCCAGGCCACGGCCCAGTCGGCAATCGAGCCCAGATGACGGAATTCAGGGACATGTTGGTCGCCATCCGAGGCAAGGTCGCGGCGCTCAAGGCGCGGGGCAAGACCTTGAGCGAGGTGATCGCCGCCAAGCCGAGCGCGCCTTACGACGCCAAATGGGGAAAATCGCTTATCAGCGGCGCGCTCTTCACTTCCCTGGTTTACCGGGGAGTTTGATTACGATGTCCCGACCGCCGCTCCCCCCCTTCACGCTCGAAACAGCGATCCAGAAGGTTCGCCTGGCCGAGGACGGCTGGAACAGCCGCGATCCTGAAAAGGTGGCCCTCGCCTATTCCATGGACACCCGGTGGCGGAATCGCGCCGAGTTCGCCACCGGACGCGCCGCCGCCCAGGCGCTCCTGGCCCGCAAATGGGCCCGTGAGCTCGATTACCGCCTGATCAAGGAGATCTGGGCGTTCGGCGGCAATCGGATCGCCGTGCGCTTCGCCTATGAATACAGGGACGATAGCGATCACTGGTTCCGCGCCTTTGGCAACGAGAACTGGGAGTTCGACGCCGACGGGCTGATGGCCCATCGCCACGCCAGTATCAACGAGCAACCGATCGCCCACTCGGAGCGGAAATTCTTCTGGCCGCTCGGCCGGCGGCCGGACGATCACCCGGGCCTGAGCCATTTCGGTTTCTGAGATCCGAGGCCTGGTTTCCTTCCCGGTCAAAGCGCGAAACCCGACGCCCGCACCCGGGAGGAAACGCCGATGACCCCGCCAGACCGAGCGCCCCGATATCAATGGTTCCTGGTTGGATTGGCCATCGCCGTCGTGATGGGACTGATAGGATGGGCGTTTATTTCGACCTCGGCCCTTGGTTCAATGACCGGCGGATCATGGGCGCTCACCTTGATGATCGCCGGCGGCGCGGTCGGCGCCGGGGCGCTCACGGGGGTTTTGATGTGGCTGGCCTTCTATTCCGCTCGCAAGGGCTTCGATGACCGTATGACCGTCGAGCGGAAAGATCGGCCGGAATAGACCACGACGAGCCGAGGCGGTCGAAGCCTCGCTCCTCGGACCCGCGCCAGGATCGCCGATCCGCGCGAGCCTCCTTTGAAATCGCCCCCGAATCCTCACGCGGCGACCACTCTTTTGGGGCCGCGCGGAATTGAATGGCGCCGACGTCTAGTGGTTGGATCCGACGGCGTAGTTGTTCGCCTCGAAGAGGAACCAGCTTCGGCGCTCGGCCTCGTCAATCCAGGTTTCGAGCAGGCTCGCGCTGGCCAGGTCGCCGGCGCGATCGCAGAGCTCGTGAGCCTCGCGCATCCTCGCCGCCAAGCGCAGGTTGTCGTCACGAAGCTCGCCCAGCATTTCATCGGGGCTGACGAAGTCGTCGTCGTTGTCGACTATCCGTTGTTCGCGGCCGATCTGGCCAATCGAGCGCAGGGTTGTCGCGCCGAGCTTGCGAACCCGTTCAGCCAGGGGGTCCGTGACGGCGAAGATTTCCGCGCCCTGCTCGTCGAGCATCAGGTGATAGTCGCGAAAATGCGGCCCGGACACGTGCCAGTGAAAGTTCTTGGTCTTCATGTAGAGCGCGAAGACGTCGGCAAGGAGGGTGGTGAGCGCCGATCCTATCGCCTCGACGCTCGCCGCTCCAAGGGGACCGCGAGGCCCGACGGGTAAGGCGCGTCCACGTGAAGGCCGGCCATTCATTGAGGGGTCCATCTCTTCACTCCTTCTGGTTGAGGTCCCGTCGACCGTGACGCCTGGCGGCGGACCCTCGGAACGCCACTGGACATGGATCCCCGCCAACGCCAGCCCTTCAGATTTGGGCCGAGCCGCCATCGACGAATAATTCGCCGCCGGTCACGAAGCTGCTTTCGTCAGAGGCCAGAAAGAGCGCGGCGCTAGCGGCATCCTCGGGAGCGCCAAGGCGTCCCAAGGGGATGGTCGCCAGGGTCTGCGCCCGCATTCGCGCGTCCTCCTCCGCCGAGGACGCGAGGCCATGCCATCCTGGCGTCGACGTCGCGCCCGGCGCCAAAACGTTGACGCGAATGCGCCTTGGCGCGAGGTCCAGGATCCAGCATCGAGCAAAGCTGCGAACCGCCGCCTTGCTCGCGCTATAGACGCTGAAGGCGGGCGTCCCGGTGACGGCGGCGGTGGAACCGGTGAGGATGATGGAGGCGCCGTCGCGCAGCAGCGGAAGGGCCTTTTGAACGGTGAACAGGACGCCCTTCACATTGGTCGCGAAGATGCGCTCATAATGCGCCTCGGTGACCTCCGCGAGCGTCTTGAAATCGCCGCCTCCCGCGTTGGCGACAAGCACGTCGATGCCGGCGACCCGCCGTCCAACGGCCTCATAGAGGCGATCGAGGTCCTCGAGGTTCGACACATCGCCGACTATGCCTTGGGCGTCGCCCCCCACCTCACGCACGGCCGCATCGAGCTCGGCTTGACGGCGGCCAGTCATGAAGACGCGCGCGCCCTCACGGGCGAAGCGCGCGGCGATGGCGCGGCCAATGCCGCTGTTCGCACCGGTAACCACAGCCGTCTTGCCTTGGAGCCTAGCCATGTCGACCCTTTCGAATTCTGGCGGCCCATTCGGCTCGGGCCTGCATTTGGGCGGGCGGGTCTTGGTCGCTCGGCGACTTCGATCCGCGCGCCGCGGAGGAAAGCCGCGTCAGGGTTACGCCGATCGATGAGCTTCGCCAGAGATGAGGTGTGAGGAAGCGTGAGACCTTGTTTATGAGGCCGACACGCCCATGCCGCGGTGTCGGGATCGCGAGCTCGCCGTCAGTGTTGATTTCGACATGGCGCGTCCTACATCAGCAGTTGCGGGGCCACCGGCGGGCGTTGCCTGGCCTCAGTGGCGGACGCCCCGGGTGACCCCGGCCACTAATCTCCAACATGCCCATTCATAGAAAGGCGCAGTGATGCTGAACGCTAGCCATCGTCGGGCGCGCGCAAACGCGGCCGCTCACCTGTCCATGCCGCCGTCGGCGCCGGGCGCCGGCGCCCGGTCATGCCCGTGTGTGAACACCGCCGGGCGCCGCCAACACCCCGCGCGGTTCGCGGGCGCCCTTCTGGAGTTCGCCAGTCCGACGCTGACCGAGCATCTGGTTCGCGGCGCCTTGGGCGCGGCGGCGCTGGCGCTTGGCGTCATGTTACTGCCCGTCCAGCCATGGGCCGCCCTGGCGACCCTGCCCATCGCCTTTGTGGCTTTGCGCGGCTGCCCGATGTGCTGGACGGTCGGGCTCCTTGACACCATCGTGGGGGGCGGACGTCGTCCGATCAGGAGCGAGCGACAAAAACCGTTCTCGTTCCTGGGCGATGAGCCGGCGAACACCACCCTTCATACGGCGGGCGCCGACGCGCGGCCGGTCGCCTGAAGGATCTGGAGAGCAGGGGCGTCTCGTCCACCTGTTCCCGGAATGGTCCGCGCCGCCCAGGGGGTTCAGGGCGCGTTTGCCGGATTAATCGGTTGACCCGGGGCGCGGATGATCGCTAGGCGGGGTTTTTCCCGACGCGGAGCGAGCCGACGATGAGCGATACCCTACACCGAGTTGTCGGCGTCCTGCCGTCGGCCACGGCGCTGCAGACGACGATCGACACCCTCGAGGTCGGCGGTTTCGATCGGGCGCAGTTCGGCGTCCTGGCCAAGGGCGACGGTCTTTCGGGCTACAAGACCGCCGCTCAACTGGCGCTCGATCCGGCCGCGCGCACGGAGGCGGAATTCGAACCGGAGAGCGAGGGCGCGGTCACCGGCGCCCTTGTCGGCGGCCTCTTCTATGTCGGCGCGGCGGCGGCGGCCGGGGCGGTGATCCTCACCGGCGGCGGGCTGGGGCTGGCCCTGCTGGCCCTGGCCGGGGCCGGCGGCGCCGCCGGACTGACCGGCCTTCTGGTGGCCCACGGCTTTCACCAGGAACATGCCGACATGGTGAGCGATCAGCTCGCGCGCGGCGGCCTGGTGCTGTGGATCCAACCCAGGGACGAGACCCAGGCCGCCGCCGCCGTGGCCGCCCTCAAGGCCCAGGGCGCGACCAACATCGTCGATTAGGCTTCGGGGCGCCCATCCGAGCGATCTCGGCTCCCCCGGCGAGCGCCCCGCGCGGTAATGTCGCGGCGCGAACGCCTTACCGCATAAGACTTTGTGAGACGAAGCCTCTAAGCAGGCGCCACCCGGCGGACCCACCGCGGGCTGGCCAGGGGGCATTTTATGAAGAGAGAAATTCTGGCGGCGCTCGCCGTCACAACGGCGGCTTGCGCCGCGCACGCCACCAATCTGGTGCGGAACGGCGGCTTCGAGATCACCACCAACGGCCCCGGCGAGATCGTCACCGGCGGGGTCACGGGCGCCCGGATCACCTCGGCCACCGACTGGTACGCGGCCACCGTTCCCTCGAACCACGGCTACCCCTTCCTTTTCGTCGCCAGCGACCAGACCGAGACCACTGGCTTTCCCGACGCGAAGGACGCGGCGACCGAGTACCTCTGGGGTCCTAAATGGGGGGCCAACAACGGTTTCACCGGCGCGAGCCCGGACGGCGGCAACTTCCTGATCGCCGACGGCGCCTATAATCCCGCCACGATCTACCAGAACCTCAGCGGCCTGAAGGTTGGCGATACCTATACCCTGACCTTCGACTGGGCGGCCGGCCAATGGCACCCCAACAGCGGCGACACCACCGAACGGTTCCAGGTCGGCATCAACGGTCAGACCTTCACAACGTCCAAAGTCCACCTTACCAGCCATGGCTTCAGCGGCTGGAGGCCAGCCAGCTTCACCTTTAAATACAATGGCAAGACCGGCTCCGACATCCTCTCCTTCCTCGCCGTCGGCACGCCCAACGGCGATCCGCCGATGCTGCTGCTGGACGGTGTGTCCATCAACGTGCCCGAGCCGTCGACCTGGGCCTTGATGATTCTGGGCGTTGGCGGGCTCGGCTTGGCCAGCCGGCGGCGACGCCGCGAACTCGCCACAGCCTGACCAGGATGGCTTCTGACGGAACCGTCGAAAGGCTGAATCCTGCTCTAGATTCCAAAAGGAATAGGGGGACAGGAGCAGTGTTTCCCTAGAGGCGGATCGGATCATGGCCGATGAGCCAGGCTTGGGACTTCGATCGCCTGGCCAGACACGGGTGCGAACGCGCTGAGCGTGAGCTATGTCTATGACGTGCTCCAGCGGGTGACGGCGATCAACCAGAACGGGACGCAGATCTTGAGCTAAGGCTATGACACCTACGGCCGGCGCGCCTCGATCGGGCGAGCGGCCGGGGCCGGGGCGGCGACCACCTACGGCTATGACGGCGCCGACCGGATCTCGAGCCTGGTGCAATCGCTCACCGGCGGGGCGGCGGTGACCTATACCCTGGGCTATGACGACTCCAGCGGCCTGGTGAGCCGGAAGGTGAGCAACAGCACCTATAGCTGGCATCCGGGCGCGGCCAACACAGCCTATGCCGTCAATAGCGCGCTTCGATGCCGGGCGGGTTGCTTCCTTTCCCCCGGCGCCACAAGCTTGACGCCAGAGACGGGCGGGTCGGCATGGCGGACATCTTCATCTCGTACGCCCGGGCCACCCAGCGCCAGGCGGAGACGTTCGACAAGGCGCTGTCCGACCTCGGCTATTCGGTGTGGCGGGATGTGGACGCCCTGCCGCTCCATCGGCCCTACCAGCCGGAGATCGAGACCAATCTGAGAGCGGCCCGGGCGGTGCTCGTGTTGTGGTCCAAGGAGGCCGCCGCCTCGGATTGGGTGCGGGCCGAGGCCGATCTGGCGCGCGAAGAGCACAAGCTGCTGCAAGTCACCGTCGATGGCAGCCTGCCGCCGATGCCCTTCAACCAGACCCAATGCGCCGACTTCGCCGCCTGGCGCGGCGACACCTCGAGCGAGGCCTGGACGAAGCTGACGGCCGGCCTCTCGGAACTGCTGGCGTCCGAACCGCCGACCGCGATCGCTTCGAAGCGGCGCTGGCGCCCACGCCTTGGCCGGTGGTCGGCGGCGATGGCGACGCTGGCCGCCGCCCTCGCCGTGGCCGGCGGGACATGGTTCGCCACCGGAACGCCCGGCTGGCCGAAAGCAGGCGAAGGCGTCGCGGTGACGCCGTTCGACACCACGCCCGGCGACGCCTCGGCGCGCAGCTTCGCCGATGGCGTCGCCGACGAGATCGCCAGCACCCTGGCCAAGGTCGATATCAAATCCCGGTTGACCGACCCGGGCCTGACCGGCCCGCGGCGCGACGCGGCGGCTTTCCGGCTGGGCGCCGCGTTCTCGCTTGGCGGCCGGGTCCAGCGCGACGGGGACGCTCTGCACGTCACCCTCGCCATGGCCGACGCGCGGCGCCACGACGTGCTGTGGTCGGCCGAGTTCACCCGGCCCGCCGGCCAGGCCGAGGCTCTGCAACAGCAGGTCGCGCTCGACGTCGCCGGCGTTCTGCAATGTACGGTCGACGCCGGCAACTTCGGCGGCCACGTCCCGCCCGAGAGCCTCAGCCTCTATCTTCGCGCCTGCGACGCGGTCGGCGTAGACCGTCCGGACAAGGTTCGCGACCAGTTTCGGCAAGTGGTCGCGCGAGAGCCGAAGTTCGCCAACGCCTGGGCGAGCCTGGCCATGGCCACGGCGCTGGCGGCCGAGGATCTGCCGCCGGACTTGGCGGCCGCGGCTCGGCGGGACGCCCGGGCCGCGGCCGAACAGGCCCTGCGGCTCGATCCGAAGGCCAGCATGGCCTATGTGGCGTTCAACATAATGCTGGCGCCGGGCCACCTGGAAGAGCGCCAGAACCTGTTGCTGAAGGGGCTGTCCATCTCGCCGAACAACGTCCTCCTGAACTGGAGCGAGGGCGAGCTGTTGGGCCAGGCGGGACGTAACGAGGAGGCGATCGTCTACTCCCGGCGAGCGGCGCAGCTCGATCCGCTGCATCCCTACTACACCAAAGACCTTGCCGTCGCCCTCGCGGCGACCGGGCGGCTCGTGGAAGCGCGCACGCTGATCGAACAGGGCGCGCGACTGTGGCCCGATTTCAGCGAGTTCCAGTCCGGCCGCATCGGGATGGAGGCCCGCTGGGGCGATCCAGCCCGCGCGCTGGCGCTCCTCGACGATCCAAAATCGCTGCCCACCGGTTGGGAAGCGCCGACGATCGAGAAATGGCGGCAATTCATCCTGGTCCGGCGCAGTCATGATCCGGCGAAGACCGCGGCCTACGCCAAGGACGTGCTCGCGGACCTCGCGGCGGGCCGAAGCGACCTGAACGGAGCGACCCGGGACCTTGTCGGCGTCGGGGCGACGGAGGCGGCTTTCTCCGCGGCCTTGAGGTCGACGCCGGCCGATCCCCTCGACACCGAGGTTTTGTTCCTCCCGTCGGCCGAGGGAATGCGGCGCGACCCCCAATTCATGGCCTTGGCCGCGAAGCTGGGCTTGGTCGAATTCTGGGAGCGCACCAACCATTGGCCGGACTTCTGCGAGGCGAAGGACCGACCCTATGACTGTCGCGCGGTGGCGGCGAAGCTCCGCACCTAGACCGATCAGGACTGACCGCGCTCGACCGCGCCACGCGATCGGGCCGGGCTCCCTCGGCCCAAACTTCATGAAGCAATAAGCGGTGGCCCGTTACGGGGCAGCCATGGCTAAATCCGCTAACCCCTTCCGCTATTTTGAACTCCTCGCCGGAGGTGATCCGGCTGGTGGTCATGATGGACATGGAATACCCGCTGTCATCGCGGAATGTGGAAGGCTGACAGCGCCCGGAGAGCGATACGCGCCATGACCCTCGATCCTCAGCCTAGCCGGGCGCCCGGACGCGCCGGCGGTGTCGAGCGTCTCCGCCGGATCCTGCGATGGGGGCTGACAGGGGTCTACCTGGCCGCCGGCGCCCTGCATATGGCGTCGGTGGGCGCGATCGCGGCCATCGTGCCGCCGGCGATCCCCTCGCCGCGCACCGTGGTGCTGGTGACGGGCGCCTGCGAGATCGCCGGGGCGCTGGGGCTGGCCATCCCCCTCACCCGGCGACTGGCCGGGGTGATGCTCGCGGCCTACGCCCTCTGCGTCTGGCCCGCGAACATCTATCAGGCGCTTTGGCATATTCGCCTTCCGCCCTTGCCGGACAGCTGGTGGTATCACGGGCCGCGCATCGCCTTTCAGCCGGTGCTCATCTGGTGGGCCCTCTTCGCCGGCGGCGCGTGGAGCTGGCCCTTCCGCGTCCGCCGATAGAGACCTCCGCGCCGGCGGCTCTGCCTCGCCGGCGCCGTCAGGCCGGCGGCCGCGGGAGCGCGTCGCGCATGCCGGTCAGGGTCTTGAGTTGCGCCTCCTGCTCGGCGATCCGCGAGGCCATCAGTTCCTCGTCCCCCGCGCCGGAATAGGCCGCGGCCTGCTCGACCAACTCGCGCAGGTTCTCGCGGACGGCCGACAGCCGCTCATCCAACTCGGCGAGAGTCAAAGGTTCGGTGGACATGAAAGCTCCTCTTCAGGGGGACTAGGCGTATCATTGCCAAGGCCGGGAGGCGACAGCCGGCGAAGCGGCAGGACGTCGCCCAAAGTGGGGGCGCGCGAACTCGCCGTCACCTATCGTCGAGCCTTGCCTGAAAAAGAGGCTATCTGGCCGCCCGACCCGGCTTGCCCACACCCGCGCGGGTGGTCGGTGGCGCAGACGTCGGGCCAGACGCCCGTGGCGCGCCAGATCGGCAGAAGCCCGCGCCTAGCCGCCAGGACCATGAAGCGCGGGTCGTCCTGGAACGGCGTTAGGCCGGCGCGGAACATCACCTCGTCGTTGTCCTCGTCCATGGCGCCGCGAGGTTGGAGGGCAAGGCGATAGGCCAGGTCCGTTCGCCCAAGGCGGGCGATGCGGAGCGCCGCCGGAAGCTGATCCTGATCCGGGTCGGCGGAAGACAGGGCAAGTTCGCGACCGATCGCGGCGGCGATGTTTTTCGGGCTGGGATCGCGGCGCAGCCGCAAAAATTGACGGTATTCGTCGGCCTCTTTGTCGTCACGAACGAGGGTGTGGTCAGGGTCGGCCAGCATCGCTTCGGCGCGCCGGGGATCGCCGACCCGCAGTTCGACGACGAACGCGTATTGCCAGATCACCGCGCTCTGGGGCCAGAGCCGCAAGGCCCTGTCGATCATCGGCTCGGCTTCGTCCAGTTGATCGTGAAAGGCGAGGGCGTGGAACAGGGTGGCGGTTTTTACGGGATTGAGCGGATCGGCGGCCATCGATCGCCGATAGTAGGCGATGCCTTCCGCGGACCGACCGACGCGCATCAGTTCGGTGGCCATGGCGTTGTTGAGCTCGGAGCCGTCGGGTTCAACCTTCAGGCCATCGGCGATGATCTCGACCCGCCGCCGCCAGTTGGCGATACCGGGCATGCCCTGGGCCAAGGCGTAATAGGCGAGGCCCGTCCGGGGATCGAGCGCCAGGGCATGGCGGGCGTGCGCCGAGGCTTCGCGATAGGCGATCGCTTGGCGCTTCGGATCCGACGGGTCGGCGGTGAGGGCCTCGGTGATCGCCAGATCGGCCCAGGCGCGCGCAAAGCCGGGCTCCAGGACCGTGACCTCCCGGAACGGCTGCAGGGCTTCGTCGAGACGGTATTGCTCGACGAGGTCGCAGGCCTTCAGATAGAGCCGATCGGCCTCGTCGCTTATCCGGGCGGCGCCGCCATGGCGCGCGCTGAGCGCGCAGTTGATCACCGCGTCGGCCTTGGTGGCGATCTGCTCGCGCATGACATCGGGATGGCCCGGGTCGGCCGCGAAATCGTTGGCCCAGAGGATGGCGCCGCTTCGGGCTCTCGCCAGCTGGACATGGGCCTGGAGGCGCCCGCCGAGGGTGGCGACATCGCCCGAAACAATGAAATCGGCGTCGGCCGCCCGCACCCCCGGCTCGCCGATCTGGTTGACCACGATACGGGCCGGATTGGCCACCAGAGCGTGGGCCAGGTCGCCCGACAGGCCCCGACTGACGGCCTGGGCCGGCCCATCCCCTTGACCGGCGTTCAAGGGCTCGACGGCCAATACCCGATGCGGCGGGGCGGCTCGCAGCCACCAGGCCCCGGCGACGCCAGCGCAGAGTAGCAGGAGGGCCGCGCCGGCCAAGAGGCGGGTGCGGTTTAGCGGGCGCGGCGTGGGGGCCACATCGGCGGCCTCACTGGCGCGGTCAGCCGGGGCCGGGCCGCCCTCGCGCCCGGGGCCCTGGCCAAATCTTCCGCCGCCATGACCGTCGCCGGCGGCCGCGTTCACGACCTCGCGAAGCTCAGCCAGTTTTTCCCGCCTGATGGCCGCCAGCCATGCGTCGATGGTCGGCGAAATCCCATCCAGGTCGGCGAGCAAGGGAGACGCGTTCGGTCCGAGCGCCGCGTCCAGGGCTTCAAGGTCGACCCCGCGAGCGGCGGCGTTCAACCGGTCGAGGTCGCTCTCCAGAACCGCCAGATTCGCCCGGACCATCGTTCGATTGGCGTAGATCAGGGGCGGCTCACCCTGGGTGAGCCTCCGCGCCTCATAGAGCGCCTGCCTTAGACTGGCGCGGCCCTGTTCATCGTCGCGGTCCTTCCAGGCGAACTGAATCAGATCGCCGCGTGACAGGGCCTCACCGCCGGCCAGGAGGATCATCGCCACCAGGGCCCGGGTCTTGCGCAAAGGCGGCAGGACATTCTGGCCCTGCGCGTCCTCCAGGGCGAAGGCGCCGACGAAGCGAGCATGAAATCGCACGATTGGGGATTGTCCGAAGGAGGCGAATGGATCCAGCGACGTTCCGACGTAACCGGATGCTCAGCAAGGGGCGATAGGTCGCGGGCGACCGCCATAATTGACGTTCCTTGACATCCAATTGACGACGATCGTGCCGCGAAATCCGGCAAACTTGCCTGCGTCGCGGCGCTGGCGACGGCACGACCCGCGCCTTCCAGTCGGGCGCCCGACCGTCGAGCGACCAATCGGGCGCGTTAGATGCCGAGGTGTGGGTCTGGAGGCCGATCTCATGGGCGCCGATAACGCCAAGGCCATCATCGGCTGCTCCCGGACATCGCAGCGCGATTCCGCGGCGCCGACCATCTTGACCGCGCCCACATTGAGCGAAGTTCAATGACTGCCGCCCGCGTCCTCTCTGAACCTTGAGCGGAAAACCGGCCATGACCATCAAACACATCAACGGCGCCGTGAGCGGCGGCTACACCCTCAGCGCCGCCTACAGCGGCCTGATTGTCGGCGCATCGGGTGCTGTCACCGGGTTTGACCCGATCCTTGCGGGTAGCGGCGGGGCGGGGGTGACGTTCACCTTCGCGGCGAGCCTGACCAACAGCGGATCGATTGTCGGCGGCCTCGGCCACCATGCCGGTCCGTTGGGAAAGTTCAATCTGCCCGCCGGCGATGGCGGCGCGGGGGTGGACGCGGCGGCCGGCTCGGCTGTGGCCAACAGCCTGGGCAAGATCGTCGGCGGCGTCGGCGGGAGCGGCAGCGACCAGTACGGCGGCGGCGCCGGCGGGATCGGAATCATGGCCGGCGCCGGCTCGACGATCATCGACAGCGGCTCGACGGTCATCGGCCAGGGCGTGGTTCTGGGCGGTCACGGCGGCGCTGCCCTGACGGCCTCCGCCCTGGCCGGCGGCGCGGGAGGCAGCGGCGTCGACCTCGCGTCCGGCCAGGTCAGCGTCCTTGGCGGATTTGTGTACGGCGGCGGTGGCGGCTCGGGCGACGGAGCGGCCGCCGGCGGCGCGGGCGGGGCGGGCGTCGTTCTTGAAACCAGCGGAACGGTGGTCACCGACGGGACCATCTTTGGCGAGCGCGTGATCGGCGGAAATGGCGGCTTCTCAAATGACGGCGTCGGGGGCGCGGGCGGCGCGGGCGTTGTCCTGGCCGGCGGAGGGACATTACAGCAAGACGCTGGCCTGATCGCGGGTGGCGGACCGGTGGCCGATCCACCGGCTTAGGTTTGCTAAATGTCGCGGGCGATGGCGGCGACGGGGTCGAGGCCTTGGCGGCTTCGATGATTACCAACTTCGGGACGATCGAGGGTGCGCGCGCGGGGGGATGGGCGCGGCCAGCAAAAGCCGCAGCCAGGGCGGCGCGGGGGTGCAACTCGCCGATGGCGGCGTGCTCAGCAACAACCACGGCCTCATCGTCGGCGGCTATGGAGTCCATGGCTCCAACGCCAATGGAGTCGGCGGCGGGGGCGGCGCCGGCGTGCTCCTGCAGTCCGGCGGGACGGTCGTGAACACCGGCTCGATCTTGGGCGGCCCGGGCTCACTCAACGCCGACGTCGCCAATTCCGGCGGGTTCGGCGTGTGGCTCATGGCCGGCGGGACGGTGCAGAACTCAGGCTCCATTTCCGGCGGCGCCACCGGATCCTATCGTAACGTCGGCGTCGAACTCAGCGCGGGCGGACGGGTGGTCAACGGCGGCCAGGGCGATTCGAAGGCGCTCATCCAAGGCCTGGTCGGCGTCAACGCGCCCTCCGGCGGCGGCGCGACGGTGGTCAACTACGGAACCATCAGGCACGGGACCTCCGGCGGTCTGGGATTGCGGTTCGCGTCAGCGAGCGATCGGCTGGTCGTGGAGGCGGGCTCGGCCATCGTCGGCGGCGCCGCCGGCGGCGGGGGAACGCTGGAATTGGCCTCCGGAACCGGCACGATCAGCGGATTGGGCGGGCTGGGGGCAGTGTCCGGGGGCGCGAGCCTGAATTTCTCCGGATTTGGCGTCTACGACATCGACAAGGGATCATCCTGGACCCTGTCGGGGACCAACACCCTGGCCGGCCAGAAGATCTCAGTGACGGGTATGTTGGATGACACCGGGACGCTGGCCGGCTTTGGCGTGCTGGGCGGCCAGGGGACGGTGAGCGTCGCCGCGACGGGGTTGATCGAAGCCACCGGGACGACGGCGGCGGACGCCCTTTTCCTGGAGACCGGCGCGGTGAGCAACGCCGGCCTTCTGGAAGGGACCGGCAAGGGCGGCCTGACGCTGGACGGCGCCACGGTGGTCAACACCGGCACGATCGAGGCTCTGGCCGGTTCCCGGGTGTTGCTCAAGAGCGCGACGATCAAGGGCGGGACCCTGACGACCACGGGGACGGGCGTGATCGAGACCACGCTGGGGGTCAATGTGCTGGATGGAACGGCGTCGAGCATCGTCAACGACGGCGCGATCAAGCTTTTAAGCGGCACGGGCCTGACCCTGGAGGGGGTGATCGGCGGGACCGGGGTGATCACCCTGGCCACCTCGACCAAGGCCGAGACCCTGACCATCGGATCGATGGGCGCGACGCTGACCGGCGGCGGCGAGATCAGTATGGGGAACGCCGCGGGCAACAAGGTGGTGGGCGCGAGCGGCGCGGCGAGCCTGACCAACGCCGGCGACAAGATCATCGGGGCCGGCCTCTTGGGATCAGGCGAGCTGACGCTCATCAACGACAAGGGGGCGACCATCCTTGGGAAGGGCTCGGCGGGCCTGACCATCGACACCGGGACCACCGTCATCACCAACGGCGGCCTGATCGAGGCCAACGCCGGTCACGTGACGGTCAAGAGTGCGATCGCCAACACCGGAACCCTGCTGGCCTACGCCGGCGGAACCTTGGCCCTTTATGGGACGATCACCGGCGCTGGCGAAGGCAAGGTGGAGGGCGGGACGCTAGACGCCCAGGGATCGTTCAACCAGGCGGTGGTGTTCGACGGCAAGGGGACACTGGAGCTGGCCCACTCCCAGGCCTATACCGGGCGGATCACCGGCTTCTCTCTGACCGGCGGCACGGCGCTGGATCTCACCGACATCGGCTACACCAAGGGCGTGACCACCGCGACGTTAGTGGAGAACGGCATCAAGACCGCCGGCGTGCTCACCGTCACCGACGGCACCCACACCGCCAAGATCACCCTGGCGGGCAATTTCTCCAACTCCACCTTCACCACCAGCAGCGATGGCCATGGCGGGACCAAGGTGGTCGATCCGCCAGCCGGGGCCAGCGCCGCGGGCGTCGCGCGATTCGTGGCGGGGGTCAGTTCAATGGGCGCTTCGGGGGCTTCAGCGATCCATCCGCGAGCGGATCATACCCCATCCGAACGTGGCCCTCTCCTGAGCTTGCCGAGAATGGCGGGCCTATTTTGACCGACCCAAGATCAGAAAGGCGAGCGCCATGAGCACGGGCACCATCACCGGAACCGTCGGCTTCTATAAAGTCAAATCCGGGGTGGATGAAGTCTTCAACAAAGGCACGGTGACCCATAATTTCACGGCGACAGCAGTTTGTCCTGTTTGGAAAATTACGGGAAGATCGGGGAGTTGTATGGAGCCACCCAGCAAGGCGTGATTCTGGACGGCGGCGGGGATGTGAAAAACGCCAGCACCGGGTTCATTTACACCCTGGTGGACGCCGACCTGGTCAACAATTCTGGAACAATCAACAGTATCTATTCGCTCGAATCCGAGCTGATCAACAAAGGTTTCGTCGGCTCGGTCGATATCCGCGCGGGCGTGATCAACAATTACGGCTCGATCAAGCCTGTTCCCTTCCGTGGCGGCGGCATCGACGTCAACGGCGCCAATGTGGTGATCAACAATATTGACGCCAGTTCCCAGATCGTCGGCAATTTCGGGATTTTCAATCCGGGGACGATCCCCAGCATCGGCGCGACGACGATCACCAACGCCGGCACCATCGACGGGACGGGCGCCAAGGACGCCGGCATTCGCCTGGTGGATGTCGTCCTCACCAATGGCGGCGCCACGACGGGCGCCGCCCTGATCGAAGGGTATTTCGGCGTCTACGCCCTGGGAACCGGGAACATCGTCAACACCGCGACCATCGAGGGGACCGGCGCCTATGGCGTCGAGATCGTCGCCGCCGGCGCCGTGGCCAACGGGAACTATACCCAGACGAACGCCCTGATCGAGGGAACCGGCGGCATTTTCATCGCGGGCGCGGGAACCGTCACCAACAGCGGCACGATCATCGGCACACAGGACGACGGGGTCGCCCTGTCGGCCGGCGGCTATGTCTACAACAGCGTCTTCTTTCGCGGCGGCGGCCAGATCGATGGCGCGCGCACCGGCGTCTACATCGGCGGCGCCGCGGGAACGGTGAACAACCTGGGCACGATCCTGGGCGATGGGAACTTCGGCGTCGAACTCGGTGATGGCGGCCAGGTGACGAACAGCAGCCTGCGACCCCAAGGCGCCATCCTGGAGGGGGGGTTATATGGCGTCGGGATCTATGGCGCGGCCGGCACGGTGTACAACGAAGGCACGATCTTCGGCGATGGCGGCGTCGGCGTCCTGCTGGGCGCCGGGGGATCGATCACCAACACCGGATTTGGCTCCGAGATCGAGGGTTCCATCGACGGCGTTCTGGTCGAGGGGGCGAGCGGAGCGGTCGCCAACACGACAACCATCGTCGGCTTCGCCGGATACGGCGTGAATATGAAAGCGGGCGGCGAGGTCACCAATGGCTCGACGCTGAACACGGCGGCGCAAATCTACGGGCGCTCCAATGGCGTTCTGATCCAGGGCGGATACGGCAACTCGGGAACGGTCGCCAATTACGGGACCATCTCCAACGGCGTGTTCATGGTTGCGACGGGCGTCGTCACCAATGGCGGCGCAACCTCCAGATCGGCTCTGATCGAAGGGCTCAACGGCGTGCTCGCGACCTATGTCACGGAGGTCTACAACTACGGCGTCATTACCGGAGGCACGCCGCTCCCGCGCCACTACGGCGGCTATGGCGTCTCCCTCTTCAGGGGCGGCTTGGTCAGAAACGGCGGAAGCGGCGCCGCCTCGGCGATCATTGAAGGTCAGGTCGGGATTCTGGAGGGGTCCAAGACCGGCGCGGCGCTTTACGTCACCAACTACGGGACGATCCTTGGAAAGACCGGACCTGGGATATCGGTGGCCGATTACGGGTCCATCGAAAACGGCTCGCCGACCCATCCGACGGGACTGATCGAAGGCTATTACGGCGTCAAGCTGGCCTCGGGAGTCATCGACAATTTTGGCACGATCACCGGCGACGGGGGAACCGCGGTCAGCTTCGGTTCGGCCGCCGGAGTGCTGGTCGCCGAGGCCGGCTCGGTTTTCAACGGCAAGATCAATGGCGGCGGCGGCGAACTGGAGGTGAAGGGGACCGGGAGCCTGAGCGGCCTCCTGGCCGGCGGGTCCGTGACCGTCTCGGGCAGTCTGCCGACGCCGACGACCTTCACCAATTTCAACACCGTCGAGATCGGCCCGGCCGCGAACTTCACGGCCGCGGGCGGCGGCGCGATCGCGACCGGCGAGGCCCTGGTGGTCGCGGCCGGCACGCTGACATCGACCGGGACCCTCGCGATCTCCGGAACCCTGACTTCGACCGGTTCGATCGGCGGCGCCGGAACCCTGTCGATCACCGGCGGCGCCGTGGCGACTTTCGGCGCGGGCGCGAGTTTGACTATCGCCAAGGTGACGGAAACTGGAACCGCGACGGTGACGGTGGCGACGAACCTCGCCTACGCCGGTGTGCTGACCCAGAGCGCCGGCACGGTCTCAGTGAGCGCCGGCGACAAGCTGTCGCTCACCGGAACCGGCAATAGTTTCCTGGGGACCCTGGCGGGCGCGGGGACCGTGGCCTTCACCGGCGGCACGGACGCCCTCACCGGAACCACATTGAAGGGAACCAGCGTCCAGTTCGGCGCCGCCACCGTCACGCTCTCGGGGGCCATCGCCAACGCCAGCGCCATCGCCGTGGCCAGTCCCAGCGTGATCATCGCCGCGGCGGGGGCCACCCTGACGGGAACCGGCTCGATCGCGCTCAGTAATCTCGCCACCAACAAGATCACCGGAGCCAGCGCCACGGCCACCCTCACCAATGTGAGCAACAAGATCACCGGCGCGGGCCTGCTGGGCGGCGGTAAGATGACCCTGATCAATGAGGCCGGCGGGCCTGATCTACGGCAACCAGGCCACGGCGCTCACCATCGACACCGGAACGGCGACGATCGCCAACGCCGGGATCATCGAGAACGCTGGAACCGGCGGCACGCATCGTCAAGAGCGCGGTCAACAACACCGGGACGCTGGAGGCCATGGCCGGGACCCTCACCTTCAATGGCGCGGTCACCGGGGCCGGAACCGTGCGCATCACCGCCGGGACCGCCGATTTCGTCTCCACCTTCACCGAGAACGTCGCCTTCGCCGTGGGCTCGACCGGAACCCTGGAACTCGGCAAGTCCACCGCCTACACCGGCATCCATCTCCGGCTTCTCCAAGACCGGAACCAACTTCCTCGACCTGGCCGACATCGCCTTCATCTCCGGGACCACCAAGGCGACCTTCTCGCGGAACCACCACTTCGGGCGTCCTCACCGTCACCGACGGGACCCACACCGCCAAGATCACCCTCACCGGCAACTACACCACCTCCACCTTCGTGGTCGCCACCGACGGCCATGGCGGAACCCTGATCCACGATCCGGCCAAGGCGCCGGCGGCCTCGCCTCCCCCAACCCATTCCCCGCCGTTCTGGACCGGACCGGCGCCGCTGGTTCCCTTCATCGGCGCCATGGCCGGGTTCGGGGTGACGAGCGGGACGGAGGGGCGTCTGGCTGGGAATTCGGATATGAGCCACCCGATGATCGTCCTAGCTCGACACGCGGTAGTCCGCCTAAGCGACCACCGCTGCTCCTAAGACGGTCCGCCCAAACCCCGTGGCCGGCCGCCTGACCGAGTGGCGCGCCGTCATGGGATGGATCCCGCGCGGGTTTGGGTGGATGGCGCCCGAGCGGAGACAAGTCGCCGTTGGACTGACAGCCCCCTCTCAGCCCTGCCCCGCCACGCGTTCCACCAGATCGGCCAGGCGTTCGGCGGCGTCGGGGGTGGCGGTTCGCCGGGCGGCGGCGGCCATAGCGGAGAGCCGGGCCGGATCGCCAAGCAGGGCGGCCAGCAACTCCGTCAGATCCCGGCTGGGTGAGTTCGTCCTCGCGCACGACCTCGGCCGCGCCGGCGTCGGCGAGCAGCTTGGCGTTCTGGCCCTGGTCGTCGTCGAGGGCGATCTTCAGCGGGACCAGGATCGAGGGGCGGCCGGCGACGGCGATCTCGCACACGGTGGAGGCGCCGGCGCGGCCGATCACCAGGTGGGCCGCGCCCAGGCGGCTGGCCATGTCGCGGAAGAAGGGCGCGATCTCGGCCTCGACCAGGGCGTCGGCGTAGAGGCGCGCGGGCGAGGTCGAGGGACTCGGGCCGGGTCTGCTGCTGCACCTCCAGCCGCGTGCGCAGGGCCTCCGGCAGGGCGGCGACGGCGGCGGGGACCAGCTCGGAGAGCAGGCGCGCGCCCTGGCTGCCGCCGGTGACCAGCAGGCGGATCGCGCCATCGGCGCCGGCGGCGCATAGGCGACGATCGACGAGGGCGCGGATATCGGGGCGCACCGGATTGCCGACCACCATGGCGCGCGCCGCGGACCTTGGGCGAGGCCTTCATGCAGGGTCGGGAAGGCGCAGGCGACGGCGGTGACGAAGGGCGCGAGGAGCCGGTTGGCGCGGCCCATCACCGCGTTCTGCTCGTGGATCACGGTGCGCCGGCCCTGGGTGGCGGCGGCCAGGAGGGCGGGCAGGGAGGGATAGCCGCCGAAGCCGACCACCACCGCCGGCTCCGGCCCTGGCGAGCAGGCGCCCGGGCCTGGACGAACGCCGCGCAGGATGGCCATCACCGGCGCCGAGCATGGCCAGCGGGATCGCCCCGGCTGGTAGGTCGCGGCCGACAGGGCGATGCGGCGCTCGGCGGGGAAGTCGGCGGCCAGGGCCTGCGGCGCGCTCGTCGGTGGCCAGGACGATCCGCCAGCCGCGCGCGCTCAGGCGCCTCGGCCAGGGCCTGGGCCGGAAACAGGTGGCCGCCGGTGCCGCCGGCGGCGATGACCGCGACTTTGCGCCGGCTCGTCAGTCAAAGGCGCCGGCGTTGGCGAGGCTGTCGCCGGCCGCATAGGCGCCCGGCCGGCGGCGGGTCAGGGCCAGGGCCAGGCCCAGGGTCAGGCCCATGGCCAGCATCGAGGAGCCGCCATAGGAGATGAACGGCAGGGTCATGCCCTTGGTCGGGATCAGGTTCAGGTTCACCGCGACATTGATGAAGGCCTGCATGCCGACCAGCACGAACAGGCCGGCCGCGGCCACCTGCTCGAACGGGTCCGCCAGCTTCATGGCCTTGTAGAGGCCGCGCATGACCAGGAAGGCGAAGAGGGCGATCAGCACCAGGGAGAACCAGCAGGCCGTATTCCTCGGCCGCGGCCGAATAGGCGAAGTCGGTGTGCATGTCGGGCACGTGGCGCTTCATGATGCCCTCGCCCGGGCCGCGGCCGAACAGGCCGCCGGCGGCGATGGCCTCGGCGGCGCGGTGCGACCTGCTGGGTGTCGGCGGTCTTGTCGTGGCCGAGGAAGCCGTCGACCCGGCTGGCGACGTGCTGGAACAGGAAATAGGTGCTGCCAAGCCCGGCGACGGCGACGGCCGCCCAGCACCGATGATCCAGCTCATCGGCACGCCGGCCATCCAGAAGGCGGCGCCGAAGGCGACGGTGATCAGCACGGTCTGGCCGACGTCCGGCTCCAGCAGCAGCAGGACCACGGCGAGGCCATAGAGGCCGAAGGCGATGGAGACGCCGGGCACGCCCTCGCCCTTCTGGCCCTCGGCGAACATCCAGGCGACCAGGACGATCAGGGCCGGCTTCATGAACTCCGACGGCTGCAGGGTGAAGCCGCCGAGACTCGACCCAGCGGGTGGCGCCCTTGGCGTCGTGGCCGAGGAACGGCAGGGCGATCATGGCGGCGATGGCGGCCAGATAGATGAAGAAGGCCGCCCGCCGGACGCCCCGCGGGCGACAGCATCGAGACGGCGAGCAGGATCGCCGCGCCGCCGGCGGCGAAGATGCACTGGCGCACGGCGAAGTGGAACGGGTCAGGCGATGTCCAGCCGCGCCGCCGCCGCCGGGCTGGTGCCGAACGACAGCAGCACGCCCAGCACGATCAGGCAGGCCGTGGCGCCCAGCAGCAAGTGGTCGGTGGTCCACCACCAGACGCCCAGGCGCGAGCGGTCGGTGCGGGCGAAGGCGTGGGCCTGGAAGACCGTTTGCCAGGTCCTGATGTCGGCGGTCATCGGGCCTCCGCCTCGGCTGTGGGCCGCGCCAGGGCCTGGACGGCGGCGCGGAAGGCCTCGCCGCGGACCTCGAAGTCGGGGAACTGGTCGAAGGAGGCGCAGGCCGGCGAGAGCAGCACGATCGCCTCGCCGCCGGCCGCGAGGGCGTCGGCGATAGGCGGCGGCCACGGCGCCGGTCGAGGGTCGCCGCCATCGTCGAACGGGCGCCTTGCCCTCCAGGCGTCGCGGCGAACTCGGCCGCGGCCTCGCCGATCAGATAGGCCTTGGCGACGCGCGGCGAAGAGGTCGGCCAGGCGGCTCGATGCCGCCGGCCTTGGGCCGGCCGCCGGCGATCCAGTAGAAGCTGCGGGTAGGACGCTCATGCGCCTGGCGGGCGGCGTCGGCGTTGGTGGCCTTGGAGTCGTTGACGAAGCGCACGCGGCCGATGGCGCCGACGGTCTCCATGCGGTGGGCCAGGCCCGGGAAGGTCATCAGGCCCGCGGCGGCGTCCTGCGGCGGAGACGCCCAGCGCCCGGGCGGCGGCGTAGGCGGCGGCGGCGTTCTGCCAGTTGTGCCGGCCCGGGCAGCGACGCGGCGCGGGTCAGGTCGGCGACCTCCGGCGACCCGCTCGCCGGTGGCGTCGTAGAGCACGCCCTGCAGGGCGTAGACGCCCCGGCCCATGGCGCGGCGGGCGCGAGATCGGCACGATGGTGCGGCGGTTGGCGGCGGTGATCTCGGTGCAGATGCTGCTGGCCACCAGGCGTCGTCGACGCCGATGACGGCGGTGTCGCCCTTGCCCTGGTTGAGCAGGATGCGGCGCTTGGCGGCGACATAGCCGTCCATGCCGCCGTGCCGGTCCAGGTGGTCGGGCGAGATGTTGAGCAGGACGGCGACGTCGGGCTTCAGGCTGGAGGTCAGGTCGAGCTGGTAGGAGCGACAGCTCCAGCACATAGACCGCGCCGCCGTGCATGTCGTCGAGGCCGAGGACGCCGACGCCGATGTTGCCGCCGATGCGGGCGTCGCGGCCGGCCTGGCGGCAGATGTGGCCGATCAGGGCGGTGGTGGTGGACTTGCCGTTGGTGCCGGTGATGGCGACGACCTTGGGCCGCTTGTGCGCCGGCGCGGCGTTCACGGTGCGGGCGAACAGCTCGATGTCGCCGAGGATCTCGACGCCGGCGGCCTGGGCCTGCTCCACCGTCCAGTGCGGCTCGGGATGGGTCAGCGGCACGCCGGGCGAGAGCATCAGGGCGGCGAAGCTCGACCAGTCGGCGGTGGCCAGATCGACCAGCGGCGAAGCCCTCGGCCGGCGGCCTCGCGCGCGCGCGGCCGCTTCTCGTCCCAGAGCGCGACCTCGGCGCCCGCCGGCCATGAGGGCGCGCGCGGCGGTCAGGCCCGGTGCGGGCCAGGCCGAACACGGCGACGCGTCTTGCCCTCGAAGCCGCGGACCGGGATCATGGCGTGCGATGCCCTCCCCTACCGCAGCTTCAGGGTGGCGAGGCCGAGCAGGGCCAGCATGACGGAGACGATCCAGAAGCGGATCACCACGGTGGACTCCGCCCAGCCCAGCTTCTCGAAATGGTGGTGGATCGGGGCCATCAGGAAGACGCGCTTGCCGGTGCGCTTGAACTAGGCGACCTGGATGATCACCGAGAGCGGTCTCGACCACGAACAGGCCGCCGACGATGGCCAGCACGATCTCGTGCTTGGTGGCCACGGCCACGGCGCCGAGGCGCGCCGCCCAGGGCCAGCGAGCCGGTGTCGCCCATGAAGATCTTGGCCGGCGGGGCGTTGTACCAGAGGAAGCCCAGGCCCGCGCCGATCATGGCCGCGCAGAAGACCGCCAGCTCGCCCGACGCCGGGCACGAAGTGGACCTGCAGGTAGTCGGCGAAGATGAAGTTGCCGACCAGATAGGCGATCAGGCCGAAGGCGGCCGCGGCGATCATCACCGGCACGATGGCCAGGCCGTCCAGGCCGTCGGTGAAGTTCACCGCGTTGGAGGCGCCGACGATCACGAACGCGCCGAAGAGCGAGGTAGAACCAGCCGAGGTTCGAGCAGCGGCCTTCTTGAAGATCGGGAAGGCCAGCGAGGTCGGCAGGCTGCGGCGCCTCCGGCGGCGGCCGGCCGAACTGGATCATCAGGAAGACGGCCGCGCACGGCGACGACCGAACTCGACGCACCAGCCGCATGCGGCCGGAGACGCCGGCGGTGGTCTGCTTGGTGACCTTGGCGTAGTCGTCGAGGAAGCCCAGCACGCCGAAGCCAGCGGTCACCAGCAGCACGACCCAGACGTAGACGTTGGTCAGGTCGGCCCACAGCAGGGTGCCGACGGCGATGCCCGGCCAGGATCATCAGCCCGCCCATGGTGGGCGTGCCGGCCTTCTCGATGATGTGGCGCTCGATGCCGTCGGTGCGGATCGGCTGGCCCTTGCCCTGCTTGGCCTGCATCCAGCGGATGAAGCGCGAGCCCATGGCCACCACGACCAGCTGGGCGGTGACCAGCGCCATGCCGGTGCGGAAGGTGAGGTAGCGCAGCAGGTTGAGGACCGGGACGTAGTGGTGGTGCGTCGGCGAGCCGCTGATAGAGCAGGTAGAGCATCAGCCGGCCTCCCCTGCGCCGGACGTCCAGGCGCGCCAGGGCCTCGACCAGCGGCGCCGGCCTTGCGATCCCTTCGAGCCCTTGACCATCACCACATCGCCCGGGCTCTACGGCCCGCGCGAGCAGCGGCGCGAGCTCCGCCGCGGTCGTCGGCGTAGCCGCCCTGGCGAGTCGGCGGAAGGGCGTCCCAGAGGCGATCGCATCAGCGGGCCGGCGCAGAACACCAGGTCGACCTCGGCCGCCTCGATCGGCTCGGCCAGGCTCGGCGTGGCAGGCTGCGGCGCCTCCGGGCCCAGCTCCAGCATGTCGGTGAGCACGGCGATCCGGCGGCCCGTCGGCCTGGCGGCGCGCCCAGGGCTGGCCAGGGCCGCGGCGATGGAGACCGGGTTGGCGTTGTAGCTCTCGTCGATCAGGGTGAAGGCGCCGCCGGCGAGCGCGGACGCTGCGCTCCGCGCCGCGGCCCTCCAGCGGCTCGAAGGCGGCCAGCGCCGCGAGGCCGGTCTCCAGCGTCGACGTCCAGCGCCTCCAGCATCAGCAGGGCGCCGAGGCTGATCAGGCCCCAGTGCGGCGCCGGTCTGGCGCGAGGGCGAAGGCGACCGCGCGCGCCGTCGCAGCCGCGCCGACCACGCGCGCCCGCCGTCCGAGCGCTCGAAGTCCGATCAGCCGGGCGTCGCAGTCCGGCGCCGCGCCGAAGGTCCGGACCTCGGCGCCGCGCCTCGCGGGCCGCGCCGGCTCAGAGGTCGAACCAGCGGTTGTCGGCGTTGAGGATCGCCGACGCCGCCGGGCGTCAGGCCCTCGAAGATCTCGGCCTTGGCCCGGGCGACGCCGGCCTCGCCGTCGGCGAAGTTCTCGATGTGCACCGGGCCGACGGTGGTGATGACCACGGCGTGCGGGCGCGACCATCCGCGACAGCGGGCGCGATCTCGTCGGCGTGGTTCATGCCGATCTCGAACACCGCGCGCTCGGTGTCGCGCGGCATGCGGGCCAGGGTCAGCGGCACGCCGATGTGGTTGTTGTAGGACTTGACCGAGCCGTGCGCCGGGCCGGCCAGGCGCCAGGCCGGCGCGCGATCGCCTGGGTGACGCTGGTCTTGCCGACCGAGCCGGTGACCGCGCCGCGCCGCGCGCGAGCGGCGCGGTCCCGGGCGGCGCTCGCCGAGCGCTTCCAGCGCCGTCGAGGGTGTCCGGCGACGATGATCGCCGGGCCGTCGACCGGCGGCTGAGGCCAGGACGCCCGCCGCGCCCTTGGCCAGGGCCGCGGCGACGAAGTCGTGGCCGTCGCGCTCGCCGGCCAGGGCGACGAACAGGTCGCCGGGCTCGAGGGTGCGGGTGTCGATGGAGACGCCCGTCGCGGCGAAGGCGGGGCCGGCCGCGCGGCCGCCGGTGGCGGCGGCGATCTCGTCGCGAGGTCCAGAGCGGCTCAGCCATCGGACCGCCTCCAGCGCCAGCGCCGCGCGTCTCGGCCGACGTCGTCGAACGGGATGGATGACGCCGCCGACGATCTGGCCCTGCTCGTGGCCCTTGCCGGCGACCACCAGCACGTCGCCGTCGCGCAGCATGGCGGCGGCGGCGCGCGATGGCGGCGCGGCGGTCGCCGATCTCGCGCAGGCCCGGGCGCGCCGGCCAGGATCTCGGCGCGGATCGCGGCGGGCGTCCTCGGAGCGGGGATTGTCGTCGGTGACGATGGCGATGTCGGCCAGGTCGGCGGCGATCGGCGCCCATCAGCGGGCGCTTGCCGCGGTCGCGGTCGCCGCCGGCGCCGAACACCACGATCAGCCGGCCGCGCGGCGTGGGGCCGCAGCGCCGTCAGCACCGTCTCGCAGGCCGTCGGGCGTGTGGGCGTAGTCGACATAGGCCTCGCCGCCGCTCGGGCCCGGCGCCGACGCGCTGCAGCCGGCCCGGCGCGCCTTCGATGTGTTCCAGCGCGGCCAGCACCGTCTCGGCCGTCCTCGCCGGCGGCGATGCAGAGGCCGGCGGCGACCAGGGCGTTGGAGGCCTGGAAGGCGCCGGCCAGCGGCAGGCGCGACGTCGTAGGTCGCGCCCTCAGGCCGATGCGTCAGGCGCTGGCCGTCCGGCGATCGGCGTGCGGCTGGCCAGGCGTCAGGCCCTGGCCCATCGCTCGCCCACCGACATCAGCGGTATGGCCGCTGAGTGACCGCGGCGGCGGCGAAGGCGGGAAAGGCGTCGGAGTCGGCGTTGAGCACCGCCGTCGCCGCCGCGCGGCAGCAGGGTCTCGAACAGGCGCAGCTTGGCGGCGCGGTAGGCGCCCATGGTGCCGTGATAGTCGAGGTGGTCCTGGGTCAGGTTGAGGAAGCCGGCGGCGGTCGAGCTTCACGCCGTCCAGCCGGCGCTGGTCGATGCCGTGCGACGAGGCCTCCAGCGCCAGGTGGGTGACGCCGCGGCCGGCGAGCTCGGCCAGCAGCTCGGCGACATCGGCGGCGTCGGGCGTGGTCAGGCCCGGCGGGGTGATCTGCTCGTCGCCGGCGCGGACGCCCAGGGTGCCCATGCTGGCGGCACGTGCGGCCGAGCGGCGGCGAAGATCTGGCGGCAGAAGGTGGCGACCGAGGTCTTGCCGTTGGTGCCGGTGACCGCGACGCAGACCTCCGGCTGGGCGCCCCAGAAGGCGGCGGCGGCCAGGGCGTAGGCGCGGCGCGGGTCGCACGACCCGCACCACCGGCGCGGCGAGGCCCGGCGATGTCCTCGCCGGCGAGCACGGCGGCGGCGCCGGCGCCGAGCGCGGCGGGGACGAAGCTGCGGCCGTCGACCTTGGCGCCCGGCAGGGCGGCGAACAGGAAGCCGGGCCGCACCTTGCGGCTGTCGGCGGTGACGCCGCGCGATCATCGGGTCGACGGCCAGGTCGCGCTTCAGCAGGTCGGAGAGGCGCTGGCCGCCATCATCGCTCGATCCGCCCGAGGATGGCGGCGGGCACGGCGTCCTTGTTGGCCGCCTCCGGCGGCTCGGCGCCGGGATTGGCCACGCGGCGGACGCCGAGGAACGGGGCGATGCGGTCGATCACCTGGCCGGCGATCGGGGCGGAGACGGCAGCCGCCGGTGGTGAAGCCGCCGGTCTCGCCGGCACGCGCCGGTTCGTCCATCATCACCAGCACATAGTAGCGGTCCTGGTCGAAGCCGCCGTCGGTGGGGAAGATGGCGGCGAAGGAGGCGAGGTTCTTCTTGCCGAGGCTATAGTGGCCGTTGACCAGCTTGGTCGCCGTGCCGGTCTTGCCGCCGACCATATAGCCCGGGCGCGGCCTTGTCGGCGAAGCGGCCGGTGCCGTTGGTGGCGTTGAGCCGCATCAGGTCGAGCATGGTCCGCGAGGTCTGCCTCCGTGATCACCCGGCGGCCGGCGGCCGGGGCCTGGCCGGGCTCCAGCTTCCTGATGGTCAGCGGGCGGTAGACGCCGCCGTTGAGGATCGGCGCTCATGCCGGTGGCGATCGCCAGCGGGCTGACCGAGATCGCCCTGGCCGAAGGCCATGGTGGCGACCGATGTTCTGGCTCATCCTGGCCGGCAGTCAGCGGGCCGGGCGGATTCGAGCAGCTCGCTCGGCGCCGCGGTCGAAGAGGCCGAAGGCGTGGAAATATTGGCCTTCGTCTGTCGCCGCCGACCCGCAGCGCCATCTTGGCCGCGCCGATGTTGGAGGAGTGGGTGAACACCTCCCACAGCGGCAGGCTGCAGTCGCCCTTGTCGAAGTCGTGGATGATCTGGCCGGGCAGCACCAGGGGCGAGCAGACGTCGAACACGGTGTTGATGTTGACCGACGCCGGTGTCGAGGCCCATGGCCAGGGTGAAGACCTTGAACACCGAGCCCGGCTCGTAGACCGTGGCGGCGGCGTGGTTGACCATGGTGGCCGGATCGGCGTGGCCGATCTCGTTGGGGTCGAAGGCCGGATAGCTGGCCATGCCCAGGATCTCGCCGGTGCGGACGTTGACCACCATGCCCGACGGCGTCCTTGACCTGGAAGTGGGCGGCGGCCGTCTCGCAGCTCGTCCTGCAGGGCGCCCTGGACGCGCAGGTCGATGGAGAGCGGCGACCTGCGACTTGCCGGCCTCGGCGTGGATCGGACCTGTCGAAGGCGCGCTCGGCGCCGGCCAGGCCCTGGCCGTCCTTGTCGGCGAAGCCGATCACGTGGGCGCCGGTCTGGCCGAGCGGATAGGCCCGGCCGCTCTCCTCCTGGAAGGTGACGCCCGGGCAGGGCCAGGTCGTGGATGCGGTTCTTCACCTCCGGGGTCAGGCCGCCGACCAGATAGTATTGCTTGTGCGGGCCGTTCAGGGCGGTGTCGAGCTGGTCGGCCGACAGCCCCGGCAGGGCGGCCAGCAGGGCGGCCTTGGTGGCGGCCGGATCGGCCACTTCGCGGGGGTCGACGTAGAGGCCGTAGTGGACCAGGTCCATGGCCAGGATCTGGCCGTTGCGGTCGACGAGATCGGCCCGGGCGTTGGGCGGTCAGCGATCGGCCTCGGCCTCGCTGGCGTCGAGCCCGGAGAACAGCGCGGCCTTGGTGGCCACCAGGCCCAGGGTCACGAAGCCGGCGGCGAACAGGGCCAGGACGAAGAAGATGCGCAGGCGGGTGTCGTCCTCGGCCTTGCCCGACGCCTTGGCCCGCTCGAAGGCGTGCTCGATCCACCACAGCCGATCGCCCAGCCAGCGCCAGCGGCGCTGAAGCCGCTCGGAACCGGAGGAAGGGGGCGTCGGCGGCGGTCATGGCTGGTGGTCGCGGCTTGGGCGGCGGAGCGGCCGGGGCCGCAGCCGGGGCGGTGGCGTCTTCGACGGGGCCGTCTTCGGCGGTGTCGGCTTCGGCCTTGGCAGCGCGGCCGGGTCGGGCTTGGCCGGGCGGCGGCGGCGAGCCTCGGCAGATCGGCCGTCGACCTCCTGCCTGGGCTGGATCGGGGCCAGGCCCAGATACTGGGTGGACAGGCGCTCGATGCGGCCGGGCTCTTCCAGATGGGCGATCTCGGCCTGGAGCAGGCGGATGCGCTTCTGCTCCTGACGATCTGGGCCTGGACATCGCTGCTCGCCGGCGGTCTGTTCGCCGGCCAGGGTCTTGAAGGCGTAGACTGCCGAGCGCCAGGACCAGCAGGACGGCCAGGGCCGCCAGGTCGAGCACCCGAAAGCCGCGATAGCGCGCGCCGAAGACGCCGAAGACGCTCATGCCGCCAGCCTCCAGACCGGCGCGTCGGTGCGGGCGGCGGCGCGCAGCTTGGCCGAGCGGGCGCGGGGATTGGCGGCGATCTCGGCCGCGCCGGGGGCCCGGGCGCCGTTGTGCAGCAGGTCGAAGCTGGGGGCCGGGCCGCCGGCCTCGGGCGGCAGCGTGGCGCGAGCCGGCGCCGCTCGCGGCCGGCGCGCTCGCCAGGAAGGCCTTGACGATCCGGTCTTCCAGCGAGTGGAAGGTCACCACCGCCAGCCGACCGCCGGCTTCAAGCACTCGCTCGGCCGCGACCAGGCCGGCCTCCAGCTCCGCCAGCTCCTCGTTGACCGCGATGCGCAGGGCCTGGAAGACCCGCGTGGCCGGATGGATCTTGCGCGCCGCGCCGCCCGCCCAGCGCCCGCTCGACCACGTCGGCCAGGTCGAGGGTGCGGGTGAAGGGCTCGCTCGGCGCGGCGGCGGACGATGACGCCGGCGATGCGGCGGGCCTGGCGCTCCTCGCCATAGACCTAGAAGATGCGGGCGAGCTCGGCCTGCTCGGCGCCGTTGACGAGGTCGGCGGCGGTGCGGCCCGTCGGCGCCCATGCGCATGTCGAGCGGCCCGTCGCGCATGAAGGAGAAGCCGCGCTCGGCCTCGTCGAGCTGCATGGAGCGAGACGCCGAGATCGAGGGCCACGCCATCGACCGCGGCCTCGCCCAGGACATCGGCCATGCGCGGAGAACGGCGCGCCGACCAGGCGGAGGCGATCGCCGGCGTCCAGGCCGCCGCGACGAAACGCTCGCGCGGTCGGATCGCGGTCGAAGGCGACCACGGCGGCGCCGGCGGCGAGAAAGGCGCGGCTGTAGCCGCCGGCGCCGAAGGTGCCGTCGACCAGGGTCAGGCCGGGCGCCGGAGCCAGGGCCTCGACCACCTCGGCCAGCAGGACGGGGATGTGCGGCGCGCCGGTCATGCTCAGGCCGCTCCGGCCTTGGCCAGGCGTTGCTGGGCGCGCAGGGCCGGCCAGGCCCTCGCGGGCGACGGCGCGCTGTTCGGCGCGGTGGGCCTGGAAGGCCTCGCGCGGCCAGATCTGGAAGCGGTCGCCCAGGCCGACCACCGACGACCCAGTCGGTCAGGCCGAACTGCTCGCACAGGGTCTCCGGCAGGGTGATGCGGCCGGCGGTGTCGAAGGCCAGGCTGCGCCATGCCGCCGCAGGACGCTGGTCTCCAGCGCCGTGCGCAGCGGATCGCCGAACGCCAGCTCGTCGATCACCGCCGCGATAGCGGTCGAACAGGGCCTGGCCGCCGCCCTCGATGCAGTCGGCCTCGATGGAGGGGAAGCAGAAGACGCCGTCGAAGGGCCCGGCCGCGGCGGCGCGGAACTCCTGCGGCACGACGATGCGCCGCTTGCCGTCCAGTTGTTTCTCGAACGTCGAAAGAAACAACAGCCCGACCCCGGTCCCCGTCGTCCAGTTCCGGGCGACACGAATGGGTTAACATGGGATTGATTGGGAGACAATGACACTTTGAGGCCTTTTTGTGCGAAAGCCAAGATGTCGCATGGGCAAGCGCCGGTAGTGGCAAGTTATACACAGAACATACAGAGAACAGATAAGGGCGAAGGGGCCTCGCCGTTCTCGGGCCTTCAGCCAAAAACGTCACAGCCGGGCGCAGGTCCCCGCTGTCGATCAACACCTTTGCGTGGGTGGACGTGCGCACGCATGTCCAGGGCAGGCCGCGAGCCCAATACCACGCAGGAGCGCGCTAAGCGCTCGGCTCCGCCTGTTCCCAGGGCGTGAGTGGAAGACGAAAGCTGAAGGTGGCGCCCGGCCCATCGTTCGGCGCCGCCCACAGACGTCCGCCATGACTCTCGACGATCGAACGGCAAATCGACAGGCCCACGCCCATGCCTTTCGCCTTGGTCGTGTGGAAGGCTTCAAACAACTTCTCAACGGTGTGCGGATCGACGCCGACGCCGGAGTCCCGAACGGCGAGCTCGACGTCGGCGCCGTCGTGGAGGCGGGTCTGGAGCAGGATCTTTCTCGCTCGATTATCCACCTCGGCCATGGCGTCAGCCGCGTTCAGCAGCAGGTTCAAGATCACCTGCTGCAACTGAACCCGATCGGCGCGCACCGCGGGAAGATCGTGCGCGAGGTCTGTTTCAACGATGGCGCCGGTCGCCTTCAGCTCGGCCGCCGACAGAGCGATCACTTCTCGCGCCGCGTCGTTGAGATCGACCCTCTCCATGGTCGGCGCCTTGGTGGAGAACATCGCGCGCAAGCGCCGGATCACCTCGGCGGCCCGATTGGCGTCGCGGATCGTCCGCCGCGCCGTCTCCGCGGCGCCCGCCAGATTGGGGGGATCGGCGGCCAACATCCGCAAGCTGGTGCTGGCGTTGGTCAGGATTCCCGACAGCGGTTGGTTCACCTCGTGAGCGATGGAGGCGGTCATGGCGTTGAGGGTCGCGACCCGCGCCACATGGGCGAGATCGGCCTGCGTCTGGCGCAGTGTTTCCTCGGCGCGCTTCTGGTCGTCGATGTCGGTGGTCGTACCGACGAATTTGCGGGCCCTTCCTTCCGCGTCGCGCAGGACCGCGGCTTGCTGGAGATGCCAGCGATAGGTCCCGTCCCGAGCGCGGAGAGACCGGGTTTCGAACGCAAACCCCCGTCCCGAACGCACGCCATCCCAAAAGGTCTTGGTGGCTGTCTCCCGATCCTCGGGATGGACCGCGGTCATCCAGGCCTCGGGGTGCGAGCGGATGAAGTCGAGGGTCTGACCCGAGAACTCGAGCCAGACTTGATTGACGAAGTCCGGCGTCCCGTCCGTGTCGAGCGTCCAGGCCGATACCGGGAGATGCCGCAGCACGCCAACCTGGAGTTGCAAGTCGGTATACAGGGCGGCGTTTTCCAGCGAGATCGCGGCCTGCGAAGCCAGCAATTCCAGAACCATGACCCGGTCGGGCGTGAAGGCGCCGGCGGCAAGGGTATTCTCCAGATAGAGCAGTCCGCCGAGCGATCCCTGGCGAATCAGCGGCAGGCAAAGAACCGATCGGGGCCGTCGGAGACTCAAATAAGGATCTTCCGAGAAAAGGTTCGGCTTGCCGGCGTCATCCAGCGTCACGCGCTCCTGGGTTCTTATGGCGTAGCGAATGATGCTTTCCGGGACCGCCGAATGATCCAGGGTTCCGGAGCGCCGGGCGACGAGGTCGCCGTCCGCCGACGCCTCGGCTTCGATCCGGTAGTCGCCCTGGTGCGGCAGGATCAGTAAGCCCCGATCGGCGCCGGCGTTCTGCATCGTCATTTGCATGAGCCGCTCGATCAATTGCGGAAGCGCGGTTTCTCCCGAAAGCGCCTGCGAGGCTTTGATCACGGTCTCGATGTCCAGCCGCTGGGCCGGTTCGCCAATCACGGCCCGGGGCGCCAAGGGTCGTTCCTGACCAAGGCCCGAATATCGCGCGTCGAGTTGCTCCACCTTGCCCGCCGCGCCCCAGCGCAGGTAGCCATCGCGGGCGTCTCGCAGATACATCCACGCGATCTTCGCGAGATCGCGTGATGCGTAGAATTGCGCCGCGCATTCGTTGGCGACCGCCTCGCAATGGGGAAAGCCGTTGTCGTGCGCCGAACGGATCGCCGCTTCGTAAAGCTGTTCAGCGTCCGGCGTCCGGCCTTCGATACGGGCGATTTCCGCACCCACGAGCTGGGCCTTGGTCTCGAAATTCGCGGCGCAATGGATCGCCCATATTTCAAGCTGCCGGTGATGATCGCTGAGCGCGGCGAAATGCTTCCGCTTTTCCTTTAGGGAAGCTGAATTGTACGCGCCGGCGTGCGCCAGGGCGGCGTAAAACCGGAAATCGCCCGTTTCCACCTGGGACGCCGCCGGCCAGAGCAGCTTGTGGGCTCTGCGAGAGGCCTCGACCGCGGAAGTATGGTCTCCCGCGAAATATCTGGCCTGCAGCTTTCGCGTCCAATAGAAAAACTCCGCCAACACCAGCGCGGAATTACTTGCCAGGCGCCGTTCGGTGTCCCGTTCATTGTAGTCGTCGGCGTCTAGACATCCAAAGGTGGGGGTCAGACCGCGAAGCGTGCGGATAAGCCCGAGCTGCGCCGCGCAATTTTCGGCGACCAGCCCGAAACCCGCGTTCCTGACGAAATCCAGACCTTTCTCCGCCTCCGATTGCACCTCGGAAAGCGGGTCGCCCACGACCAGATAGTTGGTGATCAACTCGTGCCAGCTATAGGCCGAGAACGTGAGATCGCCCGTCCTGACCGCGACATCGAAAGCCCGCCGGACAAGCTCGCGTCCCTCGGTGGCGTGCCTGGCCCAGGTTATCAGCGTGCCGAACGAAATATAGGTTCTCGCCTGATAGCGAGTCAGACCGCGCCGCTCGACCAGATCGTAACCCAGCCGGCCAAAGCGGCGCCCGTCCTTGTAATTGTTGAAGCGCGGTCCCGCGAACATCCCAAACCAGACGTAGCCGAAACAGGCCGCATCGCAATTGCCGTGCTCGAGGCAAAGATTGACCATGCGGCACACCACCAGGGTGGCCAGGCGCTCATCGAAAAACATGGCGGGATGGACGATCTCGGTGAACACATCGAGCATGTCGAGCACATCGGGATCGTCGAGCAGCGGCAGGTCCGAGAGATCCTCGATCCGCCGCCCGCCGACCAGCGACCAGATCCGATCGTACTCCAGCAGGACCTGTCCGCGCGTCGGACGCCGCGACCAATCGGCGCCGTTGCGACGAAGGTAGTCGAGAAACACATCGATGGCCCGGCCGCTGCGATCCAGGGTCGTGTAGAGGGTGATGCGCAGGCGCGTTATGACCGCGAAATCGTGGCGGCCTCGGGCGAGCTTCGCCAAGAGGGTCAGGCGGCTTTCGGCGGCCCCCATGTTCGCGGCATGCAGTTCGCACTCGGCGATGAGCGTTTCGAGCGAGAAGACGAGATCGTAGTTTCGCTTCCAGACCTCCTTCGTCAGCAGCCCGCGTCCCGCGTGGAGATAGGTGAGCGCCGAAGTGTAGGCCGTTGCGCTCTTCGCGCGCCGGCCCGCGATCAAATTCAATTCCGCGATGCGGTCATGTTCCGCGATCGAGCTGGCCAGACTTGAGCCACGGTTGAGCTGATTGACGATCTCGAAGATGTTTTCCTCAAGGGTGTCGGGAGAGGTGCGGGAGGCCAGCAACAGGCCAATTCTCAGGTGCGTTTCCGCTCTCAGGTCCGGTGCAATCAGAGAATAGGCCGCCTCCTGTACGCGATCGTGGAGGAAACCGTAGGCGGTCTCGAATTGAAAAATCAGGCCGGATTGGACCGCTTCCAAAAGGTCCGCATGTGTCTCCAGGATCGAACCGCCATAGATCGCGCTCAGCGTCTCGAATTTGGCGTTGGCGCCAAAACACGCGAGCTCCCGAAGCGCCTTTCGCGTCTTGGGAGCCAGGCGGCGCAGCTTCCCCACCATGAGGTCGACGACGTTGTCGCTGTAGCCCGTGGCGTGGATGGCGTTTACATCCCAAAGCCACCTTGCCGAGACTTGATCGAACCTCAGCAGTTCCTCTTCGAACAGCGACAGTAGAAATTGGACGGCGAAGAATGAATTGCCGCCGGTCTTCTCTTCGACCAGCCTCGCCAGTTGGCGGGCGTCCGCCGATCCACAACCGAGGGACTCTTCGACAAGCTCTTGAAGGTCGCGGCGCGTCAGGGGCGCCAAGACGATAGTCTGGAGTCTCGCTCCGCCGTCGCTCATCGCCTTGAGCTTGCGCATCAAGGGATGTGTGGGAGCCACCTCATTGTCGCGATAGGCGCCGATCAAAAGCAGGTTTGCGACGTCCGGATGCGTCAGCAAATCCTCCATCAGGTCCAATGTCGCCAGATCGAGCCACTGCAGATCGTCAAAGAACAGGGCCAGCGGATGGTCCTTTGTGAACGCGCCGATGAACCGACGAAACACCAGTTGAAAACGCGTCCGCGAAGCTTGCGGCGGCAGTTCGGGAACAGCCTGCTGCTCGCCGATGATGAGCTTCAGCTCCGGAACAAGGTCCACCATGAGCTGCCCGTTCGGGCCAAGCGCCGCTTGCAACGCGGCGCGCCAGCGGCCCAGCTCCCGTTCATCTTTCGCCAATATCGGTCGAATGAGACTTTGAAGCGCCTGGGCGACGGTCGCATAGGGGATGTCTTGCTTGTGCTGGTCGAACTTGCCCGACGCGAAATGACCCCGGGGTGGAACGAGCGATTTATGGAGTTCGTTCACCAGCGAGGATTTGCCGACCCCCGAATAGCCGGAAACGAGAACGAGTTCCGGTCCGCCTCCGCCGACGACGCGCTCGAAGGCGGCCAGCAGGGTCCTGAGTTCGGCGGCTCGCCCATACAGCTTCTCGGGAATAAGCAGCCGATCAGGCTTGTCGTGCAGCCCCGGGAGAAAATTCTCGATGCGGCCGTGGGCTTCCCATTCCCTGAGACATCTCCGGAGGTCGCGCTCGAGGCCCGCCGCCGTCTGGAACCGCTCCTCGGCGGTCTTGGCGAGCAATTTCATGATGATCGCCGAGACGGGTTCGGGCAGGCTTGGCGCCCGCTCGCGTGGCGGCGCCGGCTGTCTCGCGATCTGGCTATGCACCCATTCCATTGGCTCCGAAGCCGTGAAGGGGGGCGTTCCGGTCGACATTTCGTACAGCGTCACCCCCAGAGAATAGAGATCGCTCCGCGCATCGATGGAGCGGTTCATCCGTCCGGTCTGTTCGGGCGCCATGTAGGCCAGCGTGCCGGCGATCCACTCGGGCGCGCCGGGCGGTTGCCGCTCTCGGGGGAGCCGCGAGGCGATGCCAAAGCCGGTGAGCCAGACGTGACCGGCGTCGTCGACCAGCGCGTTGGCAGGCTTGATATCCTTATGGATGAGGCCTTGCCCATGCGCCTGGCCAAGCGCCGCAGCCAGACCGATGGCGATGCGCAGAAAGGCCGCCAGATCGAGGGGGTCCGTCTTGTGGCGCGCGATCACCTGATCCATGGGCTCGCCCCCCGGATCCTTGAGAATGAGCGCGGCTTGGCCGTGAAGGCGCGTTAACGCCAGCGGCTGAACGGCCCAGCCAGGGTCGAGCATGGCGGCCAGCGAGTATTCGTGTTCGAGCCGGCGAAAACTCTCAATCGATGATTGATCGGCCCCGACCACCATCGCCAAGATCGGCGTCCGATCGCCGCGGTCCATCCCGCGGTACAGCGTGTAGTCCGCGCCGTCGCGCAGCAGCTCCAATGCGTATTCGGAAGTTTCCGCCATCGAGAACCCCCTATCGTCAGGCGAATACGCCGCTCTGTTCGTGGTGAGAGGCGTGGGTTCCGGAGACTTTAAGGCTCGCCAATGATGGTATCTCAATCCGGAAAAGCCGCAACGCTTGATGGGCGGCGGATGAAGCGGCCGCGCTGATCCTGGGGTTTCTCGCGCGCGTCGATTTCCGAGACCGCCGGCGTCTCGCCGACAGACTTCGTGACCCTTCGGCCGGCCAGGAGTCGCTAAAGCCTCTTCGCGGTCGGAACCCTGAGGGTCGCGGTCGTTCCGCCCGGCCCGCTCACGCGAGTGACGAAGCCGCCCAGGCGTTCGGCCAATTGGCTGACGATGCCGGACCCGAAGCCCGGCGCCTCCAATATGGTCTCTAACGATCCTGTTGCGCCCCCAACGCCGTTGTCGGACACAGAGAGAACAACGCCCTGGGCGTCCCGCGTCAGGACGACGTCCACCTGGCCTCCACGGCCGTCAACGAAGCCATGCTTGAAGGCGTTGGTCATGAGTTCGCAGGCGATCACACAGACCGTCCATGTGGTTTCCTCATCGGCGGTCACATCATCCAGCTTCAACGTCAGAAGAACGCTCCGTGGCGCCGCCTTGGCCAGCGCCGTCGCTTGGCACAGCGCTTCCAGGCGCTCCGCCATTGAGCCATGACCACGCCGGCGATCGAGAACCTGCTGCACGCGGCCGACGGCTTCCAGCCGGACCGCCGCTTCCTCGATGAACCGCGCGGACCCGGCTGACGCCGCCTCTCGCCTGGCCAGCCGCAAGGCCGACAGCGCGACCTGCAGTTCGTTGTGGACGCGATGGTTCAGTTCGGCCAGCAGGAGCCAGGCCCCATCGCTGGCAAGAACGGCGGCTTGGCGCTCCATCGACACCGCCATGCGCTGGCTCCTCGGCGACTTGAGTTGACCGCGGACGGCCCCCAGCGTGTCCGTTGGCCGCCACGCGGGCCCGGCCAGACAAGGGGCGGACCATCACCCGGAGGCGTCAGCGCTCCGCAGTGTCTTGAACGCGGCCCGGAGTTCCTCGGTGAACAGTTGCGGCTGCTCCCAGGCGGCGAAGTGGCCGCCCTTCGCCAGGCGGTTGTAGTAGATCAGCTGCGGATAGGCCTTCTCGGTCCAGCTCCGGGGCGCGGTGTAGATCTCGTCCGGATAGGCGCTCACGGCGGTGGGCAGCCGCACGCCCTTCGGCGCGAAGAAGGCGAGCTTGCTTTCCCAATAGAGACGCGCCGACGAGACCGCCGTGTCGGTCAGCCAGTAGAGCGCGATATTGTCGACCACGTCCGCCTTGGTGAGGCCCTCTGACTTTCCGTCGAAGACCCGAGCGATCAGGTCATAGCTTCGCGCATCGTGGTCCAGCATCCAGGCCGCCAGCCCGACCGGTGAATCGGCCAGCGCGTAGAGGGTCTGCGGGCGGTTCGCCATCTCCTGGGCGTAGGCCAGGCCGTGCTTCCAGAAGAAGTCGAGTTGCTCCCAGGCGGCGTGTTCATCGGGCGACAACCCCGCCGGCGCCGGCCCGCCGCTCGCCAGCGCGTTGGAGACGGAATCAGGCAAGGTGGCCGGCATGTTGGTGTGGATCGCGATCAGGCCGGGCGGCGTCTGCAGGGCCATCTGCTCGGTGACCGCGTTTCCCCAGTCACCCCCCTGGGCCAGGTATCGCGTGTACCCGAGCCGCGTCATCAGCACAGCCCAGGCGCGGGCGATACGGATCGGATCCCAGCCGGTCGTCGTCGGCTTGCCCGAAAAGCCATGGCCCGGCAGAGAGGGGATCACCACGTCGAAGGCGTCGGCCGCGCTGCCGCCATAGGCCGTCGGATCGGTCAAGGGGCCGATCACCTTGAGCTGCTCGATCACCGACCCTGGCCAGCCGTGGGTGATGATGATCGGCAGGGCGTTCGGGTGCTTGGATCGCACCTGGATGAAGTGGATGTCGAGGCCGTCGATCTCGGTGATGAACTGCGGAAGGCTGTTGAGGCGGGCCTCGCATTGGCGCCAGTCGTGCTCGTCCCGCCAATAGCGGGCCAGCGCCTGGATCGTCGCCAGCCGGACGCCCTGGCTCGTATTGTTCACCGTCTCGCGCTCGGGCCACCGCGTCGCCTTCACCCGCCGGCGAAGGTCGACAAGATCCGCCTCGGCGACCTGGACGTGGAATGGCCGAATGGCGCCTCCCCCGCCGCCGGCCGCGGCCGCCTCGCCATGCCCCGATGACGCCAGCAGAACGGCCCCTCCGGCGGCGGCGGCGGCCAGCATTTCGCGCCGCGAAGCATTTGATGACACCGATAACACTGTGCCCTCCCAGGGACTGGCTTCGGATCGCTGTCGCAAACAACAGCGTCGATGGTATTTGGGCAGGAACCGTGTCCGGGCTCCATTGGACGAAGGTATCGCCGATACCTTCGTACCGATCGAGACCGTGCGGCGGCGCGCGCGGCCTTCGTTGCGCGCCAACACCAAGGTATCGGTGACACCTTCGTCCAATGGATACGACCTCGGCGCCAGGGTAACGGGCCCGGATTGATTGCGTCGTGGCCGTTCGCTCGGCCGGGCGCGACCTCCAAGGCAGAGACCCCTCATGCTTCAGGCCTTCAACGCCGATCGCCGCAGGCTCCTCGGGGCGGCGGTTCTGACGGCCACCGCCGCCGAGTTCGCGGTAGGCGGCGCCGCGATCGCCAAAACACCCTCGGACACCGGCTCGGGGGCCGCGACGCCCGCGCCGCCCGGCGCCGATTCCCTCGCGCCGGTCAAACAGATCGACGCCGGCCCTCTGAGCGTCGGCTATGTCGAAATGGGTCCCGCCGATGGCCCCGCGGTGCTGCTGCTCCACGGCTGGCCCTACGATATTCATAGCTTCGAAGCGGTCGGTCCTTTGCTCGCCGAGGCCGGACGCCGGGTGATCGTCCCCTATGTGCGGGGTTTTGGGACAACGCGCTTCCTCTCGGACCAGACCATGCGCAACGGGCAGCAGTCCGTCGTCGCCCTCGACGTCGTCGCTCTGATGGACGCCCTCGGAATCCAAAAGGCGGTCCTCGCCGGCTTCGATTGGGGCGCGCGTTCCGCCGACATAGTCGCCGCCCTTTGGCCCGAGCGCTGCGCCGGGCTTGTTTCGGTGAGCGGCTATCTCATCGGCAGCCAGGCGGCCGGGAAGACCCCACTGCCCCCCGCCGCCGAGCTGCAGTGGTGGTATCAATTCTACTTCGCCACCGAGCGCGGCCGCCTCGGCTACGAGACTTACCGGCGGGAATTCGCCAAGCTTATCTGGCGCCTGGCCTCACCGCGGTGGACGTTCGATGACGCGACCTTCGAGCGCTCCGCGGCGGCGTTCGACAATCCCGATCAGGTCGCCATCGTTATCCACAACTATCGCTGGCGGCTCGGCCTCGCCGCCGGAGAAGCCCGTTACGATCCCATCGAGCGGCGCCTGGCCGCCGGACCGCTGATCAGCGTGCCGACCATCACCCTGGAAGGCGACGCCAATGGCGCGCCGCACCTGGACCCCAGCGCCTACGCCAGCAAGTTCTCCGGTAAATACGCGCATCGGACGATCACCGGCGGCATTGGCCACAACCTGCCCCAGGAAGCCCCACGGGCGTTCGCCCAGGCCGTGCTCGATGTCGCCGCGCTGTGACGGGCCCGATCGAACACCGGCGCCGACCCGCCAAGCCATGGAGACCGGCATGAGGACCATGATCCTTATCGGCGGACTCTGTGGCGCCGCCCTCCTCGCGGCGCCCGCGCGCGCGGAGCCGCCGCAAGCTGGAGACTACCATTACACGCTGCCGCTGAGCCTCGCCCTGGAGGCGGCGACGGAGGCCGTTCGAGTCTGCGGCCTTCAAGGCTATCGGGTGACCGCGACGGTCGTGGATATGGACGGGATTCCCCAGGTCGCCCTGCGCGGTGACGGCGCCACGGTTCACACCGCTGAGTTCGAGCTTTGAGAAGGCCTTCACGGTGATCACCTTGGGGCCGGAGTTCAACTTCGACACCTCCGGCGCCTTTTTCGAGATGGTGAAGACCAATCCCTATGCGCCCCGCCTCGCCCAGGTTCGGCACGTCATGGCCCTTCCCGGCGCCGTGGCCTTCCATGCCAAGGGCGCGATCGTCGCCGCTCTCGGTGTCGGCGGCGCGCCGGGCGGAGACAAGGACGAGGTCTGCGCCCGGGCCGGCATCGCCAAAGTGGCCGATCGACTTCCGCGTTGAGGCGAAAACGCCATCTCGGCAACGCCGCTGGCCGGCCGGCCGGCGTTGCGTCCTAGCCGTAAGTAAACTCCGGCTTGCTCTGTCCGACTTCGATAATATAGCCGTCCGGATCGCGGATATAGCAGCGCGTCTCGCCGTACTTGTCCTTCGGTTCGGTGATGAACTCGGCCCCGCGGCTGCGCCACAGATCGTAGCAGGCCTGAATATCGGCCACGCGGATGTTCATGAAGCTGCTGACGTGGTCGGGGTCGGGCGGGACGCTGAGCGTCACCGTGGGCTTATCGGGTGTCGGGCCCCCGCCGACATTGACGATCAGCCAGGTGTTGGCGATCTGGATGTAGCCGGGGGCGCCCTTGCTGTCGCCCAGGCTCAGGGTGCGACCGCCAAACACCGTCTCGTAGAAGCGGGTCGATCGTTCGATATCGGCGACGGTGAGAAAGTGGGTGATGGAAAATCCCTCCCGGGGCGGCATCTGATATGTCTTCCGCTCGACCTCTACCTGGCCCATCCCTGGCTCCCATTCAGCTCGGTTCGAAGTCGCATCGTCATTCCACCCGGTGCTGACCTTGAAATGATTGACGCACTCCCATGGCCATCAGTGGCGCCGCGGCCGCCCGGTGGAAAGCTGGCCTTTGGTATCGGTCGGTATTCGCCTGACCGTCGGCGGCGCGACAGCGCTGACGATCTGGATGTCCAAGGACGATACCAAAGTGCAATGGACGCCGCTTGGCGGCCGGCGTCATTGTGCCCGCTTCGTCCAATGTCAGCCCAAGGGGGCGGTGGTGAACAAAGCCCGGCTGGACGACCTCGATATCCCCCCTCCGATCGATGACGCGCCAGCGGACGGGCCGAGGTGTGACGCGTGAACGCTCGCAAGCTGGTGTCGGTCGTCGATGACGATGTTTCCGTGCGCGAATCCCTGCCGGACCTGTTTCGATCCTTCGGGTTCGACGTCGCTCCATTCGAATCCGCCGAGGACTTCCTGGCCTCCGACAGCGTCGGGCGCACAAGCTGTCTTGTCCTGGATGTCTCCATGCCGGGCATGAGCGGCCCCGAGCTCCAGGAGGCGCTTATTGGCCGCGGCCACGACATTCCCATCGTCTTCATCACCGCCCACTCCGACGACCCGATGATCCCGCGCCTGCTCGAGCGCGGCGCCGTCGATTGTCTTTTCAAACCCCTGGCCGAGGATGCGCTGCTGCGAGCGGTCAACAGGGCTATAAGAGAGTAGAAGGAGGGGTGAGCCATGCCTTTGCCCACCATCAGCCCCAACGCCTCCCGCGGTGAATCGCCGGCGCGATCGCTCCCGCCGGCCGCGCCTTTGGTGTTCGTCGTCGATGACGACATTTCGGTGCGGGAATCCCTGGAGGCCTTGATCCGCACCGCGGGTTGGGAGGCCCGCGCCTTCGGGTCCGCCGAGGATTTCCTCTCCTGCCCGCCGGCCGCCGGCCCCAATTGCCTTGTGCTGGATGTGGGCCTGCCCGACCTCAATGGCCTCGACCTTCAGGCGAGCATCGCCGGCGAGCGCGCCGGCATGCCGATTATCTTTATCACCGGCGACGGCGACGTGCCGACGACAGTGCGAGCGATGAAGGCCGGCGCCGCGGAGTTCCTGACCAAGCCACTCGATGGCGAGGTGCTGCTGAGCGCGATCGAGGCGGCCCTCGACCGCAGCCGCCAGACCTTGAGCGAGCAGGCCTCGCTGGAGGCGCTGCGCCAGCGCCACGCCTCCCTCAGCCGCCGGGAACGCGAGGTGATGGACCTCGTCGTCACCGGTCTCCTGAACAAGCAGGTCGGCGGCAAGCTGGGTATCAGCGAGATCACCGTGAAGGCGCATCGCGGTCGGGTGATGGAGAAGATGGGCGCCGCGTCCTTGGCCGCCCTGGTCAAGATGAGCGCCAGGTTGCCTTTAGCGGGCGCTGACGGCGCGTGATGTAGGTCACGACCAAACCGCGACCAAGGTATCGGCGATACCATCGTCCAATCGCAACTTCAGAGCGAGCGGATCATGTTCGGGACCTCGCGTGCAAGCGCCGAAGGAGGTTTCCATGGATGGGACAACGCCGCCCCCGCAACTTCGCCTGACCCGGTCCTCGCCGGCGTGCTGGCGGGTGACATTCGACAATCCCCCCATCAACGTCATGGGCCCGGAGATGGTTCGGCAGTTTCAGACCGTGATCGACACCATCGAGTCCGACAAGGACCTGAAGGTCGTGGTCTTCGACAGCGCCGTCGAGGGCTATTTCCTCAATCACTCCGACTTCACCGCCAGGATGGAAGACCTGACCGGCATGCCGCCGGGCCCCACCGGCCTGCCGCCCTGGCCGGACTTCCTGGTCCGCCTGACCCGCGCGCCGGTGGTCTCCATCGCCCTCATCCGCGGTCGCGCCACTGGCAACGGCAGCGAGATCACCCTGGCCTGCGACATGGCCTTCGCCAGCCGGGAGAAGGCGATCATTTCGCAGTGGGAGGTCGGCGTGGGCATGGTCGCCGGCGGGGGTCCCATGGCCCGGCTGCCGCGACTGATCGGCCGCAACCGCGCCCTGGAGGTGCTTCTGGGCTCGGAGGACATCCGCGGCGAACAGGCCGAGGCCTATGGCTACGTCAACCGCGCCCTGCCCGACGCCGAACTTGACGCCTATGTGGACGCCCTCGCCACCCGCATCGCCAGGTTCGACAAATGGGCGATCGGCGAGACCAAGCGCCTGGTCAACACCAGCCTGCCTCCCGACGTTGAACTCGGCGCCGGTTGGGACGCGTGCATCGCTTCGCTCGGTCGTCCCGCGGCGCAACTCGGCATCAAGGCGCTGATCGCGGAGGGCTTCCACAAACCGGGCGATATCGAAGACCGCCTGGGCTTTCACCTGGGCCAACTTCCCGCGCGCTAGGACGCCGCCTCCGGCGCCCCTCCGCGCTTTACGAAAAGGCGAAACAGATGGATCTCCTCAACAGCGCCAAGGCTTTGGCGGAACGCGTGGAAGCCGAGGCGGCGAAGGCCAAGGCGCCGGTCGCCGTCTGCATCACCGACATCCACGGCAACCTTGTGCTCCAGCACCGGATGAACGGCGCGCCGCTCTTCTCCCTCGAGATCTCCGAGCGCAAGGCCTACACCTCCGCCCTCGTGGGCGTGCGAACGGCTGACCTGCTAGCCCTCGTTCAGCCCGGTCAGTCCCTTTACGCGCTCCCGACGGTCGGCGGCGGCCGCTTCTGTCCCATGGGCGGGGGCGCGCCATTGCTCGACGACGAAGGCCACCTGTTCGCCGGTGTCGGCGTCAGCGGCGGCACGGCCGAACAGGACGTGGCTATCCTGGAGGCGGCGCTGAAATAGACGCCCGGACCGGGCTGGATCGGCCTCTAGGCGGGCGCCCTGAGAGCGCCCGTCAGTGACAGCCCATGCCCCAGCCGCAGATGACGATCGCGCCTTTCTTGACCGGCTTGGCCCCGCCGCCATAGGCCATGGCCTCGAACCTCAGGCCCTCATTGGTGCGCACGGCGACGACGCTCCAGACGAGGTCCTCGCGCATGGGCGCCCCCGCCTTCTTGTAGGTGTAGGTCACCGGGAAGGCGGCGTAGACCCGTTCGCCCTCGGAGCGCACATAGATTGGGGCGCCGACGACGGTCTTGGTTTCCGTATCCTGCTCCTTGGCGACATCGGCGAGGTAGTCGCCAAGCCAGGCCTTCATCGCCCCCGGGCCGGTCCAGAGAAAGGGCGGGAAGTTGTCCTGCATCACCTGGGGGCCATCGACGGTGAGGGCGCCGAGCGCCGCCACCGGGTCGCCCGCGGCGCCATTGCCGGCCGCCTCCCATTGATGGGCGAGAGCCGTCACCTCCGCCGTCGCCGGATCCACAGGCGCCTCGGCCGCCAGGGCCCCGGCGGCAAGCGCGGCCCAGGCCGTCAGGACGCAGAGGAACGTCGGCGTCTTCATGGGTGATGCTCTAGGAAAGTGTTCAACGATCCGCCCCCGTTGGTGATGATCTTCGATGAATTGAGCCCCCCGTGGCGGCCGCCAAATATATGCCGCCAAACGCGCGACCGGTGCAACGCCGGGACTGGCGACCGGCCGTGACGGCGGAGGGATCCCCTCGGCCGCCGGCGCCTGAACTTTGCCTTGGTTTGGGCATTAGTGATGAATTCGAGGGCGAGATTTAGGGAAGCGAACCCATGCTACGAAAAGCCATTCTGATCGGCGCGGCCGGCCTCATGGCGCTCGGCGCGCCGCTGGCGGCCCTGGCTCAACAAGGGCCGGGCGGCCCTGGCGGCGGCGGCAATGGCCCGAACCGCCCCCGGCGGCGGCGGAGGCGCTAACCGCACCTCCTGGCAGCGGCGGCGGGGGCAACGGCCCGAACCGTCCCCCTGGCGGCGGCGGTGGCGGTGGCGGTAACCCGAACCGTCCTGGCGGCGGCGGGAACCCGGGCTACAATCCCGGCGGCCCCAATCGGCCGGGAAATCCTGGCTATAATCCAGGCAACCCCAATCGGCCCGGAAACCCTGGCTACCACCCGGGCGGCCCCAATCGGCCCGGCTATAATCCGGCCTATCGCCCGAGCGTCGGCTATGGCCGCGTCTATCACGGCGCGAGCTTCTATTACGGCGGCCGGCGCTATTACGGCATGTATGCGGCGCCCTATCGCTATCCGCCCGGCTGGGCCTATCGACGCTGGGCGGTGGGCGCGTTCCTGCCGGGCCTGTTCCTGAGCAGCGCCTATTATTTCAACGCCTACGCCACCATCGGCCTGCCGGCCCCGGCCTATGGCACCCAATGGGTGCGCTATGGCCCGGACCTGCTGCTGGTGGCCGTGCCCAGCGGCCGGGTGATCAGCGTCCAGCCGGCGGTGTTCTACTAGCCACTTGAGCGTGGCGGAGGGATCCAGGCCGGGTCCATTGCCCGGCGCGCCCTCCGCCCGGCTCGCCATCCCCGTGATAGACGGCGAAGCGCTTTACGCGCGCGCGTCGGTGCGCCATCGTGGATCGGCCGCCCGGTGGGGAAATCGCGCGCGGCGCGGGAGCGTCGATATGCCACTTTTCATGGACATCCACGAGCTCGACGGGGTGTCGGCGGAGGACCTCGCCCAGGCTCACGCCGCCGACGTCAAGATCCAGGAACAATATGGCGTCGAATACCACAAGTATTGGTTCAACAAGGAAAAGGGCAAGGTCTTCTGCATCTGCAGCGCGCCGGACAAGGAGTCGGCGGCCCTGGTGCACCGCCATTCGCACGGACTGGAAGCCGCCAAGATCATCGAGGTCGATCCGGACATGATCGACGGCTTCATGGGCGCCGCCGAGGTCAATCCGGCCGGCGCGGCCCTGATGTCCGGGTCCGGCGAGCATGACCCCGGCATCCGCACGGTGATGTTCACCGACATCGTCGATTCCACCCTGATGACCCAGGACCTGGGCGACGACGCCGCCATGCTGGTGGTCAACGCCCACGACACCATCGTCCGCGCCGCCCTGACCGAATGGCGCGGGCGGGAGATCAAGCACACCGGCGATGGCATCATGGCCTGTTTCGTTTCGGCGGTGGCGGCGGTGCGCTGCGCCAGCCACATCCAGCGGGCCACGCGCGAGCACCGCGCCGCCAACCCGGACATGCCGGTCAGGCTGCGCATCGGCCTGGCGGCCGGCGAGCCGGTGGAGCAGAACCAGGATCTGTTCGGATCCACCGTCCAGCTGGCGGCCCGGCTGTGCGGGGCGGCCGAGCCGGATCAGAGCCTGGTCTCCAACGTTTTGGCCGAGCTGTGCATCGGCAAGGGCGTCCGCTTCAACGACCAGGGCGAGCGCAGCCTCAAGGGCTTCTCCCTGCCGCTGCGCCTGCACGCGATCCACGAAGGCTAGGGCGTTGGCGGCGACGGCCACCTCCCGCGAAGCCCCCTGCCCCGAACCGCCGGCCGCGGACGGGGCGCTGGAGAAGTACATCAACTATGAACAGGGGGTGCTGCAGCACGCCATCAGCGTCGCCGACGCCAAGGCGACCTTCGTGCTCACCATCTCCCTGGGACTGGCGGTGTTCTATCTGCCGGACGTGTTCGCCCTGAGCCAGCGCACCGGGCTCGGCGGTGGCCATGATCATGGCCGTGGTCACCGAACTGGCCCTGCTGGGCAGCGGCGCCGCCGCCTTCTTCACCGTCCTGCCGCGCATCACCGCCTCGGCCACCGACAGCGACATCGCCTGGATGTCCACCGGCTTCATGGGTTCGGCCCCAAGCTTCGTCGATCGCTGCCGCAAGGAGGTGACCCTCGAGCGGCTGCAGGCCGATCAGCTCAACCACCTGCACATTCTCGCGCGCATCTGCCGCTCGAAGTACCACGGCCTGAGGCTGGCGCTGTGGCTGATACCGGTGGGGCTGGTGTTTTTGGTCGGAGGTAAGCTGGCGCCGCTGGGTCTTGGCCACTGAGCCGCGGGGGGGGCGGGGTTATATGGCCGGCGTCAGGAATACTATCGGTCGGGGCGGCGGCGAACAGCTCGGACGGATCAAGCTTTACGATAGCGTCACTTTAATCCATCTCCAGTCTTTCCTCGACAAACATCATAGCCGGGCGCAAGTCCCGGCTACCCATAAACGCTCTTCCGTTGTGTGGACGTGCGCGCGCACGTCCATGGCAGGCCGAGAGCCCAATGGATGGCCGGTACTAACGACCGGCCAGGACGGTAGGGGATGGGGAGCGCGTGGCGGCTGACTTCCCGCCTGCTTCGCCTTGGTTGCGTGTGGGATATGGCCGGCGCGGTCCGGGACGTTTTTCTTGCCTCTCCGCCGGCCTGCCTCGATAAGCTTGAGCCGGCGACCAAGGGTGGGGCCGCATCGGCATGTCGGACATTTTCATTTCCTACGCCCGCTCGACGGCGGTCCAGGCCCAGGCGGTGGCGCAGGCGCTGCGGGCGCTGGGCTATCACGTCTGGCGCGACGACGAGCTGCCGGCTCACCGCGCCTACGCCGAGGTGATCGAGGAGCGTCTGGCGGCGGCCCGGGCGGTGGTGGTGATCTGGTCGGCGGAGGCGGCGAAATCCCAGTGGGTGTTCTCCGAGGCCAATCGCGCCCGGGAGGACGGCAAGCTGGTGCAGCTCACCGTGGACGACGCGCGCCTGCCGATGCCGTTCGACACCATCCAGTGCGCCGATCTGGCCGACTGGAGCGGCGACCTGGCGGCGCCGGGCTGGCGCAAGGTGGTCGATAGCGTGAGCGCCCTGGTGGCGAGCGCGGGCGCGGGGGCGGCGGGCCCCTCGCCGGATTCCGGGCCGGCGGCGCCGGCAAAGCCTTCCATCGCCGTGCTGCCCTTCGCCAATCTCTCCGGCGATCCCGAGCAGGACTATTTCGCCGACGGCATGGTGGTGGAGATCGTCTCGGCCCTTTCGCGGTTCAAATCCATCTTCGTCATCGCCGCCGGCTCCAGCCTGAGCCTCAAGGGTAAGGGCCTGAGCCCCCAGGCCGCCGCCGGCCAGCTGGGCGTACGGTTCGTGCTGGAGGGCAGCGTGCGCAAGGCCGGCGGCAAGGTGCGCATCGCGGTGCAGCTGATCGAGGCCCAGGACGGCGGCCAGATCTGGACCCACCGGTTCGAGGACACCCTGGAGGATATCTTCGCCCTGCAGGACAAGGTGGCCCTGACCGTGGGCGCGGTGATCGAGCCGACCATCGCCACCGTGGACACCCGCCGGGTGGTCAAGCGCCCCACCGAAAACATGGGCAGCTACGACTGTTGCCTGCGCGCCAGAGCCGTGGTGGCCCAATTGACCGAGGCGAGCGTGGTCGAGGGCCTGCGCCTGGCCGAGCGCGCGATCGGCCTCGACCCCGACTATGGAGAGGCTGCGGCCCTGGCCGCGCGGCTGCATTTCCTCGCCGATCTCTACGGTTGGACCGACGCGCCCGCCGAGCACAACCGGACCGCGCTCGAACTGGCGCGCCGGGCCGTGCGACTGGCCGGCGACGACGCCGAGGTGATCAGCCAGGCGGCCGTCATTCTGGTCTATCTCGATGACGACACGGCTGGCGCGGTGGCCCTGGCCGACAAGGCGCTCGGCCTCAATCCCGGCTCCGTCACCGTCTGGCAATCGAGCGGCGTCGTGCGCCTCCAGATCGGCGACACCGACCTGGCGGTGGAGCATTTCGAAACCGCCATGCGGCTCGATCCCATGGGGCCGGACCGCACGCCGACACGGTGGGGCCTGACCATGGCCAGGTTCCAGCAGGGCCGGTTCGCCGAGGCGGCGGCCCTGGCCAGGCAGATGATCCAGACCAGCGAAAACCCGACCGCCTATGCGCTGCTGGCCGCGAGCCTCGGCCACCTGGGGCAGCCCACGGCCGCGGCCGAAGCGCTGGCGGGATATCGACAACGCACGCCCCAGCCCGTCGAGACCTACGCCCAGGCCGTCTGGCGCGACCCGGCGCCGCGGAGACTCTTCCTCGACGGCGTGGCCCTGGCGGAGGCGAAAAATCCGGCCGAAGCAAGCTGGTGATGGCTGGGGCCGAGGGCTCCGGGTTGCGCTCAAGGGTCTGGACGGCGTCGGCGGCGCCGTCGATAGTCGGTGAAGCTTGATGCTGTTTCGAACAGCGCGCGAGGGCGGCGAATGACGATCGAACCTGGCGGGGCCATCGCCGGCGACGCCGATAATGTGGCCTCGATGATCGACGCCTTCGGGCTGATGATCCGGAAGATTCCCGGCGCGACCGTCGATGAGACCGGCGGCGTGTCGAGCTTCTTCGCCCACGTGCCCCTCGGCTTCTTCAATATGTCGATCCTCAATCGGCCCATGCGGGATGAGGCCGAGTTTCGGCGCGCCCTGGACCTCGCCGGCGGCAGGGCCCGCGCCTGCGCCTACAGCTCGTTCATCGGCCTCCTTCACGCCTGGGCGCCGGCAAACGCCGACGAGATCATCGCCGAGACCGGGTTGGCGCCGGCGCTGAAAGTTACGGGCATGGCGGTCGACAGCCTCCTCCCCTCCCGGCGCGCGGCCCCCGACCTCGAGTATCGCCTGGCGGGCGCGGCCAACGTGGCCGAGGACCTGGGAGCGATAAACGCCGCGGCCTATGGCATGCCGGCGGCTGATTTCGCCTGCGTCGCCGAGCCAGGCCTGTGGACGGAACAAAGCTTCGGCGTGGTCGGCTACGCCGCCGGGCGCGCGGTGAGCGCGACCGCGAGCTTCGTCGTGGCCGACATTATCTATGTAGCCTATGTGGCGACCCTGCCCGACGCCTACGGACGCGGCTACGCCGAGGCGGTGATGCGGCGCTCCATCGCCGAGGCCCAGGCCGTGGCCGGCCCCAAACGCATCTGGCTGCACGCCACCGAGATGGGGGCGCCCCTCTACCGCTCCATGGGCTTCGAGGCCGGCGCCAGCCTGCCCCTCTACGCCCTGGCCACCTGAAGGCGCCGGGCTCGCGCCCCGCCGCGAGGGCTCAAGCCATGGGCGGTTACCAGGGCTTGGGGCCGGCGTCGTCGAAGAAGCCGCCCGTCGGGCCATCCGCGTCGAGCGTCGCCAGGCGTACCGGTTCCCTCGCGCCCTGCTCGACCGTCCGCGGGCCGGCGAATCCGTTCAGGTCGGTGGCGACGTGGCCAGGGCAGGCGGCGTTGACCTTGATGGGCGTGGCGCGGAGCTGATTGGCGAAGGACACCGTCACGGCGTTGAGCGCCGTCTTCGAGGTGGAATAGGCCAGGCCGATCGAGGTGGCATAGCCCGCGGAGGCTGTCGGCCGATCCGGATCGCTGGCCGCCGCCAATGACCCCAGGGTGCTGGAGATGTTGACGATGCGGCCAGCCGGGCTTCGCTCGAGAAGGGGCAGCATCGCCTGGGTCACCGCGATGACGCCAAACACATTGGTCTCGTAGACGGTCCTCACATCGTCGGCCGTGAGCACGGCCGGCGGGGTTCTCGAGGATGCCCATGCCGGCGTTGTTGATCAGAACGTCGAGGCGACCGACCTGCGCGTCAATGACCTTGGCCGCCGCGAGGATGGTCGCGGTCTTGGTCACGTCCAAGGCGACGAAGCGGACGTCCAGCCCCTCCTCGCGCAGCCTCGCCGCGCTCGCCTCCCCGCGCTCCGGATCGCGCGCCGCCGCGAACACCGTGAAGCCGAGCCCGGCGAGCTGGCGGGCGATCTCATGGCCGATGCCTTTGTTCGCGCCGGTCACCAACGCCGACCTTGGGGGTGATCGCCATCGGACTTCTCCTTCAACACAAAGCGCCCGGCCCTGATGACACGGCGCGACATCGATGTTAATCCTGATGGCATGGCGTGACAACAAGGGAATCCCAAGCGCTCCGGAGCGCCGAAAAATGCTTCAGAAACCGAACGATGAGGAGACCCGACCATGACCTTGCTGAGCGCGGAGGATCGCGGAGCGATCGCCGAGACCCTGTCCCTGCACGGACACTTGTTCGATGGCGGTCACCTGGACCGGCTTGGCGAGATCTTCGCCGCCGAGGTCGTCTATGATCTCACCGATCTGGGATTGGGATCCTTCGAAGGGATCGAGGCGATCCGGCGCGCGGCCATGCAGCTCGGCGACCGCAACCCCATCGCCCATCACCTGACCAACGTCGTCATCACCCAGGCGGAGGCCGATGAGGCGACCGTCATCTCCAAGGCCCTGGTCATCCGCGCGGACGGAACCCTCGGGAGCGTGAACCACCTCGACACCCTGGTCCGAAAGGGCGGCGGATGGCGGATCAGCCGGCGGATCATCACGGCCCAGCGCGCGCCCGTGAACGCCGACCGCCTCGCCCATGCCGACGCGCGGTGAGGTCACCTCCGGGACTGGCCAATATTCCGCGCAAGCTGTAGCCTAAAGGCCATGCCCCGTTGGGAACACGGCAGCGAGGATCGGCTGAAGACGGCCGCGCTCGACTTGTTCGCCGAACAAGGTTTCGAGAAGACCAGCGTCATTGAGATCGCGCGGCGGGCGCGCGTCGCGACCCGCACCTTCTTTCGGTATTTTTCCGACAAGCAAGAGGTTCTGTTTTCGGAAGCCGAGACGCTGAGCGCCGTTCTCACGGACCGGATTGTCCAGGCGCCCGACGTCGGCGATCCGCTTGCGCTGGTTGTCGGCGTCCTTGCGGACTTCGACTGGGAAAGCCTGGGATCGCGAGACTCCCAGCGCCAACGCCACGCCGTGATCCGCGCCAATCCAGACCTTCTGGAGCGCGATCTGATCAAGCACCACAGTTCGGCGGTGAAGTTCGCCGAGGCGCTGCGGCGCCGCGGCGTCGATGCGGACCTCGCGCGGCTGGCGGCCAGGGTGGGGATCGATGTCTTTTTCACCGCCTACGAACAGTGGCTGGAGGCCGGCGAGACGGCGGATCTGCCAACGATCAGCGCGCGTATGATGTCCCGCCTGGCGACGATCGCGCCCAGCGGCGCCAGGCGCCCAGCCAAGGCGCTCGGCGCCTGGACGCCGTGGGGACGACCGCGTCGCGACGGCGACGACGGCGCCAAGGCTGTGTCGAGGGGAATCCGATCCTAGCCTCGGCGGCGCGCTGGTCCTGTTGATCGCGCCGCGAACCAGGCTGGGGCGGGCGCTATTCCACCGCCTTCAGGATGGTCTCGATGGCGGTCATGCGGGTGCGCACGTCCGACATGTTGGCCTCCACGGCGGCCAGGCTGGCGGCGATCTTCGACTGGGCCGCCGAGGCGCTTTGCGCGAGCTGGCGATAGGCGTCGTCGTTGGCCAGCCGCGCCTTCGCCTGCTGGACGATCGCATAGTAGCGCATGGCGAAGACGATCAGGACCGTCGCCAACGGCAGCACCAGGGTCAACAGGTAGAAGATTGCGGTCATGGGGGATCCTCTAGGTCTCGGGTTTGGCGGTGAGTGTCTTGGCGGCATCGGCCACAGCCTCCGGCGTGAGGTGAAGGGCGAACCTCGGTGACTTCGAAATAGTTGAGCGCCTTGCCGTCCTGGGAGAGCTCCAGCTTGCTGGTCACCAGGCCGGCGTCCTCCAGCTTCTGCAGATGCAGATGCAGCAGGGGCCGGCTGATGCCGATCTCGCGCGCCAGCTGGCTGACATAGTTGCGACCGCCGGCGAGCGCCGCGACGACCCGCATACGGTGCGGATTGGCCAAGGCGGCCAGGCTCGCCAGGAGCCTGTCGCCTTCCGTCGCGGCGTCGGCATGTGATTTCATATGTCAGAAATATCTGACGCATGTCAGAGAGTCAATTGAATCTTCCGGGTCGGCTTGAGCGCCGCCGCCCGCTTCCTCGTGGCGATCAAAGAGGGCTTTGCGAGCGCCGGCGGCGCCATTGCGCTCATCCAACGTCAGGACTGCTTTGTGGGGATTGTGTTGAAAAACTCCTGGCGACCTCTTTGGAGGGGCGGATCGGACCTCAAATGGGACTTCCAGTAGAATTTAAAACTCTACTTCCGCCACTTCTCGCAACGATATTGCTCAATTTTCGGCAAGATGAACGGGTTGGGGAGTTTTTCAACACAATCTGGGGAAAGCAGAACTCTTTTCCGCTAACCGAATATTGGTTCGAATGACTGTCTGCTTGCCCCGCATGGCCACGTCTGGATAGGGTCCGCGGCGACCAAGGGGCGCGACGGCTTGAGCGACATCTTCATCTCCTACGCCCGCTCCACGGAGAGCGAGGCGCGCAAGATCGCCGAGGCCCTGCGGGCGTTGGGCTATGGGGTGTGGCGTGACGACGAGTTGCCGGCGCACCGGGCCTATGCCGAGGTGATCCAGGAACGGCTGAAGGCCGCCAAGGCCGTGGTGGTGGTGTGGTCCGAAGAGGCGGTGAAGAGCCAGTGGGTCTTCTCCGAAGCCAATCGCGCCCGCGAGGATGGCAAGCTGGTCCAGCTCACCCTCGATGGCGCCCAGGCGCCGATGCCTTTCGACACGATCCAGTGCGCCGATCTGAAGGGCTGGTCCGGCGACCGGAACACTTCAGGCTGGCGCAAGGTGGCCGACAGCGTCGCGGCGCTGGTCGGCGGGAGTCAGGCCAAGCCCGTGCCGACCGCCCAGCGGCGCGAGCTCTCCATCTGCGTCCTGCCGTTCGCCAACATGAGCGGCGACGCCGAGCAGGAGTACTTTTCCGACGGGATCAGCGAAGACATCATCACCGACCTCTCCAAGGTCTCGGCGCTGCAGGTGACCGCCCGCAACACCGCCTTCACCTTCAAGGGCAAGGCCGTCGATGTGCCCCAAGTGGCGCGCCAGCTGAGCGTCAGCCATGTTCTGGAAGGCAGCGTGCGCAAGGCGGGTGGGCGCGTCCGGATCACCGCGCAGTTAATCGAGGGCGTCACCGGAAATCACCTGTGGGCCGAACGCTACGACCGCGACCTTACCGACATCTTCGCGATGCAGGACGAGATCAGCGAAGCCATCGTCATGGCGCTGAAGCTGAGGCTCCTGCCCGAAGAGAAGAAGGCCATCGAGCGGCGCGGCACCGAAAGCGTCGAGGCCTATGACCTCTATCTCCTGGCGCGCCAAAGCTATTGGATGGGCAACATCAACGTGTCCCAGGCCGAAACGGTGGTCCGCCTGTGCCGCCGGGCGGTAGAGATCGACCCCGCCTATGCCCGCGCCTGGGCTATGATGGGGAGGGCGCAGACCAGGCTGCGCTTTAGCTACAGCAAAGCCGACATCGATAGCTGGGCGACGGTGGAGAGGGCGCTGGCGCTCGATCCGGACCTGGCCGAGGCCTACGCCGTAAAGGCGGCCCATCTTTACCGAGAGGGCCGGATCGAGGCGGCTTGGGACGCGGCCCAGACCGCCCTTCGCCTCGATCCCGAGTCCTATGAGGCGAACGATACCGTCGCCCATGTGTGTTTTGCCCAGACGCGCTTCACCGAGGCCATTCCCCATTGGGAGAAGGCGGCGGCCTTGATGGAGGCTGACTTCACCTCTCCCGCCATGCTGGCCACCTGCTACAGCGCGCTTGGCGACCACGAAGGAGCCCAGCGGGCGGCTCGCATGGCGCTGACCCGCGCCGAAGCCGTACTCGCGCAGGATCGCAATAATGGGGCGGCCATGGGTTTTGGCGCCTGCGCCCTGGCTATGCTGGGCGAAGCAGAACGTTGCCGGGACTGGATCCGCCGAGCCCTGCTTATCGATCCCGATAACATTAACATGCGCTACAACTTGGTCTGCGCGCTCTCCGCCTACCTCAACGACGTCGACGGCGCGATTGACCTTCTCGCCCGCTACATTGCCGAAGGGGCGCAGACCGACATCGACCATGCCAAGATCGACCCGGACCTCGATGCCGTGCGGGCCGATCCGCGCTTCCAGGCGATGATGGCGCAGGCCGAGACGCGGCTGGCGGCGGGGAGCGATCTGGAGGCTATCACGCCACCTGCGTAGGACGCCAAAAGAGGCTGCTTTGGGGTGGGATGCAGACAAAGAGACCAACTCGCCTCGGATGGCGTCAATTGGCCGTCCGGGGTAAACCCAACCGTGGCCACGGGGCGGGGCAACCAGAACGAGCGAACTGATCGACATGAGACTGCCCATCAAGGTGCGGGCCGATAATCGACCGCCATTGTTCATAAGATTCAATAAACTCTGTGGCCAAGCGTGCGGCCTAGTATTGGGCGTGTGCGTCTTGATTTGGGCTTATCTCGAAAACGTCTACGTATCCAATCCTCGTTCCCCAATTCCCCGCTTAGGGCTAAACACGCACTATGTCGCAAAAGGCGTCGCAGTGTACGTTACTAATGGCCAAGAAAGATTCGCCCATAGTTTGGGTCCAATAGCAGGATGGTCACTCATTGCTCTCATATTTTGTGTGATTATTGACATCATATATGTAAACACCATGAATAAATGAAGCAATGGTACCTCTCATGGCGCGGTGCCGAGTTCGCGCGGAAACGAAGCCACGAGCAGGGCTGCGGACGGCTTAGGGCTCCTACTCCTCCCTTGCCGTCCCCCTTTGGTTTAGGTTTACACCCAGCGTGGCGCTAAGACCGCCCTGGGGTGGAAAGCGGCCAAAAAGGCGCCGCTCCGGCGACCATTCAATTCAAATTGGCGGGGGGTGCTGGTGGCTCGCCCGCACTGCTGTCGCTGTTCCCTCGCTCAACCACGTCCCGCAGAGCCAAGATCAGGCCGTGGGCCGCTCCCCATACGTGATCCAGCGGGTGATCCGACCGCTCCAGTTGAACATCCAAGGCGGCAGCGGTGAGCACACCCCGATTTGTCAGTGCGAAAAATCTTGTTTCGCCCGGCACGGCCTCTGGATATTCGCTCGTCGTATGAAACCGCTCCAACGCCGACTGCGCGACATCGACAAGCGACACGGCGGCTTTTCGCACCGCGTCGTGCCTAAATCCACCAATCACACCAAAGCCGCCGCTCGTGTAAAGGCTGGCGTCGCCCGAGACGCTTCCGACCACCGTCGCGATCACCTGTTCTTCGGGGCGGAAATCCATGACGACGCTGTAGACCGCCACGGCGTCTGTTATAAGTTCAATGCCGAAGTTGTCGGGCGTTCGACCAAGGGCCAAGGCCCTCAGTTTTGTATAGAGGCGGCGATTTTTGGCCGCCTTTTCATCCATTGACTTGCCCCTGCGTCCAGGTCTGCCGACCGTCAAGGTCGGGGCCTTTAGCATGGATCATTGGTGCCGACGAAATGACTGCTTTGCCTCAACCGCCATCATGGCGAAAAGGCTGCTTTGGGGTGGATTGTGTTGAAAAACTCCTGGCGTCGTTAATCTTGGCGAATTTTGAGCAATGTCATTGCGGTAAGGCGCGACAGTAGAGCATGACATTCTGGATAACATCCGTAACAGGGTACGACATGCCCCCTTGATGGGGTCGCCAGGAGTTTTTCAACACAATCGGGTGGACAGCAGAACTTTTTTCGGCACCCATTCCCGAGCGCGAGAACGCCGCTCGCCCGCGATCTGTCGGGTTTGGGTCGAAAGCGGATATTGGTGCCGACGAGTGCTAAGTAGCGAAAAGTCGAAATCCGTAGGGGGGGTACGATCTAGGATGAAGATCACCAATCTATTCGACAAACTCCGGCCGCCCGTGGCCTGGATAAATAGAAAGATGGGCAACCCCACAGATGTCGAAGAGTGGGAGCGATACAGGGAATGGGAGTACGCGCAGGCAAACGATGACGCGATATGGGCGGCTGAACGCGACCCCGACCGCCTAGTTGAGGCGATAGACCTTCGCGAAATCGACCCGCCAGCGGCGTTTCGCGCCTTCCTGACGATGGCCCAGCAAGGCTCGGTATTCTCAATGAACGACGTTGCAGTTTCCTTTCTTGCTGGTGAAGGAATCGCCGCCGACGTCGCCCAGGCAGAATTTTGGTTCCGACAGTCCTTTGTGCGCGGCTCTCAGCGAGCATTGCTTGGACTTGGAGCTGTGCTGTCCCGGCGCGGCGATTTCGACGGCGCCGAAGCAGTTTTCCAGGTGGGCGCTGACCAGGATTGGGTGCCGGCTTTCTATCGGCTCGCTTCAACCCGCCTCGCTCGCTCCAACACTCGACAGACTTTGGGCGAGGTCCGACCGCTGCTGGAACGGGCGGCGGCCGGTGGCAGTGCGATGGCCAAATGGAGGCTCTACAGGAACATGGCGCTGGGTCGATACGGACCGCGCGAGATTGGAAGGGGCTGGAAGCTGTTTTTACAGTCGAACGATGAGAACCTTGCCGCCCATGAAAAATCGAAGGTAGCGCGCAAGGAGTCCGCTTAGCCTCGAAGGCGGCCATGGCGCCGGGACCGCTTTGGGTGGGATGGGGTCCTAACCTTGTCCACCGCCCTGCCATCGGGCCTGCGCCTCGGTTAACAGCTTGGAAAGCTCCCACGCTTGAATTTCCCAGTGCGGCCAGAGACGCGCCTGGCCCTCCTTAAGGAGGAAATCACCCCTCAACACCGCGTGCATTTTTTCGGGAGTTGAATGGTAGTCGAAGATCACAATTCTCTGGGAATCGCGTCGGCCGATTAGCTCCTTGGTGTGAAAATTCGAGACCTCGGCCCATGCGAAGGTGCGGGTCACCCATCCCACCTTTTGGCTAAAGCCCTCTGGTCCGATCTCAATACGACTTGTGAGGTGCACGCCGCCTATAAACGCCCACAGTGGTAGTGCGGCGGCCACCGGAAACGCCGCGAGAAGTAGAAGGGCTGACACGGCGCCCAAAAACGGAAGCCTGACCATCGTCCCGTGGTAGGGCTGCAAGCCCCCGCTCAACACGAAAATCAGCAAGCCCAGGACGACCGGCACGATCGTGACCCAGGCCACCGCTACCAAAGTGCGGTGGATTGTGATCGGCGGCCGGTCGAGTGATCCTTGCATTTGAATGGAAGCTCCGGGCTGAGTGACCAAGGTTGCACGCCTATCTGGCACGGTCCACCGGCTCCGCTAGCGGCTCCTTCGTCTCGAGGCTGTGTGAAAACCCCTCCTAACGATTCCTTCGAGGCGCCTGACGCGGTAGAATCTCCCATCAGCTGCTTCGGGGTTTGCGATGGGTCGCTTCGTTGAAGGTGAGGATCGCCGCCAGGGGGTTCTGCTTCCGGAATACCTTGAGGACTACGTTACCGAGGATAACCCGGTCCGGGTGATCGAAGTGTTCATCGAGGAACTGGACCTGGCGTCGCTGGGGTTCGCGCGGATGACGCCGGCGGCGACGGGACGGCCGCCCTATCATCCGGCCTCTCTGCTGAAGATCTATCTCTACGGGTATCTGAACCGCATCCAGTCGAGCCGTCGTCTGGAGCGCGAGGCGGGGCGCAACATCGAGCTGATGTGGCTGACGCAGCGCCTGGCGCCGGACTTCAAGACCATCGCCGACTTCCGGCGGGACAATGGCCCGGCGATCGCGGCGGTCTGCGGCCAGTTCGTCGTCCTGTGCCGTCAGCTGAGCCTGTTCAACCAGGCGGTGGTGGCCATCGACGGCAGCAAGTTCAAGGCGGTGAACGCGCGCGACAAGAGCTTCACCAAGGGCAAGGTCAAAAAGCGCATGGAGCGGTCGAGGCCAGCATCGCCGAGTACCTTGAGGCCATGGATACGGCCGACCGGCATGAGGGCGAGGTGGCCGAGGCCAAGTCAGCGCGGCTGAAGGACAAGATCGCTGCGCTTCGCGAGCGGATGAAGGAACTCAAGGAGCTGGAGGCCAAGGTGCTGGCCGCGCCGGAGCAGCAGATCTCGCTGACCGATCCGGACGCCCGGTCCATGGCCACCAGCGGCCGCGACAGCGGCATCGTCGGCTACAACGTCCAGACGGCGGTGGAGACACAGCATCACCTGATCGTGGCCCATGAGGTCACCAACGTCGGCAACGACCGTACCCAGCTGGCCAACATGGCCGGTCAGGCCAAGGCCGCCATGGGCGTGGAGACCCTCGATGTGATGGCCGATCGCGGCTACTTCAAAGGCGAGGAGATCCTCGCCTGCGGCCAGATCGGCGTCACCCCCTTCGTGCCCAAGCCACTGACATCGAACGCCAAGGCCGAGGGCCGGTTCGGCAAGCAGGACTTCGTCTACAACCCTAACGACAACACCTATCGCTGCCCGGCCGGCGAAGCGCTCACCTGGCGCTACGACACAGTCGAGAAGGGCATGACCCTTCACGTCTACTGGACAACGAAATGCCAGGGCTGTGCGCTGAAGGCCCAGTGCACGACCGGCGACTGGCGACGTCTCAAACGCTGGGAGCATGAGGCGGTCACCGAGGCCATGCAGGACCGCCTCGACCGAAACCCGAACGCCATGCGCATCCGCAAGCAGACCGCCGAACACCCCTTCGGCACCCTCAAGTCTTGGATGGGCGCCACCCACTTCCTGACAAGAACCCTCAAGAACGTCCGCACGGAGATGAGCCTCCACGTGCTGGCCTATAATCTGAAGCGGGTCATCGCCATACTGGGTGTCATCCCCCTGATGGAGGCGATGCGGGCCTGAGGCAGCCCTAACGGCCGAGCGCCCAATCCGAACGTCCAATCCGTGGGTTACCAGCGAAGCCTGGACGCAATGGCCTATCAGCCGGCGATGATCGGGTTTTTACACAGCCTCTCTCGAAAGCCGCCCCACACGCCAGATCCGGGGCGCTGAGGCCCGAGCTTCAGGGCGCCGGGGAAGCCCGGATGGCCGCGCGCGCGCCGATCGGGTCTATCGAGACCGGGCGGACTCACGAAACATGCGCCGATGGCGAAGGCCCATGTCATTCACGAAGCGATCGGTCCGCCGGTCACGCCGGTGGCGGCCGGCTCGGCCCTGTACCTCGGGGTGCTGGCCCTGCTCATCTCGGGCGAGATCCCCATTCTGCTCGCGGGGCTTGCCGACCAGCATCGGCTGAGCCTCGCCGGGATCGGCGTCGCCGCGGCGGTCGAGGGCCTGACGATGGCGGCCGCGGCGGCGTTGGCGGGACTGTTCCTGCCGCCGCGCCATCTGCGCGCCTTGGCGGCCGGCGCGAGCCTTGTCCTGGCGCTCGCCGACTTGGCGGCAGGCAGGGCGGCCGGCGACACGGCGGTCGTCGCCATGCGGGCCATCAGCGGCGTGCCGGAAGGACTGCTGCTGTGGATCACCATCGGGATGATCTCGCGCTCGCAGACGCCCGAACGCTGGGCGGCGGTGTTCGCGACGCTGGCGACCGGCGCGCAACTGGCCACCGCGGCGCTGTTTTCCGCCGGGCTTGCGGCGCGTCTGGGGCCGAGCGGCGCCTTTGGCCTCTTCGCGGCCGTCAGCCTGACCGGGGTCGGCGTCGCGCTCGCGGCGCCGCGGCGTTACGCCCCGCTGGCCGCCGAAGACGAGGCGCTGGGGAATGCGCCGCCGCCGTGGGGCTGGGCGGCGCTGGCCGCGACCTTCGTCTTTCTGGCCGCGGACGGGGCGGTCGGCGTCTATATCGCTCCCTTGGCCCGGGCCGCGGGCCTGACCTCGGCGACCGCGCAGACCGCCATCTCCGGGTCGCTCGTCGCCCAGCTCGCCGGCTCGGCCCTCGCCGTCGTGCTGTCCGGCCGGACGCCCTATTTCGCGGTGTTCCTGTTCGGGGTCGCCGGGCAGGTCGTCTGCTACCTCATCTATGGCCTGGCGGCGCGCGATTGGCTGTTCGTGGCCGTCACCACGATCGAGAGCCTCGGCGTCGCTGTGGTGACCCCGTTCCTGATCCCGATGACCATCGAGGCCGATCCCAGCCGCCGCGCGGCGCTGCAGATCGGCGCGGTCCAGGTTTTGGGCGCCGCCGCGGGCCCGCTGATGGCCTCGCTGCTGGTGAGCGAGGCGCGGGTGCGCACGGTGCTATGGCTCGGCGCCGGCATGGCGCTGGCAAGCCTCGCCATCGTCCTTGGCCTGCGCGGCCGGCGGCTGGCGGCGCTACGGCCCAAACCGCCCGGGGGATAGGGCGACACGCCATGGGCCATACCTCCGTATTCGCCTTGAACTGATGGAATCGAGGTGAGCCGCCAATCGCGGCGGGCGACCTGGCCAAACGGATCAGACGGCCTGTAAGCCGGGTTCTGTGCCGCCCGCGCTTGCGCGCGGACGCGGCGGCCATTCCTCTGGACCGTTCGTTGCCGAACGGTTCTCGCGACCTACCCGGACGCCTGGGCCGGCGACGGCCCTGCCGGCCTTGCGGCCGGCGCGACATCCCTATTCGGTCTTGCTCCAGGCGGGGCTTGCCATGCCGTCCCGGTCACCCGGTCCGCGGTGGGCTCTTACCCCACCCTTTCACCCTTACCGAGCCCCGAAGCGCTCGGCGGTTTGCTTTCTGTGGCGCTATCCCTGGGGTCACCCCCGGCGGGCGTTACCCGCCGCCTCGTCACCGTGGAGCCCGGACTTTCCTCCCTCCTCCCCTTGCGAGGAGAAGAGCGACCGCCCGGCCGTCTGATCCGAGGCCAGGGTGGGGGCTGTGGACGGCGGGGTCAAGCGGCCCGGCGTCGGGCGGGGCCGGCCGAAGGGGCCGGGGCGCAGGGCGGCAAGCTCGGCAATTGCGCCTGGACTCGGCACCCCACCGGGCCCAAAGGACTCAGGTGGGCGGGTCCCACGCGCGGCCGACACCGGCCCATGGAAAGGTTTTGCAATGATCACCAACAGCCGTCGCGGCTTCGCGGTTCTGGCCGCGTTGCCGGCCCTGGCCCTGGCCGCCGGCGCGCCCAGCGCCAATTCCTGCACGCGGATCCTCTCCAACGACAAGGGCGGTTCGGTGCTGGTGGCCCGCAGCATGGACTGGGCGACGACCACCGAGCCGGTGATCACCGTCCTGCCCCGAGGCCTCGCGCACGATGGCGGCAAGGTGGGCCACGAGACCTTCGTCAAGGACAACCCCCTGACCTGGACCTCGGCCTATGGCAGCGTGGTCACCACCATCTATGGCATCGGCACGGCCGACGGGGTCAATGAGCGCGGCCTCTCCGCCCATATGCTCTATTTCCCGCCGGCCGATTACGGCGCGCGCGACGCCGCCAAGCCGGGCCTGCAGGCGGCCCTGTGGGCGCAATACGCCCTGGACACCTCGGCCACGGTTGAAGAGGCCCTGGCCAAGCTGGAAAAGGTCCAGGTGGTGAAGATCGAGATCCAGGCCAATGGGGCCACGCAGCGCGCCACCGTTCACGTCGCCCTGGAGGACGCCACCGGCAATTCGGCGATCCTGGAATATCTGGACGGCAAGCTGGTGGTCCATCACGGCCGGCAATACCGGGTGATGACCAATGCGCCCGATTATGATCAGCAGCTCAAGCTGCTGAGCGAACTCGACTACGCCAACCCGACCATGGAGACGGTGGTGCCGGGCAACGTCAATCCGCGCGCCCGCTTCCAGCGCGCCACCTATTATCTGGCGGTGCTGAGTCCGCCCAAGACGCAGCGCGAGGGCGTGGCGGGCATGTTCAGCCTGATCCGCAATGTGTCGATCCCGTTCGGGGCGCCGGTCAACGGCTCGACCTTCGACACCGAATACCGCACGGTGAGCGATCTGACCCAGAAGCGCTATTATTTCGAGCTGACCACGGCGCCGAACGTGATCTGGGTCGATCTTGGCAAGCTCAACTTCGCCCCCGGCGCCCCGGTGATGACCCTCAACCCCAATAACATCGACCTCACCGGCGATGTCACCGCCAAGTTCAACCCGGTGGCCGCGCCGTTCTGAGCCTAAAGGTCGGGTCGCGGTTTCCGGGGAACTCGCTGGCCCTCGACGAAGTAGGTCCTCCCCCCAACAAACGTCGTAGCCGGGCGTAAGTCCCGGCTACCCAAACGCACGCTTCCTCTGGGTGGACGTGCGCGCGCACGTCCATGGCAGGCCGGGAGATCATGGGCCACCGGACCATAAGCAAAGGAAGGATGGGCGCCCGGCGGTGACGGTTGGGGGAGGGGGAGCGCGTGGGCGCCGACTTACCACCTGCTTCACCTTCGTTGCGTGCGGGATGACGCAGATGGAGGCGGCGCCCGTATCCGTCCCTTTCCGCGACACGGCGGCGCTCAGTTTCCGGCGGTGGGGGCCACGCGGCCATAGACGATCACGTCCTGCCAGGCGCTTTTCCAGTAGCCATATCCGGCCAAGTGGCCTTCGCGGGTGAAGCCGTGGCGTTCGAGCAGGCGGCAGGAGCGATCGTTGCCGGGGCTCACCATGGCTTCGAGGCGATGGAGGCCAAGGCGGCCGAAGCCGAAATCGATGAGGGCCGGCAGGATGGCGGCCATCGCCCCCCTACCCCACCAGGCGCGGCCAAGATCATAGGCGATCTCGCCCCGGCGGCCGCGTTCGAGGACGATGGCGTTGAAGCCGCAGGAGCCGACGAAGGCGCTCGTGGCGCGCTCGCGGATGGCCCAGCGCACGCCGGCGCCCAGGGAACGCTGGTTTTGCGCCCAGGCGATGATGGCCTCGGCCTCGTCGATCTGGGTGAGCGGGTCGATATCCATGAACTCGGTCACGGCCGGATCGGCAAGCTCGGCGAGGAGGCCCGGCGCGTCGGCCGGCGCGAGCGGGCGGAGATCGAAGGCGCCGACGGCGAGGGTGAGGTCGCCGGAGAGGTCCGGGTCCGGGGCGATCATGCTGGCGGGGATGCGAGGCGCGCCAGGGCCATGAGGCGGGCGCGGGTGTCGCCATCGGCCACGCCATCGATGCGGGCCGGGGCCCAGTGCCGCTGGAAGGCGGTGACGACGGTGGCGAGGTCGGCATCATAGTCGCCGGCCACCGGCAGGCCGTAGCCGATGCGCCGCAGCGCCGCGCGCAGGGCCATGACGCCCAGGCCCTCGTCGCCGATCGTCAGGGGCGGCCCGGGCGCCGGGCGCGGCTCGACCCACAGGCCGTGGCCGGCCTCGGCGAGGAGCTTCCACGGGAAAGAGCTCGCCCGGATCCTGCTTGCGGGCCGGGGCGACGTCGGAGTGGCCGAGGATGCGGGCGTCCTCGATGGTCCAGCGCGCGCGGATATCGGCCATCAGATCGATAAGGACGTCGATCTGAGCGTCGGGGAACGGGCGATAGCCGTACTCATGGCCGGGATTGACGATCTCGATCCCGATCGAGGCGCCGTTGATGTCGCTCTCGCCCTGCCAGGAGGAGACGCCGGCGTGCCAGGCGCGCCGCGCCTCCGGCAACCAGGGCGAAGAGGCGGCCGTCCTCCTCGATCAGATAGTGGGCCGAGACCTTGGCGGCGGGATCGACGAGCCTGGCCAGCGCCGCCTCGCCGCTCTCCATGCCGGTGTAGTGCAGGACGATCATGTCCGGCGGGGCGGTGCGGGCGTCGAAGTTCGGCGAGGGCGCGGCGATGGGAGGAGAGGCTCATCGGGGGCAGTATAGCGGGGTTTGGGTGGCATGGGACGGCGCCGGCGAATTCACCACGGAGGACACGGAGAACACAGAGGTGGAACACGCCTGGCCAGCCCACGCGCATCACCCTCTACCGTCCTGGCCGGTCGTCAGTACCGGCCATCCATTCGGCTCTCGGCCTGCCGTGGACGTGCGCGCGCACGTCCACCCCACGGAAGAGCGTTTATGGGTAGCCGGGACTTACGCCCGGCCATGACGTTTGTCGGGGGCGGAGGCGTCGCCCCCAGTCGCGCGGCGCTGTCATCAAGGGTTCACGGGCGCGTCGGATTTTGAGAGCTCCCCGGCCGTCGTGATAAGACGGGGCCGATCAACTCCTGGAGCGAGGCCGCAATGGACACCGATGCAGAAACGCCCGAAGCGCGCCACGCCAGGCGGGTGCTGGCCGACCAGGTCGACACCTTCGACGAGGAGCTGGAGATGGAGCTCGACGACGACGGCGACACCCGGGTGGCCGAACTGATGGCCGCGGCGGCGCCGGACGACGCCGACGAGGAGGAGATGGATCGGCGCCATTATTTCCAGGAGTTGTTCCGTCTCCAGGCCGAGCTGGTGAAGCTGCAGGACTGGGTGGTCAGCCAGAAGCTCAAGGTGGTGGTGCTGTTCGAGGGCCGCGACGCGGCCGGCAAGGGCGGGGTGATCAAGCGCATCACCCAGCGGCTCAATCCCCGGGTGTGCCGGGTGGTGGCCCTGACCGCGCCCAGCGAGCGCGAGCGCACGCAGTGGTATTTCCAGCGCTATGCCGCGCACCTGCCGGCCGGGGGCGAGATCGTGCTGTTCGACCGCAGCTGGTACAACCGCGCCGGGGTCGAGCGGGTGATGGGCTTCTGCAGCGAGGACGACGTCCAGGAGTTCTTCCGCTCCACGCCGGAATTCGAGCGCATGCTCGGCCGCTCGGGCATCCACCTGATCAAATACTGGTTCTCGATCACCGACGACGAGCAGCACTTCCGGTTCGAGATGCGGATCAACGATCCGATCAAGCAGTGGAAGCTGAGCCCGATGGACCTGGAGGCCCGCAGCCGCTGGGAGGCCTATACGGCGGCCAAGGAGGAGATGCTCGAGCGCACCAACATCCCCGAGGCGCGCTGGTGGGTGGTGGAGGCGGTGGACAAGAAGCGCGCCCGGCTCAACTGCATCCATCACCTCCTGAGCCAGTTCGACTACAAGGAGGTGGAGCACCCGCCGGTGATCCTGCCCGAGCGCGTGCACAACCCCGACTATGTGCGCCACCCCCTGCCGGCGGATATCTATGTGCCGGAGGTCTATTAGGGCCGGGGCGGTTTAGGCGGAACGGGGGCACGGGAATTTGGGGACACTTCTCATTTAGCGATAACGACGGCCGGGTGCGGCTTGTTCGAGCGGGAACAGCCAGGCTTTCGACCTGTCTTCCGAATTTTCCCGGGGCGTTTCAGGCAAGAGGCTGTTGACGCGGCTTCGGCCGGCCACGAGACACTGCGCCTTGAAGGTGACGACGGTCTGCCGCCTTTGCCGTGGAAGGGAGTTTCGGATGCGTTGGACGACGCTGTTGCTGACGCTGTGCCTGGCGGCGAGCGTGGTGGGCTGCCACCAGGCGCCGCCACCCACGCCCCAAGCCCATGCGATCGCCTGGCGCGAGGGCGATGTCGACGACGCGTTGGCGGAAGCCAAGGAAAGCGGAAAGCCGGTGATGCTCTATTGGGGCGCCAAGTGGTGTCCGCCGTGCAACCAGATCAAGTCCACCCTGTTCAAGGACCCGGCGTTCATCGCCGAGACGGAACACTTCATACCGGTCCATCTCGACGGCGATTCGCCCGGCGCCCAGCGCTGGGGCGAGCGGTTCGGCATCAGCGGCTACCCGACCGTGATCGTTCTGCGCCCCGATGGCTCCGAGGTGACGCGACTGTCGAACGGGGCCGCCGAGCGGCTCCCCGCGGTGCTGCGGGCCACGGCCGGGCGCACGACCTCGATCGAGGCCCTGTTCGACGAAGCCGGGAAAAACCCGTCGGCCCTGTCGCCGGACGATTGGCGTCTGCTGGCGGCGTTCGACTGGCAGAACGACCCGAAGCATTTCGGCGGCGAGGGCGGCGCCGGCAAGCTGCTCGAACGGCTGGCCGGCGGCCGCGCCGCAGGGCGAGCTCAAGCGGCGCTTCGCCTTGCTCGCCCTGGTCAGCGAGGCCGAGGCGGGACCGGATGGCGAATATTCCCTCAGCCCGGCGCAGCAGGCGCGGATCGCCGAGGTTCTGCCCGCGATCCTGGCCAATCCACAGGAAGTGACCGCCAACCGACAGGAACTCAGCGACGAGATTCCGAGCCTGGTCGCGGCTCTGCCCGACGCCGCATTGCGCGCCAAGTTGGGGGCATCGCTGGTGGCGGCGCTGGGCCACGTGGCCGAAGACGCGAGCCTGCCCCTCCCCGATCGCCTGGCCACGGTCAACGCCGACATCACCCTGGCCAAGGCCGGGGGCGCGCCGGTTCCGGCCGCGGTCCTCGCCAAGGTGCGGGCCCAGGTGGCTTTCGTCGACCAGGCCGCCGCCGATCCGATGGTCCGCCAGTCGGTGATTTCCGACGCCGCCGATCTGCTGCACGAGGCGGGCGACGACGCCGGGGCCAAGCGGCTGCTGGAGGCCGAGCTCAAGCGTTCGGCCGCGCCCTATTACTACATGCTCGACCTCGCCAGCCTCGCCGAGGACGAAAAGGACGGACCGGCCGCCATCGCCTGGGCCAAGAAGGCCTATGAGACGGCGCAGGGCCCGGCGACGCGGGTGCAATGGGCGATCGACTATTCGAAGACGGTGATGCGCCAGGCGCCGGGCGACAAGGCGGCGGTGGAGACCAGCGCCGACGCGGTGATCGACGAGCTCGGCAAGGATCCCGGCGGCTATTATCAGCGCACCCGGATCAAGGTCGGCAAATGGGGCGCCCTGGTCCGGGGCTGGAGCGAGGCGCATGGCGGCAGCGCGGTGCTCGGGCGGCTCGACACGCGCATGGCCGGCGTCTGCGCCAAGGAGGGCGAGGCGGCGGCGACCTGCCTGAAGTGGACGCAGGCCGCGTAAGGTCGATGTATCGCGCACTGCTGTTGGCGGCGTGACTGATGCTGGGACCGGCGCTCGCCTATCCGTGTTTCGCGGGCGCGGCGGCTGCGGCCGATCAGGCGGACGCCAAGGCTCTCGCCCACCTATGAGATGTGCATGAAGGCCGCCGCGGGGGTCACCGTGGAAATGCACGACTGCATCGGCGCCGAATACGAGCGCCAGGACGCCCGTCTCAACCAGACCTACAAGGCCGTCCTGGCCCGGATGTCGGACGACCAGAAAGCGAACCTGCGCGAAGGCGAGCGCGCCTGGCTGCGCAACACCAAGAGGCTTTGCGATCACGCGGGCGACGACAATGAGGGCGGCACGTTGCAAGCCATCGAGATCGCCGACTGCCAGCTGACCGAGACGGCCAAACGAGCCGACGCCCTGGCGCGCTATCGGCCATGAACGGGTGGCGCGTTCCTCCCAGCCGGCGCCCGCCATGGAACCGTTCGGCCCGGGCGAGGTGAAGGTTCATAAACCCAAGTCCTGGCATGGATTGGGACTGACGATGCGTCGACCTTTCCTCTCAGTGTCCTCCGAGGCCTCCGTAGTTCTGACTCGCGGCCCCGAACCTACCTCGGAGGTCACGGAGGACTCGAAGTTGGCTGGGCGCGACTGTCCCTACTGGGGAGCCAGAAAGCGTATCGGAACCTTCGCCCTAAATCCGCCAGGCGGCGGCGGCCCCTCTGGGAGTTTCATTCTGAAATAAACCGCCAGTGACAGGCCCGCCTCGGCGAACCCCTCGCCCGGCGGCGCCTCGTCGTAGGTCTTGCAGGCCGCCAAACGACCGGCTGGCGTTACGGAGCAGTCGAGGAGGACGTGGCCGGAGATGTGCAGGATTTGCGCCTTGCGGGGATAGGCTTGGTTATCGCCCAGGGGTCGGGTCTCGCCAGCCAAACCGGCCCTTTGGGCATGGGCGCCAGAAGATTGGGCTTAATCGTCGTCGGCTCGGGCGTGAACGTTATCGTCACGACGCGCGGCGTCTTAGGCGCTTGGTCCAGTTTGATCCACGGAGCGCCGGCGGATCGGGAGGCGATGGAGAGCGCCGCCGCGCCGAAGCCTTGTCCCGCGGGCGCCTCCGAGACCAGGCTGCAGTTGATCAGCACCAGATGTATGTCCTGGCCACAGGTGATCGTCGCTTCGCCCGCTGTCTTCGCCGCCAGCGCTGCTGGTGGGTAGTAGGCGAGGATTTCCTTGGCCGGATCGGCCGCGATGGGCGGCGCGGCGGGTGTGGCCGCGGGATCCTCATCGGCCAATCCCAGCGAAGGCGAGAGGCCGATGACCGCGGCCAGGAGCGCGGGAGCAATTCTGCGATCAGTCGGCCTGGGCATGGCCAAGGCGGATACACCGTCGAGGGCGGGCGGCAAAGTGGCCGGACGGCCCACGACTCGTTGGTGGGCGTGTTAGCCGGCGGGCCGCCACCGCTCCAGCAGCGCGGCGATCTGGCCCGGGCGAAGAGCGATGACGATGACGCCGATCAGGGCCACGGCCGCGCCGATGGCCATGCGCGGGCCGAACGGGTCGTGGGTGAAGACCACGCCCAGGCCAATGGTGGCCAGCGGCGTCATCAGGGTCAGCGGCTGAAGCAGGTTCACCTCGTATTTCTGGATCAGGCCGTAGAAGGCGGTGTGGGCGATCACCGACACCACCAGGCCGGAAAACAGCACCGCGCCCAGGAACGGCCAGAGGGCGTGGGCGAGGACGGCGCGCTGGCCGTGCTCGGCCAGGGCGCTCAGAGCCGCCAGGGGCCAGAGGGAGCTAAAGCCGACCCAGGCCTGGAACCGCAGAGGGGTGACGCCCGAGATCTGCTTCATCATCACCGAGCCGAGGGCGCCGCAGAAGGAGGCCCGGCGGCGATCAGCAGCAGGCCGACGCTGGGGGTGAGGCCATGGGGATTCCACATCACCGTCAGGGCGCCGGCGAGGGTGAGGGCGATGCCGAGGCCGCGCCTGGCGCCGATCCGCTCGCCCAGCATCATCACCGAAAGCAGGGTGGCCATGGGCACGCCAAGCTGGCTGACCACCGCCAGATCCGATGGGCTGGTGGTCTGCAGCCCCAGGAAATTCAGGGCGAAATTGCCGCCGCCCATGAGCAGGCCCACGGCGATCATCCGCCAGAGCGGGCGGGGAATCGGCCACAGCCAGGGAAGGGTGATCAGGGTCACCAGGGCGAACCTGGCCATGGCGTAGAACAGCGGCGGCGCGCCGAAGTGGGAGATCACCACCTTGGAGACTACGGCGTTGCCGGCCCACACCAGGCAGATGCCGACCAGCAGGGCGAGATCGCGAAGGGGCATGGAGGCGCTTTAGAGGCTCGGCGGCCGAGGCGTAACCGGTGAGGCGTGAATCTTTTGGACCGCCGGCGTCCCGCCGGCACGGGCGCAAGCCCGAGTCTTTTCACCAGCGGAAAGACGGCGCTTCGCGCTGCCGGCGAGGACGCCGGCGGTCCAAGGGAAAGGCTACGCCGCCTCGTCGAAACTCAGGGCCTCGTAGCGGCGCAGGTGGTGGTCGACGGAGCCGAAGGCGCTTTCGATCATGGTGGCGCGCTTGAAGTAGTGGCCGATGGCCATCTCGTCGGTCATGCCCATGCCGCCGTGCAGCTGGATGGCGTTCTGGCCGACGAAGCGGCAGGCGCGGCCGATCTGCACCTTGGCGGCGGAGACCGCCTTGGCGCGCTCGGCGGCGCTCTCGCCGAGCTTGATGCGTGGCCATGTAGGTCATGGAGACCGCCTGCTCGACCTGGATGAACATGTCGACCATGCGGTGCTGCAGCACCTGGAAGGTGGCGATCGGCTGGCCGAACTGCTTGCGCTGCTTGGTGTAGTCGAGCGTGCCCTCGTGCAGCTTGCGCAGCACGCCGCAGGCCTCGGCGCAGATGGCGGCGATGGCCTCGTCGACCACCTGTCTCGACCAGCGGCAGGCCGGCGCCTTCCGGCGCCGATCAGGGCGTCGGCGCCGGCAGCGAGACGTTCTCGAAGAAGACCTCGGAGGCGCGGCGGCCGTCGACGGTGGGATAGTCGCGGGTGACGACGCCCTTGGCGCGCCTTGTCGACCAGGAACACCGAGACGCCGCCGGCGTCGCGCTGGCCGCCGCCGGTGCGGGCGGTGACGATCAGGTGGCTGGCCCAGGGCGCGCCGACCACCACCGCCTTGTGGCCGTTCAGCACATAGCCGGCGCCGTCCTTGCGCGCGGTGGTCTTCAGGTCGGCCAGGTTGTAGCGGCCCTGCGGCTCGGCATAGGCGAAGGCGATGGTCGCCTCGCCGCCGATGATCTTGCCGATCAGCTCGGCCGCGCCGGCCGTAGCCGGCGTGCTTCAGGAAGCCGCCGCCGATCACCACCGTGCCGAGATAGGGCTCGACCACCAGGGCCTTGCCGAACTCCTCCATGACGACCATGTTCTCGATGGCGCCGCCGCCCAGGCCGCCCAGCTCCTCGGAGAAGGGCGCGCCCAGGATGCCGAGCTCCTCGGCGAAGGCCTTCCACACCTCCGGCCGCCAGCCCGCCTCGGACTTGATCGACCGCCGCGGCGCGTGTCGAAGTCGTAGTGGTCGGCCAGATAGCTGGCGACGCGTGTCGCGCAGCATCGATCTGTTCTTCGGTGAAGCTGAAGTCCATGGGGTCCGTGACGGAGTCGCGTGGAGGGGTCTGGCGGTGCTGCGGCGCTAGAGGCCCAGCACCATCTTGGCGATGATGTTGCGCTGGATCTCGTTGGAGCCGCCGTAGATCGAGGTCTTGCGGCTGTTGAAGTAGGCGCCGGCGACGCCGTGCGGCGTCGTCGGGGCCGATGGCGCCGAGGTTGTGCGGCAGCATCGCGCAGATAGGGCGCGCCGTAGTGGCCGGCCGCCTCCAGCGCCAGTTCGGTGAGGCGCTGCTGGATCTCGGTGCCCTTGATCTTGAGGATCGAGGATTCCGGCCCCGGCCCCTTGCCCGACGCTCTCGCCGGCCAGGGTGCGCAGCTCGGTGAATTCCAGCGCCGTCAGGTCGATCTCCAGCTCGGCGACCTTGCGCTTGAAGAACGGGTCGGCGAGCAGCGGGCCGCCGTCGTCGGCCAGCTCGGTGCGCGGCCATGCCGCGCAGCCGCTCGAGGCCGCGCTTGGAGCGGGCCACGCCGGCGATGCCGGAGCGCTCGTGCGCCAGCAGGAACTTGGCGCAGGTCCAGCCCTGGTTCTCCTCGAAGATGCGGTTCTCGACCGGCACCTTCACGTTGTCGAGGAAGACGTCGTTGACCTCGTGCCCGCCCTCCAGGGTGATGATCGGCCGCACGGTGATGCCCGGCGTCTTCATGTCGATCAGCAGGAAGCTGATGCCGGCCTGCGGCTTGGCGTCGGGATCGGTGCGGACCAGGAAGAAGCCCCAGTCGGCGAACTGGGCCAGGGTGGTCCAGGTCTTCTGGCCGTTGACGATGTAGTATTCCTTGCCGTCGTCGCCGGTGATGCGCTCGGCCCTGGTCTTCAGCGAGGCGAGGTCGGAGCCGGCGCCCGGCTCGGAATAGCCCTGGCACCACCAGACGTCGCCGTCGTGGATGCCGCGGCAGGAAGCGCTGCCTTCTGCTCCTCGCGTGCCGAAGGTGTAGATCACCGGCGCCAGCATGGTGACGCCGAACGGCAGGATCGGCGATGGTGTCGGCCGCGGCCTGCTCCTCCGACCAGATGTACTTCTGGGTCGGGGTCCAGCCCGTGCCGCCGTATTCCTTCGGCCAGGACGGCGCGACCCAGCCCTTCTTGGCCAGGATGCGGTGCCAGGAGAGATAGTCCTCCTTGCCGAGCGCCTCTTCGCTCGTCCTGCTTGTCGCGCAGCGCCTGCGGGATAGTTCTCGGCGATGAAGGCGCGGGCCTCTTCGCGGAAGGCGATGTCTTCGGCGGAAAAATCGAGATCCATGGCGCTTCCCTTGGCTTTGGGACGACCATAGAAGCTCGACCGCCCCTTTGCCAAGACCGTGAGGCCAGGCCGGAGCGTCCCTCCCCGCGAGGGGAGGGACGGGCTTAAGAGCGCTTAGTTGGCGTTGGTCGAGTGGCTGGCGGTGGCCATGTCGGAGCCGGAGTGGGCCCAGGCCTGGCAGGCGCCGTCGCGTTCGGCGATCAGGCCGGCCTTGCCCTGCGGACCGGCGTGGCCGGCTTCACGGATGGCGGCCGAGCGGGCTTCGTCGGCCCGGGCGTTGACATCCGCCGTGCGGCTACGGCCTTCGGCCTTGAGCACCGCATCCATCGATGCGGCGTCGCCGCCGGAGAGGGCCTTGGAGTCGGCCAAGCCATCGCAACGCGCGGCGGCGATATATTGCGAGTCGCTCATCTGGGTCGGCGAGGCGAACACGCTGGTCGAGGCGGCCACGGCGGCGGCGATAACGAAACCTTTGAACATTGACATTTCCCGTTCTCCATCTGGTTGGGTGACCAGACTATGCTTCCGACCCGGAGAGTTTCTCAAATTAATTCGAGTAAATGTTGCATTCATCAAAATGTATTCTTTCACGTTCGTAATCTGAATGATGTTTACTTAAATTTTCGGTAATGAAGCTTGCGCAAGCGGCAGGCGCGGGCCATGGAAAGGCCGTGAACGCCCCTCCCCGCCCCATAGCCACGCCCTGTGTGAAGGTCTGCGTCGTCGATGGCGAAAGCGGCCTTTGCCTGGGCTGCTATCGGACGCTCGGGGAGGTCGCGCCGCTGGGCGTCCATGGAGGAGAGCGAACGGCTGGCGATCATAGGCCAACTCGCCGCGCGCAAGTCCAAGATCCGGCCGGAGAAGCTGGGCCTCTTCGGCGGCTAGTTTCAGGCTGCCGCGAGAACCTGCGCGATCCCGCCGTCTCCACCGCCTCGAGCGCGCGTTCGATCACGCCCTCGTCGGCTCCCGGCCTATGCTTTCGACGGTGAGCGCGCGGCGCCAGGCGCGGGCGCCGGGGCGGCCATGGAAAAGGCCGAGCATATGGCGGGTCATGGCGGCCAGGCGCGTTCCCTTCGCCAGTTGCGCACGGACATAAGGGATATAGCGCCGCACCGCCTCTGCCGGCTCGACGATCGGCGCGGCGGGATCGAACAGCAGCCGGTCGGCTTCGCCGAGAATGCCAGGATCATGATAGGCGGCGCGGCCGAGCATGACGCCATCGACCGGGCCCAGATGCGCCCTCGCCTCGGCGAGCGAGCCCAGGCCGCCGTTGAGCACGATGGTCAGCGCCGGCCGCTCGCGCTTGAGGCGATGGACAAGGCCGTAGTCGAGGGGCGGGATGTCGCGGTTGTCCTTGGGCGAGAGGCCGTCGAGCCAGGCCTTGCGCGCGTGGACGATGAAGACGCCGACGCCGGCGGCGGCGCAGCCGTCGACCAGGGCGAACAGGCTCTCGTCCGGATCCTGCTCATCGACGCCGAGGCGGCATTTGACGGTGGCCGGAATGGCCACCGTCGCGCCGATGGCGGCCATGCACTCGGCCACCAGCATCGGCTCGCGCATCAGGCAGGCGCCGAACCGACCGCTCTGGACCCGATCGGACGGACAGCCGACGTTGAGATTGATCTCGTCATAGCCGAGGTCTTCGCCGATCCGCGCCGCCTCGGCCAGGGCCTTCGGATCGGAGCCGCCAAGCTGCAGCGCCACCGGATGCTCGGCCGGATCGAAGCCGAGCAACCGGGCGCGATCGCCATGGATCACCGCGCCGGTGGTCAGCATCTCGGTATAGAGCCGCGCGCGCGAGGAAAGGACGCGATGGAACGCCCGGCAATGCCGGTCGGTCCAGTCCATCATGGGGGCGATACAGAGGCTGTAAGTTTGCTTATTGGTCAGCATTTTCATGTTGCTAAGCGCACCATGCCAGAGAACTGGCGTGTCTTGTTTCCGCCAAAAACCGGCGCTTTTCGCTCTGGTTGTTTCTACGCGGGATCCAACGGGCGCACAAAGCCGATCTTGGTGTTCCGAAAGGACCGCAGAGGTCTGGCTGGATTTGCCGGGGACGGCCCAACGACGCCTCCACACGTCGCCAGGACCGCGAATGCCAAACCAAAAGCGCCGAAAGCCAATTTCTAGGGAGGCGCGCGATCACTCTGTCGAGCGGAGACCTCCGGTGAAACCGCATCTCGCGGATTTAAGGATAGTGACCAGAAAATTTTAATGACAGATTCTCGATCACTCGGCCCTCCTCAAGGAAAGCCGTCTTAGGAAATCCCGGATCGCCAGCGTTGCCAAACCTCACGACGATAGTATCGAGCCGTTGACGCTTGGGTACGATAACAAAACCTTGGACGCCTCTCGCCTTGGCGATGACAGCCGCATGCAGAAGTATAGCTTCCGACTCGGGGACAAGCTGATTGGGCGGCTGTCCAATCATGGTTATCATCTCCCCCTGAAAGAACTCCTTACCCGTCCGAGCGTGCAAAAGCCGCGAGTTGTTGGCCTGCCAGGCGATCCAGCCCAGGGGCCGGTAGTCGCTGCTGTTGATATAGGGACGCACGGCGCCATAAAGGGTGGCCTGATTGGCCTCCCGCTCCGGCCCGACCCCTATGCAATGAGCGATATAGGTCTCCAGGGCCTCGGCTCTGATTTCATCCGGATCGCGGGCGAGGGCTCCCGTGAGTTCCGCGGACGGCGCGCCCAGCCGCAATTTCTCGGTTAGGTAGGCCACCTCGGGCGCCCACGGCCCCAACCAGCGCGAGCGGCTTTTGAAGGCGGCGCGGGCCTGCGCGAACTGGCCCTTGGCGGCCAGAACCGCGATGCCCCGAAAATCCAGGCTCTCTTGAAAGTTGGAGGCTTGGCTTTCGTCGATCTTGCCCTTTGGGGTTTCACTGTCGATAGCGCCCTGGGCGGCGTTCGCCAACGCGTCCGATTGCGCGACATCGCCGGCGAGGGCCAACTGTATGGAGCGTCGGATCGTCGGTCCGATCGGCGGCGCCTGATCGGGCCAGACGCCATTGTCGAGGTCAATCAGCGCGGCCATGTCATCGGCGGCGGCCGCGAAATCACCTGCCCACTCGTGCGCGCTCGATCGCTCCACCAATCCCTCTGGCATCATTTTCACCAGCTGATCGAGGTATTGCGCCTTATCCGCGGTCAGGTTGGGGGTGATCAACAGATAGCGCTGCGCACGCGCCAGGTTATTGACGTCGTAGGGCGCCGCGGCGGCCATGGACATCGCGACCTGACTTGCTTCGGCGGCCTTGCCTTCTCGCACCAAGACAGCGGCTCGCAGCTCCATCGTCGTCAGGCCCAAGCTCTCCTTGAACCCTGGTTCTTCGGCCTGGGCGCCCGCGGTTGTCGCCACCGTTTCCAGGTCGGCCAGGGCGGCATCGTATTGCTTGGCTTCGATATGATGGATGGCGCGCGCCAGCACCAGTTGGGCCTTGCGCAGGGATGTCGTGTTTTCAGTCAAAGCCCGGTCGCAGGCGACGACGCCCGGTTCGCCCTCCAGTCTCTTATTCACATCTCCGCGTTCGCCGGGATGGAACAGGCCCAGCGTGCCGGTAATGAGCACGACGTCAGCCAGCGCTTCCCCCACCGTGATTATCTTGGGTTGTCCATCACACTGCAGAAAGGCCGATCCGGGTTTGCCGTCCGGCTTGGGGGGCGCCAGCAGGGCGGCCGACGACGTCTGGGCGAAAGCGCCGGTCTGTAGCCCTAATGCAAACACTGTAACCGCCGCGATTGCGCGGCTGAACGGCAAGCCCATTGTCCCCCCAAGATCCAATATCAGGCTTGTCTATCACTCCCGTTTCGCCGCGGTCTAGGAGACTTGCCGTCAACACGTTGTTCCGGGCGACGAGCACCCCCGCCTAGATTGGATCGTCTGGACGAGGGCGTGGACGAGACGCTTCACCTTGGGATGGCGGCCGGCTTCGGTGCTGTTTCCGACCCGCTGGCCGCCGCCACCGGTGGGGCCGCCTCAGGGCGTGCGGCCGCTGCGGCGGACGAAGTGAAACACCAGGGAGACCAGGGCGATCAGCAAAAGGATATGGATGAGGAAGCTGGAGACGTGGAACACCACGAAGCCCAGCACCCAGAATATCACCAGAACGATCGCGACGATGGCCCACATGCACTTTACTCCTGACCGCCAAGCTGTCGCCAGACCAATGCGCGCCGCGACCGGCGGTTCCCGCCGTCCCTGACGACAAATGTTTCCCTGGGTCGCCGGACCCGGTCGGAGGAATAGGGCGCCAAGGCCACACCCTGGCGTTAACCCGACTCGACGCCGCCCGATCCGTCTTGACAGGCATGGCCGACGCCAATAGTGCGGTCATCTCTAGAGTTTGCGGTTGGGGGGGAAGATTTCCCCATGAAAATCGCCGGCTGATCGTTCTTTGCACGACCACGATAGTGGCAAACATGGGAAACGAAATGACCTCCAATAGGAAATTCCTCGTCGCGGCGAGCGCGTCGGCTTTGGCGATCGCCGCCTTCGCGGGCGGCGCCTCCGCCCAGACGCCGGTTTTCGGCGGCTCTTTCGGCGGCGAACCCACGACTTCCGTGGTCGACGGCAGCAGCGTCACCAGCACCACCGGCAGCGAGACGACGGCGCCCTATACGGCGACCACCACCACGGTGCAGAAGCAGACCGTCAACACCACCACCGACCCGACGACCACCACCATTAATGGATCGACCGGCGGCGCCGACTACACCGGCGGCATCACGGTGAGCGGAACCGGTTCGCAGAACCAGCTCTCCACCACCAAGCTGATCCAGGTCTACAACCCGGGCCCGCCCCCCACGCCCAACGGCCCGCCCACCGAAGTAGGCCCGATCATCACTCCGGTTGGCACGGCCTCGGTGACCGCGGTCTCCGTGTCCGGCGCCGTCGGCACCGCGCCGTCCATGGCGACCCCGACTTTCGAGGCGACGATCTCTTCGTCCGGTCCGATCAGCAGCACCGGTTCGGTGAAGGCTACCGAGAACGACATCTATATGAGCACGGCTGGCACGACCTACACTTCGTACGTCGGGACGGCGACCTATGCGCCGACCACCGGCGATGTCACCGTGGCCCTGCCCACGGCGGCCACCAGCTCGACCAGCATCACCTCGGATGGCCTGACCACCACCGGCTCGGTGACGGCGGCGACGGTCAACGCCGGAACCCTCAATGTCGAAGGCAATGCGGTCGTGGGCGGCAACCTGAGCGCCGGCAGCATCACCACCGGTGCGATCAGCGCCACGTCGCTGGATCTGAACGGCGGCCAGATCCACAACCTCGGAAATGGCACGGCCCTGACCGACGCGACCAACCTCTACCAACTGCAAGCCGGCTTGAGCAACTTGCGGAAGGTGGCGGCGGGCGGCACCGCGGTCGCCGCGGCGATGAGCGGTTCGTACTTCATCCCGGGCAAGAAGCTGAACTTCAGCATCAACCTGGCCGACTACGGGGCCCAGGGCGCCTTCGCCGCCAACGTCGGATACCTGATCACCCCGAGCATCGCCATCAACGCCGGCGTCGCCACGGGCTTCGAATACGGCGCCACCGCCGGCCGGATCGGCGCGACGATGGGCTTCTGATCCAAGCCTCTTACTGGCATAAAGATCCCGCCCGGTTCCGCCGGGCGGGATTTTCTTTGGTCTGAAGAGTTCTTCAACACATGATGCGCCGAGTTCTCGCCACCGCCCTGCTCCTGGCGGCCGCCGCCCAGCCGGCGGCGGCGGGTGGGTTCGTCAACAGCGGCGATGTCTGGGAGCGGATGTCCCCGGAGATCCAGACCGCCTATATCCAGGGCGTCAATGACGCGGCCAACCTGATCTTCGTCAACGACGATCTGGCCACCGCCATCGTCAAGGTGGCCCGGACCCGTTGCCTGATCGAGCACAAGACCACGGCGGCCAACCTCGCGACCGAGGTGACCAACGTCTATGTGAACAACAAGGCGATGATGAAGGAGCCGCCCTTCGCCATCTACATCTATGTCATGGGCGCGACCTGCAAGGACATCATCAACCAGGAACGCGGCCGCATGGGCCTGCCGCCTGTCTGACCCCCGTCAGTAGTGGATCGAGCCCTTGGCGCCGCCGCCGCAGGCGATGGCGTCGCCGTTGATGGCGACCGACCTTGGCGAAGCGAGAAAAGCCACGACATCGGCGACTTCGGCGGCCTCGATCATCCTGCCCACGGTGACGCCCGCCACCATGCGGCGCTCGACCTCCTGAGCCGTCACGCCCAACACCGCCGCGCGGGCGGCCAGGAGCGGCGCCGTGCGTTCTGTGCGGGTGAGACCCGGGTGAACCACGGTGACATTGACGCCCTTGGGACCCAGCTCATCCGCCAGGTTCTTGGTCAGAGCGGCGACGGCGACGTTTCGAATCGAACCGATAATCGAACCGGTCTGGCGGGCGGCGAGGCCGCTGATGTTGATGATCCGCCCCCAGCCGGCGGCCACCATGTGCGGCGCCGCCTCGCGCGCGGTGCGCAGATACCCCAGCACCTTGATCTCGATATCCTCACGGAAGAGCGCGTTGGTGATCTCGGCCAGCTTGGGTGGGGCGCTCTGACCGCCTGGCTTGGCGGCGGCGTTGACGAGAATATCCAATCCGCCGAGTTCGCTCAGGGTTTCGGCGATCAGAGCCTTGACGGAGGCGTCATCTCCGGTGTCCGCGACGACGCCGAAGACCCGGCGTCCGGTCTCATGGGCGAGGGCGCCCGCCGCGGCCTGGAGCTCGCCCGCGCTGCGGGCGGCGATCACCAGATCGACGCCCTCCCTGCCAAGCTGGCGAGCGATGGCCAGACCGATACCCTTGCTGCCGCCGGTGACGAGCGCGCGTTTGCCCTCGAGCTGGAGATCCATAGGCCTGTGCCCTCCCGGCGCAACCGAACGTTCGAGGTTTAGCCGCGCCCGGGCGCGCCGTGAAGCAACCCTCGTCGGCCGCAAACTGGACATCGGCCGCGCTTGGCGTTCTTAAGGCGCCATGCGGCGGCGAATCAGACTTGGTCGATGGGTGTCCGCACGCGCCGTCGTGGCCGCCCGTTCATGACCCGCTGGCCGGACCGCCGCGCCATGGATCTGTTCGGCATCGAGGCGCCGATCCTGCTGGCGCCCATGGCCGGGCCAGGCACGCCCGCCTTGGCCATCGCGGTCAGCGCGGCGGGGGGCCTGGGCGGCCTGGCCTGCGCCCAACTCAGCGTCGATCAGTCCCGGGCGGCCCTTGCGGCGGTGCGAGCGGCGACAAAGGCGCCGATCAACCTCAATTTCTTCTGTCACCAACCGCCAAGGCCGGATCCGGACCGTGAACGCGCCTGGCGCGAGCGGCTGGCGCCATACTACGCGGAACTGGGGCTCGACCCTTCGGCGCCGACCCCCTCGGCGAATCGGGCGCCGTTCGACGAGGCTTTTTGTGGCCTTGTTGAAGACGAGCGGCCGGAAGTCGTCAGCTTTCACTTCGGCCTGCCGGCGCCGGCCCTGATGGAACGGGTGAAGACGACCGGCGCCAAGGTGATTTCGTCGGCCACCACGGTGGCGGAAGCGCGGTGGCTGGAGGCGCGTGGCTGCGACGCCATCATCGCCCAGGGGCTTGAGGCCGGCGGCCACCGCGGCTGGTTTCTGGATCACGATCTGGCCCGCCAGGTGGGAACCTTCGCCCTGGTCTCCGGGGTGGTCGAGGCGGTCAGCGTCCCGGTGATCGCCGCCGGCGGCATTGGCGATGCGCGCGGGATCGCCGCCGCGCTCACCCTCGGCGCGGCCGGGGCGCAGATCGGGACGGCCTATTTGCTCTGTCCGGAATCCGGCGCATCGTCGGCCTATCGCCGGGCGCTGGAGAGCGCCGGCGAGAACGACACCCTGGTGACCAACCTCTTCACCGGCGGCGCGGCCCGTGGCCTCATTAACCGCCTGATGCGGGATCTAGGGGCCATGTCTTCCCTGCCCCCGGATTTTCCTCTGGCGGCCGCGGCCCTGGCGCCCCTGAGAGCGGCCGAGGCGCCGGATGGCGCCGATTTCACCAATCTGTGGGCTGGACAAGGCCCGCGACCGATCGGGCGGACGCCGGCGGCGGCGCTGACCCGAAAGCTCGCCGCCGAAGCTATGGCGAGACTTGGACAAAGGACGACATCTTGAGTCATGACCTGAAGGCGATCCTCGCGGCCGGGCTGCTTGTCCTGGCGCCATCGGCGGGGGCGGTCGCCGGCCCGGCGCAAGATGGCGAGGCGGCCTTGCAACAGGGCGACTACGCCGCGGCGCTGCGCAGCTTTCGTCCCTTGGCCGAGCAGGGCGACGCGCAAGCGCAGTATGAGCTTGGCCGGATGTACGACGCCGGCCAAGGCGTGGCGCGCAACTGCCCCTTGGCGGCCGCCTGGATCGGCAAATCGGCCGCCCAGGGAAACGCCAAGGCGCAGTTCCTCCTGGCGCTGATGTACGCCCGCGGCCAGGGCGTGGCGCAAAACGACAAGCGCGGCCGCTATTGGCTGGCCAAGGCCCAGGCGGCCGATCCGGCGCATAGGGACACTCTGCGGGCGATCTACGCCGCCAATCTGGCCTCCGCCCATCGCGGCGAGGCCGATACGCTGGCGAAGCAATCCTTCGCCGCCATCCGCACCCTGGCCGAGCAAGGCAACGCCCAGGCCCAGTTCGAGGTCGGCCGGCGGCTGATGCAGGGAAACGGCGCGGCGCGCGACTATGGCCAGGCGGCGACGTGGCTGCGCAGGGCGGCCGATCAGGGCATGGCCCAGGCGCAGTCCAGCCTTGGAGGCCTCTATGAACTGGGGTTGGGGGTGAAGCAGAGCTACGCCGAGGCCCGCGCCTGGTTTCTCAAGGCGGCCGAACAGGGCTACGCCCCGGCCCAGGTGAACCTCGCCGATCTTTACGAGTACGGTTACGGAGTCGCCAAGGATCAGGTTCAGGTGGACTATTGGCGGGCCAAGGCGGCCGAGCATCCCGCCCCGCCGACGGTGGCCCTGGCGCCGGCCAAGCCCGGCCCGTAAGCCTTGCGCGGGCCACCCGCGAAAGGATAGGGGTCCGGTAGGAGAAACGCCCATGCCCCGACCGACGCGCCATCCCGAGACCATCGTCCTGCACGCCGGCTGGCGAGCGGATCCGACCACCGGCTCGGTGGCCCCGCCGATCCACCAGACGACCTCGTTCCAGTTCGAGAGCGCCGAACACGCCTCCGATCTCTTCGCCCTCAAGGCGCTGGGCAATATCTATACGCGCATCGGCAATCCGACGACGGCCATACTGGAAGAGCGGGTGGCCACGCTTGAGGGCGGCGCGGCGGGACTGGCGGTTTCATCCGGCCAGGCGGCCACCGCCTATTCGATCCAGACCCTGGCCCGGGCCGGCGACAATATCGTCAGCTCCACCGACCTCTATGGCGGCACCTGGAACATGTTCGCCAACACCTTCAAGGATATGGGCATCGAGGTTCGCTTCGCCGATCCGGCCGACCCTCAATCCTTCGCACGCGCAACGGACGACAGGACGCGGGCCTACTACGCCGAGACCTTGCCCAACCCCAAGCTGACCGTCTTTCCGATCGCCGAGGTGGCGGCCATCGGCAAGCCGCTGGGCATTCCGCTGATCATGGACAACACCGCCGCGCCGGTGCTGTGCCGGCCGCTGGAGCATGGCGCGGCCGTGGTGGTCTATTCGACCACCAAATATATCGGCGGCCACGGCACCTCGATCGGCGGATTGATCGTGGATGGCGGCGCCTTCGACTGGGAGGCGCACCCGGAACGCCAGCCGCTGCTCAACACGCCCGACCCCAGCTATCACGGCGCGGTCTGGAGCCAGGCGGTCAAGGGCATCGGCCCGATCGCCTATCTGATCCGCGCGCGGGTGGTGCTGCTCCGCGACCTCGGCGCCGCCATGTCGCCGTTCAACGCCTTCCAGTTCCTGCAGGGGCTGGAGACCCTGCCCCTGCGGATCGCGCGCCACAGCGCCAATGCTCTGGCCGTGACGGAATTCCTGAAAGGCCGACCGGAGGTGACGAGCGTGATTCATCCCTCGGTGCAGACCGGCCAGGCCAGGGCGCGGGCCGACAAATATCTGAGTGGCGGACTTGGCGGCCTGGTGGGCTTCGAACTGGCGGGCGGGCGGGAGGCCGGCCGACGGTTCATCGACGCGCTGGAGCTGTTCTATCACGTGGCCAATATCGGCGACGCCCGCAGCCTGGCCATCCATCCGGCCAGCACCACCCACTCCCAGCTCTCGGCGCAGGAGCAGCTCGCCTCGGGCGTCACCGACGGCTATGTGCGCCTCTCCATCGGCCTGGAACATATCGATGATATCCTGGCCGATCTGGACGCGGCCCTGAACGCCGCGAAAGGGTGATCTTCCCCCGGCCATGACCGATGAGACCGCCTCCGGTTTCGCGCTCTTTCCAACGGCCATCGGCGTCTGCGCCATCGTCTGGAGCGAACGCGGTGTGGTCGGAACCTTCCTGCCGGAGCGCACCGAGGCTCAATGCCGCGCCCGGTTGGCGCGCAAGTTCCCCAGCGCCGCGGAACGGTCGCCCCCACCGGCGATGGCGCGGGCGATCGAGGCCATCCGCGCGCTGCTGGATGTCGGAAAAACCGATCTCGCCGATATCCCGCTCGACCTTTCCGGCGTGGAGGATTTCGAGCGGCGCGCCTACGAGGTGGCTCGCGAAATCAAGCCCGGGTCCACCCTCACCTATGGGGAGATCGCCGCCCGCCTGGGAGAGCCCGGGGCGGCGCGGGCGGTGGGCGCGGCCATGGGACGCAACCCTTTTCCGATCATCGTGCCCTGCCACCGGGTGTTGGCGGCCGGCGGGGGGTTCGGCGGCTTTTCGGCGCCTGGAGGCCTGGAGACCAAGGCGCGGATGCTGGCCATAGAGGGCGCCAGGACCAGCCCGGCGCCCCTGCTCTTCGACGATCTGCCGATCGCCCTTCGGCCGAATGGGTCGCCGTGAGTCCCAAAGAAAATGGCGCCGCCCAGGTGGGCGGCGCCATATCGTGGTCTTAGCCTTGGGCTGAACTAGCGCTTGATGGCCGAGCCCACGGCGTCCTGCGCCTTGCCGACCTTGTTCTGGACCTTGCCGGCGGCCTTTTCGGCGGCGCCTTCGGCCTGAAGCTTGGTGTTGCCGACCAGCTTGCCGGCGCCTTCCTTGACCGCGCCCGCCGCTTCCTTGGCCGCGCCGTCGATACAATTCTGGCTCATCGTCATTCTCCACTTGATGTGCTTTGGAGACTTGCAAACGGCCCAGCGCCGGGGTGGTTCCCAAGCGCGGGCGCATAAGAGGAGACCCCATGACCGACGACGCCATCCTGCTGACCGACGATCCGGCGCCTCATGTGCGCCGCCTGACCCTAAACCGGCCGGCAAAGCGCAACGCCCTTTCCAACGCTCTGCGCGGCGAGATCTTCGCGGCGCTGGAGGCGGGCGACAGCGATCCGGAGGTGCGGGTGATAATCCTGCGCGGCGCGGGGACCTGCTTCTCGTCCGGCTATGATCTCGCCGGCCTGGGCGAACTGCCCTACCACACCGCCGGCGGCCAGGGCCAGTGGGCGCGGCACGTGGTCGAGGGCTGCTTTCGCATCTGGGACCTGGCCAAGCCGGTGATCGCCCAGGTGCACGGCTGGTGCCTGGCGGGCGGCTCCGAACTGGCCTTCGCCTGCGACCTCGTCTACGTCGCCGAGGACGCCCAGATCGGCTACCCGGCGGTGCGCACCATGTCGCCGCCCGACAACCAGTACCACGCCTGGCTGATGGGCATGCGCCCGGCCATGGAGCTGATGCTGACCGGGGATTCCATCAGCGGGATCGAGGCCGTGCGGCTCGGCTTCGCCAATCGCGCCTTTCCGGCCGAGCGCCTGGAGGCGCGAGATCCTGGCCATGGCCGAGCGGATCGCCAAGGTGGATCCGGAACTGGCCCAGCTCAACAAGCGCCTGGTGCACCGCCAGATGGAGGCCATGGGCCTGCGCGCGGGCCTGCGCGCTGGCACCGATCTCCACGCCCTCGGCTGGCACACGCGGCGCCTCGCGCGCCTATATGGCCAAGATGCGCGAGGGGGTGAAGGCGGCGCTGGACGCGCGCGACGCGACGTTCGGGGATTATCGCACGGGGGCCAATTCGCGCAGCGGCCCGAGCCACGGCTCATAGCGCCGCCATCGCGCCACGGAGCCCTGGTGGATCGGCTGTCGCACCTGCCAAGCGCTGTTGGTGCTGACGGCGCGGGTGTTTTGCTCCGGCGCGAGGCACGCCGAATCCCAGGGAAGTTCCAGAGCCGCGATCAGCTTCCGCGCGATCGGCTCGGGGCTGGCCACCAGCGCTTCATAGTCCACCTCGATGAAGCGTTCCGGCGGCAGGACCGCGCGCCAATGGGCCATCAACCGCTCATACTGGCGATGGTAGTAGACCAGATCGGCCAGATCGACGGGCAGGTCCGACCTTGGCGCCAGGTGGGTGAAAGCCATTGAAAGGCAGGTGTCGATCGGGTCCCGGCGGCAATGGATAATCAAGGCCCGCGGAAAGACGGCGTGGATCGGACCGAGCGAAAGAAAGTTGAACGGGTTCTTGTCGATCACGTGCGCCGCGCCGGGCTCGAGACCCCGCAGCATGGCCAGCGCCTCGCGCGCGGTCTCGCCCTGGTATCGGTCCAGCCACGCCTCGGCGACATTGGGGTTGAGCAGCGGATCGCGCGGCGGCCAGAAAACGAGTTCGCCGGCGCCGGCGACCTTGGGATGGTTGGAAAGCATCTGCTCGACCAAGGTGGTGCCCGATCGCGGCAGGCCGACGATCAGCACTGGCAAGGTCGATGGATCGCCCTTGGGCGTGCGCGAGGCATAGAACGCCGGCGTAAAGCGCGCGATCACCGCATCGGCGCGCCGGGCCACGGCCGCCCGGTCGAACCGCGCCAGGGGGGCTCTTACCTGATTGGCCTTGAGGATGTGGGTCATGGCCGCGCCATAGTCGCCGAGGTCATCGAAGGCCTTGGCGAGCGCGAGGTGCAATTTGGCGCGGTCGTCGGCCAGGCTCGTTCCGTGTACGGCGGCCAGCATGGCGGCGATCATTGGCCGGTCGGTCTCGGTCAGCCGCCTGATGCGAACCAGATCGTAGTAGACCCCCGCCCGGGCCGGGTCGCTCTTCAAAACGCGGACATAGAGGTCGGCGGCTTCGGCGAAGGCGCCGGCTTCGGCCAGCAGATGTCCCAATAGCCAACAGGCGTCGGCGTGAGCCGGATCGTGCGCAAGAAGTTCGCGCAGGGCCGCCTTGGCCCCTTCGGCGTCGCCTTCAAAAAGATAGGCCCGGACGAGATCCATCCGGCGCGCGGAATTCGCCGGATCCGCGCCGGCGGCGGCGCGAAAATGGCGGCCGGCCTCGGCGCGGCGGCCGTATCCGGCCAGGATATGGCCAAGACGGCTGTCCGCCTCCGGCCATTCCAGGGCGGCGACGCGAAAGGCGATCATCGCCTCATCGAGGCGGCCCTGGCGCTCCAGCTCCTGGCCGCGGCGAAGCTCGGCTTCCGCGAGCCTGAGCGGCGGCGGCGGCTCGGGCGGCTTGCCGGCGCAGCAATGCTTGAACTTGCGCCCGCTGCCGCAGGGGCAAGGATCGTTGCGGCCCGGCGGCCGCGCCGTCGATGTCCCGCGCATGCTCATGCGCTGGACTTAGCGGCGCTTCCGACGCCTGTCGACCAGCCGCGCCGTCGCGAGCTCAGATATCGAACTTCACGCCCTGGGCCAGCGGCAGGGTGCGCGCCGTAGTTCACCGTGTTGGTGGCGCGGCGCATATAGGCCTTCCAGGAGTCCGAGCCGGCCTCGCGGCCGCCGCCGGTCTCCTTCTCGCCGCCGAAGGCGCCGCCGATCTCGGCGCCCGGAGGGGCCGATGTTGACGTTGGCGATGCCGCAGTCGGAGCCCTCGGCCGAGCAGAACCGCTCGGCCTCGCGCAGGTCGTTGGTGAAGATCGACGAGGACAGGCCCTGGGGCACGTCGTTGTTCAGCGCGATCGCCTGGCCAAGGTCCGAATAGCGCATGACATAGAGGATCGGCGCGAAGGTCTCGCGGCGCACCACCTCGCTCTGGGCTGGCATCTCCACCAGGGCCGGGCGGACATAGATCCCTTCCCCCGGGCCCGCCACGCGCTCGCCGCCGTGAACCACGCCGCCCTGCGCCTTGGCCTCGGCCAGGGCCTTCTCCATGGCCTCGAGCGAGGCCTGGATCGATCAGCGGACCGACCAGCATCGCCGGATCGCGCGGATCGCCGATGCGAGACCGAGGCGTAGGCGCTCTTCAGGCGCGGCAGGAAGGCGTCGTAGACGCTGTCGTGCACGAACAGGCGGCGAAGCGTGGTGCAGCGCTGGCCGGCCGTGCCCATGGCGGCGAAGGCGACGCCGCGCAGGGTCAGGTCGAGATCGGCCGAGGGGCAGACGATGGCGGCGTTGTTGCCGCCGAGCTCCAGCAGGGCGCGGGCGAACCGCGCGGCCAGCACGGGGCCGACCGCGCGGCCCATGGCCGTCGAGCCGGTGGCCGAGACCAGGCGGCACCTTGGGCGCGGCGACCAGGGCCTCGCCGACCTCGCGGCCGCCGATCAGCACCTGCGGACAGCGCCGCCGGCGCGTCGCCGAACCGGGCCGCGGCGCGCTCGAACAGGGCCTGGACGGCCAGGGCGGTCAGCGGCGTCTTCTCCGACGGCTTCCAGACCACCGGCATCGCCGCAGACCAGGGCCAGGGCGGCGTTCCACGACCAGACCGCGACCGGGAAGTTGAAGGCGCGAGATCACGCCGACCACGCCCAGCGGATGCCAGGTCTCCATCATCCGGTGATCGGGCCGCTCGGTGGCGATGGTCAGGCCGAACAGCTGGCGCGACAGGCCGACGGCGTAGTCGCAGATGTCGATCATCTCCTGCACCTCGCCCAGGCCCTCGGAGAGGATCTTGCCGGCCTCCAGGGTGACCAGCCGGCCGAGGTCGGCCTTGGCGGCGCGCAGCTCCTCGCCGAGCAGGCGGACCAGCTCGCCGCGGCGCGGGGCCGGAACCTTGCGCCAGGCCAGGAAGGCCTCGTGCGCGGCGTCGATGGCCCGGGCGCAGTCCTGCGCGGAGGCGTCATGGACATGGGCGATGACCTCGCCGGTGATCGGCGAAGAGACCGAACGCGCGCCGCCGGTCGAAGGCGCTCTGCGGGACGCCGAGGCGGCCGAGGAGATCGCGGGCCTCTTGCGGCAAGGTGTTCATCGGACGCGTCCATGGCGCCTCGGCCACGCTGACGAGAGCGGGCGGCGCGGGGCGCGGCTTCGGCCATGGCATAGGCGGCGCCGAAGCGGTTGGCGAGGAAGTCGTCGAGGCCGATCTCCTCCTGGCGCACGAAGCCGACCGTGCGGCAGGGCGCCGTCGGCCAGCATGTCGAGCACGGCGCAGATGCCGCAGGCGGTGGTGATCTGGATGGCGCTGACCATCTGGCCGCCCATCTCGCGGGCGTAGATCTTGTTGGCGTAGGTCTCCTGCACCAGGTGGCCGTCCTTCAGGCCCGAGACGGTGACGAAGACGATCACCACGTCCTGCAGGGTCGCCGGCAGGGCGTTCTCCAGGATGTCCTTCAGCAGGTCGCGGCGGTCGCGCAGGCGCAGGTCGTTGAGCAGCGCCTTCATGATCGCCGCGTGGCCGGGATAGCGGATGGTGCGGTAGTTGAGGTTGCGCACCTTGCCGTCCAGGGTCTCGCACAGGGTGCCGAGGCCGCCGGAGGTGTTGAAGGCCTCATAGGTGACGCCGTCGAGGGCGAAGGCTTCGCACTCCTCCAGCGCGCGGGTCTGGCGCGGCAGGCCGTCGACGATGGCCTCGCAGGGCTCGCAATATTCGTTGATCACCCCGTCGGTCGACCAGGTGAGGTTGTAGTTCAGCGCGTTGGACGGATAGTTCGGCAGGGCGCCGACGCGCAGGCGCACGTCGTGCAAGGTCGTCGAAGTGGCTTGGCCAGGTCGGCGGCGACGATGGAGATGAAGCCGGGGGCCAGGCCGCACTGGGGGATGAAGGCGGTCTCGGCGTCGATGGCCAGGGCCTTCACCTTGCGGGTGCGAGGCGACGTCCTCGGTCAGGTCGAGGTAGTGGGCGCCGGCGGCCTTGGCGGCCTCGGCGACGTGGAAGGTCAGGTGGTAGGGCGCGGCGCTGAGCACGGCGAACTTGCCGCTCAGCAGGGCGCGCAAGCGCCTTGGCGTCGGTGACGTCGACCACCTTGTGCTCCACATGGGCCTCATCGCCGAGGGCGGCGAGCTGCGCGGCCGACTGGTCGGCGACGGTGACGCGATAGTCGCCGGTGGCGCTGAGCAGGGTGGCGATGGTGGAGCCGATATGGCCGGCTCCGATGACGACGACGTCTTTCATGATGATCTTTCCCCGTTGGCTGCGCGTGAGTCGCAATCTGCGGCAGCCGCGCGTCGAATCCCATTGCGAAACCGACGAAACGCCGATCTAATTCCGGCATATCGCCGACGAGATTGATCGAATGGACGAACTGGATCGACGCCTGCTGGACGCCCTGCGCGAGAACGCCCGGGCGCCGACCGCCCAGCTCGCCCGGCGGCTGGGCCTGTCGCGCACCACGGTGCAGAGCCGGCTGGAGCGGCTGGAGAGCTCGGGCGTGATCACCGGCTACACCGTGCGCCTGTCCGAGGCCCACGAGCGCGGCCAGATCCACGCCTATGTGATGATGACCGTCTCGCACAAGCAGGCGAGCGGCGGTGATCGGCGCCATCCGCAACATGCCGGCCGTGCGCCTGCTGCAGTCGGTCAGCGGCCCCTTCGACCTGATCGCCGAGATCGTCGCGCCCAGCGTCGCGGAGATGGACGCGCTGATCGACGCCCTGGGCGCTCTGACGGGCGTGGAGCGGACCACCTCCTCGATCGTGCTCTCGACCAAGATCGACCGATAAAATGGAGATTCAGCGAGCGGCCGCCTGCTCCGCCGGCGTCGGCGCATCCAGGCCGCCGCCGAGGGTGGTGTAGAGGGTCACCAGGTTGTCGGCCTTGGCCAGCTCGACGGCCACCAGCACCTCCTGAGCGGCGAAGTAGGAACGCTGGGAGATGAGCACATTGAGATAGGTGTCGGCGCCGCGATCGTAGCGGGCGGTGGAAAGCTTCAGCGCCAGGGCGTCGGCGGCCACCAGGGCGCGCTGGGCGGCGACGCGGTCCTCGACGGTGCCGCGGTCGGCCAGGGCGTCGGCCACCTCGCGGAAGGCGGTCTGAATGGCTTTTTCGTATTGCGCCACGCTCGCCTCGCGCTCGGCCTTGGCGTAGCGCAGATTGCCGATGTTCTGACCGGCGTCGAAGATCGGCTGGGTGACGGTGGGCGCGAAGCTCCAGGTCTCGGCCGCGCTCTTGAAGAGGCTCTTCAGGGCCAGGCTGGTGACCCCGCCGGACGCCGTCAAGGAGATATCGGGAAAGAACGCCGCGCGGGCGGCGCCGATATTGGCGTTGGCGCCCTTGAGCTGCGCCTCGGCCTCGACAACGTCGGGGCGCGCGAGCAGGGCGGATGAGGGCAGATCGGCCGGCAGGTTTGAAAGCACGACCTCGGGCGAATCGACATCGGTCGGCAGAAGGGTCTCGGGCACCGGGGCGCCGACCACCAGCTCAAGGGCGTTGCGATCCTGGGCCAGCTGGGTGGTCAGGCGCGCCTGATCGAACTTCGCCTGATCGACGATGGTCTCGGCCTGGCTGACATCGAGCTCGGAGGCGATGCCGCCCTTGAACCGCGCCTGGGTGAGGGCGAGGCTTTCGCCGCCGCTCTTGAGCGTCTCGCGGGCGATGGCCAGCAGGGCCTGATCCGCGCCCACGGCGAGGTAGTCGGCGGCGACCTGCTGGATCAGGGAGATCTGGGCGGCGTCGCGGGCCGCGCGGGTGGCCAGATACTGCTCGAAGGACGCGCGGGTGAGGTCGCGCTGCTTGCCGAACAGATCGAGCTGCCAGGCGCTCACCCCGACATTGGCGTTGTAGAGGCGCTCGTTGTAGTCGCCTTTCGGCGTGGTTCCCGCGGCCCCGGCCGCCAGGACGCTGTAGGGCGTCTGGCCGTAGACCGCGCTGACCGTGGCGTTGAACTTGGGAAAGAGATCGGAGCGCTGAACCACATATTGCGCCCGGGCGGCGGCGATATTGGCCACGGCCACGCGCAGATCGCGGTTGTTGGCCAGGGCCTCCTCGATCACGCTCTTGAGCTTGGGATCGGAGAAGAAATCGCGCCACCCGACCACGCCCCGAGGTGGGCCGCTTGCCGGCGCATAGGCCGGGCCGGTGGGAAATTGCGACGGCGTGGGCTGGGCCGGCCGATGATAGGCCGGCGCCAAGTCGATGCAGCCGGCGAGGAGCGCCGCGGCGGCCAGGGCGAAGGGGGCGAGGCGTCTCATGTCACACCGGCGCCTCGGGCGGAACCGGCGCCGGCTTGGCTCGACCCCGGAAGAGTCCGCGGACGCCGACGAAGAACAGGGGCACGAAGAAGATCGCCATGGTGGTGGCCGCGAGCATGCCGCCGATGACGCCGGTGCCGATGTCGTTCTGGCTGCCCGCCCCGGCGCCGGTGGAGATCGCCAGGGGGAACACGCCGGCGATGAAGGCCAGGGAGGTCATCAGGATCGGGCGCAGCCGCAGTCGCGCCGCTTCCAGCGCCGCCTCCCGCGGCGTGGCCCCGCCCTTCTCCGCCTCGTCGGCGAACTGGACGATCAGGATGGCGTTCTTGGCCGACAGGCCGATGGTGGTGAGCAGGCCCACCTGGAAATAGATGTCGTTGTAGAACCCGCGCAGGGTCGCGGCCAGCACCGCGCCGAAGACGCCCAGCGGCACGACCAGCATCACCGCGACCGGAATCGACCAGCTCTCGTAGAGCGCCGCCAGGCACAGGAACACCACCAGCATGGAGAGGCCGAGGAGGGCCGGCGCCTGCGAGCCCGACAGCTGCTCCTGGTAGGAAAGGCCGGTCCACTCATAGCCGATGCCCTTGGGCAGCTTGCGCCACCAGCTTCTCCATCTCGTCGATCGCCGCGCCGGAGCTCTTGCCCGGCGCCGCCTGGCCCTGGATTTCGATGGCCGGCAGGCCGTTGTAGCGCTGCAGCTGCGCCGGGCCGATCATCCAGTGCTGGTGGAGAAGGCGGAGAACGGCGCCATCTCGCCGCTCGAGCCGCGCACGTACCAGCGGCCGAGGTCTTCCGGGCTCGGCGCGATACGGCGCGTCGCCCTGACATGTAGACCTGCTTCACCCGGCCGCGGTCGATGAAGTTGTTGACGAACAAGCCGCCCGAGGCGGCGCTCAAGGTGTCGTTGACGTCGGCCTGCGCGAGGCCGAGCGCGCCGGCGCGCGGACTGGTCGATGTCGAGGTGCAGCTGCGGCGTGTCGTCCTGGCCGTTGGGCCGCACGCCCGCCAGCAGCGGGTCCTTGGCGGCCATCGCCCAGAAGCTGGTTGCGCGCCGCCAGCAAGGCGTCGTGGCCGAGGCCGGCCCGGTCCTCCAGCTCGAGGTCGAAGCCGGTGGACGTTGCCCAGCTCCTGCACCGCCGGCGGCACCAGGGCGAAGACCTGGGCGTCGCTGGATCTGTTGAGAAGGCGCCCATGGCCCGCTGGGCGATGGCCGGGGCGCGGTTCTCGGCGCCGTTGCGCTTGCTTCCAGTCCTTCAGGTGGACGAAGGCCTGGCCCAGGTTCTGGCCGGCGCCGGCGAAGTTGAAGCCGGCGACGGTGAAGACGCCGTCGACGTTGTCCTTCTCCGTCGTCCAGGAAATAGTCTCGGATCTTCGCCGCCACCGCCAGCGGTGCGCGTCTGGGCCGCGCCGGGCGGCAGGTTGAAGAGGGCGATCATGACGCCCTGGTCCTCGTCGGGCAGGAAGCGCGGTCGGCAGGCGGACGAACAGCAGCGACCATCGACCGCGACGATGACGCCATAGACGATCATCATCGGCACGGGCGTCTGTCAGGATGCCGGTCAGGGCCGCCGTGATAGCGCGTGACGCCGGCCTTCGAAGGTGCGGTTGAACCAGCCGAAAGGCCCGCCCCGGGCGGCGCGGTCACCCTTCTTCGCCGGCCGCAGCAGGGTGGCGCACAGCGCCGGCGTCAGGATCAGGGCCACCAGCACCGACAGCGCCATGGCCGAGACGATGGTGACCGAGAACTGGCGGTAGATGACGCCGGTCGAGCCGCCGAAGAAGGCCATCGGCAGGAACACCGCCGACAGCACCAGGGCGATGCCGACCAGGGCGCCGGTGATCTCGTCCATCGACTTGATCGGTGGCCTCCTTGGGCGAGCAGGCCCTCCTCCTCCATGATCCGCTCGACGTTCTCGACCACGACGATGGCGTCGTCGACCAGCAGGCCGATGGCCAGCACCATGGCGAACATGGTCAGGGTGTTGATCGAATAGCCGAACGCGGCGAGCACCCCGAACGTGCCCAGCAGCACCACCGGCACCGCCATGGCCGGGATCAGGGTCACCCGCCAGTTCTGCAGGAAGACGAACATCACCACGACGACCAGGACGATCGCCTCGATCAGGGTGATGATCACCTCGCTGGATCGAGAGCTTGACGAAGGTGGTGTTGTCGACCGGGAAGGCCAGCGTTGATGCCGGCGGGCAGGCTCGCGGCCAGCTCGAGCGGCGCGCTTCTTGACCGCGTCGGCGGTGTCCAGGGCGTTGGCGCCGGGCGCGAGCTTGATGGCGATGCCGGCGGCCGGGCGGCCGTTGAAGCGGCTGATGACGCTGTAGTCCTCGCCGCCCAGCTCGACCCGCGCCACATCGCGACAGGTCGAACCAGCGAGCCGTCGGGCTGGGTGCGCAGGATGATCGCCTTGAACTGTTCGGGCGTCTGCAGGAGCGACTGGGCGGTGACGGTGGCGTTGAGCGCCTGGCCGGGCGACCGCCGGCTGGGCGCCGATCTCGCCGGCCGAGACCTGGACGTTCTGGGCCAGGATCGGCGTCGCGCACATCGGACGGCATCAGCTTGTAATTGTTGAGCTTGTAGGGGTCGAGCCAGATGCGCATGGCGTACTGGCTGCCGAACACCTGCATATCGCCGACGCCGTTGACCCGCGCCAGCGGGTCGACAAGCTTGCTGTTCACGATAGTCGGCGATGTCGATGTCGGTGTAGCCGCCCGTCGGTGTCGTAGAGGCCGACGACCAGCAGGAAGCTGGCCTGCGACTTGGCGACCACCAGGCCCTGCTGCTGGACCTGGGCGGGCAGCAGCGGGGTCGCCGCCTGGAGCTTGTTCTGGACCTGGACCTGGGCGATGTCCGGATTGGTCCCGGCGCGAAGGTGGCGGTGATCTGGGCCTGGCCGTTCGAGCTGCTGGTCGAGGAGAAATACAGCAGGTGGTCGAGGCCCTTGAGCTGCTGCTCGATGACCTGGGTGACCGAGCTTTCGACCGTCTCGGCCGAGGCGCCGGGATAGATGGCGCTGATCGAACACCGCCGGCGGGGCGATGGTGGGATATTGCGCGATCGGCAGGGCCAGGATCGCCAGCATGCCGGCCAGCATGATGACGATGGCGATCACCACCGCGAAGATCGGCCGCTGAATGAAGAAGCGTGACACCTATGGCGCGCCTAGCCGCCGGGTCCGCGCGATCTTGACGGCGGCGCCGGGCTTGGCCGCCTGCAGCCCTTCGACGATCAGCCGGTCGCCCGGCCTTGAGGCCCGAGGTCACCAGCCATTTGTCGCCGATCGAGCGTCGACGACGGTGAGGATGCGCGCCTGAACGTGGCCGGTGGGATCGACCACCAGGGCCGTGGGCTGACCCTTCTCGTCGCGGCTGACCCCCTGCTGGGGCGCCAGTATGCCATTTTGATCGACGCCCTCGACGATCACGGCCCGAACATAAAGGCCCGGGAGCAGCAGCTTCCTGGGGTTGGGGAACACCGCGCGCAGGGTGACCGCGCCGGTGGACTGATCCACCGTCACGTCGGTGAACTGCATCCGTCCCTCCAGGGGATAGGGCGTGCCGTCCTCGAACTTCAGACGCACCGCCAGGGCCGCGCCCCCCCCGCCGCTGACCTTGCCGGCCTCCATCTCCTGACGAAGCTTCAGGACCTCGGCGGCCGACTGGGTGAGGTCCACATAGATCGGATCGAGCTGGGTGACCGTGGTCAGGGCCGCGGTCTGGCTGGTGGTGACCAGAGCGCCGCGGGTGACGGTGGAAAGGCCGATGCGGCCGGAGATCGGCGCGGTGACCCGGGTATAGTCGAGGTTGATCTTCGCCGCCTCCAGCGCCGCGCGCTGCTGCAGCACTGTCGCGGCCGCCTGTTTGTAGGCCGCTTCGGCGTCGTCATAGTCCTGCTTGCTGACGGCGTTGATCTTGACCAGATCGCCGTAGCGCTCGGCCTTGACCTTGGTGGTGGCGACATTGGCCTCCGCATTGGCGAGCTGGGCCTGGGCCTGATCGGAGGCCGCGCGATAGGGGGCCGGATCGATCTGGTAGAGAACCTGGCCGGCCTTTACGTCGTCGCCCTCCTTGAACAGCCGCGCGGTGATGATGCCGCCGACCTGGGGCCGGACGTCGGAGACCTCGAACGGCGAAGTGCGGCCGGGAAGTTCGGTGGTGAGCTCCACCGGCGCGGCCTGAAGGGTGACCACCGACACCACCGCCGGCCCCCGCGGCGGCCCGGACGGGCCATGGGGGCCACAGGCCTCCAAAGCCAGCAAGCCGCCGAACGCCAGGAGGCAAACAGCAAAATTCGCCGGTCGATGAAAAGGCGGCACGGCCACTCCGTTTGTGATCTACGGGCGCTCGCGCCTTCTTGGTTTGGGAATTGGGCCTTGATGGCGAAGATTTCAAGGCGAGGTCGACGCCAAACTGCGGCGAACTATTCACCCCCGACGAGGTCGCGCCGCACCTTTTCCAACTCTTCGGCATAGCGCCTCGTCGCATAGGCTTCGGAAAGGACGCCCAGCACATCGCCCGCCTCGTCCAGCACGGCCAACTCGTCGCTCTCGGTGTGGTCGAAGACGCCCATGATCTCCTTGATGGTCATCTCCGGTCGCAGCCACTGGTCCTTGTTGATCATCAGGTTTCCGACCACATCGTCCTGGTCGGCGTCGGCGTGGACGGCGGAGACCGGGATCACCCCGGCGTAGCGCTGGCCGGCGTCGAGGCCCACCACGCGGCGGGTCGAGCCCAGCGGAAATCGGCGGCGAAACTCGGCCACCTTGGTGTCGGCGGCGATGGTGGCGGCGTCGGCGCGCATCATCTTGCCGGCGGTGAGATCGCGCAGCCAGCTCACGTCGTGAGCGCTGCGGATGGTCTCGCCGCGCAGGTGCAGACGCCAGGTGGAGAAGGAATAGCCGAAGGTCTCCCGCACCAGCAGGCTGGCGATGATGGAGGCGGTCAGGGTCGCGGCGGTCAGGCCGAAATCGCCGGTGGTCTCCAGCACCAGGAAGGTCATGGTGAACGGGCCGCCGATGATGGCGACGGCCATCGCCCCCATGCCGACGAAAGCGGCCGCCAGGGGATCGATGGTGGTGTGGACACCGGCGGCGGTCAGGGCGACGACATAGAGCTTGCCGACCAGGGAGCCCAGGTAGAGCGAGGCGAAGAACAGGCCGCCCCGAAAGCCGAAACCCAGGGCCACGATCGAAGCGGCGGCCTTGGTCACGATCAGGAAGATCAGGACGCCGATGGTGAGCTCGGCGGCGAGGTCCATGCGCATCGCCCCATGACCGGCCGAAAGGGTGCGCGGGGCGATCCAGGCGATCGCGGCGAGCACGACGCCGCCAAGGGCCGGCCGAAGCCATTTGGGTCCAGGAAGCTTGGCCGCGCGCGCCTCGAGAAAGGCCACAAGGCGCATGATCGCGACGCCGAGGAATGCGCAGATCATCCCCAGGGCGGCGAACAAGCAGATAGTGGCTCAGCGAAAGCACGTCTCTGGCCTGGCTTTCCAGCGCCATCGGTCGACCGCCGATCAGGCGAGCGACCAGCACGCCCGCCAGGGTCGCCGCCACCACCGGGGCGATATTGGCGGCGGTGTAGGAGCCGATGATGATCTCGAAGGCGTAGAAGGCGCCGGTGAGCGGCGCGCCGAACGCCGCGGCGATGCCGGCCCCGGCCCCGGCCCCGACCAGGGCGCGAAGGTCATTGCGGCGCAGGTTGAGGAAGCTGCCGGCGAGGGAGGCCGCGCCGCCGCCCAGCTGGGCAAAGGCGGCCTCCAGGCCCACCGAGGCGCCAAAGCCGTTGGAGACGACGCTCTGGAAGCCCACGAACAGGCTGTCGCGGATCGACATCCGCCCGCCATGCAGGGCGTTGGCCTCCACAGGGTCGACGGGCGAGCCTGGCCGTCGCCGGGTCCACAACCAGGTGACGGCGCCCAGGATTAGGCCTCCCAGCGGCAGGAGCAGGACCCGATAACCCGGGAGACCCGCCATGGCCGAAAGGCGCTCATCGCCCCGCAGGCCATACAACGCCACTTGCAGGCCGTGCGCGGCGCCGCTGACGGTGACGGTGAGCAGGCCGGCCATGGCCCCCACACCGGCGGCGATCACCACCAGCCAAAGCTCGCTGGCGCGAATGCTGGCGCGCAGGCCGGCCCAAGGCGGAGAGCGGTCGGCGCGCGAAGCGCAGGCCCCGCCAGCCCGGCCGCACCCGGGGTTCCGCGAGTTTCCGGAGGCGTGCTCATGGCGCGGAGCTTAAGCGCCTTCGCCGCCCGAGCGGAAACCGGCGGGTCTAAAACACCACCACCGAGCGGATGCTCTCGCCGGCGTGCATCAGATCGAAGCCCTTGTTGATGTCTTCCAGCGGCAGCAGGTGGGTGATCAGCGGATCGATGTCGATCTTGCCCTCCATGTACCAGTCGACGATCTTCGGCACGTCGGTGCGGCCCCTGGCGCCGCCGAAGGCCGTGCCCTTCCATACCCGGCCGGTGACCAGCTGGAACGGCCGGGTGGAGATCTCCTGGCCGGCGCCGGCGACGCCGATGATGATGCTCTCGCCCCAGCCGCGATGAGCAGCACTCCAGCGCCTGGCGCATGGTGTGGATATTGCCGATGCACTCGAACGAGAAGTCGGCGCCGCCGCCGGTCAGGTCGACCACCGCCTGGACGACCTTGTCGCGGCCGACCTCGTCGGGATTGATGAAATGGGTCATGCCGAACTTCCGGGCCATCTCGACGCGGCCGGGATTGAGGTCGACGCCGATGATCTTGTCGGCCCCGGCCATGCGCGCGCCCTGCAGGACATTGAGGCCGATGCCGCCCAGGCCGAACACCGCGACATTGGCGCCCGGCCACACCTTGGCGGTCCAGATCGCCGCGCCGACGCCGGTGGTCACGCCGCAGCCGATGTAGCAGATCTTGTCGAACGGGGCGTCCTCGCGGACCTTGGCCAGGGCGATCTCGGGCAGCACCGTGTGGTTGGCGAAGGTCGAGCAGCCCATGTAGTGGAAGATCTTCTCGCCGCCGATGGAGAAGCGGCTGGTGCCGTCGGGCATCAGGCCCTGGCCCTGGGTGCCGCGGATCGAGGTGCAGAGGTTGGTGCGCCGCGAGAGGCACGACTTACATTGCCGGCATTCGGGCGTGTAGAGCGGGATCACGTGGTCGCCCGGCTTGACGCGTGGTGACGCCGGCGCCGACCTCCAGCACCACGCCCGCGCCCTCATGGCCGAGGATGGCCGGGAACAGGCCCTCCGGATCGCCGCCGGAGCGGGTGAATTCGTCGGTGTGGCAGATGCCCGTGGCCTTGATCTCGACCAGCACTTCGCCGGGGCCGGGGCCTTCGAGATCGACCGTCTCGATGGTGAGCGGGTCACCGGCCTTCCAGGCGACGGCGGCGCGGGTCTGCATGGGCGTGTCTCCATCTGAGGTTGCGAGCGCCGATTAGTCTGGCGAGGCGCTCGACGCAATCGGCGGCGTTTGAAGTGGAGGCCGCGCGTGGCTTGCGATAAAGCCGCCGCATGATCCAGACCCTGGAGCGCCTGACCGCCGGCATGCCCATCGTCTTTGGCGGCGATCGGGTCACCTTTGTCGACGAGGCTCTGGCCGCGCGCTTCGAGGCCGGCGACCGGCTGATCGTCGTCCAGGAAACCGGCGCTCTGCTCCACGTGCCCGCGGCGGCGCACCAGATCGCCGCCGACGCGATTGGCCGCGCGGTCGACGCCTTCGCCGGGATGGCGCGGGTGAGCGACGCCCAGATCAAGGCCTTCTTCGACCGCTTCGCCCGATTGCTGGAGTCCGAGGCAGGCTGGGCGCCGATCGCCGAGGCCAACCGCGCGGATCGTCGCCCGCGCCCGGCGACGCCGGCCGCCCGATCACCCGGCTGGTCGCCGAGCCCGGCCATGCGCGCCGACATGATCGCCGGCCTGCGCGCCTGGCGCGACGCTCCGGCCGAACGCGGGCCGGGTGATCGAACACGTCGACCACGAGGGCTGGAGCGTGGAGCAGGTGGCCGCGCCGCTCGGCGTCGTGGGTTTCGTCTTCGAAGGCCGGCCCAATGTGTTCGCCGACGCGGCCGGAGTGATCCGGGGCGGCAACACCGTGGTGTTCCGGATCGGTTCCGACGCCCTGGAGACCGCCAAGGCGATCGAGGCGCACGCCCTGGCCCCGGCTCTGGCCGAAGCTGGCCTGCCTGCCGGAGCGGCGATCCTGGTGGCCAGCGGCGATCGGGCGGCGGGACTGGCCATGTTCGCCGATCCGCGCCTGGCTCTGGCGGTGGCGCGCGGCTCGGGCGCCGCGGTGGCCCAGCTGGGAGCGGTGGCGCGTCAGGCCGGCACGCCGGTGAGCCTGCACGGGACCGGCGGCGCGTGGCTGATCGCCGGCGCCGACGCCGATGCCGGCCGCTTCGGCGAGGCGGTGTTCAACTCCCTCGATCGCAAGGTGTGCAACACCCTCAATGTCTGCTGCATCGTACGCGCGCGCGCCGACGACCTCACGCCGATATTCCTGGACGCGGCCCGGCGCGCCGGCGAGCGGCGGGGCGCGGTCACCCGGGTCCACTGGGTCGATCCGCCCGCCGAACCGCCCACCTGGCCTGCGCATCGAGCCGATGACGGCCGACCGATCTCGGCCAGGAATGGGAGTGGGATGATACGCCGGAGGTGTCGCTGCGTGATCGTCGAGAGCGTCGAGGCGGCGATCGCCCTCTTCAACCGGCACAGTCCCCGTTTCGCCGCCTCGCTGATCGCGGAGGACGCCGACCGCCCAGGCCCAGTTCTATGAAGCGATCGAGGCGGCCTTCGTCGGCGACGGCTTCACCCGCTGGGTCGATGGCCAATACGCCTTCAACCGTCCGGAGCTGGGCCTTTCCAATTGGCAGAACGGCCGCTTGTTCGCTCGGGGGGGCGTCCTGAGCGGCGATGGCGTCTTCACCGTGCGCACACGGATGAGGCAGGCCGACATCGGCCTGAAGGCGCTAGAACGCCCGGCGCAGCGCGTCCGCCAGATCGGTCTTTTCCCAGGAGAAGCCGCCGTCGGCGTCGGCCTTGCGGCCGAAGTGGCCGTAGGCGGCGGTGCGGGCGTAGATCGGGCGGTTGAGGCCCAGGTGCTCGCGGATGGCGCGCGGCGTGGCGCCGCCGATCATCTCCGGCAGGATCTCCTCCAGCTTGGCCGGGTCGACCTGGCCGGCGCCGTGCAGGTCGACGTAGAAGCTCAAGCGGCTGGGAGACGCCGATGGCGTAGCCGATCTGGATGGTGCACTTGTCGGCCAGGCCGGCGGCCACGACGTTCTTGGCCAGGTAGCGGCAGGCGTAGGCGGCCGAGCGGTCGACCTTGGTCGGGTCCTTGCCGGAGAAGGCGCCGCCGCCGTGGGGCGCCGCGCCGCCGTAGGTGTCGACGATGATCTTGCGCCCGGTCAGGCCGCAGTCGCCGTCCGGCCCGCCGATGACGAAGTTGCCGGTGGGGTTGACGTGCCACTCGGTCTCGTCGGTGACGAAGCCTTCGGGCAGCACCTTGAGGATGTAGGGCCGCACGATCTCGGCGACGTCGGCGGGGGTCAGGCCCTCGCTGTGCTGGGTCGAGAGCACGATCGAGGCGGCGCGCACCGGCTTGCCGTTCTCGTAGAGCAGGGTGACCTGGCTCTTGGCGTCGGGCTCCAGGCCCAGGCTCGCTCGCCGCGAGTGGCGGGCCTCGGCCAGCGCTCTTCAGGATGTTGTGGGAGTATTGCAGGGTCGCCGGCATCAGCTCCGGCGTCTCGTTGGTGGCGTAGCCGAACATGATGCCCTGGTCGCCGGCGCCCTCGTCCTTGTTGCCGGCGGCGTCGACGCCCATGGCGATGTCGGCCGACTGGGCGTGCAGGTGGCAGGCGTAGTCGGCGGTCTTCCAGTGGAAGCCCTCCTGCTCGTAGCCGATGTCCTTGACCGCGGCGCGGACCTTGTCCTCCAGGCTCTCGACCACGCCGGCCGGGCCCGCGCACCTCGCCGGCCAGGATGATGCGGTTGGTGGTGACCAGGGTCTCGCAGGCGACGCGGGCATAGGGATCGGCGGCCAGGAAGGCGTCGACCACGGTGTCGGAGATGCGGTCGGCGACCTTGTCCGGGTGGCCTTCGGACACGCTTTCGCTGGTGAAGAGGTAGCTGGCGCGTTCTTGATTCATGGGAAGAAGGGTCCTGTAATCGACGGAAGACACGGACCGATCCGGCCCTGGAGGGGATGGCGGCGCCGGCGGGTGGAACCGCGAGCGGGATATAAAGGTTCCGTTATATGTTGCGCAAGCGGTGGCGGCGGGGACAGTCGGAAAGAAAGGTTTGTGGCATGGGAACGCGCGGTCTTCTCCCTTTCGTCGCCACGGCGAACCTCCTGATGCTCGCGGCTGTGAGCCACGCCGCTCCGGCGATCAAGGTGATTTCGCCGGCCATCGGGGTCGACGGCCGGATCAGCCCGCGCAACAGCGCTTTTGGCGAGAATCTCTCGCCCGCCGTGAGTTGGACGCCGGCGCCTGGAGCCAAAGCCTATGCGGTCATTCTACAGGATCCCGACGCCGGTGATCCGCCGCCATTCATCCATTGGCTGATCTGGAACATCCCCGCCGCCACGCGGGCCTTGCCAGAACACGTTTCGACGGCCGCTCACCCGCCATCGCCCGCCGGCGCCGCGCAGGGGCGCAATGGCTTTGGTTCGATCGGCTATGGCGGCCCAAGGCCGCCCAGCGGCGTCCATCACTATCATCTGATCGTGTTCGCCCTGAATGCGCCGCTGGCCCTGGCGGCCGGCGCGGACAGCAGAGCGCTGACCGCAGGCCCTGCGCGGCCATGTGTTGGCGTCGGGCGAGATCGTCGGGACTTTCGCCGCGCCGAAACCCTGACGGGCCATAGGCGAGCGCGATACGCTCCGCTAACATCGGGCCAAACGAGCAAGGGAGAGCGGCATGGACGGACCGATCGGCGACTTCGGAGGTTTCGAAACCGAGGCGTTGGCCGAGGCTTCGCGCGCCCATCGCCAGCGCTATCGAGGCGGGCGATCTGGCCGGCGCGGTGACGCTGATCTGGCGCAAGGGCGAGATCGCGCAGGTCAACGACCCATCGGCCGGCGCAACATCGAGACCGGAGCGCCGATGGCGCGCGACACCCTGTTCCGCATCGCCTCGATGACCAAGCCGATCACCTCGGTCGCCGCCCTGATGCTGATGGAGGAAGGCAAGCTCTCGCTGAACGATCCGATCACCAAATGGGCGCCGGAGTTCGCCGACATGCGGGTGCTGAAGGACGGCCGACGGCCCGCTGGACGAGACCTATCCCGCGCCGCGCGACATCACCGTCGAGGACCTGCTGACCCACCGCGCGGGCCTGGCCTATGGCTTCACCTCGGTCGGTCCCGATCGCCCACGCCCACCAGAAGGCGCTGGGCGACGTGCTCAACGGCCGACATGACGCCGGACGCCTGGATGGCGGCGCTGGGCGGCCTGCCGCTTGTCCTATCCGCCCGGCGAGCGGTTCCACTACAGCCACGCCACCGACGTGCTGGGCTTCCTGGTCGGCCGCGTCGCGGGCATGGCCGTTCCGCGACTTGCTGATGCGAGCGGATCTTCGAGCCCCTCGGCATGGCCGACACCGACTTCTACTTCCCGCCGGAAAAGCGCGATCGCGCGGCGGTGGTCTATCGCCAGGACGCCGAGACCGGCGCGCTGGAGCCGGTGGCATTCCAGCGCCATGACGCGCCGCCGGCGTTCTGCGGCGGCGGCGGCGGCCTGATCTCCACCGCCGACGACTATCTGAAGTTCGCCCGCATGCTGCTGAACGGCGGCGAGGTGGACGGCGTGCGGCTGCTGAAGCCCGAGACCGTCGCGCTGATGCGCGACCAACCGGCTGACCGACGCCCAGCGCGCAGATCCCCTTCATGGGCATGCCGTTCTGGATGGGCCAGGGCTTCGGCCTGGGCCTCTCCATGATCACTCGATGCGGAGAAGCAGGCCTGGATGGGCGCCGGCATCGACGGCGCGTTCGGCTGGCCGGGCGCCTTCGGCACCTGGTGGCGGGCCGATCCGGCCGAGGACATGATCGTGATCTATCTGATCCAGAACTCCATGCCGCTGGGCCCCGAGGCGGTGGCCCAGATCGCCGCCGGCCAGCGCATGGGCGCGCGCCTCGCCCTGCCGCTGTTCCAGAAGCAGGTCTACGCCGCGCTGGGGAAATAGGACCTGTCGCCGGCTCGATCCGGCGGCGGGCTGACGCTGTCTATGGGAGCCGGCTTCCAAAGACGCGCTTTACCGGGATCGTATCGAGATCAACGCCGTCCAGGCAGCGCACATTGACGCCTATGACATCCTCCTGCGTGCGTGGCCGCCGGAAGGGCAGGATTCCACAGGTAGGACAAAAATAGTCTCGGGCGACGTGTGTGTGAAATGTGTAGACGAGAAGATCGTCCCACCGCGTGTGCAGGCGAAGACAGCTGGGTTCCACCCGGTGAATTAGGGCCCCACGCCTTTTGCAAATCGAACAGTCGCACACCCGGACGTGATCCAAAGCGGCGTCGACCTCAAAGCGCACTCGACCGCAGTGGCAGGAGCCTTGATAGGTCCTCCGCTCAGCCACGGGCTCCCCCAGCTCCCCGCGCCGTCAACTATCCAGGAAGCTCCGCAGCTTCCGCGGCTGCGGCTGGGGTGCTTCAGCTTGCGCAGCGCCTTGGCTTCGATCTGGCGGATGCGTTCGCGGGTGACGCTGAACTGCTGGCCGACTTCTTCGAGGGTGTGGTCGGTGTTCATGCCGATGCCGAAGCGCATGCGCAGCACGCGTTCCTCGCGCGGCGTCAGCGAGGCCAGCACGCGGGTGGTGGTTTCGCGCAGGTTGGACTGGATCGCCGCGTCGATCGGCAGGATGGCGTTCTTGTCCTCGATGAAGTCGCCCAGGTGGCTGTCTTCCTCGTCGCCGATCGGGCGTCTCGAGGCTGATCGGCTCCTTGGCGATCTTCAGCACCTTGCGCACCTTCTCCAGCGGCATGGCCAGCTTTTCGGCCAGCTCCTCCGGGCGTCGGCTCGCGGCCGATCTCGTGCAGCATCTGGCGGCTGGTGCGGACGATCTTGTTGATCGTCTCGATCATGTGCACCGGGATGCGGATGGTGCGGGCCTGGTCGGCGATCGAGCGGGTGATCGCCTGGCGGATCCACCAGGTGGCGTAGGTCGAGAACTTGTAGCCGCGGCGGTACTCGAACTTATCGACCGCCTTCATCAGGCCGATGTTGCCTTCCTGGATCAGGTCCAGGAACTGCAGGCCGCGGTTGGTGTATTTCTTGGCGATGGAGATCACCAGGCGCAGGTTGGCCTCGACCATTTCCTTCTTGGCCTGGCGCGCCTCGCGCTCGCCCTTCTGCACGGTCTGGACGATGCGGCGGTAGTCGTCGATCGGCACGCCGGTCTCGGTGGCGAGCGCGGCGATCTCGCTGGCGGATGTCGCCGATCTGGCCGGCGTCGTTCTCGACGAACTTGGTCCAGCGCACGCCCAGCGCCTTGACCTTCTCGCGCCCAGTTCGGGATCGCAGCTCGGAGCCGAAATAGGCCTTCAGGAACTCGCGCGCGGCGAGATGCCGTAGCTGTCGGCCAGGCGCAGCAGGCGGCCTTCCAGGCCCATCAGGCGCTTGTTGATCGCGTAGAGCTGCTCGACCAGGGCCTCGATGCGGTTGTTGTTCAGCTTCAGCGTCTTGAGGTGCTGGACGATGGTGGTGGTGGCGGCCTCGTAGGCCTTGCGGTCGGCCTCGGCGAGGTCCTCGCCCTTCAGCCGGTGCGTCGACCAGCTTTTCCTGCAGGCGGCGGAAGGCCTCGAACTCGGCGGCGATGGCGTCGAGGGTGGCCATGACGCCTTCGCGCAGCTCGGCCTTCCATGGCGCTGATGGTCGGGCCCGGCGCCGTCGTCGAAATCGTCGTCGTCGGCCTCGGCCTCGGCGGCGCGGCTTCGCCGTCCTCGTCGTCTTCGCTGGCGGCGCGGCGGTTCGGCTTCGATCGCCTCGCCGGCGACGGCGGCGTCGCGACAGCGCCTGGGCGACCTGGCCGCCATAGGTCTGTTCGAGGTCGATGACCTCGCGCAGCAGGATGCGGCCGCGAGCCCAGTTCCTCGCGCCAGACCATGATGGCTTCGAAGGTCAGGGCGCTTTCGCACAGGCCGCGGATCATGGTGTCGCGGCCGGCCTCGATGCGCTTGGCGATGGCGATCTCGCCCTCGCGGCGACAGCAGCTCGACCGAGCCCATCTCGCGCAGGTACATGCGCACCGGATCGTCGGTGCGGTCGTAGGCGCTCTGCTTGTCGGCGGTCTCGGCGACGGCGGTTTCTTCGCGCACCGCGACTTCGCCGCCCTCGGCGCGCGTCTTCCTCGGCCTCGACGACGTTGACGCCCATCTCGCAGAGCATGGCCAGGGTGTCTTCGATGGCCTCGGAGGTGACCTCCTCGGACGGCAGGACCTTGTTCAGCTCGTCCATGGTGACGTAGCCGCGGGCCTTGGCCTGCTTGATGAACTTCTTGACCCCGGCGTCGGTCAGGTCGAGCAGCGGCCCGTCGGCGGCGGCGGGCGCTTCGGCGGCTCGGCGGTGGTGGTCGTGGTCATCCAGATCTCCAGCGACGGCGCCTGGAGAGCCCGCATGGCCGCCCGGCGCCGAAAATATGGTTCTCGTGGCGAGACCCCAATGGCCCCGCCGTTATGACGATCCGTCAGTCGTCCAAATCGTTCCCGTCTTGATCGCCCGTCTCAGTGCGTCGCGCTCCGCCTTCAACGCCATCAGCGCCGACGCGCCGCCACCGCCCGCCAAGTCCTGCTTGGCGGCAGCGATGGCGCGCTTCGAGCGCCGCCAGACGAATTAAGAGCCTCGAAAGCGTGCGACCACTGGGACCTGGCGGCGGCGAGGGTGACATCCGGTTTGAGGAAGGGCGCGCCCGCATGCGTGGCGGCCCGGTCGATGTCAATCAGCAGCGCGCTAAATCCTCTGGCCGCCAGATGGCGTTGCAGGGCCTCGGAGTCAAGACGGTCGGCAGTCCAGACGCAGGCGGATGATTTCCCTGGCCAATTCGTAGCAGGGCCGGATCGCCGAAGCCATGCGCCTCAAGCTCCTCCAGGTGATCGTCGAGCACCGGCAGGGTCGGCGAGCGCCTGCTTGGCCAGGGCCGCGGCCATCGGCTCGAGGGCGTCGGCGAGCCGTTTGGCGGCGGCTCGACCCTCGGGCGTCGGGAAGGTGGGCGAGCGGCGGGCCAGCCTTGCGCCAGCGCGATCCGCCGCGCCTGACCCCGTTCGGCGTCCAGGTTCCCGAACCGGCGCGCGCGGCGCGCGCCGGGGCGAACAACTGCATCATGGCGCGCGAACAGGTCCTCGCGGTAGGCGGCCGCCAGGTCGGGGTCGGCGATGGCCTTGGCCGCGCTTGCGCAGCCTCTGCTTCAGGCCGGCGCGCCGCTCGGGCGTGTCCAGGGCGGTCGGCGTCGCGCTCGCGGGTGAACAGGGCCTCGACGAAGGGCGTGGTGGCGCCGAGCTGCGCCTTCAGCGCCGCGGCGCCCTGTTCGCGCAGCACGTCGTCGGGGTCCTTGCCGCCGGTGACGATGGCGAAGCGGAAGGTGCGGCCGGCGCTTGCAGCAGCGGCAGGGCGCGGTCGATGGCCCGGGAGGCCGCCCGCTGGCCGGCGCCGTCGCCGTCGAAGCAGAGGGTCGGCTCCGGGTGCAGGCGCCAGAGCAGCTCCATCTGCTCCTCGGTCAGCGCGGTGCCCATCGGCGCCACGGCGGCGACCCCGGCGCGCTGGCAGGCGATGACGTCCATATAGCCTTCGACCACCACCAGAGCGCGCCCTCGGCGTCCCCGGCGTGCAGCAGGCGGCGCGCCTCGGGCAGGCCGTAGAGGGTCGCGGCCCTTGTCGAAGAGGCTGGTCTCGGGGCCGTTGAGGTATTTGGCCCGCGCCTGCGGGTCCATGGCCCGGCCGCCGAAGGAGACCACCCGGCCGCGCCCATCGGTGATGGGGAAGATGATGCGGTCGCGGAACCGATCGTAGGGCGCGCCGCCGTCCTCCGGCGCGATCAGCAGGCCCGCCTCGACCAGTTCGCCGGGCATGGCGCCCTTGGCGATCAGATAGTCCTTCAGCGCCGTGCGGCCCGGCGGGCGCGAAGCCGAGGCGGAAGCGCGCCCACTCCGCTCTCCGGCAGGCCGCGCGCGGCCAGATAGTCGCGCGCCGCGCGGCCGGCGGGCCGGCGCAGCTCGGCCTCGAACCAGGCGGCGGCCAGCTCCAGCCAGTCGGCAGGCCCTGGCGCGCCTTGTCCTGCTCGGCCGCGCGGGGATCGGGCGTCGGGCAGCGGCACCCCCGCCTCCCCCGCCAGCCGCTCGACCGCCTCGATGAAGCTCAGCCGCTCGGTCTCCTGCAGGAAGCTGATCAGGTCGCCGTGCTTGCCGGAGGAGAAGTCGTGGAAGAAGCCCTTGTCGTCATTGACGAAGAACGACGGCGTCCTCTCCTTGGTGAAGGGCGAGAGGCCGACATATTCGCGGCCCTGCCGGCGCAGCTTCACGGTCTTGCCGATCACATCGGAAAGGCGCAGGCGCGATTTGATCTCGTCGAGGAAGCGGTCGTCGAAGCGCACGCAGGGACGATAGCGCCATGAGCGAGTCGAGTCGCGTCCGCTCGCGCCATCGGGCCGGACTAAATCAGGGGGCGACGCATTCCTCGTGCGCCTTGTTCACCCGTTTCGTCGACGCCGGATATTTGGCCAGCATAGCCGGCGGACGGATCGGTCGGCGGACGAGATCGCCGCCGCAATTGGGGCAGACGCCGGCGAATCGCGCCTCGGCGCAGTCGGCGCAGAAGGTGCACTCGAAGGTGCAGATGCGGGCTTCGGCGCTTTGCGGCGGAAGGTCTCTGTCGCAGCATTCGCAGTTGGGGCGAAGATCGAGCATGGTGGCGAAATATTAGCCGCGTTGACCCCGCCGGCGCCAGCCACTACCTACGCGCCCGTTTGCCCACCTGAAGGAGACGCCGATGCCGAGTGATCTGCCGACCGGCGTCACCGGCGTGCTGGCCCTGGCCGACGGCACGGTGCTGGCAGGGCCACGGCGTCGGCGCGGTCGGCGAGGCGGTGGGCGAGGTGTGCTTCAACACCGCCATGACCGGCTATCAGGAGATCCTGACCGACCCCTCCTACATGGCCCAGATCGTCACCTTCACCTTCCCGCACATCGGCAATGTCGGGACCAACGTGGAGGACATCGAGCAGGTGTCGGGAGCGGCGGCGACCGCGGCGCGGGGCGCGATCTTCCGCGACCTGCCGACGCCGCCGGCCAACTGGCGCGTCGGACGCCGACCTGGACGGCTGGCTGAAGCGGCGCGGCGTGGTCGGCCTGGCCGGCGTCGACACCCGCGCCCTGACCAAGCGCGATCCGCGAGCAGGGCATGCCGCACGGGGTGATCGCCCACGATCCGGACGGCCGGTTCGACCTCGCCGCCCTGATCGCGCAGGCGCGCGCCTGGCGCGGCCTGGAGGGCCTGGACCTGGCCAAGGACGCCTCCTGCCTGCAGCCGTTCGATTGGCGACGAGGGCCTGTGGTCCTGGCCGGAGGGCTACGCCGACCGCGGGCGAGGCGAAGTACGAGGTCGTGGTGGTCGACTACGGCGTCAAGCGCAACATCCTGCGCGCCCTGACTGCGTCGGCGCGCGCGGCCACCGTGGTGCCGGCCGAGACGCGCGGCCGAGGACATCCTGGCGCGCAAGCCCGACGGCGTGCTGCTGTCCAACGGCCCCGGCGACCCGGCGGCGACCGGCGATCCACGCCGCGCCGCAGATCCGGAAGCTGGTCGACAGCGGCATGCCGGTCTTCGGCATCTGCCTGGGCCACCAGATGCTGGCCCTGGCCCTGGGCGCCGCGACCGGGAAGATGGAACAGGGCCACCACGGCGCCAACCATCCGGTCAAGGACCTGACCACCGGCAAGGTGGAGATCGTCTCGATGAACCACGGCTTCACCGTCGACCGCGACACCCTGCCGGCCAGCCTCAAGGAGACCCACGTCTCGCTGTTCGACGGCACCAACGCCGGCCTGGCCATGACCGGCCGGCCGGTGTTCTCGGTGCAGCACCACCCGGAGGCGTCACCCGGCCCGGGCGACGCCCTCTACCTGTTCAAGCGCTTCGCCGAGATGATGGAGACGACCAGGGCCTGAGCCCGACGCCCGATCAGGCGGCGACAGTCGCCTTGGCGGCCTTAGCCGCCTTGGGCGCGGCGGGCTTCTTGTTCACCGCGCGCTTTTCCGCCGCCGCTCCAAGCTTTGTCGCCCGCCTCTCGGCCACGGCGGCTTCGAGCGCCGGCAAAAGCTCGGCGGCGTCGGCCTGCTGCTTGGGGCTTCCGCTGGCGCCCAGCCGCTTGGCGTTATCCAGCAGATTCTTGAGGGCCGCATCGTCCAACAGGGGAATTTTGTCGATCAAGCTCATGCACAGGCTCTCCAGAGCCAGTCTCGGCTCACCCTCAATATCGGCGCTTACGGCGGCAATTGAAAGGCGGACGCCTTTTTTCACAATCGACTTGCCGAGGCTCGCCACAATCGCCATAATTCAAAGTATCGAATTCGCTAGGGTTCGGCCGCTCTTCCATGCCCCTCCTGGGGCCCCGGACCCGCCTTCCGATCCTCAACGTATTTGATCCACTCCGCGGCTGTCCGTTGGGGCGAGACTCTATTCTTATCAAGGGCTAAATCTAGATGGCTACCGGTACTGTTAAATGGTTCAACGGACAAAAGGGCTACGGCTTCATCCAACCGGATGCGGGCGGCGCCGATGTGTTCGTGCACATCTCCGCGGTTGAACGCGCGGGCCTCGGCTCTCTGCGCGAGGGTCAAAAAATTACCTACGAACTCGAACGCGACGCGAAGAACGGCAAGATGTCCGCCGGCCAACTCCAGGCCTGAGCGGCACGGGGTTCGCCAGGAACCCGGCCCAAATATTCGAATGGGTCGGCGCCCCGCGCGCCGGCCCATTTTCTTTGCCCGGTTGCATGATTTGCCGCGCGGCTCTAAACAAAGCACTCTTCCCTGCCCTCAAGGGCTCCCGGACCCGCCTTCCGACATTCACCGTATCCGATTTAATTCGCGGCTATTCCGCGGGCGGCATCTTCATATCAAGGACTAAATCTACATGGCTACCGGTACTGTTAAATGGTTCAACGGACAAAAGGGCTTCGGCTTCATCCAACCGGATGCGGGCGGCGCGGACGTGTTCGTTCACATCTCCGCGGTTGAACGCGCGGGCCTCGGCTCGCTGAACGAAGGTCAAAAGATCACCTACGAACTGGAGCGCGACGCGAAGAACGGCAAGATGTCCGCCGGCCAACTCCAGGCCTGAGCGGCGCGGGGTCCCTTCAGGGCCCAGCCACGGAATTCCGAATGGGTCGGCGCCTCCGCGCCGGCCCATTTTTCTTGGCCGGTTGCGCGGCGCGCGCGGCGCCTCTAAACGAGCCGCTTAACCTGCAACCGTTCAAGATCGATGCGCCCCGCCCGCGCGGGCGCTTCCGCGCGCGAGAAACCATGCCCAAACGCACCGACATCACCTCGATCCTGATCATCGGCGCGGGGCCGATCGTCATCGGCCAGGCCTGCGAGTTCGACTATTCCGGCGTGCAGGCCTGCAAGGCGCTGCGCGCCGAGGGCTACCGGATCATCCTGGTCAACTCCAACCCGGCGACGATCATGACCGATCCGGACGTGGCCGACGCCACCTACATCGAGCCGATCACGCCGGAGATGGTCGAGAAGATCATCGCCAAGGAGCGGCCCGACGCCCTGCTGCCGACCATGGGCGGCCAGACGGCGCTGAACACCGCCCTGGCGCTGGAAGCGCTCCGGCGTGCTGGCCAAGTACGGCGTCGAGATGATCGGGGCCAAGGCCGAGGTGATCGACAAGGCCGAGGACCGCCAGAAATTCCGCGACGCCATGGACCACCATCGGCCTGGAAAGCCCCAAGTCCCGCGCCGCCCACACCCTGGAAGAGGCGCTGGAGGCGCTGGAGTTCGTCGGCCTGCCGGCCATCATCCGCCCCTCCTTCACCCTGGCCGGCACCGGCGGCGGCATCGCCTACAACATCGAGGAGTTCCGCGAGATCGTCGAGCGCGGCCTCGACCTCTCGCCCACCACCGAGGTGCTGATCGAGGAGAGCGTGCTCGGCTGGAAGGAGTACGAGATGGAGGTGGTCCGCGACAAGGCGGACAACTGCATCATCGTCTGCTCGATCGAGAACATCGACCCGATGGGCGTGCACACCGGCGACTTCGATCACCGTCGCCCCGGCCCTGACCCTGACCGACAAGGAATACCAGCGCATGCGCGCCGCCTCGATCGCGGTGCTGCGCGAGATCGGCGTCGAGACCGGCGGCTCCAACGTGCAGTTCGCGGTCAATCCGCGCCGACGGGCGCATGGTGGTGATCGAGATGAACCCGCGGGTGTCGCGCTCCTCGGCCCTGGCGTCCAAGGCCACCGGCTTTCCCATCGCCAAGGTCGCCGCGCGGCTGGCCGTCGGCTACACCCTCGACGAGCTGATGAACGACATCACCGGCGCGACGCCGGCCTCGTTCGAGCCGACCATCGACTATGTGGTCACCAAGATCCCGCGCTTCGCCTTCGAGAAGTATCCCGGGCGCCGAGCCCTACCTGACCACCTCGATGAAGTCGGTGGGCGAGGTCATGGCCATCGGCCGCACCTTCGCCGAGAGCCTGCAGAAGGCCCTGCGCGGCCTGGAGACCGGCCTGACCGGCCTCGACGAGATCGACATCCCGGGCGCCGACGACGACGGACACCGGCCGCGCCGCGGTGATGCGCGCGCTGGGCATCGCCGACGCCCGACCGGCTGCGGGTGATCGCCCAGGCCTTCCGCCACGGCCTGACGCGTCGAGGAGATCAACGCCGCCTGCTCCTACGAGCCCTGGTTCCTGCGCCAGATCGAGACCCTGGTCGCCGAGGAGGCCCAGGTGCGCGCCGACGGCCTGCCGGCCGACGCCGCACGGCCTGCGCAAGCTGAAGGCGCATGGGCTTCTCCGACGCCCGCCTGGCCAAGCTGACCGGCCAGACCGAGGCCGAGGTGCGCGCCGCGCGCCACGCGCTGGGCGTGCGCCCGGTGTTCAAGCGCATCGACACCTGCGCCGCCGAGTTCGCGCGCCACGACGCCCTACATGTATTCGACCTACGAGACCGGCGCGCTCGGCCAGGCGCCCGAGTGCGAGTCCGAGCCCGACCGCAAGGCGCAAGGCGATCATCCTGGGCGGCGGCCCCAACCGCATCGGCCAGGGCATCGAGTTCGACTACTGCTGCTGCCACGCCGCCTTCGCCCTGGACGAGATCGGCGTCGAGTCGATCATGGTCAACTGCAACCCCGAGACCGTCTCCACCGACTACGACACCTCCGACCGCCTCTATTTCGAGCCGCTGACCGCCGAGGACGTGCTGGAGCTGATCGCCGTCGAGCAGTCCAAGGGCGAGCTGCTGGGCGTGATCGTCCAGTTCGGCGGCCAGACGCCGCTGAAGCTGGCCCAGGCGCTGGAGGACGCCGGCGTGCCGATCCTGGGCACCATCGCCCGACGCCATCGACCTGGCCGAGGACCGCGAGCGGTTCCAGCAGCTGCTGCACAAGCTCGAGCATCGCCCAGCCGATCAACGCCATCGCCCGCAGCGCCGAGGAGGCCTTCGCCGGCGCGCGCAAGGTCGGCTATCCCGGTGGTGATCCGGCCCTCCTACGTGCTGGGCGGCCGGGCCATGGAGATCGTCCGCGACGACGAGCAGCTCGACCGCTACATCCGCAACGCCGTGCAGGTCTCGGGCGACAGCCCGGTGCTGATCGACCAGTATCTGTCGCCGCGCCACCGAGGTGGACGTCGACGCCCTGTGCGACGGCGAGACCGTGTTCGTGGCCGGGGTGATGGAGCACATCGAGGAGGCCGGCGTGCACTCGGGCGACAGCGCCTGCTCCCTGCCGCCGTTCTCGCTGCGCGCCCGAGACCATCGCCGAGCTGAAGCGCCAGACCGAGGCCATGGCCCGCGCCCTGAAGGTGCGCGGCCTGATGAACGTGCAGTTCGCCATCGAGGAGCCGCTGTCGGACGACCCGCGCATCTTCGTGCTGGAGGTCAATCCCCGCGCCAGCCGCACCGTGCCCTTCGTGGCCAAGACCATCGGCCAGCCGCTCGCCGCCATCGCCGCCAAGGTGATGGCCGGCGTGCAGCCTGGCCAGCTTCGACCTCGACCGACGCCGCCTACGACCACGTCGCGGTGAAGGAGGCGGTGTTCCCCTTCGCCCGCTTCCCCGGCGTCGACACCGTGCTGGGCCCCGAGATGCGCTCCACCGGCGAGGTCATGGGCCTGGACTGGCGCCGGCCCGGCGAGGACATGGCCCCGGCCTTCGCCCGCGCCTTCGCCAAGAGCCAGCTCGGCGGCGGCACCGTCCTGCCGCCAGGCCGGCGCGGTGTTCGTCTCGGTCAAGGACGCCGACAAGCCCTGGATCCTCGAGCCGGTGCGCCTGCTGCTCGGCCAGCGGCTTCCGCGTCATCGCCACCGGCGGCACCGCACGCCTACCTGCGCGAGCCAGGGCCTGACGGTCGAGCCGGTCAAGAAGGTGCTGGAGGGCCGGCCGCACATCGTCGACGCCATGAAGAACGGCGAGGTGCAGCTGGTGTTCAACACCACCGAGGGCCGCCAGTCGCTGGAGGACAGCTTCTCCCTGCGCCGCACCGCCCTGATGATGAAGATCCCCTACTACACCACCGCCGCCGGCGCCCTGGCCGCCGCCCAGGCCATCGGCGCGCCGATGGACGGCACGCTGGAGGTGCGGCCGCTGCAGAGCTACGGCTAGCTGGAGGCTCGGGGCCAAAAGTCCGCAAAGGAAGCGAAGCTTGACGGCGACCGTCCCAAAACTCACCTAAGGTGGGACGGGTCAGGGGGTCGAGTCATGGGAAAACAAGCCGGGCGCGACGAGCCGACGGCGGTGGCGCCATCGCACGAGGACCACCGGCAACAGACCTCGAAGCGAACCTCGATCGTCGACCACATCCTCACCGGCGAACCGTGGCCCGACGAGATGGTCGAGGCGATCAATGATCGGCGGCATGGCCGCGGTCGCGACTTCGAGTTCTAATGTGGCGCGCCAGACTTAGATCGTCTCGACTGTCACGACCCCGAATTCTCCGTCATCGCTCATATCTTCCTGAGCGACATAGGCAGTGAGGCAATCGGAAAATTCGTCCGATAGCGCCAAGCCGTCGTGATCATAATCGTTGAAGGCAACCAAAGTCAGTGTTCCATTGGCAAAGGAGCAACTAACACTCTTGTGCCATGTGCGATTTTTGCGGAATTCTTTCTCGATGTCTTCGGCCGCTGTCGGTCCTGCGTTTGAGCTTATACCGCCAGCGCGCATTGTTATTTTAAACATTCTGGTCCCTCGATCGGATGGCGCTTAACGCGTGAAAGCAGTCTTTCCGCGTGTCGATGGTGCTCAAGCACAGGCCCTCAACGATGAACAACGTCGCTTGATGGAGGCAACATGTCTCCTTGCCACCCCGGCAAGACTACTGGAAGGTCCGCCAGCCGGCCGGCGATCGAAAATCCCCCGGCGCCCGCGGCCGCGCAAGCACAACCCTTGGCGCCCGCCGCCCGGCGTGTAGAACCGGGCTCAAAATAACGCTGGAGGAGACGGACGATGGCGCGAGTGGCGGGCAAGGTCGCTTTGGTGACGGGTGGGGCGAGCGGGATTGGCGCGGCGTGCGCCGAGCTTCTGGCGCGCGAGGGCGCGAGCGTCGTGGTCACCGACGTCCAGGACGAAAAGGGCCGGGCCCTGGTCGAGGCGATCGTCAAGGCCGGCGGCAAGGCGCGCTATTTTCACCATGACACCACCAGCGAGGAAGCCTGGGTCTCGATCATCGCCGATGTGAAGGCGGCGTTCGGGCGGCTGGATATTCTGGTGAACAACGCCGGCATCGCCGTGCCGAGCCCCAGCATCACCACCATGAGCCTCGCCGACTTCAAGCGTCAGCAGGCGGTGAATGTCGAGGGCGTGTTCCTCGGCATCAAGCACGGCCTGCCCCTGATGCGGGAAGCCGGAAACGGCGGCTCGATCATCAATATGTCTTCCGTGGCGGGTCTGCGCGGCGCGGCGAGCCTGGCCGGCTATTCGGCCACCAAGGGCGCGGTGCGCCTGCTCACCAAGTCCGTGGCCCTCGAATGCGCCGCCGCCAAGGATGGGGTAAGGGTTAATTCGGTCCATCCCGGGATCATCGAGACCCCGATCTGGATCTCGATCGGCAGCTTCGGCGATCCCGGCTCCAACGCCCCGCCGGATCTGGACGCCCTGTCGACCATGGCCGTGCCCATGGGGGTCAAGGGCGTGCCCAATGACATCGCCGAGGGGGTGCTTTGGCTGGCCAGCGACGAGTCGCGCTATGTGACAGCCGCCGAACTGGTCATCGACGGCGGCATTTCCGAACGCTGAGCGGGCTCTTCAGGCCCACTCCACATCGGCGCCGATGCGCGATCAGGTTCTCGACGAACCGCGGGTGGGCCCGGCGGATCGGGTCGGCGTTGAGGATGGTCGACTGGCCCTCGATGCTGGCGGCGACCATCAGCAGCGCGATGGCGACGCGGATGATGTAGGGGCTCTCGACCTTCGCCGGCGCCAGCGGTCTTGCCGCCGAAGGTGATGACCCGGTGCGGATCGCACTGCAGGGCGTGGCCGCCGAACTTGGCCAGCTCCGAGGTCCAGCCGAGCGCGCCTTCATAGACCTTGTTCCAGAACAGCATCTCGCCCTCGGCGCAGGCGCCCGAGCGCGACGAAGATCGGCAGCAGATCGACCGGCAGATAGGGCCAGGGCGCGGCCTCGATCTTGGGCAGGATGTAGGCGGTGAAGGGCGCGCGCACCCGCAGCGGGCCCGTCGACGCGCGGCGGTCGACCAGCCGTCGGCGTGGCTGATCTCGACGCCGAACTTGGCGAAGGCGCGGTCGATCAGCGGGAACTGCTCGGGTTGGGCGTTGCGCACCGAGACCTCGCCGCCGGTGATCGCGCCCAGCGCCAGGAAGGTGGCGATCTCGTGGAAATCCTCGGCGAACGTGTAGTCGGCGCCGCCCAGGCGATCGACGCCCTCGATCACCAGGCGGCTGGTGCCCGCCGCCCTCGATCCGGGCGCCCATCAGGGCGAGGAAGGCGCAGAACTCCTGCACATGCGGCTCGGAGGCGGCGTTCATCAGCTTGGAGGCGCCGCTCGCGCATGGCCGCGCAAAGGACGAAATTCTCGGTGGTGGTCACCGAGGCGTAGTCGAGCCAGTGGCTGGCCGGCGTGAAGGGGCCAGTGAGCGACATCGCCAGGGCCCCGCACTCGGGCGACACCTCGACGCCGAAGGTCTGGAACACCTCGATATGCGGGTCGATCTCGCGGGCCCCCAGGGTGCAGCCCTTCACCTCGCCCTCGATCCGCGCCTCGCCGAACCTGGCGAGCAGCGGCGGGATCAGCATGATCGACGAGCGCATGCCCTCGGGCAGCCGCGCGGCCGAGGCGTTGCGCGCCGGCGCGTGGCAGAGCCGCAGCGTCCGGGTTTCGTGATCCATGGCCACGTCGCTGCCCAGAGCTTCGAACAGGCCGAGGATCTGCGGACGTCGGTGATGTCCGGCACGCCGCGCAGGATGATCGGCTCGTCGGTCAGAAGCGTGGCGCAAAGGATGGGCAGAACGGCGTTCTTGTTGGCCGACGGAATGATCTTGCCGCGTAGCGGGCGGCCGCCGCGAACGATGAGGTTGCTCACAATGGCGTCTTGGCTCCGGACGGGCTAGAGTGTTGCCAGAGGCCCTTAGCACCAATTCGCCGGGCCGGCGCTAGTCCTGCACGCCCCTTGAATTCTTGGGCTTGCGCCTCTATCCTATCAGCCCCCCGGTCCTCAGCGCCCGCGGCCGGAATTGATATTTTCAATAGGGCGAACCGAGCTAATCCCACGATGGAAAAAGTGCCGATGACCGCCGAGGGCTTTCACGCCCTCGACGAAGAATTGAGAGCGTTTGAAGACCCGCGAGCGGCCGGCGATCACCGCCGCCATCGGCGAGGCGCGCCAGCACGGCGACCTCTCGGAAAACGCCGAATACCACGCCGCCAAGGATCGCCAGGGCTGGATCGAAGGCCGGATCGCCGAGATCGAGGACAAGATGGCGCGCGCCCAGGTCATCGACGTCTCCAAGCTCTCCGGCGCCCAGGTGAAGTTCGGCGCCACCGTCAGCGTGGTCGACGAGGACACCGAGGAGAAGGCCCGCTACCAGATCGTCGGCGAGCACGAGGCCGACGTGGGTCGGGCAAGATCTCCATCGCCTCGCCCATCGCCCGGGCGATGATCGGCAAGGAGATCGGCGACGTCGTCGAGGTCAACACCCCCGGCGGCGTCAAGGCCTACGAGATCCTCAAGGTCGAGTGGGTCTAGAGCCTGATGGCTTTGCACGGAACAGATGCAAAGGCTGAATCAGGCTCTACACGTTTGAATCTAAAGCAGGATTCAGATTTTAGACGGATTCGTCTAAAATCATCCTGCTCTAGCGGGCGTCTCGGCTCATGGCTGACGCCCCTCCTCCCCGCTCCGTTCGGTGCCTGATCATCGGCTCCGGCCCCGCCGGCTACACCGCCGCCATCTACGCCGCCCGCGCGCTGCTGAAGCCGGTGCTGATCGCGGGCCTCAGCCGGGCGGCCAGCTGACCATCACCACCGATGTGGAGAACTATCCGGGCTTCGCCGACGTGATCCAGGGCCCCTGGCTGATGGACCAGATGCAGGCCCAGGCCGAGCATGTCGGCGCCGAGCTGGTCGACGACATCGTCGTCTCCGCCGACCTGTCGGCGCGGCCGTTCCGCCTGATCTGCGATTCGGGCGAGGAATGGCTGGCCGAGACCCTGATCATCGCCACCGGCGCCCAGGCCAAGTGGCTGGGCCTGGACAGCGAAAAGCGGTTCCAGGGCTTCGGCGTCTCGGCCTGCGCCACCTGCGACGGCTTCTTCTATCGCGGCAAGGCGGTGGTGGTGGTCGGCGGCGGCAACACCGCGGTGGAGGAGGCGCTGTTCCTCACCAACTTCGCCTCCAAGGTCACCCTGGTCCACCGCCGCGACGAGCTCCGCGCCGAGCGGATCCTGCAGGAGCGCCTGTTCGCCCACGAGCAAGATCGAGGTGATCTGGAACCACGCCGTCGAGGAGGTGCTGGGCGACGACCGATCCCATGGGCGTCACCGGCGTGCGGCTGAAGAACGTCAAGACCGGCGCGCACCAGGAGATCGCCTGCGACGGCCTGTTCGTCGCCATCGGCCACGCGCCGGCCTCGGAGCTGTTCAAGGGCCAGCTGGAGATGGACGCCGGCGGCTATCTGAAGGTGAAGCCCGGCACGGCCGCGACCGCGATCAAGGGCGTGTTCGCCGCCGGCGACGTCACCGACGACGTCTATCGCCAGGCCGTCACCGCCGCCGGCATGGGCTGCATGGCGGCGCTGGAGGCGGTGCGCTTCCTGGCCGAGGAAGACCACGCCCGCGCCCACCACCCGATCAGCCACGCCGAGGCGGAGAAGATCGGCGCCTGGTAGGCGTTACGGCCCCGCCGGCGCCGGCGGTGGGTTCTTGTCCATCGCCGCCAGATTGGCGTTGATCCGGGCGATTTCCTCGCGGGTCGGCACGCGCCGGCCAAACAGCACCTGACCGGCCACACGCGTGCGGAACCCGCCCGGCGCGGTGGGGTCGATGACGGTGTAGGTATTGAAGAGATCGGCCGACCGCGGCGGCTGGCCGCCATTGGCGGCGAGGATCGCCTGGGGTGACGGCCCGGCCATGGAGACCCTGAGTTCGCCGCCGGCGTAGGCGCGATCCAGGGCTTCGGTCGTCCCGGCCGGGCCCGGGAACCGATAGAATATGTGCGCGCCGATCTGGGTGATCTTGACCAGGGTCGGGCCCCAGCGCGGGAACACATAGTCGGCGTGATAGTGGGTCGCCGCGCCGACGTCTGGCTGCACAAAGCCGGTCACCGCCCGCTCGGCCACCGCCTTGGCCCGCTGCCAGAAGGGCGCCATCGGCGCACGGGAGCGGGCGCCGTCGCAGGCGAAGGAGAACTGGCAGCCGGGCTGGCTCGAGCCCTCATAGACCACGCCGCAGATCGATTTGGGAAAGGCCGGGTGGCGCATGCGGTTAAGCACCGTCTGGGCCACCGCCGCCTGGCCGGCGTCCGGCTCCAGCGCCGCCTCGTAGTAGATCGCCTGGGTGAGGCAGAGGATGGCCCGATCGCGTTCCGGGCCGACGGCTTTGAGGAAGAAGGGCGGCGCTGGCGCCAGCGTCTGGCGCGACGAGGGCAGGAAGGCGTTGATCCGCGCCGCGTCCTCGGGGCTGAGATCGGCGAAGCCGAGGTTCGGCGGATTGGCGAAATCGAAGACCGCCCAGCCGGGCGCCCTGCCCTCCAGACGCGCGCCCTGGCCCGGCGCCGCCCGCTCGGCCAGATCGAGCAAGGCGCGGTCGGCCTTGGTCAGGTCGATCGCGGCCCTGGCGGTCGCCCCGGCCAGCGGTTCGCGCGCCCGCGCCGAGGGGGGCTCGGCCTGGTGACATCCCGCTATCAGGAGAAGCGCCGCCATCGCGGCGAAGGGCTTTTGGGCCAAGAGAAATTCCGTCGGCTCTCGGAGCGAAGCGCGGGTCTCTATCACAATTTCGCGTTTCGTCGCGGATTGGGCTTTTCGTATGGCCCCGCCGGGTCTATATGGCTTTCAGGACTTATGCTCAAATCTAGCATAACCTGGGACGCCATGTATCGGACGCAACGGTCGGGCGTCCTTTTTAGGGCGGAAGAAATGCTCACATTGAGCATAAGGAGGGCCTCATGGCCGACGGATCGACCCATTTCGCCTTCACCCCGGCGGTGGAACACGCCACCGCGCCGGTCTGGGAGAAGGTCAGCCGCCAGGTCACGCCGCTGGAATGGCGCGCTGCAGGCGCCGCTGATCGCCGAGATCAACCGGCTGAAGCGCGAGAAGAACGCCGTCATCCTGGCGCACAACTACATGACGCCGGAGATCTTCCACGGCGTCGGCGACTACGTCGGCGACAGCCTGGGCCTGGCCCGGGAGGCGGCGCGCAGCGACGCCGACGATCATCGTCCAGGCCGGCGTGCACTTCATGGCCGAGACCTCCAAGGTGCTCTGCCCCGACAAGACGCGTGCTGATCCCCGACCTGCGCGCCGGCTGCTCGCTGGCCGCCTCGATCACCGGCGCCGACGTGCGCCTGATCAAGCAGCGCTATCCGGGCCTGCCGGTGGTCACCTACGTCAACACCACCGCCGAGGTGAAGGCCGAGACCGACATCTGCTGCACCAGCGCCAACGCCGTGCAGGTGGTCGAGGCGGCCGCGCGCCGAGTGGGGCGTCGACCGGGTGATCCTGCTCCCCGACGAGTTCCTGGCCCGCAACGTCGCGCGCCAGACCGACGATCAGGATCATCGCCTGGCAGGGCCGCTGCGAGGTGCACGAGCGCTTCAACGCCGCCGACATCGCCGAGATGCGCGAGGCCTATCCCGACGCCGAGATCCTGGCCCACCCGGAATGCCCGGCCGAGGTGCTGGAGGCTGGCCGACTTCGCCGGCTCGACCGCGGCGATGAGCGACTATGTGCTCACCCGCAAGCCGCGCCAGGTGGTGCTGATCACCGAATGCTCGATGGCCGACAACGTCGCCTGCCGACGCGCCGGACACCGAGTTCGTGCGGCCCTGCAACCTCTGCCCGCACATGAAGCGGATCACCCTGGAGAACATCTACGAGGCGCTGCTGCACGACCGCTACGAGGTCACCGTCGAGCGCGGCGATCGCCGAGCGCGCCCGCGCCGCGGTCCAGCGCATGATCGACCTGCCGCCGCCGGCGGTCCCGGCGCGCTACGACCTGGTCAAGGCGCGCCATCACGTGGATGTGGAGCTGATCTGATGGCCGGCGCGCGTGACGACCGACCGCCTCGCCTTCGACGGCGTGCTGGTCGTCGGCGCGGGCCTGGCCGGCCTGTCCGCCGCCCTGGCCGCCGCGCCGCGCAAGGTCGCTGGTGCTTTCGCGCCGCTGCTCTGGGCGAAGGCTGCGCCTCGGCCTGGGCCCAGGGCGGCATGGCCGTCGCGCTCTGCCGACGACGACGACCCGGCGCTGCACGCGGCCGACACCATCGCCGCCGGCGCCGGCCTCTGTGATAGCCGCGCCGTCGATATCCTGACCCGTGAGGGGCCGGCGGCGGTGCGGCGCCCTGGCGGCGCTCGGCGCGCCCTTCGATCGCGACGGCGGACGGCGGCTTCGTCCAGAGCCTGGAGGCGGCCCATTCCCGCGCCCGCGTGGCCCGGGTCGGCGGCGACGGCGCCGGCGCGGCCATCATGGCGCGCGGTGATCGCCGCGGTTCGCGCGGCCGGCCACATCGAGATTTTGCGGCAGGCGCGGGCTCGGACGCTGCTGCGCGACGCCGTGGGGCGGGTGCGCGGCGCCCTGGTCGAACACGACGGCCGCATGATCGAGATCACCGCGGCCTCGACGATCCTCGCCACCGGCGGCTTGGGCGGCCTCTATGCGGTGACCACCAACCCCGCCGCCGTGCGCGGCGAGGGCCTGGCCCTGGCGGCGATGGCCGGGGCGGAGATCGCCGATCCGGAATTCGTCCAGTTCCACCCCACGGCCATCGACATCGGCGCCGATCCCGCGCCCCTGGCCACCGAGGCCCTGCGCGGCGAGGGCGCGCGCCTGGTGAACGCCAAGGGCGAGGCCTTCATGCGCCGCTATGACCCGGCCGGCGACCTCGCGCCGCGCGATGTCGTGGCCCGGGCGATCGAAAGCGAGAAGCGCCTCGGCGGCGCGGTTTTCCTCGATGCGACGCGAGGCGATCGGCGCCGCGTTCGACAGCCACTTCCCGGCCGTGTTCGCCGCCTGCATGAGCGCCGGCCTCGATCCCCGTATCGCCCCGATCCCGGTGGCGCCGGCGGCGCACTATCATATGGGCGGCGTGGGCGTGGACAACTGGGGCCGCGCCTCGGTGGAGGGCCTGATCGCCGTGGGCGAATGCGCCTCGACCGGCGTGCATGGCGCCAATCGGCTGGCGTCCAATTCCCTGCTCGAGGCGGCGGTGTTCGGCGCCCGCGCGGGGCAAGTCGCGCGCGAGACCGCGCATTCCTCGACCCTGACCGAACGTGCGGCGCCCACGCCAAGCCTTCCCGCGCCCGCTCTCGCTCGCCTGCGCACCCTGATGACGCGCCATGCGGGGGTGTCGCGCACCGAAGCGGGCCTAAGCGAATTGCTGAACTGGATCGATGGTCAAGGGGCCCTGTTCGGCGATGCGCCGGCCCTCGTCGCCGCGCGACTGGTGGCGCAAGGCGCGCTGGCCCGGCGGGAGAGCCGTGGCGGCCATTACCGCGCCGACTATCCGGCCCTGGATCGCGCCACGACCCATACCCGCCTTGTCGGCCTTGGCGACTCCCAGCTCCGGGACAAGGCCGCTTGACGAGACCAAACCTGGCCGACTTGCCCGATCTGCTGATCGAACCGATCGTTCGCGCGGCCCTGATCGAGGATCTGGGGCGCGCCGGCGACATCACCTCGAACGCCTGCATACCCCCCGAGGCGCGAATGAACGCTGTGTTCGCCGCGCGCCAGGCGGGCGTGGTCAGCGGCCTCGCCTGCGCGCGCCTCGCCATCCGCCTGATGGACCCGGGCGCGACCTTCGAAGAAAAGATCGCGGACGGAACGCGCGTCGGCGTGGGCGACGTGCTGGCCAGGGTGGAGGCCAACGCCCGCGCCCTGTTGAGCGCCGAGCGCACAGCCCTCAATCTGCTCGGCAGGCTTTGCGGCATAGCGACCCTGACGGCCGCCTACGTCGAGGCGGCCGGCGACGCCAAGGCCAGGATCGCCGACACCCGCAAGACCACGCCGGGCCTCAGGGCGCTGGAGAAATACGCCGTGCGCTGTGGCGGCGGGGCGAACCACCGCTTCGGTCTGGATGACGCGATCCTGATCAAGGACAACCACGTGGCCGCCTGCGGCGGCGTCGGCGAGGCCATCCGGCGCGCCCGCGCGGCGGTCGGCCACATGGTCAAGATCGAAGTGGAGATCGATTCCCTCAGTCAGCTCGACGAGGCCCTGGCCGAGGCGTCCGACATCATCATGCTGGACAACTTCGGGCTGGAAAATATGGCGACCGCGGTGGCGCGGATCGGCGGCCGGGCGGTGGTGGAAGCCTCCGGCGGCGTCAGCCTGGCCACCGTTCGAGCCATCGCCGCCACCGGCGTCGATCTGATCAGCGTCGGCGCCCTCACCCACTCCGCCCCCGTGCTGGATATTGGGCTGGACGCCGGCTGAACCACTCTAGCCCAGCCGGAACCGCCCGTCCGCGAGGCCGTCTCTGACCGCTTCGGCGACCTCGTCGACGCCCATATCGCCGAGCGCGATAACGTGACTCTCAAGCGGGCCAAGATCAGCGAACCCCTCGAAGATATTGGGCGGATAATCGGCCAGGGGGCCGATCTCGCGATCGCGAGCCCGGGCAATGGCCACGGAGCGCTCGGGACGCAGGACCACGTAGTCCAGGGGCACGCCGGCTCGGCTGGCTTCGACGCGATAGGGGTCCAGGTGCCAGGGACCGACGACGCCGTCGACGATCACGCCATAGCCGCCTCGCGCGAAGGCGGCCGCCGCCGCCGCGATCGCCTGGCTGATCACCATGTTCTGGCCGCTCGACTCGGGGAGCCACGGCGCGATGAAACCGCGGCGGATGGCGGCGAAGAAGTCATCGGTGTGGAGATGGACCGTGGGCGTCTCGGCAGCTTCGGCCAGGGCCCGCGCCACCGTGGTCTTGCCGGCGCCCGGCGGCCCGGTAAGGATCACCAGACATGGCTGAAACCGGTCGGCCACGCGGGCCTCGGCCGACCGTCAGAGACGAGCGGCCGCGCGGCGCACGGACTCTCGCCGCTCTTCGGCCGAACGCGCCATGAGCCGGGTCACACGCTCCAGCACCTCCGGCGGCGCGGTCTCCGGTCGGCCGGATTGGAAGGGTGGCGCGGGGGCGTATTCGAGGGTGAGCTGGATTCCGTGGGCAACCTCCGGACCGGCGATCTCGGCCGCCAGGGTCAAGGCGAAGTCGATGCCCGCAGTGACGCCGCCGCCGGTGAAGACATTCCCATCGCGCACCACCCGTCCGTCGTCCGGGATCGCGCCGAACATGGGCAGTAGGTCGCGCGCGGCCCAGTGGCAGGCGGCGCGGCGGCCCCTCAGCAGGCCGGCGGCGCCCAGGATGTGCGAGCCGGTGCAGACCGAGGTGACATAGCGCGCGGTCGCGGCCAGTCGCCGGATCTGGGCGAGAAAAACTTCGTCATGGATGGCCTGGTTGGTTCCGGCGCCGCCAGGGACGCACAGCACATCGCACGCCGCGATATCGGCCAGCCGCGGCAGATTGGCGAAGGTCAGCCCATCGGCCTCGATCGACCCGCCCGCCTCGCTGGCGGCGATGACTTTCGCGCCCGGCAGGCGGGTGAACACCTGGTGCGGGCCGGTGAAATCGAGATGCGTCACCCCCGGGAAGAGGGCGAAAACCAGGGTTATCGGATCGGCCATTTCGCGGAACCTCCGGGCGGAGGCGCTACGACGAACGCGGCGCTCGGGCAAGGCCCAGGCGCCGCGCTCTGATCATCAGGAGGGGGTCGAGGCCCCGGGCTGGCTGCTGTTCGCGGTGGTCGCGGCGGCGTCCTTGGCCGCGGCGCTGACCGGCGTCAGCACGCCCAGGGCGAAGGTCAGGCGGGGCTGATCCGTATCAGTCGGGTGAGACGAAGTCTGGATGCGGCGAGCGGCGAAGCGCGGGGCGCTCGTCCCGGCGCTGGCGACGTAGAAGACATGACCGCCCAGCCTGACCGCCCCCTTGGCGTAGGCGGTGGCGTCGCCGTGAGTGGCGTGGAAGGCGGTAGCCTGACCGACGGCGGTCATCACATAGCCGTTCAAAGCGCGGGTGGCGACGTCGCGCGCCCTCGCCCAGGCTTGCGGCTCCCGCCCGTGGCGCATGGCGCCATTGCAGACGAAGCTGAACTGACAGTCGTGTCCGACGCTCTGGTAGACCACGGCGCAGACGCTCTTTGGCCACGTCGGACGATGGGCGCGGTTGAGCACCACCTGAGCCACGGCGGCCTGGCCGGCGAGCGTCTCGCCACGGGCCTCATAGTAGACCGCCGTCGCCAAGCAATCGAGATCACCCGCCGTATGGGTCATGACGGCTTGGGCGAGACGGGGCGCTTGCGCGGCCACGGACGGGGACGACGCGGGTGCGTTCACGGCGGTGACGGGCGCCGGGGACGAAACGGATGAGGCGGCGTAGCCCTTCAAGGCGGCGTTGGTGAGCCGCGCCACGCGCGCCTCGTCCGCCGCCATTCTGGCATGAAGGTCGATGAAATAGGCCGCGCCGGCGGCGAGCCCGAGGCTGGCGCCAACCAACAGGGCGCCGATGAGCGCGCGCGTTTCCGCCCGCGTCCGGAATTGGGAGATCAAGGATTTCGTGTCCTATGTGGCGAGGGCGAAGCGCCCCCAGACATCCGCGCCCAAGGCCGACTGGAACTCTGTCCAAAGGTCGACGCGACGGCGGGGTTCGGCCGGTACACGTTGGCTGAACGGCCGTTCTCTACACCGGCGGCCGGGTCGAACGCAAGCTTTGTGCGGTGCAGCAGAATCTTCGGAGCGAGCTTTCAGCGGCTGGACGGGTCGGCGGCGGCGAGGAAACAGCCCCTGATACTCTCGGTGAGTTTGACCTCTCATCGGCTTTCGGCCAGACTTAATCGCGCTCCACAGTGGCGGCGGCGGTGGCGAAGCGTGTCGGAAAATTCCTGGGACCAGACGAGCACCGACACGGCGTTCGCGGACCTGTATCCGGAGCTTCGCCGGCTGGCCCGGCGCGAGCGCTTCCGCATGGGCCGCCCGACCAGCCTTGAGACCACCTCCCTGATCCACGAAGCTTGGCTGAAACTGGGGGGCGGCTCACACTGGAACGACCGCCGGCACTTCCTTTGCGCCGCGGCCCTGACCATGCGCCGCCTGCTGGTGGACGCGGCTCGGGCGCGGCTGAGGCTGAAGCGGAACCCGGGCGCGCGGGTGACCCTCCCCAAGGACGATCTGCTGTCGGACGCAACCATGCCGGACGAGACCCTGGTCTCCCTCGGCGTCGCGGTGGATCGTTTGACCCAGATCGATCCGCGCCTGGCCTCGGTGGTCGAGTGCCGGTTCTTCGCCGGCTACACCGAGGCGGAGACCGCCGAGGCGCTGGGGGTGAACGAGCGCACCGTCCGGCGGGACTGGACCAAGGCCAAGGCGTGGCTGTTTCGCGAGATCAGCGCTTAGGTGGGAGTTCGTCGATCTGCGCCAAGACGGGGCGGTAGATCAGTCCGGTCTGGCCAAGCGCCTTGACCATCGCGTCCGCGCGCGCCCGCTCCAAGGCGGCCGGCGCGGCCTCGCCATGATCGGCAAGCCAGCGCGCCTGTCCGGCCAGACTGATGGCTTGCGGCGCGTCGGGCGATGCGGCGGTGGCGGCCACGGCCGCATCGATTTCAGCCTTCGCGCCCGGGGCGCCGCGCTCGACATCGGCGACCGCCTCCAGGACGGCGGCGGTGGTGGAGATCGGGCTCTTGGCGCCGATGAAGCGATCGGCGATCCCGTGAGCGTCGACGGCGGTGGCCGCGGCCTCGGCGGCCTTGCCTTGAAGCAGGAGGCCGCGGGCAAGATTGACCTCGGCGGCGGCCAGGGCGCCGGAGGGTCCGAAGGTGGCGCGACGGGCGTCGATCGACTGGTGAAGAAGCGCCACGCCGCCCGCCAGATCGCCCCTGGCCAGGGCGATGGCGCCCTGGTTCTGGATCGCCGTCACCAGACCGTCCTCGATTCGGCCATTGTGCTCCCAATAGGCCCGCACCCGTGCCATGAGCTGGTCGGCCTCGTCGAAGGACCCGTTCGCCATCAGCGCCAGGGCCAGGCTGTTCTCAAGATTGGCGACATCCTCCGGCGCCACGCCGGCGGAGGGTTGCGAGGCTTCCGCGAGGCCCAGGCGCAAGGCGGCGATGGCGCCGGGCAGGTCGTGATTGGCCTTCTTGATCTGGCCCTCGATGATCCGGCTGCGCGCGATCTCGCCGATGTACCGGGTGGGATCCTTGGCCCAGAAGGCCTGGGCCGCGCTCAGAGTGGCGCTGGCCCCCGCCTTGTCGCCCTGGCGCAGGAGGGATTGGGCGAGCAGCAGCCGCACCCGGCCGGCGGTCACCGGGTCGGCGGCGGCGGCGCTTGAAGCGAGATAGCGCCGTTCGAGGGCCTCGGCCCCCACCTCGTCGGTCATCTCCGAGTAGAGCTTGGCCAGGAACTCCACCGCCCGGCCATATTTGGCCGGCTCGCCGGCGAAGGTCCGATCGAGATTGGCGGCGCTGCGGGCCAATACGTCCTTGGCCAGCACCGGCTGGGCCTTGTCCGGATCGCCGGCGTCGCGGAACATCAGGGCGACATAGTCCATGGCCGCGTCGCCGCGGGCCACCTCGGCCTCGAAGTGATCGCGCTCGGCCTCGGCGCGCCGGGCCTGCACCGCGATGCCGATCACCCCGGCCGCCAGGGAGACGATGACCAGGCCCGTGGCGAGCGCCGCCCAGCGGTAACGTCTGAGCGTCCGGCCAGCGACATAGAGCCGAGAGTCGGCGCGCGCGGCGATCGGATCGCCTCGGAGATGGCGCTGAATGTCCTCGCCCAGCGCGCCGGCGTCGGCGTAGCGGTCGGCGGGATCAGGGCTCATCGCTCGGGCGACGATCGCATCCAGATCGCCGCGCAGTCGGGAGGCAGGCGCCGGCGCGGCCGCCAGGGTGGCGGCGAAGGCGCTGGGCGCGAGACCGATGGACCGATCGGATCGCCCGTCGGTCCAAGGCAGCCCCCCCGCGATCAGTTCATAGAGCAGCACGCCCAGGGAATAGACATCGGTGGAGGTGGTGACCGGCTCTCCCGCCAGCTGCTCCGGCGCGGCGTAGGCGGGGGTCAACATGGCCGCCGGCGCGCCTTCCGGCAGGCCGGCCTCCAGCACCCGCGCCGCGCCGAAATCGAGCAGCCGCGCCCTCCCCTCCCCCGTCACCAGCACATTGGCCGGCTTGATATCGAGATGGACCACCAGGTTGCGATGGGCGTAGGCGACCGCCTCGCAGACCTCGGCGAACAGGGCCAGCCGCGCGGCGAGGCTCGCCGATCGGGCCCGCGCCCAGGCGGTGACCGGCTCGCCATCGACCAACTCCATGGCCATGAACGGATGGCCGGCGGGGGTGAGGCCGCCGTCGTAGAGCCGGGCGATCCCCGGATGCTCCAGCCGCGCCACGATCCGGCGCTCGTCCTCGAACCGGGCCAGATAGATCGACGCCTCGACCGGGATGACCTTCAGGGCCGCGCGCTGGTCGAAGCCGCCCTCGGCCCGGGCCGCCTCATAGACCGCGCCCATGCCGCCGTGGCCGATGATCCGGACGATCCGCCATGAGCCGATCCGCGCGCCCGGCTCAAGGTCGGCGGCCTCGAGCAGGCCGTCGAAACGCGGGCCGCGATCAAAGAAGCCCTTGGTCGATCCGCTGGCCCGCAGCAGGCTCGACACCTCCGCGAGCACTTCGGGGTCGTCGGTCAGGGTGCGCAGGCGGGAGTCGCGATCCTCCGGCGGCCAATCGACAGCTTCGTCGAAGATCGTCTTGGCCAGGCGCCACTGGTCGGCCGACAGATCGGTCAAGGCGTCGCCATGCGCGAAATTACCTCCCCGCCCCTGTCCGGTTTCAGCGCCGGACGTCGTTTCTCCTAGTGACCGGATCATTCCGTCACAACCGCAAACGCGCGTTGGCCGTCGGTCGCGCCCGGGAGGTTCTTCGATGACCTACAAGACCATCACCACCGCCTATCCGTCCGGCTTCACCCTTTCGGCCAACTACGCCGGGCTGACCCTCACCCATACCGCCAGCGTCGGGGGCAGCGGGGTCCTTCTTTCGGCCAAGGGCGTTGTCATCAATGACGGGATCGTCTCGGCCAACGTCTCCAGCAGCAAGATCGGCGTCTCTTTGACTGGCGGCGGAACCATCACAAACAATAGTGATGGAGAAATTTACGGCTCTAATGGGATACAGAGTCTTTCCACCGGCGTAGAAGTGACGAACTTTGGCAAAGTCGGCGGTGACTTAAGTAATAGCTTCAGCACAGGGGTCAGCCTTGGAGGCGGGGGAACCCTCACCAACGGTTCCGTGGCCAACACCTCGGCGCTGATCATCGGCGCAGACGGGGTCGCCTTCACTGGCTTCGGGACAATCTCCGGCAGTGGGGGCGTCATCGCCAATTTCGGAACCATCCACGGAGCGGGTGCCAGGGCCCGAGGCTACAACTATGAGGGCAGCTACGGTGTCGTATTTTCCGGATCTGGCATTCTCACCAACGGCTCAGCCGGCAGCCATAACGCCCTGATCGAGGGCTATTCCGGCGTCGGCTTCAGGGGTGGTGGAAACCTGAAAAATTTCGGAACCATCCTGGGATTGGGGGCAGGCAATCCCGAGTTCGGGTCCACCGAATATGGCGTTTTCTTTGAATATGCGCGCTACGGCGGTGGCGGGCTGACCAATGGCTCCGCATCAGACACCTCGGCGCTGATCGAAGGGGAAAACGGAGTTGGGGGCGCGGAATCCGTTACCAATTTCGGGACTATCATCGGCGACGCAGGGTTCGCTGTCATCAGCGAGTACGCCGGGCCGGTCATCAACGGCGCCGCCACCGATCAGGTCGCCTTGATGGAGGGCCTCTATGGCGTGGACTTCGTATCTGCAAACGCCAATCTCATCAACTTCGGCACGATTGTCTCGTCAAGTGGGACCCTCGCCGCCGCCTACTCGACCTGGGGTGGCAAGGTCACCAACGGAAGTGGCGGCGACGACCAGGCCTTGATCTCGGGCGCCTCGGGCGTGCGGCTGAAGGGCGCCGGCACGGTGGTCAACTATGGCGCCATCCGCGGCCTCGCTTATCAGGGCGTCATCACCAATGGCGGCCTCATCACCAACGGCGTCGGCGCTGGCTCCAGCGCTTTGATCAAGGGTGTCGGCGGCGTGCTGGAACAGGCCCTGGCCACGGTTTCCAATCTCGGCGTGATCGACGGCACCACCGCCGTGGGCGTTTCGCTCCAGGCCGGCGGTCTGGTCACCAACGGCAATGGCGCCCAGACGACGGCCCTGATCGAGGGTGTCGGTGGGGTGGTGATCGCGGGCGGCGGCACGATCAAGAATTTCGCCACCATCAATGGCGCCGACGGCATGGGCGTCCTGCTCGACTCCGGGACGGTGACCAATGGCTCGAACGGCGATCGCGCCGCCGAGCTCGTGGGTTACTCGGGCCTGGAGATTTTGGGCGGCGCCGGCACGGTCAGGAACTTCGGAACCATCCTCGGAACCGGCAGCTATGGGGCCTATCTTGCCAGTGGAGGAACCCTCACCAACGGCTCGGCGATCGATTTCACGGCGCTCATCGAGGGCTACAGCGGTCTGCGCCTGGGGGGCTCGGTGGCCGCCACCAACTTCGGCACGATCGTGGCCGATGGCGACTATCGCTATGGCGTCGATGTCGGCGACTCGTCGCTGACCAATGGCGCGGCCGGGCACGCCTCGGCGCTCATCGAGGGCCTTGTCGGCGTCTATGTCTCCGGCAGCGACGGCGTGGTGACCAACTTTCGGCACGATCGCCGGAACGGGATCCGACGCGGTGCTCCTGGCCGGCGGCGGGGACACCCTGGTGGTGGAAGCAGGCTCGGCCTTCATCGGCTCGGTGTTCGGTGGCGGCGGGATTCTGGAGCTGGGGACAGGAACCGGGACTCTGACGGGCCTTCTGTCGGCCACGGGCGACGTCACCGTCTCCGGCAGCATGGCGACGACCACCTTCAACAACTTCAACACGGTCAAGATCGACGCGCCGGCGAGCTTCACCCTGGCCGGCAACGGCGCGATCGCCGCGGGTCAAACTCTGGTGGACGCCGGAACCCTGGCCGGGACGGGAACCCTGGCGCTGACGGGCGGGACCTCGACCTTCAACGCGGGCGCGAGCCTGACGATCGCCAAGGTGACGGAAGCCGGAACGACAACGATGGTCACCGCGGGCGCTGCATCCCTCACCTATGCCGGAGTATTCACCCAGAGCGCCGGAACCGTCTCCGTAAGCGCCGGCGACAAGCTCTCCTTCTCGGGGACCGGCGACAGCTTCCTGGGAACCCTGGCGGGCGCCGGGACCGTGGCCTTCACCGGCGGCACGGACGCCCTGACCGGAACCACCCTGAAGGCAACCAGCGTCTCCATCGGCGCGGCCACGGTCACGCTCTCGGGAGCGATCAGCAACGCCAGCGCGGTTTCGGTGGCGTCTCCGAGCGTGATCATCGCCGCAGCTGGAGCGACGCTCTCGGGGGCCGGCTCGATCGCGCTTAGCAATCTGGCCACCAATGAGATCAGCGGGGCTAGCGCTAGCGCCACCCTGACCAATGTCAGCAACAAGATTAGCGGCGCGGGACTCATCGGCGGGGGAAAGATGACCCTCGTCAATCAGGCCGGCGGGACCATCGACGGCAACCAGGTCACGGCCCTGACGATCAATACCGGGACGGCCACGATCACCAACGCCGGCCTGATCGAGAATGTCGGCGCCGGCGGCACTGTGATTTCCAGCGCCGTCAACAACACCGGCACCCTCTACGCCTCCGCCGGAACCCTCACCGTCAACGGCGCGGTGACCGGCGCCGGCAAGGTCACCATCGTCAATGGCGTGGCCGACTTCAACTCCACCTTCACCGAGAACGTCACCTTCACCGCCACCTCCACCGGAACCCTGGAGCTAGGCAAGTCCCAGACCTACACCGGCTCGATCACCGGCCTCTCCAAGACCGGAACAAACTTCCTCGACCTTCTCGACGTCGCCTTCATCTCGGGCACCACCAAGGCGACCTTCTCGGGCACCACCACATCGGGCGTCCTCACCGTCACCGACGGGACCCACACGTCCAAGATCACCCTGACCGGCAACTATCTGAGCTCGACGTTCGTCGCCGTCAGCGACGGCCACGGGGGGACGACGATCCATGACCCGGCCAAGACGCCGGCCTCGGCGCCCATATCCACACCATGGTGGCATGCGCCCGCGCCGCTCGTCCCCTTCATCGGCGCCATGGCCGGATTTGGAGGGGGGAGCGCGGGAGCGGGGATGGCTTCGGCCGAGACCTGGCGAAGCGCGCGGCCGGTTCTGGCCATCGCCGCGCACATCGCGTGATTAGGTTCCCCATCCGCCTCAGGATCGCCGCTGGTCCGGCGCGGATCAGACTGCCTGAAAGGCCTATCCGATGACGATCAAGACCATCACCGCAGCCTATCCGAGCGGATATACCCTCAAGACCAGTTACACCGGCCTTTCGATCTCGTCCAAGGCCAGCGTGGGCGGCACGGGAGTCCACACGACGAACGCGGATGTCTCCAATAGCGGAAGCATCCGCGGATCATTCTCGGGTAATAGTGGCGTTTATATCGGCGGAATAGCTGACAATAGCAGCTATACGGACGCTGAAATCACAAATCTAGCGGGCGGATTCATTTATGGCCACAACATAGGCATTGGATCTTCATTACATCGTGTCTATGTGGAAAACCACGGCGTCATAGGCGGGGAATACGGGATAAAATTAACCGATGGCGGCAAGATTGGAAACTACAACTATATATATGGCGCCGACGGGGTAATTATTTCTGGGGGCCAAGCGATTGTATACAATACGTCGACGATCTTTGCAAAAAGAGACGGCGTTATCGTCGATACCGGCTTTGCAGAAAATGGAAAAAATGGTTCGATTCAAAGCCTTGTCTGCGGCATGGAAGCCAACGGGGCCGCGACTATCGTCAATCTCGGGACGATTGCCGATCCCGAAGGCGCCTATGGGCAGCGGGGGGCCCAAAACGGAATATCCCTGACGGCGGGCGGGATGGTGACCAACGGCAGCGTCGCGGTCACCACGGCGTCGATCGTCGCCCAAATCGGAATCAGCGCGCTGGGAGGCACGGTAAACAACTATGGCCTCATCACCGATGTCGGCGTTTTTACCAGCGCTGGTATTGGGGTAACGCTGCATTCCGGCGCCGATCTGAACAACGGCTCCCTGCGCGACCGGGTGGCCCTGATTGATGACGTCAGCGGCGTCATAACCGATACCGCGGCCTCGATGGTGAGCAACTTCGCCACGATAGAGGGCCGCTACGGGTCCGCCTACGACTTGGGGTGCGCCGTGTTGCTCGGCGGCGGACGCCTGACCAATGGCGCCCCCACCGACACCTCGGCCCTAATCCAGGCCGACACCGCGATCACGGTTAAGGCCGCCGGCACGGTGACCAACTTTGGTTCGATCGTGGGAACAGGCGGCGAGGGTGGCGCCTATGGGATTCTGTTCACCAAAGGTGGTCGCCTCGCGAACGGTTCGCGGGGCAGCGCGGGCGCCCTCGTGGAGGGCTACGTCGGCGTAGAGATCAAGGCGTCGGCCGGCAGCGTCGCGAACTTCGGGACCATCGAGGCCTTGGGCGCGGCCGGCCAGTTCGGGGTCTACCTCTACAGTGGATCGGTGACGAACGGCGGCTTGGCCGACAGCGGCGCCAGCGTTCTGGGCTACTCCGGAATTGGCATGTCCCTGTCTGGAACCGTCAGCAACTATGGCACGGTTTCCGCCGGCGCCGGCCAAGCCGTGAATCTCGCAGGGGGCGGCAAAATCGTCAACGGCGCCGCCACCGACCAGGCCGCGCTGATCAGGGGCGCCATCGGCGTCCGATCGGACAACGGCGCCCTGACGGTCGCCAACTTCGGAACCATCGTCAGCACCTACGGGAACGGCGTTCAATCCTACAACGGCGGCCAACTCACCAATGGAAGCGCCAGTGACCACCACGCCCGCATCGCCGGCCAGACGGGGGTCTACTTCGACGCCGCCGCGGTCGTAACCAACTACGCGACGATTTCCGGACTGACCGGCGCGGGCGTCGAGACCTATGGCGGCCAGGTCACCAACGGCGCCGGGCCCGACACGACGGCTCGGATCGAGGGAGTGGGCGGCGTTCTTGAAGCCAAACAGGGGACCGTCACCAACCTGGGCGTGATCGACGGGGAAACCGCCAATGGTGTCTATCTGTTGAATGGTGGGTCGATCACCAACGGTGGCGGGACCAACCAGGTCGCCCTGATCGAGGGTGAGACGGGGGTGCGGGCCATCGGCGCCAGCGCCTCGGTGAAGAACTTCGGCACGGTGCTCGCGGGCGGGAATACCGGCGACTATGGGGTCTATATCGCGGCTGGAGGATCCCTCACCAACGGCTCGGTGAGCAATTCCGTGGCTTTGATCGAGGGCTATGGCGGCGTCGATCTGCAGGGCGCCGCCCATGCGGTGAATTTTGGCGCTATCCGGGGCCAGGGCGATGTCGGCGGCGCCGGCGCCGTGATGGGTCTCAACTCGAGCCTGACCAACGGTTCGATGGCGCACCCAGGCGCGGTGATTGAAGGCTATGTCGGGGCCTATGTCGCCAGCGGCGCCACCCTGATCAACTTCGGCGCGATCGTCGGCCAGGGCGGCGAGGCGGTGGAGCTGACGGCGAAGGACGCCACCCTGGTGGTGGAAGCGGGATCATCCTTCGTCGGCGCCATTGACGGCGGTGGGGGCATTCTGGAGCTCGGAACGGGAACCGGGACCCTGACGGGCCTGCTGTCGGCGACGGGCAATGTGACGGTCTCGGGCGGCATGGCGACGACCACCTTCAACAACTTCAACACGGTCAAGATCGATGCGCCGGCGAGCTTCACCCTGGCCGGTAACGGCGCGATCGCCGCCGGTCAGGCGCTGGTGGACGCCGGAACCCTGGCCGGGACGGGGACCCTGGCGCTCACGGGCGGGACCTCGACCTTCAATGCGGGCGCCGCCCTCACGGTCGCCAAGGTCACGGAAGCTGTAACCGCGACGGTGACGGTGGCGACGAACCTCACCTACGCCGGGGTGTTCACCCAGAGCGCCGGAACCGTATCGGTCTCCGCCGGCGACAAGCTCTCCTTCTCGGGGGCCGGCGATAGCTTCCTAGGCACCCTGGCGGGAACTGGCACGGTGGCCTTCACTGGCGGGACCGACGCCCTGACCGGAACCACATTGAAGGGAACCAGCGTCCAGTTCGGCGCGGCCACCATCACGCTCTCCGGCGCCATCAGCAACGCCAGCGCCATCGCCGTGACCTCGCCCAGCGTGATCGTCGCCGCCGCCGGGGCCACTCTCTCCGGAACCGGTTCGATCAACCTGAGCAATCTGGCCACCAATGAGATCACCGGAGCGGCCGCCACCGCCACCCTCACCAACGTCAGCAACAAGATCACCGGCGCGGGTCTCCTCGGCGGCGGCAAGATGACCCTGATCAATCAGGCCGGCGGGACCATCTACGGCAACCAGGCCACGGCGCTCACCATCGACACCGGAACGGCCACCATCGCCAACGCCGGGATCATCGAGAACACCGGAACCGGCGGCACCATCGTCAAGAGCGCGGTCAGCAACACCGGGACCCTGGAGGCCATCGCCGGCACCATCACCTTCGACGGCGCGGTGACCGGAACGGGCACCGTGCGCATCACCGCCGGGACCACCGATTTCGTCTCCACCTTCGCCGAGAACGTCGCCTTCGCAACAGGCGCCACGGGAACCCTGGAGCTGGGCAAGTCCCAAACCTACACCGGCTCCATCTCCGGCTTCTCCAAGACCGGAACCAACTTCCTCGACCTGGCCGACATCGCCTTCACCTCGGGGACCACCAAGGCGAGCTTCTCGGGAACCACCACATCGGGCGTCCTCACCGTCACCGACGGGACCCACACCGCCAAGATCACCCTCACCGGCAACTACACCACCTCCACCTTCGTGGTCGCCACCGACGGCCATGGCGGGACCCTGATCCACGATCCGGCCAAGGCCCCGGCGGCGTCGCCCACGCCGCCTGCGGCCAGTCCGCCGGTTTCGCCCTGGTGGCATGGACCGGCGCCGCTGGTCCCCTTCATCGGCGCCATGGCCGGGTTCGGATCGGCGGGGGCCGGCTCGCTCGCCGGCGGGGTCGAGAGCTGGCGGATGGTCCACCCGGCGCTCACCGCGCCGAGGGCCCATATCGCCTGAGCCTCGGCGTCGGCCGACTCCCCATAGCGCGACAAGACCGCTAGAGATCGGCGACGATCGCCTTTGGAGCATGGGACGGCATGAACGATATGACGCCCGGCAGGCTTTGCCCTTGCGGCAGCGGGCTCCCCCCGCGCCGATGCTGCGCCATGGATCTGGCGATGATGCAGTCGTCGGGCGCGGCCCGCCACGTGGCGCCGCTGGCCGAGGAAGCCGCGCAGGCGTTCGCCAAGGGCGATGTCGAAACCGCGACCCGGCTGTGTCTGGATATTCTGGATCTGGCGCCGGGCCATATCGACGGCCTCAAGCTGCTGAGCCAGATCCGCAAGCCCACGGCGCCAGGCGCCGCCGAGGTGCTGGTCCGACGGATCGTCGCCCTCAACCCCAACGACTTCTGGGCGACCAACGAGCTGACCTTGATGCTGCTCAATCGCGGCGCCTCGGGCGAGGCCGAGACCCACGCCCGCAATGCGGTGCGGATCGCCCCGGAGAACGCCCAATCCCATCACCTGATGGGCATGATCATGACCGAGATCAACCGGCCGCAGATCGGCGAATACCACTACCGCCGTGCCCTGGAGCTGGCCGACCGGCGCGGCCCGATCCTGCTGGCCAACCTCGCCTGGAACCTGAAGAACCAGGGCAAGATGGTCGAGGCGCGGGCGCTCTACGAAGAGAGCATGGCCGCCGAGCCATCCGTCCTGCAGACGGTGCTGGGCTTCGCCCGCCTGGAGGAGGCGGATCGCAATTTCGAAAAGGCGGCGGAACTGCTCGACAAGGCCGAGGCGCTGTCGCCCGGCAATCAGAGCGTGCTGCTCTCGAGGGCCGTCTTGCACGGCCGCACCAAGGACTATGAGCCGGCCCTGGGCGTCCTCGACACCATCGCCGGCCAGCGCCAGGACGTGGGTCCTCGGCCCCAACGAGCTTCTGGAAAAGGGCCGGCTGCTCGACCAGATGGGACGCTACGACGACGCTTTCGCGGCCTTCGTGGAAGGCAAGCGCCTGGTCCGGGAGGTGAGCGGGACCGAATATCTGGCCGAACAGGCGGCGGCCATGGCGGGCCGGCTCACGCGCTTCTTCACCTCGACGCGCCTGAAGATCACCCCGCGGGCGACCGTGCGCGAGGACGTGGCCCAACCGCTGTTCATCGTCGGCTTTCCCCGCTCCGGAACGACCCTGGTCGAGCAGACGCTGACCGCCCACGCCGCCATCGACGCCGGCGACGAACTGCCCTTCATCAGCGACATCACCGGCGTCATGCCGCGCATGCTCAACAGCCCCCTCACCTATCCCGAGGCCCTGGCGGAACTATGGATGGGCGACCAGCGCGAGGGGCTGGACAATCTGCGCGACTACTATCTGCAGCGGGTCCGCCAGAGCGGGGTGATCACGCCCGGCGCCCGCTGGTTCACCGACAAGATGCCGCTGAACGAGACCCACATGGGCCTGATCGCCCTGCTGTTTCCGGCCTCGCCGATCATCCACGTGCTGCGCCACCCGCTGGACGTGGTTCTCTCGGTCTTCTCCAACCAGCTCACCCACGGCTTCTACTGCGCCTATGAGCTGGAGACGGCGGCCAGGCACTATGCCCTGATCGCCGAGCTCGTGGCCCATTATCGCGCCCAGATGCCGCTGCGTTATCTGCCGATCCGCTACGAGGATATCGTCGCCGACCAGGAGGGGTCCGTGCGCCGGATGCTCGATTTCGTCGGTGAGGATTTCGACGAGAATTGCCTGAACTTCCACGAGAACATGCGCTATGCGCGCACCGCCAGCTACGCCCAGGTGACCGAGAAACTCTACGACCGGTCGCGGCTGCGATACCGAAAATACGTCAAGCAGCTGGCGCCGGTGATCCCGATCCTCAAGCCGGCCATGGATCGGCTGGGCTATGACGTCGAGGGCCTGGAGGAAGCGGCATGAGCAGCGAGGCCGTCGTCACGGGACCGGCCCTGACCGGGGTGACCATCGACACCGCCGCGCCCGCGGCGGCGGCCGATACGGTGCAGCGCGCCAGCGACCTGGAGCGCGCCGGCAAGCTCGACGAAGCCATGGCCTGCGTGGAGCGGATTTTGGCCGCTACGCCCGATAACGCCGAGGCGGTCCATCTCAAGGGCGTGCTCACCTATCGCGAGGGGCGCATCGCCGAGGCCGTCGAGTTCATGGAGCGCTCTATCGAACTGGGCGCCGCAACCTCATTTCCTTCGCAATATCTGCGAGGCCTATCGGCTGCTGGGCCGCTATGACGACGCCCTGGCCGCCGGCCGGCGCGCGGTGAAGCTTAACCCGCAAGACGCCATCGCCCACGCCAATCTCTCGGTGCTGCACTATGAGCGGGCAGAGCCGACGGACGCCGCCGCGACGGCCCGGGCGGCGCTGGCCATCAATCGAGGCCATGCCCGGCGCCCACCTGGGCCTGGCCGAGGCCCTGCTGGCGGTCGGCGATCTCGCCGAGGGCTGGGAGGAATACGAGTGGCGCTATCGCCTGCCGGGGGTGCCCAACCCCATGCCCAAGGCCGATGTGCCTCACTGGGAAGGCGAGCCGATCAAGGACGGCGCCCTGCTGCTGATCGCCGACCAGGGCTATGGCGACGGCATTCAGTTCGCCCGCTACATCCCCTGGGCGGCGGAGCGCTGCGCCGAGGTGGTGGTGGCCTGCAGCCGTGAGCTGCAGCCCCTGGTCGGCCAGATGCCGGGAATCAAGACGCTGTTCGACCAGTGGGAGGCCTGCCCGCCGGTCAAGGCCTATTGCACCTTGAGCGGCCTGCCGAGGCTGCACGGCACGAGGCTGGACAACATTCCCGGCGGCCGTCCCCTATCTCAAGGCCGATCCGGCGAAGGCGGCGAAATGGAAGGCGCGGCTGGATGAGTTGAGTTCGCCGGCACGGCCTCGCATCGGCCTGGTGTGGGCCGGCCGGCCGACCCACATGAACGACCGCAACCGCTCGGCTGCGCTTTCCACCCTGGCGCCGATCACCGACACCGATGGCGTCACCTTCATCTCCCTGCAGAAAGGCCAGGGCGTGGATCAGATCGCCGGCTATTTCGGCCGCGCGCCTCTGATCAATCTGGGCGTCGAAATCGACAACTTCGGCGACTCGGCGGCGATCATCGAGCATCTCGACCTGGTGATCACGGTGGACACGGCCATCGGCCACCTGACCGGCGCCATGGGCAAACCGGCCTGGATCATGCTGCCCTACGCCCCCGACTGGCGCTGGCTGCGCGAGCGGACCGACACCCCCTGGTATCCCGATGTCCGCCTCTTCCGACCCGCGGCGCCGAAAGACTGGGCCTCGATCACCAACGCGGTGGCGGCGGCGCTGCGGGAGCAGGGTTGGGAAAGGCCGGCCCTCTGAGCGCGGCTGCCGACAGCTTTCTCTTGAACCGCCGAGGATTTAGGCTTCAGGCGTCGAGAAGCTGGAAGCGCAGGTCGATGTTGGCGTTGATCATGACCTCGCGGGCGACGCCGTAGAAGGCGCTGGCCGTATCGGTGAGGGCGCAGCGGGCCACCACCTCGACCCGAACCTGGCCGCCGTTGTAGGACGGCCAGACGCCGTTGAGCTGGCCCGTTTCCACAAAGGCGATCTGGGCGTTGAGCTTGTCCCGCAACGCGTGCAGGTGGCGCTGATCCTCGGGCGGTCGCCAGGTGAGCGGATCGCTGACCACCAGGACCGGGATCTCATCGTCCCCGTCCAGGTAGATGTAGTCGATGACGTCGGTTTCGAGCACGGACATAAGAAACGCCCTCCTACGAAGTGACCGAATCGGAGGCTAAACGCGTTCTTGCTCTGCTGTCAGCGGCCAAAATGGCGTTGAGCCGCGATTGCGGCGATCGGACGCATGGCCGCCACACTGGCGCCTAAGAGCCTGATGGTTTTGCACGGAACAGATGCAAAGGCGCAATCAGGCTCTAAACTTTGAGGGTTTCGCGGGCAGGCCGGTTCACATCGCCGCGCCGAAGGCCTCGTCGAACAGGTCAAGCATCGCGACCCACGAGCGGCGGTCGGCGAGCGCGTCATAGGCGAAGCCCGGGCGACCGAGGCGGCCGACCTCCGGGTTGGTGAAGCTGTGGCCGGCGCCGCCATAGAGGTTCATCCGCCAGTCGGCCTTGGCCGCGTTCATCTCCTTTTCGAAAGCCAGGCGCTGATCGGGCGGAATGATCGGATCATCCGCGCCGATGCACACCAGGACCTTGGCCTTGATCGCGCCCGCCGCCGCCGGCCTGGCGGTGGCCAGGCCCGAATGGAAGCCGACGATCGCCTTCAGTTCGGTCCCCATGCGGCCGAGCTCCAGCGCCGTCGTGCCGCCGAAACAATAGCCGGTGGCGGCGAGGCGGTTCGGGTCCGTCTCGGGTTGAGACTTGAGAACCTCCAGGGCGGCGGTGGCGATCTCGCGGATGCCCGTGGGATCGGCCATCCACGGGCCGAGCCGGGCCATGGCCTCGTTGATGTCGGCGAGGGGCTGGCCGTCGCCGAAATAGTCGAGGGCGTAAGCGGCGTAGCCGGCCTGAGCCAGCCGCCGGGCGACGGCCTTGGTGACCTCCGACAAGCCGCCGCCCTCGTGGGCCACCAGCACGCCGGGGCGCTTGCCGGCCTTGGCGGCGTCCACGGCGTAGTAGCCGAGGTAGCGCTTGGCGCCGACGTGATAGGCGATGTCGATGGTCTTCATGGCCCTCCCCTCCCTCAGCCCGCCGCCGGCGCCTTGATCACGTCGGTGAGGCCCAGTTGGGTGAGCATGGCGCTGGCGAAGCCTTCGAAGGGCAGCGACTTGTAGAGCGGCGCCAGCATGCGCGCGTCGTCGCCGGCCAGTTGGCGCAGCTTGGGATCGGGGTCCAGCGCCGCGGCCACGATCAGGTCGGCCACCTCCTGGGGATCCTGCGGCGGGCCGCTACGGAAGCCTTCCATGGCGGCGCTGAACCGGGCGGCGACCGGTCGATAGGGCGAATCGTCGCCATAGGCCGGCTCGGTGATCACATTGTCGCCGAAACGGGTGGTGAAGGCGCCGGGCTCGATCAGCACCACCCGCACGCCGAAGGGCCGCAGCTCGAACCACAGGGCTTCGGAAAGGGCCTCCACCGCATGCTTGCTGGCCGAATAGGCGCCGGCGAAGGGCGCGACCAGCAGGCCGGCCACCGAGGAGACATTGATGATCGTCCCCGCTCCCCGCTCGCGCAAGGCCGGGGCCACGGCGCGGACCAGGCGAAGGACGCCCAGCACATTGGTGTCGAACTGGCGCGTCATCGAGGCATCGGAGAGATGCTCCACCGGCCCGGCCACCTCGAAGCCGGCGTTGTTGACCAGCACATCGATCGGCGCGGCGGCGCTGGCTTCGCGCACGGCGGCCTGGACGCTCGCCTCGTCGGTGACGTCGAGCCGCACCGGCTTCACCGGCAAGCCCTCCTTGGCCAGAGCCTCCAGCGCCCCGCCCTTGGCGGGGGTGCGCAGGCCGGCGTGGACGGTGTGGCCCGCCCTGGCGAAGGTGGCGGCGGTCAGCAGGCCAAAGCCGCTGTTGGCGCCGGTGATCAGGACATTGAGAGCCATGGACGTTTCCTCGTGCTTTGCGACCATCTTATCGCGCCCCGCCATCGCCAACCATCCCGCGTGGGGGAAACGGCGAGGCTGTCTTTCACCACGAAGGACACGAAGGTCACGAAGAGCACGAAGAGCGCGAAGAGGAATAGGATTGCGCTTCGCGCGAAGCGCCAAATCTTAACTTCGTGCCCCTTCGTGACCTTCGTGTCCTTTGTGGTGAAATCTTTTCTCGCCTTCGGCCGCCCTCCTGCTCGCCAATGCGCCCTCCGGTGATTGCTCCGCGCCCCTCCCTCACCTACCTTGCCGTTCATGTCTCGTTCCCCCCAGACAGGCGGCGTATCCGACGTTTCCGGCGCCTTTGTTCATGATGTCCAGACCACGCCCATGCTGTGGACGCCGCACCGGCCGGCGCGGCCGGAGAAGTCCGAGGGCGGCCGGCGGTTCAAGCTGGTCAGCGACTACGAGCCGGCCGGCGACCAGCCGACCGCGATCGCCGAGCTGGTGGCCGGCGTCGAGGCGCGCGAGCACGACCAGGTGCTGCTGGGCGTCACCGGCTCCGGCAAGACCTTCACCATGGCCAAGATCATCGAGGCGACCCAGCGCCCGGCCCTGATCCTGGCCCACAACAAGACCCTGGCCGCCCAGCTCTACAGCGAGTTCAAGAGCTTCTTCCCGCGACAACGCGGTCGAGTATTTCGTCTCCTACTACGACTACTACCAGCCCGAGGCCTACGTCCCGCGCACCGACACCTACATCGAGAAGGACAGCTCGCATGAACGAGCAGATCGACCGCATGCGCCACTCGGCCACCCGGGCGATCCTGGAGCGGGACGACGTGATCGTGGTCGCCTCGGTCTCGCTGCATCTACGGCATCGGCTCGGTGGAGACCTACACCGCCATGACCTTCACCCTGAACGTCGGCGACACGGCTCGACGAGAAGCAGCTGATGGCCGACCTGGTGGCCCAGCAGTACAAGCGCAACGACCAGGCCTTCGAGCGCGGCACCTTCCGCCGGCGCGGCGACACCATCGAGATCTTCCCCGCCCACTACGAGGACCGCGCCTGGCGCATCAGCCTGTTCGGCGACGAGGTCGAGGCGATCAGCGAGTTCGACCCCCTGACCGGCAAGAAGACCGCCGACCTGCCGACCGATCAAGATCTACGCCAACAGCCACTACGTCACGCCGCGCCCGACCCTGAACCAGGCCGTCAACGCCATCAAGGCCGAGCTGAAGCCGCGCCTGGACTGGCTGGTGGCCAACGGCAAGCTGCTGGAGGCCCAGCGCCTGGAGCAGCGCACCACCTTCGACCTGGAGATGATCGAGGCCACCGGCTCCTGCGCCGGCATCGAGAACTACAGCCGCTACCTCACCGGCCGCCGGCCCGGCGAGCCGCCGCCGACCTTCTTCGAATACATCCCCGACAACGCCCTGCTGTTCGTCGACGAGAGCCACCAGACCATGCCGCAGATCGGCGCCATGTACCGCGGCGACTACAGCCGCAAATTCACCCTGGCCGAATACGGCTTCCGCCTGCCCTCGTGCCTGGACAACCGCCCGCTCAAGTTCGAGGAGTGGGAGGCCATGCGGCCGGACACGGTGTTCGTCTCGGCCACGCCCGGCCAAATGGGAGCTGGAGAAGACCGGCGGGGTCTTCGCCGAACAGGTGATCCGCCCCACCGGCCTGATCGATCCGCCGGTGGAGGTGCGCCCGGTCTCCAAGGACGGCTTCTCCCAGGTGGACGACGTGATCGCCGAGTGCCGGGATATCGCCAAGCGCGGCTATCGCGCCCTGGTCACCGTCCTGACCAAGAAGATGGCCGAGGACCTGACCGAATACATGCACGAGCAGGGCCTGCGGGTCCGCTACATGCACAGCGACGTCGACACGCTCGAGCGCATCGAGATCATCCGCGACCTGCGCCTGGGGGCCTTCGACGTGCTGGTGGGCATCAACCTGCTGCGCGAGGGCCTGGACATCCCCGAATGCGGGCTGGTGGCCATTCTCGACGCCGACAAGGAGGGCTTCCTGCGCTCGGAGACCTCGCTGATCCAGACCATCGGCCGGGCGGCGCGCAATGTCGACGGCCGGGTGATCCTCTACGCCGACACGCATCACCGGCTCGATGGAGCGGGCGATGAGCCGAGACCAGCCGTCGGCGCGAGAAGCAGGACGGCCTGGAACCTCGAGCAGGGCATCACGCCGGAGAGCATCAAGAGCCAGATCAAGGACCTGCTGGCCAGCCCCTATGAGCGCGGCGACCGGGTGACCATCGACGCCGGCGTGGCCGAGGACGCCAGGCCGTTCCTCGGCAGCAACTTCCAGGCCACCCTGCGCGACCTGGAGGCCAAGATGCGCGCCGCCGCCGGCAACCTCGAATTCGAGGAGGCCGCCCGGGTGCGCGACGAGATCAAGCGCCTGAAACTGCTCGACCTGGAATTCGCCAACGAGGCCCTGACCCCGGCCGGCGAGAGCGCCCGATCGCGCGGCCCCGGCGCGGGCCCGCTCGGAAGCCCGGGCCGAGGCGGCGGCCAGGTTCAGGAAGGGCGGGCGGCGGTAGGGAAGGTTGAGGGTCGCTCACCCTACATAAATGATGTATCTGATACAACTGACGTACCGCTCAAGCGGGAGCCCGCGATGGCCGACACCCAGACAACCGTTCCCGTAAATCAGGTCCAGCGAAGCTGGGGCGAGGTGTCCGATCGGGCCCTTCGCGAGCCGGTGGTCATCACCGCCAAGGGCCGGCCGCGCCATGTGCTGATGGCCTTCGATGAATATCAGCGCCTGAAGGCCCGCGACCGCCGCGCCTACCAGATCGAGAATTTACCCGACGAACTCGCCGCTCTTCTGGAGGCCAGCCTTGACGACCTCTGGAACTCCAGGCGTGACGCCTGAAGATGGCGACACCCTTATCGGCTAACCGGCGGCCCGCCCCCGGCGATGTGCTGCCCTATGGATATCTCTGGTCACACCAATCCGACGTCGGACGCGACGATCCGGTGAAGGAGCGGCCCTGTGTCGTCGTGCTGGCCGTCGGTCCTGGCGAACACCCACAGGTGCTGGTCGCGCCGATGACGACCCGGGAACCGCGCCGCGCCGGCGCCATCGCCGTTCCTAAGGGAGCCCTGGACCCCGACCGGCCAAGCTGGATCATTCCTTGGGAATTGAACCTGTTCCAGTGGCCTGGTCCCGACGTGGGGCGAGCGGCGCGACCCGCCGGCGCCTGGTGGCGGATAGGCGCGCTCACACCGGCTCTACGGCGGAGGCTGCGCGACGCCGTCGAAACAGCCTTGAAGGAGAGGAAGGCCGCGCTCACCCGGCGGAGCGAATAGGGCGCCCTCGGCGGAAACGGGCCGCTCCTCCCCCGCCCATCCTTGCGAAAGCAAGGACCCAGGCTTTTTATCCCCTCCATGGCCGCCCCCGAGCTCAGCGACAGCGAACTCCTCGCCTACATGCGAAGCCACACCCTGGCCGTGGTCTCGACGCTAGGCCCCGGCGGCGCCCCCCAGGCGGCGCTCGTTGGCATCGCCGTCACTGACGATTTCCAGATTGTCTTCGACACCGTCGCCACCAGCCGCAAGCACGCCAACCTCGCCGCCGATCCGCGCGCCGCGATTACCCTCACTGGACCGGGCGAGCAGACCCTGCAGTACGAGGGCCTCGCCGCGGCGGTGTCGATCACCGCGCCCGCGGATGCGCATTGGCACGAGGCCTACTATGCCGCGTGGCCGGAAGGCCGCGACCGGCTTGCCCGGCCGGCGCTCGCCTACTGGCGCCTGCGGCCTCTCTGGCTGCGCTACAGCGACTTCGGACGCGGACCGTTGGTCGTGGAGCGGCGATTCGAGGCTGGCTGATCGCCCCCTGGTGTCGAGCAGCCCGCCGATCACAGGACAGGGTCTCGGCCCACATCGCCGGGCCTGGAAAGATCGAGGTCTTCCAGCCCGAGGCTCTCCATGAAGGCGACAAAGGGCGCGCGGGCCACGGGCGGCGGCGTCAGGGCCGCCAGGTCCTTGTCCTCACGCAAATTGTTGTTACATTCTGCCGTGAACATCGAATTCGATCCCGATAAGGACCGGACCAACATCGCCAAGCATGGCGTATCCCTGGCCAGGGCGATCGATTTTGATATCCGGTCCGTTGAAGAGGACCATCGACGCGACTACGGCGAGCGCCGCTATCGCGCCTTCGGTCTGATCGACGGAACGCCCCATTGTCTCGCCTTCGCGGTTCGAGGATCGGCTCTCCGCGCCATAAGCCTCCGCCGCGCCCATCTTGAGGAGTTCGAAAGTCATGTCGCCCACCGATAGAGAGGACGCCCGGGCCAGGGCGCGCCTGGCGGCTCTGCCCGAGCCCGACCTCACCGACCCCGACAATCCCCGGTGGACGCCGGAGGACTTCGCGCGGTCGAAGGGACCGGACTCCCTCCCGGCCGAGATTCTGCAGGCGTTTCCGCGCACCGTCGCGCGGCTACGCGGCCCTGGCCGCAAGCCCCGGAAGCTGCAACAGACCCTGCGCCTCGACCCGGACGTACTGGCCTATTTCAAGGCCGGTGGCCGCCTCTGGCAAAGCCGCATCAATAGCGTGCTGCGCGAGGCGATGGAGCGGGGGCGCTGAGGGGGACGCGTCAAGGTTGAAACCATCTCGACAGGACGGTCCCACCAAGGCACATTGGCACCCTAACTCATTGATCAAGATCTAGAAAATGAGCCTTCGATCTCGGCTTATAGCCACTCAATCCCGCCGGCTCCGGCGGCAGGCCTGGAAACGTGCGCGGCTTCACCCTCGATCGCCGGAACCGCCGGTTGCGCCAGAACGCGAATTGAAACCGGGCTTCTTCGAAGTCCTCTGCCGGATCGACGCGTACGCGGACTACGTGGCCGTCGTCGAGGCGGACTGCGCTGAGGAAGCCGCCGAACAGGCCAGTGAGGATCACCAAGGCTATGAATGGGAACATAGAGGAACCGCGGAGTTCGACGCTCGCCTCTACGTCACCCTCGACAAGGATGGCTGGGAAATCGAAGCCACCGAAATTCGAGATTTGTAGCGTCGCCTTGGCGGTCTGGCCTAGGCTGGCGCGGCATGGCCGATCCGCCGCTCCATCTAGGCTTCGAGGAAGCCCCCGCGCCCTTTGAAAGCGCCTCCCAGAACGCCCGCGTCTGGACCGAACAATGGGTGAGCGCCCATCTCTTCTGCCCCAACTGCGGCGCGGCGAGGATTGATCAATACGCGCGCAATCGACCGGTCGCCGACTTCCACTGCGCCGTGTGCGCCGAAGACTTCGAACTCAAGAGCCAGAAGGGCCGGTTCGGGCCAAGCATCGTGGACGGAGCCTTCCGCACCATGTGTGAGCGATTGGAGTCCGCCAAGAACCCTAGCCTCATCCTGATGAACTATGATCTGGCGCGGCTCTCGGTGACCAATCTCTTCTTCGTGCCCAAGCACTTCTTCGTTCGCGAGATCATCCAGGAACGTAAACCCCTCGCCCCCACCGCGCGCCGGGCGGGTTGGGTCGGCTGCAACATCCTCATCGGCCAGGTCCCGAGCGCGGGCAAAATCTACCTGGTTCGCGAGGGCGAGCAGATCGCCAAGGATCAGATCCTGGAACAGTGGCGATCCACACTGTTTCTCAAGGATCAGGGCGCCGCGGCGCGTGGCTGGCTTCTGGAAGTCATGAAGTGCGTCGATCTCGTAGGTCGGCGCGAATTCACCCTGGACGACGTCTACGCGAAAGAGGATCGCCTCCACCGCCTCTATCCAGGCAATCGCAATGTACGCCCGAAAATCCGCCAGCAGCTCCAGTTACTTCGCGACCAGGGCTACCTCGATTTCATAGGGCGCGGCCGATATCGGCTGCGCCTCGATTCGCAGGCGGCGTCTTGACAACACTCCTAAGATATTGCATTTTGTGAAGCTGCAATCTGCAGGGCGACGTGAGGCTTCGCTTGCAAACAACCCTAACGATAATTGTTTAAAAACAATCACTTAGAAAATATCCCAGCACCCAATCGCGCCATCTAGCGCCCGCGCCGCGCCACATCCGCGCCCGCCCTGCTCCAGAAAGCGCCCGTTTGCGCCCAGGCGCGCCAGCTTGCGCCAATCCGCGCCTCAACGCGCCAAAGCCGGCGACGCCGGGTCGCGCCGCCCACGCATCCCTCCGCCGTCTCGCGCGTTGTCCGGCCGTGGTGGGGTCAAGCTTGGAGTCTTCGCATGAAACTTTCGACCCTCTCCCTTCTGGCCGCCGGCGCCGCCGGCCTCTTCGCCATCGCCCCGCTCACCGCCGCCGTCGCCCAGGGCGTGGACGCCACGGCCACGGTCGGCGATCACGGCGCCTGGACGCTCAAGGCGCGTGAATCCTGGCTGCATGACCGGCTGGACAAGTCCAAGGCCAGCGGCGCCATCAGCCACGAGGAGTTCGACCGGGTGAGCCATGAACTGGCCGACATCCGGCATGACGAGGACGCCATGCGCGATCATGGCGGTGGCCAGCTGACCGACAACCAGACCTCGGATATCGAGGCGCGCCTCGATATCGTCGCCGACAAGATTCACTGGGGTCACGAAGAGAGCCTCAGCAAGCCCTGGTAGGGGCAAGCATCGCCTTGGGCCGTGTCGCCCGGGGCGGTTTGGCCCGGCTCGATCCTTAGGCGCCGGGCGGCGGCGTGCGCCGAAATGCGCCAAGATGACGGCCGGTGCATCTTCCGGGCGCCCCGCGACAAAGGTAAGCCCGTCTTCGGGCGTGGCGGCGATCTGACGAAAAGTTGACGCCCATAAGGCGGAGTGCGCGGCTATAACCCTCCCGCGGGCGGGATGGCTTGCGCATCAGCGACGATTTTTGGGACGGGGAAGACCAGCACATGACCACCATAGTCAACAGCGGCACGGTCGGCGCCAATGGCACGATCGGCGCGACATCCGGCGCCAATGGCGGGGCGGGCGTGGTCGGCGGGGCCGCGGTCTCCAGCGCCAAGATCGCCGGTGATTTCAGCAATGTGGCCACGGCGACCGGCGGGGCGGGCGGCAGCGGGGGCGCCGGCGCCTCGCTTGGCGGCAAGGGTGGCAACGGCGGCGTCGGCGCCGTCGGCGGGGCCGCGACGGCGACGGCGACCACGGTGTTCGCCTCCGACAGCGGCAGCAACGCCAACGCCACGGCCATCGGCGGGGCCGGCGGCGCGTCGGGCCTGGGCGGGACCGGCACGCCCAATGGGGTCGGAAACAATGGCGGCGCCGGCGGCGCGGCCACCGCCAACGCCAGCGACACCAATGGCGACACCAACTTCAGCTCCGCCTCCGCGGCGGCCACGGCGATCGCGACCTCCGGCGCCGGCGGCGCGGCGACAGACAAGGGCCACACCGGCGGCGCCGGAGGCGTGGTGACAATTTCGGCCAAGGCCACCAGCGCGGCCCTCGGCGCGTCGGCCAACGCCGTCCTGACCGCAAACGGCGGTTCGGGCGGATTCGGTAACAATGGCGCCAACGGCGGCGCGGGGGCGAGCGTCACCGAGGCCAACAAGGCCACCGGAACGACCAACCAAGGAACGCTCACGCTCGGCGAGACGGTGAACGCCGGATCGGGCGGCGGCAGCGCCGGGGGCACGGCCGGGGCCGCGGGCGCCGCGAGCTCCAGCCTGATCTTCGACGACACCAAGAGCGCCACGCAAAGCGCCGCCATCACCGCGACCACCAACGCCAACGGCGGCGCGGGCGGATCAGGCAGCAACGGGTCCGCCGGAGTCGTCGGCGGCGCGGCCACGGCCGCCAACACCATCACCAGCGCCGGCGCCGTCACCCTCAACCTTGGCGCCTCTAGCGGCTCCGGCGGGTCGGGCCAGAGCACAGCGTCCGGCGCGGCCGGCGGCGCGGCCAAGGCGAGCGCGGTGGCGACCGGCATGACCGCCTCGATCCGCGAGACCGTCACCGGCGGCGCCGGCGGCGCGGGCGACGGCAAGGGCAATTCCGGCGGCGCGGGCGGGACGGTCACGGGGACGGCGACCGCCAACGCGAGCAGCTCGGGCGGCTCGGGCGCTTCGATCACCCTGAACGGCGGCTCGGGCGGAAGCGGCTCCAACTCCGCCGATGGCGGGGCCGGGGCCAGCGCCACCCTGAACACAGCCGTCGGCGGCTCGACCGCGGGCGGAACGCTCACGCTTGGCGAATCGACCACCGGCGGCTCGGGCGGCTCCAGCACCGGCGGCGTCGCGGGCGCCGCAGGGGCGGCGTCCAGCATCCTGACCTTCGACGACACGGCCAACGCCAACCAGAGCGCCGGCGTCACGGCCACCTTGTCGGCGTCTGGCGGCGCCGGCGGTTCGGGACAAGGGACCACCAACGGCGTCATCGGCGGCAAGGGCACGGCGACCGCCACGCTCACCGGGGCCAACACCCTCGCCGGCACGACCAACGCCACCGGCGGATCGGGCGGCAGCGCGGCCAGCGGGACCGCCGGCGCCGGCGGCGCGGGAACGGCGAGCATCACTTCCACCAGCGCCGGCGCGGCGTCGGCGACGGCTAACGCCACCGGCGGATCGGGCGGCAGCGTCCAGGCCGGCGGCGCCGGCGCCATCGGCGGCGTCGGATCAGCCACGGCGACCAGCACCGGCTCCAGCGCGTCGGCGAGCGCCAACGCCACCGGCGGATCGGGCGGTTCGGCCTCCGGGGCCAAGCTGGCGGCGGGGGCGGGCGCGGCGGCGACCGGCACGGCGACAGCGACCGCCACCGGTTCGGGCAACGCCACGGCTAGCGTAAGCCTGACCGGCGGCTCGGGCGGCACGGGATCGACGAACGCCGATGGCGGCGCCGGCGCGGCGGCCACCCTGAACGGCGCGGTCCACGGAGCGACCGAGGGCGCGACCCTGACGCTCAAGGAATCGACCGCCGGCGGCAGCGGCGGGTCCACGACCGGGGGTACGGCGGGCAAGGCCGGCGCGGCCACATCCACCCTCACCTTCGACGACACGACCATCAACGCGGCTAGCGAAAGCAATTCGGTGATCGGCAATCTGTCGGCCATCGGCGGCAACGGCGGATCGGGGTCGAGCAACTCGGCCGGCTCGGCCGGCGGCGCGGCCACCTCCACGACGACCATCACCAGCGCCGGCGCGGCCACGGCAACCTCCGTGGCGGCCGGCGGCAACGGCGGATCGGGATCGGGCACGACGGCCGCCGCTGGCGCCGCGGGGACCGCCAAGTCCGTCGCGACAGCGACCGGAATCACGGCCGCGTCCGTAGCCACGGCGACCGGCGGAAACGGCGGCTCCGCCGTGGGGACCGGCCTGACGGCCGCCGCGGGCGGAACCGTCTCGGCGGCGGCGACCTCGACCGCCTCCGGCTCCGGGGCCAGCAGCGCCACCCTGACCGAGACCGCCGGCAATGGCGGCACGGGCGGCAATCTGGCGGCCGGCGGCAATGGGGGTTCGAGTTCGGTGACCAACGGCGTGACCGGGTCCACCGTTTTCGGCTCGCTCACCCTCTCCCAGACCGCCGTCGGCGGCAATGGCGGCGGCGCGAGCGGCGCCGTCGCCGGCGTCGGCGGGGCGGCGACGTCCAGCCTGACCCACAACGAAAGCCTGAGCGCCAACCAGAGCGTGCTGATCAATTCGACCAGCAACGCCACCGGCGGCAATGGCGCGACCGGCAACGCCGGCTCCAACGGCGGCGCGGCCACGGCGACGGACATCATCACCGGCCGCCAGACGGTGATCGCCAACGCCGTCGCCAGCGGCGGCAACGGCGGCTCCTCGGGCGCCTCGGGCGCCGGGGGCGCAGGTGGCAAAGCGTCCGCCACCGCAACCGCCACGGGCGTTACGGCGACGGCGAGTGCAAACGCGGTCGGCGGCAACGGTGGCAGCGCCGTGGGCTCGGGCCTGACCGGCGGGGCCGGTGGGGTGGCCACCGGGTCGGCCACCGGCACCGGCAGCGGATCGGGCGTGACCACGGTCAGCCTTACCCAGACCGGCGGTAACGGCGGCAGCGGCGGCAATGGCGCCAACGGCGGCGCCGGAGCGGCCAGCACCGTGACCAGCAGCGCGGTGGTGGGCTCGACCGGTTTCGGCACGCTGAACCTCAGCGAGACCGCCGTCGGCGGCAATGGCGGATCGAGCAGCAGCGGAGTTGCCGGCAAGGCCGGCGCGGCCACCTCGACCTTCAACATCAACGACACCAAGAGCGCGGTTCTCAACACCAACGTCATCGCCACCGGCGGCAATGGCGGCTCGGGCGCAAGCGCCAATAACGGTGCGGCCGGCGGCGTCACCTCGGCGACCAGCGCCATTGTCGGCGTGGAGACCATCAACGACACCACCACCGCCACGGGCGGCAACGGCGGCTCGGGCGCGCTGGCCGGCGGCGCCGGCGCCGCGGCCACGGCGACGGGGCAAGCCTCGGGTCTGGTGGTGACCGTCAACTCCACCGCAACCGGCGGCAACGGCGGCGGCGGCCAGGGCGGAAACGGCGGAGCGGGCGGCGCCGCCTCGGCCAGCGCCTCGGGCACGGCGTCCGGGTCGGGAACCTCCAACATCACCGCCACCGAGGTCGCCGGGAACGGCGGCGGGAGCGTCGTCGGATTCAACGGCGGGGCCGGCGGCATCGCCTCGATGACCAACGCCGTTACCGGAACCACCAATCACGGCACGCTGAACCTGACCCAGACGGCCCAGGGCGGCAACGGCGGCGGCAACAGCAACGGTGGCAAGGCCGGCGCTGGCGGCGCGGCGACCTCCTCGCTCACCGAGAACGACACCGGGTCCACGTCGAAGAGCGCCGTGATCAACGCCATCAGCAACGCCACCGGCGGCACGGGCGGTTCTGGATCCGGCGGTTCAATCGGGGCGGCCGGAGGGGCGGCCACCGCGAGCCTCACCCTCACCGGCCCCAATGCACTGACCGCCAACACCACTGCCGTCGGCGGCAATGGCGGCAGCGGCGCCACTCACGGGATCGGCGGGGCCGCAACGGCCACCACCACCGCGACCGCCCGAACATCCCTGACGGCGAGCGCCACCGCCCAGAGCGGCGTGGGCGGCACGACAACCGGGATCGCCACGGCGACCACCACGGCCACGGCCGCCAGCGGCGTGTTCAACTCGACGGCCGGCGCTTCGCTGATCACCGGCTCCCTGGTCACCTCGGATTCGGCCAACACCACCGGTGTCATCTCAGGCGCCGCCGTCGGCACGGCCCAGGCGGGCATCGGCGGAACCTCGGCCACCTTCGTGAACACCGGCCAGGGGGTCGCCCTGATCACCGGCGCGCCCAGCACGACGAGCGTCAACGCCGTCCTCACCGCCAACGCCGCCATTTCCGCGGCCTTCGGAACCAAGGGCAGCTATTTCGGCATCGGCGAGGTGGGCGGCGGCCATTCCAGCCTCGGCATCGCCAGCCAGACCGTGACCAGCACCCTCACCGAGTTCGGTCGATACGACCCAGCTCGGCACCAAGGGCAATCTGATCGTGGGGCTGTACGACGGCGCCTCGACCGGAACCGGCGTCACCGGGGTGACCCTGGATATCTATGCCGACAACCAGGACGAGATCCACGAGGTGTTCACCAGCGCCGCCCAGGCGGTGGCCTTCTTCGACGACAACGCCATCACCTTGGGCTTGCTGGGATCGCCGCCGCTCACCGCCAATGCGCTGAGTTTGCAGGTGGTGCTGACGGTGACCAGCGATTCGGGCGGCTCGGGCTTCTATGGCGATGTGATCATCGGCGATCCGCCGGCCAAGAAGCCCTCGAGCGCGCCTCCAAGCCACTTCGCCAGCGCGATGGCCGGCTTTGGCGCCAGCGGGACGGAGGTCGCAAGCGCCGCCGTTCGGCCCCTGCTATCGAACGGCTACGCGCACCTGGTGGCGCCGACGCACGCGGCGATCGCCTAGCATCAGGCGGTGCGAGGGGCCGGATCAGGCCCTCGCCGCCAGCACCACCCCGGTCAATACCGCCGCGTACTGGGTGGCGGCGGCGGCGACCACGAAGCCGTGCCAGATCGCGCGGCGAAAGGGCAGGGTTTCGCGCAGGTAGACGATTACCCCGGTGGAATAGATCAGCCCTCCGGCCAGCAACAGGCCGAGGGCGAGGATCGACACGCCCGATAGCAGGGGGCCGACGGCGATCAGCGCCACCCAGCCGAGCGCCAGATAGAGCACCACCCAGAAGCCCCTGCCCAGGCCGGGCAGGAAGAGCTTGCCCGCGGCGCCGGCGAGCGCCAGGGCCCACACTGTCGCTGTCATGCCCCAGGCCCAGGCGCCGGTCAGACGCTGGGTGGTGAAAGGGGTGTAGGAGCCGGCGATCATCAGGAAGATGGCGGCGTGGTCGAGCCGGCGAAGCAGGGGCCGCCGGCGCGGACTGGCCAGATTATAGGCGGCCGAACACGCGAACATGGTCAAGAGGCAGGCGGCGTAGACCGCGATGGCGGCGGTCTGGGTCAGGCGTCCCAAGCCCAGAGACAGGCCCAGCAGGGTGAGGCCGCCGAGGGCGCCGGCGGCGACGCCAATGATGTGAACCCATTGGTCGGCGGTGCGCTCGGCGGGCCGGGGATAGTGGATCACGGGTGGATGGACCGGTCTTTGGGATGACATTCGAAGGCGCCTCCGGCTGTCGTCATTTCAAGCAAATCCGCCGGCCGGCGTCCAGTTTTGGGAGGCGTGGATTGCCTCACGGGCCTCAAGGCGCCATTTGGAGGGCATACCAATAGGAGTTGAGATGTTGAAATCCGCGCTTTTTGCCGTTGGCGCCATGGCGTTCGTCGCCGCCTTTCCCGTCAGCGCCGCCATGGACTCGGCGCCGGCGCCGGGCGCCCAAACGACAAGCCCCGCCGCCGCCGCGACTCCCACCACGCCCGTCGATCCGGTAAATGTCGAGGCCCAGAAACGCGACGCCCAGATCGTCTGCAAAACCACGGCGGTCACCGGCAGTCTGCTTGGGGGCAAGAAGACATGCCTTACGCGTCTTCAGTGGGAGCAACAGGCCGCGGAGGCGCAACGAGACCTCAACGGCATCCAGTTGCAAGGCAGTTCGTTCAAATCCCCCAACTGACCCGGGCCCGAGCTAGCCTGCGTCAGCTTAGTCGCCAAGCGCTCCGGTCAGATCATAGCCGGCCTGGGCCCCCAGGCGGATAAGCTCGTCGCGCGTGAGTGATTTCGTGCTCGCCTGGGCCAAGGCCCAGATCGTGATCGATCGAGTCCCGGACCGGCAGAACGCCAGCACCGGGCCGTCAGCCTTACGTACGGCCTCGTCGCAGGCCGCCACCTGTTCGGGTGTCGGAAGACCCCTCATCGGAATGTGGACGTAGCTCAGCCCAACGGCGTCGGCGGCGGTTTCGATCTCGGCGCTTGTCGGCTGACCCGGCGCTTCGTCATCGGGTCGATTGTTAATGATGAGGCGAAAGCCGGTGCTGGCCACCGCAGCGACGTCATCGACCGAGATCTGCGGGCTGACCGCGAACGATTTGGTGACCGAGCGAATATCAGGCATGCCGAAGTCCAGATTGATAGGTTACGTCAACTGTCGCGGTGAACCCGGATGGCCAGCTGCCCATCCACGTTCATGAAGAAACTTCCCAGGGCGGCGTGCCGAATCTCGACGATCGAACCTGGGTGGGGCGGATGGACCAGGGTGTTGTCGTCGATCTGACGCCACACCGCGCCGTCATCCAGAACAATGACCCATTTGCCGTTGGCGTCCGTGCGCGCCGAGGCGACCTTCGCTGTCAGGCGGTCAACCCCTTCCTTCTCGCCGCCGTAGAGCGCGGAGAGAGACGGAAGATTGAGGCCAAACGCCTGCCGGTGAATCGCCTGGCGCTGTTGGCGGTCGGTCGTCACCAGATCGCCCTTGGCCTGGGCCTGAGCCATATTGTCCACCGCCTTGTCGTAACAGGCGAGACGCTGAGCGCCGTCCTCAACCTTGCGGCAGTCGATTACGTTTTGGACGATGGGCGCCTGAGGCGGAGGCTTGGGCGCGGCCCAGGCGCCAGGGCCGAGGCAAGCCCCGACTATAAAGACCGCCGTCGGCAGGAGGCGGACGGCCGAACGCGCTCTTTCCACTCTCACGGTCATCGAACGCTCTCCTGCTGCCTTGCGCCTAGTGAATGACGCCGCCGGGGTTTGGGCGCAATCCCCCGCGGCGGCGGCGGATTCAGCCGCCAGGGCCTGGCAAGAGGGCTAAACCTTGCGCGGATCGTTTCACAACAGAGTATCTGTGACCGGAAAGTGACAGGGCGACGGCGATCACCTTACCGGAGTGTAATCCGCGTTGACCGATTCACCCTCACGATCATAACTGCGCCCAACCGGGGGGGATTTTCACCCGGGACCATTCACGCTCGCAACCCTACGGCCGCCTCAACGCGGCGCGGCGGGGCTGTTTGGAGGGCAATAACTTGAAAGATTCGAACATTCGCACCCGGCTGATGGCCTCGTCGATGATCACCGGCGTCGCCATCACCGCCATCTCGGCCTCCATGGCGCTCGCGGAAACGGCGACCGCGACGAGCGGCGCCCCAGCCTCGACCGCGGTCCAGGAACTGGTGGTCACCGGCTCGCGCATTCCGCAGCCGAACTTGACGAGCATCTCACCGATCACCTCGGTCGGCAGCGCGGCGATCAAGCTCACCGGCTACCAGAACGTCGAAAGCGTTCTCGATCAGCTGCCCCAGGTCAGCGCCGACCAGAACGGCGGCGTCTCCAACGGTTCCACCGGCACCGCCACCATCGCCCTGCGCGACCTGGGCCCCACGCGCACCCTGGTCCTGATCGACGGCACCCGCATGGTTCCGGGCGACCCGACACTGCCCGTTCCCGACCTGAACGCGATCCCCCTCGCCCTGGTCGATCGCATTGAAGTCGATAGCTCCGGCGCGTCGTCGACCTACGGCTCGGACGCCATCGCCGGCGTCGTCAACTTCATCATGAAGAAGGACTTCGAAGGCGTTCAGGTGAACGCCAACTACGGGTTCTATCAAAACACCAACGGCAACACGGTCGCCCAGAGCGCCGCCAAGGCCGCCGGCGATGCCTACCCCACCGGCAGCGTCGCCGACGGCAGCGTCTGGGATGTCTCGGGCATCATCGGCGTCAACTCGCCTGACGGAAAAGGCAACGTCGAAGGCTATTTCGACTATCGCAGCACCAGCCCCGTCCTGCGGCGCCAATCGCGACTACAGCGCCTGCACCCTGGCGTTGAACTCCGCCAAGAGCGGCTTCAAGTGCGCCGGTTCGGGCACCAACCAGAGCGGCACCTTCCTGGTCTACAACAAGGCCTTCACCACCAACGTCGGCTTCTTCCACATCGACAAGACCGCTCCGGGTTATGTGGGAGATGGCGAGGGCCCGCTCTTCAACTACGGCGCCCTGAACTACTATCAGCGTCAAGACACCCGGTATTCGGGCGGCTTCATCGGCCACTACGATATCAACCCGCACATCCAGGCCTATGGGTCGTTCATGTTCATGGACGACTTTACCGTGGCCCAGATCGCGCCCAGCGGCATTTTCGGCTTCACCGAAAACATCTCCTGCTCCAATCCGCTGCTCTCCAAGGAAGAGGTCGCCACCATCTGCAGCAAGGCCGCCGGAATCGATCCGACCGTGCCGGGCGCCAGCAATCCGAACGTCATCATCCTGCGACGCAATGTCGAAGGCGGCGACCGTCAAGACACGCTGCGTCACGATGACTATCGCTTCAATGTCGGCCTCAAGGGCGACTTGGCTCCGAACTGGACCTACAATGTCTATGGCCAATACAGCCAGTCGAACTTCTCCGAGGAGTATCTGAACGATGTCTCCAAAACGAAGATCGCCAATGCGCTCGATGTCGTCACCAACCCGGCCAATGGCCAACCCGTTTGCGCGTCCTTCCTGAACGGCACCGACAAGAACTGCGTACCTTATAACATCTGGGCGCCCGGCGGCGTGACCAAGGCGGCGATCAACTACCTCGACACCCCCGGCTTCCAGAACGGCTACACCAGCCAGGGGATCGTCGAAGGCACGATCACCGGGGATCTGGGCGGTTACGGCTGGACCTCGCCCTTCGCCAAGGATGGCATTGGCATCGCCCTCGGCGCCGACTACCGGGATGACACCCTGGTGTTCAACACCGACAACGAATTCCAGACCGGCGACCTCGCGGGCCAGGGAGCGGTCACGCCGTCCCAGCACGGGTACGAGGAGGTGATGGAATTCTATGGTGAAGCCCGGGTCCCCATCGTTCAGGACAAGGCTTTCTTCAAGGACCTGACGGCGTCCCTCGGTTATCGCTTCTCGGACTATAATACTTCGGGCGTCGTTCAGGCCTATCAGATCGGCGCAAACTGGGCCTTCAACGACGATATCCGGCTGCGCGGCGGCTTCAACCGTTCGGTTCGGGCGCCGAACATCCTTGAGCTGTTCACGGCCCAACACTTAGGCCTTGACGGCAGCACCGACGGTTGCGCCGGCGCCATCGGCTCCTCGACGTTGGTGTTCAGTGAGGCCCAGTGCGCCAACACCGGCGTCAGCGCCACTCAGTATGGCAAAATCACGCCCAACCCGGCCGCCCAGTACAACGGCATCCTCGGCGGCAACACCGCCTTGAAGCCCGAGGAATCGAACAACTGGACGGTCGGCTTTGTCCTGACCCCGCACAAATATGTGCCCGGTCTGGATTTTTCGGTGGATTACTTCAACCTGAAGATCAACAACGTCATCCAGGGCTATGGCGCCGACAACATCCTCGACCAGTGCGCCCTGACCGGCAATGCGACCTATTGCTCCCTGATCACCCGGGCGCCCGGCACCGGCTCCCTGTGGCTGGGAACCAACGGCTTCATCGTCGATATTGCTCAGAACCAAGGTCAGCTTGCCACCTCGGGCATCGACTTCGCCTTGAACTACCACGTCAACCTTGACGACTGGGGCGTCCACAACATGGGCGCGCTCAATCTGGCGTTCCTGGGCACCTGGACCGACACCTATACGATCTCCGGGGTCACCGGCACGATCAATTGCGTGGGCGTCTATGGAACCACCTGCCAGGGCACCAGTTCGCCGATGTCGGCGCCGCTTCCGGCGTTCAAGTCGACGACCCGCCTGACCTGGACCACGCCGCTCAAGGGCTTTGAGACTTCGGTCAGCTGGCGTTATTTCGGTCCGCTCAATGTCGACACCGGCGCGACCGGAACGGCGGATTCGCACATCGAAGCCTACAATTGGTTCGACCTGGCGTTTAACTACCGCTTCAAGGATCGCTATACCCTCAGCGGCGGCGTCAACAATATATTCGATCGGGACCCTCCGCTCATCGGGTCGGGTGAAATTCCGCCGGTCATCGGGAACAACAACTCCATCCCCGGAGCCTACGATTCCCTCGGTCGGTACTTCTTCATGGGCGTGACCGCCGACTTCTAGTCTTCGGTTCATGTGCTAGATTGAGGGCGGCGGATCGAGAGGTCCGCCGCCCTCTTCTTTTTTGGGATGCCTCCTTGGTGACCGAACTTCGGACCCCGCGGACACCGATCGCCCCCCGCCTGCACGCGGGCGCCGAACTTCTCAGAACTGGGCGTCCTCGGGACGCCGTCGCCTTGCTCCGCCCCCTGGCGGTGGAGGCGCCGGGCGTGGCCGACGTTCGCCGCCTCCTCGGCCTCGCACTACGCGATATCGGCGATCTGCCCGGAGCGGAGATCGAACTCAAGATCGCCCGCGAACTCGACCCGATGTCCGGCCCTGCCTGCGTGAGCCTGTCGGAACTCCTCCTCGCGACCGGCCGACCGGACGAGGCCTTGGCGGCGGTGGCGACACTGGCGGCGGCGCCCGCGGCGGACATCCATGTCCTCTCCGCCTACGCTTTGGCCCTCAAGGCGACGGGGCGCCTGGACGAGGCGATCGAGGTCTATCGCCGGGCCGCCGCGAACTTTCCAGGCAGCGCCGTGGCGGAACACAATCTCGCTGGCGCCCTCGGCGATGGCGAACACTTCGCCGATAGCGAGCAGGCCGTCCGTCGGGCGTTCGCCAAGGGGCTGGACGCGCCACAAACCTGGCTGGTGCTGGCCCGCGCCCTGGTCGGCCTGCGTCGTTATGACGAAGCCGAGCGCGCCTACTTTGAGGTGACCCGCCGCCAGGGCGACTACGTCGAAGCGCTAGGCGAACTGGCACAACTCATATGGATGCGGACCGAAGACGTCGGCGCCGCCGTCGCCGCATTGGATAAAGCGATCGCGGCCTACCCGAATCTGCAAGCGTTGAGGCTCAAGAAGGCCGAGCTGCTGGACTACTGCGGGGAGCCTGAAGCGGCCTATCAGGCCGTAGCCGATGTTGTCGCGCGGCCGGACGCCGAACCGATGATGCACGTGATCGCCGCCCGTCTGCTGATGCGCACCGATCCCGACAGGGCTGAACGCCAGGCGTCGATCGCCGCCCGGCGCTTGCCGGGCGATCAAGTCGCGCTCAGCACCTTATGCGAGGCCCATCTCGCACGCGGCGATGTGGCCGCCGCCCTGGCGATCGCCACCGCCCTGCACGAGCGAGCGCCGCTCGACCAGCACAGCCTCGGCCTGGTGGCGACGGCGTGGCGCCTGGCGGGAGACCCGCGCTACGGATCGCTTTGCGACTATCAAAATCTGGTGCGCACCTGGCGGATCGACACGCCCGACGGATGGTCAAGCCTGGAAGCCTATTTGAGCGACCTGACCGAAAGCCTTGGGCGCTTGCACACCCTGCGCACCCATCCCATAGGCCAATCGGTCCGCCATGGCAGCCAGACCAGCCAGAGCCTGACCCTTTCCCCCGATCCCGTGATCCAGGCGTTCTTCAAGGCCATTGATGGCCCGATCCGGCGCCATATCGAGGCCCTGGGCCCAGGCGGTGATCCGGTGCGCTCGCGCGCGACGGGGGGATACCGTTTCAACGGCGTCTGGTCGATCCGGCTGCGGCCCCATGGCTTTCACGCCGACCACCTGCATCCCAGCGGATGGTTGTCGTCAGCCTGCTACATCGCCTTGCCCAAGGCGGTGGAAACCGGCCGGGAAGGCTGGCTGCAGTTTGGCCACCCCGGCATAGCGACCCGGCCCGCGCTCGATCCCGAGCATTTCGTAAAGCCGGAGCCGGGCCTGCTGGCGCTGTTCCCGTCCTACATGTGGCATGGAACGATCCCATTTTCCGGCGATCAGCCGCGCCTCACCATCGCCTTCGATGTCGTGCCGGGGTAGAGCAAGCCATGCGGGCGCCACAGCTCTGGAAGGAACTCAGTTGAGCGAAGGGTCGACCTTGACGGCGGACGCAGGCCTGGCGGAGATCGAGGCGGCGGAGGCCGCCGGCGATCGCAACCTCGCCATTAGTCTGGCGATCGCGGCCATGGGACGACAGGTCGATCATCCGCTGGTGCTCCGACTGGTGGCCGCCGGCATGGATGAGGATGGCCGGCCGGAGGACGCCGCCTCCCTGTTGCACCGCGCCACCGTGCTGGCCCCTGAAGATCCGCGAACGCATCTGAATTTCTCGAAGCAATTGACCAAGGTCCATCTGCCGGAAGATGCCTTGAAAGCCCTAAGGCGGGCCTCCGCGCTAACTTTGGATGATGTCGCCTTTCACATGGATGCGGGACGTCAGGCGCTGGTTCTTGGACAGGTGGCGGCCAGCCGGCGCCATTTCGGCCGGGCCGCGGAGCTCGCGCCAGGCGACCCTGAGCCGATCTCAGCCTTGGCGGTCGTGGCCGCGCGGCAGGGTGACGCCCAGACGGCGCGGAACCTTGGCGAGCGGGCGCTCGCCCTGCGGCCAGATTTCGTTGGCGCGCAGATCGCCGTCGCAAGGGCCGAACTTTCCGAAGGCGCCCGCGAGGCCGCGAAAACAAGGCTGGAAAAGCTCCTGGCGCGCCGAGACCTTGTTGACGAGCAGAGGGCCGACGCCCTGAGCTTTCTGGGCGATACCTTCGACAGTCTCGACCTCACGACCGACGCCTTCGCCGCCTATAACGCCCGCAAAGCGATCCTGGTGCGTGATCGAACGGTGGGCTTGCCCGAGGGGGCGCTGGAACGGGACGTCAAGGTAGTACGCCGCCTGAGGTCCTGGTTCACGACCGCCCGACGCGACGCCCTGGCGTGATCGCGCGGGCGACGACAAGATCGGCGCGAAGGCGGCTGGCGGCCATGTCTTCCTGCTCGGCTTTCCGCGATCCGGCACGACTTTGCTCGAACAGGTTCTGGGCAGCCATCCCAAGATTGTCGCCCTTGAGGAACGGGGCATACTGGCCGAGGCTGGCGACGACTTCCTGCTCGACGCCAACGCGATCGAGCGCCTCGCCAGTCTTTCCGCCGAAGACGCCGACGCGCGCCGGGAGACCTATTGGCGTTCGGTGAAGGAATCTTTTGACGAGGATATCCGCGGCAAGATCTTCGTCGACAAGGCTCCGCTTTACACTGTCCGCCTACCCCTGATCGCAAAACTGTTTCCAGACGCCAAGATCATCTTCGCGGTGCGCGACCCGCGCGATGTTGTGTTGAGCTGCTTTCGAAGGCTCTATCTCTCGCCAATGCTGGAATTCCTGACATTGGAAGGTACGGCGGACTTCTATGACGAAGTCATGGGGCTGGCCGCCCAGCTGCGGGAGGTGTTGCCGCTTAATCTTCACATGGTCCGTCATGAGTCCCTGGTGGCGGACTTCGATGGCGAGGTGCGCAAGGTCCTGAACTTCATTGGCGCCGACTGGGACGATTCGGTGCGGGGCTTCGCCGCCCGCGCCGCTGACGCGGCTACTCCCAGCGCCAGCCAACTGGTGCGCGGCCTCAACGCCGAGGGGATCGGCCAATGGCGTCGATATGCCAAGCACATCAGCCACGTGCTGCCAAAACTGGAACCCTGGGTGGACGCCTTTGGCTATCCACCGACGGAGCCGGAGCTCATGCCCGGCCCCGCCGATCCACGCCTCGCGGAGGCCATGGCCAAGGTGACCGCGGCGGTGCAATCGAGCAACCTGCCGGCCGCGTTCGCCGAGGCGGAGCGCGCTTTGGGTGAAGGGCTGGAAGATCCGCTGTTCCACCGTCTGCGCGGCGTGCATCGCCAGCAGGACGGACGTCTGGAGGAGGCGATAAAGGATTTCGAGGTCGCGTTAAGCGATGATCCGGGCGACTTCGCCATCCTGAACGCCCTGGGCCTGTGCCTCACGCGCGCCGGGCGAGCGGCCGAGGGGCTGGAGCGTCTCGACGCCGCCATCGCCATTGGTCCCCGCTTCGCTCCGGCCCATTACAATCGCGGCTGGACCCTGGAGACCATGGCCGACCTCGCCGGCGCCCGGGCGGCCTATCACGAAGCTATCCGGTTGGACCCCAATCACGCGCCGGCGTGGGCCAGCCTTGCGTCAATCGCCGAACGGGTAGGCGATCATCGAGAAGCGCGCGACATGGCCCAGAACGCCTTGGCCCTGGACCCTCAACAGCCGATCGGCCAGACCGCGCTGGCGAGCGTGCAGGCGGCGACGGGCGATCTTAGCGGGGCGGAATTGCGCCTGCGCGCCGTGGCTCAGCCCGGGACGCGGGCCAATCCTCACGAGCGGGCGGTGGCTCTGGGAATCTTGGGCGACGTGCTCGATCAGGCCGGACGCCCAAAAGAAGCCTTCGCCGCCTATGAAGCGAGCAACGCCGGCCTGAGCGCTCTGTACGCCACGGCCTGGACGGCCCCGGGAAGGGAAACGTCGCTGGCGCTGTCCCGCCGTCTCGCCGGTGAGTTCGCTCGGGCGCGCCCGGAAGCTTGGCGCCGTCCAGAAGCGACTCCTCGCCTGGACGAGCCGGAAGGGCACGTTTTCCTGCTCAGTTTTCCAAGATCAGGCGCCACGATGCTGGGGCAGGCGCTCGCGACCCATCCGGGCGCCGTCACCATGGAAGAGCGGGATTTACTCGGGGATTCGGTGCAGGCCTTCCTTCGCCGCCCTGAGGATCTCGATCGGCTGGCGAGCCTGGCGCCCGCGGAAGCAGACCGATTCCGCGATCTCTATTGGGATCGGGTTCGGGCCTCAGGCGCGGCGGTTCGCGGCAAGGTGTTGGTGGACAAGCTGCCGATGAACACCCTTGCGTTGCCGGTGATCGTCAAGCTGTTTCCCAAGGCCAAGGTGTTGTTTCTGAAGCGCGATCCGCGCGACGTGGTTCTCAGTTGCTTCCGCCGGCGATTTGGCGTGAACGCGACGACGGTAGAATTTCTGACCTTGAACGGCGCGGCGGCGCTTTACGATTCGGTGATGACCCTCATGGACCTCTACAGAGGCGTTCTCGAACTGGATCTCCGCGACCAAAGCTATGAAGCGCTGGTGACCGATTTCGAGAGTGAGACGCGCGCCATCTGCCGCTTCCTGGGCCTCGACTGGCGCGCCGACATGATAGACTTCGCGAGCCGCGCCGCCGAGATCGCCACCCCGAGCGCCGGCCAACTGGCCCGCGGCCTGAACGCCGAGGGCGTCGGCGCCTGGCGGCGGTACCAGGATCAGATGGCGCCGGTGCTTTCCACCCTGAGGCCATGGGTCGCCCGATTCGGCTACCAGCCGGGTTGATGCGGCGGCGAGCCCCCTCGTGAGACCTTTCCGCCGGTGAGCCCATGTTTCTGGAATTGAAAGCCGTCCTGAACCCGGAAGAAGTCGGCCGCCTTCGCCGGATCGCCGGCTCAGCCCGGTTCGTGGACGGGCGCGTTTCGAGTCCACATTCGCAGGTAAAGAACAATCAGCAGATCGATCAGGCCGATCCGAGCTTCGCCGAGTCGGCCAATATGCTGGCGGCCGCGCTTCAGCGTTGCGAGGACTTCGGCCGCTTCGCCTATCCGAGAATCATGGCCCCTCCGCTGTTGGCCAAATATGCGCCGGGAATGAATTATGGCGTTCATTCCGACGCGGCGTTCATGCCGCTGCCCGGTCGTCCGCTGCGATCGGATCTATCGTGTACGGTGTTTATCGGCGCGCCCGATAGCTACGAGGGCGGCGAGTTGGCGATCCACCTTGGAACTCGGCAAATCCTGATCAAGGGCGAGGCCGGCTCGGCCGTGGTCTATCCCTCCCACACGCTCCACGAGGTCAAGCCGGTAACCGCGGGCGAGCGCCTCGTGGCCCTGACCTTCATCGAGAGTCTTATCCCCGACCCGGTTCACCGGGACCTACTCTTTCACCTAGACGAAGTGGGCGCTCTGGAGGGCTTCAACATGAGCTGGGAGAACCGCACACGTCTGCAATATGTGCGCAACAACTTGCGGCGCATGTGGGGTGAGAAGGAATAGCGATCGCGATCATCCGATCCGCGGAGCCTTGGCGGCCGCGGCGGCCGCCTCGACGATCGGCCTATGAGCGCGGCCCGCCGCGTTGAGCCACGCCCCGCCGCGGGCAATCGCCAACCGATGGCGGTCTTTGGCCTCGGCGAGGGTTCGGCGACGCAGGCTGGCGTCATAGGCGAATTCGGGCGCCTTCGAATAACGACCGACGTCCGGCGAGGCGAGCAGGGCCGCAACGGCCGGCTCGAGCGCCGCGCCATGCAGGTGTCGCAGGGCCGCGGATAGGCCGGCGGCCGGCAGGGCCAGATGGTCCTCAAAGTCGAACCACAGGCAGCGCCCGGGAAAGCGCAAGGCGAGATCGGCCAGGGCGGTGATCTCGCACGCCCAGCTCATCGCCGCGACCGCCCCCTCATCCATGTCCTCCAGGCGCCAGGCCGGGGCGCCAAGGCGCCGATGCAACCGCGTCAGCCTCGACGGCGCGAGCGCCATCATCTCCCTCCGCGTCCCCTCGCCAGCCAGGATGCCGGCCATGTAGTCCGCCGGTGGGACGAACATCAGGATCGCCCGCGACGATAGCGCTTCCTCCATGAGAAACGGAGCAAGGTCATTGGTGAAACTGGTCGCCTTAAGGAGGACCTTCTGCTCCGCTCGCCAGGTTCGGGCCCAAAGGCGAGCGAATATCCCAAGTTTGGTCAGCGCGTCCGGCGAGCCTTGAGCATACAAGCTGGCAAGGGTGCGAAGGATCGCGGGCTCGCGAAGAGAGAACACTTTAGGGTCGCCGCCCAGCAGTCGCGACAACAGCGTCGAGCCGACGTGGCCGATGTGGAAAATGAAATCGCTTTCACCAGCCAGCGTCCGCGCGGCCGCCTCGAGGACACTGAAGGGCGCGACCACGCCGGGACCCGCTTCGGCCAGAATTCGCTCGTCCAAAAAACTGGCGGCGCGGTATTGCGGCTCGCGCAGACCGACTAGCCGAACCTCATTGTGGGTTGGGTCGAGCGTGAGGGGAAAGAGCCGCGGAGACGCGAACGCTTCCACATCTGGCGGAGCCAGCTCGGGTGATCCATCCGCCGGCGCGCGAGGCTCTTTCGAGTTCATTCGGCCGCCAGGAACTGGTTGTTGGCCGTCATCATCGCGGAGATGAGCGCCCGTTCGGCTTCGGTCAGGAACGGGTTCCAGATATCCAGGATTAGGATCGCCCGAGGCTCGTCGGCGTCGTTCCAGGCCTCATGCTCGATAGTGTCGTCGAACACCCAGGCTTCGCCCATTCGCCACTCGCGCGTGACGGCGCCGACGCGAAATCGCGCCGGTCCGGGCAAAACCAGGGGTAAGTGCGCCAGCAGCCGTGAATTGGCCGAGCCAGTATGAGGTGGAATGTGAGTATGAGGCTCCAGGACCGAGAGGGTGACCGTGGGCGCGAAGCCGGGTTGGCGCGCCAGGGGGAGCGATTCCACTAACGCCGCTGTCCTTGGGCATCGCTCGCAGGCGCCATCCTGGCGACGCCCGTCGCGCCACAAGAGGAAGGCGCTCCAACGCGGGGAATGGTTGAGCTCCGCCCACTGGTTGACCGGCGCGCCTGGCGGATAAGCGATATAGGGCGCCATGTGCTCGCCGGGGTCGGCCATCACCGCCAGCGTTTCCTCCCGAATGAACGGTGTCGCCGCCTCCAAGGTTTCCAGCCAGGGAAACATGTGGCGATCGTAGAACGGGATCGCCGGCAGGCGCGGATAGTGCAGCAGCGCCGGCTCTTGAATATAGGGCCGGCTCACACCGGCGAAAATGTTCAGGGCTTCGTCGAAGCGATCGAGCTGTTCACCAGGAAAATCGGCGCGCACCGACGCAACCGCGGAGCGAAGATGGTCGGCCAACGCCGCGGCATGGGCTTTCGTGACCTCGCGCGCGCGCTTCACAGGCGCCTCCAGCTCCGGAGGGATGGCCTGCGCTGGCGGCGCCGTGGCCAAGGCGTTCTTGTAGATCTGCGCAGCGAGTTTCCTGCGCCCCAGGCGCTCCAGCAATGCGCCCTTCGAAAGCAGGGCCAAAAAGTTCATCGGATCGAGGACCAGAGCCGCATCCAGCGTCCGCACCGCGCTGACCAAGTCTCCGGTCATGCGCAGGGCCAGAGCCTTGTCGAGCAGAACCTCGAGCGAAACATTCGCCGGGGCGATTCGGTTCAGAAGATCGAGCGCTGCGCCTCCATCGCGCCGTTGCAGAGCCGCCCTAGCGAGGGTGGTCAGATCGGCGGTCTCGAGCCCAGGTGTCATCGTCTCGCGTCCAATCGCGCCTTCCATCCCGGCGCACACGGAGATGGTCAAGCCTAAACTCGCTCAACCGCCAGCCGAGCAATGTCAACGTGCGCGCTGTCTCAGATCGGTGTATGATCCATACCAAAATAAGGAGGGCCCGAGGATATGGCCCCAGGATCGTGCTCGCGACGGCAGGCCGCCACGCTTCTCGCGGCGGGGCTCCTATGGCCGCGCGCCGCTCAGGCGATCCAAGGGGTGGACCTCTCGCACATAACCGCGAGCCATCTGCCAGCCTCCTCCGTTCACACCTACACGCCGTCTGGGAGCCTGCAGGGGGTCGCCGATCTTTATCGGCGCATGACGATTCCGATTCGCATCAACGACCAGGGCCCCTTTCCGTTTGTGGTCGATACCGGCGCGAACCAATCGGTGATTTCGCTTGAACTCGCCGCCCAGCTTTCGCTGCCAGCCGGTCCGCTTCAACCTCTTAACGGGGTCGCCGGGATTCAATCGGCGCCTTCCACCCAGGCGACGCTGCAGATCGGGCGAAGAACCCAGATTCAGGCGACTTTATCCATGCTGCCGGCCACGAGCCTCGGGGCGCCGGGAATGCTGGGATTGGACAGTCTTGAGGGCCAGACGCTTACATTGGATTTCGGCGGGGAAGCTCTGCGCATAGACGACGGGCGTCACGGACGCGCGGATCCCGATTCCGTGGCGGTGAAAGCTCGGCGCCGTGATGGTCAACTTACACTGGTCGATGCCGATCTTGCCGGGATCAAGGTGGTGGCGTTTCTCGACTCGGGCGCCCAAAACACCATCGGCAATATGGCGCTGCGGGCGCTTGCCGCCACCAGAAGCCCCACCAGCCAGTGGACACGAACCCCGATCGTAAGCGCCACCGGCCAGACCATCGACGCCGAGTGGGCCGACCTGCCCAGGCTGCGGGTGGGCGGCCTCGACCTTGCTTATTGGCCAGTGGCCTTCGCCGACCTGCACACCTTCCGAATGTGGAACCTGGTTCAACAACCCGCGATCCTATTGGGCGTCGATGTGCTCAGCCGGTTTCAGTCGGTGTGTCTGGACTTCGCCCGGGACGAAGTGCGGTTCCATCTGCCGAACGTCTAGATCGTTACGCCGCGCGCGCGGTCTCGTAGTTGAGGATGGGCGAGAGCCAGCGTTCGGCGATGCGGATATCCCAACCCTTGCGCGCGGCGTAATCCTCAACCTGGTCGCGCTCGATCTTGCCGACGCCGAAGTAGTGGGCGTCCGGATGGGCGAAGTAGAGGCCGGAGACCGAGGCCGGCGGGGTCATGGCGAAGCTTTCGGTGAGTTCGATGCCGGTGGCCGCCTCGGCGTTCAACAGCTCGAACAGGGTCGCCTTTTCGGTGTGGTCCGGCTGGGCCGGATAGCCCGGGGCCGGGCGGATGCCGCGATAGCGCTCGGCCAGGAGCACATCGAGATCGAACGGTTCGGCCGGCGCATAGCCCCAGAGCTCGGCGCGCACCTTATGGTGCAGGGCCTCGGCGAAAGCCTCCGCCAGACGGTCGGCGAGGGCCGCGGCGAGAATGGCCGAATAGTCGTCGCCGGCGGCCTTGTAACGGGCGGCGATCGCGCCTTCGCCATGGCCGGCGGTGACGGCGAATCCGCCGATCCAGTCGGCGCCCGTTGGGGCGATGAAATCAGCCAGGGCGGCGTTGGCCTTGCCCTCCGCCTTGGCCATCTGTTGGCGCAGGGTGTGCAGGCGCGCGCGCTCGGTCGTGCGGGTCTCGTCGGTCCAGATGACGACATCGTCGCCATCGGCGTTGGCCGGCCATAGGCCCACGACGCCCCTGGCCTCGAACCAGCGCTCCTCGACGATCTGCTTCAGCATCGCCTGGGCGTCGGAATAGAGGCCGCGCGCCACCTCGCCCACGACGTCGTCCTCAAGAATGGCCGGGAAGCGGCCGGCCAGCTCCCAGGCGGAGAAGAACGGCGACCAGTCGATATAGCGGGCGAGATCGGCCAGATCCCACGGGGCGAAGGTCCGCTCGCCAATGAAGGTCGGCTTCGGCGCCCTATAGGCCTGCCAGTCGATGGCGAAGCGGTTGGCGCGGGCGGCGGCCAGGGGCGTGCGGACCTTGGCCGCCTGGGCCCTGGAGAACTGTTCGCGGATACGGGCGTATTCGGCCCGGGTCTCGGCCTCGACCTTGGTCTTGTCGGTCTTGGAGAGCAGGGAAGAGACCACACCCACGGCGCGGCTGGCGTCGAGCACATAGGTGGTCGAACCGCGGGCATAGCCGGGCTCGATCTTCACCGCCGTGTGCGTGCGGCTGGTGGTGGCGCCGCCGATCAGAAGGGGGATAGCGAAGTCGCGCCGCTGCATCTCCGAAGCGACGAACACCATCTCGTCCAGCGAAGGGGTGATCAGGCCCGAGAGTCCGACGATATCGACCTTCAGCCGAACGGCTTCGTCGAGGATCCTGTCGGCCGGGACCATGACGCCAAGGTCGATGACCTCGTAGTTGTTGCACTGCAGGACCACGCCGACGATGTTCTTGCCGATGTCGTGGACATCGCCCTTGACCGTGGCCATGAGGATGCGGCCGGCCATCTCGCGGGGCTTGCCGGCGCTCTCGGCCTCCATGAACGGCATCAGCCAGGCCACCGCCTGCTTCATCACCCGGGCGGACTTGACTACCTGGGGCAGGAACATCTTGCCGGCGCCGAAAAGATCGCCAACCACGTTCATGCCGTCCATCAGCGGGCCTTCGATCACCTCCAGCGGCCGGCCGGCGGCGAGACGCGCCTCCTCGGTGTCGGCGTCGATATATTCGGTGATGCCGTGGACCAGGGCGTGGCTGAGGCGCTCGGCGACCGTGCCTTCTCGCCAGACGAGATTGACCACCCGGGCCACGGCCTTGCCACCCTTGAACTTCGGCGCGATCTCCACCAGCCGCTCGGTGCCGCCAGCCTTGCGGTTGAGGATCACATCCTCGACCGCCTCGCGCAGTTCGGGATCGATCTCGTCATAGACCGGCAGGTCGCCGGCGTTGACGATGCCCATGTCCATGCCGGCGTTGATGGCGTGGTAGAGAAAGACCGAGTGCATGGCCCGGCGCACCGGCTCATTGCCGCGGAAGCTGAACGAGACGTTGGAGACGCCGCCGGAGACGCGGGCGTGGGGCAGAAGCTGCTTGATCGCCGCGGTCGCCTCGATGAAGTCAACGGCGTAGTTGTCGTGCTCCTCGATGCCGGTGGCGATGGCGAAGATATTGGGATCGAAGATGATGTCCTCGGCCGGGAAACCGATCTTGTCGACCAGCAGGCGATAGGCGCGCTGGCAGATCTCGATCTTGCGGGCCTTGGTGTCGGCCTGGCCGGTCTCGTCGAAAGCCATCACCACCACGGCCGCGCCATAGCGCAGGCACTGCACGGCCTGATGGATGAACTTCTCCTCGCCTTCCTTGAGGCTGATCGAATTGACGATCGCCTTGCCCTGGACGCACTTGAGGCCCGCCTCGATCACCTCCCACTTGGACGAGTCGATCATCACCGGGACGCGGGCGATATCGGGCTCGGCGGCGATAAGGTTGAGGAAGGTGGTCATGGCGTGGACGCTATCGAGCAGGCCCTCGTCCATATTGACGTCGATCACCTGGGCGCCGGCTTCCACCTGGTCGCGGGCGACGGCCAGGGCGGCGGGATAGTCGCCCTCGCTCACCAGCTTGCGGAAGCGCGCTGAGCCGGTGACGTTGGTGCGCTCACCGATATTGACGAATACGGGCCTCATGCGGTCGCCGCCGACGAAACGTCCAGGTTCAAACTCACGCCAGTTCGAACGCCTCTAGGCCCGAGAGGCGCATGGCCGGCGGCCGTTCCGGCGCGTGGCGCGGCGTCTTGCCGGCCACCGCCTGCGCGATATGGCGGATGTGTTCGGGGGTGGTGCCGCAGCAGCCGCCGAGGATGTTGACCAGGCCGCTATCGGCCCATTCGCAGAGGGCGTGGGCCGTATGATGCGGCTCCTCGTCATATTCGCCAAAGGCGTTGGGCAGGCCCGCGTTGGGATAGGCGGCCACCAGGGTGTCGGCGATACGGGAAAGCTCGGCGATGTGGGGGCGCATCATCTCCGCGCCCAGCGCGCAATTGAACCCGACCACGATGGGCCTGGCGTGGCGCACGGAATTCCAGAACGCCTCCACCGTCTGGCCCGACAGGGTGCGGCCGGAGCGATCGGTGATCGTGCCGGAAATCCAGATCGGCAGGGGCTCAAGGCCCTCGTCGGCCAGATCGAGGATCGCCTTGATCGCGGCCTTGGCGTTGAGGGTGTCGAAGATGGTCTCGACCAGGAAGAAATCGACACCGCCCTGATGCAGCGCCCGCGCCTGTTGGAGATAGGCGGCGTGCACCTCGTCGAAGGTGACCGAGCGGGCGCCCGGATCATTGACATCGGCCGACATGGAAAGGGTGCGGCTCAAGGGGCCGATGGCGCCGGCGACGAACCTCGGCTTGTCCGGCGTCTTGGCCGTCCAGCGATCGGCCGACTCGCGGGCAAGCCTGGCGGCGGCGATGTTGATATCGGGCGCGGCCGCCTCCAACCCATAGTCCGACTGGCTGATGGTGGTGGCGTTGAAGGTGTTGGTCTCGGCGATATCGGCGCCGGCCTCGAAATAGGCGTCGTGCAGCTCGGTGACGATGTCGGGCCTGGTAAGGCACAGAAGATCGTTGTCGCCCTTGAGCGGGAGCGGATGGTTGGCGAACCGCTCGCCGCGGAAATCGGCTTCCGACAGCTTGCGGCGCTGGATCATCACGCCCCAGGAGCCATCCAGCACCAGGATGCGTTCGCGCGCGGCGGCCTTGAGGGAGGCGATCTTGGCTTGGCGTTCGGTCATGTCGTCTCCTCGCGCACGCCCAGGATGCGGCAGATGGCGTAGACCAGATCGGCGCGGTTGAGCGTGTAGAAATGGAAGTCTGAAAAGCCCTCCTCCTCCAGCCTGGCGCACATCTCGGCGGCGACCGAGGCGGCGATCAGGCGGCGTGTGTCGGGATCCTTGTCCAGCCCTTCGAAGAGATTGCCGAGCCAGGGCGGAATGGCGATGCCGCAGGGCGCGGCCATCTTCTTGAGGCCCTTGAAATTGGTCACCGGCATGATGCCGGCGCTGATCGGGATGGTGATCCCGGCCTTGCGTACCTGTTCGGCGAAGCGGAGGAAGCCATCGACGTCGAAGAAGAATTGGGTGATGGCCCGGGTGGCGCCGGCGTCGATCTTGGCCTTCAGCACGTCGATGTCGTGGTCCACCGACGGGCTTTCCGGGTGGATATGCGGATAGAGGCCGACCGAGACCTCGAAGGGGGCGATGGCGGCGATGGCGGCGGAAAGCTCGGTGGCGTTGGCGTAGCCGTCGGCGCGCGGCACATAGGCGCCGCCGATCTGGCCGGGCGGATCGCCGCGCAAAGCGACGATGTGGCGGATGCCGGCGTCCCAGTAATCCTGGATCACGGCGTCCACGTCTTCCCTGGCCGCATCGACGCAGGTGAGGTGGGCGGCGGGCGACAGTGTCGTCTCCCGCAGCATACGCAGGACAGTGCGGTGGGTGCGCTCGCGCGTCGAACCGCCGGCGCCATAGGTTACCGATACGAACTCTGGATTGAGCGGCTCCAGCCGGCGGATCGCCTGCCACAGGGTCTCTTCCGCCTCCGGGGTCTTGGGCGGGGAAAACTCGAAAGATACCTTGAGACCGCGATGATCGCGGCCACCGGAACGGGCCACGGGCCCAAGCGCGCTGACGGGAAGATCGAGCGGGGCGTTCATGCGACCCTCCTCATCCGGGCTTCGCCACGCGCGGCGCTCCAGATCTTGACGGTGAGGCCGCCGGAAGCCTCAGGCGGCAGGGCGACCACCTCGACTTCGCCAAGGCCGGCGGCGGCGAGCCAGCGGGCCATTTCATCGTCGAAAAAGCCGAGGCGGCGATGGCGGTGCTCGGCGCGCAAGAACTCGAGGCCATGGGGAGCGAAATCGACGATCAGCAGCTTGCCGCCCGGCGCCACCAGGCGCGCCGCCTCGGCCACGGCCGCGGCGGGTTCGCCCAGATAGTGCAGTACCTGATGAACGACGACCAGATCGGCGGCGCCGTCCGAAAGGCCGGTGCCGAGGATATCGCCGTGACGCAGCTCGCAAGCGCCGAGGCCGGCGGCGGCGACATTGGCCCTGGCGATATTGAGCATCTGGCGGGAGAGATCGAGGCCGACGGCGCCGGCGGGCGCGGGCGCCCAGCAGGGTGAGCATGCGCCCGGTGCCGGCGCCCAGGTCCACCAGAGTCTCGAAGGGCCCCTCCCCCGCGGCCTCGAGGATCGCCGCCTCGACCGCGGTTTCGGCGGTGTAAAGCGAGCGAATCTCGTCCCAGCGCTCGGCGTTGCCGGCGAAATAGGCCGCCGCCTCCCCGGCGCGCTCTGCGCTGACCCCCGCCAGGCGCTCGGCGTCCCGCAGCAAGGTCGCGTCATTGGCGGAGATCAGGGCCAGGGCCTGGTCGATCACGGCGCGGGCCGGACCGGCGCCGGCCAGGCGATAGAACACCCAGGCGCCGTCCGGAAAGCGCTCGACGAGGCCGGCGTCGGCCAGAAGCTTGAGGTGGCGCGAGACGCGCGGCTGGCTCTGGCCGAGAATGCGCGTCAGCTCCAGCACCGCCAGCTCCTCGCGGGCCAGCAGCGCAAGGATGCGCAGACGCGTCGGCTCGGCCGCCGCGCGCAGCACCTCCACAGCCTGATCGGACGTCATCGACATGGGGATATAAAGAAATCTTTATATGAGATTGTCAAGGGTGGCCCGGAGGGCTTGGCGTCGCCCGGTGTTTCGTCGGATTTCCAGGGCCGCGAAAAAAGTTCGCGCCGCCCCTTGCATTCTTCGATGCAAGTTAGATATATCGAAATGTGCGATATATCTCGTACGCTTCTGAAAGGTACTAACCAATATGCATCGTTTTCATTTTGGACACCATCACAGCGCGGCCCACGCTCCGGAAGGCTTCGGCTTCGGCCGGGAAGGGCGGGGCCGGCGCGGTTTTGGCCGCCATGGACATGAGGGCCATTTCGGGCGGCGCGAGCGCGTCTTCGAACAGGGCGACCTGCGCTATGTGCTCCTGACCCTGATCGCCGAGAAGGCCAGCCACGGCTATGAACTGATCAAGGCCATCGAGGATCGCCTGGGCGGCGCCTATAGCCCCAGTCCCGGCGTCGTCTACCCGACCCTGACCCTGCTCGAAGAGCTGGGCTATTGTGGCCGCCGTCCAGTCGGAAGGCGCCAAGAAGGCCTATGCAGATCACCGAGGAAGGCCGGGCCGCGCTGGAGGCCAACAAGGCCTCCGTGGAGGCGATCTTCAAGCGCATCTCCGATGTGGCCGAGCGCTTCGGCGGGCGGCCGGCGCCGCAGATCATCCGCGCCATGGAAAACCTGCGCACGGCGCTGAGGCTGCGTCTAGAACGCGGCAAGCTCAGCGAGGAGCAGGTGGCCGACATCGCCGCCGCCCTGGACGCCGCCGCCCTGACGGTGGAGCGCGAATAGCGCTCCGGCATTACTCCGAGGCGGGATTGGCCAGGGGTTCGCCCGCGAAGAACCGTCGCAGGTTCTCGCGGGTGAGGGCCACCATCTTGGGCACCGCGGCGCTGGTGGCGCCGGCGGTGTGGGGCGTCAGCACCACGTTCGGGACGCCCTCCCAACGCGCGGCCGGCGTCGGCTCGGTCTGGAAGACATCCAGGGCGGCCATACCCAGGCGCCGGTCCTTCAGGGCGGCGATGAGGGCGTCCTCGTCGACCACCTGACCGCGCGAGACGTTGACCAGCAGGCCATCGGGACCCAGGGCCTCGATCACCGGCCGCGGAGATCAGGCCGACCGTTTCAGGGGTGGCCTTGGTCGCTACGACCAGGATGTCGCTCTCCCGGGCGAGAGCGGCGAGGCTGGCGGCCTTGGGCCACGGCGCCTGCGGCTTATCTCTTGGCCCCCACCACGAGACCTTAAGATCGAAAGCCTCGGCGCGGCGGGCGACGGCGGCGCCGATTTCGCCCAGGCCGACGACACCCAGGCGCCGGCCATGCAGGGATGGGGTGACGCGTCTTTTCCGTCGGCTTCCACGCGCCCGCCCTCACCTGCCGGTCGCCGGAGACGATCTTGCGCCAGGCGGCCAGGATCAGGCCAAGGGCGTGATCGGCCACATCTTCGTGATTGACGCCCGGCGAATGGCTAACCTGGAGGCCGCGGTCCCTGGCCCAGAGCAGGTCGACGCCGTCATAGCCGGCGGTGAAGCAGGCG
>CAWFQJ010000016.1:0-235378 GCA_963817995.1 uncultured Alphaproteobacteria bacterium
TAGCCCTTCCATTCCCGCCGCAGAAGCCCAAAGACCCAGGAGTCGGACACCTCGCCATCGACGATACAATCTTCGCGCAAGGTTCCTTCGCGGACAAATCCGAGCTTCTCAAGCACGCGGCTCGAGGCCGTATTGCGCGTATCGGTCTCGGCCTGAACGCGGTTCAGATCCAGGGTGTCGAATGCCCAGCGCAACACCGCGCCGGCCGCTTCGGTGGCCAAGCCGTTTCCCCAGGCGGCCTCGCCAAGACAGTAGCCGATCGCCGCGCTGCGATACGTCGGGTTCCATTTGTGGAAGCCGCACCAGCCGATGAAGGCGCCGCCCTCGGCGCGCTCGATGGCCAGCCTGGCGCCCGAGCCTTCCGCCTCCATCCGCCCGCAAACCGCGATAAAGCGCTCCGCCTGCGCCCGCTCCTTCCAGGGCGGCGCATCCCAATAGCGCAAGACGCGGGCGTTGCTTTGCAGGGCGAAGATGGCGCCGGTATCGGCCTCCGCGAACGGACGCAGTCGCAGGCGTGGGGTCGTCAGGGTGGGCGTGGGCAGGGCCATGGGTAGCTTCTAACAGCCGGGCGGCATTTCGTCCGCCTGGTCTCGAACGTCGCCGCGCCGCCGATCGCGCTCAGAAAGCCGGGCGTGGCGGGGAACGAAGGCGTTCATGGGGGGTTGGAGTCCTGGTGCGCGTCTAGCGGCCGCGTCCCAACTCCTCACCGGCTGGCGTACCGCTTCCCGGCCGCGGTGTTAAAGGACGGCCCGGCACCCCCCCCCGCCGGGCCGTTTCAGTTTGGGGCGAAGTCGCGCGGTGGGGCGCCTGGCATCGGGCCTGCTCAGCGAAACCTCAAGGCGCGAATTTGCGGGGTTTCTCCGAAGCCCGATCGAGGGCGTGCGGCCGCCGACAGCCCGCTTGGGGGAACACCGGCGAAGGCTGGGCGTTGGTCAGAGAGTCAAAGAGGCCGGTCGAATGTCAGTTATCCAACCCCCCGTCACCGACGCGAACGCCGCCGCCGATATCGGCGAGACTCGCGCCAAGGGCGCCCGCGGCGTCGGCCTGGTCTGGATGCTGATCGCCTCGACCATCGGCGCGGTGCTCGCGCTCGGCGTGGTTTGGGCCCTCTTCAGCGGCCAATTCAGCGCCATGGGAAACGCCGGCGCTTCGACCCATAAACCGCCTCCTCAGGCCCGATCCACGCCGGCGGGCGCTTAAGGCCGCGCCTGTCGCGCCGCGGAGGCCACCGGCGGGGTGAGCCGCCAGTTTTCCGACAGCAGGTGATAGAGCGGCTCCGGCATCACCCAGCCCGACGCCCAGCGGGCCAGGAGCGCGGCCAGCATCAGCGGGCCGACCAGGCCCGGATCGCGGGTCATCTCCATCAGGATCACCGCGCTGGTCAGCGGCGCCTGGACCACGCCCGGAGAGATAGCTGGCCATGCCCAGCACCACCGCGTCGCGCCCGGCCACGCCCAGGCCCAGGTGGGCGAAGGCCGCGCCGATCCCCGCGCCGGTGGCCAGCGACGGCGCGAAGATGCCGCCGGGCGCGCCGGAGGCCGCCGCCGCCAGGCTGGCGACGAACTTCCAGACCGCGAAGCCGAGGCCCCGTCCCGGGTGGTCCTGCAGCAGCGACTTGGCCTCGTCGTAGCCGGCGCCGAAGGTCAGGCCGCCCGAGGCGAGCGCCACGCCGGCGGCGATCAGGCCGCAGAGAGCGGCGAAGGCGACCGGGTGAGCGCGTCGCCAACGTGTCACCGGATTGTCTCGCGGGCCGATCATGAAGGCCAGGGCGCGGGCGAAGGCGCCGCCGCACAGGCCGCCGACGACGCCGATGACCGGGCGCCGCGAACCAGGCGGGGCCCAGCGAGGCGTCGCCCTTGCAGCACGCCGAAATAGGCGTAGTCGCCCTGCAGGGCGTAGGAGGCGAAGCCCGGCGATCACCACCGACCAGGATCACCGTGGTGTGGGTGCGCCGCTCGAAGCTCTTGGCCAGTTCCTCGACCGCGAACACCACCCCGGCGATCGGCGTGTTGAAGGCCGCCGATACGCCGGCCGCGCCGCCGGCGATGATGATCGCCCGCCGTCCCGGCCCGCCCTTCAGGCCGCGGGTCAGGGTGCGCATCATGCCCGCCACCACCTGCACCGTCGGGCCCTCGCGGCCGATCGAGGCGCCGCAGACCAGCATGGCCGCCGTCAGCACGACCTTCCAGGCCGCCGTCTTCAGGGTCACCCGCTGGCCGCCCCAACGCCCGCTCCAGCGCTGCTCGGCGGCGGCGATCACCTGGGGGATGCCGCTGCCCGCCGCTTCGGGCGCGAAGCGCCGGGTCAGCCAGGTCGCCAGGGCGAAGCCGACCGGCAGCAGCAGAAGCGTCGCCCACGGGGCCACGGCGTAGAGGCGAGTATGGGCGCCCATGGCGGCGTCGCACAGCCGCGCGAACAGCGCCGCGATCGCCCCGCCCAACACGGCCACGCCGATGATGACCCCCATGCGCCAGGTGCGGCGCATCTGGAGACGCGCGCGCGCCCGTTCACGGCGCGGCCGGGGGATCAACTTGCGACCGGGACTTAGAGCGGACACCGCCGCGGTATGCGGTCGTGACGCGATCAAGGCAATCGGTTCCGGAGGCGCGATGCGTTGTCGCGCTCAGAGGAAATGATCGATTGGACGGCTTTGTCTCGATGGCGGCTGGCGCCAGGGCTGGGTCAGCGGTCCGCGCCTTCAGACCAATCCGTCCAGATATTTCGCCAGGTCGACCCGGATCGGCATGAAGTAGACGTTTGCCTTCAAGGCCCGTATCGCCTCGACCGCCGAGATGGCGAAATCGCGGTTCCAGCCCAGGGTCGGAACGAAGCTGGACGGGAACAGGACCCGGTTGGTCGTCTCCCAATAGGCGCGGGACCGCTCGCCGAGAACCGGCGCGATCCCCCAAAAGACGCTGAGATCGCGCAGCATTTCCGCGCAGATCGCCAGCAGGCGCAGGTCGAACAGGGGCTGGGTGAAGAAGCCATCGGCGCCCGCCTCGATCTTTCGGGCGACCGCCGCCATTTCGTCCCGGAAGCCATGACGGTAGGGGTCGAACCCCGCGTACACCTTCAGCGCCGGATGATGCCGCTTCACCCGGCGGATGATCTCCTCACTGGTGTTGGGATAGGTTCTGCGGCTCAGGTCGCTGGGCGGATCGCCTTGAATAACCAGAACCTCGGTCAGTCCGGCCGCGACGAGCGCGCTGGCCATGGGAAGCTCTCTGCCGGGCGGGATGTCGATGGCGCGAATATGCGGGATGGAGGCCGGCAGCACGGCGCTGGTGATGGCGCAGGCCTCCCAGCTGCGCAGGGGAAAGCGGACGAGATCTGGAATATTGAGCGTATTGGCCGCCGGCATGATCGACCGCACCAGGGTGGCGTCCGCATGCACTTCCGCCTCCCCCCGGGGAACAAGCTCGACAGACACCCTCATCGGTTTGTTATCGCCGCTCGGCGTCAAGGGGACAAGAACGGCCGCTTTCCCTTCGCCCTCCCCTGGTCTCCGCCAGCAGGGCGTTTCGGCGAAATACGGCGGCGGAGTGGGAAACCATCATATAGTCGGTCGGCGTCGAGGTTGGATTTTGGAACACGAAGAACACCAAGGGCACGAAGGACGCGAAGCGTCGCCCGACATCGAAAGTCTCGCGCGGATAGGCCGTCAGGCGGCTCGTCTTCTGACTTAGAGTCCTTAGTGTTCTTGGTGTTCTTCGTGTCAAAATACGGGCGCGCAAAAACAACGCGCGCGAGAGCCGCATGGCTTTTGCGGTAGGGGCGGCCCTTTGGCCGGGTTATGGCTTGATGCAGAAGACCTGCACGGTCGACCGCTCGCCGGCCTGGGCGATGTCCGCCGTATCCAGCTTGACCTCGGCGCCCGGTCGCCTGGCGGCCGTTGTCCTGAAGCTGACGCCGTGGGCGGTCATGAAGATCTGGGCGATCTCGCCGCGGATAGCGAAATTGATGTTCTGGGGGACCGTCCCGATCTTGGCGATCAGCGCCGGCGACGTCGTTGAAACGACAATGCCCAACACCGCGCCGTCCTCGCCGAACACGGGGCCTCCGCTATTGCCCGGCTGAACCGGGGCGGAAATCTGCAGCAGGGTGTAGTCGTTGTTCATGCCCGCGACGGAGTTGATCTGGCCGAAGGTGGCCTTGGGCTCGCTCGACAGCAGGCCGGCCAGGGGATAGCCGACGACGCCGACGCTTTCACCCAGACGCGCCGGCTTGCTCTGCGGCCGGAAAATCGCCGGCGCGCCATAGCCGGCGCGGGTCCTTACCAGGGCCAGATCGTTCTTCGGATCGACCGCCTCCAGCACCCCTGGCGTCGGGGCGGCGTTGTAGGCCTTGATCAGCATGGCCTTGCACGCGCCCGCCACATGATTGTTGGTCAGGATGAGGCCCTCGGTATTGACGATAATGCCCGACCCCTCCGTGGCGCGCACCTGTCCGGTGGGCGCCCGGATGGCTCCAAATTGCGTGCTGATCGCGCGCATGACGCCGATCGGCCGCCAATTCTCGTCGCCGAAGCGGAACAGCAACAGCATCGGCGAGCAGCCGGGATTGGGAATGAACGTCTGCGAATTGGCCGGATCCAGCTTCGACAAAATGACGCCGCCGCAACCGCCCACCTCCCCAGAGGCGACAACCCTCTGGGTGTAAGTACCACCATCCGGCTTGGTCTCGGTCCAGGTGATCCCATCGGGACTGGACCAGTGACGCTCGCCCGGATCCCCGGCGCCTTTATAGGTCCAGTCGAAACTTCTGATCGGCGAGGCCGCCGTTTGGGCCAAGGCGGCGGCGCCAGAGAGCGCGGCGAGCACGCAGACGACGGCGCCGATAAAACGGATCATGTCCGGACCCCCCAGCCTAGTCGCGATTCATAGCACGTGAGTCCGGGTGGGCAATCAAGGCTCACAAGCGGCTCGCCCGCCGGCTCGACGCGCGGTCTTGCACGGCCTCTCTCGAAAGCCGCCCAAACGCCGCCGCCCTCTTCAGGCGGCGAGCCGTCGGACATCGGCCTCCAGGGCCGCGTAGTCGGCGTGGCCGGTGATCGGCGTGACCGTCGCGGCCCACATCTGGTCCATGCGCAGGCTGAGCTCCGGGCTCATGGCGCCGCGATGGCCGCCGACGCCGCCCTGGCGCACCTTGGCCGAGTCGCTGCCCGGCGGCAGGCCGGCCCGCGTCTCCGTCATCCGGCGCATCATGGCGTCATCGAAGCGATCCTTGTGCGCCAGCATATAGCCGATCGACGATCGCTCCAGGGTCAGGCTCAGCAGGGCGTCATCGAGGGCGACGCCGCAGAACGCCGCCAGGCGCCGCACGGCGCGCTCGGGGTCGGCGATCATATGTTCGTAGGTGAGCAGCAGGACGTCCGGATTGTCCCGCTGGCCCCACCACGACAGCAGGTGCGCCCAATAGCCCTCGCCCTTGGCCGCGGCCGCGAAGCCGCGCTCGGCGAAGGTTTCGATGGGAACGGCGCCAGGCTCCAGAAACCAGCCCTCCAGGAAGCGGTGCATGGAGACGAGCGCGTCCTTGGGATCGCGCAGCGAGACCACATAGCGCGCGCCCTTGGGGATCTTGTCCCAGGCGAGATGGCTCTTGAAGCCGCGCGGCGCGGCGCGCTGCGGCGCCTCCAGGTCGACCTCCAGCAGGCGCGAGGTCTCGATCCACGGCACGACCCGGGAGATATCGTCGAAATCCATGTCGCCGCCGGTGCGCAGGGTGTGAAAGGTCTGCTGCAGCCAGGTCGTGCCGCACTTGGCGTAGGGCGAGATGACGATGTCGCCGGGCCGGGGGCGATAGTCGGCGATGGAGCCGGCCTCTTCCGCTTCGTCCGACTCGGAATCGAACGCCGCCAGCTCCTCCATGCTGCGCGCGCGGCGCGGCGAATGCGCATCCATATCAGCCCCCCTTGCGGCCGATCGTTCAGCTTCCGGCTTAAACTCTGGCTACTATGGCCGCGCTTGGAGGTCCAGACGCTTGGGCCGCGAGCCCGCTTGGGCCCGCCCAGCCCTTGAAAATAGACCCGGACCCCTCCACTGCGCGGCCCCGGGGTTGACGATAGATTTTGAGTGGAACTTAAACCTTTCGATTTAGCAGGGAGCGCGAACCATGGCTGAGGCCTTGAAGGTCATCGGCGAGAGTGACGCCGGCTGGTGCGCCGCGACTCCGCCAAACGAAACCGCCGACGAGGATGGCCGGCCCATGTTCCGGACGGTCGGCTTCACGGCGGCCGACCCCAGGGCGCCGGCGCGGCGGGTCTATGACGATCCGGAGGTCGTCGCGCTGCGCGAGCATCTGCGGGCCAACAACGGCCTTCACGGCCTGGAGATCGTCGGACCGGACGAGGTCGAGCGGGCCAAGCGCATCTTCCTGCGCGACGGCTTCGTGGTGGTGCGCGACCTGCTCGATCCGGACATCCTGGCGACCATGCGCGACGCGAGCGCCCGGGTGCTGGCGCAGCTTCTCGAGATACCGGGGGTGGATGGCCGCAAATACATGACCGAGAGCGGGCGGCTGCCGCACCGCTACAGCTATGGCACCGCCTCGGCCTCGCGGCAACTGCTGCACGAGCCGGAGTGGGCCGCGATCGTCGACCTGCCGACGACCACGCCGATCCTGAGCGCCCTGTTCGGCGGCGACGACTACTGGGTGATCGGCGGAGGCGGCGACCTCTGCCTGCCCGGCGCCATCGAGTACCAGACCCTGCATTACGACGACCGCGAAACCTTCGAGCTTTCGCCCGAGCGGCTGGCGCAGGCGCGAGCGGATGGGGATCGAGCTGCGCAAGGCCGACGGCGGCGATGAGCCTGACCGATCGAACGCGCCATCTGATCTTCGAACGCACGCCGCCCCGGGTGACGATCAACTTCCTGGTGAGCGATATGACCTTCGAAAACGGGCCGATCCGCCAGATCCCCGGCACCCAGAGCCTGGCGGCCAGTCCGCCGAGCCAGGCGGATGAGCCGGAATGGATGCGGCTCTCGACCGTCGTCGGCGCCCCCGCCGGCGCCGGCGTGTTCCGCGACCCCCGCGCCTGGCATGGCGCCACGCCGAACGTGAGCCGCGAAATCCGGGCGATGCCGAATATCGAATATGCCGCGCCCTGGCTGGAGGAAGCCCGGTTCGAGCCCTCGATGCCGCATGAAATCTGGGCGGGGCTCAGCCAGCATGCGCGGCGCATATGCGCGCGGATCAAGACCGCGCCGGGCGTGTGGCCGGCCGGCGCCGGGGTGATGCATCCCTTGGCGAGCAAGCGGAGCGAGGCGAAGGGCGCGCCCTCCGTCGTCGCCGGCGGCGTTTCGCTGCGGGAGGCTTAAGCCGGCCTGGCGGGAAGCGCTGTGTCGAACAGGCGGCCCCGACCTCCGGCCCAAGAGCGGACGTTGGCGAAGCGCGATGTTGCGGGTCAGACGAACAGGGCGCCCGATCGCGTGGTGGCGATCCCGCCAGAGGGAGAGCCCTTCATTGCCCTCCCGCCCGCCTTGACTCACCCCCGCCGTCGCATAGGTTGACTTGATAGTAAGTCAATTAGGGCTGGCGCGCGCATGACCTACGCCTCTGCGTGGATGGACGAGGAGCTGAGGCTTCTCGCGGACACTGTCGAGCGCTTCCTGGCGCGCGAGATCACGCCCGGCCGGGAGAAATGGGAAGAGCAGGGATTCGTCGATCGCGAGGCCTGGCTCAAGGCCGGCGCGGCGGGCCTGCTGTGCGCCAGCATTCCCGAGACCTATGGCGGCGGCGGGGGCGCGTTCGGCCATGAGATCGTGATCATCCAGGAACTGGGCCGCGCGGGCCTCGGCGGCGGGTTCGGGGCCGGCAATTCGGTGAGCTCCGGCATCGTCGCCCACTATATCCTGAACTACGGGACCGAGGCGCAGAAGCAGCGCTGGCTGCCGGCCATGGCCCGGGGCGAGATCGTCGGGGCCATCGCCATGTCGGAGCCGGGCGCCGGCTCGGATCTGCAGGGCGTCGCCACCACCGCGCGCAAGGCGGACGGCGGCTATGTGGTCAATGGCCAGAAGACCTGGATCACCAACGGCCAGTGCGCCGATCTGATCATCGTGGTGGCCAAGACCGATCCGGCCGCCGGGGCCAAGGGCGTCTCCCTGGTGGTGGTCGAGCCGGCCGTGGCCAAGGGGTTCCAGCGCGGCAAGCGGCTCAGCAAGCTCGGCATGCACGCCCAGGACACCTCCGAACTCTTTTTCGACGAGGTGTGGGTCCCGGAGGAGAACCTGCTGGGCGGCGAGCCGGGGCGGGGCTTCGTGCAGCTGATGCAGCAGCTGGCCTGGGAGCGGATGCAGATCGCCATCAGCGCCACGGTGGCCATGGAGAGCGCCGTCGCGCTGGCCATCGACTACGTCAAGCAGCGCAGGCTGTTCGGCAAGCCGCTGGCGGAGTTCCAGAACACCCAGTTCAAGCTGGCCGAATGCAAGACCGAGACGGTGGTGGCGCGGCGGTTCGTCGACGGCTTGATCGTCGACCTGCTGGCCGGCCGGCTCGATCCGGAGACCGCGGCCATGGCCAAGCTGTGGACCACCGAGACGCAAGGCCGGGTGATCGACGCCTGCCTGCAGTTCTTCGGCGGCTTCGGCTATGTCACCGAATATCCCATCGCCCGGCTCTACGCCGACGCCCGCGTCACCCGGATCTTCGGCGGCACGAGCGAGGTGATGAAGCTGATCATCGCGCGGACGCTCTAGGGATGGCCAGCGCTCGCCCGAGGCCGAGCCTGGCCGAGCCCGCCCAGCCCCGGCCGTTCGCCAGGGGCAAGCGCGGCAATTTCGAGGCCCGGCTGGACGAGGTGCTGCGGGTGGCGGCGCGGCTGTTCAGCGAACAGGGCTATCGCCAGGCGACGCTGGAGGATGTGGCGGCGGCTCTGAACGTCACCCGCCCCGCCCTCTATCACTATGCGCGCAGCAAGGACGAGTTGGCGGCCAAGTGCAGCGACATCGCCAAGGCGCAGCTTCAAGAGGCGATCGCCGATGCGCTGCGACTTAAGACCGGCCGCGAGCAGCTGGCCGCCTTCTTCCGGCGCTACGCCGAGATCATCTGCGACGACTTCGGCCGCCTGTTCGTTCTGGTTCACCGGCGCGAGTATGGCCCCGAGCTGCGGGCGGCCAACCGGTTGCTTCAGCGCGAGATCGATCAGGCCATCCAGGCCATGGTGCGGACCGGCATCGCCGATGGCACATTGCGCGATGTCGATCCGGCCGACGCCAGCCGGGCGCTTTTCGGGGCCTTCAACGGCGTGCCGCTATGGCTTCGGCCCCGCATGAAGCGGACGCCCGGGCGGATCGCCGACGATTTCCTGGTGCTGCTGCTAAGCGGCCTGGCGCCCGCCCAGTGACCGCGCACAGCCTTGAGGCCCACCCCCTGGACGCCGTCGCGGCGCCGGATCCGGTTCGCCGCACCGCCTGGCGGGCCATCGTCTATCTGACCCTGATCCTGTTCGGCGGCGGGCTGATGCGCACCGTGTTCGCGCCGCTGCAAGAGGCGGCCAAGCTCGACCTGCGGCTCTCCGATTTCGATATCAGCCTGGTGCAGGGCCTGGCCGCCGGCGTGCCGGTGGCGGCGATCGGCGTGCCCCTGGCCTGGGTGATCGACCACGGCAACCGGGCCCGGCTTCTGATCGCCCTGATGGTCATCTGTATCATAGGGACACTTTGGACGGCGTTCGCCACCGGCCTGGCGACGCTGTTCGTCGCCCGGTTCCTCTCGGCCCTGGGGGCTGGCTGTTCGGTTGCGGTGATCATCTCGCTGATCGCCGATCTGGCCGCGCCCCAGAGGCGGGGGCGATCCGTCGTCATCCTGGCGCTGGGGGCCTACGCCGGCACGGCCGCGGCCTTCGTCCTGGGCGGATTGCTGCTGACGGTGTTGGCCAAGCACCCCGTGCCGGCGCTTGGCGCGATGGCGCCGTGGCGCGCCACCCACCTTCTGATCGGCGTGGCCGGGTCGGTGCTGCTGTTCCCCCTCATCTTTCTGCGGGAGCCCAAGCGGCACGAGCAGGAGGTGACGAGCACCGCGCTCGGCCCGACCTTGCGGGCGATCTGGGCCAAGCGGGGGTTTCTGATCCCGTTGTTCGTCGGCCAGATCGGCGTCTCCATGGCCGATACGGCGGCCAGCATCTGGGCGACGCCGGTGCTGATCCGCGAATATCACCAGACGCCGGCGACCTTCGGCGGATGGGTGGGGGCGCTGATCCTCGGCAGCGGCATACTGGGCTCGGTGGTGGGCGGCTTCGGCGCGGAATGGGGGCAAAGGACCGGCCGGCGCGGCGGCCTGCTGTTCGCCGCCGTCATCGCCACCGCCATCGGCATCCCGGCCGCGCTCTTTCCGGTGATGCCGGCGCTCGGCGGCTTTCAGATCTGCTTCTTCTTCCTGCTGCTGGCCGGCACGATCTGCTCGGTGGTCTCCTCGACCAGCGTGACGGTGCTGCTGCCCAATGAGGAGCGCGGATCGGCCATGGCGGCGTTCGGGGTGATCAACGCCCTTTTCGGCCTCAGCCTCGCGCCGACCATGGTCACCTTCGGCAGCCACCTGCTGGGCGGCGAACAGCACCTGGGAACGGCGCTGGCCATCACCGGGGTGGCGACCGGGGTGGTCTCGTTCGTGGGTTATTTTTTCGCGGCGCGGAATGCGCCGGTGGGGGTGGGAGAGGGGGGGTGAGGCGCGAGCTTGAAGCGCGGATGGTCGCCTGGACCCGGAACAGAATTAGGCGGCGGCCGTGGCCGCCTCGATGTCGGTCTGGCTGAAGTCATCGCCCTTGAACAGGAGCGGCTCGCCCGTGGCCTTCGCCAACGCATAGGCAAAGCTGTCGCCGAAGTTCAGGCTCGCGATAGAGGATGGCCACCATGGCCGAGGTGTCGAGGATCACTTGGGCAGGCCGCGCTCGTCGTACAGGAGGTCGGCATGGTCGAGATAGGGCCGTTTCAGGTGGGCGGCGGCGCGGTCGGCGATCGCCAGCAATTCCTCGACGCCGGCTTTTCCCTTGCCGCGCTCGATGCGCGCATAGCGCTCGCGAAGGGCGGCCTTGACGACGCTGGTCATGCTTTCGCCGGTGGCCCGGGAGATCGCCTGGGCAAGCCGGTGGGCTTCCGGGTCCTTGATGTTAAGGCTCATCGGGCCTTCATACTAGAAAGCTGCTGATCTTTCCACCATTCCACCAAGGAGCAGCGCCTGAAGCGAGACGGCAAGTCGCCGGTGAACACTCCGTGTCCTCCGTGATCTCCGTGGTGAACTCAAAGCGGAATTGGAACCACAGAGTCCACGGAGGACCCGGAGTTGGGGAGGCACAGTGGCGCCTGCGTCATTGCGCACGCAGCCAGAGCGAATCTCCCACCCACCTGCGTCATCCCGGCCGCAGGCCTGCCCGCCTGCAGGTCGGAGCGCTAAGGACCCAGGCGACTGGAACGCACCCCTGACGGGTGGCGGCGGAAGTGTTCGTTGAATGTGGCCCCTGGGTCCCGGCGCTTCGTTACGCTTCGCTTCACTGCGGCCGGGATGACGCAGGGGGTAGGGTGAAGGGCGCTATCGCCTCCCCAGATGCTTCATCAGGAACGCGCTCATCCGCCGGAAGCAGTCTTCGCTCTCGGGGCATAGGAGCATGGCCCAGAAGGCGTGGGGGAGGGCGTCGTAGACGAGGAGTTCGGCGGCCACGCCCTCGTCGCTGAGCTTGCGGTGGAGATTGACCGTGCCGCTCAGGAGGACATCGCGGCCGCTCGATAGGCATAGCGTCGGGGGAAAGAACGACAGGTCGCCAAAGATCGGCGAGACCATCGGATCGCTCGTATCGGCGCCGGCGACAAAGGCCTCCTTGGCGTCGACCAGCATCCGGTTCTCATCGGCCCTGGCGAAGATCTTCAGGGAATCGGCGACGCCCGCCAGATCGGCCTCGCCGGAGAAGACGCCGAGCACGCCGGGCAGAGGCAGGCCCTCGGCCTTGAGCCGCATCATCAGCTGCGGGCCAAGGACGGCCCCGGCCGACGTGCCATAGACGCCGATGTCCGCGGCGGCATGTTCGGCCAGCAGGGCCTTGTAGACGGCCAGGGCGTCGTCGATGGCGGCCGGGAAGGGATGCTCGGGAGCGAAGCGGTAAAGGACGGCGACCACCTCGACGCCGCTCAGGGCGGCGATGGGAATGTTCTCGGTAAGCGAGCCGGAATCGGTGGCGAAGCCGCCGCCGTGCAGGTTCATCAGCACCCGCTGGCGATCGATGGGGCCGGAAGCGCGGGCGATGCGGCGCACGGGCACGCCGGCGATCACCGCCTCGGTCACCGTGACGTCATGGGCCTTGCGCTGTTCGGCCCCGATCAGGGTCTGCATCTGCTCGGCGAACATGCGCATGGTCGGCACATCGATGTCGGCGGGGGGCCGGGCGCTCATCATCGCCTCGATCTGGCCGCGGGCCAGGTCGCTGAGGGCCGAGGGCGGCGGCGGCATATGGGCCGCGGGCTCAAAGACGACGGGCGCCGGGTCTGCGGTGTCTAGGGCCATGTCCTCACCTATTATTTTACTTTCCAGTCAGTCGAATTAAGGGTTGGCTTTGATCCTGAGTCAAGCGCCCTGGGGCCCGGTATGCGGCGCAATCCGGCGTCGCGCGTCGCGCTCCGGCGCGAGGCTAGAGCGAGACGACCACCTTGCTGGCCGAGACGCCCTTCCGCTGGATATCGAAAGCGGCCTGGATCTGGCCGAGGCCCTGGCCGACGACGACCGGATCGGGCGCGGCGACAAACCGGCCGTCCGCCAGGGCCTCCGGCAGAAAGTCGGCATAGATGGCCTTGCCGACCTCATTGCCGGCCAGGGAATCGCCCATGATGAACTTGGTGCGGACGCCCCGGGTCCTGGATTTTATGGCCATGGAGACGTTGTAGGCCAGGAAGCGGGCCATCATCGAGGCGCTCATCCCGCCGCGGTCCGGCAGGGAGGCGAGCGAAACCGGCGCGCTGGCGGTGGCGACGAACTTGTCGCCCTGGCAGGCGTGGACGATATCCATGCACGCCTCGCCCGATCCCTCGCCGATGGCCAGGGCGCCGGCGAGGGTCTTGCCCTTGAGGGCGCCGATCAGGTCGGCGACGGCGGACCTGGCGTTATAGTCGAAGGCCGCGCTGGCCCCGAGCCGCTTGACGTAGTCGAAATTCCTCGGCGAGGCGGTGGCGAAGACCTCGTAGCCGGCGGCGGCGGCGAGCTGGATGGCGTTGCCGCCCACGCTGGTCGAACCGCCCCAGACGAGCAGGGTCTTGCCTGTCGGCGCCGGATTTTTCGTGGGAAGGCGCAGCGCCAGATAGTCCTTCTGGAAAAGACCGCAGGCGGCGGTGGAGAGGCCCAGGGGCAGCACCGCGGCGTTCTCGAACGCCAGGCTATCGGGGATCGGCGTCGCCATGGTTTCGATCAGCACGGTATAGGCCTGGAAGGCGCCCTCGGCCGCCCGGTTGCGGTCCTTGGCGATGCCCAGGGCATGGCCGACGACGCGGTCGCCGACCTTGAAGCGCGTGACGCCTGGCCCGACCTCGACGACCACGCCAGCCACATCCTCGCCCAGCACCATGGGCCGTTTGATCCAGGGAAAGATCATCTGGCCGATAAGGGGTATCGCCCAGTCCACCGGATTGATGGCCACGGCGCGGTTCTGGACAACGATCTCGCCGGCGACCGGCGCGGTATAGGGCGCGGGCCCGACCTCGAGCTTCACGCCCTTGGCGGGCAGCCACGCGGCGGTGTTGGTCGGCATGGGCGAGACTCCTTCTTTTGCGGCCACGATAGGCCTTCGCCCCAGAACGATCTATGCTGAGAGGTTCAAAATACCTTCGCAATCGTCCGGGAGGCCTCATGGATCCGCTCTCCGACGTGCTCTCGCTGCTGAGGCCGCGCAGCTATGTTTCCGGCGGTCTCGATCTGGGCGGCGCGTGGTCGCTGCAGTTTCCCCAGCATCCGGGCATCAAATGCTACGCCGCGGTTTCGGGCGAGGGTTGGCTGGGGGTGGAGGGCGTGGCCGAGCCGGTGCGGCTGACGGCGGGCGACTGTTTCCTGCTGCCGCGCGGGCGGCCTTTCCGATTGGCCAGCGATCCGGCCCTCCCGCCGGTGGACGCCCTGACCCTCTATGCGAGCGCCAGGAACGGCGGCGTCGTGCGATACCAGGGCGGCGGCGCGTTCTTCATGGCCGGGGCCCATTTCGTGCTGGGCGGCGATCATGCCGAGATCCTGCTGGGGGCCCTGCCGCCCATCGTCCACATCCGCAAGGAGGCGGACCAGGCGGTGCTGCGCTGGGCGATGGAGCGGATGGGCGAGGAGCTGCGCGAGCCCCGGCCCGGCGGCTTTCTGGTGGCCCAGCACCTGGCCCACATGATGCTGGTCCAGGCCCTGCGGCTGCATCTGGAGGAGGGCGCGGCCGGCGGCGTCGGCTGGTTCTTCGCCCTGGCCGACAAACAGATGCGGGCGGCGATCTCGGCCATGCACGAGGATCCGGCCCGGCGCTGGACGCTGCGGGCCTTGGCCGGGCGCGCCGGCATGTCGCGCACCACCTTCGCCCAGAGGTTCAAGGCGGCCGTGGGCGCGGCGCCGATGGAATATCTCACCCGCTGGCGGATGCTGCTGGCCGCCGACAGGCTGGCCAATTCCGGCGAGCCGGTCAGCGCCATCGCCCTGGCGCTCGGCTACGAGTCCGACAGCGCCTTCAGCACCGCCTTCAAGCGGATCATGGGCCGCTCGCCCCGGCGATACGGCCGGGGGCGGCGGCTGGCGGCGGAGCAGGACGGGCGGCGGGGGGATCTGGCGGGGGAGCGGGTGGCCGAGGCGGCCTAAGAGGGGGCCCGCCTCACGCGCGAGGGGAGGACGGCGCCTCTACAAACGCGGAGAATTGCCAAGCGCGCGGGTTACGCGACGGCCGCGCCGTGCCGGCGGCGCGCGAGCCGGGTCATGGCCCCGATCCCGCCAAGGCCCACGAGCATCAGCGCCCACGCGGCCGGCTCGGGAACATAGGTCAGGGACACGGCCGTCAGTTCATTACCCTCGGCCGGACTGCCGTCGGTCGGCTCCGAGGTGAAGGTAAGGGTGTTGACCCCGCTGGTTGCGTCCACGCGAAAAGGTCCGGTGTCGAACCAGACCCCGGTACTGCCGCAGCATTCGGTAAGGACCGTCTGACCGTCCCATTGCACCAGAATATATTGGTATCCACTGCCGGCGCGATTGCCGAAGGCCCACGAGAGATCATAATAATTGCCGGGCGTGAGGCCGGTAAAGGTCTGGCTGATGCTGCCGAAGGTATTGTCGTTGAGTTCCAGGTTGGTGTCGATCGTCGCCGAATAATTGGCGAAGCCGTAGGTCGAATTCAGACCGGTTTCGATGGTGTCGGATGTGTTGCTTGTCCAGCCCGGAATGTTGGTCGATTCGGTCCAGCCGCCGTTACTGTAGGTGCTGGGATCGGGCTGCGAAAAATCCCCGTTGACGACGAGGTTGGTGGAGGCCTGGGCGGCGCCGGCGAGGGCCAGGGAACTGGCGGCGGCGAGATAAAGGGTGAATTTCATCGTCTCAAGTCCCCATTGCCTCGTGCGAGGCTGAAAGCGGGCGTGGCGAGATTGCGGCGAAATATTGACTGACGGGGCCGGCGCCGTCAAGGCAATTCGCCCGAAGGCGGCGCCTCGATTTCCTGGGTGTCGCTCGTCTCCTCAAACCTGCGTCATCCCCGGGGGCATTGGAGCGAAGCGCAACGGAAATGTGGCCCCGGGGTCCCGGACTTTCGCGCCGCGAGAGGGCGGCGCTTTATCCGGGACGACTCAGGTGTTGGGGGGATCCGGCCGCCTCTAGCCGTAGGTGAAGTCCGGCTTGCTTTGGCCGACCTCGATAATATAGCCGTCGGGATCGCGAATATAGCAGCGGGTCTCGCCGTATTTGTCCTTCGGCTCGGTGATGAATTCGGCCCCGCGCTCGCGCCAGAGTTCATAGCAGGCGTGGATATCGGCGACGCGAATATTCATGAAGCTGCTGACCTGGTCGGGGTCGGCGGGGACGCTCAGGGTCACAGACGGCTTGTCGGGGGTCGCGGCCGCCGCCGACGTTGACGATCAGCCAGGTGTTGGCGATCTGGATGTATCCCGGCGCGCCTTTGCCGTCACCTCGGCTTAGAATGCGGCCGCCGAAGACCGTCTCGTAAAATCGGGCCGATCGCTCGATGTCGGCGACGGTGAGAAAGTGGGCGATGGACATGCCGTCCTTGCGGCGGCATCTCATAGATTTTCCGGTCGACTTGCGTTTGGCTCATGGGCGACTCCCGCGCGGATATGCCGTTCTTCCCCTGACCCGTTCACGCGACCTATGATCGTCGTGGCGCTCGGGGCTCAGCCTAACCGATCGCGGCGGTCGACGCCAAGGCCGGGCCTTTGGTTATAGGGACGCTTAAAATGTGTGGCGCGAGATGAACGTCGGCGCCGCGCCGGCGGCGGCGCCGTTTTCACCCACGAAGTTTTGATTTCCGGCGCCGCGCGATGAGGGGGTAAACTTCGGCATTGGGCGCAAGCCGGCGGTTTGACCGGGCGTTTTATAGTTGGGAGACGGGCAATGAAGCCGGTTTTGATGGTTTCGGCGGAGGCTGGCCGCGGCTCTCGCGGCGTCAGCGGTTTCGGCGGGGGTGGTCGCCACCCAGACGTTCCAGTCGCCGTCCTTGCCCGCCTCCAGCATTCAGTACGGGCCGGACGAGGACGCCTTCAACACCAATGTGACCGGCCCGGTGGTGATGACCGGCGTCACGTTCAGCGGCTTCTCCGGCGTCACCACCAACACGGGTTCGGGCTTCTCGACCGGCGGCTACTGGCACAATGCGCCGGTGGGCGATCAGTTCGCCTTCCTGCAGAGCTTCAACGATGTCGGCGCCAGCATCGGCTGGACGGTGAGCGGCCTGACGGTGGGCAAGCTTTACACCCTGTCGTTCCTGGAGGCGGGGGGCATCAGCCCGGGGGGTGAGCCCTTCACCGTTTCGGCGCCCGGCGGCGCGACGGCGAATTACTCCGCCGCCTCCTCGGTCTGGGGGCTCCAGACCTATGCCTTCACGCCGACATCGTCTTCCGAGACCATCCTGTTCGCCGACAACCAACCGTCGGGCAATGCGATCACCGGCCTTGGCGATTTCGTGCTCTCCACGGTTCCGGAGCCGGCGGCCTGGGCGCTGATGCTGGCCGGTTTCGCCGGCCTGGGCGCCGCGCTTCGGCGTCGGCGCGAAGAGGCCTCGGCGCCGGCGTGAGAGCGCCCGCGGCCGGGCGGCGGCGGACACTCTTTGTGTCCCCTATTGGTCACTCCATGGCCCAGCACCACGGGACAGGTGTCGCGCGTCTCGTCGAAGGCTATCAAATTGACCGTCGCGTCGTCCATCGCGCCTCCTAGCGGACCGAGGGTGCGGGCGGCATACGAAGCGGCTTCACCCAGTCAGGCCCGCATAGCTGATCCTGCAAGCGGTCAAACTCGGCCGGTATCATCTCCTGCCCCACGAAGAGGTGCTGGTTGCGAACAACGAAGACAGCGTCATCGCCGGAAGACATCGGTGCGCCATTAAACGCCCGAGCTTTAGGAAAGCCGGAAAATCCGCAAGCCACGTCATCATCATCGACCGACCGCCTGATAATCAGGTGGATTTCCCGACGGGCATTCAGGGGACCGTATACATCCGCACCGTTCTGGCCCTGACGCACATAGAAGCAGCACGCTTGCGCGCCGACCCGCTCGTTCAGTCCTTCTATTATCTGTTCGTCAGTAAGACTTTTGGCCGCCCGCGGAGGCTCGGAGCAACCGCACATCGCGCTAAGGACGATCAAGGCAATCCCCCAGGGAGGGAGCTTCATCGTTGACGCCGTACCACTACGCCCGACGCGCCTGCTTAAGCGAAGCCAGCATTTCGCGCCGCAGGATGGCGTTCAGGCGGCCCTGGTATCCCTTTCCCTGCGACTTCAGCCAATCCAGCACGTCGGCGTCGACGCGGGCGGTGATCTGCTGCTTTACGGGCCGGTAGAAGCGTCCACGGACGCCGGCGCTCCAAGCTTCGTCGGACAGCTCGGGAATATCGCGGGTGTCGATCGTCTCGTCAGGCAGGGTCGCGAGCCTGGCCAGGTGTTCGCGCCGCGCGTCGGTCAGCGGCGGGTTTTCCGCACTGGGGTTATCCAGTTTCGTTTTCATAGCGTCGCCTCTCTCGCGGCGTGGCCCGTCGCGCTGAAATGATGCGGATGATCTCAACCGATCCGCCGTCGTCGTCTTCCTCCGTAACCGTGTGCGCCACCACGAGGATCACCAAGCCCTGGACCGACCCAACGGTTTGCCACCGTTGTTCGCCGCCCTCGATGCGATCCTGAACCGAGACATGCAGCGGATCGTGAAATACCTCCCGCGCATCCTCAAAGCGCACACCGTCATGCTTGCGCTGATTTGAGAGGTTCTTAGCCTCGTCCCATTCAAATCGGACGCGGTCACGGCTTCGATATAATTATAAATTTGTAATTACACAACCCACTTTGTCGCCGCCCCGCGTGGCGGAAAACCGTGTCTGTCCCCTTATTTCGCGGCGCCCTTGGCGGCGTCCTCGATGAGGCGGGCGGCGACGTCCGGGTGCGAGATGAAGGCGACGTGGCTGCCGGCCACCTCCTGCGTCGTCGCCTTCATCCGCTTGGCGTACATCCGCTCCACGTCGGGCGGGATGATCAGGTCGTTGGACGACACCAGGTACCAGCTGGGCTTGGTCTTCCAGGCCGGATTGGCGATGGGGGCGGCGAAAGCGGAGGCGGCGAGCGGAACCTGGGCGTCGGCCATGAAGACCCGGGTGGCCATCGGCACGTCCGGGGCGAAGGCGGCCAGGAAGGCGTCGCGATTGAAGAACAGCAGGCCATCCTTGGAGGGCTCGACCGGCGGCGGCGGTTTGGCGGGCAGGAACTTGGCGATGGTCTCGCCGGCGTCCGGGGCGAAGGCGGCGATATAGACGAGGCCCGCCACCTTGGGATCGGCGCCGGCCTCGGTGATCACGGCCCCGCCATAGGAGTGGCCGACCAGGATCACCGGCCCGGTCTGGCGATCGAGCACGCGCTGGGTGGCGGCCACGTCATCGGCGAGGCCGGTGTCGGGATTGGCGACCACGCTGACCTTGTAGCCGTCCTTGACGAGGATATCGTAGACGCCCCGCCAGCCCGAACCATCGGCCCAGGCGCCGTGCACCAGCACGATGTTCTTCACCGGCTCGGCGGCGGCCGAGGGTAGCGCCGCCGCTGCGGCCAGAAGGCCGATCAGGCCACCGGCCGCCGCTTTCAGAAGGTCACGCATCGCAATTGCTCCATACTCTGGTGAGGCTCAGTCTTGAGGCCAAGGTAGCATGACGGGCGCCGATCCCCTATCCGGGGCGGTGTCGCGAGGCGGGAAAGACGAAGGGGATGGGCGCCGCAACGTTGAGAAACATCGAACTTCTTCAGCTTTCGCCCGCCGTGCTTCAGGCGCTCGCGGACGGCGACCTCGCGGCGGCCAATCGCACTTCGCCCATCGCGTTCGGCGCCTATTTCGCCGGGCCTGAATACCGGAGCACCTGGCGCCGCCGCGCCTTGCAGGTGGAGGCGGACCCGGCCTCGGCGGTCTGGATAACCCGCGCCATTGTCGATGCCGATCGCCGCCTCGTGGTGGGCCGGGCCGGATTCCACGGCCCGCCGGACGAAGCCGGCATGGTGGAGGTGGGTTACGCGGTCGATCCGGCCTTCCAGCGGCGGGGATACGCCCGCGCGGCCTTGGTCGCCCTTTTGAAATGGGCGAAGGAGGACGCGTCCATTCAGACGGTGAGGGCAAGCATAAGGCCCGATAATCTCGCGTCCCAGGCGCTGGTCGCCCAGTACGGGTTCGTCGAGGTGGGCGAGCAATGGGACGAGGAGGATGGGCTAGAGATCGTTTTCGAGGTGGGTGCGGGTGGAGGCTGAACTGGGTGATCCGGGCTGGAGCGCTCTCCCACAGGGAAATGACGTTCAGGCGGCCCTGATAACCTGGCGCTGTCTCAGTTCCCCAAATCCGACGAACCCCTCCCACCTGCGTCATCCCGCACGCAACGCAGCGCAGCGGCGTGGAGATGCGGGAGCCAGGGGCCACATTCAACGGTCGCTGAAGCGGCGGGACCCTCGGCGCCCAGTCCCCTGGGTCCCGGGTCTCCGTTGCGTTTCACTCCACTCCGCCCGGGATGACGCAGGTGTGTAGAGGGCGCCGGGATGACGCGGGTGGGTGGGGGCAAGCAAGATCCCGGAAGCCGCGACACCGCCGGTCGGCGGCGCGGCCTCGCTCGCCGGAGGGTGGCTCGCCCGCCGCCGCGCTTATCGCCTTCGCCGCCGGCCAAATCTCGCCTATCAGGACGCGGCGGCAGATGTGAAGGGCTTGGCGGGATGGATAGGGGTTCGACCCTGGAGGCGGTGTTGCGGGCCTGGGCGGAAGCGCCGGGGGCCGGGGCGTTGACGGCGGACGCGGCGGCGGCGGTGCTGGCCATGGCGCCGGCGGCCAAGGCCCTGGCCGGCTTGATCGCGGCGCCGCCGCTGGGCGGGCGGCTGGGCGCCGCCGCCGGCGGGGTCAACAGCGATGGCGACGCCCAGCGCAAGCTGGATATCGAGGCGGAGGATCTGTTCCGCGGCGCGCTGGCCGGCGCCTCGGTGGCGGCCTATCTCTCCGAAGAGGTGGAAGCGCCCTTGGCGCTCGATCCCGCCGGGCGGCTGGCGATCGCCATCGACCCGCTGGACGGCTCGTCCAATATCGACGTCAATGCGCCGATCGGCACCATCTTCTCGATCCTGCCGGCGCTGGCGGGCGAGCCGGCGGCCTCGTTCCGCCAGACCGGCCGCGCCCAGGTGGGGGCCGGCTTCTTTATCTATGGGCCGCAGACCGCCCTGGTGGTGTCTCTGGGCCAAGGCGCGGCGGCGTTCGTGCTCGACCCGGCCAGCGGCGAATTCGTGCTCACCGAGCCCGATCTGGCGATCCCGGCGAGCGGCGGCGAATACGCCATCAACGCCTCCAACTCTGGCCGCTGGCGGGCGCCGGTGCGCGGCTTCATCGACGATTGTCTGGCCGGCGAGGCGGGACCGCATGGCCGGGCCTTCAACATGCGCTGGATCGCCTCGCTGGTGGCCGACGCCTACCGCATCTTCCTGCGCGGCGGGGTGTTTCTCTATCCGGCCGACGATCGGCCAGGCTATGGCGAGGGGCGCCTTCGGTTGATGTACGAAGCCAATCCGATCGCCTATCTGGCCGAACAGGCCGGCGGCGCGGCCACCGACGGGGCCGAGCCGATCCTCGACCGGGTTGCGGTATCGCCGCACGGCCGCTCACCCCTGGTGATGGGCAGCGCCGACCTGGTGGAACGCGTGCGGCGAAGCCACCTGGAGCGGGAAGCGGCCCGATAGACTTCAGGCGGCGGCCCGGAGATCGAAATCGGCGTGAATGACATCGTAGGGGACCACCAGCTTGCGATCCTCCGTGCGCTCGACAAGGCCCCAATCGAGCAGCACCGCCACATCCTCGTGGACACGCTTCACATCGCGGCCCAGTTCGCGCGCCAGGCCGCGCAGGCTGCTGGCCCCCATGGCCTGCAACCGTTCGATCAAGGCCCAGCGCTTTGGCGTGAGAACGGAAAAGAGCTGAACGGGCGATGAGAAGGTGAAGAGATCGGTCGGCGACTTGCCGGAGCGCCAGGCGCGGGTGAAAGCCGCCCCCGCCTCGCGCAGGACAGACCCGTCATCCTTGCGGATTTGAATGGTGGCTGTTCTCATCGGTGTCTCCGCATTTCCACTTCGGCCAGAAAGTCCCGCACCAGATCCTCGACCGTGCTGAACGCGTAGGGCGTCTCGACGCCGTCAAGGTGGCGATGGTCGCCCTTTGGACGCTCGTTGTCGAAGCCCACGATCCGGCGGCCCTCCCGGCCATAGAACAACCGATATTTATAAAGGTGGACGCTTCCCTCAACCGGTTCAGGAACGCGCCAGATGACCAACTCCAAGATGGCGCCATCCGACAAGACGCTCTTCCGGCGCTGGAGCAGCTCGGCCTTCACGTTGGCAAGAATGCCAACACGCGTGAGCGTTGTCAATCGTGCCAACAGATAGTCATGGGCGTTCGAGAGCGCGATTTGGGTGGCGGCCGGTTTGCCGCTAGAGTCGGGCCGATGAACCGTTCTCCGTCAAGACACCGCCCATGACCGCCAATCCCCTCGTCATCTCGCCCTCGATCCTCTCGGCCGATTTCGCCAGGCTGGGCGAGGAGGTGCGGGCGGTGGCCGCGGCGGGGGCGGACTGGATCCATGTGGATGTGATGGACGGCCACTTCGTGCCCAATATCACCATCGGCCCGGAGGTGGTGGCGGCGCTTCGTCCGCACACCGACAAGCCGCTGGACGTGCATCTGATGATCGCGCCGGTCGATCCCTATCTGGAGGCGTTCGCCAAGGCCGGGCGCCGACGGGATCACCGCCCATGTGGAGGCCGGGCCCGCATATCCACCGCACGCTGCAGACCATCCGTGCGCTGGGCAAACAGGCGGGGGTGACGCTCAATCCCGGCACCTCGGTGGCCGATATCGAGCCGGTGATCGGCATGGTCGATATGGTGCTGGTGATGTCGGTCAATCCGGGCTTCGGCGGCCAGGCCTTCATTCCCGAGGCGGTGGCGCGGGTGCGCGCCATCCGGGCCATGGCCGGCGGGCGGCCGATCCGCATCGAGGTGGACGGCGGCGTCTCGCCCGCCAACGCCGGCGCCCTCATCGCCGCCGGGGCCGACACCCTGGTGGCCGGCTCGGCGGTGTTCAAGGGCGGCCCGGGTCACTACGCCGCCAACATCGCCGCGATCCGGGCGGCGGCGAAGGGCTAGGCCGGTCGGCGGGCCCGGCGCCGCGATCGGCGATCATCACCGGCGAACTCTCCGTGACTCTGTGTCCTCGGTGGTTCGAGTATCGGACTTTGAATTCCACCACGGAGTTCAGGAGAACACGGAGGTCGTGGGGCTTGGCGCCAACCTCCGCGCGCGGAGGCGGTTGACATTTTGCAATAATTATTGCATTATGAAAACTCACCTCGCGGGAAGATCATGGACGCGCCGACCCTCTCCCAGCCCCAGCCAAAATCCCAGCGCAAGCCCAGAACCAAGGCCGGGCCCTTCGATCCGACCCGGCCTTTCACCTACGAAAAGCGCGAAGTCTTCGCCCAGGCCATGGCCCGGGGCATGACGCCGGTGCAGGCCGGTGTGATCGCCGGTTATTCGAAATGGCGGCGCTGCTCCTACAAGGCGTGGGCCAACCCCGACATGCAGGCGCGGGTGGCGGCGATCATCCATAGCCGCGCGCGGGGCGGATCGAACGACCTGGCGCATGTGATCGACGAGCTGATCCGCCTGGTCGCGGCGGCGGAGGCCCTGAACACCGCCCCGGCCCTGCGCGAGGCGCGCGCGATGCTGGCGGAGGCCGCCAAGCTGAAGGGCCGGTTGCCGGAGACGCCGATCCTCGCCCCGCCGCTGGCGGCGCTCCCCGCCCCGGCGAGGCCGGCCGAGGATGACGGCGTCGTCCTCGAATTTGGCCTCAGCGACGAGGCCTGGCTGGCCAAGTACGCCCCGAAGCCGTGACGTGGAAACCTCAGATCGGACCCCAGGCCGCCTTCGTAACCAGCGGCGTCTTCGAGTTGGTCTATGGCGGCGCGCGCGGCGGGGGCAAGACCGACGGGGCCCTGGGCGATTTCGCCCTGCACGCGCGAAATCATGGCGCGGCCGCCAGGGGGCTCTTGGTGCGCCGCTCGCGCGTGGCGCTGGAGCCGACCATCGCCCGGGCCAAGGCGATCTTCCGGCCCGAGGGGGCGGTGTGGCGCCAGGCCAGGTCGCGGTTCGAGTGGCCCAGCGGGGCGATGCTCTATTTCCGCTATCTGGACAATGACGCCGACGCCGACAACTACCAGGGCCACGACTACACCCGCGTCTATGTCGAGGAGCTGACCCAGTTCCCCAATCCCGGGCCGGTGGACAAGCTCAAGGCGACCCTGCGCAGCGCCGCCGGCGCGCCGTGCGGCTTTCGCGCCACCTGCAATCCGGGCGGGGCCGGGCACAACTGGGTCAAGGCGCGCTATATCGATCCAGGCCCGTGGAACTTGACCTACGAGCCTTTCCGCAACCCGTTCACCGGCGAGGTGACGACGCTCACGCGCACCTTCATCCCGGCGAGACTGGCCGACAATCCGCGCCTGATCGCCAACGATCCGGCCTATGTGCCGCGCCTGCAGCAGTCGGGCTCGGCGAGCCTGGTGCGGGCCTGGCTGGAGGGCGACTGGAGCGTGATCGAGGGCGCCTTCTTCGACAAATGGTCGGCGCGCAACATCGTCGCCCCGTTCGCCGTCCCCGGCGACTGGACGCGGGTGCGCAGCTTCGACTGGGGCTACGCCGCGCCGTTCACCGTCGGCTGGTGGGCGGTGGCCGGGGACGACACGCGCCTCGACCGACGGCGCGCACCATCCCGCGCGGGGCCCTGGTGCGCTATCGCGAGTGGTATGGCGCGGGGCGCGGCGGGCAGGGCGAGGGCCTGCGGCTGGAGGCCGAGGCGGTGGCCGCCGGCATCCTCGAGCGCGAGCGCGGCGAGACCATCCGCCATGCGGTGGCCGACCCCTCGATCTTCGCCGAGGACGGCGGCCCCTCGATCGGCGAGCGCCTGCGCCGGGCCGGCGTGCAGTTCCGCCCCGCCGACAACACCCGGGTGGGCAAGGCCGGGGCCCTGAGCGGCTGGGACCAGATGCGCGCGCGGATCGGCGGGCGGGACGACATCGCCCATGCTCTATGTGTTCGACACCTGCCGCGACTTCATCCGCACCGTGCCGGTGCTGCAGCACGATCCGATGCGGCCCGAGGATCTGGACACCGCCGGCGAGGACCACATCGCCGACGAGACCCGCTACGCCTGCCTCTCGCGCCCGCTGATCCCCACCCGGCCGGCGCGCGCGGCGACGACGGCCTGGACCGAAGGCTGGGGGCCGAGGCCGGCGGGCGCGGAGAACTGGAAGGTGCGGTGAGGGGCTGGCGCCCGACCCACCGGCGTCATCCCGCACGCAACGGAGCGAGCCACCCCCACCACCTGCGTCATCCCGGCCGTAGCGAAGCGGAGAGCCGGGACCTAGGGGCCACATTCAGCGGGCGTTGAAGCCGCGGGATGATCGGACCATCGCGCCCAGTCACCTGGGTCCCGGGTTTCCATTACGCTTCGCTTCATTTCACCCGGGATGACGCAGGTGGTGGGGGAACGCTCCACTCCACCCGGGATGACGCAGGTATGTGGGTGTTGGCGCGGGGTGTATCGTGATCACACCTTGGCGAGGTCGGTCAGGTGGCGGCCGTGCCAGCGCATATAGGGGATGGCCAGGATGATGCTGGCCAGGAGGTAGACCACCACCGCGCCGGTGATCATCGGCTGCTGGGCCGGGAAGGTCGAGGTGGCGATGGTGATGGCGACGCCGGGGTGGCGGGCGGCGCAGGCCACCGCCAGGGCCCCGCGATTGCCCTCGTCGGGGCCGCCCAGCAGATGGCCCACGAGCAGGCCGAAGAGAATGATCGCCGCGATCAGCACGAGGACGCCATCGCCGAGCGCCAAGGCGACGGACGGCCAGCTGGAGATGAGGATCACCACGCCGGCCACCATCAGCATGATCAGGCCGATCCGCCCCGTGGGGGTGGCCAGGCGCTCGGCCAGGTTCGGCCACAGCCGCCGGATGAGGATGCCGACGAAGAGCGGCGCCCCCACCGTCATGATCAAGGTCTTCCACATGGCCAGCATGTTGATGTCGGTGTCGACCTTGAAGATCGCCCCGGCGATGGCGACGATGATCGGGGCGAAGATGACCGAGGCCACCGACATCGCCACCTGCAGCCCGATGACATAGTCCGCCTGGCCGCCGGCCTTGACCCCCTTGCGCAGCAGCATCGGCGGCATGGGCGAGACCGAAAGAGCGATCAGCGCCGCCTCCACCGGCGGCTTGAACGGCAGGATGTAGGTGGCGGCGATGACCACCGCCGGCACGGCGACGAACATGGCGAGGATCGCCTTGAGGCCCAGGATCGGCTCGCGGACCAGGGCCAGGACGTCGATCGGCCGCGAGCGCAGGCCCACGGAGATCACCACCAGAACGATGCTGAGCAGGGCCGCCAGCTTGACGATCATGGCCGGGTTCATGAGGCTGGCTCCTTCGAGCGCCTGACTCAGCGCCCCCACAGTAGAGCCTAGGCCGCCGCGCCGTTCAATGCGTGACCGGCGCCGGATTTTCGGGGAAGATCGTCAGGGTGAGAAATTTAGGAGCCGGGTCATGGCCGTCGAAGGGTTTGATCGTCCGCGCCAGCGGCCAGGGGGTGGCCGCCACCATCGACAAGCTGGTCGCGGCGCTGACGGCGCGGGGTGTCACCGTGTTCGCCCGGATCGACCATGCAGCGGGGGCGAAGTCGGCGGGCATGACGCTTCGGCCCACCGAGCTCATCATCTTCGGCAATCCCAAGGCCGGGACGCCGCTGATGCAGGCGGCCCAGAGCATGGGCATCGACCTGCCGCTCAAGGCCCTGGCCTGGGAGGACGAGGCCGGCACGGTGTGGCTCGGCTATAACGACATCCGCTGGCTGGCCGCGCGCCATGGCCTGGGCGAGAGCGCCGCCCCGGCGGTGGAGGCGCTGGCGGGGTTTCTGGAGGGGCTGGGAGAGGAGGTCGCGGGCTGATCAGCGATCCTTCAGCTTAGGAGTTGATCAACGCCCGCGCCTCCGCTCCTCCACCTACCGTCATCACCGGGCGGCAGTCCCGGTGATCCATGATCTCGCTGATCGCCATGGCCGCGCCGCGCGCGGCCACCCCACGGAAGGGTGTTGATGGGTGGCCGGGACTGACGCCCGGCCATGACGTTTCGGGGGGGGGGCGCGTAGGTGGATTGACCAGCGATCAACGCCCGCGCCTCCCCGGTCACCGCCCCCTCGGCCACCCGATCACCGCCCCTTCAGCCAGCCGATCACGGCCTTGGCGATGGCCTTGGGCTGTTCGGGGAGCATGGCGTGGCCGGCGCCTTCGAGTTCGGTGAGGGTCACGCGGTCGGGATAGAGGGCCGCGAGGTCGCGGCCGTTGGCGGGTGGGGCGATGCCGTCTTCCAGGCCCTGGACCACCAGGATCGGCTTGCCGCCGCCGGCCCACCATTCCCTGGGATCGACCGCCTGGTGGGCGAGGGACTGCGGCCGGGCCGTTTCGCGCCACCAGCCGCCGAGCCAGACCGCCGGATCGGAGGCGCGGGCGAAGAAGCCGCTCTCATGCATCACCCGGATGAAGGTCTGCGCCGAAGGCTCGGCGAACATGGTCTCGTTGGCGAAGAGATCGAACCTCGCCTGATCGCGGTGGCGCCCGCCGGCGGCGAGCAGGATCACGCCCTTGACGAGCTCGGGCTGGCGGGTGGCCAGGGCCCTGGCGATGCGGTTGCCGCCGGCGTGGCCGAGGACGAAGGCGGGGCCGCCCGCCAGGGCCTCGATCACCGCGGCGACATCGTCGGCTAGGTCCCAGGTGGTGATATCGGCGAGCGGCCCCTCGCCGCCCTCGATCCCGCGCGGATTGACGGCGATGGCGGTGAAGCCGGCGGCGGCCACGGCGCCCATCAGCCCATCGAAGTCGCTGGCGCCCCGCGCCCAGGAGGGGATCATGGCCACCGCCGGGCCTTGGCCGAGGGTTCGCACGACCAGGGAGACGCCGGCGCCGGCGGGGACGCGCCTTATGGCGATCGATGTCGGGTTTCCGGTTTGCGGCATGGATGTCACTCGCCCGGCGCCGGCTCCTCCAGATAGCGGCGGCGCAGGTGGCGCAGGAGGGCGTCGACGGTCAGGGGCTTGCCGGTGGCCTCCCTCACCAGGGTGTCGAAATCGACCAGGCTGGCGCTGGCGTGCACCTTGGGCTTGATCCAGGCGAAGTAGGGCTTGAAATCGCCGCGGCCGAGGGCTGGCAGGATTTCCGGATCGTCGGCCACGGCCGTCTCGAACAGCTGCGAGGCCAGGACCGAGCCCATGGCGTAGTTGGGGAAATAGCCGAACAGGCCCATCGACCAGTGGATATCCTGCAGGCAGCCCAGCCCATGGCTGGGCGGGACGCGGCCGAGCAGGGTCTGGAACATCTCGTTCCAGGCGCCGGGGATATCGGCGACCGCCAGGTCGCCCTTCAGCAGCGCCTGTTCGAGGCGGTAGCGCAGGATGACGTGCAGGGGATAGGAGACCTCGTCGGCCTCCACGCGGATGAAGCCGTCATCCATGCGGCGGATGACGTTGAGCACATTGGCCGCTCGACCAGGGGGCCGGATCGCCGCCGAAAGTCCGCGCCATCACCGGGGCCAGATACTCCAGGAACTCGCGGCCGCGGCCGGCCTGGCGTTCGAGGCACAGGGACTGGCTCTCGTGCACGCTGGCCCCGCGCGCCAGGCCGGCGGGCTGGAAGGCCAGATCGCGCGGCAGGTTGAACTCGTACATCGCGTGGCCGGCCTCGTGCAGCGTGGCCCAGATCGACAAGCGCGGGTTTTCCACGTCGTAGCGGGTGGTGAAGCGCACATCGCCCGGCGCGTGGGGCACGGAGAACGGGTGCGGCGCCTGGTCGATGCGGAAATGGTTGCGGATCGTGGCCGACGGCGGCGGCCAGCTCGTAGGACAGCGCCTCCTGGCGATCGGCCGGGACCGGCGGAAAGGGGATCGGCGCCGGCCAGCGGCGCCTGGCGCTCGCGCACCTCGGCGATCAGCGGCGGCAGGGCGGCGGCGAGCTCGGCGAAGATCGGATCGATCATCGCCTCGCTGACGCCCGGATCATAGGCGTCGATCAGGGCGCTGTAGGGGCCAAGGCCCAGGGCCTCGGCCTTGGCGGCGGCGATCTCGCGCACGACGCCCAGCAGCTCCTCGAACGGGCCGGCGAACGTGGCGAAATCGTTCTTGGCCCGCGCCTGGGGCCAGATCGCCGACAGGCTCTGGGAGAGCCGGGCCTGGGTGGCCTGGAGATCCTTGGGCGCGGCGGCGGCGTGGATGTGCAGGCGGCGCATTTCGGCGAGGTTGGCGCGCTCCATCGGCTCCAGGGCCGCCGGCCATCTCCTGCGCCTGGGCCAGCTCATCGGCCGCGGCGTCCGAGCCGGTGAGATCGGCCTCGACCTCGGTCAGCGCCGCCATCTCCTCGCCCCGGGCCCAGGCGCCCGCCCTTGGGCATGTGGGTCTGGGCGTCCCACGAAAGGGCGGCGCCGGCGGCGGCGAGACGGCCGGCGAGGCCGAAGCGATGGAGGACCCGGGCGTAGGCGTCGGGCTGGGGAGCGGGGGCGCGGTTCATGGAAGGGCTCGTTCCATGGAGATCGCGGTTCGTCAACGGGCGGCGCCGCTCACGCCCGCGCCGGATGGCCGAAGCGTTCGGCGGCGCGCTGGCGCGCCTTCTGGGCCTCGGTCTCGCGGTCGCGGGGCGGGGCGCCGGTCTCCAGCGAGGCCAGCAGCCGGCTGGCGGCGGCGGCGACCTCGTCGATGGCGGCCTCGAAGGCCGCCTCATTGGCCTTGGACGGGGTGTTGTAGCCGCTCAGCTTGCGGACGAACTGCAGCGAGGCGGCGCGGATCTCGGCCTCGTCGGCCGGCGGATCGAAATTGAACAGGGTCTTGATGTTGCGGCACATGGCTTGGGCTCCCTTCACAGCCGTGGAGAATAGCGAGCGTGGAGGCGAGGGAAAGCTTGGGAGACTGAATCGATGGCGGTGATCGGCGCCGCTCGCTAGGTTGTGGGCCAGAAGTGGGAGGGCGGCGCCATGCCATCGAACCATCCGGCCGATCGCGACTGGAGCGCGCCGGCGCGCTATCCCGATGCGGCGGTGGAGAGCCTGGACCGGCGGTTCAACCGCTATCGGGTGGGCAGCGCCGCCATTGAGCGGCTATGGACCGGCGCGCGCTGGGCCGAGGGGCCGGTCTGGATCGGCGACCATCGCAGCCTGATCTTCAGCGATATTCCGGGCGACCGGATGCTGCGCTGGAGCGAGGAGACCGGCCAGGTGAGCGTCTTTCGCCAGCCTTGCGACAACGCCAATGGCAACACCCGCGACCGGCAGGGCCGGCTCATCACCTGCGAGCACCGGAGCCGCCGGGTGACGCGCACGGAGATCGATGGAGCGATCACCGTGCTGATCGACGCCTTCGAAGGCAAGCGCCTCAACGGGCCCAACGATGTGGTGGTTCATCCCGACGGGGCGATCTGGTTCACCGATCCCGGTTATGGAACCCATGGCCACTATGAGGGCGACAAGGGCGAGCTGGAGCTGCCGGAGCGCACCTATCGCCTCGATCCGTCCACCGGCGTGGCCACGGTGGTGGAGGAAGGACTGGCCAAGCCGAACGGCCTGGCGTTCTCACCGGACTATAGCCTACTTTACATCGCCGACACCGGCGCCAGCCACAGGCGCGGCCATCCCCGCCAGATCCATGCGTTCGAGGTGGCGGGCGGCGAGCGCCTGAGCGGCGCCCGGGTGTTCCATGATTTCGGATCGGCGAGCCCGGATGGATTTCGGGTGGATACGGATGGAAACGTCTGGGCGGCGGCGGCCTGGGGCTCGCCCGATCTGGACGGGGTGCACATTATCGCCCCGAGCGGCGAGGCGATCGGCCGGATTCACCTGCCGGAGGGTGCGGCCAACCTCTGCTTTGGCGGGGTCAAGCGCAACCGCCTGTTCATCACCGCCTCGCAGTCGCTCTATGCGCTTTATGTGGAAGCACAGGGTGTGGCCTATGCCTAAAAGCAGAATCGCGACGGAGGATGGAAAAATTCCGTTCGCGGCGCCGGGAACCGATCTCGATGCGGGGCGTTAGGCTTAAGCCGGATTGCGCGGCGTAGTATGCCGCCACTCCGGTCACGCGGGCTTAATTCGCGTGGCTCACGGCCTGGAGGATGTCATCCCCCCCGACTCGCCTCCAGGCCGTGGGCGCTCGCGCTTCAAGGCTGGCCGGCGGCGAAGTCAGATGACGGCGGCGTTCGTCCCGCGCCGCGCGCGAAGGGCGCCGCCCAGGGCGCCCATGCCGACCAGCATCAGGGCCCAGGCGGCCGGTTCGGGCGTGGAGGAAAAGCTTAGGTCGTCCAGCGCGAAGTCATTGCCACCGGCCGCGCTTAGGCCGTTGACGGCCCGAATCTCCAACGAGCCCGTCACCGCCGACTGGAAACTCCCCCAGATCGAAACCGCGACGCCGCTGTCGCCGCTCTGGGCGACGGCCCCGGGCTTGGTGGTATAGGCGGCCACGTCGGTCCAATCCGTGCCGTTGGTGCTGACCTGGAATTTGATCTCGGACGGCGCGTTGGCGTTGCTGCCGTAGGTAGAATTGCAGCAGATATCCATCACCGTCGCGTTGAAGTTGTACGATTTGCCGGCGGCGACCTGGATGCCACTCTCCTCCCAGATGGCCGGGGAGCCGGAGGTGGCGCCGTTGACGATCAGCATGGGATTGTTGGTGTTCCCCAGATCCACCCAATAGGGATGCACGGAAAAGGGGTTGTCGGCGATGGTGATCGTGCCTTCGGGCTCGAGGCTGGTCGATCCGGGATTGGTTATGAAGTCGTAGTCGGTCATGAAGCCGGTGTCGCCGGCGGAGAAATCGCCGTTGACGATCAGGTTGGGGCCGGCGGCGGCGGCGCCGGCGATCGCCATCCCGGCGAGCACGGCCAAGCATCCGATGAATTTCACGCGCAGCCCCTTAGACGAATCGGCACAACCCTAGCCTCAGCTAACGAGCGGCCGCCTTAAGGTCGAATGAATTTTCCGCCACGGCCCGCGACATGTTGTCGCCCCGGTGGGGAACCTTCCCGCCAAGCTGGTGTTTGATCCAGATCAAGGCGTGTCCGGCGGCGATGGCGCACACGAGCCTTCAGGGGCGGAAATCCGCCCCTTCGATCACGGACATAAGGCTTCGGAAATGACCACCCCATCGGCCACGCCGCGCGTGGAAACCCTTCAGCGCCGCGAGGTGCTCGGCAGGGGTGCGCTCTTCGCCGGCCTCGCCGTGGTCGCGGGCATCGCCTCGGCGCCAAGGCCAGCGTCCGCGGCTCCCACCATAGCGAAAAACGCCGTCGCCTATCAGGCCACCCCCAAGGGCGCCGCCCGCTGCGACAAGTGCAAGCTGTGGGTCACTCCGGCGGCCTGCAAACTCGTTCAAGGCCCGATCAGCCCGACCGGCTGGTGCACACTCTACGCGCCCGCCGCCTGAGGCGCCGGCCATGGGGTGGGGATTTCAAAAGGTTCTGATCGCCGCCCTGGCGGTGGTCACGATGACGGCGAGCGCGGCCAAGGCGGTGCCCGCCTTCGCCGTTCAGACCGGCCAGCCCTGCCAATCCTGTCACGTCGGCGGATTTGGGCCGCAACTCACCCCGTTCGGCCGCGCGTTCAAGCTGGGCGGCTTCACCAGCCGGACCAACACCTTCAACGTACCGCTCTCGGCGATGGCGGTGGCCTCGTACCTCAACACCCAGAAGGGTCAGCCGCCGACGCCAGGGCTTCGCCGCCAACGACAACTTCGCCGTCGATCAGGTGAGCGTGTTTCTCGCCGGCGGCCTTGGCGCGCATCTGGGCGCCCTGATCCAGACCACCTACGACGGCATCGCCAGGGCCTTCAGCTGGGACAATCTCGACGTGCGCGCCACGGCGACCACCCAGATCAAGAAGACGAGCGTCACCTGGGGCGTCAGCCTCAACAATTCCCCCACCGTCGAGGACGTGTGGAACACCCTGCCGGCCTGGGGTTTCCCCTACACCAGCTCGGCCCTGGCGCCCTCGCCGTCGGCCTCGCCGCTGTTGAGCGGCGCGCTGGCCCAGACGACGCTTGGGGTCACGCCCTATGTCTGGATCAATTCGGAACTCTATCTCACCGCCGGGGCCTATGGCTCGCCCAACGCCAGCACCCTGACCCGTCTGGGCGCCGATCCCTATGATCCGGGCAACATCGACGGCTTGGCGCCCTACGGCAGGGTCGCGTTTCAGGCGGCGTCCGGGACGCAGAATTTCGAGATCGGCGCCTTTGGCATGCGGACCAACCTCTATCCGCAGCGCATCCAGAGCACCGGTTCCAGCGATCGCTACACCGACCTCGGGCTCGACGCCTCCTGGCAGATGACCCGGCCCAACAGCGACGTGATCACCCTGAACGCCCGTTTCATCAACGAGCAGCAGGCGCTCGCCGCCTCCTACGCCCTGGGTCTGGCCGCCAACACCGACGACAATCTGCGGGACGTTCGCGTCGACGCCAGCTACTACTACCGCGACAAGGTCGGCTTCACCGTCGCCTGGTTCGACACCACCGGCTCGTCCGACGCCTTGCTCTATGCCGGCGATCGGACGCTAAGGCCCAACAGCACGGGCGTCACCTTCCAGCTCGACGGCACGCCATGGGGGGCCGGCCACTCGCCGCTCGGCCAGCGCTTCAACATGCGCGTGGGGCTGCAATACAGCTTCTACAGTGAGTTCAACGGCGCCGGGTCCAACTACGACGGCATGGGTGGCAAGGCCTCGGACAACAACGCCTTTCGGGTGTTCACCTGGCTGGCCTACTGACGCGTCGGCAGGCGGATGACGAAGGCCGTGGCCCCGTCGGCCGCCGCTTCGCACAGCGCCGTTCCGCCGTGGCGCTCGGCGATCTGGCGCACCAGCGATAGGCCCAGGCCCCAACTGCCGGCCTCCTCGGTCCAGCCGTCGGGCCGAAAGAACGGCTCGAAGACCGCATCGCGCAAGGCGGCGGGAATGCCCGGCCCGTAGTCGCGAACCGTGAGGGTGATCGCCATCGCCCACATGCGCCAATTCGATCTCGATGGGCGGGGCGCCGTGCTTGGCGGCGTTGTCGATGAGGTTGCGGATCAGCCGGCGCAGCAGGCGGGGCGAGCCCAGGACCTCGAAGGGGGCGGCGCCAGGCGCCACATCGAGCAGTTTCGCGCCGGCGCGCGCCGCCTCCTCCGCCGCCAGGGCCAGGACATCGACGCATTCGGTCTCGGCGAGGCTCGCGCCGTGATCGAGGCGGCTGGCCAGGAGTATCTCCTCGACCAGGCCGTCGAGCTCGGCGATCTCGCGGCGCACCGAGGCGGCGAGGGCCGGCTCGCCGCCGCCGGCGAACATCTCCACCGCCAGGCCCAGCCGGGTGAGCGGGCGAGCGGAGCTCATGGCTGGCGTGGGCGAGCAGGGTCTTGTGGGCGGTGAGCAGGGCGTCGGTCTTGTCGGCGGCGGCGTTGAAACTGGCGGCGACGGCGGCGATCTCGTCGCCGCCGGCGGTCTCGGCCCGGCTGGCGAGGTCGCCCGCCGCCCCAGGCCTCGACGCTCAGGCGCAGAGCCTCCAGCCGGCGGGTGATCCGCCGCACCACCGGATAGGCGGCCAGGCCCACCACGGTGGCGACCATCAGCAGCATGGCCAGCCCTCGCATATGGAAGGCCCTGGACGGATGCATGGAGAGGACCGCGCCGCGCCCCATGGGGGCGACGCCGAACAGGTGCCAGACGATGGCGCCCAGCACGGCCACCAGGATGAGGCTGACGAGGAGGGTCGGGTAGACTTGCCAGAAGAGGTGGCGGCGGGGCGGCGGCGCCATCACGCCTGGTCCTGGACCCGGGCGAAGACGTAGCCGGCCCCGCGCACGGTGATGATGCGACGCGGATGGGCCGGCTCGTCCTCCAGGGCGGCGCGCAGGCGGGAGATGTGGACGTCGATGGACCGATCGAAGGCCTCCAGGGCCTCGCCCTTGGCCAGGTCCATCAAGCGGTCTCGCGAGAGCACCCGGCCGGCGTGGCGGGCCAGGACCAGCAGCAGATCGAACTGGTAGGAGGTGAGGGGCCGCGCCACGCCATCGATGCGCGCCGATCTGGAGCCCGGGTCGATCTCCAGCCGACCGAAGCTCAGGCGCCCATCGACGGCGCCCTCGCCACGCGGCCGGCGCAGGATCGCCTTGAGCCGCGCCTGCAGTTCGCGCGGGTTGAACGGCTTGGGCAGATAGTCGTCGGCGCCCAGCTCCAGGCCGACGATCCGATCGGTGTCCTCGCCCCGGGCCGTGAGCATGAGGATGGGGATGTCGGTCTGGGCGCGGAGCCGGCGGCAGACCTCCAGGCCGTCGAGGTCCGGCAGCATGATATCCAGGATCACCGCATCGTAAGGGCGCCCGCCGCTCGCCGGGCGGATCGCCGCCTCGACGCCGCCGGCGCCGGTGTGGCGCGCCTCCACCGTAAAGCCGCCCTTGGCCAGGTACTCGCGGAGCATGTCCGCGAGCCGGACGTCATCGTCGATGATCAGGATCGTCTCGGTCACGACGCCACAGGAAACCGGCCCCGCCGGGAAGGCAAGGCGTCAGCTGGGCGGCTGATGCCCATGGGCATGGCGGCGAGCTTGGCGCGCTGGGCCGGGGTGAGGACTTCGGCCGCGTCGGCCATGGCGGCCGCCAGGGTCTTGCTGGCGGCGTCGAGCCTGGCGATCTCGCCGGCGCGAAGCCGCTCCAGGGCGGCCCGGTCGATGGTGGGGGCCAGAAGGATCGCGTGCAGGGAGGCGTGGGTGGCCTTCATGTCGGCGTGCAGATCGGCCATGGGCTTGAAGCCGGCGTGAAGGATGGCGGTGATCCTGGCCTTCTGATCGGCGCTGGCGCCGGCCGCGTCGAGCGCTCGGTCGAGGTGCGCCATGGCCATGGCGTGCATGCCGCCGTGGCCCATCATGCCGTGCATCGCCGCATCCTGCGCGGAGGCGGAAAGCAGCGGCAGGGTGACGCCGCCGGCGACGAAGGCGGCGGCCAGGGCCACGCCGGCGAGCCAGCGTCGGCGGGGCTTGGCCGCGATCGGCTGGCCCGAGATCGGATCGTTCATGCTCGTGTCTCCTTGTTGGTGAGCGATGACGACCCTGGGCCGCGCGTGCTTCGCGCGTTCCGGGGATTTGTAAACTTATGTGAAGACCGAGAGAGGTTAACGCGCGCCGGCGCCGACGCTGGCCAATGTCTCAAAGAGGCGGTCGGCCTCGGCGGCCAGCATCGCCACCACCTTGTCGGCGCCAGGGGCGACAAGGCCGCCATGCCTGGGCGTCTCGCCGGCGGTGGCGATTAGCCGGGTTTCGAGCAGCTTGTCGATGATCCGGCGCACGGTCTCGCGCGGCAGGCCGGTGGCGGCGGCCACGGCGCGGCGCGATATTGGACCGGGCCTTTTTTGTGGGTGGCGCTGCGCATCGCGGTCACGCTGTCGGCCGGCGGCCAGGACGATGGTGAGGTACACCGCCGCCTCGGTCGGCCGCATGCCCAGCTGGTCGGTGAAGAGACGCTGGAGCCGAAGGGCGCCGGCCGCCAGGGCGTAGCCGGCGCCTTGCTCGCCGGCGGATAAGGTCTGGATCTCCACGCTCGCGCCTCAGGGGTTCATTTTCGCGGCCATAGCGTCGCCGTGGCGCCGGATGCGCAAGGGGATTCAGACCCGATGCGGGTCGCCCGGCGATGCCCCGCCCGGCGATCGGTGGCTCTCCATCAACCCACCGACGGTGACCGGCGGCCGTCCCCATGCTACATCGGCGGCGGTGAACCGTCCCCGGAAAGGTTGCAGGATGACCCTCGGCCGTCTCTACAAAAGCGTATTCGTGGCCGCGCTCGTCGCCTCTGCGCCGGTGAGCGCCATGGCCGCCAACATGGGCGCGGGGATGAGCGGCGCTATGGGCGCCGGAAGTTCTGGGTCCACGGAACCCTATTTCGACAAGGACAAGGCGCTCCAGCTTGGCCTCAAAGACATGGACGGCGGACATTACCGCGACGCGGCCGAAATATTTGCCCATCTGCTGGAGATCGACGGCAATCAGCCACTGGTGCTCTACGAGTTGGGCCAGTCCCAAGCTCACCTTGGCCGTCTGAGGTATGCGGAGCAGGACTATAAGGACTCGATTGCAGCTGACCCCGGCCCGGTTCCACCGGCACGCGAGCTGGCCCTCATCGAAGTGAGGCTGGGCCATCCGGACAAGGCGGCGGCGCAGCTCCAGCAGCTAAAGGATCGCCTGGCGAAATGCGCGGAAACCTGCCCCGACGCCCAGCCGCTGGCGAGCGCGGTCGCGGAGGTCGAAGCCGCGCTGTCGGCCGCCCCGCAAAAAGGACCGGCCAGCTGATCAAGCCGGGGACCGGGCGGCGCCGGCCGCGTCTCACCTCAACGTGTAGCGAAAGGTCAGCTCGATCGAATTTCCCTCGCGATCGTAGCTGGAATTGAACGCGGGATGCGCCGCATAGGTGGCGTCGACCGAGTTGTCGAATGTGTGGCGATAAATCAGCGAACCGTTGAGCGTTTTGGAAATGAAGAGGTAGTTCAGGGCCGCGGTGACGCTGGCGACATTGCCGATGTTGGTGCCGAATGTCAGGCCGGTTTGCTGATTGTAGGCGGCCGGGCTGCCTTCGAAGTCGTATTGGGCGCCGAGGTTGGCGCTGATCCGGTCGGCCAGGCGGATGCGCGAGGCGACGGAGACGGCCGGAACCCAGTAGCTGGCGGTCCGCACCTCGTCGTCGTTGGCCAGGTCCTCCACCGTGCGGTCGCCGACATAGCGAATGGAGGCCGTCGCCTGGACGGTGAAGGCGCTCTCGCCATGAGCGACGGCGAGGCTGAACTGCGCCTGGCTGCCGCCGAAAGCCCTGGAGCCCGCGCCGCCATAGGCGTCGGCGTTGTCGGCCGAGATCAGGTCCGGGGCGTAGGTGGCCGTCAGATCGACGCTGACGGGATGACCGAACTGCCTGATCAGGCGATAGGTCAGGCCGACCGACGGATCCTCGAAGCCGTTCACGTCGCTATGGCTTACATCGCCCGAGATCGTTGTGCTCTTCGCCCGCGACCAGGCGTACGCGGCCGCCAGGTTCAGCGACAGCCGGTCGGTGAGGCCATAGCGGAATACCTGGCCGACCGCCTCGCTATCGATGGTGATCGAACTCATCCTGGCTCCGGCGGGGCCGAAGGAGCCGCCGGTCTGGGCGCTGAATAGAAAATCGCTTTCGCCGAACACCTGGCCCTTGAGCGGCAGATAGCTTGGATCGGCTAGGATCTGCCGCGCCGGCACATTCTGGGCTACGGCGGGCGCCGCCCAAACGAAGGTCAAGACAGCCAGAAGCCCTGTGCCATACCGCTTGAACACGCCGCGTCACTCCAGATGATCGCGGCGCCCCCACGGCGTTGATCGGACAGTCTTGGCGCCGCACCACCCATCCAAGGCGCATGCCCAAGCATCATAGCGCATCGGACCGCTATTCGGAAACCGGAAGGGCAAGCCGCGGTCGGCTTTGCCGAAACGTCACATGACCGTCCTACGACTGAGGACGCCAGAACAAGCGGAGCGCCGCGCCACCTCAGGGGAGGCCATGGGCATCCTGTTTTCTCGATATTTTATCCTGGAGCTGGTGTGCCTCCTGGCCGCGATCTTCGTGACCCTGGCGCTCGTGGTCGATCCGTGGTGGGGAATTCCTCTGGCGGCGCTCCTTCCCCTGCTGGCGGTCGGGATCAGCGACCTGACGCAGAAGCCGCACGCGATCCTGCGCAACTATCCGATCATCGGCCATATCCGCTTCATCCTGGAGGCGATCCGGCCGGAGCTTCGTCAGTATGTGATCGAGGACGAGCACGACGAGGTGCCGTTCAGCCGCGAACACCGAGCCCTGGTCTATCGACGGGCCAAGAATGTGCATGACGCCCAGCCGTTCGGGACCCTCAAGGACACCGGGGCGGTGGGCTATGGCTGGATCTCTCACTCGATCCGGGCCAAGTCGCTCGTCGATCACGATTTTCGCGTCACCATCGGCGGGCCCGATTGCCTCCAGCCCTATTCGGCCTCGGTGTGCAACCTGTCGGGCACCAGCTTCGGCGCGGTCAGCGGCCAGGCCATCGAGGCCCTCAACCTTGGCGCCAAGCTCGGCGGCTTCGCCCACAATACCGGCGAGGGCTCGATCAGCGAGTATCACCGCCGCCACGGCGGCGACATCGTCTGGCAGGTGGCCACCGGCTATTTCGGTTGCCGCACTCCGGACGGCGGCTTCGATCCGGAGCGGTTTCGCCAGCAGGCCCTCTCGCCCCAGGTGAAGATGATCGAGATCAAGCTCAGCCAGGGCGCCAAGCCCGGCCACGGCGGGGTCCTTCCCAAGGCCAAGATCACCGCCGAGATCGCCGCCACGCGCGGGATCGGCCGCGACGCCGACTGCGTCTCGCCGGCCCGGCACCGGGCCTTTTCGACGCCCCTTGAACTGATCGACTTTGTCGTCCGGCTGCGGGCACTCGCGGAGGGCAAGCCCGTCGGCCTGAAAATGGCGGTCGGCCATCGGTATGAGTTCCTGGGCATCGTCAAGGCGATGCTGGAGACGGGGATCACCCCTGACTTCATCGTCATTGACGGCGGCGAGGGCGGCACGGGCGCGGCGCCGGCGGAGCTCAGCAACCACGTCGGCCTGCCGCTCGCCGAGGGCCTGAGCTTCGTCCACAACGCCTTGGTGGGGGCGGGCCTTCGCGACCGGATCAAGCTGGGCGCCAGCGGCAAGCTGGTGACCGCCTACGACCTGTGCCGGATCTTCGCCATCGGCGCCGACTATGCGCTCTCGGCCAGGGCCTTCATGTTCGCGGTCGGCTGCATCCAGTCCCGCAGCTGCCACACCAACCGTTGCCCGACCGGAGTGGCGACCCAGGATCCGCTTCGCCAGCGGGCGCTGGTGGTCAGTGACAAGGCGCCGCGGGTGGCCAATTTCCACCGCAACACCCTGCGCGCCCTGGCCGAGCTGCTGGGCGCCGCGGGCCTGGACCACCCCGATCACCTGAAGCCCTGGCACCTGCAGATCCGCCACCAGAGCGGGGCCGTGCTGCGCGGCGACGACGTCTATCCCCACGTGGCCCCGGGCGCGATTCTCGAAGGCCAGATGAGCGTCTCGCTCAGCCGCGAATGGCGCATGGCCCGGGCCGACAGCTTCGAGCCGGCCTTCATGCGCGAACTGGCCCTGGAGCGCGTCGGCGGGGCTTAGAGCAGGATGGCTTTAGACGGAATCGTCTAAAGGCTGTATCCTGCTCTAGATTTAAAAGTGTAGAGCCTGATTCACCCTTTACATCTGTTCCGTGTAAAGGGATCAGGCTCTAGGTGAAGCTATTGCTCCAGGACGCCGAGGCGGGAAAGCGTCTCGAAGGTCTGGACGAATTCGAGGGCCAGGCGCTCGATGGCGCTCTGGGCCCGGCCCGATAGAAGCTCGCCCTCGCGCGAGATGACCCCGCCGCGCCCCCTCTCGGTGACGTGGCCCGCGGCGATCAGCTCGGCGACGATACGCCGGACGGTCTCGCGCGGCAGTCCGGTGGCCCCGGCCAGGGCGCGGCGCGAAATGGGCACGACCTGGTCGCGCGGCAGGGCCGCGACGCCGCGAAATTCTTCGGGCACCTCCAGTTGGCGCACATATCGCTGGCCGCTGGCCAGAACGATGGTGAGAAAGACGATCGCCGTCGCCGGTTTCATCTCCAGATAGTCGGCCATGATGCGGTATTGCCGCAGATAGCTGCTGGCCATGGCGAAGCTGGCCATGCGCGCCTCGCGCAGCAGGGCCTCGGAGTGGACCCGGACATTCCGTCCGTCAGAAGGAGCGTGGCCAGTCGCCATCGCCTCCCATACCATTGTTTGGCAACAATAAAACCAGGGCAGTCGGACAGGTGAAGCCGTGGTGGCCGGGGCGGTCAATCTCTAAAGTGTGGGGTCCTCGGCCACGCGGACCAGCATCTTGCCGAAATTGCCGCCGCGCAGCATCTCGGCGAAGGCGGCGGGGACGCTCTCCAGGCCCTCGCGGATATCCTCGCGGTAGCGCACTTCGCCGGAAGCGACCCAAGGCGCCATCCGGGCCAGGAACGCCTCGTTGATGATCGGCGACGAAATCGCCGACGAACAGATCGCGCACGGTGACGCCGCGCGCCTTGAAGATGGCCTCGCCGCGCTTCATCAGGGCGGCCCGGGCGTCGGCCCCGGCCTTGTCGCCGTAGTGGGCGATCAGGCCGCAGATCGTCATCCGCGCGCCCGCGTTGAACAGCGGCAGCACCGCGTCGAACACCGCGCCGCCGACATTCTCGAAATAGACGTCGACGCCGTCCGGGCAGGCGGCCTTCAGGTCCTCGGCGAAGGTGGGGCTGAGATGCGAGACGCAGGCGTCGAAGCGCAGCTCGTCGACCACGAAGGCGCACTTCGCCGTCGCGCCCGGCGATGCCCACCACCCGGGCGCCGCGCAGGCGGGCGAGCTGGCCGGCGATCTGGCCCACGCCGCCGGAGGCGGCCGAAACCACCACCGTCTCGCCGGCCTTGGGATCGCCCAGCAGGACCATGCCGGCGTAGGCGGTCAGGCCCAGCATGCCGAGCACGCCCACCGCCTGGGAGATGCGGCCCATGCGCCGGATCGAGCTTGCGCGGGATCATGTAGCCGGGCCGCGCCACGCCCTCGCCCATCAGGCCGTATTCGGCCCAGCCGTTGGTGTTGAACACCAGATCGCCGCTCGCAAAGCCCTCCATCCGGCTCTCGACCACCTGGGAAACCGTGCGCGCATGGCACGGCGCGCCCGCCGGCTCGACGCCGCGCCGCTTGTAGCCCCACTGATAGGGATCGAGGGAGATGTAGATCGTCCGGGTAAGCGCCTGGCCGGGGCCGGGCGTGGGAATGGGGGCTTCGCGGAGCTCGAAGGTCTCCGGCGTCGGCCAGGGGCCGAGGGGGTGGGAGGAGAGGGTCCAGAAGCGGTTCATGGTTTCGGCCGGGGAAACAGGAACTCCATTGGCTACCAAGTGCGTCTGCCCCACAACCCTGCGGATTGTGCTATTCTTTACGCGAGCAGAGGTTTCGAGCGCGTTCGATGATGAGGATTTCGGTCACGCAAGCCTGGAAGGCCTTCGGCGCGATCCTCGATCGAGTCAGGCGCGCGGAAGCGCTTGTCGCCACGCGTCGCGGCAAGCCCATGGCTCGGTTGATGTCCACGAAGCCGACGATCGATCGTGAGGCAGCGGATGCCAGCATGGCCCGCATTCGCGCCAGGGCGGTGACGCTGAATGGCGGTTTCGTTCAATGGGACATCCTAAAGATCGACCGCGATATGGGTCGGCCTTGAACCCGAACTTGCCCTGACTGCCGATGAAGCGTTAGCTCGCCAAAGACGGCGTGGGGCGTCATGGTCAATCTCTGGATCGTCAATACCGACAACGAATGGTTCGACTTCTTGTCGGGACGGCTGGGCGTAGACGAGGTTAATTTCTGGCAGCCGAGCGGCAGCAGGAACTTTCACGCAATCCAGCGGGGTGAACTCTTCGCATTCAGACTGAAGTCCCCGAGAAATGTCATCGGCGGTTTCGGCGTATTCGATCGTGCTTCCAGAATTCCGGTTTCTTTGGCCTGGGAAGCTTTCCGAGAGGCCAATGGCGCTCCGACGTATCAAGAGATGCGCCAGCGCGTAGCACGCTATCGTGGGGACACTCATAGAGTTACCGAGGACTACACCATTGGATGTAGGATTCTGGTTCAACCGATATTTCTGCCGCAACACCTATGGGTTCCTCTTCCTCCGTCATGGCCGCGCAATGTTCAGGTCGGCAAAACTTACGGAACCGAAGGTCGGGAAGGGTTGGCGGTGTGGGACCACTTGATGGATGCCGCATCACGTGTCGGACCGGCTGGAGTATTCGAGGGCGGCGTTGCCCCACCTTTGGAACGGTATGGCGCCCCAAGCATAATTCGACCGCGACTTGGGCAAGGCGCTTTTCGCATCGCCGTAACAGACGCCTATCGACGAGCATGCGCCGTTTCCGGTGGCCGGGTGCTTCCTGCTCTTGAGGCGGCCCATATTCGACCCTACGCAGAGGGGGGTGCACACGACATATCAAACGGGTTGCTGTTGCGGCGTGACATCCACAGCGTCTTTGACGCGGGCTACGTCACAATTGATCCTGACCTGCGGTTCGTAGTCAGCGATCGAGTGAAGACCGACTTCAATAACGGAAACGAGTATCGTCAACGACACGGTACGCGTCTACACATCCCTCCGGAAGCCGACTGGGCGCCGAGTGCGGAAGCCCTTGAATGGCATCGGAACAACAAGTTTCTAGGTTGAACCTCCGCTTTGGCGGTGAGATCGGTCACTGTCGCCGCTACGACAAGGTACTTGAATGCCCCTCCAGATAACCGCCGCCGTCGCCCGCGCTCCGGGCGCCGACTTCACCCTCGAGGCCGTCGAGCTCGAGGACCCGCGTCCCGACGAGATCCTGGTGCGGATCGCGGCGGTGGGGGTGTGCCATACCGACCTGGTGGCGCAGGGAAGGGGCGATGCCGTTCTCCATGCCGGCGGTGCTGGGCCACGAGGGCGCCGGGACGGTCGAGCGGGTGGGATCGGCGGTGACCAAGGTGGCGGCGGGCGATCGGGTGGCGCTCACCTTTCGCTCCTGCGGGGCGTGCGATCGCTGCGCCAGCGGCGATCCGGCCTATTGCCGCACCATGCCCATGCTCAACTACATCGGCATGCGGCCCGACGGCTCCAAGGCCCTGCGCCAGGGCGAGGCGGCGGTCTCCTCCAACTTCTTCGGCCAGTCTTCGTTCGCCACCTACGCCCTGGCCTATGAGCGCAACGTCCTGAAACTGCCCGCCGACATCCCCTTCGAGATCGCCGCGCCGCTGGGCTGCGGCGTGCAGACCGGCGCCGGCGGGGTGATGCTGGCCCTGGCCTGCGAGGCGGGAAGTTCGCTCCTGATCACCGGCGGCGGGGCGGTGGGCCTGAGCGCGGTGATGGGCGCGGCGATCCGCGGCTGCGCCGTGATCATCGTGGTCGAGCCTCATGCGGCCAGGCGGGCCCTGGCGCTGGAGCTGGGCGCCACCCACGCGATCGATCCGGCGAAGGACGCCGACCTGGCCGCCGCCGTGCGGGCCATCGCGCCGCTCGGCGTCGACTACGCTTTCGACACCACGGGCCGGCCGGAGACTCTCGCCGCCATCATGGCCGCGCTGGGCGCGAAGGGGTTTCTGGGCATCGTCGGCATTCCGCCGCCGGGGAGCGCCATGCCCGGCGACCTGGGCCAGGTTCTCACCTTCGGCCAGAGCGTGCGCGGCATCATCGAGGGCGACAGCGATCCGGACGTGTTCATTCCCGAACTCATCGGCCATTGGCGCGCCGGCCGCCTGCCCCTGGAAAAGCTGGTCAAGACCTACCCGTTCGACGAGATCAACGCCGCCATCGCCGCCCAGCATCACGGCGACTGCGTCAAGGTGGTGCTGACACTGCCCTAGGGCGCGTCGGGCGGTGGAAGGAGCCCCAATTTGCCCCCAATCCACCTGCGTCAATCCCGGCCGGAGTGGAGCGAAGCGCAACGGAGCGCCGGGAACCAGGGGACCGGGCGCGATGACGATCATCGGGCGGCTTCAACACGCGTTGAATGGGGCCCCTGGGTCCCGCATCTCCACTCCGCTACGCTCCGTTTCGTGCGGGATGACGCAGGTGTGGGGAGCGAGGCTGGTGTTGGCGCTGACCTAAGGCGCGTCGGGCTTTGGCGCCGGCGCCCTCGCCTCTTCCACCTCGCGCAGGGCCCAGTTCTCGAACGGCTGGTCGACCTGCTCGGGTATCTGGCTCTTGTCCAGGCCTTTGCAGGCGACCAGGAAATCGGCCAAGCCATCCTTGAAGTTGGCGCAGGCGGCGACCGATAGGCTGGCCACTTTCTCGGCGGGATTGTTGCTCGGCGCCCAGGCGTTCACATGGCGGATGATGCACTTCATCAGGAGCTGAGTGTTGAAATCGGTGGTGGTGGCGCAATTGGCGGGCGGCGGGCTTTGGGCGGCGGCGGGCTGAACGGCGAGCGCCGCCAACACCGCGCCAAGGCCGATCGCTCTTCGAAACATAGCCTGGACGCCCCGAGCCTAAACCCCATGAAAGTCGAACGGTCATGGGCGTCGCGCAAGGTTTATTCGCCCGCGATCTCCTCAATCCCTACCGTCCTGGCCGGTCGTAAGTACCGGCCATCCATTCGGCTTACGGCTTGCCATGGACGTGCGCGCGCACGTCCACCCCACGGAAGGGTGCGTATGGGTAGCCGGGACTTGCGCCCGGCTATGACGATTTTGGTGGGGTGGGCCGGGCAGAGGTTGATGGGGTTCTCGAGATTTTCAAACTGACAGACTACCGACCGCTCTCGACGATTTGACTTTGCCCTCGCAACCGAGTGGATCGGCCGGTTGGTTCTATTGGGAGCGAAGATGATCGACGAGGACGAGCGGGGCCCATTTCAGCGGCCCCGCGGGCGATATGAGACCTACACCCGCGCCCGGCTGGCGCAGGTGGCGCGGCGGCTGGAGCGGGCGATCTATCCCGACACCGCGCCGGCGAGCCGGATCGAGATCGCCGGCCCGACCGGGCGGATCGGCTTCGCGGCCGCCCAGAGCCTGGCCTATCGGCCCGTGAGCCTGGGCGAACCGCTCGGACCCTTGTGGTCGACCTATTGGGTGAAGGTGACGGCGGAGGTTCCCGCCGATTGGCGCGGCTCGCGCGTGGATCTGCACTGGGATTCGCCTGTCCGAAGCGCTGCTCAGGCTGGGCGGCCGCACGGCCCAGGGGCTCAACATCGGGCGCAACGAAGCGCGACTGCTGGAGCGGGCCGCGGGGGGCGAAACGCTGACCTTCGATATCGAGGTGGCCTGCAACCGGGCCTTCGGCGCCCAGGAGGGCGGCCATCCGCCGGCCGAGCCCTATCGCCTGGCCGCCTGCGAAATCCGCCGCTTCGACGCCGAGGCCTGGGCGCTGTTCCACGACTTCGAGGTGTTGCGCCAACTGGAGGCCGACCGGACGCCGGCCCAGACGCCAAGCTCCACCGGCGGCCTCGCAGGCAGACTGGTGCGGCCGGCGCTGGACACCACCTGGGCCGGCAAGTTGCTGCATCGACTCAACGACGTCTGCAATCTGCTCGATCCGGAAGAGCGCGCCACCTGGCCGGCGGCCCGGTCGATCCTGGCCGAACTCCTCAGTGTACGGAACGGCGGCGTGGCGCATGAGCTGTCGGCCATCGGTCACGCCCATATCGACACCGCCTGGCTGTGGCCGATCGAGGAGACCTGGCGCAAGTGCCAGCGCAGCTTCGCCAATGTGCTGGCCCTGATGGACGACTATCCGGACTTCAAGTTCGCCTGCTCCCAGGCCGCGCAATACGCGGTGATCGAGGAAATGGATCCGGACCTGTTCGCCCGCATCAAGGCCAAGGCGGCGGCCGGCCAGTGGATTCCGATCGGCGGCAGCTGGGTCGAGCCGGACTGCAACCTGCCCTCGGGCGAAGCGATGTGCCGCCAGTTCCTCTATGGCCAGCGCTATTTCGAGCGGACGTTCGGGGCGCGGGCGCGCACCTTCTGGAATCCGGATGTGTTCGGCTACGCCGGCCAGCTTCCGCAGCTGATGCGCGAGGCGAGGCATGGACCGGTTCCTGACCCAGAAGCTGTCGTGGAACCGCTTCACCTCGCCGCCGCATCACAGCTTCCATTGGCGCGGCCTCGACGGCAGCGCGGTGCTGACCCACTTCCCGCCGGCCGACACCTATAACGGCGTCGCGACCATCGAGGAGCTGCGCTATCACGGCGCCAACTACAAGGACGCCGACCGGACTGCCGAGGCGCTCTATCTGTTCGGCTATGGCGATGGCGGCGGCGGCCCGGACGCGGGCATGGTCGAGCGGCTGGCGCGGACCGGCGATCTTCTCGGCGTGCCCCGCTAGCGCCACGCGGACGCCGGATGACTTCTTCGACCGGCTGGAGGCCGACGCCGGCAACCTCGCCACCATCGAGGGCGAGCTCTATTTCGAATATCACCGGGGCACCTACACCAGCCAGTCGGAGGTCAAGCGCCTCAACCGCCTGGCCGAGGGCCGGCTGCAGGAGCTGGAATATGTGGCGACGGCGCGCGGCCTCGCCGGGCTGGAGGCGCCGTCGCGCGCGGCGGTGGAGGCGCTGTGGCGCGTGCTGCTGGTCAATCAGTTCCACGACATCCTGCCCGGCAGCAGCATCGCCGAGGTCTATGAGCGCACGCGCGAGGAGCTGACCGACGCTGACCGACGAGGTGAGCGGACTGACCGCAGTCGCTTGCTCCAGGGGCTTGGCGGCGGAGTGGCGGCGGCGCCGACGCCGGTCAACACCATCGGGTTCGCCAGGGCGGAGGTGGCCGCGAAGCCCGGCGGGGATCTGGTCTTCGTCGAAGCCGCGCCGTTCAGCGCCGGGCGCCTGTCGGCCACCGACGACCGCGTTTCGCTCACCCGGCTGGAGGATGGCGGCCTGCGGCTGGAGAATGGCCAGCTGACGGCGGTGCTGACCGGCGACGGCGCGGTCGCTTCCCTGATCCACCGACAAACCGGGCGCGAAGCCCTGTCCGGCGAAGCCAACCGTTTCGTCCTCTTCGACGACCGGCCCACCGCCTATGAGGCCTGGGATATCGATCCCTTCGCTCTGGAAACCGGCCGGGAGACCGGCGGCCCGGCCACCGTCGAGGTCGTCTCGGAAGGCCCGCTGCGCGCCGAGGTGCGTTTCGAGCGCGCGATCGGCAAGGCGAGCCGCCTGACCCAGACCATCCGCCTGGACGCGGCCTCCGGCGCCCTGGTGTTCGACACCACCATCGACTGGCGCGACCGGCGCACGCTGCTGAAGGCGGTCTTCCCGATCGCCTGCCAGGCGCCGCGCGCCACCTATGAGACCATGTTCGGCGCGGTGGAGCGGCCGACCCACGCCAGCACCGACGCCGACGCCGCCCAATACGAAGTCCCCGGCCATCGCTGGGCCGATCTTTCGGAGCCCGGCTTCGGCGTCTCCCTGCTCAGCGATTCACGCTACGGCTATTCGACCTTCGGCAATGTCATGGGCCTCAGCCTGCTGCGCGGAACCATGTCGCCGGACCGGATGGCCGACATAGGCGTCCATCGCTTCGCCTACGCGCTGTATCCGCATGCGGGCGATTGGCGTGATGCGGGGACAGTGGCCGAGGCGGCGCAGTTCAATCGGCCGCTGCTGTGGATGGATGGCGCGCCGGCCGACGTGCTCGACCAACCGCTGGCCTCGGCTGCGCCCGGCGAACGTCGTGGTCGACACGATCAAGCCGGCCGAGGACGGCGATGGCTGGATCGTGCGGCTCTACGAGAGCCATGGCGCGGCGACCAAGGCGACGCTCACCTTCGGTGTTCCGGTGGGAGCGGATCGATTTGAGCAATACGCTCGAGGATGATCTGGAGGCTATCGCCGTCGATCGAGGCGGCTGCGCGTTGACGCTGCGCCAATTTCAGATCGTCACCCTGCGGTTGCGGGGCGGCTGAGGCCGCCGCGTACTTCGCGGGCCGGAGGAAAAAGAAGGCCGGGACCCTTCGATGAAGTCCCGGCCCTCGCTGGTTATTGATCGAAAATGTATCGGCGACCGGAATTCGCCGCGATCAGCCCTCGGCCTTCTCGCGCCAGCCGGCCTTAGCCGCGTCCTTGGTCACGCTGAGCCGGACCTTGTCGTCGACCCGCTCGACCCAGGAGAGCGGGATGATGTGGTGCTTCAGTCCCGATCCCCAGTCGAATTTCGCCAGCTCGATATCCTGGCCCAGGATGTGATCGACCTTGCCGATATGCTCGTCGTCCGACCCGACGACTTCCATGTGTTCGGTGATTTTCGCGCCTTCGACCATTGCCGTTACTCCGTTCAGACGCCCCTCGCCCCTTCCTAACGTCCCGCCCCAGGCGGGGTTGCCGACGTCCGCCGCTTACACCGACCAGCCGCCGCCCAGCGCCTTGTAGATCGCCACCAGGTCGGTGACGATCTGGGCGTCGGACTGGGTCAGCTGGTCCTGGGCGTTGAGCAGGGCGTTCTCGGCCTGCAGCACGTTGATGAAGGTGACGAAGCCGGTGCGGTACTGGTCCTCGGCGATCTTCAGCGACCCCTCGGCGGCCTCGAACGACTGGGCCAGCGAGGCGCGGCGCGCCTCCTCGGCGCTGTAGCGGGCGAGGCGCGTCCTCGACGTCGCGCGAAGGCGCCACGAGCACGGCGCTGCGATAGGCGAGGTCGGCCTGCAGCGTCTCCTCCTTGGCGCACGCGGATCGAGGCGTGGGTCTTGCCGCCGTCGAAGATCGGCTGGCTGACCATGCCGACGCCGACCGAGGTGAGGTTCTGGCTCGAGAACAGGCTGGCCGGGATCATGGCCGGCGAAGCTGGCCAGGCCGATCAGGTTCGAGCTTGCGGATAGAGGTTGGCGGTCTGCACGCCGATCTGGGCGTTGGCGGCGGCCAGCTTGCGCTCGGCCTCGCGCACGTCGGGCCGGCGCCGCAGCAGTTCGGACGGCAGGCCCGACCGGCAGGGTCGGCGGCGGCGGCGGCAGGGCGCCGGCGTACGCCGGTCAGCTCCGGCTCCAGCGCCTCGGGCGGCTCGGCCGAGCAGCACGGCGAGCGCGTGGATCTCGGCCTCGCGCCTGGGCGTCGAGCTGCGGGATCTGCGCCGCCGCCGTGGCCACCTGCGGTCGACTGCTGGTTGACGTCGAGGTTGGTGACGAAGCCGGTCTGGCGCCGCGCGCCGATCAGGCTGAACAGGTCCTGCTGGCGCTGCCAGCTCGGCCTCGCCGAGCGCGATGCGCGCCTGCAGGGCGCGCAGGGTCAGGTAGTCGTTGGCGACCTCGGCGGTCAGCGAGACCTCGCCGTCGCGCCGCGCCCAGGCCTGCGCCTGCGTGGTGGCCTTGGCCGCCTCCATCGCGCGGCGCGTGCCGCCGAACAGGTCGATCTCCCAGGTGGCGTCGAAGCCGGCGGAATAGAGGTTGAGTGTGACCGGGGATCGGCAGGCCTGCAGCGCGGCGCCGTCGCGACGCCGAGACGATCGGACTTGCGGTTGGAGTTGAACGTCACGGCGTTGCCGGTGGCGCTGAGCGTCGGATACTCCGGCGCTCCGGCGATGATCTCCTGCTGCGCGCGCCTCGCGCACCCGCGAGGCGGCGGTCTGCAGGTCGGGGTTGTCTGGCCAGCGCCCGGCCGATCAGGTTGTTCAGCACCGGGTCGTTGAACTGCGTCCACCAGTGCGAGAGGTCGGCGTCGTCCGGCGACACCGCGGTGCGCGGCGTCGAGGCGGCCTCGGCGATAGGCCGGCGGCGTCGGCCACGGCCGGCTGTTGATAGTCCGGCCCGACCGTGCAGGCCGCCAGCGGCCGAGGCGCCGACACAAGCTGCCCAGCGTGACGGTCCGCCGCCTCATGCCGCGCCCCCGCGCGCCTGCAGCCGCCGGGCCCCTGCGCATGAGCAGCAGCAGCGGGATGGCGCCGAACACGACCAAGCATCAGGATGTGGAACACGTCGATATAGGACAGCATCTGCGCCTGCTGGCCGAGCGACCGATAGAGCTGCGCGCCGCGCCTGGGTCTGGGCGTCGACCGGCGGCCTGGCCGTGCGCCGGTCAGGCGCCTGGGTCAGCCGCTCGAGGCCCTGGGTGATAGTTGGGGTTGAGCGGGTTCAGCGTCTCCACCAGCCGCGCCTGGTGGAACTGCGACGCGCTGGGCCAGCATGGTCTGGACCGAGGAGATGCCGATGGTGCCGCCGAGGTTGCGCGCCACGTTCATCAGGGCCGAGGCCTGGTTGCTCTCGTTCGGCTTGCAGCCCGACGTAGGCGACGTTGGTGATCGGCACGAACAGGAACGGCAGGCCGACCGACTGGAACATCCGCGCCAAGGCGGCGTCGCCGAACGACATGCTGGGTGTTCAGGTGGCTCATGTTCGACAGGGCCAGGCCCTGGACCAGGAAGGCGCCGCCGATCAGCAGGCGCGGATCGACCTTGCCCGACAGGATGCCGCCGATCGGCATGGCGACGATGGTGGCCAGCCCCCCGGCGGTCAGCGCCAGGCCGGCGTCGGTGGCCGTATAGCCCATCACCTGCTGCAGCAGCTGGGGGATGAACTGGGTGGTGCCGAAGATGATCACGCCGGTGATCAGCAGGAAGATGCTGGCGATGCCGAAGTTGCGCCGGCCGAACATGGCGATCGGCACGATCGGCTCCTCGCGCGTCAGCTCCCAGGGAATGAACAGGATCAGCGACAGGGCCGAGATGACGGCGGTGGCGGTGATCAACGGGCTGGAGAACCAGTCGTCGCGCTGGCCGCGGTCGAGGGTGACCTCCAGGCAGCCGAGGAACAGGGCCGACCAGCAGGAAGCCGACGACATCGACCTTCAGCCCGTCCTTCAGCAGCTTCTCGCGGTCGTCGCTTCAGCGCCTCGGGCTCGTCGACGAAGATGTTGACCAGGAACAGCGACAGGACGCCGACCGGCACGTTGATCAGGAAGCACCAGTGCCAGGAGCAGTTGTCGGTGATCAAGCCGCCGAGCACCGGCCCCACCACCGGCCCGGCGATCACCACGATGCCATAGGCGGCGAAGGCCAGGCCGCGCTGCTTGCGGCGGGAAGGTGTCGACCAGCATCGACTGCTCGACCGCCGCCAGGCCGCCGCCGGCCGCGCCCTGGATGATGCGGGCGAGGATCAGGAGGGTGAGGTTCGGCGCGATGCCGCAGAGCGAAGCGAGGCGACGGTGAACAGCGCCACCGAGATCATGTAGTAGCGCTTGCGGCCGATCACGTTGGCCAGCCAGCCGGAGATCGGGATGATGATGGCGGTGGCGACCAGGAAGCTGGTGGTGACCCAGGTCGCCTCGTCGTAGCTGACCGCCAGGCCGCCGGCGATGTGGTCGAGCGCGACGTTGGCGATCGAGGTGTCGAGCACCGTCATGAAGGTGGCGATCGAGATCACCGCCACGATCGACCAGGGATTGCGCTTGCCGGCGACCGAGCGCTCCGGCGTCCAGCCCTGGTCGCCGCCGCGCCTGCGGGCGCCTCGCGCCATCTCAGCGCACCCGGACCTGGGCTCGACCGACATGCCGGGGCCGAGCGGGCAGTCGTCGGGCGACGTTGTCGAGCACGATCTTCACCGGCACCCGCTGCACCACCTTCACGTAGTTGCCGGTGGCGTTCTCCGGCGGCAGGATGCCGAAGGCCTGGCCGGCGCCGCGCTGGATCGAGTCGACGTGGCCGCTGGATCTTGGCGCCGGGGCAGGCGTCGACCTTGATCGTCGACCGGCTGGCCGAGCCGCATCAGCGCGAGCTGGGTCTCCTTGAAGTTGGCGGTGACCCACATGCTCGAGCGGCACGATGGCCATCAGCTGCGTGCCGGGCTGCACATAGTTGCCGACGCGCCACGGTCTTCTGCGCGACGTGGCCGGCCACGGGCGCGACGATGCGGGCGTAGCCGAGGTTGATGCTCGGCCGCGTTCGAGCTGGGCCTCGGCGGCGCTGCACCTGCTCGCTGGCCGGACGTCGACCTGGGTGCGGGCTGGCCGTGATCTGGTCGGCCTGGCCTGCGGCGGCCTTGCGCGCGCGGCGTCGCGCTGGGCGGCGGTCTGGCGCGGCCGTGGCGCGCGGCCTGGTCGAACTGCTGCTGGGCGACGGCCGGCGGGGTTGAGCGCGCTGCAGGCGTCTGGTAGCGGGCCAGGTCGCGCGGCGGCGTTGTCGGCCTGGGCCTGCGGCGGCGGCGACGTCGGCCAGGGCCTGCTCGTAGGCCGCCTGGCTGACGCTGATCTGGGCCCGGGCGTTGTCGACCTGGGCCTGGGCCTGGGCCTGCTGGGCCTGGGCCTGGGCGACGCGGGTCTCGGCGTCGGCGGAGTCGATCTCGACCAGGGGCTGGCCGGCCTGCACCAGCTGGTTGTCGTCGACCAGCACCTGGGTGACCCGGCCCGGCGATCTGCGGCGCCAGGCGCACGATGTGGGTGTCGATGAAGGCGTCGTCGGTGGACTCGAAATTGCGCGCGTGCAGCCACCACAGCAGGGCGCCGACCGGCGACGAGCACGCCAGGCGACGGCCGCGCCGATCAGCAGCAGCGGACGGTGCGCGCAGGCCCTTCTTCTTGGGCGGCCCTTCCTCTTTCTTCGGTGAGTTTTCGTCCGGCGGGTTGGCGCCTTGTTCGTCGTCCTTGGGTTCATCGGCCGGACGCGCGCCATCGGCATCGGATTGTTGTGGCATGGCCGTTCCGCGACGAGAGGGCTGATGCGGACCGCTCAGCCCGAGCTCCGCTATTGCTCAACACCAAAGCTCCAATGCGGTTCCCCGCCGATCGCGCCCCGCGCCGGCCCCGATTGGCGGCGCCCGCGTTTCACCCCGCACCTGGTCTCCGGGAAAATCGCCGAAAGCGTGCTATCCTTCGGGCCGCGAAAGACGGACGGGAGGGTGCGGAAGATGACAAAGCCGCCGCGAGGTTCGGCTTGGGGGTTTTCCCTGGCCGCCTTTGTGGGATTGGCCATGGCCGGCGCGGCGTGGGCCGAAAATTCCTACCCCGCCATGGCCCCGGTCGCCGACTATCTGATGGCCGACCGCGCCGCCGAGATCGCCCTGGCGCGGAGCGCGGCGCCGCCGTCGGTCTCGGCCGACGCCGAGGTGCTGGTGCTTGGGCCACAATGGCTACGATCGCGGCCGTCCAGGCAAGAACGGCTTTGTCTGCATCGTCCAGCGCGCCTGGTTCAGCGGCCTTGCAGGACGACGGGTTCTGGAACCCGAAGGATAAGGGGCCGATCTGCTTCAACCCCGAGGCCGCGCGATCGGTGCTGCCGGCCTTCCTGACGCGCACGACCTGGGCGCTGGCCGGCGCCTCGCAGGCCGAGATGCTGAAGCGGACCCGCGCGGCGATGGCCGCCGGCAAGATCCCGGCCCCCGAGGTCGGCGCCATCACCTTCATGATGTCGAAGGACGGCTACCTCGGCGACGGCCCGCATGGGCCGTGGCGCCCGCATTTGATGTTCTACATGCCCGCCACCGTCCGGACCTCCGACTGGGGCGCGGACCTGGCGGGAACGCACGTGCTGGCCTCCGAGGCCGGGGTCGATCCCTACACGATCTTCTATGTGCCGGTGGCCACGTGGTCCGACAGGACGCCAGACCAGACGGCGGGCGCGCATCACAGCATGTGAGAGGTGTATCCCGGTTCGGGAATGATATGCTTCGGCCATTGAGTGACGAAGCGACCCGATGAAGCGCCGAACCCTATGGCCCCTCGACCTGGCCCGTGCTGGCTTGCCTGCTGGCCAGTTGCGCCGGTTCGGGTCCCGCGCCGCCGCCGCCGGCGCCGCACGCCAATGGCCAGGTCCTGTGGGAGATTGTCCACGGCCAGTGCGTTCCCAGCCAGTTGAGCCGCGGCGATCCGGCGCCGTGCGCGGTGGTGTCGATGCCAGACGGCGCGGCGCGCGGGTTCGCGATCCTCAAGGATCGCAATGGCGTGGCGCAGTATCTGCTCATGCCGACGGCGAAGATCAGCCGGCATCGAGGACCCGGCCATCCTCGAGCCCGGCGCGACCAACTATTTCGCCAAGGCCTGGGACGACCGGGGCCTGATCGAAAAGCGCCTCGGCCGCCCGCTGGCGCGCACCCGCATCTCCATCGCCGTGAACTCGGCCTACGGGCGCACCCAGGACCAGCTTCACCTGCACATGGATTGTCTCGACCCCGCCGTCGGCGCCGCGCTCAAGGCGGCCGCCATCCCCCGGACCGGCCGCTGGGCCAGCCATATCATCCGATTGCGCGGACACCCCTACCGGGTCCGTTGGCTGAAGGCGCGGGCGCTGGAGACCGCCAACCCGTTCACCCTGCTGGCCGGCGAGATGCCCGGCGCGCGCCGCGCCATGGGCGCCTGGACGATCGCCCTCATCGGCGCGGCGGGTGACGACGGCGCGCCGGGCTTCTACATCCTGGCCGATCGCGTCGATCCGGCCGCCCATGACGACGCCTCCTCGGAAGAGCTGCAGGATCACGCCTGCAAGCCCGGGCCCGGCGAAACCACGGCGTCCAATAGCGCGGAGAGAGGACCATGATCCGCGAGATCCTGAAGATGGGCGATCCGCGCCTGCTGCGCGTGGCCAGGCCCGTCGAGGACATCCATGATCCCGAGCTGACCGCGATCATCGCCGACATGTACGAGACCATGCACGCGGCGGGCGGCGTGGGCCTGGCGGCGCCGCAGATCGGCGTCGATCTGCGGTTGATGATCTTCGGCTTCGACGACGAGCCCGCGCTATCCCGATGAGCCGCCGGTCCCGGTCACCACCCTGATCAACCCCTGGCTCGAAATCCTGACCGACGAGACCGAGGAAGGCTGGGAAGGCTGTCTCTCCGTGCCCGGCATGCGAGGCTGGGTCCCGCGCGCCACGCGCATCCGCTATGGCGGCGTGCTGGAAGGCGGCGAAGCGCTGGCGCGCGAGGCCCAGGGCTTTCACGCCCGGGTGTTCCAGCATGAATTCGATCACCTGGAGGGCGTGCTCTATCCCCAGCGCATCAGGGACATGACCAAGTTCGGTTTCATCGAGGCCCTGTTTCCGGACAGCGATCTGGCGGCGCTGGAAGCGGAGTGAAGAGGCGCGGTCTCGATCCGGTGAACCTCACGCCCGCTACGGACGCGGATGTGCCGGCCATCGTCGCCCTGATGAACGCCGCCTATCGCGGCTCTGGCGCGGCGCCCGGCTGGAGCACGGAGGTGGGCCATATCGCCGGCGACCGCACAACCGAGCCCCTGCTCCGCGCCGACCTGGCGGCGAAACCCGAAGCCGTGTTCCTGATCTGGCGCGATTCGCCCGACTCCGGCGTTGAAAGGCTGTGTGTGGCTGGAGCCGCTGGACGACGGCGCCTGGTATCTCGGCTCGCTGGCGGTGGCCCCGGGATTGCAGGAGGGAGGCCTCGGCCGCGCCCTGCTTTTCGCCGCCGAACACTGGGCGCGCGAACGCGGCGCCCGGCGCGTGCGGATGAGCGTGGTGAACGTTCGCGACGGCCTGATCGCCTGGTATCTGCGGCGCGGCTATCACAAGACCGGCGAGACCGAGGATTTTCCCTACGGCGACAACCGCTTCGGCACGCCGTTGCGGGACGATCTGTGCTTTGTGGTGCTGGAGAAGGACCTAGGAGCGGCGGGCGGGAAGAGATCGGGTATTGGCTGAACCCTGGTGGAGCCGAGGGGAATCGAACCCCTGACCTCCTCATTGCGAACGAGGCGCTCTACCATCTGAGCTACGGCCCCCTCCCAGGCGGAGGAAGGGCGCGACATAGAGGGCGCCGCGCGCCGGTGTCAAGAACGCCGCCCGCCTTGCAACCCCCCATCGCGGCCGATACGAAGCGGCCACACCAACGGCGGGCGAGCGATGCTGGCGATCCTCAATTTCATCTTTTTCGTGATCGACGCCCTGCTCTCGGCGATCGTTTGGCTCGTGGTCATCAATGCGGTGGTGAGCTGGCTGATCGCCTTCGACATCATCAATCTGCGCAACCCCACCGCCTATCGCGTGGTCCGGTTCCTCGATCGGGTGACCTCGCCCCTGCTGGCGCCGTTTCGCAAGATCATTCCCCCATTGGCGGACTGGATCTGACGCCGGTGATCCTCATCGTGATCATTGGCGGCGTGCAGCAGTATCTGCTCCCGGCTTTGCACCTGTGGCTGGCGAGCCTGCTGGTTGGGCCGACGGTTTAGGTATTTAGGACCGCCGGCGTCCCCGCCGGCAGCGCGAAGCGCCGTCTTGGTCTTATGGAAGAGGAAAGCTATCCGCAGATTTCGCAGATTTGCGCAGACGATGAAGGACACGGATCATAGCTTCATACTCGATCTGCGTTCATCTGCGTCATCAGCGGATTTCTCTCTTTTGGAAGACTCGGGCTGCGCCCGTGCCGGCGCGGACGCCGGCGGTCCAAAGGAACTCTCTACGGAATCTCCAGCCCCAGCTCCCCGGCCGCGATCCGGGCGATCCGCAGCGCCGGCGAGGCGTCGCCGCCTTGTCGCCGAGCGTCCAGGCGGCCGAGAGACCGGCGTAGGCCAGGGTCCAGCGCAACAGGCGCTCGCGATCGAGGGCCGGCGACCCTGGCGATGATCGTCGCGCGCCGCGGCAGCCGGCCGGGCGCCGCGGCGGTCTCGATATCGGGATTGCAGAGGATGTTGGCGTAGTCATAGCCGCGCTCGCCGATCAGGCCCTTGGGGTCGATGGCCAGCCAGCCGCGCGGGCCGCCATCGAGCACATTGGCGTGGTGGGCGTCGCCGTGCAGCACGCGCTCATCCCGAGGCGAGGCCAACAGCCCCTCGGCGATCTCGGCGCAAAGGCTGAGCACCCCGCCATGCCGCTTCGCCGCCGGGGCGAGGGCGGCGAACCAGGCGGTGAGGGGGCGCAGGGTCGGCGGCGGCGGCTCGGCCCTGGCGCCCTGCAGCCGGCCGATCACGGCGCACAGGATCTCGGCCGCTTCGTCATCCTCGCCGCCACGCGCCATGGCGGTCAGAGAGCGCGGGCCGATCACCCGCTCCAGCAGGATCGCCTCATGCGCGATGGCTAGAACCCTGGCCGCCCCTTCGCCGCCATACCAGGCCATCAGCCGAGCGCCGTTTCGCTCCTCTTCGCTCGAGGCGATCTTGAGCATGGCCGGCGCGCCATCGCTCTGCACCGGCATGAGGTGCGAGCCGAAAGGGGTGGTGAAACCCTCGCCGTCCGGCGTCAGGCGCCAGCGCTCCAGCCAGGGCGCGAAGGCCTTCGTCGCCGGTTCAGTGGCCAAGATCGAGGGTGGGCAGAACGGCCGCCTGCTGGGCGTCGAGTTGGGCCTTGCGGAAATCCTTGCGCAGCGCGGGCGGGGCCGGGCCGAACTCCATCAGGGTGTCGGCCGCCGCCGTATAGGCCGGCCATGCCGGGGCGTCGGGGCATACGGGCGTGCTGGTCTTGGCGAAGGCGATCCAGCATCCGTGCATGGCCGCCACCACGGCCTTGTCGGCGTCGGTCACCGGCAAACCGCCGAAGAAGGGCCCGACCTTGTCCCAGCTGTCGAACACATAGGGGATCTCGGTAGCGTGGCCGGCGCCGGGCGTCTTGCCCTGCCGCGCCGCCAGCACATAGGAGAAATAGTAGAGCCAGGACGGGCCGCCCGAGGCCTGGCCGGCGATCCAGCGCGCCGGGGCGCCCATCACCGAATCGGTGAACATGGCGTCGACCCTGGCCTGATCGCTGGGCAGGTCGGCATAGGCGCTCTTGGCCCCGGCCGGCATCATCGCCAGGGCCATGGCCGGCGGGATCTTGAAGATCTTGATCAGGGAGGCCTCATAGCTGTTGGAGCCGATGATCAGCGGAACCTTGACGGCCCGGCCGGCCGCGAAGGCCTGGCTGGGGGTCTCCTTCAGAAAGCGGCCATCGACGCCCGAGCCTATGGCGCGCGGCGCATTGGCGATTACGGCGTCCACCGGCAAGGCGCGGATCTGGGCCAAGGTGGCGTCGACCGGCGCGCCGGCCTTCTGGGCCGTGGCCACCCCGGCCTCCTCCATCTTGGCCAGGGATATCGGCGGCGACCAGCCGCCGCCGGATTCGACGATCGCCTTGGCGAAAAGGCCCCTGGCCGAGGCCGCCGTCATCAGCGCCAGGGTGTCGGCCCCGCCAGCCGATTCGCCGAACAGGGTCACATTGGCTGGATCGCCGCCGAAGGCGCCGATGTTGCGCTTGACCCATTGCAGGGCGGCGACCTGGTCCATCAGGCCATAGCTGATCAGGGGTTCATTGGGCCCGGCCGCCTTGGTCAGGGCCGGATGGGCGAAGAAGCCCAGGGCGCCCAGGCGATAGTTGAGCGTGACCAGGATCACGCCATCGCGCACGAAGGCCGAGCCGTCATAGGCGCCCAGGGATCCGGCCCCCAGGGCGTTGCCGCCGCCGTGCAGCCACACCATCACCGGCGCCTTCTTGGCCCCGGCCGGCGCCCACACATTGAGGAACAGGCAGTCCTCGCTCGTAGCTCCGGAAGCGCCGCCCTCATTGGGCGTTCCATCGGCGTTGATTTTCTGCGGACAGATCGGGCCATAGGCGTCGGCGGCCCGCTCGCCCTTCCAGCTCGGGCCGGGCTTGGGCGGCGCCCAGCGCAGATCGCCCACCGGCGCGGCGACGTAAGGAATGCCCTTGAAGATATCGGCCTTGCCGTCGGAGACGCCTACCAGCACGCCCTGGTCGGTGCGCACCTTCACCGGATCGGCGGCGGCGTGGAGGGCCGCGGCCGCCAGAACGCCGGCGATAACCGCCCGCCACCGATATCCCATGATCATCCTCCCGTTTCTTGCTTCCACCATCGATCCGGAGAAGGCGGGAGGTCAAGGCGGGGGAACGTTGGCCCGGCCTTGCGCCCCCTCCGTCACGCGATGCGAGAGGGCATCGCGCGCCACCTCCCCCGCGAAGAGGCGCAGGGGAGCAGGGTTTTGTGTTGCTTCTCCTCCCCCGCCTCTATGCGGGGGAGGTGGCGCTCGCCGCAGGCGAGTGACGAAGGGGGCGCAAAGCCACACGCTCCATGCCGACATGCTCCCCTCACCTCGGCAGATAGGTCCTCAGCACGTCCTCGATGATGCGCTCAAGCTGTTTGAGCGTATTGCAGGTCTTGGCCACGTGGCAGAAGCGGCTGTAGTCGGCCATTTTGGAATCGCCCTGGTTCCAATAGGTTTCCGGCTCCGGGTTGAGCCACACCACCGCCCGGGCGCCCTCGCTGACCCGTCGCATCAGATCGAGCCTGGGATCGGCGTAGTTGGAGCGGCCGTCGCCCAGGATGATCACCGTGGTGCGCCGATCCAGCCGATCGCCGTGCGCGGCCATGAAGTCTTCGAGGGCATGGCCATAGTCGGTGGGCCGAAGGCCGACGCGGGCGAGGATGAGAGGGATGGCGTCGTCCACCGTCTCCTCGTCGAGGACGTCGTTCACGCTGACCAGCCGGTCGGAAAAGGCGAAGGCGTCGAGGCGCTCGACCACCTCGTTGAGGCAGTGGAGGAAGAGCAGCAGGAACTGGGCGGCCGCCGCCACCGAGCGCGAGACATCGCAGATGACCACGATCTTGGGCTTGTGGAGGGTCTTGGTCTTCCAGACCAGCTCGAAGGGCACGCCGTCGTGGCCGATATTGCGGCGCAGGGTGCGGCGCACGTCGAGCTTGCCCTTCCTGGCCTTGTGGCGCTTGCGGGCGTAGCGGGTGGCCAGGCGCCTGGCCATCTTGCGCACCAGTGTCTCCATGGCGCGGATATCGTGGGCCTCGATGGCGGTGAGCTTCTCGGCCGAGAGGATCTGCTCGCGCAGGCGCCGGCCGGTCTCGCTGGCGTAAAGCCGGGCCTGGCGATCGACGAACCGGTTGGCCTCCTCGAAGAGGGCCGCGCGCGCCTGTCCGAGGCGCTCGGCCAGGGCCTCGTCGCGCTCGCCGCCGCCGGCGCGCAAGGCGCCGATCGTCGCCTCCAGTTGGCGAAGGCCCATGCCGTCGAGGATGCGCCGGCTCATCAGGGCGCGCTGGGTGTTGAGCTGAATGGACTCCGCCCCGGCCTGGGCGGCCGCCCGCTCCATCGCCTGGGCGAGTCCGGCCTGATCGTTGCTGAGCAGCATGTCAGCGAGCGAAGCGTCCGGACCGCTGGCCGGCGGCGGCGTCCCGGCCGGCCGCGTTCCGGCGAACTCGGCGCGGGTGAAGAAGGTGTCGAAGCAGGCGTCGAACCGGTCCGTCTCCTCGGCGGTCTTGGCCAGGGTGACGCAGAGGGCGTCCTTCAGCAGGCCGCGATCGGCGTAGCCCACCTCGGCGGCGGCGCGATGGGCGTCGATGGCCTCGGCCGGCGAGACCCGCACATCCACCGCCCGAAGCGCCTGGAGAAACCGCTCCAGGGTCCGCCCCGCCGGTTCGGGGGCCAGGGCGGCCTCCTGGCTCACCTGGCCAAGGCGGCGGCGGGCGGATGCGCCAGGAACTCGGCGATCCGGGGCTCCACGGCGGCGATGTCCTGCTCGAACTTCAGCAGCACATTGAGCGTCTCGCGCACCAGGGCGGGGTCCAGGGCCTGGGCGTGCAGCAGGATCAGCGCCCGCGCCCAGTCCACCGTTTCGCTGATCGACGGCGGCTTGCGCAGATCCAGCGTCCGCAGGGTCTGGACGAAGGCCACCAGATCGGCGCGCAGCCGCGCCTCCACCTCCGGCGCCCGGGCGGCGACGATGCGCTCCTCCAGCGCCTGATCGGGCAAGGGGATGTGCAGGTGCAGGCAGCGGCGCTTGAGGGCGTCGCCGAGGTCGCGGACATTGTTGGAGGTCAGGAACACCACCGGCGGTGTCGCCGCCTTGATCACGCCCAGCTCGGGGATCGAGACCTGGAAGGCCGACAGGGTCTCCAGCAGAAAGGCCTCGAAGGCCTCGTCGCTCTTGTCGATCTCATCGATCAGCAGCACCGCGCCGCCCGGCTCGCGCAGGGCCTGCAGCAGCGGCCGAGGTTCGAGGAACGGTTCGGAGAAGAAGAGATCGCCCGTGCCGTGCAGCCGTTCCATGGCCGTGGCCAGATCCGGCGCCCCGATCAGGGCCTGGCCCATGTGGTCCTTCAGGATCTGGGTGTAGAGAAGCTGTTTGCCGTATTTCCACTCATAGAGGGCCTTGGATTCATCGAGGCCCTCGTAGCATTGCAGCCTGATCAACGGCAGACCGAGCAAGGCGGCGGCGCACAGCGCCAGTTCGGTCTTGCCCACGCCGGCCATGCCCTCCACCAGCACCGGCTTTTGCAGATGGGCGGCCATATAGAGCGCCGTGGCGATCCGCCGCGAGGCGATATAGCCGACGCCAGCCAGGCCCTCGATGATGGCCTCGACCGAGGCGAGGGGGCCTTCCGTCATTCGATCGAGGGTCACGGCGCCGGGGAAACCGGCACGGCAGCCAGGCTTTTCCCGTAGATTCGGTAGGTCTTGTAGATGTGCGCGCCGAAGCCCTCGAGGATGTGCCGCATGGGCATGTTGTCCTCCAGGATCCAGGAATATTCCGCCTCGGTGATGCCGAGCTTCGGTCCCTCTCGCCGGAAGGCGTCGAGGATCAGGAACGGGGCGAAGGCGCCGCGAGGGTCGCGGGCGAACTTGCGCCTGATCCCCATCAGCGGCACCCGCCCGCGCTTCACCCCGCGCACCTTAAGCCGCCACAGCAGCTTGGCCCATCCGAACGGAACGAGCCGGCCGCCGATGTCGTGGATGGCGTCGTTGAGGTTGGGCAGGAGCACGCCAAAACCGGCGGCCTCGCCGTCGATCTCGACGAACCAGATCAGCTTGGGATGCAGGATCAGGCGCAGGGATTCGCCCACCTGCTTGGTCTCCGCCTCGGTGACCGGCGCCGCGCCCCAGTTGTTGGCCCAGGCGTCGTTCATGATGCCCACCAGGGTGCGCACCTCGGCGTCGAATTCCTTCATCCGCACCGGGCGCACGCTCATGCCCGCCGGCAGGGGCTTACTCAGGCGCCGCTCCACGGCGCGGGGAAAGACCGGCACGCCGGAGATATAGGCGTAGACATCCTTGGCCTTGGCGTAGCCCTGCTCCTCGATCCGGGCGCCGGCATAGCGCGGGTCATGACCCATCATCAGCATAGGCGGGGTATCGAAACCGTCGATCAGCAGGCCGACCTCCTCGTTGATCGACAGGTTGAACGGCCCGAGAATCTGCTTGCGGCCGCGTTCGCGCAGCCAAGCCTCGGCGGTGGAGAGCAGGGCGGAGAAAATCTCCGGGTCGTTTTCGCCGGCGATCAGGCCGAAGTGGCCGGCCGGCGCTTCCGGATCGGTCTTGGCCAGGGCGTCGATCTGAGCGCTGATCCGGCCGACGTCGCGGCCGTCCTTGCGCGCCAGCCAGAACTGCACCTGGGCGTGGTCGAAGAACGGATTGTGCTTGGGCGAGAGGGCTTCGCGGCGCTCGAACATCAGTGGCGCGACCCAGTTGGGATCGGAGGCATTGATGGTCATCGGCACACGAATGAAGCGCTCGAGTTCGGTGTCGTTGGTGACCGGAACAATCTCGACCGACATGATTATCCCTCCGCGTAGAGCAGGATGGTGACCGCGCCGGCCGCGAACGCCACCGGCGCGCCCCAGGCCGCGGCCAAGGGCGGCAGCACGCCGGCCTGACCCATGGCGGTGAGGACGCCGTCGGCCACCAGATAGAGAAGCCCGCAGCCGAGGCCGAACACCACCGGCAAGGTGCGATTGCTGCGCGTATGGCCAAGCGCGGTCGGCAGAGCCAGCAACAGCATGATGATTGGCGCCAGACCCTGGGCCAGGGTGCGATAGAGCCGCGTCTTGAATTCGCTGGGCGCCTTGTCGACCGGCCCCTTGCCGAACAGGGACCGATAGGCGGCCCCGGAGGTGATCTCGTAGGAGCCGGCGAAAAGATGCGCGGCGTCGCTGGGGCGCAAGGTGGTCGGCCAGTCCACCGATCCGACCGTCATGGTGTCGGCGCTCGCCTGGTGAAGATCGGTGACCGCGCCGTCGCGCAGGCCCCAGTGGCGGCCGTCCCAGGCGGCGCTGCCGGCGGTCATGCGCCGCACCAGAGCGTCGTGGTCGTCGCGCTGATAGACCGAAACGCCGCGCAGGAGCTTGCCGTCGGGGCTGGCCGACTTGACCATGACCACATCGCCATCGATCCGGAACCAGCGGGGGGCGGCGGCCTTGGGGGCCGGGCCCGGCGCGGTGGCGGACCACCAGGTGGCCAGCGCCTGCTCGGCCCTGGGCGTGACCTGGTCGGTGACGACAAGATCGAGCGCCGCCACGGCCAGGGCCACCGGCAGGGTGCGGCGGAAGATCTGGAAGAGCGAAAGACCGCTGATCCGCATGACCACCAGCTCGCTGTTGCGCGCCAGCTGGCTGAAGGTGAAGAGGGCGCCGGCCAGCACCGCGAACGGCGCCACCTCCTGGAAGAGGTAGGGCAGGCGCAGAGCCATGTAGCGCAGGATCTCGATCGGTCCGCCGCGGGCGAGGATGTCGCTGGTGCGTTCCAAGAGGTCGATGAGCTGCAGGAGGCCCATGAGCGCCGCCGCCGCCGCCGCCGTGCGCACGGCCATGATCCGGGTGAGATAGGCCGAAAGGCTGAGCGCGCCGCTCGCGCGCATGGCCGCCGGGGTGGCGCTCGACCGGCGGTCGAAGAGGACGTCCAGCTGCATGAAAAGCCCGGTCAGGGGCGTCTCACCGGGCCGCCGACGGCTGGAGAAAAACAGCCAGAGCGTCACCCCGACCATGGCCAGGTAAAGGCCGCCAATCGCCAGGAGCGGATCGACCTGGCCGGTGTCGGCGAAACTCTTGGCCAGGGTGATGCCATGGTGGAACGCCACCAGGATCACCGCGGCGATGATCATGCCCGGCGCCCGGCGTCCGCGCTTGACCGCCATCGCCAGGGGCATGGCGAGAAACGGAATGAACGGGATCGCCAGCGACCTGGCCAGCCTCGCGTAGAGCTCGGCCTGCAACACCCGTTTGGGGATCAGGGCGTCGGGCCGGTTCATCTCCGAAACCAGTTCGGGAAACGTCAGCTCCTGTTCGTCGCCGCCGCGCGGCGCCAGGGTCGCGCCGCCGTTCAGGATCTCATGGTCGGCGAAGTCGCCGAACCGGAGCAGCCGCGCCGTACCTTTGGGACCATCGGAAAGAATCAGGCCGCTGCCCAGGGCAAGATCGGTGGTCTTGCCGTCACCGCGGAGCGACAGGGCGCCGCTGTCAGCGGTGACGATGGTTTCGCCATCAGCCGATTTTCGGCGGATGAAGACGCCCTTGAGCCGTCGGCCGGTGGCGTCGGCCTCGTCGGCGGAAATGGTGAAATCGGGCCCGGCGTGGATGAACACCTGAGGATCGAGCCTGGCGGTCCAGCCGGCGTCGGTGGCCGCGTTGAGCACGGCGCGGTAGCCGAACCGGCTATAGGGCTGCAGATAGCCGACCAGCAGAAGGCTGAAGACGCCCAGGAGGACGCCGACGAACACCAGGGGCGCGGCGATCCTTTCGAACGACACGCCGCCGGCCAGGATGGCGTCCAGCTCGCTGTCGTCGCCGAGCCTGGCGATGACGATGAACATGGCCACGCAGAACGATGCCGGCAGGGCGAGGCCAAGCTGATAGGGGATCAGATTGGTGACCAGGCCGAAGAGGTAGCCCATCCGGGCCCCGTTGGCCTCGAGCTGGTCGATCAGGCGCAGGGTCTGTTCGAGGAGGAAGGCGACCAGGGTCACGCCGAGCACGGCCAGCGCCGGCATGAGCAGCATGCGCAGAATGTAGCTGTCGAGGATCGACGGCCGCCAGGTGGTCTTGTGGGAAATCGGGGCGGCCAGCGCCAGGGAACTCACGCTTTTAACGTCCTCGATCTGAAATTCGCCAAATGCCCTGGCGAAATCGTGCGAATTTCAGGCGCGCCACACTAGACGGCGCCGACGGCGCGGCGGCGATCGGACGACAGCAGTCCCAGTTGTCGACCCACATGGGCGAAGATGTCGAGCACCGTGTCGATCTGCTGAGGCGTATGGGCGGCGCTGACGCTGGTCCGCAGCAGGCATACGCTGGTGGGCGTAGCCGGCGGGATGGCGAGATTGAGATAGACGCCCGCCTCCAGCAGCATCTTCCAGGCGATGACCGCCGTCTCCCGATCGGGCATGGCCACGGCGACGATCGGATTGACCTCCGGTCCGGTCTGAAAGCCCATGGCCCCCAGGCCATCGTAGAGGTGGTGGGCGTTGCGGATCAAATTGGCGCGCAATTCCGGCTCGGCCTGAAGCTTGATCAGAGCCTCGAGGGTCGAGGCCACCACGCCCGGCGGCAGGGAGGCGGTGAACATGTATGGCCGGCAGATCATCCGCAGGACGTCGAAATCGGGACTGTCGGAGACGCAGAACCCGCCGACGCTGCCCAGGCTCTTGGAAAAGGTGCCGACGATGAAATCGACGTCGGACTCGACGCCGGCGGCTTCGGCGAGGCCTCGGCCGGTCTCGCCCAGAACGCCCATGGAGTGGGCTTCATCGACCAGAAGATAGGCGCCCGTCTCGCGCTTGACCGCGGCGATCTCCTTTAACGGCGAGGTGTCGCCGAGCATCGAATAGATGCCCTCGACCACGATCAGCCGGTCGCCGGGCGCGCCTTCGAGGCGGCGCAGTCGCTTGTAGAGATCGTCCGGGCTGTTGTGGCGGAAGCGGATCACCTCGGCGCCGCCGAGGCGCGAGCCGTCATAGATGCTGGCGTGGCTGTCGGCGTCGAGCATCAGGTGGTCGCCGCGCCCGACAAGGGTGGAGAGGACGCCCAGATTGGCCTGATAGCCGGTGCTGAACACCATGGCGTGCTCGCGGCCGTAGAACTTCGCCACCGCCTCTTCGAGCTTGTTGTGGCCGTCATAGTTGCCGTTGGCCATGCGCGAGCCGGTGGTGCCGGTGCCCTGGCGGCGGGTGGCCTCCACGGCCTTTTCGATGCAGTCCGGGTCGAAGGTCAGGCCCAGATAGTTGTTGGTGCCTAGCAGGATGGTCTTGCGGCCGTGGATCATGCCCTCGGTCGGCGAGAGCACGCTATCGACCTTCACATTCACGTCGTGTTCGCGCAGCGCCTTATAGACGAGCCATTGGGCTGAGTGTTTGGCCAGTATCGTCATGATGGGTTTCCGCTGCGCAGGTCATCGACCGCGTGGATCAAATCGCCAACCGTCTGAATCTGGGCGATCCGATCGAGGGGGATCGAGATATCATAGAAGTCCTCGATCGCCATGACGAAATTCATCACCCCCAGAGAGTCCATGCCGAGATCCTCGACGATGTCGGTGCCGTCGGTGATTTTGACCGGGTGGCCCAGCACCTGCTCGAAGATCGAGGAAATATCGTCGCGAACGGATTTCTCGGATGCGTCCACCTTGTTCTCCACAAGAGCCAGTTGAGGGGTTTGCCGCATGCCGCCTGTCTGCCGTTCCGCCTTTTCGAAAGAATCTTTGGCCAACGTATCAGCATTGCGACGGTCGCTTCAACCGGCCGAGCCCCCAGGACCTTGGGCTTAGCGGACTGCCTCGATCTAAGGCAAGCGGCCACGCCACCTTGTCAGTTCAGCCAGCCATGAGCCCGATACCACGCGACCGCGTCGGCGAAGCCGTCCTTAATATTGAATTTGGCTTTCGGCGCGCCCGGCGCCTGTTCGCCGGGAGACACCGACCAGTCGGGATGGAGAATCTCGCGCGCCTTGCCTGGTGTGAAGATGGGCGCCGCGCCTGTGAGCTGGCCAACCACCCATGACGCCGACGCCGCGGTTCTGGTGAGCCAGGTAGGGAGGGTCACGAAAGCGGGATTTCGATGCATGGCGGCGGCGGCGGTGGCGAAAATCTCCCGCCATGGGTACCCCTCCGGCCGATCGCCGCCGACCCCGAAGAGGCCGGGCGGCGCCGCGTTGGCGATCTGAGCCAGTATGGTCTCGACCACGTCGTCCACATGCGCCAGCGCCAGGCGCGCCGCCGGGCCGCCGGGCAGGGGGAGGATGGGCGAGCGCCCCGCCAGCTTGAAGAGCGCGAGGGTCTCAACATCCCCCGGGCCATAGATCGCCGGAGGCCGCACGATCGTCAGAGGTCCGCGGCTTGCCGCCCGGGCGGCTTCCTCGCCGGCCCGCTTGCTGGCGGCGTAGTCGGAGAGCCCTGGCTCACGCGCCGCCAGGCTCGAAATCAGCACCAGCCGGCCCGCCCCAACCGCCGCGGCGATGGCCTGGGCGCCGTCGCGATTGACCGCGAAGAAATCGGCGCGCCGCCGGGCCTTGATCAGGCCTGCGCAGTGGAGGGTCACATCGGCGCCGTCGATGAGCGCTTTGAGCGCCGCGAGATCGGCAAGATCGCCCCTGACCAGTTCAAGCCCCTCGGACGGCGGCAAGCGGGCGGGATCGGGGCTCCGGCGAACCAGGGCGCGGACGCGCCACCCCTTGGCAAGCAAGGCGGTGGTCAGGCGAGCGCCCAGAAATCCGGTGGCGCCGGTGACCGCGGCAAGCGGGCCGGCCATGCTCAAACCGCGACGGTCTGAGCCGCGGTTTCCAGAGCGCCGGAGAGGTAGAGGGCCTTGGCCCGCGAGCGGCTGAGCTTGCCGGATGAGGTTTGCGGCAGGCTATGGGGCGCGGTCAGCACCACGTTCACCTCCAGTCCATGGCGGGCGCGCATCAGCCCGGCCGTCGTGGACCGCAACGCCTCCCGCGCCGCCTGGTCACGGGTGCGGCATTGGACCAGGGCCACCACCCGCTCTTCGGCCCCCTCGGCGTCGTCGCCGAGCACCGAAAAGACCGCCACATCGCCACTGCGCAGGGCGTCGATCTCGGTCTCGGCCGTCCATTCCAGATCCTGGGGCCAGACATTGCGGCCATGGACGATGATCAGGTCCTTGGCCCGGCCGGTGATCACGATCTGGCCATCGAGCCGATAGCCAAGATCGCCGGTATCGAGCCAGCCGTCCTTGGAGAGCACCTTGGCGGTCTCCGCCGGCTCGCCAAAATAGGTCTTCATCAGGCTGGGCCCCTTGGCGAAAATCCGCCCGACCCGGCGCTCGCCCAGGCAGGCGCCCGAAGGCCCGCGCACCTCGATCTGGTGGCCGGCCAGCACTTCGCCGCACAGAGCGAACTCCCGGGCCCGCCCGCCGGTCTTCGGCGGTTCGGCGACCTCGGCCTTCTCCAGCCTGTCGACGTCGGCGGTATCGGTGCGCAGCCCCTGGCCCACCGGCGTCAGGGTAAGCGCCAGCGTCGCTTCGGCCATGCCGTAGCTGGCGACGAAGGCGCGGGGATCGAAGCCGGCGGCGGCGTAGGCCTCGGTGAAGGCGCGCAGGGGTTCGGGACGGATCATGTCGCCGCCCAGGCCGGCGATCCGCCAGCACGAAAGATCGAGGTCCGCGGCGCTGGCTCCGGCGCGACGGGCCGCCAGATCGTAGCCGAACGTAGGGGCGTAGGTCACGCTGGCGCGCCGGGCCGATATCAGATCGAGCCAGAGCCCCGGGCGGCGCACGAAGGCGCTGGTGGGCAGGATGTCGATCGACAGCTGGAAGGCCAGGCTGGTCAGCAACATCCCGACCAGGCCCATGTCGTGATAGAGCGGCAGCCAGGTGACGGTGCGGTCGGCGGCGGTGACGGCCAGTCCATCGCGGCCGATGCCGACGATATTGGCCATCAGGGCGCTCTGGGTCACCGCCACGCCGGTGGGGAACCGGGTGCTGCCCGAAGAAAACTGCAGATAGCACAGGCCGGCGGGGTCCGGCGCGGGCGTGGCGGCGCGGGCCGGCGGGAGAAGATCGGCCATGACCCCCACCGCCATCAGATCCAAGCCTTCGGCCGCCTCCTGGAACCAGGCCGCCAGGGCTGGCGGGCAGAAGGCCGCGCGGGCGCCGGCGGAAATCAGCATCCGCCGGATATGGGCGACATAGGCGTCCTTGCCGCCGAGCGGCGCGGGCAGCGGCGTGGGCGCGGGCACCAGTCCGGCGTACTGACAGGCGAAGAACGCGCGCAGGAAATCGCCGTCGCTGTCGGCCGCCAGGGCGACGCGATCGCCGGGCGTCAGCCCCATGGCGATAAGCCGCCCGGCCAGCTCCAGGGCCTGCTCGCGCAGCACGCGGTAGGGCAGCACCTCGATCAGTTCGCCGCGGGCGGAGTGGATATTGATCCCGGTCGGCTGAGCGGCGGCGTAGTCGAGGGCGTCACCGATGGTGGCGAAATCGCCGAGGCGCACGGCCCGATCGGGCGCGGTGGGCGTCGGCGTCAAGAGATTTGGTCCAATGCGAATCTTCCGATCGGTGATGATTTCGCGCCACCATGGCATGAGTGGCGCCAGCGCGTCATTATCGACGATGCGCGCGCGCCTGATAGTCGATAAAGGTGTCGCGCGTCGAGCGGGGCGGCGAACACGAGGCGGCGATGAACGAGGCGAGCGGAAACAGCGCGGGGGGCGTCGGCCGTCCCGATCTGGGCGCGCTGATGAAGAACGCGCTGCACGCCGACGCCCTTGGCCGCGACGCGCGCAAGGACATACGCCCGCTCACCAAGCTGGCGCCGCTGCTGGCCGATCATTGGCTCGACGCGGTTCTCGGCCTCACTTTCCTTCTGCTCTCCACCGGCTCGCTGCTGGCGCTCACCGCCGGCGTGCGCATGGTGATCGACCAGGGCTTCCGGCTGCATAGCCGCGAGGCGCTGGAAAATGTCTTTCTGTGGCTCAGCCTCGCCGCCGGGGTGCTGGCGGTGACCACCGGCCTTCGGCTCTACTTCACCTACAAGCTCGGCGAGCGGATCATCGCCGACCTGCGCGAGCAGGTGTTCCGCCACGTTCTCAGCCTCGATCTGGCGCATTTCCTCGAGCTCAAGACGGGCGAAGTGCTCTCGCGCATGACCACCGACATGACGATCGTCGAAAACACCGTCGGCGCGATCATTCCCGGCGCCCTGCGCAATCTGCTCGACGCTCGGCGGCGCCCTGGGGATGATGGTGCTGGTGAGCCCCAACATCACCGGCCTGATCCTGGTGCTGATTCCCGTGCTCCTGACGCCGCTTTTCCTGATGGGCCGGCGCATGCAGCGGCTCTCGGTGCGGGCCCAGGATCGCTTCGCCGGGGCCATCGGCTATGCCGGCGAGGGGCTGGAGGCGCTCGATACGGTCCAGGCCTTCGTCCAGGAGGACGCGGTGGCCGCGCGGTTCAACCACGCGATCGAAAGCGCCTTCGACGCCTCGCGCGCCCAGCTTCGCGCCAGCGGCCTGATGTCGGGCCTGATGATCACCCTGATCTTCGCCGGCATGCTGATCCTGCTCTTCCAGTGCGCCATGGCCGTGATCGTCCAGAAGTCGATGACGCCGGGTAATCTGTTACAATTATTGATCCTGGCCATGGTCGCCGCGTCGGCCCTGCGCGATCTTTCCGAGGTCTGGAGCCAGATTCAGAAAGCCTCGGGAGCGGCCGAGCGCATCGCCGTGATCCTCGACACCAAGCCGGCGATCGCCGCGCCGGCGAAGCCTCTGGCCTTCCCGGTCCCGGCGCGCGGCGCGGTAAGCTTCGACCAGGTGTCCTTCGCCTATCCCGCGCGGCGCGACCGGTTGGCTCTCAACGGGTTTTCCCTCGAGGTGAAGCCCGGCGAGCGCGTCGCCCTCGTGGGGCCTTCCGGGTCGGGCAAGAGCACCGTCTTCCGCCTTCTGCTGCGCTTCTACGACCCCGACAAAGGCGTGGTGAAGATCGACGGCGTCGATCTTCGCGCCGCCGATCCGCGCGTGGCGCGCGAGCAGGTGGCGCTGGTCGCCCAGGACGCGCCGCTGTTTTCGTCTTCGGCTTCGGACAACATCGCCTTTGGCCGCCAGGGCGCCTCCATGGTCGAGATCCGCGCCGCCGCGCGCGCCGCCCAGGCCGAGGAGTTTCTCGCCGCCCTGCCCCAGGGCTTCGGCACCCTGATGGGCGAGCGGGCCAAGACTCTTTCCGGCGGCCAGCGGCAGCGAATCGCCATCGCCCGCGCCCTGGTCCGCGGCGCGCCGATCCTGTTGCTGGACGAGGCCACCAGCGCTCTGGACGCCGAGAACGAACGGCTGGTTCAGCGCGCCCTGCACGAGGCGATGGAGGGCCGCACCACCCTGGTGATCGCTCACCGGCTGGCGACCGTGCTCGAGGCCGACCGGATCGTGGTCATGGACGCCGGCCGGGTGATGGAGATGGGCCGTCACGCCGAACTGCTGGCCAAGGGCGGCCTCTACGCCCGGCTGGCCAAGCTTCAGTTCGGCGCCGCCGCGGCCTGATACGACGCGGCGCCAAGACGGCCGACGAACGGCCGCGTTGAGCCGCGCTCGCCGGATCAGGAGAAAGACCAGCGCGACGTTGAGAACGGTCAGCTCGAACCAGAAGAACCAGGCGGGCTTCCCCGCCAGCACGGCCAGGAAAGCGACGACCGTTCGGGAATTGCCGCCCAGCACGCCGCTGAGCTTCACCAGCGGCGCGAATAGCTGGCGATATAGATCGCGCGTGTCTTTGGCTTGCGATCCCCCCGCCGAAAGGCGCCGCTCCATGGCGGTCTCGACCTCTGATTCGCCGGGGCTCAGCAGGGCCGAAACGCCCAGATAGAGGCCGCCAAGGAGGCCGCCCAGCCCCCCGCCGCTGCCGGTCTGGCGCATCCACGCCGCTCCATAGACCCAGCGGCGATAGGTCTTTCGCCCCGATTCGTAGGCGTTGGCCTGGGCGAAATGCGAAGCGCCCGCCGCTGACGCCAACCACCAGGCTCCGGCGCCCATCGAACGCTGAAGCACCAGGGCGAAGGCGACGTAGAGAACCACCTGGCTGGCGTGGTCGCAGACGCCGTCGATCAGTTCGCCCAGCGGGGACGCCCGGCCCGTTCGCCGGGCGAGATCGCCATCGGCCCCGTCCAGCACATGCCAGGCGATCCAGAAAGCCAATCCAATCAAGGCCGACCACGGCCAGGCGAGCTTCACATAGGCGAGCGCGCCGGCGGCGCCGACGAGAAACCCCGCCACCGACACCTGGTTTGGCGTAATCGGCGTGTGGATCAGACGATCGACCAGAGCGCGGGACAGGGGGTGGATCACCCACCGATTCGTCGGATCCTCGATCTCGCTCGGGCGTCCGGGCGCGCTTGCGGCGCCATCAATTTCGCGCCCAGCCGTTGACATCATCGCGTGCTTTCACTCCAAGGGCGCCTCGCGCATGTCAGTCTTGTGACGTCGCGCGTCAAACGATAAGCCTGAATGTTTCGGGGGCGGCCGCCCTCATGGCAAATTTCATGCCCGAAGGGAAAATGCATGGCCAAAATTCGCGCGGCGATTGTCGGCGTCGGCAATTGCGCGAGCTCACTGGTTCAAGGCGTCGCCTACTATAGGGCCGCCAATGACAACACCGTCGGTCTCATGCACTGGGACCTTGGAGGCTATGAGCCTACCGACATCGAGTTTGTACTCGCCTTCGACATCGACGCCCGCAAGGTCGGCGTCGATCTGGCCCAGGCGATCTTCGCCAAGCCCAATTGCACCACGGTGTTCTCCGAGGTGCCTGATTCGGGCGTCAAGGTGCGCATGGGCGCGGTGTTGGACGGCATGGCCGATCACATGGAAAGCATGCCCGCCGACCGCAGCTTCGTCCGCTCAAAGGCGCCCGAGGCCAACAAGGCCAAGATCATCGAAGCCCTCAAGGCCACCGGGGCCGAGGTTCTGGTGAACTTCCTGCCGGTCGGTTCCGAGGACGCGACCCGGTTCTACATGGAATGCGCCCTGGAGGCGGGTGTCGGCGTGGTCAACTGCATGCCGGTGTTCATCGCCAGCGATCCGGAGTGGGAAGAGCGCTTCAAGGCCCGCGGCGTGCCCATCATCGGCGACGATGTGAAGGCTCAATTCGGCGCCACCATCGTGCACCGCGCCTTGACCAATCTGATGCGTCAGCGCGGCGTGCGCATGGACCGGACCTATCAACTCAACACCGGCGGCAACACCGACTTCCTCAATATGATGGATCGCGGCCGGTTGATGTCGAAGAAAATCTCCAAGACCGAGGCGGTGCAGTCGGTCATGGCCCAGCGTCTGGCCGATGAGAACATCCATGTCGGCCCCAGCGACTATGTGCCGTGGCTCAACGACAACAAGTTGTGTTTCCTCCGACTCGAAGGCGCGCTCTTCGGCAATGTGCCGATGAACATCGAGGTCCGGCTCTCGGTGGAAGATTCGCCCAACTCGGCCGGCGTGGTCATCGACGCCATCCGCTGCTGCAAGGTGGCGCTGGATCGCGGTTACGGCGGCGCCCTGATCGGCCCCTCGGCCTTCTTCTGCAAGCACCCGCCGGTTCAATACACCGACGACGAGGCCATGCGGCTCACCGAAGCTTTCATCGGCCCGGAAGTGCAGGTCGCCGCTCAGTGAGGCGCCTTTCGTGCAGGGCCTGATCGTCGCGGCCGGGCAAGGGACCCGGCTTCGGCCAATCGCGTCCTCCAAGCCTCTGGCGCCGGTGCGGGGGACGTCCCTGATCGAGCGGGTGATCACGACGGCGCACAAAGCCGGCGTCCGGCAATTCGTGGTCGTCACCGGTTATGAAGGCCGACGCCTCGAAGCCTTTTTGAGGCGGCTGGCCGATCGCACCGGCATCGACATCATCACGGTGCGCAATCTGTCCTGGCGGTTGACGAACGGCGTGTCGGTGGCGGCCGCCGAGCCCCATCTGGGCGAACGCTTCGTGCTGATGATGGCCGATCACCTGGTCGATCCGACGATCATCTCCGATCTGATGTCGGTCCCGACGGCGACTGACGAGGTGGTGCTGGCCATCGACCGGCGGCTGGACAATCCCCTGGTGGATCTCGAGGACGTGACCCGAGTGCTGACCGGCGCGGATGGCCGTATCGAACAGATCGGCAAGCTCATTGAGTCTTACAACGCGTTCGACACTGGCGTCTTCTCGGCCACCAAGGCTCTGATCGCGGCGATTCGCGAGGATCTGGCCGAAGGCGGCGGCGGCGGCATTTCGGCCGGCATGGCGCGCCTGGCCGCCCGGGGACTGGCCTCGACCTACGACATCGGCGATCGCTTCTGGCTGGATGTGGACGACCCAACCGCCCACGGCCAAGCCGAGCGACTGAGGGCTTAAGCCTCCACCTGGATGGGTTGGGCAACCACGGGGCGGCGCACGGGAGCGTTGGCCAAGGCGGCCTGCTCGATGAAGAGGCCGGTATAGGCCTCCACCATCCGGTCGATGTCGAACAGCGCCGCGCGCTCGCGGCCATTGGCGGAAAGGCGAGGCTCTCAGAGCCTCATTGGCCAGGAGATGATCCATGGCGGCGCCGAAGGCGCCGACATCCTCCGGCGGCACGACCCAGCCGCTGCGCCCATGCTCCACCACTTCGGCGGGGCCGAAATCGCAAGAGGTGACCAGCGCCGGCGCGCTGCAGGCCAGGGCTTCGGCGACGATGCTGGGAAAGCCTTCCCAGCGTGAGGGCAGAACGAACAGCCGCGCCTTGGATAGCCAGGCCCAAGGATTGGCGCTGAAGCCGAGAAACTTTACCCGGTCGGCCACGCCCAGCGCCGCCGCCTGGCGCTTCAATTGATCTTCCAGCGTGCCGCTGCCGAGGATGACGAGGTCCAGATCCCCGGCCGCCTCGCTTGCGGCGAACGCTCTGAGCAGCAGATCGTGGCCCTTCTGGTACTCCAGCCGCCCGGCGGTGACGATGAATGGGCGATCCTGCGGCGTCGGAAGCGGCTCTCGCGCCAGCGCGGCCACCTTGGCCACGTCGATGGGATTTTGGATGACACGCATCCGGCTGTGATCGAGGGCCAGCCTCCTTTCGAGGCCTTGGGCCATCTCGTGGGAATTGGCCAGGAAGCAGTCGGCGGCGCGATAGCAGTGGCGCGTGAGGCGCTTGACGAACCAGCGGCCAGCCGGATTGGCGAGTTCGTCCTCGATCACCACGTCGGTGTTGTTGCCTTCGCGCACGATCCAGCGCGGGCGGTCTTCTCCGAAACCCAGCAGCGCCGCCCAGGTCAAGACGCTGACGCCCTTGAGGAAGCTCATGACCACGTGAGGGCGGTGGCCGCGGATCATGCGGGCGATATTCACCGGAGCGAGGGCGGCGCCGGCGATCAGTCGATGCGGCCGATAGAAGCTTGAGTTGTGACCCTCGAATTCCAGGAGGCTAGCGCCGAGCGTGGCGACATCGACCCGACTGGGATCGGCGTCGGCGTAGAAGGGACCGGCTCGGCTGAACAGGCCCATGCGAACGTCGATCAGGGCTGGATCGCACCGGTTGAGCAGATGGACCGCGACCCGTTCGGCGCCGCCGCCGTTCAAAGATGACAGCAGCAGCGTGACGCGGACGCGTTCGATCATGCTATGCCCCCGCGCGGCGAATCCGCCTCCAAGGCGTGAGCTTCTAGCCGGGCGTCGCGCTTCGACGCAACGGCCTTTTCGACCCTATTCGGCAAGGAGCGCGCCGTGACCGAATTGGAACTTCTGGTGGGTGCGGAGGCCTTCTGGCGCCGGGCGCGGCGCGATATGGCCCAGGCGCGGCGCCGGCTCCTCGTCCAGGCGATGACCTTCGAAGGCGACGTGGCTGGCCTGAGTGTGGCGAGGGCCATCGCCGCCAGCCCGGCGCGCGATCGACGCGTCCTGGTGGATGACTATTCCCGCTCCGTGATCAGCGATCGCTCGGTTCGCGGGCCCGCGTTTCTCAGGCCTGAGTGGCTGACCGCGGAACTGCGGGCGACACGCGCCATGTTTGATGATCTGGTTCGATCCGGGGTTGGGGTGCGGGTGACCAATCCGATTGGGGCCTTGAGACTGAACTACCCCGCCCGAAACCATAAGAAACTAATCGTGACCGACGACGTCGCCTATATCGGCGGCATCAACTTCAGCGACCACAACTTCGCCTGGCACGATTTCATGCTTCGGCTCGAGGGCGACGAGGCTGCGGCGTTCCTGGCCGAGGATTTCGAACGCACCTTCGCCGGCGCGCCAAGGGCCGGATCGCGCGGCCTTGGGGATTTACGGCTTCTGTCTCTCGATGGGCGGTCCAACGACCAGGGGTTTGGCGAGATCATGGACCTGATCGCCGCGGCGACGCGCGAGATCATCGTCATCAGTCCCTATCTCACCTTCCCATTTACCGACGCCCTGGCCAGCGCGGCCGCGCGTGGCGTGACCGTGCGGTTGATCACGCCGCTGGCGAACAACAAGCCTATCGTCCGCGATTACCTGCTGGCGGTCGCCGGGCGGTCGGGGTTCGAGGTCCGGCTGGTGAGGGAGATGTCGCACCTCAAAGGCCTTCTCATCGACGACGAGCGGCTGGTGGTGGGCTCTTCCAACTTCGACTTCGCGAGCCTCGCCGCCGAGGAGGAGTTGGTGGCCGTGGTCGCTGACCCGGCGCTGATCGCCGCCTTTCGGCGAGAGATCGTCGAACCGGCGCTGGCGGACGCCCTGCCCGCCGAGGCCTTCCCGATCTCACCGTTTCGTGGGCGTCTCGCGGGTCTTGGCCTGAAGATCGCCCAGCGGGTCGCCAGGTCCGCCCGGGGCGCCAAGCGCGACGCCGTCCCCTGGCCCTCGCCGCGCGTTTGACCGGCTCTCTATTCGGCCGCGAGCCTCGGCGCTTCAGAAGTGCGTTGCGGCGCGCGCCAGGCGTCCAGGAAGCTGGCCTGATGGACGCAACTCACGGTGCAAAAGGGCGCACAGGCCTTGGCCGTGGAATATTCGCGGACGATGTCGGAAACGCCGTAGTCCAACAGCGGCGTCCCGGGCGACCCGCGCCGCTGGGAACAATAGTGAACCAGACCATCTTCGCAGATGTAGAGATAGCGGGCGCCGGCCCGGCAACGCCAGGCGTTGGGCTTGGCCGCCATCAGATTCTTCTGGAACATCAGGAAGTTGATGCGATGGGCGATGGAGCCCTTGTCCATCAGGGCGTCATAGACGGCCCGCTGGCTGGCCGACAGCGGCGCGAGCGCGCCCTCGTCGTCGTGTAGGACGCCGACCGTGTGGGAAAATCCCATCCGCTTGGCGGCCTCGGCGACCTCAAGGGCGTCGTGAGTGCGCTCTTCGGAGATGCCAAGAACCGAGTTGATGTTGACGTGAAATTTGGCGTGCTTGGAGAGAAGCTGGAGTTTTCCCGCCAAGGATTTGAGGGTCTTCTTCGAAATGGCGTCGGGCTTCACCCCGTCGATGGATATCTGCATTTCCTGCAGGCCCGCCGCGTTCATGCCTTCTATGCGCTTCTGGGTGAGCAGGAAGCCATTGGTGATGGTGGTGGCCACCATCTTGTGGTGGCGGATGCGAGCGATGATCGCGTCGTGGTCGGGATGGGTGAGAGGCTCGCCGCCGGTGAGCGTGACGATCTGGGTTCCGAGCCTCGCCAGGGCGTCGATCCGGGCCATCAGGTCCGGCAGCGGGACCGGCTTGGAGACCTTGTCGAACTCGCTGCAATAGGCGCATTCGAGATTGCAGTAGCGGCTCACCACCAGGTGGGCCAGCATCGGCCGGCGCTTGGAGGAAAGCACCCGCGCGGCCACCCTGAGGCCATCGCCAAGCGTGACCCCGCTCACGCCGGGTTGAGCCTGACGTGCAAGGTCGTTTCCGCCGCCGTCGCCAGAAACTTCACCTTGTCGTAGGAAGGCTTGGAGAAGAGAATCCGCGGGTTGTTGGAAAACCCGTACGGCTCCTTGGGCCCAAGCGAGCCGACGTCGAATTTCCCGTCATTATTGAGGTCCTGATAGATGGCGATCGCATAGGTTCCCGGCGCCGGGAGCCAGATACACATGGTGGTGAAGGGTGTCGCCACCGGAACCCGCCAGACCTTGAGCGAGCCGCCCGCGACCAGGAACTTGCTCTTGTCGTCCGGATAGAGGGTGCCGGTCATCTGGCCCTTGGCCGAGGTGACGCCGTCGACGACAATGGTCAGCCGGTTGCCGCTGGGGGTTCCCTCGCAGGCTTGGGCGTGGGCGGCGCCGCCGGCGAGGGTCAGGACGAGCGCCAGCGAGGCGAGGCGAAGACTGTTCAAGGTCATGAAGGATAGGGCCCGTCGGGGAGGAGGGACGCCGGCGCCTGTGGCGCAGCGGAGCGCCCCATGCCCGATTGGACGCGGCGATGTCAAACGCCGACCCGCACTTTGGCGAGGGAGTCGTGGGCTTCGGCAACGATCTCGAAGGAGCGCAGGCGCGCTTCGTGGTCGAAGATCGAACCGGTGATCATCAGCTCATCGGCGCCGGTGCGCTCGATGAAGTCCGCCAATCCCGCCTTCACCGTGGCCGGCGAGCCGATGATCGCCTGGGAGAGGGCTTGGCCGAGCATGGCCTTGGCGTTCACGTCCAGGCGGCTGTCCATATCATCGATCGGAGGCGGAAGAGGCCCGGGATGGCCGGTGCGCAGGGCGACGAAGGCCTGTTGCAGCGAACTGAAAAGACGGCGGGCCTCGGCGTCGGTGTCGGCCGCGACGATGTTGAGGCCGAGCATCAGATAAGGCTTTTCCAGCCGCTCGGAGGGCTGGAACCGCTCGCGATAGATGGCCGCCGCATGCATCATCTCGGCCGGGGCGAAATGGGAGGCGAAGGCGTAGGGCAGGCCCAGCACCGCGGCGAGCTGGGCGCCGAAGGTGCTCGATCCCAGGATCCACACCGCGACGTCGAGACCGGCGCCGGGGACGGCGCGGACCATCTGTCCGGGCTTGGCCGGCTCGAAATAGTGCATCAGCTCGACCACATCCTGCGGGAAGGTGTCGGCCCCGCCGGAGAGGTGGCGGCGCAGGGCGTGGGCGGTGGCCTGATCGGTCCCCGGCGCGCGGCCAAGGCCCAGGTCGATACGGCCGGGATAGAGGGAGGCCAGGGTGCCGAACTGTTCAGCCACCATCAGGGGCGCATGATTGGGCAGCATGACCCCGCCGGCGCCGATGCGGATGGTCGAGGTTCCCGCTCCGATATAGGCCAGCGCCACGGCGGTCGCGGCGCTGGCGATGCCCGGCATATTGTGGTGCTCGGCCATCCAGAAGCGTTCGTAGCCGAAGCGCTCGGCGTGGCGGGCCAGATCCAGGCTGCTTTTGAACGAGGCCGAAGCATCGCCGCCCTGGACGATGGGCGAGAGGTCGAGGACGGAAATCTTTGTCATCCGCGGCATATAGGATGCGCAAAGGGGGAGCGCGACCTCGCGATCTGGCTGGGCGTCATGCGCCCCGAATCGGGTCTCTGGATCAGCTTGGCGATGTCACGCCGCGGCGTCAGGGACTAAACGGTTGGAAGGCAGGTCGCCAGGGAGGGCTCAGCCATGGGTTCGATGTTTCAATCGTTGTTGCAGATGGGCGCCTTGATCCTCTGGGTCGTCCTGTTCGTCGTCCTGTCGATCGCCTGCGAGGCGGGGTTCCGGATTGGCCGCGCCCGCGCGCCCAAAGGCAAGGCGGCCGAGGAGACGACCTCGGCCACCGCGACGATCACCGGCGGCATGCTGGCCCTCCTGGCCTTCATGTTGGGCCTGACCATAAATTTCGCTCAGAACCGCTTCGAGGCGCGCCGGGAGATGGTGGCGGTGGAGGCCAACGCGATCGGCACGGCATGGCTGCGCGCAAAGCTGGTGGGCGGACCGGAAGGCGAGGCCATGGCGGGGTTGATCCATGACTACGCCAAAACGCGGCTTGAGTTCACCCGGGCCCCCAGTGGTGGCGGCGTGGATAAGCTCGTCGCCAAGACCGGCGAGGAGCAGGATCAGATCTGGGCCTTGGCGACCTCGGTCGCGCGCAAATCGCCCACCCCGATCAGCGCGAGCCTGATCGCCGCCCTGAACGACATGATCGATTCATCGCTGTCGCAGCGGTTCGCCTTCGAGGGCAAGGTGCCGGGCGACATGATCGGCATGTTGCTGGCCGGCTCGCTCCTGGCGATCGGCGCCCTGGGCTACCAGCTTGGTCTCACGACGATCCGCCAGCAGGTTCTCACCAGTCTTCTGCTCGTGATGTGGACCGGCGGCATGGTCATGACCATCGACCTGGAGCGGCCGAGGGTCGGCGACATCCGGGTGGAGACCGCTCCGCTCGAATGGACCATCAAGGGTTTCGAGGCGGCGCCGCCGGCGGTTCCGATCGAGCCGGCCTCACCGCCGCCCATCGCGCAATAGGGCCGATCTTTCACCGAATCGGCAGGCCCCTTAGACGGAGACGAGGTTGTCTCTCCCGTGGGGTCGCGCTTCGTGGACTCGCTATTTCTGCCCTTGATCGAAAGCGGCACCGTGGTGCTCGGCACGGTGCTGTTCGTCATACTCACCATGGCCTGCGAGGTGGGCTTCCGCGTTGGGCGGCGGCGCGGCCGCACGATCAAGAAGAGCGAGGAGGAAACCTCCGCGACCTCGACCCTGACGGCCGGCATGCTCGCCCTGCTGGCGTTCATGCTGGGACTGACCATCGACTTCGCGCAGAATCGTTTCGAGGCGCGTCGTGATCGGGTCGCCGAGGAGGCCACCACCATCGACACCGCCTGGAGCCGGGCGAAGCTGATCGGCGGCCCGGACGGCGAGGCTATGGCGTCTCTGATAGCCGACTACGCCAAGACGCGCCTGGACTTCACCGGCGCGGACTATCGCGGGCCGGTGCCGGCTCTGATCGCCAGGACCGAGGCTCAGAAAAACGCCATCTGGGCCCTCGCGACCGAGGCGGCGCGCAAATCGCCGACGCCGGTCATGGCGACGCTTGTGACGGCCTTGAACAACATGTTCGACGCCGCGCTTTCCCAACGCTTCGCCTTCGATGGACGGGTGCCCGGAGACATGATCGACATGCTGATCGTCGGCTCGATGCTGGCCATCGGCGCCATGGGCTACGAACTGGGCCTTGGCGGCATACGTCAGCCTGTCCTGTCATCCCTGTTGCTGATCATGTGGACCGGCGGATTGGTCATGACCGTGGACCTCGAGCTGCCCAGGCGGGGCGACATTCGGGTTGAGACGGCGCCCCTGGAGTGGGTCATCGACTCCTTCGCCAAGGCGCCGCCGGGCGCGCCCGCGCCGCACTCCTGAGGCGGGGGTGATGGAGCCGGACCCTGTGCGGACCATCTGGGACATCAGCCAGACCTTGCGGCCGGGACTGCCGGTGTGGCCGGGCGATACGCCATTCGCGACGGGACGCCGCTGGACGTTGGGCGAGGACTCGCCGGTGACGGTGTCGCGCTTCGAGACCACCGTCCACGCCGGGACCCACGCCGACGCGCCTCTGCACTACAGCGCGGCCGGCGCGAGCGCGGCGGATGTGGCGCTGGACGCCTATGTCGGCGCATGCCGGGTGGTGGACGCGCGTGGCGCGGACGGAGTTATCAACCGGACCTTCATCGAAGAGAGGCTCGTCGCCCCACCGCCGAGAGTGCTTTTTCGAACCTTCACGGCCTTTCCCCATGATCGATGGGTCGATCGGTTCTCCGTGGTCGAGGCCGGGGCGATCGAGGCGCTGGCCGATTTGGGCGTGCGGCTGATCGGCGTCGATTCACCCTCCCTCGATCCACAGGATTCCAAGACCATGGACGCCCATCTGGCGGTGCTGGCCGCCGATATGCGGGTGTTGGAGGGTCTGGTGCTCGATGACGTCCCGCCCGGCGACTATGAGCTCATCGCCCTGCCGCTGAAGCTGGCGGACCTGGACGCCTCCCCCGTGCGCGCCATCCTGCGATCGCTCCCGTGAGCGCAAGGCTGGACCAAGTCAGGGCCATGGACGCCGCCGATCCCATGGCGGCCTTTCGCCCCCGCTTCGCCCTGCCCAAGGGCGTGATCTATCTCGACGGCAACTCGCTCGGACCGACGCCGGCGGCAACGAGAGGGAGGATCGACGAGGCGGTGGCCCGCGAATGGGGCGAGGGCCTGATCCGCAGCTGGAATGACGAGGACTGGATCGGCGCGCCGGCGCGCGTCGGGGCGAAGATCGCCAGGCTCATCGGCGCGGGGCCCGGCGAAGTGGTGGTCGCCGACTCGACCTCGGTCAATCTCTTCAAGCTGCTGTCCGCCGCCCTTCGAGCGCGTCCCGGCCGCAAGGTGATCCTCAGCGAGGCCGGCAATTTCCCCACCGACCTTTATGTGGCTCAGGGCCTCGCCGACCTGCTCCCAGGCGTCGAGGCCCGGGCCGTGGCGTCCGAGGCGGTGGAGGCGGCGATCGACGAGACCGTCGCGGTCGTCATGCTCACCCACGTCCACTACAAGACCGCCGCGCGGCGCGACATGGCGGCGATCACGACCGCGGCGCATCGGGCCGGGGCGCTGATCCTCTGGGATCTCAGCCATAGCGCCGGAGCGATCGAGGTCGATCTTGGCGCCTGCGACGCCGATCTGGCGGTGGGATGCGGCTACAAGTTCCTCAATGGCGGCCCTGGCGCCCCGGCCTTTCTGTATGTCGCGCGGCGGCTGCAGGACGAACTGCGCTCGCCTCTGACCGGCTGGATGGGCCACGCCGCGCCGTTCGACTTCGTGGACGACTTTCGCCCGGCGACGGGGATCGAGCGGTTCCTCTGCGGCACGCCGCCGATCCTGGGTCTGCTCGCGTTGGAGGTGGGGATCGATCTGGCGCTGGAGGCCGATATGGCGGCGGTGGCGGCCAAGTCGGCGGCGCTCTGGGACCTGTTCGCCGCCGAGGTCGAGGCGCGGCTGGCCGGCCAAGGTTTATCACTGATCACGCCCAGCGATCCGGCGTCGAGGGGCAGCCACATCGCCTTCACCCACCCCCAGGCCTACGGCGTGGTCCAGGCGCTGATCGCCAGAGGCGTGATCGGCGACTTCCGCGATCCCGACGTCATGCGCTTTGGCATCACGCCGCTCTATCTGGGTTTCGAGGACGTCTGGCGCGCGGTGGCGATCCTGGCCGAAATCATGGAGACCGAGGCCTGGCGCGCCGCGCCGCCGCGCGGCCGGGTGACATGAGGGCCTATTTTCTTGGCGTCGCCGGCGCGGGGATGAGCGCCCTCGCCTCGGTTCTGGCCTCGGAGGGCTGGGAAGTGAGCGGCTCGGACGATGCGGTCTTCCCGCCGATGAACGTCTATCTCGATCGCATGGGAATCCCCTGGCGGGAGGGGTTCGACGCCTCGTTGCTGCCAATCGATATCGACGTGGCGATCATCGGATCCAGCGCCAAGCTCGATCTGGCGCACAATCCTGAACTTACGGAGATCGTGAGACGGGAAATTCCCCGCTACGGCTTCGCGGCGTTCCTGGGCGAACACACGCGAGGACGAGACAATATCGTCGTCGCCGGCAGTTTCGGCAAATCGACCCTCACCGCGCTGCTGGCGGTGCTGATGAGGGAGGCCGGCGCCGATCCGGGCTACTTCATCGGCGCCGTGCCGCTGGATCTGGCCGCCACCGGCCATGCCGGGTCCGACCCAACCTTCCTGATAGAAGGCGACGAATATGTCGTCGGCGCGGACGACAGGCGATCGAAGTTCCTGCTCTACCGTCCGCGCGCCGCCCTGATCAGCTCGCTGACCCACGACCATGTGAACGTGTTTCCGACCCTGGCCTCGTATGAGGCGCCGTTCGCCGAACTGATCGATCTGCTACCGCGCGATGGCCTGCTGGTGTGCGCCGACGGGTTCGAAGGCTTGCGCCGGCTGACCGCCGGCCGCCAGGTGGTCTGGTATGGGCTGGAGCGCTGTTCAGGATATTGGGCCGACGACATCCGGATCGGAGAGGTGACGCGCTTCGATCTCATCACGCCCAGCGGCGCGCGCATTCCCCTGGAAACGCCGCTGCTCGGCCGGCACAACATCGAGAATATCGTCGGGGCGGCGGCGCTGCTTCTGGAGCGTGGCGCGATCGACGAACCCGCCCTGCAGCGAGGCGTCGCCCGGTTCCGCGGCGTGGCCCGGCGACTTGACAAGAAAACCTTTCGGTCGCGCGTGCCGGCCTATGAGGGGTTTGGCTCCTCCTACGAGAAGGCCCGCTCGGCCATCGAGGCGATCCTGCTGCATTTTCCGGACCGGCCGGCGGTGGTGGTATTCGAGCCGCACACCTTCAGCTGGCGCAATGAGGCGGCTCTGGAGTGGTACGACACCGTCTTCGAAGGCGTCTCGCGCGTGCTGCTTCTGGCCCCGCCGAGTCACGGCGCCGAAGGTCATGCGCAGGTCGGCCAGGCGGCGATCCTGGAGCGGATCCGGGCGGCCGGCGTCCCCGCCCTGGGGGTGGCCGGCGCCGAGGCGAGCCTCGCCGATCTGAAGGCGACCCTCACCGGCCAGGAGGTCGTGCTGCTCCTCTCTTCCGGCCCCCTGGACGGCCTGGCGACAAGTCTGCCACGAATGCTGGAGGAAACGTTCGGGGATTAGACGCCATGACCGCCTTCAATGGCCTCGGCCTTCATCTGGGCAATCTATCGCGCCTCTCGTCGGCCAAGACCCGATCCATCAGTCCGGAAAACTTCAGCGGCGAGAAGGGCAAGGGCGGCATGTCGACCGACGGGCCGGCCGCTCACATGGCCCGGGGTCTGGGCCAGGGGTGGAAGGTCTCGCCCTTCATCGTCATCGAGCCCGGGGCCACGCGCGAGATCGCCGATATCACCGGCCCGGGCGCCATCCAGCAGATGTGGATGACCCTGGCGCGCGGCCGCTGGCGCCACACCCTCCTGCGCATCTATTGGGACGATCAGGCGCAGCCGTCGGTGGAATGTCCGGTGGGGGATTTCTTCGCCTGCGGCTGGGAGACATTCGCCCAGGTCTCGTCCCTCGCCGTCTGCGTCAATCCCGGGCGCGGCTTCAACTGCTATTGGGAGATGCCGTTTCGCGTCCGGGCGCGCATGACCCTGACCAACCTCGCCGAGGAAGCGGTCTATTGCTACTACCAGATCAACTACACCCTCACCGAGGTCCCCGCCGACGCGGCCTATTTCCACGCGCAGTTCAGGCGCGTGAACCCTCTGCCCTATAAGGAAGTCTACACCCTCCTCGACGGCGTCCGGGGCCAAGGCCACTATGTGGGAACCTATATGGCCTGGGGTGTAAACAATTCCGGCTGGTGGGGCGAAGGCGAGATCAAGTTCTTTCTCGATGGCGACGAAGCCTTCCCCACGATCTGCGGCACGGGAACGGAGGACTATTTCTGCGGCGCCTACGACTTCGATCCCGGCGTCGTCGAGCGCGACAAGCCAAGCGCTTATGTGGAGTTCACCACGCCTTATGCAGGCCTGCCCCAGGTGATCCGGCCGGACGGCGTCTATCGCTCGCAACAGCGCTTTGGCCTCTATCGCTGGCACATCATGGATCCGATCCGTTTCGAGGCCGACCTCAAGGTCACCATACAGGCGCTGGGCTGGCGCACGGAAAAGGACCGCCGCTACCTGCCATTGCAGGACGATATCGCCTCGGTGGCTTTCTGGTATCAGACACTGCCCACGGCGCCGTTTCCGGCCCTCCCCGACAAGGACTATCTGGAGGTGATCTGACCCAAGGGGCCGTGTATTGAGGCGCCATGCTTAGCCTCAAAGACCCCCGACTGCTGAAATCCGACGCCTATGTGAATGGGCGCTGGATCAAGGCCGCTTCCGGCGCCCGGTTCGCGGTGACCAATCCCGCGAGCGGCGAGACGATCGCCAATGTCGCCGATCTGGATGCGGGCGACACCAAGGCGGCCATCGAGGCGGCGCATCAGGCTCTCCCGGCCTGGCGCGGCAAGACCGCCAAGGAACGCGCCGGCGCTGATGCGAGCCTGGTTCGATCTGATCATGGCCAATCAGGAGGACCTGGCCCGGCTGATGACCGCCGAACAGGGCAAGCCCCTGGCCGAGAGCCGCGGCGAGGTGGCCTACGGCGCCAGCTTCATCGAGTGGTTCGCCGAGGAGGCCAAGCGGGTCTATGGCGACGTGATCCCGGCCACGCGCGCCGGCAAGCGCATCCTCGTCACTCAAGCAGCCGATCGGCGTGGTCGGCGCGATCACGCCGTGGAACTTCCCCAACGCCATGATCACCCGCAAGGTCGCCCCGGCGCTGGCGGCCGGCTGCACCTTCGTGATCAAGCCGGCCGGACGAGACGCCGCTCTCGGCCCTGGCGCTGGCCGAACTGGCCGAGCGCGCCGGCATGCCGGCCGGGCGTGTTCAACGTCGATCACCACCACACGCTCGCGCGAGGTCGGGCTGGAGTTGACGTCAAATCCGCTGGTGCGAAAGTTCTCCTTCACCGGCTCGACCGCGGTCGGCAAGCAGCTGATGGCCCAGTGCGCCACCACGGTGAAGAAGGTCGCGCTGGAGCTGGGCGGCAACGCGCCCTTCATCGTCTTCGACGACGCCGATCTCGACGCCGCCGTCGAAGGCGCGCTTGGCCTCGAAGTACCGCAACATGGGCCAGACCTGCGTCTGCGCCAACCGCTTCCTGGTGCAGGACGCCGTCTACGACGCCTTCGAGGCCAAGCTGGCGGCGCAGGTGGCGGCGATGAAGGTCGGCGACGGCATGGCCGATGGCGTGACCCAGGGGCCGCTGATCAACGTCGAGGCGGTGGAGAAGGTCGAGCATCTCATCGCCGGCGCCCTGGCCGATGGCGCCAAGGTGCGCCTCGGCGGCCATCGCCATCCGCTCGGCCACACCTTCTTCGAACCCACCATCGTCACCGAGGTGACCCCGACGATGGAGATTTCCCGCGAGGAGATCTTCGGGCCCGTCGCCACGCTCACCCGCTTCGACGACGAAGCGGAGGCGATCGCCATGGCCAACGACACCGAATTCGGCCTGGCCTCCTACTTCTACGCCCGCGACCTCGGCCGCGTGATCCGGGTGGCCGAGGCGCTGGAATACGGCATGGTCGCGGTCAACGACGGCATACTCTCCACCGAAGTCGCTCCCTTCGGCGGGATCAAGCAATCGGGCCTCGGCCGCGAAGGCTCCAAATACGGCATCGAGGACTATGTGGAGATCAAGTACGTGCTGATCGGGGGGGTGTAGGCGCGGCTCGCCGCTTCACGCCAGGGCCTTGAGATCCGCCTCCAGCAGATCGCGATCCTCGCCCTCCTCAACCCGCGCCGCCTGAGCCTTGGCCAGGGCCAGATGGCGAGCGGCCTCGATCTTGTCGCCGGCCAGCTTGTGGGCCCGGGCCAGGGCTTCGTGGGCGTAGCCCAGGTGGAAAGGCGTCAGATCGCGGCTGTGCGCGAGGCAGAGCTCGCCGAGCCGAACGGCTTCGGCGGCGTTCCCGGCCAGGGCCTGGACGCGGGACATCTGCCAATAGCCGATGGCCACGCGCCGTTCATCCCAGTCTTCCCGCTCCAGCCAATGATAGAACGACGCCTGGCTGAGGGCGACCATCCGGCGATCGTCCCCCGGCGTCCGCTCCGGCTTCTCGATCAGGTCCCATGCGTCGTTGAAGCACTTGGCGGCGAAATAGCGATGCGCCGCGGCGACGTCGAAATCCGGTGGTTTCAGCGGCATGGACCGTACACGAACCTAAAGTCCGGCGCGGTCCCTCAGGCCGCGACCGGCGCCTTCTTCTTCACATAGACGGTCTGGGCGTTGGTGTATTCCATCAGGCCCTCGACGGCGCCTTCCGAGCCGATGCCCGATTGCTTCACCCCACCGAAGGCCCCCATCGGGCTGATGTGCTGGGTCTCGTTGATCCACACCGTGCCGGCCAGCAGGCGATTGCCGATCTCCAGGGCCTTGGCTTCGTCGGCCGACCATACCGAGGCGCCGAGGCCGTAGTCGCTGGCGTTGGCGCGGGCGATGGCGTCGTCCACGTCGTCGAACTTGAGCAGGGGCAGCACCGGCCCGAACTGCTCTTCCTGGACGATGCGGGAATCCTCGGGCGGATTATCGATAATGGTGATCGGCACGAAATAGCCCGGCGCCGTGGAGGTCTCGCCGCCGATCAGGAAGTCGTAGCCCTTGGCCTTGGCGTCGGCGATCAGATCGAGCACGCGCTTGTATTGCGGCGCGTTCTGGATCGGACCCATCTGGGTGCCCTGCTGCGCCCCGTCGCCCACCTTCACGGTCTTGGCGTAGGCCACCAGGGCGGCCTTGAGCGGCTCATAGACGTCCTTGTGCACATACATGCGCTTAGTGGCGATGCAGATCTGGCCGGTGTTGGTGAAGGCGGCCCAGAACAGCTGCTCGGCCATGGCCTCCACATCGATATCGCCCATGACGATGGCCGCGTCGTTGCCGCCCAGTTCCAGGGTCACGCGCTTGAGGCTCTGGGAGGCGCTGGCCATCACCTTGCGGCCGGTGGCGGTCGAGCCGGTGAAGCTGATCTTGTCGATGCCCGGATGTGAGGTCATCCAGGGCCCGAGGTCGTCGCCGCCGGAGACGATGTTCAGCACCCCGTCAGGCAGCACGCCGCGCAGCAGCTCGCCTATCTTCAGGGTTGTCAGCGGGGTGAACGGCGAGGGCTTGAGCACCACGGTGTTGCCGGCCAGCAGGGCGGGGGCGACCTTGAACATGGCCAGGATCACCGGGAAGTTCCACGGCGCGATGGCCCCGACGACGCCCAGCGGCACTCGCCGCGTCTCGCCCCGGCGCTCGGGAGTATCCTCGACCACATGGACCGGAAGGTCGAAGGTGGAGGTGGCCTGGCACCACATGGCCCCGCCCATGACATCACCGAAAGCGGCGTCGATCGGCTTGCCCTGTTCGGCGGTAAGGAGGCGCTTGAGATCTTCGGCGTGGGCGGCCAGCACCCCGGCGATGGCCAGCAAGCCCTCGCGGCGCTTCTCGATCGGCGTGGAGGCCCAGGCCGGGAACGCGGCCCGGGCGGCGGCCACCGCCTCATCCAGCTGTTCGCGCGAGCAATCGGGCGCGGGGGCGATCTCCTGTTCGGTCGCCGGATTGAGCACCGGGAAGGTTCCGGCGCCACCGACCGGCTTGCCGCCGATGGTCATGGTGAAATCGGAGGTGAAACTGGTCATGGCCCGCGGGCTCCCTGGAAGTGTCTGGTGAAACTCAAGGCGCCTGCCCTGGCGGCGGTCAAGGGGGAAGCTTCGTCGGCATGATGCCGGATACCCGCCGCGGATATGATCCGAAGGGCTTGCAGGTCGGCGGAAGATGATGAAACTCTCGCGTCCAGTCGCGGGACCATCACCTAGCCGTCCCAAGGGAGCACGCATGGCGCAGGATAGACGAACCCTCATCACCGGGGCCGGGGCGACGGCCGTCGGGGCGGGCCTCGCCTCAGAAGCTGGATCGCAGGCCGCGCCGTCGAAGGCGGACGGGGGCCGGGTGCTTGGCCTGGGCGGCGTCTTCCTAAAGGTCGCGGACAAGAAGGCGTGGCGGGCCTGGTACGCCGAGGCGCTCGGCGTGAAGTTCGAAGACTTCGGCTCGGCGATCTTCCCTCATCCGAAGACGGGGGTCACCCAGCTCGCCCCGTTCGCCGCCGACTCCGACTACTTCAAGCCCTCGACGGCGCCCTTCATGATCAATCTGATCGTCGAGGGTATCGACGCCCTGATCGAGCGTGCCGCCGCCCATGGCGCGCCATGCCTGGGCCGTCAGGACGATCCGTCGTTTGGCCGCTTCGCCTGGCTGATGGATCCGGCGGGTATCAAGGTCGAGCTGTGGGAGCCGGCCGGGACCTGATCTTAGGTTGCGGCGATCGCGGCCGGCGCCAGGATCTTCGCCGGAGCGCTTTCGAGGATCAGCATCAGGGCGATCTGGCCGACACAGGTGGCGGCGAAGAGGTACCAGGCCGGGGCCATGGGATTGCCGGTGGCGTGGATCAGCCAGGTTATGACAAGCTGGGTCGTGCCGCCGAAGAGGGCGATGGAGGAGGCGTAAACGATGGCGAACGTGCTGCCGCGGATGCGCTTGGGCAGGGTTTCGGCCACCGCGGCGTAGAAGGCGCCGCCGCCAAGGTTGGCGATGAAGCCAAGAGCCGTCGTGCCGAGAATAAGCACCAGCGGACTGTGCGCTTTGATGATCCAGAAGAAGCCCGGCAGGATCAGGATCAGGAAGGCGAGGTTGGGCCAGATCATCAAGGGCCGCCGTCCCACTCGGTCGGAAAGCCAGCCGCCCCAGAGGATGGAGACGACGGCCGCAATGTTCCCCAAGGCCCCCGCCCAGAACGACACCCCCGGCGCCATGTGCAGGGTATGCTGGGCGAAGGTCGTCATATAATCAAAGACATAGGTGGCGATTGTGCCGGCTGCGAGGGAGGCCAGGGCCAGGACGATGATCCGCCGGCTCTCCTTGGCCAGACCCATCCTGGATGTCGTTTCCGAGGCCCCGTCGGTGGGATCGGGCGCATGGAGGGTCTCGGGCAATGTGCGGCGGATCCACAGGCCGAACGGCAGGGTGATCGCCCCCAGAAGGAAGGCGATGCGCCAGCCGTAGGCGTCCAGGGCGTCAGGCGGCAGAAGCGCTGAAAGGGCGACGCCAACGAGGCCACCCAGCGTGGCGGCGATGCCCTGGCTCGCACCCTGCCAGGAGACCGCCAGGCCGCGCGACTTGAGCGGCGCCGACTCCAGCAGATAGGCGGTGGTCGGGCCCACCTCGCCGCCCAGAGAAAAGCCCTGCACCATGCGCGCCAGCACCGCCAGGATCGGCGCGGCGACGCCGATCATCGAATAGGGCGGGATGATCGCGATGGTGATGATGGCCACGCCCATCATGGTGAAGCTGAGCATCATCGCCGGCTTGCGCCCGACCCGGTCGGCGAACGAGCCGATGATGAGGCCGCCGATAGGTCTGGTGATGAAGCCGGCGCCGAAGGTCGCCAGCGACAGCATCAGGCTGGCGTAGGCGTTGTGGGTGGGAAAAAAGGCGTGGCCGATCTGGATGGAGAAAAAGGCGTAGGTGATGAAATCGTAGAATTCCAGCGCGTTGCCGATGGTCGCCGCGGCGATATAGCGGCGCGCCAAGACTGGGGGCGTGGGCGCCGCCGATGGGATGGGCGCCGTGCCCACAGCCTCTTGCGCCATGCCGCCTCCTGTTCGCCTTCAACGCCAGTAAACAGACCGGGCGGAGCCGAGCAACCGTCATGGAAGGCAAGCGAGGCCTTTCGCCGCGGATGCGCGATTTCGAGCAGGGTTCCTTCAGGCTGGCGGCGCGGCCTCAGCGATAGCTGATCACCTCGTATTCGATGCCGTCGGGATCGAAGAAATAGAAGCGGCGGCCAGGCGCATAGTCGCCGTGGTTGAAAGGCGTGGCCCCGGCGGCGATCACCCGCGCTTCGGCAGCGTCCAGATCCTCCACCTCCACGCCGATGTGATTGAGCGGGCGGCCCTTGGCGAAGACGTCCGGGGACGGTTTCAGAGCGCTGGAATAGAGTGCGACATAGTGGTCGGGGGTCCCAACGTGGATGGTGTGGCCGCCGTCCCGCGCCGGGCCCCGCCAGCGCACGCTCCAGCCGAACACCGCCTCCATCAGCGCCGCCGACCGGTCGGGGTCCGAAACGGTGACGTTCACATGCTCGATCCTCAGGCTCGACATTTCTCTGGGTCCTTCGGCTTGACCGGCGCCGGGTTCGCGCGCCTTTCTTGATCGGCCTACAACCTCAAGCTAACTTGAGGTCAAGATCAAATTTTCAAAGCCAAGTCTCATGACTCCCACAGCCCTGATCTCCATCGGCGAACTTTCGCGGCGCACGGGCCTGGCGGTCTCGGCCATCCGTTTCTACGAGGCCCGGGGACTGGTGAGCGCGGTGCGCACCACGGGAAACCAGCGCCGGTTTCCGCGCTCGGACATCCGGCGCCTGTCGTTCGTCCTGATCGCCCAGCGGCTGGGCCTGACCCTGGGCGAGATCGAGAGCCTTCTTTCGGCGCTCCCGCATGGCGGCTCGCCGACCCGGGCCGATTGGCAGGCGATCAGCCGCAAGGTGCGCGGTGCGTTGGAGGCGAAGATCGCCATGCTGGAACGCACGCGCGACCTTCTCGACGGCTGCATCGGCTGTGGATGCCTCTCGCTGGATCGCTGCGCCCTCTACAATCCAGGCGACCGCGCCGCCCGCGCCGGCCCCGGGCCGAGGTTCCTGCTGGGGGATCGCGCTTCGGATTTCAGCTAGGCGCGAGGTTCCAGGCGCGGTTGGCCTGGTTTACCCTCGTGTGTTGGTCAGACCCGGGAGATCGTTTTGAAACCCATCACCATCGTCCTCTTCGCCACTTGCGCGCTGGCCGGCGCCTCGGCCGTGAGCGCCCAGACAGCCGCGCCGACGACCTCGGCGCCCATTGTCTTCTTCGACATCGCCGGGCCCGACGCGGCCAAGCTCAAGCAGTTCTACGCCGCCAATTTCGGCTGGGATATCGACGCCGCCAACGGCATCAAGACGCCGCATCTGGCCGGGACCCTGAGGCAGGATCCCCGCGAGACGCTCATCTATCTTGGTGTCAGCGACGTCGATGCCGCCTTGAAGAAGATTGTCGCCTCGGGCGGCGCGGTGGCGATGCCGAAGATGGTCGTGCCCAAGGTGGCGACCTTCGCCATCTTCACCGATCCGGAAGGCAATCGCATGGGCCTTGTCGAGCTGCCCAAGTAACGGCCGGCGGCATCCGCATCCATCCCGCCGCCAAGCCGTCGTCCGTTTAGGTGTTGTTGACGCCAAGCAACCCGAAGACGAATGGCCTCTTTTCCGCGATTTCCCGTAACAGAGGCGGCGGGTTCGGGAGAAGCGGTTGTGGTCCCATATCAGAACTCCTTTTATGGCGGTGACGGCGCCAGACTGCGGCGATATCCGCGCCGCGGCCTTGCTGGCGCAACCGGCGGCGGCGATGCTGCTGCTGTGCGCTCTGGCGGCGATCGTCATCGTCATGATCGACGATGTTTTCGCTGGCGGATCTTCGCATCCGCCCAGCCCTTGGCCCACACCCGGATCCTGAGGCCGTGGCGCAGCTTAACAGCCCAGGCCCCTTGGCCGCGCGCGATCCGGGCATCAGGGCCGAACAGACAGGAGAAACACCTATAAACACGCATCTTTCGAAGACGCCGAAAACGATATCCGTGGCGATCCTGGTCACCTGGTTCGTCTCGGTGATGGTGTTGGGCTTGGCCGTCCAGCATTTCGTCGGCGGCGCCTAATCGTCCAGGGCCGCCGTCCGCGCGGCCGTAGGCCCCTTGCACCGCATCGCCCCAACAGCGAGGAAAGCTGCTAGTCGACCCGACGAATTTCGGCGGTGGGAGCGCTCCGGCCATGATTGTCCTGCACCATTGCGCCGGCGCGCGATCGTTTCGGGCGCTGTGGGCCCTGGAGGAGATGGGACTTCCCTATGAGCTGAAGCTCATGGCCTTCCCGCCGCGCGCGCGGGTGGAGGGCTATCTCGACCTCAACCCCATGGGCACGGTCCCGACCTTTTTCGACGACGGCGCGCGGATGACCGAGTCGGCGGCGATCTGCGAATATCTCGCGGCGAAATACGGCCCCACGCCCCTGGCGGTGACCCCGGACGAGCCGGGCTTCGCCGCCTATCTCAACTTCCTGCACATGAGCGACGCCACCCTGACGTTCCCCCAGACCATCGTGCTTCGCTACACGCGCCTGGAGCCCGAAGAGCGCCGCATCGCCCAGGCCGCCGCCGACTACGCCCAGTGGTTTCATTCGCGCCTGCGCGGGGCCATGAAGATGATGGGCGAGGCCGACTATCTGGCCGCCGGCCGCTTCACCATGGCCGACGTCGCCGTCGCTTATGCTCTGAAGCTCGCCGAAACCCTCGGCCTTTCCGACCGCTTCCCCGACCCCGCCCGGCGCTATTGGGAGCGCATGCAGGCGCGGGAGGGTTACCAGCGGGCCGTGGCGGCCGAGGGCGGCTGAGCGGCGCCTCGGCGTTTATCTTTCCGTTATCCGCGCCGGCCAACTCCCCTACAGCCCCGTTATGCGGTCCGGGCGTATCACCGCCTCCTGACATCGTCCGGAGCTGTTCCATGGATATCGTCTACATCGTCGGGGGCCTCGCCCTCTTCGCGGCCTTCGGGCTCTACGCCGCGCTGCTGAGGGGCGTCTGACCATGCTCGTCGCCCTCCTCTACGGCGCCGGCGCGGTCGCCATCACCGGCTACATGCTCGTGGCGCTGCTTCGCCCAGACAAGTTCTAGAAAAAGCGAAATCGCGAAATGAATATTCAGGGATGGGCCGAGATCGCCTTGACGATCGGCCTCGCCGTGGGCCTCGGCTGGCCGCTCGGCATCTATATGGCCCGGGTCTGGCAGGGCGAGAGCACCTGGCTCGATCCGGTTCTGAAGCCTGTTGAGCGCGGCTACAACGCCCTCATGGGGATCCGGCCCGACAAAGGCCAGGGCTGGCTCGCCTATACGATCTCGTTCCTCGCCTTCAGCACCGCGGCGTTCCTGTTCCTCTACGCCATCCTGCGCCTGCAGGGGCATCTGCCGCTGAACCCGCAGGGGTTCGCCGGCATGTCCCCGGACCTGGCGTTCAACACCGCCATCAGCTTCGTCACCAACACCAACTGGCAGTTCTACGCCGGCGAGGGCGCCGCTCAGCCACTTCGCCCAGATGGCCGGCCTGACCGTGCAGAACTTCGCCTCCGCCGCCGCCGGCATCGCCGTCGCCGCGGCCCTGGCGCGGGCCTTCGCCGCCAACCGCGGCGAGAGCCTCGGCAACTTCTGGGCCGATCTTACTCGGATCACCCTCTACATCCTGCTGCCGCTTTCGATCGTCATCGCTCTGGCCCTGGCGGCGCTGGGCGTGCCGCAGACCCTGGCCGCCCATGTCGACGCCCACACCCTCGAAGGGCGCCAAGCAGACGATCGCGCTCGGCCCGGTCGCCAGCCAGGAGGCCATCAAGCAGCTCGGCACCAACGGCGGCGGCTTCTTCAACGCCAATTCCGCCCACCCGTTCGAGAACCCCGGCCCGATCAGCAATCTGATCGAGATGGTGATCATGAACATGCTGGCCTACGCCTGCGTGGTCGCCTTCGGCCGGGTGGTGGGCCTGCGCAAGGAGGCGCGCGCCCTGGTCGTCGTCATGGCGATCATGGTCAGCGGCGCGGCGGCGGCCATCTATGCGGCCGAGACCCAGCCGACCCCGGCGCTCGTGGCCAACCATGTGGTCGCCACGCCCAACATGGAGGGCAAGGAGGTCCGCTTCGGCGCGCCCTCGACCGCGGTGTTCGCGGCCATGACCACCGGCGCCTCCGACGGCGCGGTCAACGGCATGCACGAAAGCTTCACGCCGCTGGGCGGCGGCATGGCGATGTTCATGATCCAGCTCGGCGAGATGCTGCCGGGCGGGGTCGGCTCGGGCCTCTACGGCATGATCGTCATGGCGCTGATCGCGGTGTTCGTGGCCGGCCTGATGGTCGGGCGCACGCCGGAATACCTCGGCAAGAAGATCGAGGCGCGGGAGATGAAGTTCGCCATGCTGGCGGTCCTGATCCTGACCGCCTCGATCCTGGGCTTCGCCGCCGTCGCCGCGGTGCTGCCCCTGGCGCTGAAGACCGTCTCGCGCCTCCGGCCCGCACGGCCTGTCCGAGATCCTCTACGCCTACTCCTCGGCGACCGGGAACAACGGCTCGGCCTTCGCGCGGCCTCAGCGGCCAACGCCCCTAGTGGAACGCCACCCTGGGCATCGCCATGTGGCTCGGCCGCTTCGGCTACGCCGTGCCGGTCCTGGCCATCGCCGGCGGCCTGGCGGCCAAGCCCAAGCTGGCGCCCACCGCCGGCACCCTGCCCACCCACGGCCCGCTGTTCGTCGGCCTGCTGATCGGGGTGATCCTGATCCTGGGCGGCCTGCAATACTTCCCGGCCCTGGCCCTGGGCCCGATCGTCGAGCACTTCCAGATGCTCGCGCTCGTCAAGCACTAATGCATAAAGAAACAACAGGAAAGCTGAACTCACATGGCTTCCGCCGTCACCGCCGCCGGCCCTCAAGGCGCCATGCTGCGCCGCGCCGCGCTCGACGCCTTCGTCAAGCTCGATCCGCGCAAGCTGACCGGCAATCCGGTGATCCTGGCCACCGAGGTGGTGGCGCGTGCTGGCCACCGTCTCCCTGGTCGACGCCATCGTCCATCACGCGGCGATCGGTTTCGCCCTGCAGATCGCGCTGTGGCTCTGGGCCACGGTGCTGTTCGCCAACTTCGCCGAGAGCGTCGCCGAGGGCCGCGGCAAGGCGGCGGCCGACAGCCTGCGCGCCGCCCGGGTCGACCACCAAGGCCAAGCTGATCATCGACCGAAGCCACCGGCGACGCACCGTCCCGACGCCGGCGCACGAGCTGATGCCCGGCGATGCTGGTCCTGGTCGAGGCGGGCGACGTGATCCCCGCCGACGGCGAGATCGTCGAGGGCGTGGCCTCGGTCAACGAGGCGGCCATCACCGGCGAGAGCGCGCCGGTGATCCGCGAAAGCGGCGGCGACCGCTCGGCCGTCACCGGCGGCACCACCGTGGTCTCCGACTGGCTGAAGATCCGCGTCACCTCCGGGCCGGGCACCAGCTTCCTCGACCGGATGATCGCCATGGTCGAAGGGCGCCAATCGCCGCAAGACGCCCAACGAGATCGCCCTGGCCGTGCTGCTGGCCGGCCTGACCCTGGTGTTCCTGATCGCCGTGGTCACCCTGCTGGGCCTTGGCCAGTACTCCGGCGTCAAGCTCGACCCCATGGTGCTGGGCGCGCTGTTCATCTGCCTGATCCCCACCACCATCGGCGGCCTGCTCTCGGCCGTCGGCATCGCCGGCATGGACCGGCTGCTGAAGGTCAACGTGCTGGCCACCTCCGGCCGCGCGGTCGAGGCGGCCGGCGACTGTCGACACCCTGCTGCTCGACAAGACCGGCACCATCACCTTCGGCAACCGCATGGCCACCGAGGTGATCGCCGCTCCGGGCGTGCCGACCGAACGGGCCCTGATGGCCGCCGTGATGGCCTCCCTCGCCGACGAAACCGCCGAGGGCCGCTCGATCCTCGAGCTGGCTCGCGAACAGCAAGGCCTGGTGGTGGATCTGCCGGCGGAATTCACCGCCATCCCGTTCAGCGCCACCACCCGCCTCTCCGGCCTCGACGTCGCCGACGGCCAGCTGGCGCAAGGGCGCGGTGGACGCCATCTACCGGCTGGTCGGCCTCGCGCCGACCGAGGTCCCGACCGAAGTCGGCGGCGGCGGTGGACCGCATCTCCCGCTCCGGCGGCACGCCGCTGGCCTGCGCGCGAGAACGGCAAGCTGATGGGCGTCATCCACCTCAAGGACGTGGTGAAGCCGGGCGTGAAGGAGCGCTTCGCCGACCTTCGCCGCATGGGCCTGCGCACGGTGATGATCACCGGCGACAATCCGGTCACCGCCGCGACCATCGCCTCGGAAGCCGGGGTCGACGACTTCCTGGCCGAGGCGACGCCGGAGGACAAGCTGCGCCTGATCCGCGAGGAGCAGGCCAAGGGCCGGCTGGTGGCCATGTGCGGCGACGGCTCCAACGACGCCCCGGCGCTGGCCCAGGCCGACGTCGGCGTCGCCATGCAGACCGGCACCCAGGCCGCCCGCGAGGCCGGCAACATGGTCGATCTCGACAGCGATCCGACCAAGCTCATCGAGATCGTCGAGGTGGGCAAGCAGATGCTGATCACCCGCGGCGCCCTGACCACCTTCTCCATCGCCAACGACGTCGCCAAGTATTTCGCCATCATCCCGGCGATGTTCGTGGTCTCCCTGCCGGCGCTGGCGGCGATCAACATCATGCAGCTCTCCAACCCGCACAGCGCCATCCTCTCGGCGGTGATCTTCAACGCCCTGGTGATCGTGGCCCTCATTCCGCTGGCGCTGCGCGGCGTGAAATACCGGGCCATCGGCGCGGGACCGCTGCTGTCGCGCAACCTCTTGATCTATGGCCTGGGCGGCGTCGTCGCCCCCTTCATCGGTATCAAGGCCATCGACCTTCTGATCCACGCCATCAATCTGGCTTAAGGCAAACCACGATGCTCAAAGACATCCGCCCCGCCCTGGTGAGCATGATCCTGTTCACCGCCATCCTCGGCCTTGGCTATCCTCTGGCCATGACCGGCCTGATCGGCGCGATCTTCCCAAACCAGGCCGCCGGCAGCCTGATCAAGGACGCCAAGGGCCAGATCGTCGGCTCCCACCTGATCGCCCAGGGCTTCGCCAAGCCGGAGTATCTGCATCCGCGCCCCTCGGCCGCCGGCAATGGCTATGACCCGATGAACTCCGGCGGCTCCAACCTCGGTCCGCTCGACAAGAAGCTCTCCGACCGGATCAAGGGTGACGCGGCCGCGATCGCCAAGGACGCCGGCGGCCGGCCGATCCCGGCCGACGCGGTGACCACTTCGGGCAGCGGCCTCGATCCGGACATCAGTCCTGAGAACGCCTATCTCCAGTCGACCCGGGTGGCGGCCCATCGCGGCCTCACCCCCCAGACAGTCGATGCGATCATCGCCGCAAACACACAAGGCCCGGCGCTCGGTTTCATCGGCCAGCCGCGGGTGAATGTCCTGGCCGTCAATCGCGCTCTCGACGAACGCTATCCGGTGGCCCAACCTAGGGGGTGATGATCCCGAAGCGCGCCAAGCTGGAGCCCCCTCCACCCCTTCGGGGTCCCCCTCCCCCAAAGGGGGAGGAGAGCGCTTGCTATCTCTTCCCCCCTGGGGGAAGTGCCGGCGAAGCCGGGGAAGGGGGCTCCAGCGGACCGTGGCCTTCGCCGCCGCTCGATCATGACCGCGGCCGAACCCGTCCGGCCCGATCCCGACGCCCTTCTGGCCCACGCCAAGCGGCAGGGGCGGGGGCGGCTCAAGGTCTATCTCGGCATGGCGCCGGGGGTGGGCAAGACCTTCGGAATGCTCTCGGCGGGCAAGCGGCGTCATGACGAGGGCGTCGACGTGGTGGTGGGCGTCGTCGAGACCCACGGCCGCAAGGAAACCGAGGCCCTGATCGACGGGCTGGAGGTGATGCCCCGCGCGCCCATCCAGTATCGCGAACACCAGCTCCTGGAATTCGATCTCGACGGCGCCCTGAGGCGCAAGCCCAAGCTGCTGCTGGTCGACGAATACGCCCACTCCAACGCGCCGGGGTCGCGCCACCCCAAGCGCTGGCAGGATGTGGAGGAACTGCTCGCCGCCGGCATCGACGTCTGGACCACCCTTAACGTCCAGCATCTGGAGAGCCTGGTCGACGTGGTCTGGAAGATCACCGGCGTGCGGGTGCGCGAGACGGTGCCGGACTCCGCCCTTTCCGCCGCCGACGAGATCGAGCTGGTCGATCTGACGCCCGACGAACTGCGCGAGCGGCTGCACGCCGGAAAGGTGTATGTCCCCGAAACCGCGCGCCTGGCGTCCGACAATTTCTTCAAGCCGGAGAATCTCACCGCCCTGCGCGAAATGGCGCTGCGCCGGGCCGCCCAGACGGTGGACGATCAGTTGGTCGGGGCCATGCGGCGGCAGGGCATCGAGGGACCCTGGGCCGCGGGCGAGCGGATCCTGGTTCTGATCGCCGGCGACGAGACGGCCGGATCCCTGGTGCGCGCCGGGCGGCGCCTGGCCGATCTGATGATGGATGCGCCGTGGACGGTGGCTCACGTCGAGCGGCCCAATCGGCCCGTCGGCGACGCCCGCTCGGCCAAGCGCATCACCGACGCCTTCAAGATCGCCGAACAGCTGGGAGGCTCGACGGTGGTGCTCACCGGCGACGATGTGCCCGACACCGTGCTCGACTTCGCCCGGCGCAACAACGTCACCCAGATCGTCGTTGGCAAGTCGCGCGACAGCCCCTTGCGAATTCTCCTCGGCCGTTCGCTCGCCAATGCGCTCCTGCGGCAGGCTGGCGGCGCGGCACTGCATTTTGTCGGCCAAGGGGCGCCGGACACCGCCGCCGCGCCTCCCTCGCCCCCGCCCGCGCGCAAACCCCGGGCCACGGGCTATGTCGGCGGCCTTCTGCTGGTGGCCGCCGCCAGCGGCCTCGCCGCCGTCATCGACCGGTTCGCCACCGGCGCCGATCTGGCGATGATCTTCCTGGCCAGCGTGCTGATCGCTGGCCTCGCCTGGGGCCTGAGGCCGGCGCTGGCGGCGGCTGCGGCGGCGATCGCCTCCTACAACTTCTTCTTCCTCGAGCCGCGCTTCTCGTTCGTGATCGGCCATGCCACCGACGTGTTCACCTTCGCCATCTTCATCGCCGTCGCCGGCGTCACCGGCTGGCTGACTGGCCGGGTGCGCGACCAGGCGCTGGTTTCCTCCCGGCGGGCGTCGGCGGTCACCGCCCTGCTGGCCGCCAGCGGCCGGCTCTCCGCCGCCGCGACCCAGGAGGAGGCCGCCCAGATCCTGGCCGAACAGGCTTCCGCCGCCGCCGGCGGGCGCACCGTGGTGTTGCTGCCCAAGGATGACTCTCTGATCATCGCCGCCGGCGCGCCCGGCGAAATCGCCCTCGCCACCGCCGAAATGACCGCCGCCCGCTGGGCCTGGGACAAGGGCGAGGCGGCCGGGGCCGGCACCGGCACCCTGCCGCAGATCGGCTGGACCTTCCGACCCCTGATCGGCGTGCGGGGCCGCTCCGGCGTCGCCGGGGTGGAGGCCGGCCCGCGAACCGGCATCGAGGACGACCGCCTGGTCGGGGCCATGCTCGACCAGGGCGCCGTGGCCCTGGAACGCGCCGAACTGGCGGCGGCCACGGTGGAGAACGAGGCCTTGCGCCGTTCCGACAAGCTGCGCGGCGGCCCTGCTCAACTCGATCAGCCACGACCTGCGCACGCCGCTCGCCACCGTGCTCGGCTCGGCCACGCACCCTGATCGACTATGAGGCGACCCTCAAACCCGAGGTGCGCGCCGATCTGCTGGTCTCGATCCGCGAGGAGGCCGAACGCCTCAACCGCTATGTCGGCGACCTGCTGGACATGACCCGTCTGGAGGGCGGGGCCCTGAAGACCCGCTCCGAATGGGCCGATGTGCGCGACGTGCTGGCCGGCGCCATCGAGCGGGTGGAGCGGCGCCTGGGCGAGCGGCCGCTGACCCGCGACTTTCCGCCCGAGCTCACCGATATCGAGATCGATCCGGGCCTGCTTGGAACAGGCCCTGGTCAACATCCTGGAGAACGCCATCGAATATCAGCCCCGACGGCACTGCCCATCGAGGTCGCCGTCTATGAGGACCGGGCCAATGTGGTGATCTCCATCGAGGACGAGGGCCCGGGCATCCCCACAGGCCGAGATCGAGCGCATGTTCGAGAAGTTCCGCCGGCTGGAGGAGCCCTCCGACCGCGCGCGGGGCGAGCGCAAGGGCGCGGGCCTGGGCCTTTCCATCGCCAAGGGCTTCGTCGAGGCCATGGGCGGGCGCATCGCCGCCGCCAGCCCGATCCACGGCGGCCGGGGCACGCGGGTCCTGATCAGCCTGCAGGAACCAAGGCCGCGTGAGCGCCCACCAGGCCCCGCATCCTGGTGATCGACGACGAGCCGCAGATCCACCGCTTCCTCGGCCCGGCCCTGGAGGCGGCCGGCTATGAGCCCGATCCGCGCCGACACCGCCGCGGCGGGCCTGGCCGCCATCGCCCGCCGCGCGCCCGACGCGGTGGTGCTCGACCTCGGCCTGCCCGACATGGACGGCAAGGAGGCCCTGATCGCGCGCCCGCGCCTTCTACGACGGCCCGATCATCATCCTCTCGGCCCGCGACATGGAGATGGAGAAGATCGACGCCCTCGACCTCGGGGCCGACGACTATGTGGAAAAGCCCTTCAATGTCGGCGAGCTCCTGGCCCGCCTGCGCGTGGCCCTGCGCCACAGCCTGGCGCGCCAGGGGGCTCCGGCGGTGATCCACGCCGGCGACCTGACGATCGATCTCGTCAAGCGCCTGGTGACCCGCGCCGGCGAGCCGGTGCGCCTGTCGCCCCGCGAATACGATCTCCTGGCGCGCCTGGCCGAAGGCGGCGGCCGGGTGCTCACCCACCGCCAGCTCCTCACCGCCGTCTGGGGCCCGGCCAACGCCGAGGACGTGCAATACCTGCGCGTCTTCATCGGCCACCTGCGCGCAGAAGCTGGAGGCCGACCCGGCGGCGCCGCGGTATCTCACCACCGAGAGCGGGGTGGGGTATCGGTTCATGGCGGATTGAGGGGAGTCAAATCCCCCGCACCAGCAGCCCCTTCTCCCACGCCTCCCGCTCCAGCCCTTCCCGTAAAGTCCGGGTGCGCCAGGCCGATCAGGGCTCTGGCGCGTTCGCACACGGAACGGCCCTTCAAATTCACCATGCCGTATTCGGTGACCACATACATCACGTCCGACCGCGGGGTGGTGATGATGTTGCCGGCAGTCTGGTCGAGCACGATGCGGCTCTTGCGCACGCCGTGCCGCTCATAGGTGGAGGAGAGGCAAATGAAGGACTTGCCGCCCTTGGAGGCGTAGGCGCCGCGCACGAACTGGAGCTGGCCGCCGGTGCCGGTGAGGTGGCGATGGCCGTCGGATTCCGAGGCCGCCTGGCCCTGGAGATCGATCTGGGTGGTGCTGTTGATCGAGACCACCTTGTCGTTGCGCATGATGTTGTGCGGCAGGTTGGTGTAGTCCACCGGCGCGGCGATGATATCGGGATTGCGGTCGATGGCCTTGTAGACGGCGGCCGAACCCAGGGTGAAGGTGAAGACGATCTTGCCCGGATCCAGGGTCTTGCGCGCGCCGGTGAGGGCGCCGGCCTGGTAGAGATCGATGATGCCGTCGGTAAGCATCTCGGTATGGACGCCCATATCGCGCACGCCGGCCTCCTTGAGGAGTGAGCAGACGGCGTTGGGCATGCCGCCGACGCCGATCTGCAGGCAGGCGCCGTCCTCCAGCTCGCCAGCGATCTGGCGGGCCACGGCGTGATCGATCTCGGTGGGCGCGGGGTTGTGAAGCTCCGGCGGGGGCGCTTCGCTGCCGTCGATGATGTAGTCCACCTCGCTGATATGGACGCCATTATCGAGCCCATAGACGTAGGGTAAATTTGGGGACACTTCCAGGATCACCCGCTTCGCGCGCTCGATGATCGCCCGATGCCACAAGGCCGAGCCGCTGAAGTTGAACATGCCGTCCGCATCCATCGGACAGGTCTTGATGATGACGATATCCACCGGATCGATGAAGCGGCGGTAGTAGTCGGGCACCTCGCCGAGGTTGAGGGGGATGTAGTGGCAAATGCCGGCGTCATGGTGGACGCGGTCATAGGCGCTGAAGTGCCAGGAGAAATGCTCGAAATGCTCGCCGCGCGGATCGGCCTCCGAGAACCGCTGCGGCCGGCAGGTGAGGCAGGAGCGAACCTTCACATCGGTAAGCTCATTGACGCGGGCGGCCAGGGCCTCGTCGAATACGTCCGGTTGGGCGAAGTTGGTTCCGTAGTCGAGCCACATGCCGCTGCGCACGAGGCCCGCGGCTTCCTGGGTGGAAATATGCTTTGCCGACGCGGCGGCGTTCCTGCGGTTCATGCGGGGAAGTTGCGGCATCCCTCGCGCCGCATCAATAGCCAGAGAAGTCGCTGCGGCACGTTCCGCCCCCTACCGTCCTGGCCGCTAGAAAGTAGCGGCCGATCCACTCCCCCGAAGCCTGCCATGGACGTGCGAGAGATATTCTTCTCCTCACCCGCCGGGTCTACGCTGGGGAGGCGGGACCGCCCGGCATGACTTGCCGGGTGGTGGAAGGGGGTGCAGAGCCGCAACACCCCCGCGCAAAGGACCCTACCCGTCCTTGCGCCCGTCCAGCCATAGCGCGATCTCGCCCAGGGCCGCGCGGCGGCCGCGAAGCTCCCAGGCGTTGCGCACGCGGCGGGTGTATTTGAGGGAGGCGAGTTCGACGTCCAGCTCGTCGATCGACTGGGCGACGAAGGCGGCGAGATCGGCGATCGCCTGGCCGCCACCGGCGCTCGGCGCGTGGTCGCGCAGGGCCAGGGCGTTGAGAATGGCGCCGGCGCAATCGGCCGCCTGGATGCGGATATCCGGCACCGAGGTGATCTCGTAGAACTGTCCGCGAGTGATCGGCCCCACGGCGAACAGGGTCTCGCTGGCTTCGCCATCGGCGCCGATCACTCGGGAGCGGGCGTCGACATCAAGGCCCAGGTCGCAGGCGTCGGGGCGGATCGATCCGGCCGCCAGGAGCTGGCCGATCAGGGCGTCGCCGGCGCCGGCCACCTCGCCGCGCGGCCCCACGCAATTGACGGCCAGAGAAAAGCGTCGCGCCACCGGCTCTCCGCCGCCCTTGGGAATCCAACACGCCTCTAGGCCGCCCGCCACGGCTGTCAGCGAGACCAGGCGGCCGGCGACGACTTCGAAGGTCCCGTCGGCCAGGCCCCGGTCGATCTCCTCCGCCACCGCCGGCGCCATGCGGTGTCGATGGAGATCCCAGAACGGCCGAAGATGGCGCAGGAACCGGCGCTTTTCGGCCAGAGGCCAGCCGCGCCAGATGGCGTGGACCTGGGGCCGCAGCGCATCGATGGCGGCGCGCCAGTCGGAGCCCGCCCGCCGCCGGACCTCGGCCAGGACCGCGCTCGGCGACCCCTTCGGCGGCGGTCCGAAGGACGGGGCCTCACCACCGGCCGCGTGACGTGCGGGCAGAAGTCCGTGCCGGGACAGAGCCATAACGCTGGCGCCTGGACGTTGTTCGTACACGGAAAGCGCCACGTCCACGGCGGTCAGTCCCGAGCCCAGCAGAAGGACATCGCCCTCCGGCGGGAGTGTCGCCGGGTCCCAGGCCCAGGGATCGGCGGCATAGGCGCCCGAGGCGGCCAACGCCTCGCCGATCGGGGCCGGCGGGCTGGGCGGCAGGTTGCCGAGCGCCAGCACCACGACATCGGCGATGACCGAGCGGCCAAGGCCAAGCCCCAGGCGCCACCGATCGCCGTCCCGCTCCACGGCCACTACCTCGTCGTGCTCCAACTCTAGCCGGTCGGCGGCCACGCCCTGGCTGGCGGCCCGGCGCAGCAGGGATTGCAGATACTGGCCATAGAGGTCGCGGGTGACGAAGGTGGCTTCGGGGGCCTCATCGCCGATCGGCTCGTTCGCCTTGAGCCATTCGATGAAGTGGGCGGGCTGCTCGACGAAGGCGCTCATATTGGTGGCGCGCACATTCAGCAGGTGGCGGGCGTTGCTGGTGGAATAGGCCGCGCCCCGGCCGAAACGCGCGCCGCGCTCGATCAGCAGGACCCTGGGTCCGGCCGGCGCCACCAGCAGGCGCAGGGCGGTCAGCGATCCGCTGAACCCCGCCCCGACCACGGCCACTGTCTGTCGCTCGCCCATGGGCGCGAGACATGATCGCTCGGCGCGCGCCCGGCAAGCCCTGAAAAATTATCCCGTGGATACAAAGTGATGTCCGCGCCGCCGTCCACGAAACCTAACTTAGCGATTTAGAAAATCTCACGATAGTCAGTCGGAACCGAAGAACAGAAAAAGTGCTTTGGGGTTGCCGGTCCCCGCTTCCTACAAGCGGCCGGTCAATTACCGAAGGGACGCGGCATGACGATCAATCTGACAAGGCGGGGGGTTTTGGCGACAAGCGGCGCGGCGGCGCTGGCGGCGCCTGGCCTCGCCCTGGCCGCTCCGGCGCCGGCAACTCTGCTCAACGTGAGCTATGATCCCACGCGGGAGTTCTACAAGGATTTCGACAAGCTGTTCGCCGCGGACTGGGCCAGAAAGACCGGCCAGGCGCTGACCATCAACCAGTCGCACGACGGCTCCGGCAAGCAAGCCCGGGCGGTGGTGGACGGGCTGGAGGCCGATGTCGTCACCCTGGCGCTGGCCTATGACATCGACCAGATCGCCGCCAAGGGCCTGATCGCGCCCAACTGGCAATCGCGCCTGCCCGACAACAGCACCCCCTATACCTCGACGATCGTCTTCCTGGTGCGCGCCGGCAATCCGAAGAAGATCCACGACTGGATCGATCTGGTGAAGGCCGGGGTGCAGGTGATCACCGCCAATCCCAAGACTTCCGGCGGGGCGCGGTGGAGCTATCTGGCCGCGCTCGCCTACGCCACCCGCCACAATGGCGGCAACGAGGCCAAGGCGCTCGGCTTCGTGAAAGGCATCTACAAGAACGTGCCCGTGCTCGACACCGGCTCGCGGGGCGCGACCACCACCTTCGTCCAGCGCGGCATCGGCGATGTTCTGGTGGGCTGGGAGAACGAGGCCATGCTGGCCATAGACGAGGTGGGCCCAGGCAAGCTCGAGATCGTGCGCCCGTCGATGAGCATTCTGGCCGAGCCGCCGGTGGCGGTGGTCGATAAGATCGTCGACAAGCACGGGACCCGAAAGGCGGCGGAAGCCTATCTCCGCTTCCTCTACACCGACGCCGCCCAGGATCTGGCCGCGCGCCGCCACTTCCGGCCGCGCAACGCCACGATCCTGGCCAAATACGCCCAGAAATTCCCCAGCATGGATCTGGTGACCATCGCCAGCTTCGGCGGCTGGAGCAAGGCCCAGGCCAAGAACTTCGTCGACGGCGGCGCCTTCGACAAGATCTACACGCCGGGGTGATGGGGGCGGCCCCGCACTCGGCCGTCCTCCGATGACCGCCGCGGCCATCTCAGCCGCGCCGCGCCGGGGATCTCCGTGGCTGGAGCACAGCGCCTTGCCGGGGTTCCGGCTGGCGTTCGGATTCACCCTGGCCTACGTCGGCGCCATCATCGTCCTGCCCCTGGCGGCCCTGGTGGCGCGGCCCTGGGAGCATGGACTTGGCGGTTTCGCCGAGGCCATCTTCGCCCCGCGCACCCTGGCGGCCCTGCGTCTCAGCTTCCTCGCCGCCGCCGCCGCCGCCGTGGTCAATGTGGCGTTGGGCCTCCTGACCGCCTGGGTGCTGACGCGATATGACTTTCCCTTCCGCCGGGTGGTCGACGCCCTGGTGGACCTGCCGTTCGCGCTTCCCACCGCCGTGGCCGGCATCGCCCTGGCCACGCTCTATGGCCCCAATGGCTGGATCGGATCGATCCTGGAACCGCTGGGGATCAAGGTCGCCTATACGCCGACTGGCGTGTTCGTGGCCCTGCTGGCTGTGGGCCTGCCGTTCGTGGTGCGCTCGGTCCAGCCGGTGCTTCAGGATCTCGACGCGGCCTATGAAGAAGCGGCCCATACCCTGGGCGCCAGCCGGCTGATGATCTTCGCCCGGGTGATCATGCCGGCCCTGGCGCCGGCCCTGATCACCGGCTTCGCCCTGGCCTTCGCCCGGGGAGCCGGGGAATACGGCTCGGTGATCTTCATCGCCGGAAACATGCCGGGCGTTTCCGAGATCGCGCCGCTGGTGATCGTCACCAAGCTGGAGGCCTATGACTACGCTGGCGCCGCCTCGGTGGGCGTGGCCATGCTTATGGTCTCGCTGGCGGTGCTGATCATCACCAACGCCGCCCAGGTGGCGCTCTCACGGCGGGGCCGGCCATGAACCTCACCGCCCAGCCTCGCCGGATCGACAGTCCCGTCGCTTTGCTGCTGGTGGCCGCCGCCCTCGTCTGGCTGGCGCTCATCATCGGCGCGCCCCTGGCCACGGTGTTCGTGGAGGCGGCCTCGAAAGGCTTCTCGGCCTTCGCCGAGTCGTTCAAGAACCCGGACACCTGGGCGGCGATCCGCCTAACCCTACTGGTGGCGGCCATCGCCGTGCCGCTCAACGCCGCCTTTGGCCTGGCCGCCGCCTGGTCGATCGCCAAGTTCAACTTTCGCGGCAAGTCCCTGCTGCTCACTCTGATCGACCTGCCGCTCTCCATGTCGCCGGTGGTTTCGGGCCTGGTCTGGGTGCTGCTGTTCGGGGCGCGGGGATGGTTCGGCCCGATGCTGGAGGCCGGCGGCGTCAAGATCATCTTCGCCTTGCCGGGGATTCTTCTCGGCACCATCCTCGTGACCGTGCCCCTGGTGGCGCGCGAACTCATTCCCCTGATGGCTGAACAGGGGGCCGACGAGGAACTGGCGGCTGTGACCCTGGGCGCTGGCGGCTGGACCACCCTGCGGCGCGTCACCATCCCCAATGTCCGCTGGGCCCTGCTGCACGGGGTGCTGCTGTGTAACGCCCGGGCCATGGGCGAGTTCGGGGCCGTCTCGGTGCTGTCCGGCCATATCCGGGGCCTGACCAACACCCTGCCGCTCCATGTAGAGGCGCTCTACAACGACTACGACTTCGTCGGCGCCTTCGCGGCCGCGTCGCTCCTGGCCGGCCTGGCCATCGTCACCCTGATCGCCAAGACCATGCTCGAGCGGCTCGGCGTTTCGGAACACACCCGCGCGAATGAGGCTTGAACCGCCATGCCCCTGACCGTCGATGGAATCTTCAAACAGTTCGGCCGCTTCCCGGCCCTGGTCGGCGTGTCGCTGGAGGCGAGGGACGGCGAGTTCCTGACCCTGCTGGGACCCTCCGGCTCGGGCAAGACCACCCTGCTGCGGGTGCTCGCCGGCCTCGACAAACCCGACCACGGCCGGGTCTATCTCAACGGGACCGACTTCCTAGCCCAGAGCGCCCGGGAACGGCGGGTGGGGCTGGTGTTCCAGCAATATGCTCTTTTTCGCCACATGACCGTGGCCAGGAACATCGCCTTTGGCCTTGAGGTGCGCCCGCGCGCCAGCCGCCCAAGCCGGGTGGCGATCAAGGCGCGGGTGGACGAACTGCTGGCCCTGGCCCGGATCGACGGCCTCGGCGGCCGCTACCCGGCCCAGCTTTCCGGCGGCCAGCGCCAGAGGGTGGCGGTGGCTCGGGCCCTGGCGGTGGAACCCCAACTTCTGCTGCTGGACGAGCCCTTCGGCGCCCTGGACACCAAGGTGCGCAAGGAGTTGCGCGCCGAGCTTCGCCGTATCCACGACGCCGCCGGGGTCACCACTATCCTCGTCACTCATGACCAGGAGGAGGCCATGGCCCTCGCCGACCGGGTGGTGCTGATGAACAAGGGCCGCATCGAACAGATCGGCACGCCGGAGGAACTGGAGAGGGAGCCGGCTTCGCCGTTTGTCTTCGAGTTTCTGGGAGAGACCAACCGAGCGCCCTGCGAAGTGGCCGGCCGCGTCGCGCGTTTCGAGGGCTTCAGCGCCCCGGCCATGGGCGCCGACCGCCGGGCGGGAAAGGGTATGGGCCTCTTCCGGCCCTCGGACACCTTCCTTGACGCCAGCCCCTCGGCCGAGGGGCTGCCGGTGCGCCTGGTCTCGATCTCCGGCCGCGGCGCGGTGCGGCTGATCGAGTGCCAGGCCCTCAGCGGCCACCGCTTCACCGCCGAGCTTCCCGAACACCTCGCCGCCGCCTTCGAAGCCGGCGGGCGCGCCCGCCTGACGGCGCGACGGGCGATGGTCGATCTGGACCACCCTGTGCCGGACAAGGCGGAAGCGTCGGTGGTGGCGCCGTTGAGAGAGCGGGCCTGAGGTTCCTTTGGACCGCCGGCGTCCTCGCCGGCACGGGCGTCAGCCCGCATTTTTCTCCACGGAAGAGGGCGCTTCGCGCTGCCGGCGAGGACGCCGGCGGTCCAGGGACTAGACCTCAGTCCACCAGCTTCCTCGACAGATACACATAGTGCCGCGCCCAGCGCTTGGCGTTGAGTTCGGGGTCGGCGTCGTTGGCGTGGCCGCCGAAGGTGTTTTCGTAATAGAGGAAAGGATCACCCAGCGCCTCCAGCTCGGCGGCGAACTTGCGGGCGTGGCCGGGATGAACCCGGTCATCCTCGGTATTGGTGGTGATATAGGGCTCGGGATATTTCACGCCGGGCTTTAATTGTGTGTAGGCAGAATATTTGGCGATGAAGGCCCGATCGGCCGGAATGTCCGGATCGCCGTATTCGGCTACCCAGGAGGCGCCGGCGGACAGCCGCTGATAGCTAAGCATGTCGATCAGCGGACTTTCGATCACGGCGGCGTTGTAAAGCTCCGGGTGCTGAGTGATGGCGACGCTGGTCAAGACGCCGCCGTTGGAGCGGCCGTAGATGCCCAGACGCCGGGGCGAGGTGACGCCGGTGGCGATCAGGTCCCTGGCCACGGCGGCGAAATCGTCGAAGGCCCGCTGGCGATGTTCCCGCAGAGCCGCTTCATGCCAGGCGGGGCCGAACTCGCCGCCGCCGCGGATATTGGTCAGCACATAGGCGCCGCCACGCTCCAGCCAAAGCTTGCCAAGCTCAGGCCGATAGGTGGGGGTTTCGGAGACCTCGAAGCCGCCGTAGCCGAACATCTGGGTGGGCGTGGCGCCATCGGTCTTCATGGTGATCGGTCGCACCAGGAAGTAGGGAATGCGGGTTCCATCGGAGGAGGTGGCGAAGCGCTGCTCCACCACATCGCGCGAGGCGTCGAAGCGGGCGGGCAGGGCCTTGATCTGGGCGATTTCGCCAGCGCCCGCGTCCACCGACCACAGGGCGGTGGGATCGAGGAAGCCCTCGGTGCTGACATAGGCTCGGTTGGACGCCGGGTCGGCGGCGCGGATGGTGACGGCCAATCCCTTCGGCAGATCCAGCCGCCGCCGCGCCCATCCGCCAGCGGCCGGCTGGTAGACGTCCAGCACGCCGTTGACGTTGTCGAGAAGCTGCACAAGCACCGCCCCGGCGGTCACGGTCGCATCGTCAATGGTCTGGGTGGCCGCGGGCTGGACGATAAGCCCGGCGCCGCCGGTTTTCGGGTCGAAGGCGATGAGGGCGCCGGCGTTGAAGGCCCCGTGCGCCGTTCCCGCCGGCCAGTCTTCCCCCAGGCTCACGATCATCCGGCCGGCGAGATAGCCGTGGAACCGGGCCTTGGGCGGCAGATCGAGCCGGGTGGTCCCGCCGTCCGGGCCGAGCACCAGATACTCGACCTTGAAGAAGCTGGGCCGACGCTCGATCAGAACCTGCTCTACCTTGCCATCGGGTTCGCGCAGCACCAGAGGGCCGGCGCTCACATCGTCGGGCGAGCCGCGATAGACCTCCACGGCCTGATCCGCCGGCGCGCCTCGCTTCACGCGTTTGACGATGAAGGGATAGCCGGATTTGGTCAGGCTTCCCGGCCCCCAGTCGCTCGCCACCAGCAGGGTGTCGGCGTCCAGCCATTCGACGTTCTGTTTGGCGCTGGCGAAATGGAAGCCGCCGGCGACGAACGCCCTGGACCGGGTGTCGAATTCGCGCAGCTCCACGGCGTCGCCGCCGCCGTTGGAAAGGCGCGCCAGGCACAGCCGGTCGTCCGGCGCCAGGCAGTCGGCGCCCTTCCAGATCCAGTTTTTGCCCTCGGCCTTGGAAAGCGCGTCGAGGTCGATCAGCGTCTCCCAGGCGGGATCGGCCGAGGCGAACGAGGCAGGGCTCGTACGCCGCCACAGGCCCTTCACGTGGCCGGCGTCCTGCCAGAAGTTGGCGATGCCATCGCCCAGGAAATCGGGCTGAGGGATGCGATCCTCGGCCGTGAAGATCTTCAACGCTTCCTCGCGGAAGGTCTCGTAGCGAGGGTCGGTCTCCAGGACCTTGGCCGTACGGGCGTTCTGGCTCGCCACCCAGGCCTTGGCGCGGGCGCCGTGAATGTCCTCCAACCAGGCGAACGGATCGGTCGCGCCGGGTTCGGCGGAGGGGAGGGTGGGGGTCTGGCCCATAGCGGCGCTCGCAAGCAGCGTCAGCAGAAGGGCGCCGAAGAAGGTGCGCAGGAGATGTCCTTTCGAGCCATCAGATGTGAAGTCATGGCGCGGACCATACTTCGCCTATCGCTGCGGCCAAACATCAGGGCAGCACGATCTCGAACCAGAAGTCGAAGCGATCGAGCCAGGTGAGCAATTGGGCGAAGTCGGCGCTGTCGCCCACCGTGACTGAGCCGTCGGCCAGGGCCGCTTCGAGGGTGATTTCGCCGACGACAAGGCTCACCAGCGCCGAGCGCGTCAGGGAAACGGTGGGCGCGCCCGCCGCCGCGCCGGCGCGATGTCGCAGCACGGCGTTCTCTACGAACACGCCGAAAGTCTCGCCGGTGTCGGTGAAGACGAGGCTCAGCGCCAGATCCCGCGCCGCCGCCTTGGCCCCGTTCAGCCGCACCGACAGGGAATCGAGCAGGGCCTCGGCGGGGAGGGCGCGAAGCTGGCCGGAGGCGCCCTGGCGGGGCGTGCTCGCCGGCGGCCTGGGATAGCGCAGCTCCTGGGCGCCGGTGAGATAGAAGGCGCGCCAGGGTCCGGACTCGGCCTGATAGCCCAACTGCTCGAGGGCGTCGGCCTGCAGCAGCCGCGCCGCCTCATTGGCCGGATCGGCGAACACCAGATGATTGACCAGTTCGGCGGCCCAGCGGAAATCTCCGGCCTCGAAGGCCGCTCGCCCCTTGGCCAGGAGCGCCTCGGCCCCGCCCGCCAGCTCGACGTAGCGCCGTCCGGCCTCGACCGGCGGATGCTTGTGCAGATTGGCCGGATTGCCGTCGAACCAGCCCAGATAGCGCTGATAGATCGCCTTGGCGTTGTGATTGAGGGTGCCGTAGTAGCCGCGCGTGATACCACTCGGCCGCCAGGCTCGGCGGCAGGGCGATCTCCTCGGCGATCTCCAGCGGCGTGCGGCCATGATTGGCCAGGCGCAGGGTCTGGTCGTGGATGAACTTGTAGAGATCGCGCTGCTTGGCAAGGAACGAGGCCGCCCGCTGCGCGCCCCACTTGGGCCAGTGATGGCTGGCGAACAGCACCTTGGTGTCGGCGGCGAACAGCTCGATCGCCTCGTCGATGTACCAGGCCCAGGCCTTGGCGTCGCGCACCTGGGCGCCGCTGGGGGTATAGATGTTGTGCAGGTGGCACGAGCAGTTCTCGGCCATGCACAGGGCCCCGAACTTGGGGAAGAAGAAGTTCATCTCCGCCGGCGCCTCGGTGTCGGGCGTCACCTGGAAGACGATCTCGATCCCATCGACCATCAGCCGCTTCGCCGGTGGCCGAGACGCTCTCGGTGGGCGGCACCAGGCTCACCTCGCCCAGCGACACGGTCTTGCCGAGGCCCGCGTCCACATGGCCGGTGGCCGAGCGCGGCAGCAGGGCGCCGTACATGTAGGTCGCGCGCCGGCTCATGGCGTTGCCCAGCCAGCACGTTCTCGCTGACCGCCGGCGGCGAGGAAGCCTTCCGGGGCGATGATGCGCAGGCCCGCGTCGATATCGGCCTGGCTGACCACGCCGCGCACGCCGCCATAATGGTCGACGTGGCTGTGGGTGTAGATCACCGCGGTCACCGGCTTGTCGCCGCGATGCTCGCGCAGCAGCTTCAGCGCCGCCGCCGCGGTCTGGGACGAGATCAGCGGATCGATGATGATCCAGCCGCGTCTCGCCCTCGATGAAGGTGATGTTGGAAAGATCGAAGCCGCGCACCTGGTAGAGGCCCGGCGTGACCTCGAAGAGGCCGTGGATCAGGTTGAGCTGCGCCTGGCGCCAGAGGCTGGGATTGACCGTGTCCGGGCAGGCGTGGCCCTCGGCTTCGAAGGCGAAGGCGCCCATGTCCCAGAACACCCGGCCATCGGCGTCGGTGATCTTGCCGTCGGGCAAGGTGGCGATGAAGCCGCGCCGGGCGTCGGCGAAATCCTCTTCGGTGTCGGCGGGCAGGCTCGCCGCGAGCTGGGCGTGAGCGGCCAGGGTGGCGGGGGTCGCGGCCTTGGGGTTCATGATCCCTCCCTCTTTGGAATTGGGTTAGACCAGCGCGCCGCGCCATTCCAGCGCGACCCTCCTGGTTGTCTTCCCAGTCCGCTCTGACTACACCGGCGCTGGCGATCGCGGGGCGCGCGCTTTGACACGGAACCCTTGCATGAATCGCCTCTTCCCATCGGCGCTGGCCGCCATCCTGATCCTCGGCGGATTCGCCTCTGCCGCGGCGGCGCCCGCGCCGACCGCCAACTGGCCCCAGACCACCAGCGACCTTCCCGCCGATCCCGCCGTCCGCTTCGGCGTGCTGCCCAACGGCATGCGCTATGCGGTGATGAAGAACGCCACCCCGGCCGGCCAGACCTCGCTTCGCCTGCGCATCGGTTCGGGCTCCCTGGAGGAGAGCGACGCCGAGCAGGGCCTCGCCCATGTGCTCGAACACATGGCCTTCAAGGGCTCGACCCACGTGCCGGCCGGCGAGATGATCAAGATCCTCGAGCGCAAGGGCCTGGCCTTCGGACCGGACACCAACGCCGAGACCGAATGGTCGCAGACGGTCTATATGCTCGATCTGCCGCACAGCGACGCCGACACCCTGGCCACCGGCCTGATGCTGATGCGCGAGACGGCGAGCGAACTGCTGATCGACCCCAAGGCGCTGGAGACCGAGCGCGGCGTGGTGCTCTCCGAAGAGCGCCTGCGCGACACGCCGGAGTACCGGGCCGAGAAGGCCCAGATCGATCTTCTGGCCCACGGTCAGCTCGCCACCCAGCGCTTCCCGATCGGCCAGGTCGATGTGGTGAAGACCGCCCCGGCCAGCCTGGTTCGGCAATTCTATGAAGCCAACTACCGTCCCGACCGCGCCACCCTGATCGTGGTCGGCGATTTCGATCCGGCCGCCATGGAGGCGCAGATCAAGGCGCGGTTCTCCGACTGGGCGCCGGTCGGGCCGGCGACGGCCGCGCCGGATCTGGGCCAGGTGGAAAAGCGCGGGCTGACCGTGAAGGTGGTCGAGCTGCCCGGCGCCTCGACCCAGACCCAGATCGGCTGGGCGCGGCCCTATGACGATTCTCCCGACAGCGCCGCCAAGCGCCGGCGCGATACGGTGGAGGGCCTGGCCCTGGCGGTGCTCAACCGGCGACTGGGCAAGCTGGCCCAGGCCGACCATCCGCCGTTCATCAACGCCGAGGCGGGTTTCCAGAACCTGCTTCATTCCGACAAGGTCGCCGTGGTCGAGGCGGTGAGCGCGCCGGACGCCTGGCGCCCGGCGCTGAGCGCCATCGATCAGGAAGTCCGCCGCCTGACCCAGTTCGGCGTGGGCAAGGACGAGCTCGCGCGGGAGATCACCCAATATCGCGCCGGCCTGGTGAACGCCTTGGCCGGGGCGGCGACGCGGCCGACGCCGGAGCTGGCCTCGTCCCTGGTCGACGCCGTGGACGCCGACGATGTCTTCACCAGCCCGGCCGACGACCTCGCCCTCTTCGACGCCGACGTGAAGGCTATCACCCCGGCCGAGGTCGACGCGGCCGCCAAGGCCGTGTTCGCCGGCGCCGGGCCCCTCGTCGAACTGGCGACGCCGATCGCCGTGCCGGGCGGCGAAGCGGCCGTGGCCGACGCCTACGCCAAGTCCCAGGCGACGCCGGTGACCGCGCCGGCCGCCCAGGCGGCGATCGCCTGGCCCTACGCCAGCTTCGGCCCTCCCGGAAAGGTGGTCGCAGCGCACCGATATCCCCGACCTCGGCGCGGTGAGCGTCCGCTTCGCCAATGGCGTCGGCCTGACGGTCAAGACCGACCGATTTCCGCAAGGACCAGATCCTGGTCGACGTGAACGTGGGCGGCGGCCGCGCCGGATCTGCCCACCAACGGGCCGAGCGCCGCCTGGGCCGCCCCGGCCTTCGTGGCCGGCGGCTTCAAGGCCCTGAGCCTGGAGGACAGCCAAAGGGCGCTGGCGGGCCGGATATATGGAACGGAGTTCTCGATCGGCAATTCGGCCTTCGAACTTCATGGCGCCACGCGGCCTGAGGACTTGGCGACCCAGCTCCAGGTGATGGCCGCCTAGGTCGCCGATCCCGGTTTCCGTCCCGAGGCCTTCGAGCGGGTCAAGACCGCCTTCCTCGCCGCCCTGCCGCAACTCGCGGCGACGCCGGACGGGGTGATCAGCCGCGACTTCGAGGCCCTCCTGCGCGACGGCGATCCGCGTTGGGCGTTCCCCAGCGAGGCTCAGATCGAGGCCGCCAGGCCGGCCGATCTGCGCGCCGTCCTGGCTCCAGCCCTCGCCTCCAGCCCGATGGAGATCACCATCATCGGCGACATCCCCGCCGATAGGGCGATCGCCGAGGTGGCCGCCACCCTCGGCGCGCTTCCGGCCCGACCGGCAAGCGCCAAGTCGAGCGCCGCCGCCCTGCACGTCCGCTTTCCCGCCCCGAACGCCCAGCCGGTGACGCGCACCGACACCGGCCGGCCGGATCAGGCCGTCGCCGTCGTCGCCTGGCCGCTCACCGACTTCTACGCCGACATGCCGGCCAGTCGCGCCGCCATGCTGGCCGGCGAGGTGCTGCAGAACCGGGTGCTGGACGAGGTGCGCATCAAGCAGGGCGCCACCTACAGCCCGCAGGTGGAGGTTTCGCTGTCCGAGACCTTCCCGGGCTATGGCTTCGCTTTCGTGATGGTGGAGATGCCGCCGGCCAAGATCCCCGGCTTCTACGCCGATGTGGCCAGGATCACCGCCGATATGGCCACGGCCGGCGTCACCGCCGATGAGCTGGAACGGGCGCGCAACCCGCGCGTCGCCGGCATCCGCAAGGCCCAGCTCACCAACGAATACTGGCTCTCACGCCTGGCGGGATCGATCGCCGATCCGCGGCGTCTGGACGTGATCCGCACCACCCTGCCCGACTACGCCAAGGTCACCGCCGCCGACATCCAGGCCGCCGCGAAGAAATGGTTCGTGGCCGACAAGGCCTGGAAGCTGGTGGTCAGCGCGGCCGGGGTGAACGCTCCGTCGCCCTGAGTTCGTTGGCTATGTCCCATCCACCTGCGTCATCCAGGCCGCAGTGGAGCGAAGGGCAACGGAGAGGCGGGAACCAGGGGACCGGGCGCCCTTGGCCCGATCATCCCTTGCGGCTCCTACGGTCGTTGAATGTTGCCCCTTGGGTCCCGCATCTCCACTCCGCTTCGCTCCGTTGCGTGCGGGATGACGCAGGTGTGAGGGCGTGTCAGTTTCGCCCTACTTCCCCGTCGCCCCCTTCTTGAAATATTTGAAGAAGTCGCTGTCGGGGGAGAGGATCATGGTGGTGTCGCCGTCGGTCAGGGCGCCTTCATAGGCCTGCATGGAGCGATAGAAGGCGGCGAAGCTGGGGTCCTTGCCATAGCTGGCGGCATAGATGCGCGTGCTTTCGCCGTCGCCCTCGCCGCGGGTGGAGGAGGATTCCTCGGTGGCCGTGGCCAGGGTGATGGTCACCTGCTTGTCGGCGTCGGCGATGATCTCGCGGCGATCGGCCTCGCCCTCGGCGCGGATCTGCGCCGCCTTCTGTTGCAGGTTCGAGCGCATGCGCTGATAGACCGCCTGCTCGTTGGCCGCCGGCAGGTCGGCGCGCTTGATGCGAAGATCGATGACATCGATGCCGTAACTGGAGCGGGCGGCCCTGACGCGTACGTCGCGCAGGGTGTCGGCCATCAGGGCGGCGCGTTGCCGCGAGATGATGTCGCTCGCGCTCGCCGCGCCCAGCACCTGGCGCAGGGATGAATTGATCAGCGGTTCAAGCCGATCCTGGGCCACCGCCTCATTGCGCAGGGTGCGGTAGAACTGCAGCGGATTGGAGATGCGGTAGCGGACAAAGGCGTCGACCACCAGGCGCTGCTGATCGGCCGAGATCACCTCCTCCTTCTCCGCCTCGATGCCCTGGTTGCGCTTGTCGAGCGTCACCACCGATTCCAGGAACGGGATCTTGACCTTGAGGCCGGGGTCATAGGCGCCGGGCGGATTGATCACCCCCACCGGCTCGCCCAGATTGACCACCACCGCCTGCTGGCGCTGATCGACGATGAAGAAGGTGTTGGCCAGCAGAAGGCCCGCCACGAAGGCGGCGCCGACCCAGATCCAGAGGCGCCGGTTCATGGGTTGGTTCCCTGATCGGCGGGCGCCGCGGCGGCCGCTGGCGCGGCCGGAGCGGGCGCGGGGGTCGGCGCGGGCGCCGAGGACTGGAACGCCTGGGGCGGCAGGATGATCGGCGCGGTGGCGCCCTTGGCGTCGACGATCACCTTGTGGTTGTGCGACAGCACCTCCTGCATGGTCTCCAGATAGAGCCGCTCGCGGGTCACGCCGGGCGCCTTGCGGTATTGCGGCGTCGACCTGATCGAAGGCGGCGGCCTGGCCCTTGGCCTCGCGCACCACCTGCTCGCGATAGCCCTGGGCCGCCTGGACGATCTTGGCCGCGTCGCCCCGGGCCTCGTTGACCACCCGGTTGCGATAGGTGTTGGCCTCGTTGATGTAGGACTGGGCGTCCTGGCCGGCTCTGGCGATATCCTGATAGGCGGGCACCACATCGGCCGGCGGATTGGCGTTCTGGATCTGCACCGCGTCGATGGTGACCCCGGCGTGATAGCTGTCGAGAATGCGCTGCATCAGGGCCACGGTCTGGCTCTGCACCTCGCCCCGGCCATTGGTGAGGATGGCGGTGAGCGCGCTGCGACCGATCACCTCGCGCATGGCGCTCTCGGCGACCGCCTTCACCGCCCCATCGGGATCATTGACCTTGAAGAGGTAGTCGGCGGCGTTGGACACATGCCATTGGACGGTGAAGGAGAGGTCGACGATGTTTTCATCGCCGGTAAGCATCAGGCTCTCGTCCGGCGCATCGGGCCCGCCGACCACCAGCTTGTTCTGGTTGGTCACCGAAACCAGCTCGGCGCGCTCCATGGGGATCGGCAGGTGGTAGTGCAGACCCGGATCCTCGGATCGGGCGTAGCCGCCGAAGCGGGTGATCACCGCCTCCTGGTTGGCCTGGACGATGTAGAAGCCGGTCAGCAGCCAGATGAGGAAGATCGCCCCGACGACGGCCACCACGGCGCTGGGCCGCAGTCTTCGGCGCCCAGGACCGCGCATGAACCGGTTGAACCAGGCGCGCGCGCGGGCCAGCCACTCGGCCGGGTCCGGACCGCCGGGCGGCGGCGGCGGGCGACGGCGCGGCGGCCCGTCGTCTTCGGGCCTTTGCCCATCGCCCGGCGGCGATCCCCAGGGGCCGGGATTGGCGTTGTCGTTCCAGGGCATGGGAGCGGGGTCGTATCTTTCTTCTTGGGTCCGGCGCGGGGCGCGGAGCTTGTAAAGCGGCTCCCGCCTCCGGATATGAGGCGGCCAGCCTGGCAAAGCAATATGGAGCGACCCCCTGGCCCCGCTATCCCCTCTGGCTTCGCCCGACCGCGACCGGGTTCTGGCCGCCCTCGACGGCGTCGCCGATCCCAAGACCGGCCGCGGCCTCGTCGCCGCCGGCCTGGTCCAGGGCCTGAGTCTCGCCGAGGGCCGGGCGGGCTTCATGCTGGAGGTCGCCCGCCGCCGACGCCGCCCTCTACGCCCCCGTGCGCGACGCCGCCGAAAAGGCCCTGGCCGCCGTGGCCGGCGTCGAGAAGGCCCAGGTCGTGCTCACCACCGCCGAGGCGGCGCCGGCGGCCGGGACGCGTGCGGGTCAGCAAGGGGGCCCGGGTCGCCGCCGATCCCGCCGCCCAGCCCGCCGCCATGCCGCCGGCCGAGCGGCTGGAGCACGTCCGCCGGGTGATCGCCGTGGCCAGCGGCAAGGGCGGGGTGGGCAAGTCCACCGTCTCGGTCAATCTCGCCTGCGCCTTCGCCGCGCTGGGCCTTCGCACCGGCCTGCTGGACGCCGACATCTATGGCCCCTCCGCGCCGCGCATGCTGGGCGTGGACGAGCAGCCGAAGTTCGAGGACGGCAAGCTGACGCCCCTGGAGGCCTGGGGCCTGAAGGTGATGTCGATCGGCTTCATCGTCGACGAGGGCTCGCCGATGATCTGGCGCGGGCCGATGGCCTCCTCGGCCGTGCGCCAGATGATCCAGGACGTGCGCTGGGGAACGGAGGACGAGCCGCTCGACGTGCTGGTGGTCGACCTGCCGCCCGGCACCGGCGACATCCACCTGACCCTGGTCCAGAAGCTGGCGGTCGACGGCGTGGTGATCGTCTCGACCCCGCAGGAGATCGCCCTGATCGACGCGCGCCGGGCCAGCGCCATGTTCGGCAAGATGAACCCGCCGGTGCCGATCCTGGGCGTGGTGGAGAACATGGCCTGGTTCGCCGACCCGGCCACCGGCGCGCGCATCCCGATCTTCGGCGAGGGCGGCGCCCGGCGCGAAGCGGAGCGCCTGGAGGTCCCGTTCCTCGGCGAAATCCCCATCGACATCGCCCTGCGCGCCGGCGGCGACGAAGGCCGCCCGGTCACGGCCGCCGCGCCCGACAGCGCCTCGGCGAAGATTTTTCTGGCGGTGGCGCGGCGGCTGGCTGGCTAGCGCCTCACCTCAGCGCCAACCCCTCCTGCGTCCCCTCGTCGCGCCCGGCGGCCAGCTTCTCAAGGAACTTCAGCGGGCCGGCGCCATTCATGAGCCCACAAGCTTTAGCTTATAGTGATCGAACCCGCCATCATTGGCAGGAGGGGGACAGGATGGTCTTTTGCAGACAGGCGCAAATCCTCGGACCGATCCGTTCGATCGTGTTTATTGTCGTTCTGAGCCTGGGCCTGGCAAGCGGCGCCCTGGCTGGTCAGCTTGAGGATGGCGAGGCGGCCTTCGATCGACAGGACTATGCCTTGGCGTACCGGCTTTTGCGTCCGTTAGCCGATAAGGGCGATCCCACGGCGCAGTATGCAGTAGGCGGAATGTACCTCGTTGGAAACGCCGCTTCGCAGGACTTTCTGCTGGGAGTGGCGTGGCTCACGAAGGCCGCGAACCAGGGGCAAGCCGAAGCAGCTTGGGATTTGGGGCAACTCTACCTGGATGGCTTCGGCGTAGCCCCAGACGTAGCGACCGCAATGGTTTGGTTTCGGAAGGTCGCCGAAAAAGAAGACGCCAAACACGCCGCAGCCGCCCAGTTGCAATTGGCGCATTTCTATCTCGGAGCCTCGGAAGACCCGCACAACGAGGCAGAAGCCAAACTTTGGCTCGCCAAAGCCGTCGCCGGGTTTCAGAAGGGCGCTGACCGGGGAGACCTCGAAAGCCAGATGGCTCTGGCCTCGCTCTATGCACGCGGCGAGGGAGTTGTTTTAGACAAGGCTAAGGCCCAGAGTTTGTATCAAGCAGTCGCGGCCTCATACCGGAAAGCCGCGGATCAGGGCGCGGCGCGCGCGCAATTCCAACTGGCGCAGATGTACCAACGCGGCCTGGGCCTTCCGCGAGACAATGTCCAGGCGGCCATTTGGTACCGGCGGGCAGCTGACCAAGGCAACGTCCGCGCCCAATTCTCACTGGCGGGCCTCTATACGCTATCGGGTTTGGACCTGAAATTGTCTGCAGTCCTCACCCCTCATCGGGAAAATCGGCAGCAAGCCTACATCTGGTTCAGTCTCGGAACGGCGCATGTCTCGCCTGCCTTGGCGGCACAGTCTGAGCGGTCCCTCGCCGACATCGGCGAGGCGTTGACAGCGCCTCAACGCGCCGAAGCGGGCCGATTTATCCGGGAATGGCGGCCCGTGAAGGAGATGCCCGGGGCAAATGGGGTCATCGAGATGACAACAGTTCAGAAAGAAGAGGCTGAGAGGATCAGGGGGGAGTGGGCGCGATCCCAGGCTGAGGTCGATGCGGCCGAGCAGCAGGCACGCAGCTTCGACATGGTGCTTGGTTCGCCCAAGGCGAAGCTCACTGTGACCCTCTACACATCGGCCAGTTCTCCACAATCCGCTCGGTTCAACAATGAGGTATTTCCGAGGTTCAGGGCTAAGTACATCGATACGGGCTTGGTCCGTCTCGTTGTTCGCGAATTTGCGGCTGGTCCCAAAGAGCTTACCACCGACGCCTTCCTGATTGCCCGATGCGCCGGCGCGAACAGGTATTTCGCGGTGTTGGACGCGATCTTTCGAAACCTAACAGAGTTGAATCAGGCAGCGGATCCTAGAGCTAGTCTGCTGGAAATCGCGCGGTCCTTCGGCATGAGCCAATCCCAGTTCGACACATGTATTTCAGACCAGGCCGCGCGGCGCGCTTTCGATGCCCGCGTGAAGACCTTCGAGATCTATGACCACGTCAGCGGCGTACCGACCTTGGTAGTCGGCGACCGAACATTGGAGGGGGTCCGGTCTCCGGACGAATTGTTCTCCTCCCTCGACCGCGCCCTTTATCCAGCCTCATGGCTTGCCGCCCATGCATTGCGCGGGCCACCCGGTCTCTTTTTCCGTATCGTCGATCAGGACCTGAATGGGACGACGGCCAAGATCGCGCCCAGCCTCGGGGATGAGCGGGTCCCACAGGCGGATGGTCCAGACCTCTGGGTGAAGCCTGGGGCCGTGATCACGGGCGACATGATCGCGGAAGCTCATGTCGAGACAGACGAAAACGATACTCTGGCGATCGGATTCCGGCTAACCGACGAGGGGCGTAGGCGGTTCTCGGAATTCACGACGGCCAATATAGGACGCCCATTCGCGATCGTCTGGAACGGGGTAATACTCAGCGCGCCGATAGTCAGGTCGGCAATCACGGGCGGCAGCGGACAAATAACCGGAAACTTCACCGCTCAGTCAGCTCAGGAACTTGTGGACTATCTGATGAAGGTCAAAAACCCCCCGCGAGGGGCCCGTCCGTAGTCGCGCTCACTGTGGTCGCGAGCGGATTATCATAAATTTCCGGCTCGTCGACCCCCGCCTCGCAATACCCCTTGCTGCTCCGTGCGTGTGCTCGCAACCTCCCAAGTGGCGTGAGGCCGCCGCACCGGATATTTGGGGCGCGCGGCGGCCTAGCCTACCGCAGCGCCAACCCCTCCAAGGTCCCCGTGCCGCGCCAGGCGGCGAGTTTCTCGAAGAACTTCAGCGGGCCGGCGCCGTACATGTCGGAGAAGAAGCCCTTGCGGTTCCCCGCCGCGCCTTCGCTGTTGTAATAGCCGGGCGTGCATTCGGTGTAGAACCGCTCGCCCAGCCGGGCCAGGCTGCGCACCTCCTGCGACATAGGCCTCCTCGGCTTCGGCCGTCGGCTCCAGCACCTCGCGGCCCCGGCCCTTGCGCCTCGGCGACCATGTAGGCCACGTGGTCGGCCTGCTCGTTCAGGGCCTGCGGCACGCTGATGGTGATCGCCGTCTGGGTGAAGCCCAGGAAGAAGCAGTTGGGGAAGCCGTGGGTGGTCAGGCCGTGCAGGGTGCGCAGGCCATCCGCCCAGTGCTCCGACAGGGTCTCGCCGCCCCGGCCGACGATGTCGTAGCCGGCGCGGCGGGTGTAGGCGGTGCCGACCTCGAAGCCGGTGGCGAAGATCAGGCAGTCGAGCTCGTATTCGCGGCCGTTGGCCACCACGCCGTGCTCGGTCAGGCCCTCGACGCCCTTGCCGTGGGTGTCGACCAGGGTGACGTTCGGGCCGGTTGTAGGTCTGCAGATATTCGTCGTGGAAGCACGGCCGCTTGCAGAACTGCCGGTACCAGGGCTTCAGCGCCGCGGCGGTGGCCGGGTCCTTGACGATGGCGTCCACCCGGGCGCGCACCTGGTTCATCTTCCTGTAGTCGGCCAGCACCATCAGCTCGGCCGCGCTCCTGCGCTGGTCAGGCGCCGGCCGAGCCGGCGCGACGCCTCCTTGGCCGCCGCGCCGGTCAGGTTGCGGAAGATGTCGGTCCAGCCGTCGTGGACCAGGTCCTCGTCCTGATCGCCGCCGCTGACCAGGATGTTGAAGTTGTCCATGCCGCCGCTTCTGCCAGCCGGGCTCCAGCGAGGCGGCCCAGGCCGGATCGGTCTGCGGCGTTGTTGCGCACGTCGACCGACGAGGGCGTGCGCTGGAAGACGTAGAGTTCCTTGGCCCATTCGCCCAGGTGCGGCACGCACTGGATGGCCGTGGCGCCGGTGCCGATGATGCCGACCCGCTTGTCCGTCAAGCCCGGTGAGGCCGCCGGTCGCAGTCGCCGCCGGTGTAGCGATAGTCCCAGCGGCTGGTGTGGAAGGTGTGGCCCTCGAAGTCGTTGATGCCGGGAATGCCCGGCAGCTTCGGCCGGCTCAGCGGGCCGTTGGCCATGGCCACGTAGCGCGTCTTGAAGCGCGTCGCCGCGATCGGTGCTGACCATCCACAGCGCCTGCCGCCTCGTCCCAGCGCAGCTCGGTGATCCGGGTCTGCAGCAGGGCGTCGTCGTAGAGCCGGTAGTGGCGGGCGATGTTGCGGCTGTGTTCGAGGATCTCCGGCGCGAAGGAATACTTGTGCTTGGGCATGTAGCCGAGCTCTTCGAGCAGCGGCAGGTAGCAGTAGGATCTCGACGTCGCACATCGCGCCGGGATAGCGGTTCCAGTACCAGGTGCCGCCGAAGTCGCCGGCCGCCTCGACCACGCGGATGCTTGCTCGAACCCGGCCTCGCGCAGCCGCGCGCCCATCAGGAGGCCGCCGAAGCCGCCGCCGATGATGGTGAACTCGACCGTCGTCGAACACCGGCTCGCGGGTGAAGCCCGGCTCGACATAGGGATCGTCGACATAGCGCGAGAACTCGGCCTTGACCTCGACATACTGGCCGATGCCGTCCTCGCGCAGGCGCTTGTCGCGCTCGGCCAGGTACTTGGCGTGCAGGGCGTCGGGATCGAAATCGATCTCGCCGACGAGCTCGGCGATCTCCGGATTGACGCTCAAGGTGTCCATGTCGTTGTCCTCTCTAAACCTGTTGACCGATCAGGCGCGGCCCACCAGGGATTCCTCGGCCGCCGCCAGCGAAAGCTCGGCCTCGCGGGCTTCCAGGGCGGCGCGGATCTCGCCATGGCGACGGGCGTCCAGCCGGTAGCCGAAGAACATCGCCCCGCCGACGAACACCAGCACGATCGGCGCGAACAGGTAGCACATCTCCAGGCCGAAGATGGCCTGGGGCGTGTTCACCGCCCCCTCCTTGCCGTTGTAGCCGACCATCTGCAGGATCGGGAAAACGATCACCACGGTGATCACCGTGCCGATCTTGGTGGTGGTGGTGACCATGGAAAAGAGCAGGCTGGTCAGGTCCTGGCCCCGCTCCAGCCGCACCTCGTCGACCACGTCGGCCACCATGGCGCGGATCAGCAGCAGGAAGGCGCTGGCGCAGAAGCCGACGGCGAACATGCCGATGACGGTCGGCAGGGCGTCGATCGCAGCTGTGCCCCGGCCAGACCCGCGGCAGCGCCATCAGGATGGTCTGGGTGATGGCGTAGGCGACGCAGGCGATCTGCACGGTGCGGTGCTTGCCGATCGCCCGCGCCACCCGGCCCCAGAACGGCGCGCCGAAGAGGCCGGCGCCGATGTAGAAGATCAGCAGATAGCCGACCTCGGCGATGTTGAAGCCCTTGGCGTCGTGGAAGAAGTAGACATAGAGCGGCGCCGTCGTGCCGGGGCCCAGCGTCAGCATCAGGTCGGCGACGATGATCCGCCACATGGAAGGCCTGGAGATCGCGCTCCAATAGTCGGCGGGGCTGAAGCGCGGCTTTTCGGCCGCGGCGGCGATCTTGTCGGGGGTGAAAAGCGGCGCAGATCAGCGATCGCCACCGGCACGGCGATGATCAGGATCCAGCCCACCGCCGGCATGCTGGCGGCCTTGCCCAGGACGATCTTGCCGCCGGTGAAGAGCGGCAGCAGCGAAAGGCGAAATGGCGCCCAGCACCGCCAGGCCCTGGGTCCAGCCGAAGAGGCGCGAGCGCTCATTGTAGCTGGTCGCCAGGGCCGCCGACCACGCCGCCAGCGCCAGGTTGAGCATCGAGGCGCCGGCGTAGGCCACCAGCAGCCAGAGCACGAGATAGCCCACCCCCACCGGGCCCGCCGGCAACAGCACCTTGTAGACCCCCAGCATGACCACCGGCGCGCCGGCCAGCAGCCACGGCCGATAGCGGCCGATCGGCGTCTTGGTGCGGTCCATGGCCAGGCCCAGGAACGGGTCGAGCCACATGTCGATCAGCCGCACCACCAGGATCGCGCCGGCCACGGTGAGAAAGCCCATGCCGAGGCCGACATAGAACCTCGGCAGATAGACCCCGAACACCAGCACCAGTCCGGCCAGGGGCAGGCCCGGCAGGGCGAAGGCCGAAATGACGTTGAGCGGAATCCGCGCCTGGCCGGCGGGGGGCGAAGCTGTCACCGTGAGCGTCTCCGAAACCCAAGTGGCGACACGCGCGGACGCCTTACCCCGATTGAGCCAGCGACCGGCGCGAGGGGCAAGGGGAAAGGTGGGAAGGCAGAGGGTGGAGGGTCGTGATTACACCTCTCCCCATGGGAGAGGTGTGTCAGCCCGGCTCGGTCAGGCCCGTGGCGACGCCCTGGTCGCCGGTCAGGCTCTCCAGGATCGAGGGTTCGGTCACCATGCGGTCGCGCTCCTCGAGCTGGGCGCGGATCTCGGCGTGGCGGCGGGAGTCGAGCTTGTAGCCGATGTAGCAGGCGCCGCCGAGCATCACGAACACCACCGGCGCGATCAGATAGACCAGCTCCATGCCGTGGATGGCGGCCGGGGTGTTGGCCGCGCCCTTCCTTGGCCTGATAGCCGATCCAGCCCAGCACCAGGAACGACAGGGTGATCGAAAGGGCGCCGGCGATCTTCTGGACGGTGGTGATCATGGCGTAGAGCAGGCCGATGCGCCGCTTGCCCTGCTCCAGGCGCACGGCGTCGCCTACGTCGGCCACCATGGCGCGGTCCAGCAGGGGAAAGGCCGCGGCCATGAAGCCCAGAATGAACATGGCGCCGGCGGTGAGGCCGAAATCGCCTTTGGGCAGGAGGGTCAGAAGGATCAGGCCGAGGGAATAGCAGGTGCTGGCGCCCATCAAGGTGCGATGCTTGCCGAGCCGCTGGGCGAGCCAGCTCAGCGCCCCGGCGCCGACGACCCCGGCGGCGATATAGATCAGCAGCAGCTTGCTGGCGTTGGCGATGGTGAAGCCGCGAGAGTCGTGGAAATAGAAGAGATAGAGCGCCGACATCCAGCCGGGGCCGAGCGCCAGGCAGAAGTCGGCGATGATGATGCGGCGCATGTCCGGCCGCGAGACCATCTCCCAATAGTCGCGCAAGGTGAAACGTTCGCCCTCGACGTCGGGCAGGATCTTCTCCTTGGTGAAGGTGGCGGCGGCGAGGATTCCCAGGGCGGCGGTGATGATGATGAACCAGCCCATGGCGCCGATATCGCCCGCGCCGCTGGAGCCGTCGCGCTTGGCCATGATCACCGGCAGGATCAGCACCGCGGTGGCGCCGATGATGCTCACCACCTGGATCGCCCCGAACACCCGCGAGCGCTCATTGTAGTTCGCCGCGATCACCGAGGCCCAGGAGGCGTGGGAGAGGGTGATCAGCGAGGTGCCGATGTAATAGATCAGCAGCCAGCCGATCAGATAGACATAGCCGACCCCGGCCGGCGGCATGAACAGCATATAGACCGGGATCATCAGCACCGGCGCGCCGAAGGCCAGCCACACCTTATAGCGCCCAAGGCCGGTTCGGGTGCGGTCCATAAGGACGCCGATCACCGGATCGAAGGTCATGTCGAACAACCGCACCGCCCCGAAGGCGAGACCGACGGCGGACAGGCCCAGTCCTAAATGGCCGGCGTAGTAGCGCGGCAGATAGACGCTCACCGCCACCGCCAGGGCGCCGATGCACACGCCGGGCAAGGAGAAGGCAAGAAGGCCAGGGAAATTGAGGCGGGGGGAAAGGTTCGATGGGCTCGGCGCCGAAGTCACTTGGCCGTTCCTTAGCTCAAGGGGTTTCCAACTCACGCCACTGACGGACGCCTGCCTCCCACCTGACTCCGAGGCGATGCGCCGCGCAAGCGGTTTTGATGACGGCGCTTCTTCATCTAACCTGTTTAGACAAGGAGTTCTCGGCTTGGCCGGCGCCTGAGGCGGGGGTTTGAAGTCATAGAAACGACGGATGAAATCCGCATCGGCGCGACGCGGCCGATCGGCGTCCTGGCTGTTTTCGCCTGGTGGCTCGCCTTTGTCGTCGTCTGGTCGGTTTATGGCGCGATCACCGATGGGCCCGCCGCCATCCATGGCGACATGGCCGAGGCCTATGTCTGGGGCCAGGAGTTCCAGCTCGGCTACAACCAGCATCCGCCGCTCTGGGCCTGGATCGCCGGGGCCTGGTTTCGGGTTTTTCCCCGCGCCGGCTGGTCGTTCGATCTGCTGTCTATCCTCAACGCCTCGCTCGGCCTGATCGGCTCGTGGAAGCTTATCGGCGAATTCGCCAAGGGGGACCGGCGGATCGCCGCCACCGCTCTCTTGTTGCTGACGCCGTTCTACACCTTCCTCAGCCTCAAATATAACGCCAACACCATCTTCCTCTCGATCTGGCCGTGGACGCTGTTCTTCTTCGTGCGCTCGATCGATCGGCGCCGGATCGGCGACGCCATCGGCTTTGGCGTCCTCATGGCCCTGGCCATGCTGTCGAAATACTACGCCATTGTGCTGGGCCTGACCTGCCTGGCGGCGGCGCTCGTTCATCCGCAACGCTCGCGTTACTTTACTTCGTGGTCGCCCTACCTCTCGACAGCGGTGGGCGTCGCGCTCTTCGCCCCTCACGTCTGGTGGCTGTTCCACAGCGACTTTCTGCCCGTCCGCTACGCCATGAATCTCTCGGCGGCTCACGGTCTGGCCTCACGCGGCTTGGCCGGCGCCGCGAAGTTCGCCCTAGACCTCCTGGTCGCCTGCGCCGCCTATCAGGCGGTGGTCGCCCTGGTCATCGTCGCGGGGAGGGGCAAGGGAGCACACGCGGCCCCCAGGCGGATCTGGCGCGAGCCGCGCTTTCGGATCGTGGCGATCCTGGTTCTGACGCCGGTGGTTCTCACCCTTCTGGCCGGCCTGGTCTTCCGCCTGAAGGTGTCGTCGAACATGATGCTCGGCGTCTTCAGCCTGGCGCCGCTCTTCCTGATCGAAGTGATCGGCGTGGCCGACGATACGCGGCTGAGGCGTCTGGCCGTGCGCCTGGCCTGCGGCCTTTCGATCCTCGCCCTGGCCCTGTCGCCGGTGGTCGCCCTGACCAAGATCACCCAGGCCAGGGACGACCCTAATCTCACCCTGCCGCGCCGGGAGTTGGCGCGCGAGGCCACCCGCCTCTGGCGCGCCCGCACAGGGCTTCCACTCGCCTATGTCGCCGGCGGGGATCTCTATCCGGACGCGGTAGCCTTCTACAGCCCAGATCGGCCGCACAGCTTCATCCACTTCGACGCCCGCCGCGCGCCATGGGTCACGCCGGACGACCTCGCCCGCCACGGCCTGCTGGCCGTCTGCGCGGCGGAGGACCTGGAATGTCAGGCCTCGGCGGTCAGATTCTCGACCCCGGAGACCACCCGGCTCAATCTCAGCTTGAGCCACACCTACTGGGGCCACACCCGCGCTCCACACGCCTTCGTGCTGTTCGTGATCCCGCCTACGGTTGGCTCACCGCATGGCTGAGGCGCCCCTCTCAGCCCCCCGCCATCTTGCGGAAGAATTTCTGGCCTTGTTCGCCGCCGGCGAAATAGGCCTTCTGACCGGCTTCGTCGGTGATCTTGGCCCAGTTGTCGCGGACCTCTTCGACCGAGAGGCCGTCCTCGCCGAGGTAGACGCCCTCGGTCTCGAAGATCGGGCCAGGGCGAAGGCGCCGCCGCCGGCGGTGAGGATCGCGCCGGTGGGGGCCTCCTCGGAGCACAGATAGACCACGCCCGGCGTCACATATTCCGGCGTCAGGCGCTCGAGCATCTTCGGGCGGCATCAGGCTCTCGGTCATCCGCGTGGCGGCCACCGGGGAGATGGCGTTGACGTGGATGTTGTTCTTCTGGCCCTCGAGCTTGAGGGTGTTCATGAAGCCGACGATGCCGAGCTTGGCGGCGCCATAGTTGGTCTGGCCGAAGTTGCCGTAGAGGCCCGGAGGACGAGGTGGTGACCACGATCCGCCCATAGTTCTGGGTCTTCATGATCTCCCAGACGCGCCTTGGCCGGCTTCACCGTGCCCATCAGGTGCACGTCCAGCACGAACTCGAAGTCGGCGATCTCCATCTTGGAGAAGGACTTGTCGCGCAGCACGCCGGCGTTGGCGATCAGGATGTCGATCCGGCCCCAGGCGTCCATGGCGTGCTTGACCATCAGCGCCACGCCGGCGTCGTCGGTCACCGACGAGCCGTTGGCGATGGCCTCGCCGCCGGCGGCCTTGATCTCGGCCACCACCGCCTGGGCCGCCTCCGACGAGCCGCCCGAGCCGTCCATCGAGCCGCCCAGGTCGTTGACCACCACCTTGGCCCCGCGCCGGGCCAGCTCCAGCGCGTGCTGCCGGCCCAGCCCGCCGCCGGCGCCCGTCACGATCGCCACCTTGCCGTCGAAGCGGATGTCCGCCATGCCCATATCTCCCGATTCAAATTCGGGTGGGGTTCTGCGCGAGCGCGCGGCGCGCCGTCAAGTCGCCACCGCCTTTGAAGTGGCGTCGGCGCATGATCTAACCCCCTCGGGATGAAACATCCGCTCGCCCTCGCGCTTTGCCTGATGCTCTGCCTCGGTGGCCCCCAAGCCTTCGCGGAGGAAGGCATGTGGACCTTCGATGCGCCGCCGGCGCAGGCCGTGGCGCGGGATCTGGGCCTGCACCTAGACCAGGCCTTTTTCGATCACCTGCGGGGCGCCTCGGTGCGCCTCACCAGTGGCTGCTCCGGCGCCGTGGTCTCGCGCGCGGGGCTCGTGCTCACCAACCAGCACTGTGTCCTGGCTTGCGCGCAGAATCTCTCAGGGCCGGCCGACTACGTGCGCGATGGCTTCCTTACCGATGCACGGGAGGAGGAGCGCGCGTGCCCCGGCATGCAGGCCGAGGTTCTGGAGGCCATCTTCGATGCCACTGAAGTGATCAACGACGCCTCGTATCGCAAATACGGCGAGGCCTATGTGGTCGCCCGCCAAGGGGCCATCGACAAGGCCGAGCGTACCGTCTGCGGCCGCGATCCGACCCTGCGCTGCCAGGTGATCAGCTTCTACGGCGGCGGCCAGTTCATGGTCTACAAGTACCGCCGCTACGACGATGTGCGCCTGGTGTTCGCGCCGGAGTTCGACGCCGCCTTCTTCGGCGGCGATCCGGATAATTTCGTCTTCCCCCGCTTCGATCTCGATTGCGCGTTCTTGCGGCTCTATGCGGGTGGCCGGCCGGCGGTGACGCCCAATCCGCTGGCCTGGTCGATGGATGCGCCCAAGGCTGGCGAGGCGGTGTTCGTTTCGGGAAATCCCGCCGGCACCGAACGCGCCGCCACGGTTTCGCAGCTCCAGGCGGAGCGCGACGTCGCCCTTCCGCTCGTTACGCGCCAGCGGGCCGAACTCCTCGCGCGTCTGAGGGCGTTCGGCGCCGGCGACGCCGAGGCGCGCCGCCTGGTCGGCGATCCGATCTTCGACCAAGAAAATGATCTGAAGGTGCTTCGCGGCCGGCTCACGGCCCTTGCCGCTCCGGGTTTCCTCGAAGCGCGGCAACGCCAGGAGGACGATCTCAAGGCGCGGCTGGCGATCGCCCCGGCCGTGGCGGCGAAGATCGGCGATCCCTGGGCCGAGATCGTCGCCGCCGACGCCAACTACGCCGATCTCTTCCCGGTATGGCGGCAGATGGAGAACGCCGCGGGCGGCGGCTCCCAGCTATTCGCCTGGGCCCGAACCCTAGTACGCGCCGCCGCCGAGCGGCCCAAGCCCACCGCCCAGCGCCTGCCCGACTATGCCGACTCGCGCCTGGCCCTGGTGGCCAAGAGCGTGCTCGATCCGCGCCCGGTCTCTGCCGATCTGGAACGACTCTATCTTGAAGTCTGGCTCGCCCAGACCCGCGAGGCTCTCGGTCCCGACTCCGGCGTCACCGCGCTGGTCTTGGACGGCGACACCCCCAAGGCCCTGGCCGATCGCCTGGTCGGTGGCAGCCGCCTGGCCGATCCCGCCGTGCGCCGGGCGCTGTGGGAAGGCGGCGCGGCCGCCATCGCCGCCTCGAACGATCCGATGATCGCCTATGTGCTGCGGACCGATCCCACCGCCCGCGCCGCCCGCGAGGTGTGGGAGGACCGTGTCGAAGGCCCCGTAGATCGCGCCGCCGAACGTGTCGCCCGCGCCCGCTTCGCTCTGGGCGGCCAGGGACTCTACCCCGACGCCACCTTCTCCCTCCGGCTCAGCTATGGAACCGTGGCCGGATGGGGCGAAGGCAAGGCAAAGGTCGCGCCCTTCACCACCCTTTCAGGCCTCTATGCGCACGCCACGGGCGAGGCGCCGCTGCGCCTGCCGCCGCGCTGGCTGGCGGCGAGATCGGCCCTCGATCCGGCCACCGTGCTTGATTTCGCCACCACCAACGATATCACCGGCGGCAGTTCCGGCTCGCCGGTGGTCAACGCCAATGGCGAGATCATCGGCGCCGCTTTCGACGGTAATGGCGCCTCCATCGCGGCCGACTTCGCCTATGACGGCGCCGGCGACCGCGCCATCGCCGTTTCCACCGCCGCGATCACAGAGGCGCTGGCCAAGATCTACGGGCGGGATGGACTGGTGAAGGAGCTGGAGGCGCGGTGATCACCGCCCCCAATCCGGCCCGCTGACGGTGGCGCTGTAGATGCCCAGCTCGATCATCCGGGCGATATCTTCGGCTGACGAGATTCCCCATGGCCCGGCGCGCAGGCCAAGGGAGCGCGCCTCCGTCACGGTTTCCGGGGTCACATCGGTGAAGTAGGGCGACCATTCCTCGCCGCCGTGGGCCTTGATCGCCGCAAGGTCGGAGCCGCCGTGGTGGCGGGGATCGAAGCCGTCCGCCCAGGGAGACTCTCCGTTCGGCAAGCGCTTAACGCTGGCGGCGAGAGATTCGGGGATCGTCAGGTGCGCCGTGGCGATTTCAGCGTTCCGCGCCTTGGCCAGCCGCAGGACCTGCCAGTCGAAGGCGATGATCTTGGTTCGGTCCGCCCAGCCGGCCGCTTGCACCGAATCGATCACCGCCTCGGTGACCTCCGCCGGGGCCGGCGAGGCCTCGGGATCCTGGGGATCGGTCTTGATCTCGATGTAGAGCCAGCGTTTCGGACCCTCGGCGGCCGTCAGCGCGGCGAACAGCGCTTCGAGAGTCGGGATGGCGACGCCATCCATCGCCGTCAGATGCGGATAGCGCTGGGCGTAGCTGGAGCCCGGTTTGAGGGCGCCGACGTCATAGCGGCGCAGCTCTTCCAGCGTCAGGGCCTTGAGCGCCGGCCCGCGCGCCTCTAGCCATTGGCCGTCCAGGCGGGTGGCGTCGCGAGCGAGCCAATAGTCGTGGTGGGCGACGACATGGCCGTCGGCGGTCATCTGGACGTCGATCTCGATCCCGTCCACCGGCGCGGCGAGACACATGCGCGCGCCCTCCAGCGTATTGGCCGGCCAGACGCCATAACCGGTGGCGCCGGCGATGATCAGGGTCTCGTTCGCACCCATCGGCTTGCTCCCATGCGCCACTTGCTATCGAAGGTTCATGACACCTAAGGCGGCCCTGGCAAGGCGGACGCAAGGCATGGGGGTGCGATGTTTACAGCTCTGAACGCCCAGAGCCTGTTCGGCGTGGTCGCGATCATCGCGCTTTGCTGGGCTCTGTCGGAGGCGCGGAGCCGCTTTCCCTGGCGCATGGCCATCGGCGCGGTGCTGGCCCAGGCCGGCCTCGTCTGGCTGTTCTTCGGCTTTCCGGCCTCGCGCGCGGTGCTCGCCGGCGCCGGGGCGGCGGTGGACGGCCTTTCGGCCAGCACCCAGGCCGGGGTGAAGTTCGTGTTCGGCTTTCTCGCCGGCGCGGATGGTCAGCCTTACGGCGTCACCGATCCCTCCGCCCTTTTCATCCTCGCCTTCCGCGTCCTGCCGGTGATCCTGGTCATCTGCGCGCTCTCGGCCCTGCTCTGGCACTGGCGGATCCTGCGATGGCTGACGCGAGCCTTCGGCCTGGTCTTCGAGCGCACGATGGGCCTGCGCGGCGCCCCGGCGCTGGCCACCGCGGCGACCATGTTCATGGGCCAGGTGGAGGGGCCGATCTTCATCCGGGGCTATCTCGCCTCCCTGACTCGCTCGGAGCTTTTCCTCCTGCTGGCGGTCGGCATGAGCTGCGTCTCCGGCTCGACCGTGGTGGCCTATGCGACGATCCTCAAGGACGTGCTGCCCCACGCCGCCGCCCATGTGCTCACCGCCTCGTTGATCTCGGCGCCGGCCGGAGTGCTGCTGGCTCGGATCCTGGTGCCGCGCGATCCCGCCGCCGAGGCGCCCGAGGATTTCGATCTGGCCGCCGGAAAATCCTACGACAGCTCCATCGACGCCCTGATGCGCGGCACGGCCGACGGCCTGCAGATCGTACTCAATGTGGGCGCCACCCTGGTGGTGGTGGTGGCCCTGATCGCCATGGCCGATGGCCTGCTGGGCATGGCCGGGCCGGTCGCCGGCGCGCCGCTCAGCGTGGAGCGCGGCCTCGGCCTCGCCTTCTCGCCCCTGGCCTGGCTCATGGGCATCCCCTGGCGCGAGGCGCCGGCGGCCGGTCAACTCCTGGGCGCCAAGCTGGTGCTCACCGAGTTCACTGCCTTCATCGAAATGGCCAAGCTCGCCCCCGGCGTCATCTCCGATCGCACCCGGATCATCATGACCTACGCCCTGTGCGGCTTCGCCAATGTCGCTTCGGTGGGGATCAATGTCGCCGGCTATTCGGTGCTGGTCCCCGAGCGCCGGGGCGAGGTGATGGCCATGGTGTGGAAGGCCATGGCGGCCGGGTTTCTGGCCACCTGCATGTCGGCCGCTATTGTCGGCGCCCTGCCGGGCGGGCTCTACTCCCGGTAAGAATACGAACCAGGAGGAACGCCATGAAGCTCTACGACAGCCGCCTCGCGCCCAATCCGCGCCGCGTGCGCTGGCTGATGGCCGAAAAGGGGATCGAGGATATCGAGATCGTCGGTATCGATCTGATGACCGGCGCCCACAAGACCCCGGAGTATCTCGCCAAGGCCGGCATCGCCAATGTCCCGGCCCTGACGCTGGATGATGGCGAGACCATCACCGAATCCCTCGCCATCGGCCGCTATCTCGAGAGCATTTACCCTGAGCCCAACTTGTTCGGCCATGATCCGCGCGAGACCGCCGTGATCGAGATGTGGACCCGCCGGGCCGAGATGATGGCGGCCACGCCCCTGATGATGGCCGTCCGCCACGGCCATCCGGCCCTGGCCGTCCTCGAAACCCAGGTGCCGGAGATCGCCCAGACCAGCCGGGCCAGCGCCGAACGGGCCCTGAAGGTGTTCGAACGGCGGCTGGGCGAGAGCGAGTGGATCGCGGCCGACCGCATCACCATGGCCGACGGCGTGCTCTTCATCGCCATGGAGTTCGCCCGCATGGTGCGGTTCAAAATCCCCGAGGACATGACTAACCTCATCCGCTGGCAGGCGGCCATGCGCGAGCGTCACAGCGCGAAGGCGGGGACCTAGCCCCTTCGCTTCACCTTCTTGATGATAGCGGAGAAGTTGAGCAGGGGCCGTTCGGCGGTGGTGATCAGGCCGCGGATGAAGACCAGCGAGCCGCCGGCGCGGACCACCTCGCCCGTGGCTTCGACCAGGTCGCCCACCCGGGCGGAATCGATGAACTCGCCGTTCAGCGAGGCGGTGACCGAATGGTTGTCGGTCAGGTCGTCGGTCGGCGATGCAGAACAGGGAATAGTCGGCGAAGGTCAGCAGGCAGCCGCCATGCATGAAGCCGCCGCCGTTCATGTGCTTGCGCCTCGGCGCGGAAGGCGCAGACCATGGCCCCGCTCTCCTCGCGGCGGCTGTAGAACGGACCGGAGAGCAGTTCGTACGGATCGGAACTCCAGATCCGCCAGCCGGCCCACTCGCCTTCGGTGACCTCTTCGAGGGAATAGGGTGCCTGTGCGTCGCCGCCGTCCATGCTAGGTCCGTTCCGTGTCAGTTTGCGAAGGGCGATATACGACTTTAGGCTGAGCGGCCAAGCGGCCTCGCCGGCAGGCAAGGGAACGAACAGGCCATGGCTCTCGACGCCGAAACCCGCGAACAGCTGATCGACACCGTCCGCCGCTTCGTCGCCGAACGCCTGCGCCCGCTGGAGGCCCAGGTCGCCGAGGACGACGCCATCCCCGACGACGTGGTCGACGAGATGCGAAGCGCTGGGCCTCTTCGGCCTGTCGATCCCGGAGGAATACGGCGGCCTCGATCTCTCCATGGAGGACGAGTGCCTGGTGGCGATCGAGCTCGGCCGCACCAGCCCGGCGTTCCGCTCGGCCTTCGGCACCAATGTCGGCATCGGCAGCCAGGGCCTGGTGATGTTCGGCACGCGACGAGCAGAAGGCCAAGTGGCTGCCCGGCATCGCGTCGGGCGAGATCATCACCTCCTTCGCCCTGACCGAGCCGGAGGCCGGCTCCGACAGCGCCTCGGTGCAGACCCGGGCGCGTCCGCGACGGCGACGCACTATGTGCTGAACGGCGACCAAGCGCTACATCACCAACGCCAACAAGGCCGGCCTGTTCACGGTGATGGCCCGCACCAATCCGGACGAGCAAGGGCGGCGGCGGGGTCTCCGCCTTCCTGGTGCCGCGCGACCTGCCGGGCCTCTCGGTCGGCAAGCCCGAGAAGAAGATGGGCCAGCAGGGCGCCCACATCTGCGACGTCGATCTTCGACAACGTCCGCGTGCCGGTCGAGAACCGCCTGGGCGCGCGAGGGCGAGGGCTTCAAGGTCGCCATGCAGGTGCTCGACCGCGGCCGGCTGCACATCTCCGCGGTCTGCGTCGGCGTCGCCGAGCGGCTGATCGCCGACTGCGTGGCCTATGCCCGCGAGCGCAAGCAGTTCGGCCAGCCGATCGCCGCCTTCCAGCTGATCCAGGGCATGATCGCCGACTGCAAGACCGAGGCCCTGGCCGCCCGCGCCCTGACCCTGGAGACCGCCCGCAAGCGCGACGCCGGCGAGAACGTCACCCTGGAGGCGGCGGCCGCCAAGTACTTCGCCTCGGAGATGGTCGGCCGGGTCGCCGACCGGGCGGTGCAGATCTTCGGCGGCGCCGGCTATGTCGCCGACTACGGCATCGAGCGCCTCTACCGCGACGTGCGCATCTTCCGCATCTACGAAGGCACCAGCCAGATCCAGCAGGTGGTCATCGCCCGCGAGACCATGAAGCGGGGCGGGTAGGCGTTCTCAACTTCGAAGGCCGAGGGTCTCCGGACGCTTTTTTCACCACGAAGGACACGAAGGGCACAAAGGACACAAAGGGGGGGCAGTGGACCGCGCCACAGGCGCTATGAGTTCAGTCGCCGACGTCGATTCGGCCTTCGGCCAAGAGGCTGGGACGCCTTCGTGCTCTTCGTGTCCTTCGTGGTGAAATAGGTTGGTCGCGGCTACTCGACCTTCCGCAAAAAGATCCGGTTCTCCCTCCGGATAAACCGCTTCTCGCGGGCGAACTCGAAATTGGCGCGGCTCGCCGGGTCCTGGCGCAGGCGCGCCCGATAGGCCTCGTAGGCCGCAAGGCTTTCGATGTTGTAGAGACCGTAGGCGGTGGTGGCCGAGCCCTCCGCTGGGGCGAAATAGCCGATCAGGTCGGCGCCGCAGGGCGGGATCGCCTCGTTCCAGGTTCGAGCGTAGCGCTCGAAGGCTTCGACTTCCCATGGATCGATCTCATAGCGGATGAAGCACGTCAGCATTGCGGATCCTCCTGATTTGGGCGTCACCCCATAGCCCGTTGGCACACGACAATAGTTCGGCTATCGTCGAAGTGTGAAAGAAGGCCCCCATATCGCCGCCATCGCCGCCCTGCTCGGCGACCCTGCCCGCGCCAATATGCTCACCGCCTTGATGGATGGCCGCGCCCTGACGGTGGGCGAACTGGCGCGCGTCGGCGGTGTCTCCCTGCCGACCGCCAGCGGCCATCTGGCCAAGCTCCGCGCCGCCGGTCTCCTAACCGAGGAACGCCAGGGTCGGGCGCGTTACCTGCGCCTCTCCGGGCCGGATGTCGGCGATGTGCTCGAAGCCTTGATGGGTCTGGCTCAGCGCACCGGCGCCGTGCGCGTCCGCACTGGCCCGGCCGACGAAGCCCTGCGCGCGGCCAGGGTCTGCTACGATCATCTGGCAGGCGCGCGGGCGGTGCGCCTGATGGATACGCTGCTGGCCAAGGGCCTCCTTTTGCAGGGCGAGGCGCCAGCGCTCACCGAAGCGGGCGTTGAGGCGTTTGAGGCCCGTGGCGTCGACGTGGCGGCTTTAGCCGCGAGGCGGCGCCCCCTATGCCGCGCCTGCTTAGACTGGAGCGAACGCCGCCCTCACCTCGGTGGCGCCCTGGGCGCGGCGGTCCTGGGCAAGGTGCTGGACGCCGGCTGGGCCAAGCGCGGCCCTGGGCGGATCATCACCTTTTCGCCGGCAGGTGAACGGTCGTTTGATGCGGCGTTTGGTCTGGGCGTCTCTGTTAAGGCTTAGCTTGGCGCCGCGGCCCCGATATTGGCATTGATCGAGGCGGTCCGCCGGCCAGATCGCAGGACCAGCCCCAAGCCGCCCAGGCCGATCAGCATCAAGGTCCAGGTGCCGGGCTCGGGTGCGGAAGCGGCGATGACGAAGTTGGCGGCGCTCCAGGTGCGGCCGGAGCCGGGGGTTTGATTAAAGAAGCCGTGAGGCGAGGATCCAAATGGGTCCTTGATGCCCATGCAGTAACCTTTCGCCGAAACGTCACAGAAATTACTACCCATGTGTGTTCCGAGAAGTAGGTATCCGTCGCCGTCACTATTGTAGACGAAAGCGGAAGCGTAGGGCAGGTTGAAGGTATTTATCGTCAACCCCGTCTTGCTTGTGTCAGAACTCACGGCGGGATCAAGGGTGACGGTAAAGTTCAGATGAACAGGATCGGCAAGCGGCGCCGGTCCCGAGCCGGTAAATCCCGATGCGGTCACATCAAAGGTGCGCACGATCGTTGCGGCATGGCTTGCCGCGCCGATGGCGGCCAGGGCCAGGGCGGCTATCACGGTCTTAAATTTCATCGTTCCCCTCCAGGCGGGAATGGCTCGCTCAGGGTCGGCGGCGACGGGACTGTCGACACACGGACAGAAACGTCGCCACGCCGGCAAACCGGACATGGCTCAGGAAAAACTATTCGCGCGAAGCGCGGCGCCTGACCGACGATCGCCCTTCCACCAGCCGCGGAGCGCGCAATCGGCACGGCCTCCGGCCTTGACTTGGCCAGCCGTTGAGTTAGCTAAACTAAGTTATGATCGTCAACATCCACGCCGCCAAGACCAACCTCTCCAAACTCATCGCCCGGGCCGAATCCGGCGAAGAGGTGATCATCGCGCGCGCCGGCAAACCTTCCGTACGGCTGGCCCCGTTGCGCCCAGATCTTGACCCCTATCCGGGTGTGCGAGAGCCTGAAGGCCTTCCCGCCTGGATGGGTTCGCAACGCGGTAAGATCTGGATCGCGCCGGATATCGACGCGGTGGAATCGGAGATCGCCGGCGAGCTGGCGTTGGATTAGCTAAGTCATGATCGTAAATATTCATGCCGCAAAGACAAATCTCTCAAAGCTAATCGCGCATGCGGAGGCCGGGGAGGAGGTGATCATCGCCCGTGCAGGCAAGCCATCGGTCCGCCTCGCGCCCGTGGCGTCGCCGCCGCCCCGCAAGGGCTCTTGGCTGGATTCACTCAAGGGTCAGGTCTCTGCACCGCCCGGTCTTCTCGAGACCGATGAGGAACTCCTGGCCGAATTCGAGGCGAGCGAGATATTTCCGCGGCCCGGATTTGATCGTTGAAGCTGCTGCTCGACACCCACATTCTACTTTGGGGTTTCGTCGACGCGAAAAGGCTCACGACGACAGAAACGGCGGCGATCGAGGACCCTGCCAATGAGGTGTTCGTGAGCGTTGTTGGCCTTTGGGAGATCGCTATCAAGGCCGGCAAAGGTCTCTTGGAAGCGCCAGCTAACCTCCTGGCTCAAATCGAAACGAACCCTGATCTCACCTTATTGCCGGTTCGCGGCGAACACGCATGGCGCGTTCGCATATTGCCGAGGCTTCACCGCGACCCCTTCGACCATCTTATTATCGCTCAGGCTTTCTGTGAGGGACTGACCGTCATGACACGCGACCCTTGGATCGGACGATACGGCGTGCCGGTGTTTGACGCCTGAGCCTCACCCCACCCCCGTCTCGATGGCCAGGCGCACGAGGTCAGCGGTGCGGGAGACGCCGAGCTTGGATTTGATCTGCACGCAGTTGTTGGCCACCGTTTTGTAGCCCACGCCCACGGCGGCGGCGATTTCGGCGAGGCTGGCGCCCTTGGCCAGCAGGCGCATAATCTCCAGTTCGCGGGCGGTGAGATTGTCGAGCAGCGGGCCGGCGCCCGCGCCCGGCGCCGCCAGGGCCTGGGCGAGCTCCGCCTCCACATAGCGGCCGCCGGCGGTCACCCGGCGCACGGCGGTGAGCAACTCCTCGGGAGAGGCGTTCTTGGTCACATAGCCGGCGGCGCCGGCTTCCAGAGCTCGTTTGGCATAGAGCGGCTCGGCGTGCATGGAGAGCACCAGGATCGGGCCGGCGCCGGCCTGGATCATCCGCCGCAGCAGTTCCAGCCCCCCCAGGCCTGGAAGGTTGAGATCGAGGATGATCAGGTCCGGCTTCTCCGCGCGCATGATGGCCAGCGCGTCTCGGCCATTGGCCGCTTCGAGCACGACGTCCGGCGAAAGCGTCGCCAGCAGCCGCATCAGGCCGGCCCGCACCAGGGCATGGTCGTCCACCAGGAGGATGGTCATGCGGCGTCCGCCTCCGGCGTGGGTTCGGCCGGCAGGCGCGCCAGTATGGTCCACCCTCCCGCGCCGGGCGTTATGGCGAGCCGCCCCCGGACGGCCGCGACCCGCTCGCGCATGCCGATCAGGCCGAAGCCGGTTCGGGCCGGGGTTTCGCCGCCGGCCCCGTCGTCGCTGATCCTGGCGAACACCTCGCCGCCCTGACGGCCGCCGATCTCGATCTCGATCCGGCTAGGCCGGCCATGACGCACGGCGTTGTTGAGGCCTTCCTGAACCACCCGGTAGAGGGTCTCACGGGCGGCTTCGCTCATCGGCAGGGCGGCGTCCTCCGGCGCGCTCACCTCGAAGGCGATGGCCGGATGCCTGGCGCGCCAGAAGGCGACCAGCTCGTCGATCGCCGCGGTCAGGCCCAGTTCGATCAGTTCCGTGGGGCGCAGGCGCCCGAGGATGTCGCGGACCAGGCGCTGCATATGCGCCACCGCCTCCGATATCGCCTCGACCTGGGCCAGGGCCTCGCCCGGCTTGCCCTCGGAGATCAGTCGGCGCGCCATGGCGGCGTCGACATTGGCGGCGAACAGGTGCGGTCCGATCTCGTCATGCAGATCTCGGGCCAGATCGGCGCGCTCCTCGTCCTGGAGAGTGCGAAGCTGCTCCTCCAGGGCGTGAGTCTTGGCCTGCATGGCGGCCAGCCGCGCGGTCATGTCGTTCACCCCGCGGCCGAGCCGAACAAGTTCGAGCGGTCCGGCCTCGCGCACCTTGGCGCCATAGTCGCCCGAGCCGATGCGAAGGAACGCCGCCGAGAAATCCGAGAGGGGCCGCAACGCTCGGCCGACAGTAAGCCACACCAGCAAAGCGCCCAATAGAAAGGCGCCGGCCAGCACGCCGATCAGGGCGATGAACTCGGCCCAGACGCCGGCGACGTCATTGGCGTAGATCGGCGTCAGGGTGAGAGCCGAGAATCCGGCCACGGGGGGCGCGAGACGAACCGGCGGCACTTGCGGCCGAAAGAGGCCGGCGAACCAGGCCGGGGCGGCCCGGACTGGAATGGGGTGGGAGACCGCGACCTCGCGGCCATCGGTGTCGGTGAGGCTGGCGACCAGGTGGCGATTGCCGTCGAACGCCCGCACCAGACGGGTGAGATCCCTCGCCGGGTCGTCGGATCGGCTCAGCGCCTCGAAGTCGCCCGATACGGTCTGCCGTCCGCCGGCCAGGGCCGCGACCAGCTCTTCGCGCAGTACGCCGCGCGCCTGCCAGCCGGCCAGGGCGGTGCCGACCAAGGCGCCGGTGATCAGCACCATGGCGATGGCGAACACGACCCTGAGGCGCAGAGACATGGCCGGTTCTCATAAGGCCAAACCGCGCCCGCGCCCACGCCTCCGCCAAGATCGGGAAAAATTCCCGATCACACCGGGAACCCGCTCCATGGGTTTTGCTGCATCGCAGCGCTAGATCACGACCCTGTGATGGGCCGAGGAGCAATGCCGGTGCGCCGAGCGTGGAAGAGGCAGGCGTCCTTCGCCGCGATCGGGTGGGCTCTTGCCGCCGCGTCGGGCGCGTCCGCCGCCGACGCCCCTCGCAGCCCGGCCGCCGCGGCGCCCGCGCCGCAGGCGAGCGTCTCGGAGGTGGTGGTGACCGCCCGGCGGCTCGACCAGGCGCGGGCCTCGATCCAGCCCCAGCTCGGCGCCTCGGTCTACACCATCACCGCCAAGGCCATCGAAACCATGCCAGGCGGCGCCAATGTCGCCCTCAATCAGGTTGTGCTGCAGTCGCCCGGCGTGGTGCAAGATTCTTCGGCCAGCTCCATATTCGCGGCGAACATAACGGCCTGCAGTTCCGCCTCGATGGCGTGATCCTCCCCGAAGGCCTTTCCGTCTTCAGCCAGGCTCTGAGCCCGCGGCTCGCCCAGAGCGTGGAGCTTATCACCGGCGCCCTGCCGGCCCAGTACGGCCTGCGCACCGCGGGCATCATCGATATCTCTTCCAAGAGCGGCTTGAGCAACGGCGGCGATGTGGAGATCTATGGCGGCGCCCATGGCGAGATCCAGCCGAGCTTCGAATACGGCGGCAGCTCGGGAAACCTGAACTATTTCGTCTCCGGCAGCTTCCTGACCACCAACCTCGGGATCGATTCGCCTAACCCCAGTTCCACCCCCCTGCACGATCACAGCGACCAGTATCAGGGCTTCGCCTATGTTCAGGACATCATCGATGCGGACGATCGGGTGTCGATGATCCTGGGCGCCTCGCACCAGAGCTTCCAGATCCCCAACACCCCCGGCCAGACGCCGCCGGCGATCTACGGCCCAAATGGCGACGAGCCGCTGGTGGTCGACGGTCAGAGCACCTATCCCAGCGCCGAGCTCAATGAGAACCAGACCGAGATTACCGACTATGGCGTGATCAACTGGCTGCACACCCAAGGCCGTTTCACCAGCCAGGTTTCGGTCTTCGCCCGCTATTCCAGCCTCAATTTCACGCCCGATCCGCTGGGCGATCTGCTCTTCAACGGCATCTCCCAGGCCGCCTACAAGCGCGATGTGGCCGGCGGCTTTCAGGCCGAGGGCGTCTATAAGCTCACCGACGCTCACATCCTGCGCGCCGGCCTGATCGGCGAGATCGATCGCGCGACCGGCCACGCCACGTCCCAGGTGATCCCGCTGGAGCCGGGAACCACCATCCAGACCACCGACCAGCCGATCACCATCTATGATCAGAACGCCAAGACCGCCTTCACCCTCAGCGCCTATCTCCAGGACGAATGGAAGCTGCGGCAAAACCTTACGTTCAACTATGGCCTGCGCTTCGATCAATTCGACGGCTTTCGCGACGAAAACCAGGTCAGTCCGCGCGCCAACCTCGTCTGGCTGCCCTGGCCGGACACCACCCTGCACGCCGGCTATGCCCGCTATTTCTCGCCGCCGCCCTTCGAATTGGTGGGATCGGAGACCGTGGCCCAGTTCGCCAACACCACCGGCGCGGCGCCTTCGTCTCAGGACACCACGCCCTTCGCCGAGCGCGCCAACTATTTCGATGTGGGGTTTTCCCAGAAAATTCTGCGAGGCCTGACCGCCGGCGTCGACAGCTACTACAAGACCTCGGACTATCTGATCGACGAAGGCCAGTTCGGCGCCCCGATCATCCTGACGCCCTTCAACTATCGCTGGGGCTATCAATATGGCGTTGAGTTCGAGACGGCCTACAATCACGGGCCATTCTCCGCCTACGCCAACTTTGCCTGGGCCGATAATCAGGGCAAGGACATCGTCTCCAGCCAGTTCAATTTCACGACGCAGGATCTGGCCTATATCAAAGCGAACTATATCTACCTCGACCACAACCAGACCTATACGGCCTCCGGCGGCGCGTCCTACCTATGGCGGGAGATTCGTATCGGCGGCGACCTGATCTACGGCAGCGGCCTTCGCGCCACCGGCGAGAACGGCATCCCCAACGGGGTTCATCTGCCGGGCTACGTCCAGGTCAATCTCTCGCTCTCCCACCACTTCGCTGCCGCGCCGATCGGCCCGCTGGAGATCCGCGTCGATCTGATCAACGCCTTCGACGAGGTCTATGAGATCCGCAACGGCACAGGCGTCGGCGTGGGCGCGCCGCAATATGGGCCGCGCCGTGGCCTTTTCGCGGGCCTGACGAAGTCGTTCTGAGGCTTACCCTTTCTAGTGAGGGGGCTTCGCGAGCGAGGTGGCCGCCGGGTGTTGTATCGGAACCGATCCAGCCCCCGATCCGGACGAGGCCGGCGCGAAGCTGGCCATGGCGCTCGCCATGGCCTGAACGGCTGGCGGGTCTGTGACGGTGGTCCCGCCATGGCCGTCACTGGCGATGGCGAAGCTGGAACCGGCGTAGTCGCCCATCAGCTTGATTTCGGCGATGTGAGATCCGTCCGTGACCGTCAGGATGCTGAAGGCCTTGGTGCTGGAGCTGAAGATCTTGGTGTGAGAGCCGAAGGCGATGTCCTCGAGGTCGAGGGAAGTCTTGCCGGCCTTGGAGAAACCGGAGATCGAGCCCTTGAAGTCCTGGGAATCGGCCAGGGTCAGCGTGCCGCTCGCCACAAAGGTCACATCCTGACTGAAGGTCGAGCCGAAGATCGCATCGCCGCCCTTGTCGATGCTCACCGACCCCGATCCGGTGACCGCGCCGGCCACGGTCAAGGCGCCGCCGAAGGCGGCAAGGACGCCGTTGCTGGCGACCGCGCCGGTGATGGTGAGGCTGTGGCCGACGCCATAGGCCTCGATCAGCCCGGCATTGATGATTTTCGAGGCGCCAGTGTCGATGGTCAGTCCGGCCTTGGTGTTTCCTTCGATGATTCCGTCGGCCTCATTGGTCAGGCGCAGCGAGCCGGCGCCGAGGCGCCCCGCGCCTTCGATGGTGTCGTCGACATTGGTCAGCAGCGTGCCTTTCGAAGCGCCGATCACCATGTTGGTCGCCGTCCCGGTGAGTTCCAGCGTTCCGCCGCCGGTAAGTTCGGGCGAGTCGGAGACCAAAAGATCGGGTGAGGCCACCGTCAGCAGGCCCGTCAAGTCGATCGCGCCGGAGAGAGTCGCGCTCGCGGCGTTGATCGTCGTGTGGGCAAGATCCAACGTCGTGTTCTGGAAGAGATCGCCAGCGCCGGTGAATTCGAGATTCCCCGACCCCATAAGGGTTCCGCCCCTTTGTTTCCATTGACCTGCGTAGGTGAGGTTTGTGGCTACATCGACGAGCGCGGACGCGCCCGAGACCGAAACCTTCGCCACTGAGAGGCTGGCGCCCAGGTTGAAATCGGTTTCGCCGCTCTCGATCGCCAGGGTTCCGCCACCTTTGACCGCGCCAGCCGCGGACAGTGAACCGGTGACGCCGAGGACCCCTTCGATATCCAGGCTCGCCAGCCCGCCAGCCGCGATCGTGCCGGCCCCAGTTAGGGTGAAATCGGCCGCCTTGCCGATCTCGAGGGTCCCGAAGTCATGATAGGGATCGCTCGCCCCGGTGGCGACAATATCGCCGCCGCCCGACGTCGAGACGGCGACGCTGGTGATGGTCCCGAGCCCAGAGGCCAAGTCCAAGGTCCCGCCGCCGCCGTAGATCGCGCCGATGATGGTCGACCCCGCCTCGACCCGGAGTAGCGATAACGCCGAGGGAGAGGCCCGCAAGGATATCGCGTAACTCGCCGACCCGACCACCTCTATGGTCCCGAAGTTGGTGATCGTGGTTCCGTTTTCGGAAGCGCTGTCCTCGCCGAGACCGCTGACCCCACCGAGAATTCTCGCCCGCGCGTCGGTGGCCGATCCGTTCGTCAGCTGGCCACCGCCGATCATAACGACGCCGGCGGTCGAGCCATCAAGGGTGGCGAAATTGGAAATCGTCTCAACGCCGATTGCAAGGACGGCTGTCTGTCCTGAGACGAGTGCCGCGGTGTCGCTATTCGTGCCGTTGGTGAGGCGGCCACCTGAGACCATATCGATGGCAACGGCGGGATTTGATCCACCGCCGCCGCGGATTGTGCCGAAGTTGGTGACGGTCGCATCGAGGCCTAACACCCCGACACGATAGCCGTATAGCGTGGCGGTGGTGTCGGTCGCGGCTCCGTTGGTGAGGCTGCCGCCGTCGTAGAGAGTGATCGCATTTTGGGCGTTGTCGCCCGAGGAACTGACGGTCCCGAAGTTCTTCACCGTGCCGGCTGCCCCGGTCACGGAGATTCCTGTTTGACCTTCAATCAAGGCGTCGGTCGAGCCGATCGTTCCATTGGTCACGGAGCCGCCGGCGCCCAGGCTGACGCCGGCGTCGGATTTCGCCACGGTGTCGCCGGCATAGACGCCCGTTCCCAAGATCGTACCGAAGTTGCTGACCGTGCCCGCCCCCGCCAAACCCACGCCGGCCGCATAGCCGTAGATCGAGGCGACGGTGTCGTTGGCCGATCCGTTGATCAGAAGCCCCCCGCCGCTCAGCAACACGCCATCGCCGCTTTTCGCCCCGCCGCCGCTATGGACGATGGCGAAGTTGGTGACCGTCCCGCCCGCGTCCACGACCACCCCGTCGCCATAGCCGTAGAGCAGGGCTGTGGTGACGCTCGCCGCGCCATTGATCACGGCGCCGCCGGAGGCCAGATGGATCGCGGCGACGGGGCTGGCGCCGGCCGACTGGATTGTGCTGAGATTGATGACCTTCCCGGCGGCGCCGCCGATCTGAACGCCGGTCTCGCCCTCGATCAAGGCGGCGGTGCCGGCCAAAGTACCATTGGTGACCCGTCCGCCGTCGGTCAGGGAGACGCCCACGCCGCCGCCGGTCACCGTCCCCCGATTGGCGACGGTGTAGGCCGCCTGAGCTGTCGGCTTCGCATAGACGCCATAGTCGGCGTTTCCCGCCACCGAGCCGTTGGCCGAGATGATGAGCGTGGTGATCGGGGCCTGGAGGAGATAGGCCGAGGCGTAGGGGCCGTTCAGGATTTTTGTGGTCACTCGGTTCGTCCGCGAGAAAGGTTGGCCGGCCTCCTAACACACTCGTGGTGGGCCGCGCAGCCCCGTCCCGCCATGGAATTCTTCCCCCTCACTCGCTAGGCAAGGCTATGGACGCCTTTTTCACCGCCCACCGGCTCGATCTGATCCTGATCGCCCTGGGCCTCGCCGCCGGCGCGGCGACCTTGGCCGGAGGGATGCTGGCGTTGCGGTTCGCGCGCGCCGTGCATCTGATCCTGGGGTTCAGCGCCGGCGCGGTGATCGGCGTGGCTCTGTTCGACCTCCTGCCCGAAGCGCTCGAGCTGGGCGCGGCGCGCGGCGCCGATACCGTCCTCACTCTGGTCGCGCTGGGCTTTGTCGCCTATCTCGCCGTCGACCGGGCGCTTCTCATGGCGGGAGGCGATCCTAGCGCTCGCGGGCACATGGGCGCCGGCAGCCTCACCCTGCACAGCGCGCTCGACGGTCTTGGCATCGGCCTAGGCTTCCAGGTCTCGCCGGCGGTCGGCGTGGTGCTGGCCATCGCCGTCCTCGCCCATGATTTCTCCGATGGGGTCAACACGGTGAATCTTAGTCTCGCCGGATCGGGAAGACCGCTCACCGCCCGGCGCTGGCTGATCGCCGACGCCATCGCGCCTCTGGTCGGCATCGGCCTTAGCCGCCTGATCGTGGTCCCAAAGTCCGATCTGGCGCTGATCCTGGCCGCCTTCGCCGGCTTCTTCCTCTACATAGGCGCGGGCGAACTCCTACCCGACAGCCATCGGCGCCACCCGAGGGCGTGGACGACCCTCGCCACCGCCCTGGGCGTCGCTTTCATCTGGCTGGCGGTCCATTGGGCCAAGACGGCGTGAGACTCGACGCCGTCCTTGGCGATATCCGGGCCTGCCGCGCCTGCGCCGGCGAGTTCGCCCATGAACCCCGTCCTGTCGTGCGGGTCTCCGCCGAGACGCGGTTGCTGATCTGTGGCCAGGCGCCCGGGCGGCGGGTGCATGAGAGCGGCCTGCCGTTCGATGATCCTTCCGGCGATCGCCTGCGCCGCTGGATGGGGGTGAGCCGGGAAACCTTCTACGATCATCCCGCCATCGGCGTGGCGGCCATGGCCTTCTGCTATCCCGGAACCGCGCCGTGGGGAGGGGATATTCCGCCGCCGGCCCGATGCGCGACGCTCTGGCGCGCGCCGCTGCTGGCCGCCCTGCCCAGGGTCGAGTTGACACTCCTGCTCGGTCGCCCGGCCCAGGTCTGGGCGCTGGGCGGACGCGACAAGGGCTCGATGGACGCCACCGTCCGCGCCTGGCGCGAGTTCCTGCCCGATATCCTTGTCATGCCCCATCCCTCCTGGCGCAACACCGCTTGGCTCGCGCGCAACCGGTGGTTCGAAGAGGAGGCGGCGCCCTATCTGCGAGCGCGCGTCGCGGCCATGATCGCCTGATGAGATCGGTCCTGATCGTCCTGGCCTTGCTCGGCCTCTGCGCCTGCGCCCCGACCCTGCAGCGCGCCGGCAAGCCGGATCTCGCCTTCACTGGCCCTCGCCTGGAGGACCACGCCTTCGTCAGCTTCGACGGCGCGCGCCTGGGCCTCACCCGCTGGGACGCCATCGGCGGGCCGCCCAAGGCGGTGATCGTCGGCGTTCATGGGATGAACGACTACGCCAACGCCTTCCACCTCTCGGCCGCCTATTGGGCCACGCAAGGCGTCACCACCCTGGCCTATGACCAGCGCGGTTTCGGCCGCTCGCCCCAGCGCGGCGTCTGGGCGCCGGACGATCTGAGGATGGAAGATTTGCGCACCATCACCGCCTTGGCCCGCGCCCGTTATCCCGGCGCTGTCATCGCCGTGGTCGGCGAGAGCCTGGGCGGTGCTGTCGCCATCGAGGCCTTCGCTTCCGACCGTCCGCCGGACGCCGATCGCCTGATCCTGCTGGCGCCGGCCGTCTGGGGTTGGTCCAGCCAGCCCTTGGCCTACAAGAGCGCCCTGTGGCTCGCCGATCACGCCGCGCCGGGCTGGGTGGTGACGCCACCCGACTGGCTCACCGAAAAGATCTACGCCAGCGACAACATGGACGAGCTGCGGGCCATGGGCCGCGATCCGCTGATGATCTGGGGGGCCAGGGCCGACGTCCTCTATGGCCTGGTCTCCACCATGCAGAAGGCCTGGGGAGAGACCGGCGATCTGCGCGCGCCCACCCTCTATCTCTACGGCGCGCACGACGAGATCATCCCCAAGACGCCGACCTTCCAGGCCGTCCGCCGCCTGCCGCCCGGCGCGCGCACCGCCTATTACGCCCAGGGCTGGCACCTGCTGCAGCGCGATCTGCAGGCGCCGAACGTCTGGCGCGACACCCTGGCCTTCATCCTCGATCCCGCCGCGCCGCTTCCGTCAGGCGCCCCGCCGATCCCGGCGCAGAGGCGCTCCGCCGGCGCCGCCGGGGTTGTGGCCAAGGCGGGGCCAGAGTAGAGGGGCGCGCCTTTCGCCACCAGCCTCGCAAAGAGCCTTCATGAGCCTGTTCGATTCCCCCGCCTTCGAGAACCACGAGGGCGTGCACGCCTTTTGCGATCCCGAACACGGCCTCAAGGCCATCATCGCCATCCATTCCACCGCCCGCGGGCCCGCCGCCGGCGGTTGCCGCATGTGGGCCTATCCCGACGAGCAGGCGGCCATGGACGACGCCCTGCGCCTTTCCCGGGCCATGTCCTACAAGAACGCCATGGCCGACATCGAGCTGGGCGGCGGCAAGGCGGTGATCATCGGCGATTCTCGTCTGCACAAGACGCCGGGCCTGTTCGAAGCCTTCGGCCGGGCGGTCGACTCCCTGAGCGGCCGCTATTGGTCGGCCGAGGATGTCGGCATCTCGCCCGCCGACCTGGCCCACACCCGGGTCACGACCCGCTACGTCGCCGGCCTGGAGGGCCACCCGGGCGCCTCGGGCGATCCCAGCCCGGTTACCGCCGAAGGCATCAAGCGCGGCGTCGAACTGTGCGTGCAGAAGGTCTACGGCCGTGGTCTCGAGGGGGTCGAGATCGCCATCCAGGGCGTGGGCCATGTGGGGGCCTATCTGGCGGACAAGCTCGCCGCCGCCGGGGCCCGGCTCACCATCGCCGACGTCGACGACGAGGCCGTGCGCGAGGTGGCCGCCCGCACCGGCGCCCGGGTCGTTCCGCCCTCGGCCATCTTCGACGTCGACGCCGAGGTGTTCGCGCCCTGCGCCATGGGCGGCGCCATCACCCGCGCCTCGGTTCAGCGCCTCAAGGGCAAGATCGTCGCCGGCGGGGCCAACAACCAGCTCGGCGATCCCGAAGCCGGCCGCCTGCTGCACGATCGCGGCATCCTCTACGCCCCCGATTTCGTCATCAACGGCGGCGGCATCATCAACATCGCCGGCGAGATCCGCGCTCTCGAACGCGGCGAAGCTTTCGACCCGGCCTGGGTGGAGATGAAACTTGCCCGAATGGTCGAGACCCTGGGCGAAGTGCTGAGCCGCGCCCAGAGCGAAGACCGTCTGCCGCACGAGATCGCCATCGAAACGGCGAAGGCGCGGATCGCGGCGGCGAAGGCGGGGTAGGAAGGGTCAGGCGAGTGTTGTCCCCGCCGCGCCCTGCGATCCGCGGTCAAGCGGCCTTCAACTCGCCGCCACGACAATCTCCCGATACCGATCGTGCCTGCGCGGGTCCTTCACCGGGGCCTCGGTAACCAGGCGCAGGTCTGGCCAGCGGTCGGCCACCGCCTCGATCGCAAGGCGCGCCTCGAACCGGGCTAGGGCCGAGCCGATGCAGAAGTGGGGGCCAGCGCCGAAGGAGAGCGCGGGCTGAGCCGGCCTGCGGGTGATGTCGAAACGGTCAGGGTCGGGAAAGGCGGCCGGGTCGCGGTTGGCGGCGCCTAGCCCCACGCGCACGGTGTCACCGGCGCGCAAGATCTTGCCACCCATCTCCAATTCCACCGTGCAGCGCCGGTTGGTCGAGGTCGACTGGGTGGGGTGGTGAAAGCGCAGGATCTCCTCGATGGCGCCGGCCATCAGGTCGCGGTCGGCCACAAGGGCCCGCCACTGGTCGCGATGGGAGAGGAGGAGATAGAGGCCGCTGGAGATGAACCGCTCGGTAGTGGTGCCGGCGGCCGTGTAGAGGGTGCTGATGGCCGACGAGAGCTCGGGCTCGCTCAGAGTTCCGTGCTCGTCCTCGGCCGCGATCAGGGCGCTGACCAGGTCGTCCTGGGGCGCGGCGCGGCGCTCGGCGATCAGGGCCCGCATGTAGCGGCCGACCCAGCGTCCGGCCTCGAGGGCCTGCGCCCACGAATCCTCGGAGCGTTTGGGCGCCATCAGGGCGGCGGTGCGCTCGAACGCCAGGCGGAACTGCTCGCGATCGCCGGTGGGAATGCCGATGATCTTGCTGGCGACGATGATCGGCACGTGGAAGGCGAAATCGGTGATCAGGTCGAACTGGCCCTTGGCCGCCGCCGCATCGAGCAGCTCGTCGATCACCGCCTGGATGCGGCCCCGCCGCTCCTCGATATTGCGCCGGGAAAAGGCCGAGACCACCAGGCCGCGGACGCGGGCGTGATCGGCCCCGTCCATCTGGTTGAACGACTGGGCGAGGTTGCGGCTGAGCCCCTGCTCGGTCTTGGATTGCCCCTCCGCGCCCTTGGCCTGGGCCAGGGGATTGGCCCCGCCCCAGCCGGCCGCCATGCTGGAAAACCGCGCCGGATCCTTCAGCACCGCGGCGCAATCCTCATAGCGCGTCAAGTACCAGAAGCCGTGCCGCGACCAGTGCACCGGATCTTCGGCGCGCAGGCGGCCCAGGGTGTCGATCGGGTCGTTCTCGAAGTCATAGTCATAGAGGTCGGGGGCCAGGGGCGCGGCCGCCTCGCTCGACAAAGACTTCATCCGCGCCTCCTCCGGCTTCTTTCGATCCTATATCCCACAGCCAACGCTGGCGACCTCTTCTCCTCCCCTGCCCTCTTGCGGGGGAGGGGGACCGCCCGGCGTTTTCTTGCCGGGTGGTGGAGGGGGCGCAAGGCCGGGTCAACGTTGTCGCGGCCTTGCGCCGCCTCCGTCACGGCGCGAGAAACAAAGCGCCGCGCCACCTCCCCCGCAAGAGGGCAGGGGAGGAGAAGCCCACACACACAGCCCCATGACCCTCCGCGCCGCCTATTCCACCATCGCCGCCGCCGCCATCACCGAGGTGATCGAGCGCGGCTATGCGCTCGGCCCTGTCCGCGGCTGCCGCCTCTTCGCCCGGGGCTTCAACGACACCTATGAGTTCGAGGCCGGCGAGGGGCGCCGCTACATGGCCCGGCTGTGCGATCGCCGCTTTCGCGGGCCGGCCAATATCGACTACGAGATCTCTTTCCTCCGCCACCTCCGGAGTTCGGGCCTCAGCGTCGGCGCCCCGGTCGCCGATCGCGAGGGTGGCTTCTGGCGCATGCTGGATGCGCCGGAAGGGCCGCGCGAGTTCGCCGTGTTCGAACGCCTCACCGGCCGACCGCCCCTGGCCGCCCTCCAGCGCGGCGGCAAGCTGGACGATCAGACCATCGCCGATATCCGCGCGCTCGGCGCCAGCCTTGGCCGGATGCACAATGCCGGGGAGCGCTTCGAGGCCCCCAGCCTCTATCGGCTGGATGGCGAGCATCTGCTGGAACGCCCCCTGGCCCAGATCCTGGCGGTGGCCGATGAGGCGCGGGCAGCCGAGGCGCATGAGATCGTCGGGCGGGTGCGGTCGCTTCTGGCCGATTGCGCCGGCACGCTTTCCATCGGCCATGCCCATGGCGACAACCACGCCGCCAACACCCTGATCGCCGAGGCCGACGATGGCGAGCTCATCGCCGGCTGGTTCGATTTCGACGACGCTGGCCCGGGATTTCTCGCCTATGACCTCGCCACCTTCCTCTGGACCTTCCTCGCCTTCACCCGGAGCCGCAATATCGGCGATGTCAGCCGCCCCCTTTGGCCGGCCTTCATCGAAGGCTATCACCAGGCGCGGTCGATCCCCGACGCCGACTTCGCCGCCATCGGCCTCCTGGTCAGCGTCCGGCACATCAACTTCATCGGCCAATACGCCAGCCGGATTCCCGAATGGGGCGCCGGCATGGTGTCGGCCGACTGGATCGGCGCCCAGCTCGGGTTGCTACGAAAGTGGGAGGGATTGGTGACGCCGGCGGTGGAATGAGAAGCGCGGAAGACGGCGTGCCCTAAGCCATCGCTTCTTTCACCATCCTCTGCGTCATCGCCTGTAGCCTCGGCATGCCTTCCTGCATCATCCGCTGGATCATGCCCACGAAGATCAGGTCGTTTTCCGGGTCGACCCAGAACCATACGCCGCTGGCGCCGTCCCACTGATAGGTCCCAGCGCCGACGTCCGCCTTGGCGAGAACAGGGTCGTCGCACACCGCGCCGTTGTAGCCATAGCCGAAGCCCTGGCGGATGTGCTGCATGCCTGCCTCCACCCCGCGCTCCAGGATCGCCGGGGAGAGATGGTTTGTCGCCATCGTCTCCACCGAACTGGCCTTGAGGATCCGTCTGCCTTCCAGCTCGCCCTTGTTCAGCAGCATCTGAGCGAAGCGGCCGTAGTCCGTGACCGTCGAGAAGAGGCCGCCGCCGCCAGAGGGGATCTTCGGAATGGCGAGGCCGTCGCGCGCGTAGAGGGGGTGGTCGAGCACGGTCAGGGTCGGGCGCCCCATACATGTGATAGAGCGTCGCCCGCCTGGGCTGCTTGGGCTCGGGCACATAGAAGTCGGTGTCGTCCATGCGAAGCGGCGCGAAGATGCGCGAGCGCATGAAGTCGGCCAGGGTTTCGCCGGTCAGGCGTTCGATGATCGCCCCCTGCACGTCCATGGCGATGGAATAGCGCCAGGCGCTGCCAGGCTGATAGGCCAGCGGCGCGGCCGCTACCCGGCGCGCCATGTCGGCGAGGCTTTCCGCCTGCCACACGCCGGCGTCGATATAGGCCTGGTCGACCGCGTCGTGCGGGCCAAGGCCGATGCCATAGCCGAGGCCGGCGGTGTGGGTCATCAGCTCGCCCAGGGTCGGAGCGTGATCCGGCGCCGCGCCGCCGAGGAGCCTCACCTCGGCGAATTCCGGCAGGTGTTGGCTGATCGGATCGTCTGGCGACCAACGGCCTTCTTCGAAGAGCAGCATCATGGCCACCGCCGTCACCGGCTTGGTCATGGAAAAGATGGCGAAGAGGGTGTCCTCGGCCAGAGGCTCGCCCGTGGCGAGGGTTTTAAGGCCCAGGACCGATCGATGGACCAGCTTGCCGTGGCGGGCGATCAGGATCGAAGCGCCGGGGAGTTCGCCCTTGGCGATGAAGTCCTCCAGCATGGCGTCGATCTTCGCCAGGGCAGGGGAGGACAGGCCGACGGTTTCGGGTGCAGCGCGCCCCCAGGCGTCGTTCATTCGCGTCTCCAGTTCCGCTCGACTTGGGGAGCATCGCCCAAATTCCACGCTCGTCCTAGCGATACCGGCGAATGACTCGCCACGCTCCCAACCCCAGCAACCGTCATCACCGGGCCTGTCCCGGTGACCCATCAACGCTCTTCTTGCGTGGTGGACGTGCGCGCGCACGTCCATGGTAGAGTGGGAGATCATGGATAGCCGGTACTAACGACCGGCTATGACGGTGGAGGGCGCTTCTTGGCCACACCCAAAGCGCTCGGCGGGCTTTCGCTTTGCGCCCAGGCGCGCTTGCCGCTAACTCTCAGCGACGGACAGATAGCGGAGTTCTGGAGTGCGGATACCTGACGAGAAACTGGCGGAGATCTGGGATCGCGGCTTCACCGTGGTCGAGAGCTTCCTCGACAAGGATACGCTCTCCGCGGCCCAGGACGCGCTCTGGGAGATCTATCCCAGGCCCGAGGAATATTTCGCCGATCCCGTCGGCCCATCCGAAGCTGGCGCGCAGCCAGTTCGCCGGCCTGCGCTTCTTCCCTTATGTGCCGCAGGCGCTGAACCGGGTGCCGGTCTATCCGGACCTGATCGACGCCGCCGAGCGGTTCCTTCAGACCAAGGAGATCGACTGCTACAAGATCGAGCTGTGGGCCAAGTATTCCGGCGCCATCGACTACGACCAGTTCCACCATCGCGACTACGGCAACCACACCATCGTGGTGCCGCGCGCCGACGGGCTGATGCCGCAGATGACCTGTTTCATCCTGCTGTCGGACGTGACCGAGCTGGATGGTCCGACCAAGGCGGTGCCGCTGGAATACACCCGCGATATCCCGATCGGCCAGCAGGCGATGAAGATGGGCGAACTCTTCGAGCATGAGGTCGCCGTCACCGGGCCGGCCGGCTCGATCCTGATCTACAAGACCGACGTCTTCCACCGCGGATCCAACTTCAAAGGCCCGGGCCGGTCGCGCTTCGTCATGCCGGTCGATTTCAAGGCGCGCGGCTGGCGCTGGCAGGGCAAGCTGGCTTGGCCCGACCATGCCAATAACCCCGGATGGGCCGAGGCGATGACCTGGATGACCCCGCGCCAGCGCGACCTGTTCGGCTTTCCGCCGGTCGGCGATCCCTACTGGAACGCCCAGACCCTGTCGGATGTGCAGATGCGTTATCCTAACATGGACTTGAGCCCCTATGCCGAGGGCGTCGAAGGCGTGCTGGAGACCGCCTCGGCGGGCTAGAACCAATGGCCAAGGCGCGCCGCATCGAGGGCTGGGCTATCGTATCGGAGGACGGCATGTTGGCCGGCGCCAACCATGTGATGCCCGCCTCGCTGAAATTTGAGGCCGACCAGCGGTTCTTCGAGGAAGGCCTCGATGGCGTCGATGTGGTCGTCCACGGCCGCCACTCGCACGAAGGGCAGCCCAACTCCGATAAGCGCAAGCGGCTCGTACTTACCCGCCGCACGGCCTCCCTGGCGCCCGATCCGGCCCACCCCCACTCGCTGCTGTGGAACCCGGCCGGGGCGTCGTTCGATGAAGCTTTGGCCGCTCTGGACCTGGAAGCGCCCGCCGTGGGCGTCGTCGGCGCGCCCGGCGTCTTCGGCCTCTTCCTCGGCCTCTATGACGCCTTCCACCTCACCCGCGCGCCGGGCGTCTGGTTGCCGGGCGGCGTGCCGGTCTTCCCCGGCGTCCCCGGTGAGACGCCCGAAGCCATTCTCACGGAGAGCGGCCTTGCGCCGTCCGAGCCCGAAATGCTGGATGCCGAAAAAGGCATAGTCGTCGTCCACTGGACGCCGTCGGCGCTGCTCTAGCAAGGCGCGCGCTCGCCGCTTTGCGCCCCCTCCGTCCCGCGATGCGAGAGGGCATCGCGCGCCACCTCCCCCGTAAGAAGACGGGGGAGGAGAGTGTTTTCCTCTCCTCCCATGCAAGCGAAGCGCGGCGGGGGAGGTGGCGCGGCGCGCTTTCTTGCGCCGTGACGGAGGGGGCGCAAGGCCGGGTCAACGATCGGGGCCATAAGACCCGTCCCGCCATTGACCCCGCGCCTTCGCCGCACTACGCCCCTCGCCCCATGCTGACCAGCCTCTCTCCCCTTGCCCGCGAGGCGCGCGCGTGGCCGTTCGAGCAGGCGCGCGGCCTCCTCGCCCGGCTCCTGCGCCTGCGCCTGGAGGATCACGCCGCGCGCGATCTGGCCTCCACCCTGATCAACGCCGGCAAGATCGACGAGGCCCTGGCCGCTTTGCCGGCCCTGGCCAAGCCGGTGGTGTTCCAGTGCGGCTACGGCGCCTCGGGCCTGCCGCATCTGGGCACCTTCGGCGAGGTCGCACGCCCCACCATGGTGCGCGCCGCCTTTCGCGCCCTCACCGAGGATGTGCTGCCCACGCGCCTGCTGGTGGTCTCCGATGATATGGATGGCTTCCGCAAGATCCCCGATAACGTCCCCAACCGCGCCATGCTGGAGGAGGATCGCGACAAGCCGGTCACCCGAGTGCGTGATCCGTTCGGCCAGTACGAGAGCTTCGGGGCGCATAACAACGCTCGCCTGCGCGCCTTCCTCGATGGCTTCGGCTTCGACTATGAGTTCCTCTCGGCCACGGAATGCTACACCTCCGGCCGCTTCGATCCGGTCCTGCTGCGCGTGCTGGAGCGCTTCGACAAGGTCCAGGCGATCATGCTGCCCACCCTGGGCGAAGAGCGCCGGGCCACCTATTCCCCCTTCCTGCCGATCAGCCCGAAGAGCGGCCGTGTGCTTCAGGTTCCGACCCTCGAGCGCCATGTGGATCGCGGCACGATCGTCTTCGCGGACGAGGACGGGAGCCTGACCGAGGTTCCCGTCACCGGCGGTCATGTAAAACTGCAATGGCGGCCCGATTGGGCGGCGCGATGGACGGCGCTGGAGGTCGATTACGAGATGTCCGGCAAGGACCTTGTGGATTCGGTGCGGGTCTCCAGCCGCGTCTGTCAGGTGCTCGGCGGCACGCCCCCGGAGGGCTTTCAGTACGAGCTGTTCATGGACGAGCACAACCACAAGATATCCAAGTCCAAGGGCAATGGCCTGACCATGGAGGAGTGGCTGCGCTATGGCGCGCCGGAGAGCCTAGCCTATTACATGTTCCAGTCGCCCCGATCGGCCAAGCGGCTCTATTTCGACGTCATCCCCAAGGCCACCGACGACTATCTCCAGCAGCTGGACGCCTATAACCGGCCGGCGCCGACGGGGGAGAACGCCAAGCCGATCAATCCCCTCGACAATCCGGTGTGGAGCGTCCACGGCGGCGCGCCGCCGGATCGTGGCTCGCCGGTCAGCTTCGGCCTGCTGCTTAATCTCGTCTCGGCCGCCGGCGCCTCGGACGCCGCCATCCTCTGGGGGTTCATCCGCCGGCTCTATCCGAACGCCACGCCGGCCACCGAGCCCCTGCTCGACCGCCTGACCGGCTACGCCATCCACTATTACGAAGATTTCGTGCGCCCGGCCAAGCGCTTCCGCGCGCCGGACGCCCGCGAGCGCGCCGCCTTCGCCGATCTGGCCGCCCGCCTGCGCGCCCTGCCGGCCGACACCAAGGACGCCGAGACGGTGCAGAACGAGGTCTACGCCGCCGGCAAGGACGCCGGGTTCGAACCCCTGCGCGCCTGGTTCTCGGCCCTCTATGAGGTCCTGCTGGGCCAGCCCCAGGGTCCGCGCTTCGGCTCCTTCGCGGTGATCTTCGGTCTTGCCGAAACCATCGCCCTCATCGACCGCGCCCTGGCCGGCGAGGACCTTTCGGTCGTCGCCTGACGCTGCCGTGACCGCCTCTTCCATCGGCCGCCAGCGCTCCGCTCTCGGGAAGTTGAGAAGCCGCCCTCTTGATCGATCAGCGGAAAAGTGCGGCCATGAAGGCTCATGGCGCGTTCCTGCCAGGTTGCGCCGACTCGGCGGCAGTGGCTTAACCCTCAGGGGGACAGGCATGAGCGATCCGCCGGCGACGATCGATAGCTCAGACGGCAAGACGCGCGGTCGCTCGCCCTTGCGCGCGGCCCCGTGGCTCGCCGTCGCGGCTCTGGCCGCGCTCTGGCCGTGGCGCAAGAAGCCGGCCGTCGAGGCCAAGCCCCGCTGCGTCACCCCCGAACAGTTCGACGCCGCCGAGCCCGGTCGCGGCCGGGCCGCGCGCTATCCCTGGGCGATACCCGCCAGGGGCTGGAAGGATATCGCCTGGCGAACCTACCGCGAGTTCGGCCGCGCCCGCCTGCCGGCCCTGGCCGGCGGCGTCACCTTCTATCTGCTGCTGGCGACTTTTCCGGCCGTTGCGGCCTTCGTCTCCCTCTACGGTCTCTTTTCCAGCGTCGACACCGTGGAGCATCAGCTGGTGCAGATGTCGGCGGTCTTTCCCAGCGACGTGGTCGATCTCATCGGCCAGCAGATGCTGCGCCTGGCCGCCCAGAAGCACGGAACACTCGGCGCCGCCTTCGCCGTCAGCGCCGGGGTGTCGATCTGGAGCGCCAACGCCGGCATGAAGGCGCTCTTCGACGGGGTCAACATCGCCTACAACGAGGTCGAGAAACGCCCCTATCTCCAGCGCACCCTGATCACCTACGCCGCCACCTTCCTGGCGGTCATCTTCCTGGTGTCGGTGACCGTGATCGGCGTCGCCGCGCCGGTCGCCTTCCATAAGCTCGGCCTGCGCTGGGCGCCGTTTCGCTGGATCGTCATCTATCTGGTGGCCGCCTTCGCCTTCACCCTGGTCTATCGCTTCGGACCCAGCCGCGCGCCGCCGAAATGGCGCTGGATCGCCGGCGGCGGCCTTTTCGCGGCCCTGGCGTGGATGGGCGGATCGCTCAGCTTCTCCTGGTACCTCAACAACTTCACCCACCTGGGCGTCACCTACGGCTCCCTTGGGGCGATGATCGGTTTCATGCTCTGGGTCTGGTTCTCGGTGATGGTGGTGCTTATCGGCGCCGAGCTCAGCGCCGAGATCGAACACCAGACCGCCCAGGACACCACCACCGGCCGTCCCCTGCCCATCGGCGCCCGCGGCGCGGCCATGGCCGACAGCGTCGGTGCCGCCTTCACTGTCTCGGCGCCCGAAGCGGTGGAGATCACCCGGGCGTTCCTGGGCCGTCAGGTGGACTATGTGGTGAACTTCTTCCGCCGGCTGGCGCGGGTCTAGTTTCAGCGCGCCAGCGTGACGGCGCCGTTATCGCTGGCCCTCTGCCCCTCGAACCGGTTGCGGGCCGCCCGGTGGAAGACCCCATAACTTTTGCTGAACATATCGCTCAGTTCGAGCGTGCGGCCGTCGGAGCGCCAACGCGTCACCGTGAAAAACCCTTCGGGGCAACCGGTTGTCAGCCATGCCCGCTGCAATCCGTCGGACGGCTTGTCGTAATAGAGCTCGACCCTGCAGCTGGCGGTGGTGCCGGCCGCGCTCAGGGTCCAGGTTCCGGCCAGGGCCTTGACGGGATCGGCGTCATGGTGACCGGGCCAGCCGGGCGGCGGCCCGGAAGAGCCGAGCTGTGGGGCGGGCGCTGGCGAGACGCCGAAGGTCACGCTGCTGCTCGAAGAGGAGCTGCTGCTTTCGGTGTGGCTCGAACCGGAGCTCGAGGTCGAGCCCTGGAACGTCCCCATATTGTCGTCCTGCGCCACGGCAAGCCCTGGCGCGGCGATGATCGCGGCGGCCAACAGTGCAAGATGTTTCATCTGCGATGTCCTCTCCTCGTTCGTCCCACTCGGATCCGTGGAGACCTTACTCGAAGCTGTCCTCCAGGCTCGCCAGCCGCGCCGCCTGGTCCTCGGCGATCAGGGGATCGATCACATCGTCCAGCGCCTCGCCCTCGATCACCTTGGCGAGGTTGTAGAGCGTCAGGTTGATGCGGTGGTCGGTCACCCGGCCTTGCGGGAAGTTGTAGGTGCGGATGCGCTCGGAGCGGTCGCCCGAGCCCACCTGGCTCTTGCGCGATTGCGAGCGCTCGGCGTCCAGCGCCTCGCGCTTCTGGTCGTAGAGCCTGGCCTTCAGCACCTTCATCGCCCGCGCCCGGTTCTGGTGCTGCGACTTCTCCGACGAGGTGACGACGATGCCGGTGGGCAGGTGGGTGATGCGCACGGCCGAGTCGGTCTTGTTGACGTGCTGGCCGCCGGCGCCCGACGGAGCGGTAGGTGTCGATGCGGATGTCGGCGTCGTTGATCTCGATCTCCACGTCCTCGGGCTCGGGCAGCACGGCGACGGTGGCGGCCGAGGTGTGGATGCGGCCCTGGGCCTCGGTGTCCGGCACCCGCTGCACCCGGTGCACGCCGCTCTCGAACTTCAGCCGGCCGAACACCCCGTCGCCGGTCGATCGAGGCGATGATTTCCTTGTAGCCGCCCGCGTCGCCCTCGGAGACGCTGTCGATCTCCACCTTCCAGCCGTGCAGCTGGGCGTAGCGCTGGTACATGCGGAACAGGTCGCCGGCGAACAGGGCCGCCTCGTCGCCGCCGGTGCCGGCGCGCACTTCCAGGATGGCCGAGGCGTTCTCGTCGTTGTCCTTGCGGCGCCAGCAGCAGGGCCACGCTCGCGCTCCAGCTCCGGCAGGCTCGCGTCCAGCGCGGCCAGTTCGTCGCGGGCCAGGGCGGCCATCTCGGCGTCGTCGGCCCTCGGCCATGGCCTCCAGCTCGGCGCGCTCGGCGCGGGCCTTGGCCAGGCGCCTGGACGGCCTCGGCCACCGGCTTCAGCTCGGCGTATTCCTTGCCCAGCCGCACGATCTCCGGCCCGTCGCGTGGCCGCGCCCATGCGCGCCTCCACCTCGCGGAAGCGGTCGAGCACCTGGTCGAGGCGGGCCTGGGGAAGGCGCACGGGGGTCCTTCGAAATCGGGAAGCAAGGGGAGGGGCGCCCTCCTAGCGCGCCGGAGCAGCGCCGTCACCCATCAACAAATCGAGCGTTGGCTGACGCGACGTCGCCTCACTACCTATATTTCTCATCATACTCATCATCCGGGCCTCGCGTCCGCACCGACCTCCGAAGGAGTCTCCCCATGGCCGAAGCCTATATCGTCGCCGCCACCCGCACCGCCGGCGGGCGCAAGGGCGGCAAGCTCGCCGGACTGGCATCCGGCCGATCTCGCCGGCGAGGTGCTCAACAACCTCATCGACCGCACCGGCGCCGATCCGGCCCTGGTCGAGGACGTGATCATGGGCTGCGTCGGCCAGGTCGGCGAGCAGGCGCACCAACATCGCCCGCGGCGCGGTGCTGGCCTCGCGCTGCCCGAGAGCGTGCCGGCCACCAGCGTCGACCGCCAGTGCGGCTCCTCGCAGCAGGCCCTGCACTTCGCCGCCCAGGCGGTGATGAGCGGCACGCAGGACATCGTCATCGCCGCCGGCGTCGAGAGCATGACCCGCGTGCCCATGGGCACTGTCGGTGATCCTGCCGGCCAAGGACGGCTTCGGCACCCCGATGAGCCCGCGCCAGCAGAAGCGCTATCCCAACATCCAGTTCAGCCAGTTCATGGGCGCCGAGATGGTCGCGGCCAAGTACGGCCTGACCAAGGATCAGCTCGACGAATACGCCTACAACAGCCACCAGAAGGCCATCGCCGCCACCCAGGGCGGCGCCTTCAAGGACGAGATCGTCGCCATCGAGATCACCGACGCCGACGGCAACCAAGACCCTGCACACCGTCGACGAGGGCATCCGCTTCGACGCCAGCCTCGACGGCATCAAGGGCGTGAAGCTGCTGCGCGAAGGCGGCGCGCTCACCGCCGCCACCTCCAGCCAGATCTGCGACGGCGCCTCGGGCGTGATGGTCGTCAACGAGGCGGGCCTGAAGACCCTGGGCGTCGAGCCGATGGCCCGCATCCACCACCTGACGGTGATCGGCGGCGATCCGGTGATCATGCTGGAAGCCCCGATCCCGGCCACCAAGCGGGCGCTGGAGAAGGCCGGCATGTCGATCGACGACATCGACCTCTTCGAGGTCAACGAGGCCTTCGCCTCGGTGCCGGTGGCCTGGCTGCAAGGAGCACCGGCGCCGATCCCGATCGAAGCTCAACGTCAACGGCGGCGCCATCGCCCTCGGCCACCCGCTGGGCGCCTCGGGCACCAAGCTGATGACCACCCTGCTCCACGCCCTGAAGGCCCGCGGCAAGAAGTGGGGCCTGCAGACCATGTGCGAAGGCGGCGGCCTCGCCAACGTGACCATCGTCGAGCGGCTGTAAGCTTTCACGGCCGGGCCGCAATACACCCACCGTCATGGCCGGGCGTCAGTCCCGGCCACCCATAATCTCGCGGCCTGCCGTGGACGTGCGCGCGCACGTCCACCCAACGGAAGATTGTTCATGGATCCTCGGGACTGACGCCCGAGGATGACGTTCGTTGGTGGGTGGCCCCGCCCTTAAGCCGCCGCCCGGGCCTCGTCCTTCAGGGTCTGCATGTCGATCACGAAGCGGTATTTCACGTCGTTCTTGAGCATGCGCGCATAGGCCGTCTCGATCTCCCGCATAGGGATGATCTCGATGTCGGAGGCCACGTCCTTGGCGGCGCAGAAGTCCAGCATCTCCTGGGTCTCGGCGATGCCGCCGATGGCCGAGCCGGCGAGTGACCGGCGAGCCATCAGAAGGGGAAACACCGAGGGTCCCTTGTGGTCGCTGGCCGGCGCGCCCACCAGCACCATGGCGCCGTCGAGCCCAAGCGCCAGGATGTAGGGGTCCAGGTCCATCGGCGCGGCCACGGTGTTGATGATCAGGTCCAGGGTCCCGCGCACCGCCTTCATCGCCGCCCTGTCGGTGGAGATGATCACATGGCTCGCTCCCAGGCGTCGGGCGTCGGCCTCCTTGCCGGGCGAGGTGGTGAAGAGCGTCACCTCCGCGCCCATGGCGTGGGCCAGCTTCACCGCCATGTGGCCGAGGCCGCCCAGCCCGACCACGCCGACCTTCTTGCCCGGCCCCGCGTTCCAGTGGCGCAGCGGCGAATAGGTGGTGATGCCGGCGCACAGCAGCGGCGCGGCGGCCGCCGGATCGAGCCCGTCGGGCACCCGCAGCACATAGTCCTCGCGCACCACGATCGCCTCGGAATAGCCGCCGTAGGTGGGCTCGCCGGTGGTCCGGTCGCGGCCGCCATAGGTGCCGGTCATGCCCTCCTGGCAATATTGCTCCAGCCCGGCCCCGCACGGCGGGCAGTGGCGGCAGCTGTCGACGATGCAGCCGACGCCGACCATGTCGCCGGCCTTGAACTTGGCTGACGTGCTCGCCCACGGCGCTCACCTTGCCGATGATCTCGTGGCCCGGCACGGCCGGGAACACCACCCCGGCCCATTCGCCCCGCGCGGTGTGCAGGTCGGAGTGACAGACCCCGCAAAAGAGGATGTCGATCGCCACATCGTGCGCGCCAGGCGTCCGGCGATCGAGGGTGAAAGGCGCCAGCGGCGTGGTCGCGCTCTGGGCGGCATAGGCGTGGGTTTGCATGGACAACATCCGAAAGATTGAGAAAGGAGCATCGCCGGGGCCGCCGGCGACAGACTTCAAATAGGAACGGCTGGCCGGAAGGTCAGAACTTGACAGCCGGTTTCCGCCCTCAGGCGCCGTTCTTCAGCAGCCCCAGCGCCATCAGGCTCTTTCCCGTGGCCACCAGCGAGTCCGCCACCGGAATCGGCGACCAGCCCAGCAGGCGCTGCGCCTTGGCGCCCGAGGCGTTCCGCTTCTTGCCGAGTTCGGGCAGGAGCTGGCGCACCTCGGGATTGAACATCGCCGCGATGCGAAGCAGCCAGTTGGGCATCTCCCGGGAGGGGACCTTGGCGGCCGCGGCGCCCAGGCCGGCCTTCAAGGCCAGGGCCATCTCCAGCATCGAGACGAAATCGCCGGAGGTGGCGAGGAACCGCTCGCCCCTGGCCGCCGGGTCGGTCATCGCCTTGATGTGCAGATCGGCCACGTCGCGCACATCGACGCCGCCGAACCACAGCTTCGGACAGCCCGGCAGCACCCCTTCCATCAGCCGCTGTACGATGAGGATGGAGGTCGAATAGTCGGGCCCCAGCACCGGGCCGAACACCCCCACCGGATTGACCACCGCCAGCTCCAGCGCCCCGCCTTCCCTGGCGATGAAATCCCACGCCGCCCGCTCCGCCAGGGTCTTGGACTTGGCGTAGGGGCTCACGCCCGGTCCGTCGACTTTGGTCCAGTCTTCTTCCGTAAACGGCGTGGTCCGCTCGCCGCCGCCATAGCCGATCGCCGCGTAGGAGGATGTCAGCACCACCCGCTTGACGCCCGCATCCCTGCGCCGCGCGCAGCACCCGCAAGGCGCCCTCCCGCGCTGGTGTGATCAGCTCGTTCTCGTCCTTGGGGATCGCGGCCGGAAAGGGCGAGGCCACGTGCAGTATGTAGTCCTGGCCGGCCGCGGCCTCGGCCCAGCCCGCGTCGCTTTCCAGGTCGGCGGCGAAGAATTTCAACCGCTCGCCCGGATCCACCGCCCCGCCCTTGGCCAGCATGGCGCGGACATCGGCTTCGCGGCGGAGATTGCGCACGGTGGTCGCCGCCTCGTGACCGCCAGCCAGCAGCTGCAGCAGGCAATGCGCGCCGATGAAGCCGGACCCGCCGGTGACCAGAACCTTGCTCATATGTCGCCTTTCAGGCCGCTCGCCGCCGGGCGAAAGCGCTCGTCCCGGCCCTCGCCATGGCATAGCCTACGCCTGCGCGCCGGCGAGACAAGCCCGCGCCGCCGCCCCGGCAATGAGCGCTGGACGCCAGATCGGCGGTCGTTGCCGCCGCGCGCTGGTGATTTCGAGGTGTTCCGGGCCGCCCTCGGCGGCGATGGCTCGAGAGCGGCGTTGCGTGGAAACGAGCTTTGCGCCGAGCGCCGTCGAGCGCCCTATCGTCGCCCGTGCAGCCGGCGCCAGTCGCGTGGCGGCAGGCTCGACCAGAGACGAAAGGCGGTCGAAAAGATGGTGGGGTCGCCATAGCCGACCGCGCTGGCGATCTCGGCCAGGGGGGTGTCGGACTCGGCCAGGAGTTGCCGCGCTGTGGCGAAGCGCACGTCGCGCAGCAGGCGCGCGAAAGTCAGGCCCCGGTCGGCCAGGCGGCGATTGAGGGTGCGGACGCTCACGCCCAAGGCCCCGGCGATGAGGCCGATGGTCACTGGCGTTCTGCCAAGGTGGGCGCGGATCGTCCATCGGACCTGCTCGTCGATGCCGATGGCGAGCCGGGCGGCGGCGAGCGTGGCTGCGGTTTCGAGGCGTCGCCGTTCCGCCTCCCTGGCGAACATCCGCCGCTCCAGGTCGGCGGCCGGAAAGACGATGGCGGTGCAAAGGGCGTTGAAGCGCACCGGCGCGTTGAAGAAGCGCCGATAGGGCTCGGAATCCGGCGTCGGCGCGTGGGAGATCAGGACCTCGGTCGGGCGCCACGCCTGACCCAGGAATTTCTTCATGGCGTGGAAGAGTATCCCCACCACCGCGTCCTCGAAGACGATCGACGCGTCGCCGTAGGGTCCGACCAGGGCGATCTGCACCTCGGCGGCCGGCCCATCGACGGTCAGAGTGGCCACCCCGCCCCGAGTGGTCAGGTGAAAAAAACGGATGAAATCGTGCAGCGCCGCGCGGAGGTCGTCGGCGCTGACGAAAAGAGCGCCCAGCAGTCCGATCTTGTCGGCGCGCGCCTTGCCGGCGACCAGAAGCCCAAGGTCGGTCCGGCCGGAGGCGTGAATGCTCAGGCTGACCAGGCGGGCCAGATCGGCGATCGGGACCAGCGCCTCGGGATCGGAGAAGCGGCTGGGGTCGATGGCTTCGGCCGTGAAGAGGCTGTTTACGTCCAGGCCAAGGTCGCGCAGCACCTCGGGAAGCATGACGGCGGCCCCGACGCGATTGAGCCGGGACTCCGGCGCCGCGTCGCGTCCGGACGGGAGGTCATGAGGGGAAGGCGGGCTCATGGCGGCGGTTTTTCGGTCCTTTGGCGTAAATTCTAAAGCGTTCTCGGCGAGGGGGGCTTATGAAGACGTTGGCGAAGCGGCGGGAGAATAAGTTTTTGGCCGAAATAATATAAGGCTATCGCTCTTAAATTTGGCCGATTTATACGAAGATATCAATAAGGTCGATCCAACTATATTCATATAGACTTAAAACAAGCTGTTACGGCTGATGGGCTGTATGGCGATTAAGGTTGAGGAAGACGCAATGATCATCGAATTGAATCCCGTTTCCAGATATTCTCGCGGCGCATCGCGTCGCCTGGCGCTCCTGGCCGCCTCGGCCGCCGTGCTCGCGCTTCCCCTGGCGGCCTTTCAAACGCCGGCCGTGGCCGCCGCGGAGGCGCCGGACGCGTCGCTGAACGCCGCCGCCGTCGACGCCTATGTCTATGGCTATCCCTTGGTGACCATGGAACTGACCCGTCGAAACTTCACCAATGTGGTCAAGAACGACGGCAAGAACGCGCCCATGGGCGTGTTCGTCAATATACCGAAATACCCGGCCGCCGACGACCATCGCGTCACCGCCCCCAACGCCGACACCCTCTATTCCACCGCCTGGATCGATGTCGGCAAGGAGCCCTACATTCTGCACGTGCCCGACGAGCACGGGCGCTATTATCTGATGCCGATGCTGTCGGGCTGGACCGATGTGTTCGCCGATCCCGGCAAGCGCACCACGGGCACCGCCGCCGCCGACTTCGCCATCGTCGGACCGGGCTGGAAGGGAACCCTGCCGGCGGGAATCAAGACGGTCTATAATTCGCCCACCAGCATCGTCTGGGTGCTGGGCCGCACCTATTCGGATGGCACCCCGGCCGACTATGCCGAGGTCAACGCCATCCAGGCGCAATATTCGCTCACGCCCCTGAGCGCCTGGGGCAAGCCCTATACGCCGCCCGACGGGACAGTAAATCCCGCCTGGACCTCGACGGCGAGCGTGCGCGATCAGGTGGGGGCCATGGATGGGGCGACCTATTTCACCCTGCTGGCCCAGTTGATGAAGGCCAATCCGCCGGCGGCGGTCGACGCCCCTATGGTGGCCACCCTGGCAAGGATCGGCCTCGTCCCCGGCCAGGACTTCGATCCCGCAAAGCTTAGCGCCTCCCAGGCCGCCGCCATCGCCGCCGCCGCCAAGCCGGCCACCGCCTCGATCATGGGCATGATGGCCGAGGTCAAGCCGGTGAACGGCTGGTTCGTTTCCACCGGCACGGGGCGCTACGGGACTCACTATCGTCTGCGCGCCCTGATCACCGCCATTGGCCTGGGCGCCAACCTCCCGCAGGACGCCATCTATCCCACCGCTCAGGTGGATGGAGATGGCAAGCCCTTCGACGCCGCCAATCCGTATGTGGTCCATTTCGCCGCCGGCCAGCTGCCCCCGGTGAACGGCTTCTGGTCGCTCACCATGTATGACCCGGACTACTTCTTCGTTCCCAATCCCCTCAATCGCTACACGGTAAGCGCCAGGAACGATCTGAAGAAGAACCCGGACGGCTCGGTGGACCTCTACCTCCAGGCGAACTCGCCGGGCGCCGACAAGGAGTCCAACTGGCTGCCCACGCCCGCGAGCGGAAAGTTCATTCCCATGATGCGCCTCTACTGGCCCAAGGAGACGCCGCCTTCGATCCTCGATGGCAGCTGGCAACCCCCGGCGGTCCAGAAAGCGGCGCCATAGTCGGGCGGCCCAATGCCCCGCCGTGGAACTAAAACAGGGGCAGTTTTCGACAGTCTCCGCACTCTCCCCCGCGAACGACCCGCGGGGGAGGGGAAGGCTTCGTCAAAAGCTCAGATCCGCCCGATCCCTCAAGCCTTGAAGAAGGCCAGCAGGTCGGCGTTGATGATGTCGGCATGGGTGGTGGGCATGCCGTGGGGCATGTCCTTGTAGACCTTCAGCTGGCTGTTTTGCAGCAGCTTGGCCGACAGCGGCCCGGCGTCGGCGAACGGCACGATCTGGTCATCCTCGCTGTGCATCACCAGCACCGGCACGGTGATCGCCTTCAGATCCTCGGTGTGATCGGTTTCGGAAAAGACCTTGATGCAGTCATAGTGGGCCTTGGTCGATCCCATCATCCCCTGGCGCCACCAGTTGCGGATGAGGCCCTCGTACACCTTCGCGCCGGGCCGATTGAAGCCGTAGAACGGGCCGGCGGGGATATCGATGTAGAATTGCGCGCGGTTGGCCATGCCCTGCGCGGAAGCCGTCGAACACCTCGATCGGCGTGCCGCCGGGATTGTTGTCCGACTTAACCATCACCGGCGGGATGGCGCTGATGATGGCCGCCTTGGCCACCCGGCCATTGGGCTCGCCATGCCGGGCCACATAGCGCACCACCTCGCCGCCGCCGGTGGAGTGACCCACATGGATGGCGTTCCTCAGGTCCAGATGCGCGACCAGTTCGGCGGCGTCGGCGGCATAGGTGTCCATGTCGTTGCCGAGGTCGGTCTGGCTCGATCGGCCATGGCCGCGCCGATCATGAGCGATGACGCGATAGCCTTCGGCGAGAAAGAACAGCATCTGGCTGTCCCAGTCGTCGGCGCTCAGCGGCCATCCGTGGTGGAACATGATCGGCTGGCCCGTCCCCCAGTCCTTGTAGAAGATCTCCGTGCCGTCCTTGGTGGTGAACGTACTGCTGCTCATGGTGGGTACTCCTGGTTGGCTTGGGCTCGCGTCGATGGTCGCGTCGGGGCGTTTCGGCGGAAGCGTTCCGCCCCATCGGCCTCGCCACTTTAGCCCAAGACGGGTCCGCCGGCAGTCCGAACTTCGCCGCTCAGCCGTGCCGAAACACCTCTCCCAATGCCAGGGTGAGGGGTTACGCGGCCGGCGGGTCGAACGCCTTCATCCCGCGCGCCACCGCCTCCCGCTGGCCGACCGCCTCGTACCAGCGCCGCAGCGCCGGCAGCTTTTCCCACGCGATACGCCCTTTATAGGCCCTGGCGATGGTGAACCCGGCGATGTCGGCGATCGAGAACCGCTCGCCGGCGATGAACGGAGCCTCGGCGGCGAAACGCTCGGCGCAACTGATCGCCTCCAGCGCCAGCCCGTCCAGGGTCTCCACCGCCGCGCTACCGTCGTTCTCCCGCGCTAAGGCGAAGGCGGCGTGGCTGCGGGCGATGGCGTCGGTGACGAAATAGAAAAACCGCTCCAGCACCCGGTCCCGCGCCGGACCGGTCTCGACGGGGATCAGCATGCCCGCCGCCCGCTCCGCCGCCCACATCATGATGGCGTTGGACTGCGTGAGGATGAACGGCGGCCCGTCGCCTGATGCGATCAACCAGGGTCGGAACCTTGCCGGCCGGGTTCAGTCGCCCGTAGGCCTCACCCAGATGCTCACCGGCGCCGAGATCCACCAGTCGCACGCGATAGGGAATCCCCGCTTCCTCGAGGGCCACGGACGCACGAAAGCAGTTCCCCGTCCGCGCGCCATGCAGTTCCACCGGTTCCGTCATTCGCCAGTCTCTCCGTGCGTGCGGGATGACTCAGGTAGTTGGGGAAGGCGCCCCCAAACCCCTCAACCCTCAACGCTCTCCGCCAGCCGGATCGCCCCCTCCGGGCACGCCACCACGCAGAGGCCGCAGGCCCGGCACTGATCGGCCCTCGGCGTATAGGCGGTCTGCATGCCGTGGACGGCCACCTTCAGGCGCGCCAGCCAGGGGAGAGCGCGGTAGTCCGCCGGCTCGATGCGGCCGATGTCGAAGACATCGTAGGGGCACACCGCCACGCAGTCGGCCTTGGCCTCGCAGCGCCCGCGATCGACCACCGGAATGAACGATCCCGCCGGCGCTTTGCATTCCGCCCCTGGTCGTCTCGGGTCGGCGGCGGCGCGCCGGACTTTTTCGCGGTCGGTGCGCTTCGACGGCCCTACAGGCTCTCCCACCTCAACCGACCTTGACCGAAAGCTCGGTGCCGCCCTTGAGCGGCAGGGTGATGGAGATGAAGCCATTGGCCGGATCGCGGATGAAGTCGACGAAGTCCGGCTCGGCGTTGTCGTTCATCACATAGCCGCCGACGCGCAGCTGCGGCGCGACGATCTCGATCACCTCCCGCGCCAGGGAGGGGCCGCTCGCCGTCGGCCAGCCATCGATCAGGGCGAAGTCCACCGGCCCGCCCAGATCGCGCAGGGTCTCGCGGCCATCGCCCGGCCGGATCTCGGCATAGTCGTCGAGGCCGGCGGCGGCGAGGTTGCGCCGGGCCGCGTCGACCTTGGCCGCCACCAGCTCCGAGCCGATCACCAGCCCGCCGCCGTTGTCGCGGATCGCGGCGGCGAAATAGAGCGTCGAGAGGCCCACGGAGGTGGCGAATTCCACCACCCGCCGCGCGCGCATGGCCCGGCACAGCAGATAGATCAGATCGCCCTGATCCATGGAGATCGAAAAGCCGTAGTCGGCCCACGCGGCCGGATCATAGCTGGGGTGTGTGCGCGGGCCGCCATCCCCGGGATAGCGCGCCGAGGCGACCAGGCTGTCGATCACGCGCCGGACGCGAAGATCCTGGATCGGCCCCGAAAGGCGTGGCGGCGGGTTGGCCAGTTGCGTGTCCATGGTCTTGTGATCCCTCGTTAGTTGCTTGGGCGCCAGGCCGAAGAATCTCGGCCGTGGCGCGATTGAGGATTTCGGCGATCCGCCGCGCCTCGCGTGGGTCGCACCCGAACTTGCGCCTCAGCGCATGCTTGAGGGCGTGGCGGGCGCCGTGCAGATCCTCGCCGGCGGCCGGGTCCAGATCGTCCACCCCGGCGAAGGCCTCGCGCACCTGCTCCATCCGCCCGCCCACCCGGCTCAGCGCCTCCAGAATCGCCTCGGCGCTGGCGCGGTTGTCTTCCAAGTGGGTGAGGCCGCTTTCGGTGATCGTATAGAGCTTGCGATTGCCCTGCGCCGTCACGGCGGCGTGGCCGATTTCCTCCAGCCAGGTGAGGGCCGGATAGATCACCCCGGGGCTCGGCGTATAGAATCCGTTCGACCGCTCCTCGACCGCGCGGATCAGCTCGTAGCCATGCGAAGGCCGCGTCTCAAGCAGCGCCAGGATCACCAGCTGCAGATCCGCCGAGGAAAGCTTGCGCCCGCTCGGAAGCCCGCCGTCGCCACCACCCCAGAACCCGCCACCGCCTCGTGCCCAACCATGCCCATGCCTTCCCCGGCCGATGGCGAACTTGGCGTGACGATGGAAGCGATGGTAATCGAAAAACATATCTTACGATATATCTAGGGATGAATGCCGGTCAAGGGGGTTCAAAGACTCCGTCACGACCGATGGCCTCATCCTCAAGCCCGGCCGGATAAAGACGCTGGCCCGGGTCGATCGGCGTCTCTATTTGACCCATCCCCTCCTGTTCGCCGCCTGGCTCCGGGGCGAGAAGGTCGATGGCCTAGACCTGGACGTCGGCTAATTCGACCCCCACCTTCCCCCCAATCCCATCTAGCGCCGCCAACGCCTCCTCCGGCAACGTCACCTCCGCCGCCGCCAAATTCTCCCGCAAATGCGCCACTGAGGATGTGCCGGGGATCAGCAGGATGTTGGGGGAGCGGTGAAGCAGCCAGGCGAGCGCCGTCTGCATCGGTGTGACGCCGAGCTTGGCGGCGGTCTCGTCGAGCACGCCCGATTGCAGGGGCGAAAAGCCGCCCAAGGGGAAGAACGGCACATAGGCAATGCCCAGCGCCGCCAGTTCCTCGATCAGGGCGTCGTCGTCGCGGTGGGCGAGGTTGTAGTAGTTCTGCACGCAGGCGATGGGGGCGATCTTACGCCCGGCGGCGATCTGGCCGGAGGTCACATTGCTCATGCCGATCTGGCGGATCAGGCCCTGGGCCTGCAGCGCCGCCAGCGTCTCCATCGGTTCGTCGATCGGCGTATCCATCGGCCCCGAAAGGCCGCCCACACGCAGGTTCACCACATCCAGCGCCTCGACCTTGAGGTTACGCAGATTGTCGTGCACGCCGGTGGTGAGGTCGGTCGGGGTGAGGGCCGGATTCCACGAGGCGTCGGCCCCGCGCACGGCGCCCAGCTTGGTGACGATGGTCAGATCATCCGGGTAAGGATGAAGCGCCTCACGGATGATTTCGTTGACCACATGCGGGCCATAGAAGTCGCTGGTGTCGATGTGGTTCACGCCCGCTCGCCACCGCCTCGCGCAGCACGGCCACGCACTCGGCCCGATCCTTCGGCGGCCCGAACACGCCCGGCCCGGCCAGCTGCATGGCCCCATAGCCCATGCGCTTTACGCTCCGGTGGCCGAGGGGAATTCGCCGGCGGCGGCTAGGTTGGGCATGGCGGGGCTCCTGGTTCGGCTCGGGGGATGAGCCCCATATGGCGACGGCGCCCCCGCGTCGCCAAGTCGCAGGCCCGGAGCCGTCGCTGGCCATGCTAGCTTGGCCTCGGAAGGACCAGGGGAGCGGCATGGAACTTCTGCACCTGTTTTTCGGCTTCAACGGCCGGATCGGCCGTCTGGCCTATTGGCTCGCCTCGGTGTTCTGCACCGTCTATTTCCTGCTCATCCAGACGCTGGCGAAAATGGTGTCGACCCAGGCCAGGGATCTAGGTTCGGTCGGCCACCAGCAACCTGAACGCCGGCGCCATGGCGACCCTCGTCGCCGTCCTGTTGTTCCTCGTGCTGGCCCTGATCGTGGGCATCTGGTCGGGCGTCGCCATCCCGATGAAGCGCTGGCACGACCGGGGCAAGAGCGGTTGGTGGGTGCTGATAGGCCTTATCCCCATCGTCGGCGCTATCTGGACTTTCATCGAATGCGGCATTCTTCCGGGCGAGCCCGGCGGAAACCGCTATGGGCCCACGCCGGATATGGCCCAGATCGCCGCGACGTTCGAATAGTCCTCACCGGCCCAATTGTCGGAGGTGGACCGTTAGGCGTCTTCTCGGAGGGATGAAGGAAGCGCGCAAGGCGCCTCTACCCCGGCCCCTCCACTCTGAACCCTCGCGCCCGCAGCAGCGCCGGGACGCCGGCGGGACCGATCAGATGTCCGGCCCCGACGATAACCACACCCACGCCACGCCCCTCCAGCCTCTTGGCCAGGGTCCCGGCCCAGCGCTGGTTCCGGTCGGTGATCAGGCGCCGGTAGAAGCCGGGGGCGGCGTCGGCCAGAGGTGTAAGGGCGTCCTTCTGCAGGCCGGCCAGGTCGCCGGCCATCCACTCGTCGATCATGCGCCGATAGCTGTCGGGATCGTCCTGGTAGTCGGTGAGCGATTCATCGAGCGAGGCGAGCTGGTCGTCGAGCGGGGTGTCGGCGAGGAGAGCGATCTGCAGGGCGGCGGTCTCGAAGGCCATGCGCCGGGCGGTGGGCGGCGCCAGGCGCCTGGAGCTTCTGCTCCACGCCCTGGTCGGAGACGCCGCCGGCCTTGGCGTCCATGGCGAGAGACAGCGTCAGGTCCGCCAGCCACGGCCGCATGCGCGCCAGGCTGGCGCAGGAGACGGCGAGCGCCTGGCACGTGGCCGCCAGGCGCGTAGCCTGCGCCTGGGTGAGGTGGCTGAAGAGATCATCGCCGGCAGGGGCGATCCCGCGCTGCGCCACCAGTCGCGCGGCCTCCAGGTCGGTGGCCTCGTCGATAGGAAGCTCGAACCAGATCTCGTCGGCCTTGGCGATGGCCGAGGTGAGGGCGGCCGGCGCCCAGTCCACATCACGCGGCAATATGTGCACCGATCCGAAGAGATAGAGCGTGGCGTGACGGCCGTGCGCCACCCACAGCGGCGGCTGGGCCAGCGCCGGACCGACGCCTAAGGTCAGGACCAGGATCAGGCTGACGAGCCGCGCGCGCCGGCTCATTTCTGGCACACCGGGCAATAGAAGGTGGAGCGCCCGCCCTGGACGATGCGGCGGATCACGCCCCGGCATCTTGGCGTGAGGCAGCCCTCGTGCTCGCGGCCATAGGCTTCGAAGCTGTGCTGGAAATAGCCCAGTTCGCCCTCGGCCGAGGCGTAGTCGCGCAGGGTAGAGCCGCCAGCCTCGATGGCCTCCTCCAGCACCTGGCGGGTGGCCAGGGCGACGGCGCCGAGCTTGCGCGGGCCGATCTTGCCGGCCTCGGTCAGCGGCGAGACCTTGGCCCGGTGCAGGATCTCGCACACATAGATGTTGCCGAGCCCCGCCACGATGCGCTGGTCGAGCAGCAGGGTCTTGGCGCTCTGACGCCGGCCGGCGAAGGCTTTCTTCAGATGGGCGGCGTTGAAATCCGGGCCAAGCGGCTCGGGGCCGAGGCCGGCGAGCCTCGGGCTCTCATCAAGCGTGGCCGTATCGGCCAGGTCCATGGAGCCGAACCGGCGCGGATCGAAGAAGGTGATCCGCACGCCGGCCTCGGTTTCGAAGACGATGTGGGCGTGCTTGGGATTGGCCGGGGCGGCCAGGGCGAAGGCGCCGGGGGCCCTTGGCGCGGCGCCCTCGATCTCGAAGCGGCCGGTCATGCCCAGATGGATGATCAGGGTGTCGCCGCGATCGAGGTGGGCGAGGATGTATTTGCCGCGGCGACCCAGGCCGAGAACGCGTGCGCCGGTCAGGCGCTGGACGAAGCCGTCGGGCAACGGCCAGCGCAAATCCGGCCGCCGGGCTTCCACCCGGGCGAGCCGCTGACCGGTCAGCACCGGCGCCAGTCCCCGCCGGACCGTCTCGACTTCGGGAAGTTCGGGCATGGGGGTCGGGTTAGCGGATGTGCGGGGTGGGCGCAAAGCCGCGCCAACGCTAAAACCCCCCGGCCATGCCCTATCTCGCCACCGTCCTGACCATGTTCCCGGAGGCCTTCCCCGGCCCGCTCGGCGTCTCCCTGATCGGAACCGCCTGGCGCGAGCGCGGGCTGTGGGCGCTGGAGACGGTGGACATTCGGGCGTTTTCCAAGGATAAGCGCGGCTTCCTGGACGACACCCCCGCGGGCGGCGGTCCCGGACAGGTGATGCGGGCGGACGTGATCGCCTCGGCGCTGGACAGCGTCGAGCGGCCGGCCGGCCGCTTTTGTATATGAGCGCCCGGGGAAAGCCCCTGACCCAGGCGCGCGTCAAGGAATGGTCCAAGGCCCCCGGACTGATCGTCCTGTGCGGCCGGTTCGAGGGGGTGGATCAGCGGGTGATCGAGGCCCGCGGGTTCGAGGAGGTCTGCCGTGGGCGACGCGGTGCTCGCCGGCGGCGAGGCGGCGGCGCTGGTGGCGATCGAGGCCTGCGTGCGGCTGCTCCCCGGGGTTCTGGGCGAGGCGGCGAGTTTGAGTGAAGAGAGTTTCGAGGACGGGCTCCTGGAGCATCCGCAGTTCACCCGGCCGCGGACGTTCGAGGGGCGCGATATCCCCGAGGTGCTGCTTTCGGGCCACCACGCCGAGGTGGCCAGATGGCGGCGCGGCGCAGCGGGAGACAGACCACGCGGGAGCGGCGGCCGGATCTTGTGGGCGGCGCATCTCGCCAATCAACAGGCAAAGGGCGATAAAGCCCAGTAAATCGAAGGATTGATGACGATGAACGTGATCCAGAAGCTCGAAAAGGAAGAGGCCGACCGCCTCGTCTCGCGGCAAGAAGATCCCCGACTTCCAGCCGGGCGACACCGTCCGCGTCAACGTGAAGATCAAGGAAGGCGAGCGCGAGCGCGTCCAGGCCTATGAGGGCGTCTGCATCGCCCGCTCCGGCGGCGGCCTGCAGGAGAACTTCACCGTCCGCAAGATCAGCTTCGGCGAAGGCGTCGAGCGGGTCTTCCCGGTGCTGTCGCCGATGATCGAATCCATCGAGGTCAAGCGCCGCGGCGCCGTGCGCCGCGCCAAGCTCTATTATCTGCGCGATCGCCGCGGCAAGTCGGCCCGCATCGCCGAACGCGCCACCGTCCGCGAAACCTCGGCCGAAGAACCGGCCGACACCGAAGCCTAGAGCCTCCAGGCGCCGCGGCCTCGCCCGGCGCCGGCCGGACTTCGATGACCGTCCGCGCGGCCGTCGTCCAATGGACACCCCGGCGCATCGGGGCGCGGGCGGTGGTCGTGGCCGGCATCTATCTAGTCACCGCCCTGGTGGTGGCCGCCGTGGCGCTCGCGATGCGCCGGCAGGGTTCGCCGGCGCTGCTACAGAGTGCGCTCAGCGTCTTCCTGATCGCCTCCCTATCCGCCGGCCTGGAGCCAGGCACGGTCAAGGCCGAGGTGCTGGGCGGCGGATTGGAAAAGCTCAAGACGTCCGCCCTCGCGCCGCTCCTCACCGCCGGCGCCCTCAAGGGTCTCGCCGCCTCCATCCCCCTCGCGATGATCTGGCGCGTGGCCGATCCGACGATGGCCCTGGCGACCCTGGCCTGGACGCCGCTGATCGTCGTCGCCGGCTTCGTCGCCACCGAGCTTCGCGCGCTCTTCGACGTCGGGGGTCGCTACGCCCTGGCCATCGGCCTCAAGCAGGGCAGCCTCGCCGGCGGCCTGGCCCTGCTCGCCGTCCTGCTCCTCGCTGGCGTCCCCTTCTTCTGGGCGGTGGGCGTCTCTAGCCTGGCCCGGATCGCCGTGGCCGCCGCCTTCGTGTGGCCCCGGCGCCGCGGCGAGGTCCGCGATCTTGGCGCAACGGTCGGCGGCCTTCTACGCGATCCCCGCTGGCTTGAGTTGGCGGGCGCCTCGGCCATCGCCGCCACGGGCGGCTCGATGGACCGTATTCTCGGTCTGCGCCTGCTACCGGCCGCCCAGTACAATGCCTATTTCCTGGCCTATGAGGTGCTGTGCCGGTTCTGGCTTATCACCTACCTGATCAACCCCATCCTCTTCGCCCGCCTGGCCGCTCGCCAGAGCGTCGCCGCCTTCATCCGCGCCGCCCGGCTTCTCGTGGCCGTGACCGGCGCGCTGTTCGTGGCGGCGCTCGCCCTCGCCGTGGCATTCGCCCCGGCGCTCGTCGATCGCCTCTTGGGCGCGCGGTTCGGCTGGGGTCTTGTCGCCCTGGCCCTGGCGGTGGTGATCACCGCCTTCGTCCAGCTGCGGATGGCAGAGCTTCAGGGGGCCGGGGCTACGCGTCGGGCGGCCTTGCTAACCGGCGCCTGCGTCGCCATCACCACCGGGGTCTTCCTGGTCATGATCCGCGCCTTCGGCGCCCAGGGTCTTCTTTGGGGCTGGCTGATCAAGGCCACGCTGGAATTGGCCGCCGTCACGCTCTTGGCCAACGTCGGCCGGGAATCGCGCCTATAGTGGCGGCCCATGCCCATCCATCGCCTGCCCATGGAGTTGATCAACCGCATCGCCGCCGGCGAGGTGGTCGAGCGGCCGGCCAGCGCGGTCAAGGAGTTGATGGAGAACGCCTTGGACGCCGGCGCGGCCAGCCTTGAGATCCAGGCCGACGGCGGAGGTCTGGCTCGCATCCTGGTGGCCGACGACGGCGATGGCCTCGCCCGCGACCAACTGCCGCTGGCCATCGAGCGCCACGCCACCTCCAAGCTGACCCCCGGAGCCGGCGGGGTCTACGATCTGCTGCGGATCGCCACCCTGGGCTTCCGCGGCGAGGCCCTGCCCTCGATCGGCTCGGTGGCCCGGCTCTCCATCGCCTCGCGGGGGAGGGGTAACGCCGAAGCGTTCGCCATAACGGTCAACGGCGGGGCGGTGGGCGCCGTGTCTCCGGCCGCCTTCCCGGGGCCGCACGGCGCCCGGGTCGAGGTGCGCGACCTCTTCCACGCCACCCCGGCCCGGCTGAAGTTCATGAAGTCCGAGCGGTCGGAAAGCATGGCCATCGCCGAGGAGGTCAAGCGCGCCGCCATGGCCCGCGAGGCGGTGGGCTTCAGCCTCGATATCGACGGCCGCCGCGTTCTGCGCCTGCCGGCGGCGACGCCCGGTCCCGAGGGCCGGCTCGAGCGCCTCTCGGCCATCCTCGGGCGCGAGTTCGCGGCACAACGCCCTGGCGCTGGACCAGGAACGCGAGGGCGTGCGCCTGACCGGCTACGCCGCGCCTGCCGACCTACAACCGCGGCAACGCGGCCCACCAGTATCTGTTCGTCAACGGCCGGCCGGTGCGCGACCGCCTGCTGCAGGGCGCTCTGCGCGCCGCCTACGCCGACTTCCTGGCCCGCGACCGCCATCCGGCCGCCGCGCTCTATCTTGAGCTCGATCCGACCCTGGTGGACGTCAACGTCCATCCGGCCAAGGCCGAGGTGCGGTTCCGCGATCCGGGGCTGGTGCGCGGTCTGATCATCGGCGCCCTGCGCCATGCCCTGGCCGCCGCCGGCCACCGCGCCTCCACCACCGTCGCGGCCCAGGCGCTTGGCGCCTTCCGCGCCCAGCCCTCGGCCGCCGGCTTCTCCGCCTGGCGCGAGGGCGGCTGGACCCCGAACACGCCCGCGGGCCTTCCGGGCTTCTCCGGGGTCTCGGCCCGCGCTGAACCTGACTTCGCCTTCGATACCGAAGCGCCCCTCGCCACGGTGCGAGTCGAGGCCCAGGCCCCGGACTTCCCGCTCGGCGCGGCGCGGGCTCAGGTGCACGAGACCTATATCGTCGCCCAGACCCGCGACGGCGTGGTCATCGTCGACCAGCACGCCGCCCACGAGCGCCTGGTCTATGAGCGGATGAAGGCCCAGCTGGCCGACGGCGGCGTGGCGCGCCAGGCCCTGCTGCTGCCGGAGGTGGTCGAACTCGATCCGGCCGAGGCCGAACGCGTGTGCGGCCGGGCCGAGGAACTGGCGGCGCTCGGCCTGGTGGTCGAGCCCTTCGGCCCGGGCGCCGTGCTGGTGCGCGAGACCCCGGCCCTGCTGGGCGAGACCGACGTGCCGGCCTGATCCGCGACATCGCCGACGACCTGGCCGAAAACGGCGCCGCCCTGGCGCTCGCCGAGCGGCTGGCGGACGTCTGCTCGACCATGGCCTGCCACGGCTCGGTCCGCGCCGGCCGCCGCCTCAACGCCGACGGAGATGAACGCCTTGCTGCGCCAGATGGAGGCCACGCCCCACTCCGGCCAATGCAACCACGGCCGCCCGACCTATGTGGAGCTGAAGCTGGCCGACATCGAGCGGCTGTTCGGGCGGCGGTAGACGAGCCCGGTGCGGTGGCCTCGCGCCCCCTCCGTCGCTCGCCCTCGGCGAGCGCCACCTCCCCCGTGAAGAGGCACGGGGGAGGAGAGATTGTCCCTTCTTCTCCTCCCACGCGCAGCGGGGGAGGGGGACCGCCCGGCTCTTTCGCCGGGTGGTGGAGGGGGCGCAAAGCCATGCTCCGCGCGCCTACCGCAGTATCTCGATCAGCAGGACCCAGGTGTTGAGGATGCCGGCGATGAGGCACAGGATCACGCCCGGCACGATCCAATAGAGGCCGTGGGCGCCCTCCTGGATCAGCAGCACGCCGGCGGCGACGAACGGCAGGCTCTGGACGTTGGCCAGGAGGATGCGCGGCCAGCGCAGGGTCCGGGGATCGGCGTGATGCGCGGTTACGGAGCGACGATGGATCACCGTGGTCGAAGTCCACATCAGGGCGCCGGCCACCAGCGTCTCCCACCCGAAAAGCGTAATCGGCTGACCCGGTGTCAGGCCGAGCAGGGAGATCACCGCGACTCCCGCCAAGGGAATAAGCGCCTCCGCCGCGCGGCCGGGGAGGGCGGGCGCCTCCAGAATCCGGCCGAGGTTGATGGAGATCGCCACCACCACCATGCCGGCCAGGGTCGCCGCCCCGCTGGCGGTCGTCTGGAAGAAGCTGGTCCAATGCTCGATCGATGTCATTCCGGCCCCCCGCTGTCGCCGGCCGCGCGTAGAAAGCTCACCTTGGCCGCGCCCCAGGTGCGAACGTCAAGCGTGGCGTAGCCGACGGCCGTCGGCGCCGCTTCGTTCGCTCCGCTCTCGGCCACCACGATGGCGCCCGGCGCCAGCCAGTCCCCGGCCGCCAGGGCCGCCAGCGCGCTCTCGACCAGGCCCTGACCATAGGGGGGGTCCAGGAAGGCGAGATCCGCCGCGGGCCCTTCGGCCGCGCCACGTGCGCCGAGCCTCGCCCCATCCCGCCGGTCCACCCGGGCTTGGGCCGTGAGCTTGAGGGTTGAGAGACTTTCCTCGATCGCCGTCCGGGCCATGCGCGTCGCTATCGACAAAGCGGCAGGAGGCCGCGCCCCGCGACAGCGCCTCCAGGCCCAGAGCCCCCGATCCGGCGAAAAGATCGATCACCACCCGGCCCGCCAGACCCTCCGACCACGGCGCATGCTCGAGCACGTTGAACAGCGCCTCGCGGGTCCGATCGGCGGTGGGGCGGGTGGAGTGTCCCTTTGGCGCCACAAGGCGGCGTCCTCGATGCGCGCCCCCCACAATTCGCATGTGATGGCCCTTTGGTTTGTCGTGTGTTTAGCGGAAGATCGAACCGATCGGCAAAGGGGTTGTGATGAGCGCGGCGGGCGTATGGGCAGGATTGGCGAACTCGGCGTTTCTCGCCGATGTCACCGACCATGACCGCGACCCCGTGCGCATCGCCGCGACTGTTCTCGGCGGCGTGTTCCTGGGTCTGCTGGCGGCCGTCGCCTGCTGGCTGGCGGTACTTACGCCCTATACGATCTTCACCGGGTTCGGCGGCGATATCCTCATGGGCTTGGCCAAGACCGCTCACCAATTCTCCGATCCCGAAGCCAAGGGCTTGGGCGTGACCCTGTTGCGGCTCTTCGAGTCGACCGTCACCGACGGCGCGGCTCCCCTGGTGTTCGTGGCCCTGGCGGCGATCCTCGCCGGCCATCCGTTCCACCACTATCTCACCGTTGCGGCGAAGGTGCGCTGGCGCCTGCTTGCGATGGGGATTGGGCTGGCGGTGCTGGCCATGTCCCCTCTGGTCATCCTCGATCGGTTGACGACCTCGGGCGCCGCGCCCATCCCCATCCTGCACATCGCCCCCGATTGGCCAGGAAGGCTCGCCTATGGCCTTTCGGCTCTTCTGCTGATCCCGGCCGCGGCGGCAGAGGAGCTGTTTTTCCGCGGCTGGCTGCTTCGCCAGACCGCCGCTTTCACCCGCCGGCCGGGCGTACTCCTCACCTTCACCGCCCTGTTGTTCTCGGCGGCCCATTTCGATTTCACGCCGGACGCCTTCCTGACCCGCGCCCTGATGGGGGCCGGCTTCGCCTATATGACCCTGCGCCTTGGCGGCATCGAGTTCTCCACCGGGGCCCACGCGGCCAACAACATCCTGATCGTGCTCCTGATCGAGCCGCTGACCCTGAGCCCCACCGCCGATGTGACCAGCCTCTCCTCGGGCGCCCTCTTGGAGGATGTGTTGCTGGTGGCCGGCTATGTGGCGATCACCGAGGCGGTGGCCAGGGTCGCCGTCCTGCGCCGATTGGCGGGGGTGCGCCTGGAAGAGATCGCGCCGGGGCCTTCGGCGTGGCCCGGATCGCCCCGGCCTAAGGGGCCCGCCGGGGTTTCGGGGTCTTCGGCCGCGAAGCCGGCTTGATCTTCGCCTTGGGCTTGGCCCAGCCAGCCTTGTAGACCTTGCGTTCCGGCGCGGCGGGGGCGGTGTCGGCGCCTGAGGGTCGAGCACCCTTCGCCGCCGGTCCGCGACGGCTCGGCGCGGCCGGCGTCGACGGCTTGAAGAGCGCGCGATCGCCCTTGGGCATATTTCGCGGCGCGATCACCTGGCCGAGCTGTTCGCGGATCACCCGCGGGCCGACCTCCTCGACCGCGCCCGGGCGCCAGGGTCCCCAGCGCGAAGGGGCCATAGGCAGACGCGGATCAGCCGGTTGACCGTCAGGCCCAGCGCCTCCAGCACCCGGCGCACCTCGCGGTTCTTGCCCTCGGCCAGCGTGACGGTGATCCAGAGGTTGGCGCCCGGTCGGGCCCTCCTTGGCCTTGTCGAGGGTGGCCTCGATGGCGCCGTAGCGGACGCCCTCGACGGTGATCCCGTCCTTCAGCGTGTCCAGTCGGGCCTGGTCGATCCGGCCCCGCGCCCGGGCGCGGTAGCGCCGCACCCAGCCGCTGGCCGGCAGCTCCAGCGCCCGCGCCAGGCCGCCGTCGTTGGTCAGCAGCAGCAGGCCTTCGGAATTGAGGTCGAGCCGGCCCACCGAGATCACCCGCGGCAGGCCGGGCGGCAGGGCCTCGAACACCGTCGGCCGGCCCTTGCGGGTCGCTTGTGGGTGGTCACCAGGCCGGCGGGCTTGTGATAGCGGAACAGGCGGGTCGGCTCGGCCGCGGTCACCACCGCGCCGTCGACGGTCAGGATGTCGTCCGGCCCCGACCTTCACCGCCGGCGTGGTCAGGACCTGGCCGTTCAGCGCCACGCGGCCGGCCTCGATCAGCCGCTCGACCTCGCGGCGCGAGGCGACGCCGGCGCGGGCCAGGGCCTTGGCGACCCGCTCCGCCGTCTGCGAGTGCGGCGAGGCTTGACCGGCGTCGCGTCGCGGCGGCTTCGGTGCGGGTGATGTCCGACCATGATCTTCGCGACCATGCGCATCGCCCTGGCCGCTGGCGCAAGCCGCCGCCGACGCCGGCGAGACCCCGGTCGGCGCGGTGGTCGTCGATCCGGCCACGGGCGAGGTCATCGCCAAGGCCGGCAACGCCCCGATCGGCCGCCACGATCCCACCGCCCACGCCGAGATCCTGGCCCTGCGCGCCGCGGCGCGAGGCGCTCGGCAACTACCGCCTGACCGGCCTGACCCTGGTGGTGACCCTGGAGCCCTGCGCCATGTGCGCCGGCGCCATCAGCCACGCCCGCATCGGCCGGCTGGTGTTCGGCGCCGACGATCCCAAGGGCGGCGGCGGTGGTCCACGGCCCGCGGTTCTTCGACCAGCCCACCTGCCATTGGCGCCCGGTGGTGGAGGGCGGCGTGCTGGCCGAGGAGAGCGCGGCGCTGCTGCAAGGCTTCTTCCGCGCCCGGCGTTGAAATCCGCACTCCGGCTTGCGCACCGTCCGCGCCGGTCGGAAGATGGCCAAAACAATCAGCTAAGATCGACAGGAGGAAAGCCATGGGATTGCTCGATGGCAAGGTCGCCATCGTCACCGGGGCTGGCAACGGACTGGGCGAGGCCTACGCCAAGCTGTTCGCCAGGGAGGGCGCGGCGGTGGTGGTCAATGATCTGGGCGGCGCGCGAGACGGAACCGGCGCGGACGTCTCGGCCGCTCAGAAGGTCGTCAACGCCATCACCGAGGCGGGCGGCCGGGCGGTGGCCAATGGCGACGACGTTTCCACCGTTCAGGGCGGGGAGAGCATCCTCAAGTCGGCGCTCGACGCCTTCGGCCGGGTCGACATCCTGGTCAGCAACGCCGGCATCCTGCGCGACAAGACCTTCGCGAACACCTCCGAGGCGGACTGGGACGCTGTGGTGAAAGTTCATCTCAAGGGCGCCTATTGCGTAACCCTGCCGGTCTGGCGGTGGATGAAGGACAACGCCGTCAAGGGCGTGATCGTCCAGACCTCCTCTACCTCCGGGCTCTTCGGAAATTTCGGCCAGGCTAACTATGGCGCCGCCAAGGCCGCGCTCTATGGCCTGATGCGGGTGCTTTCCATCGAGGGCCGTAAATATGGCATCCGCGTCTGGGGTCTGGCGCCGGGCGCCTTCACCCGCCTCACCTCGGATCTTCCCGGCATGCGCGACCGAGAGCCTAATCCGCTTTCCCTGCCCGACGCGATCGCGCCGGCCGTGCTCTATATGGTCAGCGACCTTTCTGGCGATCGCAGCGGGATCATGCTGGGCGCCTCCCAGCGCGGGGTGCGCGAGATTCGCATGCTCCAGGCCAAGGGTTTCCGGCCCTCCGGGCCTTGGACGGCCCAGGACCTCGCCGATCACGCCGATGACGTCTTCTTCGCCGAGCAGTCGGTGACGGCGGTGGGCTGATCGCTTGCCCGCCCGGAAGGCGCATGCGATAAGCTTTCAAACAATTGTTTGAACGGAGGACGCCCCGATGGATTTCGACTATTCCCCGCGCCAGAAGGAACTCATGCGACGGGTCTCCGACTTCATGGACGAGCACATCTATCCGGCCGTGCCGATCTATGAGGAGCAGCAGGCGCAGGGCGATCGCTGGAAGGTGATCCCGATCGTCGAGGACCTGAAGGTCAAGGCCCGTAAGACCGGCCTTTGGAACATGTTCATGCCGCCGCATTCCGGCGTGCCGCACGTGGACGACACCTTCCAGTTCGAGGGCATCCAGCTCACCAACCTGGAATATGCGCCGATCTGCGAGATGTTCGGCCGCGTCGGTTTCGCCTCCGAGGTGTTCAACTGTTCGGCGCCGGACACCGGCAACATGGAGGTGCTCAACCGCTTCGGCACGCTGGAGCAGAAGGAGCGTGGCTGCGGCCGCTGATGAACGGCGAGATCCGTTCGGCCTTCCTGATGACCGAGCCGCGCGTCGCCTCCTCCGACGCCACCAATATCGAGACGGCGCATCGAACGCGACGGCGATCACTATGTGATCAACGGCCGCAAGTGGTGGTCGTCCGGCGTCGGCGATCCGCGCTGCAAGGTCGCCATCATCATGGGCAAGACCAATCCCAACGCCGCGCCGCACCAGCAGCAGTCGCAGGTTCTGGTGCCGCTCGACGCGCCGGGGGTGAAGGTCCTGCGCATGCTGCCGGTGTTCGGCTATGACGACGCGCCGCACGGCCACGCCGAGGTGCTGCTCGAAAACGTGCGTGTGCCGGTCGAGAACCTGATCCTCGGCGAAGGCCGCGGCTTCGAGATCTCCCAGGCGCGGCTTGGCCCTGGCCGTATCCACCACTGCATGCGCACCATCGGCGCGGCCGAAGTGGCGCTGGAGAAGATGTGCAAGCGGCTGATGAGCCGCAAGGCGTTCGGCAAGTACGTCTCCGAGCATTCGGTCTGGGAACAGCGCGTCGCCGCCGCCCGCACCGACATCGAAATGAACCGCCTGCTTTGCCTGAAGGCGGCCGACATGATGGACAAGGCCGGCAACAAGACCGCTCGCCTGGAAATCTCGATGATCAAGGTCTCGGCCCCGAACATGGCGCTGCGCATCATCGACGACGCCATCCAGGCTCACGGCGGCGGGGGCGTGACCAGCGATTTCGGCCTCGCCAAGATGTACGCCAGCCAGCGCACCCTGCGCCTCGCCGACGGCCCCGACGAGGTGCACAACCGCACCATCGCCCGCATGGAATTCGCCAAATACGGCGATCTCCACGCCAAGATCAGGGCCGAGCGCGACGCCGAGCGAGTTCCGGTCGGCTCACGGTAGAGGGCTAAGCCGCTCGGCGCGCCTTGGCGACAAGCGCGCGCTCAGCGTCTTCCATATAGTGGCGGGTGATCGGCAGGGCGTCCCGGCGCTTGGCGAGCTGAAGCTGGAAATTCATGTGGCCGCCGTAGCGGAAGCCCATCTCCGCCCCGACCAGATAGTATTCCCACATCCGGCAGAAACGTTCGTCATACAGCGCGGCCACTTCCGCCCGCCGCGCCAGGAACCGATCGTACCAGCGCCGCAGGGTCTCGGCGTAATGAAGGCGCAGGATTTCGATATCCGTCACCCAAAGGCCGGCCCGCTCCACCGCCGGCAGCACCTCGGACAGGGCCGGGATGTAGCCCCCGGGGAAGATATATTTGGCCGTGAAGGGGTCGGTGGTGCTGGGCCCTTCCGAGCGGCCGATCGAGTGGATCAGGGCGACGCCGTCGTCCTTGAGCAGCTTGGCGACGCTTTCGAAGAAGGCCGGATAGTTGGGCCGTCCGACATGTTCGAACATGCCCACCGAGACGATCCGGTCGTAGGTTCCGGCGATGTCGCGGTAGTCGGTGAGGGAGAACGACGCTCGGCTCGCTAGGCCCATCGCCTCGGCGCGGGTCTGGGCTGTGTTGAGCTGTTCGGTGGAAAGGGTGACGCCCTCGACACTCGCCCCCGTCCACGCCGCCAGAGATAGGGCCAAGCCACCCCAGCCGCAGCCGATGTCCAGCAACTTCTGGCCTTCGCCCAGGGCGAGTTTGGCGGCGATGTGGCGCTTCTTCGCGTTCTGGGCCTCCTCCAGAGTCATGTCCGGGTGTTCGAAGAAGGCGCAGGAGTACTGAAGATCGTCGTCGAGGAAGGCGCGATACAGATCCACCGAGAGGTCGTAGTGGTGCGCCACATTGCGACGGGCCGAGCGCCGCTCGTTGTTCTCTCGGATCATCTTGGCCCACCACCGTTTGAAGGCGCTGGGTCGGGGACCTCGGGGGCGAGCGCCGGCGTTCTTCAAGGTAAGGTCGACCAGATCATGGATCGTGCCCTTCTCGACCGTCAGGCGGCCGTCCATGTAGGCCTCGCCGACGCCCAGCGACGGCTTGGCGATGATCTTGGCCAGGGTGAGATTGTCGGCGATCGTGACCGCCACGGGAGGGCCGGAACCGTCGCCCGCCGACAGGGTTCGGCCGCCCGGCAGCCTTACCTCCAACGCTCCATATTGGAACATCCGGTCAAGGAACGTTTCTATATCCAAGGGTCTGGATCTCCCCAGGTTCGCGCCGTCAAAGCGCTGACGGCCAGATCATTCCATTTTGCCCTGCTCGCCTTGACTCGCAAGGGTAGGGCGCCTATCTCGCTGCCGTTGGCACTCAATGGGGTCGGCTGCTAACGGCCGGCTTAGCCGATACACATTCACGTTTGGGATTACGGAGAAAACATCCATGGCGTTTCGTCCACTTGGCGACCGCGTCCTCGTTCGCCGCATCGAGGAAGAAGAGAAGACCAAGGGGGGTATCATCATCCCCGACACCGCGAAGGAAAAGCCCCAGGAGGGCAAGGTGATCGCGGCGGGCCCCGGCGCCCGTGACGACTCGGGCAAGGTCCAGCCTCTCGACCTGAAGGCCGGCGACCGCATCCTGTTCGGCAAGTGGTCGGGCAGCGAGATCAAGCTCGACGGCGAAGACCTGCTGATCATGAAGGAAAGCGACGTCCTGGGCATCCTCGATTAGCCCTAAACGCCCCTCCTCCTTCCCACCCCATATCTGAAAGAGAGCTTCCGACATGTCTGCCAAAGACGTTTATTTCTCCACCGACGCGCGCGACCGCATGCTACGCGGCGTCAACGTGCTCGCCAACGCCGTCAAGGTGACCCTTGGCCCCAAGGGCCGCAACGTGGTCATCGAGAAGTCCTTCGGCGCCCCGCGCTCCACCAAGGACGGCGTGACCGTCGCCAAGGAAATCGAACTTTCCGACAAGTTCGAAAACCTAGGCGCCCAGCTCATCCGCGAAGTGGCCTCCAAGACCAATGACAAGGCAGGCGACGGCACCACCACCGCCACCGTCCTGGCCCAGGCCATCGTGGTCGAAGGCACCAAATCGGTCGCTGCCGGCATGAACCCGATGGACCTCAAGCGCGGCGTCGAAAAGGCCGTCCTGAAGGTTGTCGAGCACATCAAGGCGACCTCCAAGAAGGTCACCACCAACCAGGAAATCGCCCAGGTCGGCTCTATTTCCGCCAATGGCGACGCCGAAATCGGCGACATGATCGCAAAGGCCATGGAAAAGGTCGGCAATGAAGGCGTGATCACCGTCGAGGAAGCCAAGAGCCTCGACACCGAACTCGACGTCGTCGAAGGCATGCAGTTCGATCGCGGCTATCTGTCGCCCTACTTCATCACCAACGCCGATAAGATGGAGGCGATCCTCGAAGATCCGCTGATCCTTCTCTACGAAAAGAAGCTCTCCTCGCTTCAACCCCTGCTTCCGGTCCTCGAAGCGGTCGTTCAATCGACCCGTCCGCTGCTAATCGTCGCTGAAGACATCGACGGCGAAGCCTTGGCCACACTGGTGGTCAACAAGCTGCGCGGCGGTCTGCGCGTCGCCGCCGTCAAGGCGCCGGGCTTTGGCGATCGCCGCAAGGCCATGCTGGAAGACATCGCCGTCCTCACCGGTGGTCAACTGATCAGCGAAGACCTCGGCATCAAGCTCGAGAACGTCTCGATCGACATGCTCGGCAAGGCCAAGAAGGTGTCGATCACCAAGGACGACACGACCATCGTCGATGGTTCGGGCGACAAAGCCGACATCGAAGCCCGTATCGGTCAGATCAAGCGTCAGATCGAAGACACGACCAGCGACTACGATAAGGAAAAGCTGCAAGAGCGTCTGGCCAAGCTGGCCGGTGGTGTCGCCATCGTTCGCGTCGGCGGCTCCACCGAAGTCGAAGTGAAGGAAAAGAAGGACCGCGTCGATGACGCCCTCAACGCCACCCGCGCGGCGGTCGAAGAAGGCATCGTTCCCGGCGGCGGCGTCTGCCTGCTGAAGGCGGCTAAGGCCCTCGACGGCCTCAAAGGCGACAACGCCGACCAGGACGCGGGCATCGCCATCGTCCGGCGCGCCCTGCAGGCCCCGATCCGTCAGATCGCCGAGAACGCCGGCGTGGAAGGCTCGATCGTGGTCGGCAAGGTGTTGGAAAACAGCTCCGCCACCTTCGGCTTCAACGCCCAGACCGAAGCCTATGTGGACATGATCTCGGCCGGCATCATCGACCCGGCCAAGGTCGTCCGCACGGCCCTTCAGGACGCCGCCTCGGTGGCCGGCCTGATGATCACCACCGAAGCGGCCATCGTCGAAGCGCCCAAGAAGGCGGCGGGCGGCGGCATGCCCGGCGGCGGCATGGGCGGCGGCATGGGCGGCATGGGCGACATGGACTTCTAGTCCAGAAGTCCAACCTAGCCTTGCTCTCAAAGGAAACCCCCGGCCCGCAAGGACCGGGGGTTTTTCTTGGCCCGTGGTCTAGCGGGCCTTGCGGCGCGCCGGAGCGGTCGGGCCCAGGACGCCGGTCGCGAGCTGGCGGGTGAGGGCGAAACCGAAAAAGCTGGAACGGCTCATGCCCATCGCCGTCGCGGCTTCGTCGATGCGGGCGATCAGGCTTTTGGACAGGTAGACGTTCACCCGCTCGGAGGGATCGGGCGGCAAAGCCCCCACGGCGACGAAGGCGATAAAGTCGCATTTCGGCGGCAGCTTGATGGCATCGAAAGCCGTCGGCGCGGGCAGGCTTTGGTCCCGCTCGGCGAGGTCTTCGAAGCCGGCGGCCAGGGCGTCGCGCGCCTTGGCCATGGCTTCTTCCTGGGTGCGCGCCGCGGCTACGCAGCCAGGAAAGTCAGGAAACCAGAGCGCGAACACGCCACCGGCGTCACGCTCCAGCACAGCCGGATAGAAGCGCTCGCTCATCGAAAACACCCGAAGTCGCCTGAGGAAGTGTGTTAATTAGCACACCATAGCCTCGGCTTCCAGCCAGAGTGTTTCAGACGCTGCGCTTGCCCTTGCGCGGATCGAATACGGCGCTGGCGATCCAGCTGGTGACGCAGATGATCACCGCCGTGAGGATCGCCTGACCAAAGCTGTCGATCTGCACCCCATGCAGGAACTTGGTGACGAGCCAAACCGTGATCCCGTTTACCACCAGCAGGAAGATGCCCAGAGTGACCAGGGTCAACGGCAGGGTGAGCAGAACAAGGATCGGCCGCACCACGGCGTTGATTATGCCAAGGATCAGGCCGGCGGCGATCAGGCTGCTCACACTGTCGACATGAACGCCCGGCAGGATCTTGGAAGAAACCCAGAAACCGGCCGCGGCCATAAAGGCCTGGAGGATGAAACCCATCATGGCGATATTTCTGCCAGGAGTCGGCGCCGGTGAAAAGCGACGTTTCAGGTTTACGTTGACGTCCGCGTAATGTGCGATTAACCGCCATGACCAGTAAGCAGGCCGCCAGAGCCCGCGTGGATCAATTCTAGGGAGACGGCAACATGGCCATCGAGCTTAGGCGTCCGGAACGGACGTTCACCATCCGCCAGCTATGTCTGGAATTCAAATGCACCCCCCGCGCTCTGCGCTTTTATGAGGACAAGGGCCTGCTGGCGCCGGCCCGCCAGGGCCTCAATCGGGTCTATTCCTACAAGGATCGCGCCCGCCTTCAGCTCATATTGAACGGCAAGCGCGTCGGCCTCTCCCTCGCCGATATCCGCGAGATCCTGCAGCTGTATGACAAGACCGACGGCGGCGCGGTGCAGAACGCCAAGGCGCTGCGCAAATTCCGTGTGCAGCTGGTCGCTCTCGAACAGAAGCGCGAAGACATAGACCACGCCATCGAGGAGCTACAGCGCGCCTGCGCTCATCTTGAAGACCTCCTGGCCAAGGTGCGGCCGGACCTTCTTCCCAGCGCCGACGACTACGACAAGCTGTTGCGCGACAGGGTCGATGGCCGGCACGAAACTGTCGGCGCCCGCGCGCTCTAAGACAGCGCAGCGACCTACCCCATGAGCTATCAGCCGCCGGTGCGAGAGCACCTCTTCATCCTGCGCGATGTGCTGAACATCGATCAGTATGGCCAGCTTCCGGCCTTCGCCGAAGCGTCGATGGATGTGGTCGGCCAGATTCTCGATGAGGCGGCGCGGTTCACCGCCGAGGTGCTGGCGCCTCTCAATTCGGTGGGGGACAAGGAGGGCTGCGTCTGGAAGCCGGACAATACGGTGACCACGCCGGCGGGCTTCAAGGAAGCCTACCGGGCGCTGGTCGCCGGCGGATGGCCGGCGTTGGGAGCGGCCGGCGAGTTCGGCGGCCAGGGCTTGCCCGCCGTGGTAAACCTTGCCTTCAGCGAGATGAGCTCTTCGGCCAACATGGCCTTTTCGATGTATCCGGGTCTCACCCACGGCGCCTATTCGGCGATCCTCAACGGCGGCTCGGACGAGCAGAAGGCGCTCTACCTGCCCAAGCTAGCCTCGGGCGAGTGGGGCGGCACGATGAACCTGACCGAGCCGCAATGCGGCACGGATCTGGGCCTGCTACGCACCAAGGCGGTTCCCGCCGGGGATGGAACCTACAGGATCAGCGGGCAGAAGATCTGGATATCCGGCGGCGAGCACGACCTGGCCGGCAACATCGTCCATCTGGTCCTGGCGAGGATCGAGGGCGCCCGGCCGGGACGCGTGGCATCAGTCTCTTCATCGTCCCCAAGTTCATTCCCACCAAGGACGGCGCGCCCGGCGAGCGCAACAAGGTGATTTGCGCCGGGCTGGAAGAGAAGATGGGCATCCACGGCAACGCCACCTGCGTCATGGTATATGAAGAAGCGACCGGATGGCTGATAGGCGAGGAGAACCGCGGCCTCGCCCTGATGTTCGTGATGATGAACGAGGCGCGGCTTGGAGTCGGATTGCAGGGCCTCTCCCAGGGCGAGGCGGCCTATCAGGCAGCGGCCGCGTTCGCGCGTGAACGCCTGCAGGGCAGGGCGCTGACCGGGCCGCAAAATCCAGACGGCCCGGCCGATCCGATCGTCGTTCACCCCGATGTGCGACGCATGCTGATGGACGCCCGCGCCATTCTGGAGGCGGGCCGGGCTTTTCTCTTCTGGACCGCCCTGCATGGCGATTTGGCCCACGGCCACCCGGACGAAGCGGTGCGCGCCAAGGCCTCGGACTACATGAGCCTGATGACGCCGGTGCTGAAAGGCTATCTCACAGACCGTGGCTTCAACATCTGCTCGGACGCGATGCAGGTGCACGGCGGCGCCGGGTTCACCGAGCACTTCCCGGCTAGCCAGTACCTGCGCGACAGCCGCATCACCCTGATCTACGAGGGTACGAACGGGATACAGGCCCTGGACCTTGTCGGGCGTAAGCTGGCGGCCAACGGCGGCCGCGCGGTGATGGCCTTCTTCGCCGAGATCGACGCCTATGTGGAGGCGCACGCATCCAATGAGGCCCTGACGCCATTCGTGGAAGCCCTGGCTGCGGTGAAGGCCCAGCTTCAGGACGCCACCTTGTGGCTGATGCAGAACGGCCTCGCCAATCCCGACAACGCCGCCGCCGCCTCGACAGACTATATGCATCTCTTCGGCCTGACCGGTCTCACCTACATGTGGACCTTGATGGCCAAGGCGGCGAACGACGCCATCGGCTCGGGCCAGACCGATCCATTCTTCGCCAATAAGCTGATCGTCGGCCGCTATTTCCTGGAGCGGGTGCTGCCTGACGCCGGCGCTCGGCTGGCCAAGCTCAAGACCGGCTCGGCGGTGGTCATGGCCCTACCAGCGGAGGCGTTCTGAGGCCGCCGTGAGCCTCCACCGGGTCACGGTGAGCTGGTCGCTGGGGGATGGCGATTTCATCAAGCGCCGCTACAGCCGCGTCCATACCCTGACCTTCGACGAAGGCTTGGTGGTGGAAGGATCGGCCTCGCCGAGCGTTGTTCCCGCGCCCTATTCGCGCGCCCGCGCGGTGGATCCGGAAGCCGCCTTCACCGCCTCTTTAAGCGCCTGCCATATGCTGTGGTTCCTCGATCACGCAAGCCGCGCCGGCTTCATCGTCGAGGCCTATGAGGACGACGCGGAGGGGATGTTGGGCCGCAACGCCGCCGGCAAGTTCGCCATGACCAGAGTGACCCTCTCGCCGGCCGTCCGCTTCGCGGGTCCGCGCCGGCCGAGCGCTCAGGAACTCGCCGCCTTGCACGCCGCCGCCCACGGCGACTGCTTCATTGCCAATTCGGTGACGACCGAAGTGGTGGTCACGGCGCGGTGAAGCTCCTATCCAAGGCATTCAGGGCGCGCCTGGCGGGAAGAGGGTTCGATGAAGAACAAGACGGTAGTGATCACCGGCGCCACCTCCGGGATCGGCGAGGCGGCGGCGAGGGCTCTGGCCGGCATGGGCGCGAGGATCGTCTTTGTCGCGCGGAACGCTGATAGGGCGGAGGGCCTGCTCGCGCGTCTGAAGACCGTAGGTCCGGGGGCGAACCACGAATGGGTCCAGGCCGATCTCGCCACGATCGGCGCCATGAAAGCGGCCGGGGCGGCCGTGGCCGAAAAGGCGCCTAGGATCGACGTGCTGGTCAATAACGCCGGCGCGATCTTCGGCCAGCGGGAGGTGACCGCCGATGGGCTGGAGATGACCTTCGCGGTCGATCACATGGCCTATTTCGTGGTGACGGAGATCCTGCGCCCCCACCTCTCGCCGGAGGCGCGCATCGTCAGCACCTCGTCGATGGCGCACAGCTTCGGGTCTCTGGATTTCACCGATCTGCAGTCGGCGCGAAGATATTCCGCCATGGGCGCCTATGGTCGCGCCAAGCTGTGCAACGTGCTTTGGACCCGCGCCCTGGCTCGCCGTTTGGTGGGCTCGGGCGTGACCGCCAACTGCTTCCATCCAGGCGGGGTGTCGACAGGTTTTGGCGCCGATATGGGCGGGCCGCTGAAATACGCTTTCAACGTGTTCAGGCCCTTTTTCCTCACTCCCGCCCAAGGCGCCGACACGCTTGTCTATCTCGCCAGTTCCGAAGCGGTAGCCGGCCGGACTGGCGGCTACTGGACCAAGCGCAAACTCGTCGCCTCGTCCGCCGCCGGCCGGAACGACGAGGACGCCGAACGGCTATGGGCGATCAGCGCCGAAATCGCTCAACTCAGCGCCTGATCGCGGGCGCCGAGTGACAAATATCTCGCGCCAGAGACTACGCGACTGGCGATAGCCACGCCGGAGGAAGACCATGCTTTCCAGCGAGGAACTCTGGGCCTTGGCGCGCCGCCGCGTCGAGGACCACCGGCGAAGCCCGGGCTTGGCGATCGGTATGATCTCGGCCGCAGGCCGAAGCGTCGCCTGCGCGGGATGGCGGGAGGCCGGGGGCGGCCGCTCGGTCGAGCCGGACACCCTGTTCGAGATCGGTTCGATCACCAAGATCTTCACCGCATGGCTGCTGGCCGACGCCCAGGCGCGGGGCGAGCTCGACTGGAGCGACCCCATCGACGCCTATCTGCCGGCGAACCTCGTCGCGCCCCGCATCAACGATACGCCCATTCGCCTGCTGCACCTGGCGACCCACGCCTCGGGCCTGCCGAGTTTTCTGGACGGCGCCCCGCCGTTCGACAACTCCTGGCGGGGCTATACGCGCGAGGCGTTTCTGGCCGATGTGGCCGCCTTCCGCCCGCGCCGGGAGAGTGGCTCGGCGTGGAAATATTCCAACAGCGGCTATGGCTTGCTGGGGATGGCTCTGGAAGCGGCGAGCGGGCGACCTTACGAGATCCTGTTGCGCGAGCGGATTCTGGAACCCCTGGGCATGAATTCGACGGCCATCACCCTGACCCCAGCCCTTGACGCACGAACGGCATCGCCCCACGGCGCCGACCAGGCCCCGGGACCTCAGCGCATCGATATCGTCGCCATGGCCAGCGCCGGGGCCATCTGGTCGAGCGCCGACGACATGCTGACCTTCCTGGCGGTGGCCACGGGGATCACGCCCTCACCCCTCGCCCCGGCCTTCGAGGCCATGCTGTCGGCGCGGGGTCCAAAGCCGCCGTCGCCAGAGACGGTCACCTTCGAGCAGGCGCTCGGCTGGGTGGTCATGGATACGCCCGGCGCTTTGGTGATCGGCCATACCGGCGGCACTGTGGGCATGGGCTCGGCCGCCCTGGCGGATCTGAAGGCGCGCGAGGCGGTGATCGTGCTTGGCAATGCGGCCCAGAGCCCTTTCGACTTCGCCATGAGTCTTCTCCAGACCGACTGGCCGGTGGTCGAGCCGCCCCTGCCACCCACTCGCCGGCCGATTGACCTTGACGCCCTTGAAATCGTCCGCCTCCCCGGTTGGTATGAATTGCAGCCTCATGTGGGCTGGCTCGCCGAGGTCGACGCCAAGGGGTTGATCCTGCGTGGCCCGGACGCGCCGCGCATGCGGTTCGCCCCCTACGCCAAGGGCCGGTACTTCAACCCGGCCTACGGCGCCGAGGCGGTGTTCGACCTGACCGGAGAGGGGCGGGCCAAAGGTCTCACCTTCACCATGGGCGACCAGACCTGGGTGGCTATACGGCCGGCGGATCGATAGCCTCAGCCCGCCGCCGCGCGCTCGAGAGTGGCGACGTCGAGCTTGACCATGGTCTGCATGGCGGCGAACACGCGGGCGGCCACGGCCGGATCCGAATCGGCCAGCCGGCGCGGCATGACCTCCGGCACGATCTGCCAGGGGACGCCCCAGCGGTCGCGCAGCCACCCGCACTGGATCTCCGAGCCGCCGTCGGCGGTGAGCGCCGCCCACAGTCGGTCGACCTCCGCTTGATCCGCACACTCCACCGAGATCGAAGCGGCCATGCTGTACCCTTCGGGCGCGCCACCATTCAGGGCCTGGAAGCTCTGGCCACCCAGGCGAAAGTCGATGACGACCACATCGCCCGGCGCCCCGCCCGGCCACGCGCCCGGCGAGTGCTGGACATGCTCGATGGCCGAATCTGGCACGATGGAGACATAGAAGCCGACCGCGTCTTCGATATCGCGTCCGAACCACAGACAGGTTCTGACCTTGGTCATGAGATCCACGCTTTCGTCCCAGGCCCTCCCTACAATTCCTGCAATTCCTTTCGGGCGGCAAGAGTAGGGCGCAGCCATCCCGCCACCTCCACCTCCAGCGCCGCCGCGTCCTTGAGCGCGCATTCCCAGATCGTCTCCACGCGCCAGCCGGCGGCCTCCAGGGCTTTCCGGGCGGCGGCGTCGCGGGCGCGGTTCCTGGTGATCTTGGCGATCCAGTAGGGCTGGTTGGCCTTGGGGACGCGGGCGCCTCTGGCGCAGTCGTGGCCGTGCCAGAAACAGCCGTGGACGAATATCGCCAGGCGCCTACCGGCCAGCACGATGTCGGGCTTGCCGGGAAGGTCCGCGCGATTGAGCCGGTAGCGGCCGCCGAGCGACCAAACCAGGCGACGGGCGGCGAGTTCGGGTCCGGTGCCTTTGGCCTTGACCCGGCGCATCACCGCCGAGCGCTTCTCCTGGTCGTAGACGTCGGTCACAGCCCGTCGAACAGGGCGGTGGAGAGATAGCGTTCGGCGAAGCTCGGGATGATGGCGACGATCAGTTTGCCGGCCATGTCCGCCCGCGAGGCGACGTCGAAGGCCGCTGTCAGCGCCGCGCCGGAGGAGATGCCGACCGGGATGCCTTCCTCCTTGGCGCAGAGGCGCGCCATGGCGAAGGAGTCCTCGTTGGAGACCTGCACGATCTCGTCGATCACCCCGCGGTCGAGGATCGCCGGCACGAAGCCGGCGCCGATGCCCTGGATCTTGTGCGGCCCCGGCTGGCCGCCGGAGAGCACCGGCGAGCCGCTCGGCTCCACGGCGACCATGCGCACCGACGGCTTGCGGGCCTTCAGCACCTGGCCGACGCCGGTGATGGTGCCGCCGGTGCCGACGCCGGAGACCACCACATCGACCGCGCCCGGCGGTGTCGTTCCAGATCTCCTCGGCGGTGGAGACCCGGTGGATCAGCGGATTGGCGGGGTTCTCGAACTGCTGCGGCATCACCGGCCCCTGGGGATTTCCGCCAGCAACTCGCGCGCCCGGGCCACGGCGCCGGCCATGCCCTTCTCGGCCGGGGTCAGCTCCAGCTTGGCGCCCAGGAGCAGCAGCATCTTGCGCCGCTCCATCGACATGCTCTCGGGCATGACCAGGATCAGCTTGAAGCCCTTGGCGGCGGCCACGAAGGCCAGCGCGATGCCGGTGTTGCCGCTGGTCGGCTCGACGATGGTCGTGCCGGCCTTGATCAGCCCCTTGGCCTCCAGCGCCTCGATCATGGCCACGCCGATGCGGTCCTTCACCGAGCCGAGCGGATTGAAGAACTCCAGCTTGGCCAGCACCTCGCCCTTGCGGCTTCAGCTCGGCGGTCAGCCGGGGCAGGCGCACCAGCGGGCGTGTCGCCGATGGTGTCGAGGATGGAGTTCGTAGATCTTGCCGCGGCCTTCGCGGTGATGGCGCAGGGCGGGAGTGTCGACGGCTGGGGAATCCATGGCGGGCGTCTCTTGCAAAGGCCGGGCGCGCAGCCCGCGAGCGCGACCTTAGGCCACCGGGCGACTTTTGGAAGCGGACAACTAGGATATGGGCGTCTCTTGCTGGCGCGCCAGGAGCGGATCGAGGATCTCGCGCGCCAGCCACGCCACCACCGGCACGACGACGCCGTCGCCGGCGACCTGCAGGGCGTCGGTGACCCCGGTCGGCAGCCGGTAGTCGTCCGGCAATCCCATCAGCCTCGCCGCTTCGCGCGGGGTGATCAGGCGGCTGCGGCAAACGCCGCCTTCGGTGATGAGCAAAAGCTGGCGCGAAGAGCCGCCGCGCGGCGTGCGCAGGCAACCGGCGAGGCCATCGAATCGCGCCTCGGCGCGCTGGACGCCTTGACGCACCCGGCGAAAGACCGCGCCAACCTGACGCTGGCCGCTGGCGAGCGCTATGCCGAGCCGATCGCGGTGCCGGGGATTCATGAGCGAGACGAGATAGTCGGTTTGCGCCTTCGATCGCCATTGAACCTGGTCGTCTGGCTCAAGCAGGGCGGCGAGATCGAGATTGCGTCCGGCCGGCGGTTCGGCCGGCCAGTCGACCCAGTGCCGCCGCAGTCGCTCCGGCAAAGCCTCCCGGGCCCGGCCAACGGCGGCGGTTTCGAGACCGCCCCGGCGCCCGATCGGCGCGGCCTTGGCGCCGACAATCAACACCCTGCGGCGCGATTGGGGAACAAAGCGGGCGGCGTCGATCTCGATGGCGCCGAAGCAATAGCCCTGCTCCACGAAGCCTTGGCAAACCGCCTCGAAGTCCTTGCCGCCGTTGGATGTAAGCAGCCCCGTGACATTCTCGATCACCGCCAGGGTCGGTGTCCGTCCATCAGCGGCCAGCGCCTCGATCAGGCGCCAGAATCCGAGAAAGGCGGATGAACGACCGCCAGCCAGGCCCGCGCGAGCGCCGGCAAGGCTCAGGTCTTGGCAGGGGCTCGACGCCCAGGCGAGATCGGCCTGACCCGGGAGATCCGCGATGGTGAGGTCGAACACATCGGCTTGCCGAAAATGATCGGCGCCGAAGTTGGCGCGGTAGGTGGCCGCCTTCACGCTGTCGCGGTCGTTGGCGAACAGGCACTCCCAGTCCGCGCCAAGGCCAAGCCGCGCCATGCCGCCGCCGGCGAAGAACTCGTAGAAGGTGAAGGGTCGGCGACTCACTTTTCGCACGCTAGTCGAGATCGACGGGACATACGGAGACTTTTCCGGGTCGATGAAGAGCGTATGGTGTGATCAACGATAAGTCGGCGTGATGGGAGATGGCCATGGAACGGGCCTATGATCTGGTCATCCGCGGCGGACGGGTGTTCGACGGCGCCGGCGGGGCGGCCATCGAGGCCGATGTCGCGGTCAAGGACGGCCTGATCGCCGCGGTGGGCAAGATCGAGCGGCCGAGGGGCCGAGGAGATCGACGCCAGGGGCCGGATCGTCACGCCCGGCTTCGTCGACATCCACACCCACTACGACGGCCAGGCCACCTGGGACGAGCGGATGCAGCCCTCGTCCTGGCACGGCGTCACCACGGTGGTGATGGGCAATTGCGGCGTCGGCTTCGCGCCCTGCAAGGCCGAGGACCACGACCGGCTGGTGCGGCTGATGGAGGGGGTGGAGGACATTCCCGTTCCCGGTGCTGACCGAGGGCCTGCCGTGGAACTGGGAAAGCTATCCCGACTATCTCGACGCCCTGGAGGCGCGCCGGTTCGACGTCGACATCGGCAGCCAGCTGCCGCACGCCGCCCTGCGCGTCTTCGTCATGGGCGAGCGCGGCGCCAACCGCGAGCCGGCGACGGCCGCCGACATCGCCGCCATGGCCGCCATCGCCAAGCGGGCGGTGGAGGCCGGCGCGCTGGGCTTCACCACCTCGCGCACCCTCAACCACCGCACCAGCGACGGCGCGCCGACGCCCACCCTCACCGCCGGCGAGGACGAGCTGACCGGCATCGCCATGGGCCTGGCCGCCGCCGGCAAGGGCGTGCTGCAGGTGGTCTCCGACTTCGCCGATCCGAAGATGGAGTTCGCCATGCTGCGCCGGATCGTCGAGCGGAGCGGCCGGCCGCTGTCGTTCACCCTGGCGCAGGGCCCGCTCGACCCTCAAGGGTACCGGACTCTGCTGGCGGCTCTGGACGACGCGGTCGCCGCCGGCCTGCCGATGAAGGCCCAGGTCGCCGCGCGGCCGGTGGGCGTGCTGCTGGGGCTGGAGCTGACCGTCAATCCGTTCAGCCAGTATCCGGCCTATCGCGAGATCGCCGGCCTGTCGCTGGCCGAGCGCGTCGAGCGCCTCTCGGCCCCAGGCTTTCGCGAACGCCTGTTGGCCGACCCGCCACGCGACGGCGCTCGCCGGATGCCCACGGCCTGGGGCCGCATGCACCTGCTGAGCGACCCGCCCGACTACGAGCCCACGGCCGACACCACCGTCGGCGCCATCGCCGAGGCGCGGGGCGTGCAGCCCGAGGCGGTGGCGCTCGACCACATGCTCGAACGGGCGGGCGCGGCATGCTCTATGTGCCGTTCCTCAACTATGCCGAGGGCTCGCTGGACGCGGTGCACGCCATGATCTGCGATCCCAACACGGTGCCGGGCCTCTCCGACGGCGGCGCCCATGTCGGCATGATCTGCGACGGCAGCTTCCCCACCACCCTGCTCACCCACTGGACCCGCGACCGCACCCGCGGGCCGAAGCTCCCCCTCGAGGAGGTCATCAAGCTCCAGACCCGCGACACCGCCCGCACCGTCGGCCTGTACGACCGCGGCCTGATCGCGCCGGGCTATCGCGCCGACCTCAACGTGATCGACTATGACGGCCTGACTCTGCACGCGCCCGAGGTCGCCTACGACCTGCCCGCCGGCGGGCGGCGGCTGATCCAGAGGGCCAGCGGCTATGTCGCCACCATCGTCGCCGGCGAGGTCACCTACCGCGACGGCGAACCCACCGGCGCCTTGCCCGGCCGGCTGCTGCGCGGCGCCAAGGCCGCGCCTTTCGCCATGGCGGCGGAATAGACGTCAAGGAGACAGAGTCGATGGACGTTCAGGTTCTCGAACCCAAATGCGAGTGGCGCGCCGAGGACGTGCGCGATCCCGCGGCCTGGACCGAGATTCTAAACCCCTGGAGGTCGCCGAGGTCGAGGCGGCGATCGCGCATGCCCGCGCCAAGTCCGAGGACTTTCTGGATATCGGCAAGGCCGACTTTCCTCTGCCTACCCTCTCGGCGAGGCTGCAAGGGATCGAGCGGGAACTGATGGACGGGCGCGGCTTCGTGGTCATCCGAGGCCTGCCACGCGACCGCTGGTCCAACGACGAGATGTGCCTGGCCTACTGGGGCATCGGCGCGCACCTCGGCCGACCCTGGGCGCAGAACCACCACGGCCATGTGCTGGGCGACGTCACCGACCAGGGCAAGACCTTCGACGATCCCACCGCGCGCGGCAACGAGCTGGGCGAGATCGGCCTCGATTTCCACTGCGACGGCTCCGATCTGGTGGGGCTGCTCTGCCTGCGCACCGGCGTCAGCGGCGGCGCCTCGGCGGTCTGCAATTCGGTGAGCCTGCACAACGCCCTGGTGCGCGAGCACCCTGATCTGGCGGCCGAACTCTACAAGCCTCAGCCCTACGATATGCGCGGCGAGCAAAGGCCGGGCGCGCGGGGCTGGTATGAAATGCCGGTGTTCACCGCCAGGGCGGGCGGCTCTTCGTCCGCCTGATCCGCGCCTATATCCTCGCTTCGCAGCGCCACGCCAGACGCGCCGCGCCTGACGGCCAAGGCCCGTGAGGCGCTGGAATGGATGCAGGACCAGGCCCAGGGCGGCGCCTATAGCGTGCTGATGGATTTCCAGCCGGGCGACATGCAGTTCATCAACAACTACCACGTCCTGCACGGACGCCAGCCCTACAAGGACGATCGCGCGGCCGGCAAGATCAGGCACCTCAAGCGCCTATGGCTGGAGACCGATTTCCTTACCGACCGCCCGGCCTGGTTCCGCAACAACGTATCCCATCACTGGGCGAAGAAAGGCGTGATCAGCCGGCTCGACACGGTGGGGTGAGGCCGGCTAACGCCGCGCCTTGCGGGCGGCGTACTTGGCGTCGCGTCGGGCTTTCTGCTCAGCCTTGGTGAGGGCCTTGCGCTCCTTGCGTTCGCCGCGCTTGGCTTCGAGAGCGGCTTCTTCGCGAGCGAGCGATTCGAGACGAGCCGCTTCCTTGGCCTCGGCGCGGGCGGCGCGCACGGCGGCAAGCTCCCTTTCGCGGGTTTGTTCGCGGCTCTCGAAAACCGGCGCCGTCACCATCGGCTTCGGCTTCAATTTCGCCACCAAAGCTTTCTTGGCTTCCTGGGCGGCGGTCAGACGTTCGGCGAAGCCGGTTTTCAGAGGGTCTTTCATGAGTCCTTGCGAGGCGTTGAAGAGGCGCCCCTCAAAGCGCAGATCGCGCCCCGTGGCAACCGGAGAGCATCAATGGGGCGTCTTTGACGAGCCTTCGTGGGACGAGAGAAGGTCGGTCATGTCGTTGGCGTGCTCCTCCTCAACCGAGAGAATCCATTCGAGCATGCGCTTGGTGGTGGGATCGTCTTCGCCGAAATAGCGAATGAGTTCGCGGTAGTGATCGACGGCGATCCGCTCGGCGACCAGGTTTTCCTTGATCATGTCGACGAGGCTGGGGCCGGTGGAATATTCCGAGGCCGACCGGCTGGCCAGGCCTTCGGGGTTGAAATCGGGTTCGCCGCCAAGCTCGGTGATCCGTTCGGCCACCGCCAGCATATGTTCCTGCTCTTCCTTGGCGTGTTCGGCGAACTCGGCCTTGACCGCCTCGCTGGCGAGGCCGGTCGCGGCCACCGAGTGCATGGTGTAGCGCAGGACGCAGACGATTTCGGTCGCCAGAACCGATTGGAGAAGCTCCACCGTGTGTCTGGGGTCGCCCTTGTAGGTCGAGGTGACCGCGCCATCGGCGATGCTCTTTCGAGCCCGGGCGCGCAGTGTTTTCACGTCACTCAAGAAAGGCTTCGAGGGAGTTTGGGCGCCGTCGGCCATCGGGACTCTCCAGCAGGAAGAACGCGCGCAGCCGGGAAGCCCGAACGCCCCCTGTCACCACCACCGCTTACGTTTAACGCGAAGGTTTGGCGCCGGTTCCTGGCTAGTCGCCGAAGCTCTTTCCCGGCGTCATCGGCGCGAGGCGAATCAGGCGGCTGTCTTCCACCGCCGCGGTTCGGTGCTTGACGTGTTCCCGGTAGAGCGGGTCGGTGACCATGGCCAGGAACGCGCCGGCGCTGGGGTATTCGGCGATGAAGGCCAGGTCCCAACGCTCATCGATGGGACCGGTGACGACGACCTCCGGCCTTCCAGCCCAGATTTGCTTGAGCCCGACCTTGGCGTAGACGCCCGTGGTGTCGGCGCCATATGCCCTATAGGCCTCCCGCCCTGTCATGCCCTTGCCGTGATTGGGATGATCGGCCGGATAGTCGGCGATCGGCCGTAGCCGGATCAGATTGAGCATCTGGATCGGCTCATTGCGGGGCAGCGCCTTGAAGGTGTCGAACTGCGCGCGGGTCGGGTCGACGGCGCCGGTTTTCTCGGTCATGGAGCGATCCTCGAAACGTTTTCTTCACCCCGAGTTTGGCGGCGTGCCGGATGGGTGGCAATAAGGTTCGAACACACCGTCGCCCGGCCAATGTTGCGGCACCGTAGTGTGCGTGTTATCAGGCGCCCGGCTTCGGGCGAGGGGGGCTTTTCGGCTTCACTCGCGTCGTGCTGTTCTTCAGGCGCAATCAAGCCTTTACGCCGGATTTGGACGCCTGTCCGATGTCCGGCCCAGATGGCGACACTCAGGCGGTTATAAGTGGCTGACGATTCCCAGGCGAGCGATGTGGGCGCGCGTTATGCGCGGGCCCTGTTCGATCTCGCCGTCGAGACCGATGCGCTCGGCGCTGTCGAAAACGACCTCACCTCCCTCAAAACGATGATCGCCGAAAGCGCCGATCTACGCGCCCTGATCTCCTCGCCGAAATATCCCGCCGAGGAAAAGGCCGCCGGTCTCGGCGCGATCGCCAAGCGTGTTTCAATGAGCTCCACCACCATCAAGTTCCTTGGTCTCGTGGCCGCCAATCGTCGCGCCTCGGCCCTCCTGCCGATCATCGCCGCCTTCGAACGCTTGGCCGCCGCCCGCCGTGGGCTTGTGTCGGCCCAAGTGACCACGGCCATTCCGCTCACCGACGCCCAGACCAGCAGCCTCGCCGCCGCCCTGCGCACGGCGCTTGGCAAAGACCCCCAGATCGAGACCCGCGTCGACCCCGCCATTCTCGGCGGCGTCAAGGTGCGTGTGGGCTCGCGCCTTTACGATGCTTCGCTCAAGTCGAAGCTCGATTCCCTCAAGTTCGCACTCAAGAGAGCTTAAAGAGCCTTCCATGGACATTCGCGCCGCTGAAATTTCGGACATCCTCAAGTCGCAGATCGCCAACTTCGGCGTCGAAGCCGACGTCTCGGACGTAGGCCAGGTGCTGTCGGTCGGCGACGGCATCGCCCGGGTGTTCGGTCTCGATCAGGTCCAGGCCGGCGAAATGGTCGAGTTCCCCTCCGCCGGCGTGAAGGGCATGGCCCTCAACCTCGAACGTGACAATGTCGGTATCGTGATCTTCGGCGCCGACGCCCAGATCGCCGAGGGCGATGAAGTCCGCCGTCTTGGCGAAATCGTCGACGTGCCGGTGGGCAAGGGCCTGCTCGGCCGAGTGGTCAACCCGCTGGGCGAACCGATCGACGGCAAGGGGCCGATCACCGATATCGCCGAGCGCCGCCGCGTGGACGTCAAGGCCCCCGGCATCATTCCGCGCAAGTCGGTGCATGAGCCGGTGCAGACCGGCCTGAAGATCATCGACTCCCTGGTGCCGATCGGCCGGGGCCAGCGCGAGCTGATCATCGGCGACCGCCAGACCGGCAAGACCGCCGTGGCGGTCGACGCCATTCTCAATCAGAAGCAGGTCAACGCCGCCGACGACGAGAAGGCAAAGCTCTATTGCATCTATGTGGCCATCGGCCAAAAGCGCTCCACCGTGGCGCGGATCGTCAAGACCCTCGAGGAGCGCGGCGCCCTCGACTACACCATCGTTGTCTCGGCCACGGCCTCGGAGCCGGCGCCGCTGCAGTTCCTGGCGCCGTTCTCCGGCTGCGCCATGGGCGAGTGGTTCCGCGACAACGGTATGCACGCCCTGATCATCTATGACGATCTTTCCAAACAGGCGGTGGCCTATCGCCAGATGAGCCTGCTGCTGCGCCGTCCGCCCGGACGCGAAGCCTATCCGGGCGACGTCTTCTATCTGCACTCGCGCCTTTTGGAGCGCGCGGCCAAGCTCAACGACAGCTTCGGCAGCGGGTCGCTCACCGCCTTGCCGATCATCGAGACCCAGGCCAATGACGTTTCGGCCTATATTCCCACCAACGTGATCTCGATCACCGACGGTCAGATCTTCCTGGAGACGGACCTCTTTTATCAGGGCATCCGTCCGGCGATGAACGTTGGGCTATCGGTGTCGCGGGTCGGCTCCAGCGCCCAGATCAAGGCCATGAAGACCGCCGTGGGCCCGCTGAAAGGCGAGCTGGCGCAATATCGCGAGATGGCGGCTTTCGCCAAGTTCGGCTCCGACCTCGACATCTCCACCCAGCGCCTGCTGGCCCGGGGCGAGCGGCTCACCGAGCTCCTTAAGCAGCCCCAGTATTCGCCGCTGCAAGCGGAGGAACAGGTGATCGTGCTCTACGCCGGCACCCGCGGCTACCTGGACGGAATTTCGGTGGACAAGGTCGGCGCTTTTGAAACTGAACTCCTGGCTCGCATCCACGGCCAGCATGCCGGTCTGCTGGATGCGATCCGCACCCAGAAGGCCTTGACCAGCGAACTCGAAGGCCAACTCGTCGAGGTCCTCAACTCGTTCGCCAAGACGTTCGCCTAAAGGGACCTAAAGCCGGAATGGCCAGTCTCAAGGATCTGCGCAACAGGATCGCCAGTGTCCAGGCGACGCAGAAGATCACGCGCGCGCTGCAGATGGTCGCGGCGGCCAAGCTGCGCCGATCGCGCGAGGCGGCGGAAAACGCCAGACCCTATGCCGAGCGTATGGCCGGGGTGATCGCCAATCTCGCCGCCGGGGTTTCCGGCGCTGGCGCGCCGCCGCTCCTGACCGGAACCGGCCGGGACGACAAGGAACTGGTGGTCGTCGCGACCTTTGACAGAGGCCTTGCCGGCGGTTTCAATTCCTCGATCATCCGCGCCGCGCGCGAACATATTTCCGCTCGCCTTTCCGAGGGTAAGCAAGTCTCGGTCCTCACCGTGGGCCGCAAGGCCCGCGACCAGTTGAGGCGGCCCTTCGGCGAACGCATTATCGAGTCCGTGGAGGCCGGGGCCGTGGCCGACCTCGCCACCGCCCAAGCCGTGGCGGACACCATCATCGCCAGGTTCGCGGCCGGCGAGGTGGACGTGGTCACTCTGTACTTCAACCGCTTCGCCTCGGTGGTCAGCCAGGTTCCGACCCGCCGCCAACTTGTGCCCGCCGAGGTCGCCGTTGGCGGCGCGACCATCGATCTGAAGGGCGCCGGCTATGAGTATGAGCCGGACGAGACGGCCATTCTCAATACCCTGCTACCGCGCAATATCACCACCCAGATCTTTTCGGCCATGCTGGAAAACCAGGCCGGCTTCTACGCCGCTCAGATGGCCGCCATGGACAACGCCACCCGCAACGCCGGCGATATGATCGGCGCCCTTACCCTGATCAAGAACCGCACCCGCCAGGCCCAGATCACCAAGGAGCTGATCGAGATCATCTCCGGCGCCGAAGCGCTCTAGCCGACCCCAAGAAAGACGAGTTCCGCCATGTCCAGCACCGACACCATCGAAGCCCCCGCCAAGGAAGCGCCGGCCCTGCCGCCGGGCGTCGCCACCGGCCATGTCGTTCAGATCATCGGCGCCGTGGTCGATGTCGAGTTCGACGGCCATCTGCCGGCGATCCTTTCGGCCCTGGAGACCACCAATACCGACCAGCGCAGCGGCGAGCCGTTCCGCCTGGTGCTCGAGGTCGCCCAGCACCTGGGTGAAAACACCGTGCGCGCCATCGCCATGGACACCACCGAGGGTCTGACCCGCGGCCACCCGGTGGTCGACACCGGCGCGCCTATCACCGTGCCGGTGGGTCCGGGTTGCTTGGGCCGGATCATGAACGTTATCGGCGAACCGGTGGACGAGGCTGGTCCTATTCCGCACAACCGCCGCGCCAGCATTCACCGTGAGGCGCCGTCGTTCGCCGATCAGACCACCTCGGCCGAGATCCTCGTCACTGGCATCAAGGTCGTCGACCTTCTCTGCCCCTACACCAAGGGCGGCAAGATCGGCCTGTTCGGTGGCGCGGGCGTTGGCAAGACCGTGACCATGCAGGAGCTGATCAACAATATCGCCAAGGCCTACGGCGGCTATTCGGTGCTGGCCGGCGTTGGTGAGCGCACCCGCGAAGGCAACGATCTCTATTACGAAATGATCGAGTCGAAGGTGAACGTTGATCCAAAAGAGCATGGCGGATCCACCGAGGGCTCGCGCTGCGCTCTGGTCTACGGTCAGATGAACGAACCTCCCGGCGCTCGCGCCCGGGTCGCCTTCTCCGGTCTCGCCCAGGCCGAATACTTCCGCGACGAAGAGGGCAAGGACGTGCTGCTCTTCATCGACAATATCTTCCGCTTCACCCAGGCCGGCTCGGAAATGTCGGCGCTGCTGGGCCGCATCCCCTCGGCGGTGGGCTATCAGCCGACACTGGCGACGGAAATGGGCGCCCTGCAGGAGCGGATCACCTCCACCACCAAGGGATCGATCACCTCGGTGCAGGCGATCTTCGTACCGGCCGACGACCCGACCGACCCGGCGCCAGCCACGTCCTTCGCCCACCTCGACGCCACCACCATGCTCAGCCGTGACATCGCCGCCATGGGCATCTTCCCCGCGGTCGATCCGCTGGACTCCACCTCGCGGATTCTCGACCCGCTGGTGATCGGCGACGAACATTATCAGGTGGCTCGCCGTGTTCAGGAAATCCTGCAGCAATACAAGGCGCTGAAGGACATCATCGCCATCCTGGGCATGGATGAGCTTTCCGAAGAGGACAAGATCACCGTGGCCCGGGCGCGCAAGATCAGCCAGTTCCTCTCACAGCCCCTGCACGTTGCCGAAGCCTTCACCAACCAGCCAGGCGTGTTCGTCTCCCTCGAAGACACCATCCGCTCGTTCAAGGCGGTGTGCGAAGGCGAATACGATCACCTTCCCGAAAGCGCCTTCCGCATGGTCGGCAACATCGACGAGGCCGTGGCCAAGGCCGAAAAGATGGCGGCGGAGGCCTAGTTTGGCCGAGAAGCTCCACTTTTCCCTGGTGTCGCCGCAGCGCGAGCTCTTTAGCGGCGCCGTCGATCAGGTTGACGCGCCGGGCTCGGAGGGTGATTTCGGCGTGCTGGCCGGCCACGCGCCGTTCATGACCACGCTGAAGCCCGGTCGCGTCCATGTTCACGATGGCGAGCGGGAGTTTGTCTATGAGGTCAAGGGCGGCTTCGCCGACGTAACCCCCGCCGGCCTGACAATCCTCGCCGAGGAGGCGATCGAGGTCGCCTAAGACCGCTCTTACCCCGGACCGAGAGTTTGGCTAGAACGACCAGGAAGGTTTTGGGGCGAACCTCCTGGCAACCGCGCCCCGTTGCATAGCAAGGGACTTTGACGCCGCCATGCGCCTCGCGCTCATCAGCCTGATCGCCACCGCCGGCCTGGCCTCCACGGCTTCGGCCCAGATGGACCAGATGCAGCCGCAGACCTCCCCTGGCCAGCCGATGCCAATGCCGATGCCCGCGCCAAACAATCCGAGCGCCGCGCCGGCGTCGCCCTCCGACTCCGCGCCGCCCGCCGCCGCGCCCGCGACGCCGCCAGCGCCTCCTGCTCCGCCCACGGACCCAGCAGCCATCGCCCTGGTTTCCACGCTCGACAATGTGTGCATCCCGGCGGTGGCTGGCGGCGATCTCGCCAAGCTGGCCAAGGCGGCTGGTTTCCACTCTTCTGGCGACAATTTCGTCGAAAAGCGCCAAGGATATCAGCTTACGATCCTGGCTCCCGGCTCCAATCCCACCCAGTGCCACGTGGATGTCGTCCACCCAATCGATCCGGAGGCGCCGGCTAAGCCGATCGTGGTCGCCTTGCACAATTGGGCGGTCGATGGCCGCGGGTGGAGCCTGTATCGCAATGACAAGAGCGTCACGGGCGCCCAGGAACTGACCACCCGCTCCTGGGAACATGACAGCCCGCCCAACCACGAGGCGCTGGTGATCACCACATACCGCAAGGCGGATGGCACGCCCTCGCAACACTCCGCCGATACCTCGACCATGATTTACAGTCTCACCAAGATGGCTGGATGAAACTGACAGACGTCGCCGGCATCGCCGGTGTCGTGACCATGCTGGCGGCCTATGCCGGCGCGCAGATGGGCCGGCTTGATCCGGTGAAGGCGCCATCTTTGCTGATGAATCTGGCGGGCGCCTGCCTGGTGATGTTTTCTCTCAGCCGGGACTTCAACCTCTCGGCCTTCCTGATGGAGGCGGCCTGGGCTCTCGTGGCGGCTTTCGGCTTGGCGCGGCTCTTCTTCAGGCGGCGTTGAGGGTCCGAGGCTCGGCAAGCCAGGCGAGGCAGACTTCGGCGACGGTCTCCCAACCGGGTTCGCCCATCAGCCAGTGACCCATGCCCGGAAGCACGCGAGTCTCGCCGCCGAGACGTGAGGCCGTACTCCGGACGGTCGTTGGCGGATGAATGGCGTCATCGGCCCCGACCAGCGCGAGAACCGGAGCTTTGATCGCGCCGGCGCGGACCAGGGTGGTGGTCTGAGGGTCCAGCCACCAGTTCAGCGTCTCCCAGAGCGCCAGGCCGCTCTCAGGGGTCATGCGCTTGAAAGCTGCTCGGCGCTCGACCTTAGCCAAACGGTTGAACAGATAGCGTCGCGCGGCCGGATAGTCGGGTTCGATAGCCTGAAACCAGAAGGGACCAAGAGCGTAGAGGCTCATGGCCGTGATCCCCTCTTCCATGGTCGCGCCCGGCACACCCCAAGGCGCCGAGGGCGCGAGCAGGATCAAGGCCCCCACCGGCGTGGCGGCCGCCGCGAGCTGCGCCACCAGCCCACCCAAGGAGTGGCCGATGAGGATCGGGGGTGAGGCCTGATCAGCGCACAGCCTGGCGACGGCCTTGGCATAGTCGCGCATGGAAAGTCCGGCGACCGAAGCCGGCCGCGCATTGGGCTCATGCCCAGGCAGGTCAGGTGCGATCACCCTGTGGCCGGCGCGGTCGAAAGGCTTTCGAAAGTCTTCGAACACCCAGCCGGCGCAGAACGCGCCGTGGACCATTATGATCGGTGTGGACAAGACAACCCTCTCAAACTCATGACCCTGGACGCTATACCGACTTGGCCGCTCGGGTGAACAGGGTGGCGCCGGATCAGCTTCGGCTGGCCGCCAGCAAGGGCCCGAAGGTCTCGATCACCTGGCGGTAGGTGTCGCGTTTGAACGGCACGACGAAGTCGAGAGCCTCGCCGATTTCGGCCCAGCGCCAACTGTCGAATTCGACCTCGTGGTGCAGGCCAAGATCAATCTCCCGGTCATCGCCCAGGAAGCGGAACAGGAACCAGATCTGTTTTTGCCCGAGCCACCCCTTGGCGATCTTGGAGCCGGCATGTTCGGGAGGGAATGCGTAGGCGATCCAGTCGTTCGTGCGGCCGATGAGGCTTACGCTTGAGACACCAGTCTCCTCGCGCAACTCGCGTAGAGCGCCCTCATAGAGCGCCTCGCCCTCATCGAGGCCGCCTTGGGGAAACTGCCAATTATGCGGGCCGGGCGTATCGGCGCGGCGGCCGAGCCAGACCTTGCCGTCCGTTCGCGCCAGCACCACCCCAACATTGGGGCGAAAGCGGGAAAGATCCAAGGGAGCGAGGCTAAGCGCGCGGCCCTAGTTCGGCTTGGCGGGCGCGGGCGCGGGCGTCGCCGTGCCGGGCTTTACCGCCGTGCCGTGTGCGGCGCGCAGGATATTCGCTTCGGCTAGGGTCGCGGTCGGCTTGGGCAGTTTGGGCGTGGCTTCAACCGAGCCGTATTTCAGCACTTCAAGCGCGCGACTGAGCTGGAAGTCGCCTTTCTTTTCATCGAATGCCGCCGGTGGGGCTTCGGCTGGCTGGTGGGCGCCCTGACGGGTCTTACCCTCGTCGGCGTTCAAGGCATTGTGGAAGCTCGCCTCGCTGAACTGGAACGCCTCATTGGCGGTCTGCTGGGCCTCCTCGCGCGTTTCGGCCACCTCCAGGTCGGGCTCTATGCCAGTCTTCTGGATCGAGCGGCCCGAGGGCGTGTAGTAGCGCGCCGTGGTGAGCTTCACCGCGCCATCAAGGCCGCCACGCAGAGGGATGACGGTTTGGACCGAACCCTTGCCGAAGCTGGTGAGACCGACGATTTCGGCCCGGTGGCGATCCTGCAAGGCGCCGGCGACAATCTCGGCCGCGGACGCGGTGCCGGAATTGATCAGGACCACCACCGGCAGATTGCCGAGCTTGGCGCCGGGTTTGGCGTTGTAGCGTTCAATGTCATGCGGATCGCGGCCGCGCTGGGAGACGACCTCACCACCGCTAAGGAAGAGATCGGAGACGCCCACGGCCTGATCCAGAAGGCCGCCCGGATTGTTGCGCAGGTCTAGCACCAGACCTTTGAGCTGTGGGTTCTTGGCGCGCAGATCGTCGATGGCGGCCTTCAACTCATCGGTGGCTTTCTCGTTGAAGCTCGAGAGGCGCACATAGCCGTAGTCGCCCTCGGCATGATAGCTGACCGACTTGGGCTGAATGATTTCACGCACAAGCTTGACGTCGAAGGGATCGGTCTTCTCCCGGGCAATGGTCAGGGTCACGGTTTCGCCGGGCTTGCCGCGCATCTGCTTGACCGCGTCATTGACGCTTAGACCCAGCACCGTCTGGCCATTAACGGCGGTGATATAGTCGCCGGCCTTGATGCCGGCCTTGGCGGCGGGTGTGCCGTCGATGGGTGAGATTACCTTGACCACGCCGTCTTCGCTGGTGATCTCAAGGCCCAGGCCGCCATATTCGCCCCGGGTTTCATCCTGCATTTCGTTGTAGGCTTCCGGATTCAGATAGTCCGAATGCGGATCGAGCGAGGTGAGCATGCCGTTGAGCGCCGCCTCGATCAGTTTCTTGTCGTCCACCGGTGTCACATACTGTCGATCGACGGTATCGAGCACGTTTCCGAACAGCTCGAGCATATGATACGTTTCAGCCCTGGGCTCTGGAGTCGCCCGCGCGGTCTGGCTGAAATAAGCCATCGAGCCCGCACCCAAAACAAACGCCGCCGCGCCGATCAGAAGAGTCTGCTTCATACGCTCCGCCATGACTGCCGCCCACGCCGAAAATATGGCGTGAAAAGCGAACATCTATCTTATCAGAGTTTATCAACATGTGACATCGGCCCGCACCGCCGATTTTCAAGGGTTGCTCAGTCCCGATGATAGGGACTTCCGGCCAGAATGGTCGCGGCGCGGTAGATCTGTTCGGCCAGCATGGCGCGGACCAGGGCGTGCGGCCAGGTCTGTGGGCCGAATGCGAGGCGTCTCTCCGAGGCGTCCAGCACCGACTGATCCAGTCCATCGGCGCCGCCGATGGCGAAGACCAGACGCCGAACACCGTCATCGCGCAGGCGCCCCAGGAGCGCCGCGAAATCCCGCGAACTTCTGGCCTCTCCGTGCTCGTCGCAGGCGATCAGATGGCCGCCGTCCCGCCGGCTGAGCAGCGCCTCGCCTTCGGCGGCTTTTCCCGTCTTTCTGGCCTCGACCTCAACCACGTCCACAGGCCCCAGACCCAGGGCACGCCCCGAAAGACTCGCCCGTTCGGCCCAGTCCAAGGCCAGGCGCGCCTCTGGCGCCGCGCCAAGACGACCGATGCAAAGCAGAGTTATCTTCACGGAATGCCCGGCGCCGGCGGCCTCAGTGAGCGGCGGCGATGACCGGTGCGTCGACCGACCAGATCTTCTCGATGTTGTAAAAGCTTCGAACCTCGGGGCGGAAGAGGTGGACGATGAGATCGCCCGCGTCGATCAGAACCCAGTCGCAGGCCGGCAGCCCCTCCACCTTGGCCTTGCCGTGGCCGCCGTCCTTGAGCGCGCGCAGTAGGTGGTCGGCGATCGCCCCGACATGGCGATGCGAGCGACCCGAAGCAATCACCAGGGCGTCGGCCACGGAACTCTTGTCCTTCAGATCGATGAAGATGACGTCCTGGGCTTTTTCGTTGTCCAACTGGGCGAGAACCAGGGTCTCCAGAGGCGTGCGGCCCTCTTGAACGGCTTCCATGGCGCCGTTTGCAAGCGGCGCGGGACTGGCGGTGGGCGCGGGGTCGCGGCTCAGAGGTGGCTCCTGGCGAGGCTGGCGTGGACAGGCACCTTATCATGAACCGGCCGCCCTGGCGCGGCTCATTTGCGAAGCGCGGTTGAGGAGGCCGGGTTCCATCGCGCGGTGAGATAGATCCATGCGGGTGGCCGGGCGGTTGCGAGCCGCAGCCCAGCGCCGGCCGGCAAACGAGCGGGTGCGAATCGACGGGCGGCCGGCGAGCCGAGGCTGGCGATCGTCACGCCTGGCCGCGCCACCACCGCCAGGGGAATTTCCCGCAGGAGGCGTTGCCAGTCGCGCCAGGCGTTGAGCCCGGCGAGGCTGTCGGACCCGACGATCAGGACAAAGCGCACGGCTGGGAACCGCGCCTTGAGGAGGCGGACCGTGTCGATGGTGAAGCGGCTGCCCAACCGGCGCTCGGCATTGGAGACAATCATCGCGGGGCCATGCGCCACGCGGCGCGTCCAATTCACCCGGCGCCTCAAACGCGGCGTGCCCGCCGCCGGTTTCAGCGGATTCTGCGGCGAGACCAGCCATATGACCTTGTCGAGCCCAAGCCGGCGCAGGGCGGTCCGGGCGACATGGAGGTGACCCTCGTGGGGCGGGTTGAACGATCCGCCGTAGAGGCCGACACGCATCCCCCGCGAAAGATGAAGGCCGAGCCGCAAGGTGCCCGGGCGCCCTCCAACGGGTGGCCGGCGAGCGGTCACGACCTTTCTCATCCCTGGGTCACCCGCTCCGGGGCGAGCGCCAGATCGTCGGCGTGGATCATCGGATCGGCGGCGTAGCCCAGCAGCGTCTCTATGGCCTGGGAACGCAGGCCGACGATGCGCTGGGCGTCGGCGACGTCGTAACGGGCAAGCCCCCGCCCGATTTCACGGCCGGCGAGGTCGCGAACCAACACCGCGTCGCCCTTGCCGAAGCGGCCCTCCACCGCCGCGACCCCGGCGGCCAGCAGGCTCTTGCCGCCTGCCAGGGCTCTGGCCGCGCCGTCATCCACCGTGATGGCCCCCAAGGGCGCGAGCGAGCCGGCGATCCAGGCCTTGTAGGCGGCGGCCGGCGTGGAATGGGGTTCGAACAGCGTCGCGGGCTCGCCGTCCTCCACCGCTTGCAGCGGCGAAGCGCGCCGGCCCAGGGTGATCAGGGTGGCGCAGCCTGCGGCGGCGGCGATGCGCGCGGCGGTCAGCTTGGTGGCCATGCCCCCGCTTCCCACGCCCTGCTCGGCGTTGGCGCCGCCGGCCATGGCCTCGATCGCGGGAGTGATATCGGCGACCCGATCGAGCCGCCGGGCCGAGGCGTCGCGGCGTGGGTCGGCGGTGTAGAGTCCGTCGATGTCGGAGAGCAGCACCAGGAGGTCGGCGCCGACCATCTGGGCCACGCGGGCCGCGAGGCGATCATTGTCGCCATAGCGCAGTTCCTCGGTGGCCACGGTGTCGTTCTCGTTGACCACGGGCACGGCGCCCAGGGCCAGGAGCGTCTCCAGGGTGGCGCGAGCGTTGAGAAAACGGCGGCGCACCTCGGTGTCGTCCAGGGTAAGCAGCACCTGGGCCGCGCGCAGGCCGACCGGATCGAAGGCCTCTTCCCAGGCGCGCATCAGGAGTGATTGTCCCGCCGCCGCCGCCGCTTGTTTGTCGGCGAGGGTCAGCGCGCGCTTGGTGAGGCCGAGACGTCCGCGGCCAAGGGCCACGGCGCCGGAAGAAACCATCACCAGCCGCTGACCGCGCTTGGTAAGGCGCGCGGCGTCGGCGGCGAAGGCGGTCAGCCAGGCGCCATCGACCGCGCCCGTCCGCGGGTCCACCAGCAGGGCGGAGCCCACCTTGACGACGATCAGTCGCGCCTCGCTGAGGATGCTCATGGCGTCCAGGGCGCGGCGGCTTCCCGCCGGGCCATCGGCTTGTCGCGGGCGAGAACCTTGGCGTGGGCCGCGCGCAACAGGGCCTTCACGCCTTCGCCGGAAACCGCCGAAATCAGGAACGGCGTGACGCCGGAAGCCTTCTTGACCGCCTTGGCCACGGCCTTGCGCGCCTCTGGATCAAGGGCGTCGATCTTGTTGAGAGCGATCAATTCCGGCTTGGTCTCCAGGCCGGCGCCATAGGTTTCCAACTCATGACGGATTGCGCCCCAATCGGCCACCGGATCGGCCGAAGTGGCGTCGACCATGTGGATCAGGACGGCCGTGCGCTCCAGATGGCCGAGAAACCGAGTTCCCAGGCCCGCGCCTTCCGAGGCGCCCTCGATCAAGCCCGGCACATCCGCCACCACGAACCGCTCATTGGCCGAGAGATCAACGACACCGAGATTGGGCGTGAGGGTGGTGAAGGGATAGTCGGCGATCTTGGGCGTGGCCGCCGAGATGGCGGCCAGGAAGGTGGATTTGCCAGCGTTGGGCAGGCCCACGACCCCGACATCGGCGATCAGCTTCAGCCTCAGCCAGATGGTCATCTCCACGCCCGGCAGCCCCGGGTTGGCCCGGCGGGGGGCCTGGTTGATCGGCCCCTTGAAATGGGTGTTGCCGAAGCCACCGTTGCCGCCGGCGGCGAGCAGGATCCGCTCTCCCACCTGGTCGAGATCGGCGATCAGGGTCTCCTTGTCCTCCTCCAGCACCTCAGTGCCCACCGGCACCCTCAGCACCGCGTCATCGCCATTGGCGCCGTGCCGGTTGCGGCCCATGCCGTGACCGCCGGTCTTGGCCTTGAAGTGCTGATGGTAGCGATAGTCGATCAGGGTGTTGAGACCATCCACCGCCTCGATCCATACATCGCCGCCGCGGCCGCCGTCGCCGCCGTCGGGGCCGCCGTATTCGATGAACTTCTCGCGCCGGAACGACACGGCTCCGCCGCCGCCGTCGCCGGAGCGGATATAGATCTTGCACTGGTCGAGAAATTTCATGGCCGGGCGGTTGTGACGCAAAGGGCCGGGAAAATCGAGCACGGTGGAGCAACCCTCCCGTGCGGCGCCCAAATAACGTAAGAAGCTACGCACAGGAGCCTGGAAAACTGGACATGATCAAAAGCTTCGATCACCTCACCATTGTCGTCGGCGACGTGGCCGGCGCGAAGGCGTTTTTCGCGGTGCTGGGGTTCAAGGAAACCGCTTCGATCGTCATCAAAGGCGAGGTGTTCGAACTCTATATGGGCGTGCCCGGCATCGAGGCCGAGCATGTCACCCTGGTGGCCGAGGAGGCCTCGGCCCACACCGAAATCCAGCTCCTGCGATATCTGCACCCCACGGCCGACCCCGACCCGGACATCCGCGACCTGAGCCGGATCGGCATGAATCACATCTGTTTCGCGGTCGGGGATATCGAGGCCGCGGTCGCCAAGATGCGCGCGGCGGGCTATCACACGCGCAACGAGATCATGGACTTCCGGTCCCGCAAGCTGGTCTTCTTCGATGGACCGGAAGGCGTGACCATCGAGCTGTCGCAGATGGCATGAGCTTGATTCAGCGGCCGCCCGTCGAGGTGGAATTCGAAGTCCGGATCGCATCGAGCCAGATCGGCGCACAGTCGCCGAGCTTCTTTTCCTCGTAGCGTGTGGTGATGTGGTCCGCCGGGGGAAGGCGCCAGTCGTCGGCTCGCTCGGCGGTCCAGGCGAAGGTGGGCGTCGCGAGGAGGTGTTCCAGAGTCCAGTCCGCATAATCTCGCCAATCGGTGGCGAAGCGCACCCGGCCGCCGGGCTTCAGAATCCGCGCGGCCTCGGCGAGGAAGGCCTGGCCGATCAGCCGGCGCTTGTGATGGCGCGTCTTGGGCCACGGGTCGGGGAAGAGGATGAACAGGCGATCGATGCTGGCGTTCGGCAGGAGCGCCATCAGATCGCGAGCGTCGCCGGCGTGGAGGCGGACGTTTGACAGGCGCCGCTCGTTCATATGGCGCAAGGCGCTGGCGACGCCATTGAGGAACGGCTCCGCCCCGAGAAAGAGCACTTCCGGCCGCCGCGCGGCCTGGGCGGCGAGATGTTCGCCGCCGCCGAAGCCGATTTCCAGCCAGACCTCGGCGGCGTCGGGCTTCAGGGTCATTGGATCAAATGGCTCGGACGGCGTCGCGATCTTCGGCAGCAAGGTGTCCATCAGCGCCGCCTGCAGGGGCTTGATGGGCCGGGACTTGATCCGGCCGAAGGTGCGGATGGGTAGGTTAGGCCCGGCCATGGCTCAGCGCCGTCTCAAGGGCCAGCGGACCCCAATCAGCGAGATGGCGAGCATGAGCCAGAACGGCAGATCGCCCAGCCGGTCGTAAAGCGTCGGCGGCAGGGCCGGGGGCATGGGCGCGTCGATGACGCCGAAGGCGCCCTGACCGAGCCGAGCGCCCGGCGCGATACGACCGAAGGCGTCAATCATCGCCGAAACGCCGGTCGGGGTGGCGCGGGCCATGGGCAGGCCCTCCTCGATGGCGCGGTAGCTGGCGATATTGAGGTGCTGCCAGGGGCCGCTGGTGGTTCCGAACCAGGCGTCGTTGGAAATGTTGACGATCAAGGCCGGGCGAAATCCGGCGGCCATCGCCCCTTCGCGGGTGAAGCCGGGATAGAGGCCCTCGTAGCAGATCAGCGGCTGGAAGGCGGGCATGCCGGCGAGGCGCAGCGGGCGAGGCCGCGTCCCCGCGGTGAAGCCGTCGCCCACGTGAACCATGGTCTTGAAGCCGATCCGGCCAGCGAAGCTGTCGAACGGTATGAACTCCCCGAACGGCACCAGGCGGAATTTGTCGTAAAGGCCGGCGAAGGCGAGGGTGTCGGCATTGCGCCGAAAAACGGCGAGGCTGTTGAAGATCACCGGCGGATCGACAGCGTCGTTGCCGATGCGATAGCCGCCCAGGATCAGGATCTGCCCAGGCGTCAGCGCGGCCTGAATGGCCTCGCGGGTCCAGGTGCCGGGGGCCAGATAGTCTTCCATGGCGTCCGGGATGGCCCCTTCTGGCCAGATGACGATATCGGGCCGGCGCGCGGCAGGTCGCGCGGTGAGAGCGACGTAGCGGGAGACGATACTGGAGAAGATCGCCGGATCGTACTTCGACTCCTGCTTCACATCGGCCTGGACGATCCGCAGCCATGGCGCGCCGGGAGCGAAGGGCGGCGGTTCGGCAAGCCGCGCCAAGCCGAAGGCGTAGAGGCCGGCAACGCAAGCGGCGGCCAGGCCGACCGCCGCGCGCCCGGGCCAACCCTCGGCGATGACCGCCGGCGCTGCGGCGATGACGAGCGTGATCCAGGTCAGGCCGTAGGCGCCGACGAGGGAGGCGGCTTGGGACGGCGCCGATCCCGCGCGCCAGGTTTCGCCTGGCAGGTCCCACGGGAAGCCGGTCAGGACATGGCCTCGCAGCCACTCGAAGGCGGCGAACAGTCCGGCGAAGAGCAGAACGCGAAGCACGCCCGACCGCGCCAAAGCCTTGTAGGCCAGAGCCGCCGCGCCCCAGAAAAGCGCGAGACCCAGGGCCATCAGGACCACGGCGAATGGCGCCATCCAGGCCTGCTCGGCGGCGTCCACCTGGAATGGTTCGGCGATCCACCACACGGAGACGGCGAAATAGCCGCCGCCGGCTAGCCAGCCTCTTAGAAAGGCCGTGCGATATCGCCGGCCCGAGGCCGCCTGATCCAGAAGCCAAAGCAGCAGGGCGTAACCGAGCAGGCCCGGCAAAAACCCCCAGGGCGGATGGGCGACGCCCGCGGCGACGCCGGCGACGACAGACAGAACACGGCCGGGCCACGGACCTAGGCGGCCCGCCGAGCGTTCAGCCATCCTTGGCTTCGGCCGGATCCGGGGTCTTGGGGATGGGACGAACTCTCAACCGCTTGATCCGCCGAGGATCGGCGTCGGTGACCTCGAAATCGAAGCCGGCCGGGTGGGCGATCACCTCGCCGCGCTGCGGCACGCGGCCGGCCAGGGCGGTGACCAGACCGGCGGCGGTGTCGATCTCCTCCTCCTCCATGTCCTCGGTGATGAGGCTCTGGCCGAGGGCCTCTTCGAGCTCCTCAAGCGGCGCGCGGGCGTCGACTTCGAAGACGCCGCCGGCCCTGGCCACGATCTGGATGACGGCCGCCTCGTCGTGCTCATCGTCGATCTCGCCGACCACCGCCTCGATCACGTCCTCCAGGGTGACCAGGCCGTCGACGCCGCCGAACTCGTCGATCACCATGGCCATGTGGATGCGGCTGGCCTGCATCCGCACCAGCAGGTCGGCGGCGCGCATGGAGGGCGGCACATAGAGGGTGTCGCGCTTCAGGCGCCGCAGCACCGTTCCGCCGATGCTTTCGCGACGCGCCGGATCGGCGAGGAGCTTGAAGACGTCCTTGAGGTGGACCACGCCCACCGGGTCGTCGAGGGTCTCGCGATAGACCGGCAGGCGCGAGTGTTCGCTCTCGGCGAAGCAGGCGACGACCAGTTCGAAAGGCGTGGAAAGCTCCACCGCCATGATGTCGGCGCGGGGGGTCATGACGTCGGCGACGGTCAGGGTCTGGAAGGCCTCGGCCTGATCCATCAGCTCGGCCGCTGCCGAGGCGGCCCCGTCCTCGGCGCCCGCGGCGCCATCCGCCTTCGCTTTGCGGCGAAATCCCAGGGAGGCCCAAAGCGTGCCGAGCGGGCCGAGTTCGGCGGTCTCGCCGCTGGCCGGGTTCGTCCCTTCATGGGCGGTGCTGGACATGGTCTCCTTGATCGGGGCGTTCACAATAGGGGTCGGCGACACCCAGGCTCAGCCAGAAGACGGCGTTCGAGCGCTTCCATCCGCTCGGCCTCCGCTTCGGCTTCGTGATCGTACCCTAAGAGATGCAGGACGCCATGGACCACCAGATGGCGGAGGTGATCGGCCAGCGGCTTGCCCTGGTCGCGCGCCTCGCGCGGCGCAGACGCCGAACGCCAGGGCGATGTCGCCGAGCTGGCCCGTGGCGATCGACGGCGCGGGGAAGGACAGCACATTGGTCGCCGCGTCCCTGCCCCGGAACGGGCGTTCAGATCGCGCACCGCCGCATCGTCGGTGAGCAGGATGGCGATCTCGCCGCCGGCGCCCCGGGCCCGCCGCGGCGAGCGGCCGCCTGGCTGGCGATGGCCGCGGCGTCCGGCAAGGCGAGCGGTCCAGGCCTCGTCCTCGACCTCGACCTCGATCATCGGGACCGTCGAGCCGCGTCGGCGTCGTAGGCCTCGACGATCCGCTCCACCAGCGGGATGGCGCACCACGTCGGCGGCCGCGAAGCGGGCGACGGCCACGCCCTCGACGCCCTCCAGGATCGACGACCGCGTGGGCCAGGCCGCGAGTCGGCGCGGTTGAGCAGGTCGACCTGGCTGGGATCGCCGGTGACCGCCATGCGCGCGCCTTCGCCCAGGCGGGTCAGCACCATCTTCATCTGCAGGCGCGAGGCGTTCTGCGCCTCGTCGACGATGACGAAGGCGTGGCTCAGGGTGCGGCCGCGCATGAAGGCGATCGGCGCCACCTCGATCTCGCCCGCGTCGCGGCGGCGGCGCAGCTGGTCGGCGCCCAGGATGTCGGTCAGCGCCTCCCAGACCGGGGCCATGTAGGGATCGACCTTCTCGGTCAGGTCGCCGGGCAGGAAGCCCAGCCGCTCGCCGGCCTCCACCGCCGGGCGGGTGACGACCAGCCGGTCGACCTCGCCGCGCAGCAGCAGGCCCGCGCCGTGGGCCACGGCCAGGAAGGTCTTGCCGGTGCCGGCCGGGCCGAGGCCGAACACCAGGTCGTGGCTGGCCAGCGCCTCCAGATAGCGCGCCTGGGCGGCGGTCTTGGCCGCGACGGCGCCGCGCCGGCCGACCGGCTGGGCTGGCGCCCGTCGCCGCCGGTTCGGGCCTGGTCGATGGCCACGCGGACGTCGGCCTCGCTGACCTCCAGCCCGGGACGCGACCCGGGCGGCGATGGTCTCGATCGCCTGCTTGGCGCGGCGCGCCGGCCCTTGGCCTCGCCGTTGAGCGAGACCCCGCCGCCGGGGGTCTCCACCAGCACGTGGAAGGCGTCCTCGATCAGGGCGGCATGGCGGCTGTCGGGCCCGGCGACCGCGCGCACGCGCCGCGTCGGACAGGGGCAGGAATTCCGACGGCCCGCGGCTCAAGCGGCCTGCCAGTGCATCAGTTCGCCGGCGAGGCTGTTGCGGGCGGCCGAGGCGATCGGTCACCGGCGCGATCTGGCCGATCAGGCTGGTCGGGACCCTCGGCGTGCACCGCCTGCAGATAGGGGCTGCGGCCGATGACCTGGCCCGGGATGGCGGCCGGGCTTCTCGAACAGCACCGGCAGGATGCGCCCGACCTGGGCGGCGTTGAAGGCGGCCTGCTGGGCCTCGAGCAGGGCCTTCAGCCGCGCCAGCCGCTCGTCCTTCACCTCTTCGGCGACCTGGCCCGGCATGGCCGCGGCCGGGGTGCCGGGGCGGCGGGAATATTTGAACGAGAAGGCGCTGGCGTAGCCGACCTCGCGCACCAGGTCCAGCGTCGCCTCGAAGTCGGCGTCGCGTCTCGCCGGGAAAGCCGACGATGAAGTCGCCGGAGATGGCGATGTCGGGCCGCGCGGCGCGGATGCGCTCGACCAGGCGCAGATAGTGCTCGGCGGTGTGGCCGCGGTTCATCGCCTTCAGGATCCGGTCCGAGCCCGACTGCACCGGCAGGTGCAGGTAGGGCATCAGCGCGGCGACCTCGCCGTGGGCGGCGATCAGGGCGTCGTCCATGTCGCGCGGGTGGCTGGTGGTGTAGCGGATGCGGTCCAGGCCCGGGATCTTCGCCAGCCGCCGGATCAAGCCCGCCAGGCCGCCGCCCTCGTCTGTCATAGGCGTTGACGTTCTGGCCCAGCAGGGTGACCTCGCGCACGCCCTGGCCGGCCAGCGCTCGCGCCTCGGCCTCGATGGCGGCCGACGGGCGCGAATATTCCGCGCCGCGGGTGTAGGGCACCACGCAGAAGGTGCAGAACTTGTCGCAGCCCTCCTGCACGGTGAGGAAGGCGGTGACGCCGCTCGGCCCGCGCGCCGTCGGGCAGGGCGTCGAACTTGTCCTCCGGCGCGAAGTCGGCGGCCAGCGCTCGCCCGCTGGCGCGGTGGGCGCGGGCGATCAGCTCGGGCAGCGGTGATAGGCCTGCGGCCCGACCACCAGGTCGACCGCCGGCTGGCGGCGCATGATCTCCGCGCCCTCGGCCTGGGCGACGCAGCCGGCCACGGCGATGATCATCGTCCGCCCCCGCCGCCTGGCGCGCCAGCTTCATGCGCCTTGATCCGGCCGAGCTCGGAATAGACCTTCTCGGTGGCCTTCTCGCGGATGTGGCAGGTGTTGAGCACCACCAGATCGGCGCCCTCCGGCGCGTCGGTCAGGCCATAGCCCAGCGGCGCGCAGCACATCGGCCATGCGCTCGCTGTCATAGACGTTCATCTGACAGCCGTAGGTCTTGATAAAGAGGCGCTTGGCCGGCCCACTCTCACTCATCGGCGGGCACGCCGTAGAGCTCCAGCCGGTGGTCGACCAGGCGGTAGCCGAGGCGCTTGGCGATGGCCTCCTGCAGGGCCTCGATCTCGTCGTCGACGAACTCCACCACCTGCGCCGGTCTTCATGTCGATCAGGTGGTCGTGGTGCGACTCGCTGGCCTCTTCATAGCGCGAGCGGCCGTCGCGGAAGTCGTGGCGGGTGAGGATGCCGGCCTCCTCGAACAGCCGCACGGTGCGATAGACCGTGGCGATCGAGATGTGCGGGTCGACGGCGTGGGCGCGGCGGTGCAGCTCCTCCACGTCGGGGTGGTCGTGGGCCAGGGACAGCACACGCGCGATCACGCGGCGCTGCTCGGTCATGCGCATGCCCTTTTCGATGCAGAGCTTTTCGAGTCGATCCACGCGGCCGCTCCGATCCGTATCGGCCCTAAGCATAGGGCTCCGAGAGGCCGGTGTTAAGGTCGCGCCGCAAGACCAGGGCATCGATCGCGCCATCGGGCCGCCGATAGTATCCGGCGCGGCGGCCGACCGGGGTGAACTCGGCGCCTTCATAGAGGGCGATCGCGGGGGCGTTGTCGGCGGCGACCTCCAGAAACATCGATCGCGCACCCTGTTCAAAGACCGCCTTCGCGCCGGCTTCGACGATGGCCCTGGCGACTCCCTTCCGGCGGTGCGGCGGCGCGACGGCGAGCGTCAAGATTTCCGCCTCCTCGATGACGACCCGGCAAAGGATGAAGCCTGCCGCGTCGTCGCTCGCCAGGGCGAATACGCCGGGGCCCGCCAGCAGGGCGGCGAAGGCCGAGGTGTCCCACGGATCATCGAACGCCTGGGCGTGAATCTCGGCGAGCACGGCTGGATCGTTGATGACGAGGATGCTCACCGCGCCTTCGGTTTGGCGTCCGGCGGCCGCAGATAGAGCGGGCGAGCGGGCGCCTCGGCCGCTCGCGTGGCAAGCGCCGCCACCGCGGCGATATCCGGCGCCGCCAGATCGATGGCCTGCTCATGAGGAAGATGGCGGGCCAAGGCGGTGGCGTTGGGCCCTACCAGCGTCAGGCCCTCGCCGATTTCGATCAGCCGCGCGGCGGCGATTTCGAGCGGAAGGATATCGGGGGCGGCGAGAGCGTGGCCGGCTTCGAAGATCTGCAGATAGACGTGGCCCCGACCGGCATCGATCACCGCGACGTGTCGGCCCGCCGCCTCGACGCTGGCCGCCAGAGCCTCTAATGTCCCCACACCTACGCAAGGTCTGTCGAGCGCCAGAGCCAGGCCCTTGGCGAAGGCCAAGCCGACGCGCAGGCCGGTGAACGAACCTGGTCCAATCGTGACCCCGATCCGATCCAGACTCGCGAAGGTCACGCCTGCGTTTATCATCAAATCCCGCGCCATCGGCGCGAGCCGCTCCTGGTGGCCTCGGGTCATGGGTTCGGAGACGGACGCGACCACCCGCGCGGCTTCGACGATCGCCGCCGAACAGGCCCCCAGGCAGGTGTCCAGGGCGAGCAGGATCACGCCGCCATCGCCTTGTCCGTTGGTTCGGATACATAGGTTCGCATCCTCGGCCTATGGCATGTGATGGTGGTCAAAGGCGAGATGGCGCCCGTCCTCGGCCGCCGCTAAAGTCGTCTGATGTCCGACTCCGACGAATCCCTCCGCCAGCAATTGACCGAAGCCCGGGACAAGATACGGCGCGAGCTGGAGATACTGCTGACGCCTTCGTCCATCGGCGGGGGGGCGGACGACCGGGGCGTCATCGCCGAGTTGGAAGCTGAACTCGCGCAGATCGAAGAGGCGCTGGCGAACCGGGCGCCCTGACTCCAGCCAACCCTCACCTAATCGGCGCCGCGCTCACGCCCAGCCGAGAATCAGCCAGGCCGACATAGAGCAGCCACTCGCCCTTGAACGCCACCAGGCCCTGGGCGAAGCAGACATTGCCGACCTGTCCTCGGGACTCGGCCAGATCGATCGTGAGGAACGGGTCTTGCGTTCGGCCGATCACCGCCGTCGGGTCGGCGGCGTCGAACAGCAACTGGCCGGGCTGATAGGCGAATGGCGGCGCCCGGGCATCGCCGCCGTCGTAGTGGTTGGCGCCATTGTAGATCAGCACGATCCCGTCCTTGGTGAGCACAGCCGGCGGCCCCGGCTCTGTGAGCAGGGAGTCGAATCGCCGACGGCGCGGGCCGGCAAGGGGGTGCAGCCCTTTAGGCCCGGGCACACGGTTTATGCTCCACTGACCTTTGCCGCCTTCACCCGGCTTCCAGGTCAGATAGCGGTCGGGCGCGGTCTCGGCCTCCAACGGAATCCAAGCGATCAGATCGTCGGAGGTGGCGGCGTAGATCGTCCCCTCACCCCAATACTTCCAGAACTTGCCCTCGTGACGCGCGGCGACGAGGCGGCCCTCCTTGAGTTCAGTCAGGATGGCGCCCGCCTTGGTGGGCCGGCGCACATAGGGCGTGCCGGCGAAGGCCGGGCCTTGCTTGGTCCAATGGCGTAGGTCGTCGGACGCGGCGACGAACAGGAAGCCGACCTTGCCGTCGAAGGCTGTGTAGGCGCACACGAAGCCGCCCTCAGGAGACTCGACGACGCGAGGGTCTTCGCAGCCGCCCGGCCACTCCCACGCCTGCCAGCGATCATCGCTTGGCGCGATCACCGGCTCCTGCTCGAGTTCAAAGTGATGGCCATCAAGGCTTGTCGCCAGACCGATGCGGGAGGTCCCGGCATAGCGGCCGACCTCGTCCTCGCCACGCACCAGCAGGCAGACCCGTCCGTCGTGGATTACGGCGCCGGGGTTGAACAGATCCTTGGACGCCCAAGCAACCTCCTGCCCGGCGACCGGGCAGGCGAAGCTCACCGCGGGTCGATCCTCCAACAGGCGGTGGGGGCGCGAGAAGGGGCCCAGCGCCCAGGCCGGCGCGGACTCAAAAGGTTCGGCCTCGCTCATGACAGCGTCTTGTAAGGCGCCGCATCAATTCCGCGCACCCCGTTGCCCCATCGATCCGCCTGGCCTCGGACCAGGCGACTGGGCCCTCATGGTATGGCACGCCTTTCGCGCTCAATTTGGGAGGTTGCATGACCACCACTCTCGAGACCACGGCGGCCAGACTTGATGAAGTCGCCGGCGAACTCGAACGCGCCGCGCGCCACGCAAGGGTGGCGGCTCGGCATTTTCGCGACAAGGAGGTTCCGCGCGGATGCGCCCACACCCTTGCGGTTGAGGGCCACCTGACTGCCTGCCGCAGGATGCTTGATGAGATCGCCGTGGCTCACGCCGCGCACGCCCAGGATAGGCCCTGAAGCCAGCCAGATGATCGGAGCTAAGGGGAAAGATTGCACTTTCGCGAAATAGCGGTCAAGTTTTCACCAGACTTGGACCCGACCATCGGGCCGACGCGGGGGGAATGAGATGCAAGTCAAGATTTTCCGGAGTAATGGGCCGAAGGTCCTCGAGGAGGAAGTCAACGAGTGGCTCGAGGCTTTGCCCGGGGGAACGACCATCGTATCGACCCAGACGACCTCGGCGACCCAGAACACGGTGGATGCGCCCGACATCGGCCGGGCGGTTATCATCATCACTATCTGGTATGAGCAGGCCTAGGTCGCTTCCTCCTCGAGCAACACCAGCTTGTCTTGCGTCTTTAACTCGAAGTCGCTGGCGTCGTGGCGCTCGTGGAGTTGGTGCGCGGGATCGCCCCAGGCGCAGTTGACCATGCGCCCGCGCTTGACCGCCGGACGCTCGGCGATCTGGTCGGTCCAGCGAATGACGTTCTTGTACTCCTGGACCTGCAGGAACTCGCCGGCGCCATAGACGTGGCCTTTGACGAGGGCGCCGTACCAGGGCCAGACGGCCATGTCGGCGATGGTGTATTCGTCTCCGGCCAGATACGGCGCTTCGGCCAGGCGCCGGTCGAGGACGTCGAGCTGGCGCTTCACCTCCATGGCGAACCGGTCGATGGCGTATTCGATCTTGGTCGGCGCATAGGCATAGAAGTGGCCGAAGCCGCCGCCGAGGTAGGGCGCGCTGCCCATCTGCCAGAAGAGCCAGGAGAGGCACTCGGCGCGCGCCGCCGGCTCGGTGGGGAGGAAAGCGCCGAACTTTTCCGCCAGGTGCATGAGGATCGCGCCGGATTCGAAGAGGCGGATTGGCGTCGGGCCGCTGCGGTCCATCAAGGCCGGGATCTTGGAGTTGGGGTTGATCTCGACAAAGCCGCTGCCGAACTGATCGCCCTCGTTGATGCGGATCAGCCAGGCGTCATATTCGGCGCCGCCGTGGCCGGCCGCCAACAGCTCCTCGAGCATCACCGTCACCTTGATGCCATTGGGCGTGGCCAGGGAATAGAGCTGGAAGGGATGGCGCCCGACCGGCAGGACCTTGTCATGGGTCGGGCCGGCGATCGGCCGGTTGATATTGGCGAAGCGGCCGCCGTTCTCCTTGTTCCAGGTCCAGACGGCGGGCGGCGTATAGGTGTCGGTCATGGCATCGGTCTCCGGCGAGGGTAGGGTCAGACGATCTGGCAGGCTTCCTCGAAGCTGTGTCGCGGCAGGCGCGGGAAGAGGTTTTCCTCGGTGCCGTAACCGATCGAACAGATGAAATTGGATTTGATCCGCGTGCCGGCGAAGAACAGGGCGTCGACCTTGCCGTTGTCGAAACCGGACATCGGCCCGCAGTCGAGGCCCAGCGAGCGGGCGGCCATCATCAGATAGGCGCCCTGGAGGGTGGAGTTGCGGAAGGCCACCTGCTCGCGCACCGCCGGATCCTCGAACAGGGTCTGCATGACGGGCATGTGCGGGAAGAGCTTGGCCAGGGTCGGCGGGAAGTCGAGGTCGTAGCCGACGATCACCGTGGCCGAGGCGGTCTTGATCTTGGCCTCGTTGTTGCCGGAGGAGACCGAGGCCAGCTTTTCCTTGGCCTCGGCGCTGGTGACGAAGACGAAGCGGGCGGGGGATGAGTTGGCGGCGGTGGGCCCCATCTTGGCCAGGTCGTAGATCTCGCGGATCAGGCCCTCGGGCAGGGGTTCGGACTTCCAGCCATTGTGGCTGCGCGCCTGATGGAAGAGCTGACCGAGGGTAGAATCATCGAGGCGAGCGGCCATGCAGGAACTCCAGGAGTCGGAAAGGAAAGAGGCGAAGCGGATGCTAGAGGGCCTGCTCGACCCGGGTCACTTCGGGCACATAGTGGCGCAGCATGTTCTCGACGCCCGCCTTCAGGGTGGCGGCCGAGGAGGGGCAGCCGGCGCAGGCGCCGCGCATGTGCAGCCACACCACGCCGGTGTCGGGCTCGAAGCGGTGAGAAGAGGATGTCGCCGCCGTCCTGGGCCACGGCCGGGCGGATGCGGGTGTCGAGCAGGTCCTTGATCTCGGCGACGATCTGGGCGGTGTCGCCTTCGTAGACGATCTCGTCGACCTGCGCCTCGGCGTCGGTGAGCAGAGGGCCGCCGGAGGTGAAATGATCCATGATCGCCGCCAGGATCGGCGCCTTGAGGTGCGCCCAGTCGCGCTCGTCGTCCTTGGTGACGGTGAGGAAGTCCTGGCCGAAGAACACGCGCGTCACGCCGCCCAGATCGAACAGGTCGAGCGGCCAGCGGGGAGGCGCGGGCCTCGTTCTCGTCGCGGAACTCGCGGGTGCCGGCGGCCATGCACCTCGCGGCCGGGCAGGAACTTCAGCACGGCGGGATTGGGCGTGGCTTCGGTCTGGATGAACATGGCTCTTCTCCGTGAGCTGGTAGATGGCGCGCGACCGCGCCCAGCGCAACCGTGGCCACGCCTTTAGCGACCGGGCCAGAAACCGACGATGCGCTTGGTCTCGGCGAGGATCGGCGCGGCGATGGCGCGCGGCCTTCTCGGCGCCGGCCGCCAGGATGCGGTCGATCTCGGCCGGATCGGCCATCAGCCGGCGCATCTCGGCGCTCACGGGGCCGAGCTTCTCCACCAGCAGCTCGGCCAGGGCCGGCTTGAAGGATGGCCGAAGCCCTGGCCGCCGTAGGTCGCCAGCACCTGGGCCGGGTGTCTCGCCGGAGAGGGCGGCGTAGATGCCGACCAGGTTGTCGGCCTCGGGCCGGTCCTTCAGGTCTTCCGACGGTCTCCGGCAGCGGCAGGGGATCGGTCTTGGCCCGGCGGATCTTGGCGGCGATGGTGTCGGCGTCGTCGGTCAGGTTGATCCGCGACTGGTCGGAAGGGTCGGACTTCGACATCTTCGCCAGGCCGTCGCGCAGGGACATGACCCGCGCGCCCGGCCCCTCGATCAGGGGCTCGGTCAGGGGGAAGAAGCCCGGCGCGTCGAAGTCGTGGTTGAACTTGGCGGCGATGTCGCGGGTCAGCTCCAGGTGCTGCTTCTGGTCCTCGCCCACCGGCACGTGGGTGGCCTTGTAGACCAGGATGTCGGCGGCCTGCAGCACCGGATAGGTGTAGAGGCCGACGCTGGCGCGCTCCTTGTGCTTGCCGCTCTTGTCCTTGAACTGGGTCATCCGGTCGAGCCAGCCGAGCCGGGCGACGCAATTGAAGATCCAGGCCAGCTCGACGTGAGCGCTGCACCGCCGACTGCGGGAAAGATGATCGCCTGCGCGGGGTCGACGCCGGCGGCGATATAGGCGGCGGCGATCTCGCGGGTCTGGGCGGTGAGCTGGGCCGGGTCCTGCCAGGCGGTGATGGCGTGCAGGTCGACCACGCAGATACAGGCACTCCATCTGGTCGCTGCAGGGCGACGAACTTCACCAGCGCGCCCAGATAGTTGCCAAGGTGCAGGGCGCCGGAGGGCTGGACGCCGGAAAGGACGCGTTGGGGGCCCGCGAAGGCGGAGGGTTCGGTCATGGGGTTAGCTCAGGCAAGGGGGCGGGGCGGCCTTAAGCCGCGGAGGGGTTCAGACAGTCGCGGAGCGACCGCGCCATCGCCGAAGGGTGTTCGCCAGACGAGCCATGTCGGGGGTCTAATCGCTGGCGCCGTTTGGGGCAAGGTGGGGTTCTCCTCCCCCGTGCCTCTTCACGGGGGAGGTGGCGCTCGCCGAAGGCGAGTGACGGAGGGGGCGCAAGGCGGGCAAACCTCGGCCTGATCCCGACGAGGCTGCGGGAAGCATTTCAAAAACGGGCGTTCGTTGGCGTGGCTTTGCGCCCCCTCCGTCACGGCGCAAGAAAGCGCGCCGCGCCACCTCCCCCGCATAGAGGCGGGGGAGGAGAGGGTTATCGTTTCTTCTCCTCCCCCGTGCCTTTTCATGGGGGAGGTGGCGCTCGCCGAAGTCGAGTGACGGAGGGGGCGCAAGGCGGGTAAACCTCGGCTTGATCGTGGTGGGCCTGCGAGAAGCGTTTTCGGAACCGGCGTTCGTTGGCGTGGCTTTGCGCCCCCTCCGGCACGGCGCAAGAAAGGGCGCCGCGCCACCTCCCCCGCGGCGCTTCGCTTGCGGGGGAGGAGGGAAAACAAACACCCTATCGCCAGGCGCTGGCCTGGGCCCTGGGCAGGCGGCCGGCGCGGCGGGCGGGGTCGTCGGCTTCCAGGGCTTCGGCGACCTTGGCGCGGACGGCGGCGACCTTGTCCGGATCGGCGAGCTTTTGGCCATCGGCGCCGACCACATAGAAGGCGTCCACCGCCCGCTCGCCATAGCCGTCGATGTGGGCCGACTGGATCGAGAGCTTCTGGTCCGAAAGCGCGCGGGCCAGGGCTTCGAGCAGGCCTGGCCGGTCGCGGCCCGAGGCCTCGATCACGGTGGCGCTCTGGGAAGCCTCGTTGTCGATGGCCACGGCCGGAGAGAGGGTGAAGGGCGAGACCCGGCCCACCAGGGTGTCGCGCCGCGGGTCGGACTCGACCGCCTCGCCGAGGGCGGCGCGTTCCAGGGCCACGACCAGCCGCTCCATGGAGCGCGGGCTATCGGTCCCGAACGGCGCGCCGGCGCCGTCCTGGACGGAGAAGACGTCGAGGGCCTCGCCTTGCGAGGAGGTGAAGATGCGGGCGCCCACGACATTGCCGCGGCAGGCGGAGATGGCCAGGGCCAGGTCGGCGAAGAGGCCCTGGCGGTCGCGGGCGGCGACGATCACCTCGGTAGTGTTGCGATCGGCCCGGATCCGGCCCGAAGCGGCGGCCCCGGCGCCCTCGCGGGCGCGGCGGGCGAGGGCGGCGTGCTCCCCGTGCTCCTCGGCCGAGAAGGCGGCGAAATAGGCGTCCTCCATGGCGCTGGCCCAGGCCATGGCTTCGGGGTCGGCCTCCACCAGGGCGCGGCGCGCGTCATAGGCCAGGGCTTCCTGGCGCCGGCGCGCCACGCCCGTGGCGTCCGAAGTGCGGCCGCCGCGGAACACCGTCTCGGTGGCGGCGTAAAGCTCGCGCAGGAGCTGGCCCTTCCAGCCGTTCCACACCCCCGGCCCCACGGCGCGGATATCGGCCACGGTCAGCACCAGCAAAAGGCGCAGGCGCTCGGGGTTCTGGACGATGGCGGCGAAGGCGACCACGGTGGCCGGATCGCCCAGATCGCGCTTCTGGGCGTAGTCGCTCATCATCAGATGGTTCTCGACGATCCAGGCCACCAGCTCGATCCGGCCGCGCTCCAGGCCCAGGCGCTCGCAGGCCTGGCGCGCGGCCCTGGCCCCGGCGATCTCCTGGCCGCCGACCCCGCCCTTGCCGGTGTCGTGCAGCAGCATGGCCAGGAACAGGGCCTCGCGATCCTCGATCAGCGGCATGACGGCGGTGGCCAGCGGGTGATCCTCGGCGAGGCGCCCGGCGGCGATGTCGTTGATGATGCCCACCGCCCGCAGGCTGTGCTCGTCCACCGTGTAGGAGTGATACATGTTGAACTGCATCTGGGCGACGATGTGCCCGAACTCGGGGATGAACCGGCCCAGCACCCCGGCCTCGTTCATCAGCTCCAGGGTGCGCCTGGCCTTGCGGCCGTGGGCGAGGATATCGAGAAACACCCGGGCGGCGACCGGGTCGCGCCGCACCTTGGAGGTGATCAGGCCAAGGCGGCGGGTCACGGCGGTGAAGGCGTCGGGGTGGAGATCCAGGTCGCGGGCGTCGGCGATCTTGAACAGGCGCAGGAGATTGACGGGATCGCGGTCGAACACCTCCGGCCCCTCGACCCCCAGGCGCCCGCCCTCCAGCAGGAACCCCGGCTCGATGACCGCGCGTGGCCGCCCGCGGCCGGGCAGGATGCGCAGCAGGCCCCTGGGCTCGGACTTGAGGTTCTCCGCCTCCAGCTTGGCGGAGAAGGCGCGGGTGAGGGTGCCCACTTCCTTGGCGATCAGGAAGTAGCGGCGCATGAAGCGCTCGACGGCCGGGGTGTTGTCGCCGCCTTTGCGCGGCCGGTCGTGATAGCCCATGCGCCGGGCGACCTCCGGCTGGACATCGAAGCTGAGGCGCTCCTCGGGCCGGCCGGTGGTGAAATGCAGGTGGGCGCGGACCGCTTCGAGAAAATCGAAGGCGCGGATGAAGGCGCGGACCTCCTGGCCCTGGAACATGTCGAGCCGCAGGACCGCTTCGAGGCCATCGTCGGGATGCAGGTACTGGGCGATCCAGAACAGGGTGTGCAGATCGCGAAGGCCGCCCTTGCCCTCCTTGACATTGGGTTCGACCATGAACCGGCTGGCGCCGGCCCTGGCGTGGCGCTCGTCGCGCTCCTTGAGCTTGGCGGCGATGAACTCCTGCGCCGTGCCGCGCACGACCTCGTCGCGAAAGCGGCGGTGAAGATCGGCGGCGAGTTTCTCATCCCCGGTCAGGCGCCGCGCCTCGAGGATCGAGGTGCGGATGGTGATATCCTCGCGCGAAAGCTTGATGCATTCGGCCACGGTGCGCGAGGCATGGCCGACCTTGAAGCCCAGATCCCACAGGGCGTAGAGCATGAACTCGATCACGCTCTCGATATGGGCCGTCTCCTTGTAGGGCCTAACGAACAGCAGATCGATATCGGAATAGGGCGCCAGGGCGCCGCGGCCATAGCCGCCCACCGCCATCAGGGCCAGGCGCTCGCCCTCGGTGGGGTTGCGGGCGCGAAAGACGTGGACGGTGGTGAAATCATAGAGACAGCGGATCACCTCGTCGGTGACGCCGCAGATGAGGCGGGCGGTCTCGACGCCGCCGGCGCCGTTTTCCAGCCGCTCCTTGGCGATCATCCGGCCGCGGAAGAGGGCGCCCTTGAGGATCTCGATGGCCCGGCGCCGCTGCTCGGCCTCATCGCCGATCGCATCCAGCGCCGCGGTGGAAAGCTGGGCCCGCAGGCGATAGCCGTCGACGACATGTTCGATCGGGGTTGGGCGAAGACGCGGCGGCATGGGGATTCATATAGGGCCACGCGGGGCGCGTGTCGTGGGGGGTGTGGCGCGCCGGTTCGAGGGTCGAAGTAGGCGGACGTCTTATGGGGCGAGCGATGGCGGGATGTGACTCATCTCTGCCATTGGCAACGTCGGCTCTTGGGCAGCGAGCCCATGGCAATCTTCGAGCCCTGGCGGACGTAGGCCAAGCTGCGCATAATTTGAGCATGGCGGCCGCGCCGATCCTAAACCGCTCATCAGCCCCGCCGACATGCAGGTCGTCGAACGCGTCCTCAATTTGAGCGAGGTGTTACGTGCTGGATTGTAGCGACCGCAGCTCCGCGCGCTCCTCTCGGTCCACGCCGAGGTTGAAGCGGCGCCAGCGGGAGAAGGCGCTGAGGCTGGCGTAGCCCAGCCGCTCGGCGATCTCGGTCAGGGAATGGCGACCGGCCGCGAGGTACCTCTGCGCCAGCCCAATGCGGATCTCGTTCAACAGCTCGGTGAAGGTGAGGGCAGACGCCGCCGCCAGGCGACGACAGAGAGTGCGTCGGCTCATCCCCAGGTGCGCCGCGACCCGTTCGATAGTGCACGATCCGGTAGGCAGCAGGGCCAGGATCAGCTCGCGGACGGCCGCGGTGGGGTCATTGCCGCCGAGCCTGGCCTCCAGGTCGAGGTAACGCAGCGCGCGGCTGGCCGCCACCGGATCGGCGTCCGCGATCGGCGAATCGAGATCGCTGGCGCTCATCACCAGCGCGTCGATTTCCTCGTTGAATCGAGGCATAACGGTGAACACGCGCCTATGAGCCGTGATGTCGTCGGGCCGCGAGTGGGTGAACCATACCTCGTTCGGCCGCCACACGGGACCCACCAGCCTTCTGACTGTGAGCGCCAGCACCCCGAGCGCCAGTTCGTCACTCTGGCGGCCTGCGACGGAGGAAGCGCCTTCGCGTAGGATCGCGATGTCCCCCAGGATCTCCAGTTTCAGCGTCAAAGCGTGGTTCTGCGCCCAGCTGTAGCTGATCATGGCCTCCAAGGCCCTGCGCAGCGTCGGCTGCTCGCGCAGCACCAGCCCGATCGCGCCGAGGTTCGACAGCCGGCGCGTCTCGGCCAGGCGCAGACCGAAGTCCATCACGCCTGAGGCCTGCGCCGCACTCTCAAGGAGGTGGCCGACCGCAAAGGCGGGAATCCAGAGGTCGGGGTTGGTAAGGCAGCCGGCCGGAAGGCCCTGTTCGCCGACTAGGCGAATTGGATCGAGCCCCAGCGATCGGGCGAGGTCGGCATAGCCCGTCAGAGCCGCACTCCGCGCGAGGGGCTCCGTAATGCGGCTCGAGCGGCTCGACATGGCCCCAACTGTCAAATTCGTGGCCCGAATTGTCAAGCGTTCGCCCCGTATTGGGTTAGCCTTTGTCCAGGGCGGCTAAGAGGGCGCCACAAAGAGGAATAAGCTCCATGCAAGTCGCCACAAAGCATCGTGACGGACCTGCGGCGCTCGTGATCCCTGAAGTTCCCGAACGCGCGCCGTACGAGACCATCGCCCTGCGACCTCTGACGCCAGTGATCGGCGCGGAGATCGAAGGTGTCGATCTCGCCGCCGGCCTCTCGGACCAACAATTCGCCGAGGTTCGGCGCGGGCTGCTGGACTGGAAGGTGGTCTTCTTCCGCGACCAGGACATCGCCACCGAACAGCACTTGGATTTCGGCCGCCGCTTCGGGCCGCTGGAGGTATTTCCGTTCGCGCCGCCCAAGCCTGGCTATCCCGAGGTGCTGGCGATCACCCACGACGAGAAGAGCCGCGGTCGCGAGAACACTTGGCACAGCGATGTCACTTGGCGCGAGATTCCGTCGCTGGGGTCGATCCTGCGGGCGATAGAAGTCCCTCCGGTCGGCGGCGACACCCTCTTCGCTGACATGTACACGGCCTACGAGGGCCTACCCGACGACATCAAGGAAACGATCGACGGCCGCGTCGCCGTGCACGACTTCCCCCACATCCGGCGTGACTTCCGCAAGAAGGGCGTAAGCGAGGCTGAGATCGAGGCCTTCGAACAGACCTATCCCAAGGTCGAGCATCCGGTCGTGCGCACCCATCCGGAGACTGGCCGCAAGGCCCTTTACGTCAACGCCGCGTTCACCCAGTCGATCGTCGGGTTGGAACCGGAGGAATCGGATGCTCTGCTCAAGCGGCTCTACGCCCAAGCGGCGATCCCGGAATACCAGTGCCGCTTCCGCTGGCGGAAGAACTCGATCGCTTTCTGGGACAACCGCGCCTGCCAGCACTACGCGGCCTCGGACTATTTCCCGGCGGTGCGGCGGATGGAGCGGGTGACCGTCGTGGGCGACCGCCCCTTCTAGACGCTTCGTCCCGCTCGATGCGGCTGCATGCCGACAGACGCCCTAAAGGGGAACTCAAGAATGAACACCGGCAGTTTTGCGCCCTGGGGCGTCCTGATCCCGGCCGAAGAGAAGCGGGCCGCCAAGGACCTGTCGCCGGCTGTCGCCTGGCCGACGCTCGCCATGGCCTTGGTGCTGCCTCTTGGCCAATGGACCATTGTCGGCCTCGGCGCGACCGGCGCCGCGCCACTCTGGGCGTGCGTGCCGATCATTACTTTGACTTCCTATGCCCACTACACCCTGGTGCACGAGGCCATCCACGGCAACCTCGCGCCCGGACATCCGAGGCTGCGCTGGTTGAACGCCCTGGTCGGCTGGGTCGGCGCGCTTGGCCTAGGCTACAACTGGCCGGTCCTGATGCGGGGCCATGCGCTGCACCATGCCCACACGAACACCGACCGGGACCCGGATCTCGAGGTCAAGGGCACGCTCGGCCAGCTTCTGGTCAAGTGGCTGCTGTTCGTTCCGTTGTCCCTCATTCCGCCACCCCTGCTCAGGTTCGTCGTTCCCGCGCAGCACCGCAAGCTCAGCGAAATGCTGCGTGATGGCGAGATGCTGCAGGCGACGGCGGTTGCTGCCGGCTTCCTAAGCCTGCTCGCCGTGAACTTCGCGATGGGTCGCTTCCTCGAACCACTATGCCTGCTGCTCATTCCGACGCGCCTGGCCGCACTGATGCTCAGAATATTCTTCTCGTGGCTGCCGCATCACCCGTTCGATCGGACGGAGCGGTACTTGAACACCCGAAATCAGCCTCTGGCCCGGCGGAAGCCTGCTTTTGCTTCAGCAGAACCTGCATCTCATGCATCACCTGTGGCCGAGCGTGCCCTTCTACAACTACGGTCGCCTCTACCGGCGACTGCACCCCACCCTCCTCGTCAAAGGCTCGCGGATCGAGGGGCTGATGGTGGGGGAATACGCGCGGGATCGTTCGGGCGCTCTGCGGCTGGCGAACGGCTGATGAGGATAGCGCGCGCCGCATCCGCGGCCACCCCGACCGTGGTCACATTACGCCACCTGCACTAACATTATTGAACGCGGAACGCCCGATGGGGGCGGGCCGGTTGATGGGAGAAAAACGATGACAAACGCGTCAGCGGCCCAGAGCGGCGAGCCCGGGACCGCCGCCCCCATGGATCGGACTGTGCTGCCCATACCGGCGCCTGAGTATCCGCCGATAACCGAGATTGATGCGCACAATGCGAAAGCCCCGCCGCGTTTCGCGGTGAAGGCGCCAAAGGCGCCGCCAACGTGGTCGTCATCCTTCTCGACAACATGGGCTTCGGCGACACATCGACGTTCGGAGGACCGATCCAGATGCCAACTCTGGATCCATTTTGCAAGACCGGGCTGAGCTACAACAATCTCAAAGTTCCGCCGTTGT
>CAWFQJ010000017.1:0-10945 GCA_963817995.1 uncultured Alphaproteobacteria bacterium
TGAGGCTTCGGGCGTTCCGAGCCTCTGGCCACTGACGAAAGGCGGCTTTCGGATGAAACACGCGATCGGCCTGGCCCTGGTTTTGGGGCTCGCGACCGGCGGCCCGGCGGCCGCCTATGAATACACGCTGCAGTTCACTCCGACGCCGGGGAGTTTGAGCCACCTCAACGTCGCCGGCTACAAGTTCGCCGCCGGCAAGGTGGTGGGCAATTGCAGCTATGACATCACCACCAGCGGATCGGGCCGCGACCCGCGCAGCTATACGACGCACTATTACTTCACCTGCACCTGGGACATTCACGGCAACTATGTCTCGCAGGTGACGGGCGCGCCGACGACGCCGGCGGCAATCTCATCGGTGGGTGGCCTGACCACCTACGCCAAGGACGCCCGCGGCGACACCACCGGCTCGGACGCCAACGGCGCCCTCCACGGCTTCGTCAACACCAAGAGCGCGCAGTACGCCTGGGCCACGCCGAGCGGCGGCTATCTGTTCCTGCCCGCCCAGCAGAAGACCGACATCGCCTTGAGCGTGCGGAATGTCGGCGACCTGCCGCTCATCGACCGCAAGGTGGTGTTCTCCGCGCTCTACGGCAGGCTCACGGTCAAGTCGAACGGCTGCCTCACGCCGGGCGTGGCGCCGGGGGCCTCATGCGTGATCGTGGTGACCTACGATCCCACCAGGGTCCCGCCCGGCGACAATCCGTACACGATCTATGACCACATCACCGTCGGCCTGGTCTCCAATTCCGGCCTGGCCCCGATCTGGACCGAGACGATCGAGACGCCGATCCCGGGGGGGTGAGTCCGGCCCAACCCGACTACATCGGCACGACGTAGTCGATTTCCTCCACGATGCGGCCGGCTTCGACCTTGAGGAGCATGACCGCGCGGAAGTGGAGCGTCTCGCCGGCCTTGGCCCAGGGGGTGTCTTGGGCGGCGGTGGCGGTCCAGTCGACCTCGAGCGCGGCGCGGTTGTCGCCGGCGATCACGCTGATGACGTCCATGCGTCGGTTGGGGAAGACCACCACCGCGCCGTCGGCGGCGGCCTGCAGATCGGCGCGTCCGCCGCCGCGGCCCGCGCCGCCGAGGATCGGCAGCTCACGCCATACCGTGGTCTCGGCGTGGCAAGCGGCGACCCAGGCCGGCGTGCCCTTGTTGTATTCCTCGACCAGCCGGCGCGCGGCCGCCTCGGTTTGCGCGGCGCTCATGGATGCTTCCTTCCGGCGTTGTGAGGGCGAGCCCGCGACGGCGCGTCTTGCGATCAGCCCTGGGCGCTCGCTTGAAGGCTATACAGCGCGGTTCTCACGGGCAACCTACGATAGGAAGGACGCCTCCGCGAAGGTCCGTTTCGTCATCGAAGTCGGCCATGGCGACAAGGCTGCTTTGTGCGGAAATGGGGTCCCTAAGGATCGGCCAACAATCCTTGACTTCGGCTGGGCTCCGCTGTCCTTCTAATGAAATTGTTTACAGCTAGACGCTTTTATCGATGGGCCGCCATCGGGGTTCAGTTGGGATAACCTTCCAATCTCTCCCGCCTCAATCGAACATTTTCCGCTCGGAGTTGTAAAATCAAGAACGGATACCTCGCTGGGATCGCACCGAGTGAAAGTCCATTTTGATGGAGCACGTCTATAGGCCCAAAATCCCGGCACTCACTCTTTGGCTGAAATTTGAATTCTACCGTGATGGGCTGGCTTCCGTCATTTTCCACGCTCAAACCGACACGGTCGCACCCACTGACAGCAATACCCGTCAATAAAGCCAAGCCCCAAAGTACCTCAACCACCGTCGCATGAGGTCATTTGTAGGCCGGGCGGCACCGTTAGGAAAAGGCCGCCTCGTCTCGATGCCACCCGTGACGCTATGGCTCCTTTGAGGGGAAAGCAGCCGTTGACCCATTGCGATTTGTGGCCAAATATCGCGCGATGCGGCGAAGTTCCACTCGACCTCCCTGTTCTTGCCGGATTGGCGTTGGCTTTCGGTTGCGCAGCCGCAGAGGCGGAAAAAGCGCAACCATCATGGACGATGGCAATGGCTGCCTCCTGTCCTCGTTGCGTCTCAGCGTCACCGGAGCGGCACCATCAATGGGCGCACATCCCCGAACGTGCCGTCATATACAGTTTTACTGGAGAGTTCGCTCACGCAACAGACTGGGCAATGGTGAACCTCGACAACGGCGACATAACGTCTTGCCGATTGACGTTCACTCGAAGCCGGGTCGATTCCGTTGGGTGTAATCATACAACGACGACTTCTACTGCGCTTGAAAGCCTGCGGGCCTCGGCTGAAAAGCTATGGCGTTCAGAGCCACCGCTACCGAGCGAAATCGGGTTTGCTCCCGGCACCGTAGAGGAAGCCTATGTTGTCGCCGGTCCGCGAATGGTGCGCTTCAGCCGATGGACCAAGAGCGAGGACTACTTAGTCACGGCTTTGAAAACGGCTTTGGGAGATGAGGGAGAGTTGTAGTTGACCGGACCTTGGCGAGGTCTCCTTCGTCATCGAAAGCAGCCCAAAACACAACTCCCCCGCCAGGCCCACGGGCATAGTATCCCTGGCGTCGCTTGCCTGGGCGTCGAGACGGTTTCAGCGTCGATGTCTGATGTTTTCATCGGCTACGCTCGATCGACGGCGAAGCAGGCCCAGGCGTCGCCGGGCGCGTTGCCGAATTGCAGAGCGAGTGGGAGGCGAATGCGCGGGCGCGCCGGGCTTTATCAAGATCGGACCTGACGGCGCCATTCCGGAAGGAGACGGCGCGAGCGCCCGGGCGTCAGGCGCCTTGCTTCATCCGCGGCCACATTCGGGGCAGCACCGGATGGCCGTCGAACTGGTGTTTCAGCGCTCCGGCCACGTGTAAGGCCAGATTGGCCAACACCACCCAGATCAGAAGGTTGGTGTGAACGAGCTGGAGCGCGCCGCGCAAGGGGCGCGGATTGGCCCCGCCGAGCTGGATCATCCCCGGGAACTGTGGCCACGGCAGGCCCCAGAAGGAAATGCGGCCGCCGGCGTGCATCGAAACCATGGCCCAGCCCGTCAGGGGCAAGGCCAGCATCAGGATATAGAAGAGGACGTGGCCGGCGCGGGCGAGCGTTCGCTCCCAGACCGCCAGGCCCGGGGGCAGCGGAGGCGGGCGGTGCGTCAGCCGCCAGGCGATCCGCGCCACCACCAGGATCAGGACGGTGAGGCCGACCGATATGTGAACGCCCTCGATCGCCTTCTGGGTCGGCGAATGATCGGGGACCCACTCGTTCATCCACCAGCCGAGGATGATCTGCAGCAGGATCAGGAAGGCCAGGGCCCAGTGCAGCGCGATGGCGACAAGCGTGTAGCGCCGGCCGGGCACAGCGCGCCTGGCCCGCGGCGTCGCCGTTTGGGGTGCGGTCATTTCAGGGTCCGATGCGTTGGGCTGTTCACTTTTGAATCTAGCGCGGGATTTAAGGTTATTACGACCGCGCCTTCAATCGTGCTGCTCCAGCCACGCCTGATGGGTCGAAAGGTTGAGCTTGTCCGGAGCGAAGCTGTCGCTGGCGCTTCCAATTCCGCCTCGGAAGCCCAAAGACCCAGATGATCGTTCGCGCCGCCTGGCCGCGGGATGAGCTCAATGAGGAGACGTGAGCGCTTGTTCACGCACCGGCGAAAATCTCGGCCAGGGCCTGGGCGTGGGTGAACTGGACCAGTTGGCCGGCGCCGGAAAGGACGATCGGGGGCCCGGCGGCGACGGCGCGCCAGACGTCGGGGTCGGGTGAGGCAAGCTCGCCGCTGAACGCCACCACCCATCTAGGCCCGTCATAATCCGGCGACGGCCGCCAGCCGTCGCTGAACAGGCGCTGCTCGGCCACGAAGCCCGCCACCGATCGGCCCACGAGCCCGCGCAGATCGGCGAGCAGGTGATCGGCCACGCCGGGGGCCTCGAAGCACAGGCGGTCGGCCTCGATCGGCGAAAGGCCGCGCCGCATGAAATTGATCATCCATTCACGGTTGGTGTGACGCAGCACGGTGCTGGTGAAGGGTTCGAGCAGGGCCGGGTGGCGCAGGAGAAGCACGCCCAGGCCGGTCATGATCGCCGAGCGGGGCCGGGCCACATGGCGGGGGTGGCGCGGATTGAGCAGCAGGGCCTGGCCGATGCGCTCGGGGATCTGGGCCGCGAAGGCGAGGGCGCTGGCGACGCCGCCATCGCGGGCGATGATCCCGGCGCGCTCGATCCCCAGCCGCTCCAACAGACCGGCCATGTCTCCCGCCGCCGTCGCCACATAGTCGCCCCGGGCCGGCGAGGTCAGGCCGAAACCCGGCCGCTGCGGGATGATCACCCGATAGCCCCGCGCGCTCAGCGCCGCCAGCAACGGCGGGGGGGCCAGGCGGCCGGTGGAATAGCCGTGCATCAGCAACAGCGGTCGGCCGGTTCGCGGACCATAGTCCAGGCAGGCGACCGTGCGGCTGTCGTCATCGACATAGAGCCGCAATTCCCCAGGTTCACGTCCTATGGCGCTGACCTCGCCGGCCAGGGCCAGGTGCTGCAGTTCGGCGGTCTCGGTCATCAGCCGGCGCAGATCGCGCGACCGGTTGACCCCCAGCTTGGCGAAGATCGACCGGCGATAGCTCCTCACCGTCTCCAGGCCGAGCCCAAGGGCGGCCGCCGCCGCATGGGCTGTCGCGCCCCTGGCCAACTGCTCGGCCACCTTTGTCTCCACCGGGCTCAGGCCCAGGGCGGACGATGTCGGGAAGCCCGGCGCCGGGTCGCCCAGATTGCTGCTCAGGTCGATCAGCCGTCCAACCAGCTGCGACGATCGCGTGGCCCCGGCCTTGCGAAGCGCGCGCGCCAGGGCGTCCTTGGCGGTCTCACGGCTCACGCCCAGCGAGCGCGCCGCCGCCTCGAGGCTGGGCTCGAACAACAGAGCGCCGGCCAGGCGCGCCTCCAGGGGCGATAGCCCAAGGGCCTCGGCCGAACGCTGGATCAGCTCCGGCGAGCGCGACGGCGCGAACACCACCAGCACCACGCTGTCGGCCGCGAACCCGCGGCCCACCCGCTCCACCGCCAACGGCCAGGCCAGGGCCTCGCCCCCGGCCACCGCCAGCACGGCCAGAACGCTGGGCGCTTCGGTTTCCACATGGCCGATGGCGCGGCCGGGGCCGACCGCCCGGCGCACCAGTTCGCGGCAGGCGACGGACTGCGCCGGATCGCCGATCAGAGCGGTAAATCGTGGACAGGACCTTCGCGTGCGGCCGCCGGGCGAGACCACGGCCACGCCCACCGCGTCGGACTCCACCCAGGCCGCCAGGCCGTTCGCCGGATCCGTGCGCGGGTCGAGATGAAGAAAATCGATCAGAAAGGCCGAGACGTCGCCGCTGATCGCCTCGCGCGGGGGCCATGCCTCCGGCCTATCGTCTCCTGGCTCGGCAATCCCGGATCGATCCGTCCCGGACGCGGAGACTCGATTGTCGTCGTTTGCCAAACCCCGCTCCCGACCCACCCCTGGTGTCGGCGCGAGCCTGTAGCGGAAAACGAAGGGCCTCCGCCATGCGTCACTTTGACGGGGGGCGTCCTTTTAGAAGCTCTCAGGCGATGGCGGCATGCCCTGGCGCGATCAGCGGTGCGTGCAGGGGCGCCCGCTCCAGGATCCGCCCCACCGTCCCACCGCCGCTCGGCGCCCCGAAGCCGGCGATGGCCTGGGCCAGCTTTGTCGTCGCCGGCGGATCGCCGATCAAGAGGCCGCCCTGGAAGCCCGAGCCGGCCGCGTCGGTATCCACCGTCAGGGTGGCCGTCAGAGTCAGGGTGTCGTTCCCAAGCGCCTGGCCGCTGGCGAGGGACCCCAGGTTCACCGCGTTGTTGGTGAACCAGGCCGCCGCGTCGGCGGCGTTGGTGAAGGACTTATTGATCTCGTCAACGCCATCGACGGTCAGATCGAACTGCACGCCAGTGACCCCGGTTCCGGTGAGGGCGCCGCTGTAGAAACCCACCACCAGAGACTGGCGCGCGGCCAGCTGGGTCAGGTCGACGCTCTCGCTGAACTGGCTGGTGGTCACCTGATCGCCGGTTCCTCCTGTCGAATAGGCCCCGCCCAGGTCGCCCTCGGCGAAGAACACCGGACCTGCGCCGAACGCGGCCTTGATCTTGGTATTGTGGCTGAGGACGGCGCTGGTTCCCGTGACACCCGACGCTACGGGCGCCCCGGTGATCTGGGCCACGGCCTGGCCGGTGGCGAAGGCCGGAGCGGCGGCGGCGATGGCGGCGGTGGCGACCGCGACGCTGGTCCCGCTCACCGCGCCGCCGGCGTTGGCCGAGATCGCCTCGATCAGATGGCCGGCCGCGAGCGAGGTCCCGGCGGTGGCGGAATAGCTCCCGCTCACCCCTTTGGCCGTGCTGGTCGCCGACGCCGCGCCGGCCACATCCTGGCCGAGGCCGCCCTGGGCGGTCGAGGTGACGCTGATATTGGTGGTTCCGTGGGCGGTGGCGGCGGCCGTGGCCGCGCCGCCGACGCCCTGAATGGTCAGGCCCGTTCCGCCATTGCCGCCGGAGGCGATGCTCGTGGCGTCCACGGTCTTCAGGCCGATGAGCGATATGGTCGCGTTCGCGGCGGCGCCATTGCCGCCCTTGACCCCCGTGTCGCTCGATCCGCCGCGCCCGGCCAGCGCCTCCGATGTTCCGTCAAGGCCGATGCTGCGCGTGGTGTTTAGCAGATCATTGAACGTCAGGGTCGAGGTGGCTGCGCCGCCAACGCCCCCGGCGCCGCTGTCGGACGAGCCGCCGACGCCCCCCTGGGCGGTCTGGTTCAGGGTCAGAACGCCGCCATTGGTGGCGCCCAGAAGGCCCTTCTGGGCCGCGGCCGAGAGGACCGTGGAGAGGGTGCTCGACGCGCCCGCCCCGGCGGTCGCGCCGGACGTGCCGCCGCCACCGTTGCCGCCATCCTGGCTGACCGTCACGGTCGCGCCCAGGCCAGCGCCGGTGGCTGTCGCCGTCCCGGTGGCGATCGCGGCTCCGCCCTTGCCGGCGTTCCGGCCCACGCCGAGCCCGAGGCCGCCCGTGCCGCCCTGGGCGGTGACGGTCGATGACGTCGAAGCGCCGGTCGTCGTGACCGACGCCGTGGCCATGCCGCCCGCGCCGCCCTTGGCCGCCGCATCGACTCCGCTGGCTCCCGACCCGCCTGCCGCCATGGCCGAACTCCCCACGGTGGCCGAGCCGGTGGTTACGTTCGTGGCGGTGGCGTCGCCGCCCACCGCTCCGCCCGTTCCGCCGCCGCCCTGACCGCCAGCGGCGGTGACTTCGGTGTCGATACCCAGGCTCTGAGTGGCGTTCTGGGTGATGTCGTTGAAGGTCAGGCTGGAGCTGGCCTCGCCGCCGGCCCCGGCCAGGCCGCCGCCGACCGTGCCGTCCTGATAGCCGCCGCCCGAGCCGCCGGCGCCGCCGATGGCGTTCTGGTGGAAGGTCAGGCTTCCCTGGTTCGAGGAGCCGCTGACCGCGTTGGTCATGTCGCTGGCCAGGCCGGCCACGCCGCTGGCGCCGTTCTCGCCGCTGCCGCCGGCGCCGCCGGTCTGGCTTGCCGTGGCGTCCGACTCTCCGCCCACGGCCGTGGTGACGGCCTTGGCGGTGGCCGTGGCCGACCCGCCCGTCCCGCCGGCCAGTCCGTGGCCCGAGCCCTGGCCGCCGGTCCCGCCCTGGGCGTAGGCCCCGGCGCTGGCGTTGGTGGCCCCGGTCTCGCTATCGACGGCGGTGGCCCATCCGCCGTCGCCCCCGCCCTCCTTCAGATTGGTCTGGTAGGGATAGGGCGAGCCGCCGGCGCCGCCGGCGGCGGCGGCCGAGCCCTGGGCCGAGCCGCCGCTCACATCCGTCTCGGAGGCGCTGGCGTTGCCACCGGCGCCGCCGCCGCCGCCCTGGCCGTAGTTGCCGCCGCCGTATCCGGCGGTGGCCGTGGTGCCGCCGCTGACATTGGCCCCGGCCATGCCGGTCACGGCGGTGGCGGCGGTGGCGTCGCCGCCCGCTCCGGCGTTGCTGGTCGAGCCACTGGTCGATCCGCCCTCGCCGCCCCCAGCCGAATTGGTGAACGAGATGGAGGCGCTGTGGGTGGGGTTCTTGCTGTCGTCATAGATCAGGTTGGCGATCGCCTGGGCGCCGGCGGCGGCGAGGCCGGTGTCGGTCGAGCCGCCATTGCCGCCACCCGCCTGCTGGCGCAGATCAAGGCCGCCGCCATTGGTGAAGACATTGGACACCGCGCTGTCGAGGACGCTGATCCCGCCGGCGCCGCCGTTGGCCCCGTCGCCGCCGTAGCCGCCCGCCCCGCCGGTCTGGACCAGGTTGAAGAAGGCCGTCGCCGCGCCGCCGGTCGAGGTCACCGTTCCGGCCGCGGTGGCCGTTCCCTGGCCGCCTTGGCCGCCGGTGCGTCCGGCCCCGTCGCTGGTCCCGCCCGACCCGCCCTGGGCCAACACCTCCTCGCTGATCGACGTCCCGGTGGCGAAGCCCGTCGCCGTGGCCGAGCCGCCATCGCCGCCCGTGGCGTCGGGCTGGGTCGCGCCGCCGGACTGCGAGGTGATCACGCTGCCCCCGCCGCCGCCGCCGGCGTTCACGCCGATGCTCACCGCGCCCACGCCGGTGACATTGGCCATGGCGTGGGCGTCGCCGCCGTTCTTGCCGTCCACGCCGACGCCATTGCCCGCGCTGTAATAGTCGCCGCCGCCGCCCGCCCCGCCGTCGGCCTGGGCCGAGGCGCTGATGGCGAGGCTGTGAGTGGCGTTCAGGGTGATGTCGTTGAAGGTGAGATTGGAGGTGGCGTCGCCGGCCGCGCCCGCCGTCCCCGTTCCGGTGGACCCGCCGCTGCCGGCGGTGGCGCTTTGAAACAGGGCGAGGCTGCCGCCGTTGGTCCGGCCCGAAACCGCGTTGGTCATCGAGCTGTTGGCGCCGTTTCCGCCGCTGGCCGCCGAAAATCCGCCGCCCGAGCCAGAGGTCTGTTCGGCCGTGGCGCTGGCGCTGCCGCCCTTGAGGCCGCTGACCGACCGGGCGGTGGCTATGGCGCCGCCGCCATCGGCCGAGGTCCCGACGCCCGCCGTTCCGCCATTGCCGCCGAACGACATGGCCGTGGCCACGCTGGAGCCCTTGGAATTGCTGTCGGACACCGTGGCCGTCGCCAGGCCGCCGGCCTTGCCGCCGGCCGCGCCCGAGCCATTGGGCAGTCCCCCGCCGCCGGCCCCGGAACTTCCGCCGCTGCCGGCCGAAGCCGTGGCGGCCGAGTTCGAGCCCTCCGCGAAGGCCCCGGAATTGGTCACCTTGGCGGTGGCGTTGGCCCCCGCCGCGCCCGATCCGCCATTGCCGCCAGGCCCGTCATAGACATCATGCGAATCCACCGGCCCGGCGGCGCCGTCGCCGCCATTGCCGCCGCTGCCGCCTGTAGCCTCGGCGGTGTTGTTGTCGAAGCCGCCGGTGTTGACAGCCGTGGCCGCCCCGCCGGCCGTTCCGGCATGCCCCGATTGTCCCGGCGAGGACCCACCGGCCCCGCTGACCCCTTGCGTCCCGTTGACCACGACATCCATGATGATTTCCCCAAAGCCCTTGGCGAGTGTTTGGGCCTTGGTTAGCGGCGGACCGGCCGCCGCCCTTCCCCCCTTTTGGGGGTATGTGACCGACAAATTAGCTGGGCCGGCCCGCGTGGGGGGATCAGGCTCCGGAGGTTTGGGGCGGGCGAATCCTCACCGCGCCACGCGACATGGGCTGTTTTGGGGTGGCAAGCGGTGCTTGCCGCCGGACGGTGCTCCCGACCAAACCTTTCCCGAGCCCTCCGGTCTATTCATTTTAGGACTCCTTCGCACGATGTTGCCGTCGGCCTTTCCCGCAACTACCGTTGCCTGACGGGGCACGGTCATGGCGGCGCATAGGGCGGAGGGGATTCGATGGCCACAAGTCATGGCTCACAGGCTGTGGTGGTCGGGGCGGGCATGGGCGGACTTTCGGCCGCCCCCGCGCTTTCCTCTCACTTTGATCACGTTAGCGTGCTTGAGCGCGATAGCCTGCCCGAATTGCCGGCGACACGCGCCGGAACGCCCCAGTGCCGGCACGGTCATGGCCTGCTGACCGGCGGCCTCTTCGCGGGCCTAAAGTCGGTTCTCGACACGCCGTGGGGAGCGATCGTCGCCCAAGACTTCCAGTTTCCACAGACCCGGGGCGAGCCTCCAGCGAATTTCGAGGCCATGAGGCGGTTTGGCGTAGGGCTGCTGCGACTGGCGGCGGAGGATGCCGCCACGCATAGGCTATGGCAGGAAGTCGCGCACCTCATACGGCCTGCCACCGTTTACCAGGAGCCGGACTTCGTCGCGCGGGTCATGGCCAGGTCGACGGCGTGACTTGACCTTCGCGTTCGCCACGGAGGAGGAACAAGCCGCATGAACCCCGAATGTCACGGTCATCGACGCCCGTCCCGATGGCGACCCCGGCCCCGGCAAGTCTCGAAGGCGGCCTAGCATCAAGGCTGCTTTGGGGGGGGGGCGGGCGGCCGCTAACGCGCCCGCATGCGATTGGACCTGGGATTGTGCTCGACCTCGGCGAGGCCCAGCCGTTCCATGAGGGGCGGCACATACATGCCGAAACGTCCGCGCAGACCCTTTTTCAGACCGTACCAGCCGCCGATCGGATTGTCGGGGTCGCGCGCCCAGGCTTCGACGGTCCCGGGTTTGGCGTCCTTCTGCTCATCCGCCGAGCCAAGCTCGACCCAGTCACCGCGCGCCTTGAGCATGGCGTGCAGATCCTCCAGGCAGCGAGCGTCATAGGCGAGGATGGTCTTGCCGACCGTGCACACCAGAACATCGCGTCCATCGCGGACGTCGCGGTGCATGGTGAACTCCGAGGTCAACGGCGGAGTCTGAAGCCGCCATGGATCATCAGGGGCGCCGGCGCCATCCGGTTTGGTCATCCGATCCCTCGCAAAGCCGGTTCTCCGGCGCGTTCACATCCGCCACGGGTGTGGAT
>CAWFQJ010000018.1:0-17944 GCA_963817995.1 uncultured Alphaproteobacteria bacterium
GAGAGTAGTCCTTGCCGTGGCCGCGGACCCAGGCGTCGCCGTTGGGACCCTTGACGATCTCGTAGGGCACCATGTCCTTGTCTTTGGCGACCACGGGATCGTCGAATTGGCGGCCGATCAGCCGCTTGATCGCGAAGAAGGTGTTGGACGGATTGGTCACTGCCTGCCGTTTTGCGGGCTGGCCGACCAGCCGTTCACCGTCTTCCTGAATGCCGACCACCGAGGGGGTGGTGCGTACGCCCTCGGCGTTTTCGATCACTTTCGGCGCCTTGCCGTCCATGATGGCCACGCACGAATTGGTGGTGCCCAGGTCGATGCCGATAATCTTGCTCATATGAGGCTCAAAAGCTCCTAGTTGGCGGACGGGGTGACGGCCTCGTCGAGCGCCGCTTGAGTTCCCGCCCCCGTGGGTTCCGGTCTCCGATGGACCACGAATGTGGCCCGGCTTGTTGACGTCGATCCTCACGCGGACGATCGAACGTGTTGACGCCGATATGGGCGCCCTGAAGCTCGCCGCAAGGGGTCGCGAGACGCGCGGTCATCCCCCGAGGCAGAGCGTTCGATAGCCGGCGGACCTATATAGGAAAATGATGGAGATCAACGGCTTTCAGCTTTTCCCCGCGGCGCTCGGCGCACAGGCCCAGGCCAGGCTCGTCGATCGGGTGATGGCGGCGGCGGAGATCGCGCCATTTCACGCCCCCATAACCCCCGGCGGCAAGCCCATGTCGGTGCTTCAGACCAGCTTCGGGCCGCTGGGCTGGGTGACCGATCGGGCCGGCTATCGCTACCAGCCCACCCACCCCAAAACAGGCGCGCCCTGGCCAAAGATACCGGATGAACTGCTTGAAATCTGGAGACGAATTGCCCCCGCCGCGCCGGACCCGGACAGCTGCCTGATCAATCTTTATCGGGACGGGGCGAAGATGGGCCTGCACCAGGACGCCGACGAAGCGGACTTCTCCGCGCCGGTGATCTCAGTCTCGCTCGGCGATACGGCGGTCTTCCGGCTCGGCGGCCCGGCTCGGAGCGATCCGACGCGAACCCTTCGCCTGTCCTCCGGCGACCTCTGCGTCCTCGGCGGCGCGTCCCGCCATTTCTTTCACGGCGTCGACCGGATTCTATCCGGCTCCTCCCGCCTGATCCCCGGCGGCGGCCGGATAAATTTGACGATGCGGCGGGCTTTGGCCTGATCCGGTCTCGCCGGCCCTCGGGCGGGCCATCAAGGATGGGGTGGCGAATAGTATCATCCTCGCGTCCCATTCGCCGCGCGCCTTTGACTCCCCAGCCCCCGGCGCGGCAACATGACGCAAACGCCCCGCAGGAGCCCGCCCATGTTCAATCTGAAACGCCCCGACGGTCCCGAGCCGGAAGACTTCCACCTCTCGCGGCGCGGCGCGCTGGCGGGGGCCTTTTTCGCCGGCTATGCGGTGGCGGCCTTCTCCGCCGACGCCGACCCGATCCACACCGACGAAGCCGGGCTGGTGACCGAGAAGGTCGACCTGTCCTCCGGCATTCCCGCCTATGTGGCGCGGCCGGCGGCGCCTGGCAAGCACCCGGCCGTGCTGGTGGTGTCGGAGATTTTCGGCGTCCACGAATATATCCGCGACGTCTGCCGCCGCTTCGCCAAGCTGGGCTATGTGGCCATCGCCCCGGCCTTCTTCGTGCGCGTGGGCGACCCGGCGCCCATGCCCATGAGCCAGATCGCCGACATCATGAAGATCGTCGGCGCGGCGTCCGACCCGCAGGTGATGGGCGACATCGGCGCGACCCTGGCCTGGCTGAAGACCCAGCGCTTCGTCGACAAGAAGCGCATGGCGGTCACCGGCTTCTGCTGGGGCGGCCGCGTGACCTGGCTGGCCTGCGAGGAGTTCGCCGACTTCAAGGCCGGCGTCGCCTGGTACGGCCAGCTGGCGCCGCCGCCCGGCAAGCCCGCGCGACCCGAGTCCGGCTCTATCCGGTCGAGCTCGCGGCCCAGCTGAAAGCCCGGTGCTCGGCCTCTACGGCGGCAAGGACCCGCTCTCGAACGGCGATTCCCGACATGAAGCGCGGCCCTGGCGGCGGCGGGCAAGACCGGCAGCGACTTCATCGTCTATCCCGACGCCAGCCACGGCTTCCACGCCGACTACCGCCCCAGCTACAACGAAGCCGACGCCAAGGACGGCTGGTCACACCTGCTGGCCTTCTTCGCCGCCAATGGCGTCGGGCCGGAATAGGGCGCGGATGCGGCCTTAGGCCTCTTCGCGCATCCGCTTCTTGCGGAAGGAGGGGTTCAGCACCTGCTTGCGCAGGCGGATCGACTTGGGCGTCACCTCGACCAGCTCGTCGTCGTCGATGTAGGCGATGGCCTGTTCCAGGGTCAGGCGGCGCGGCGGGGTCAGGCGGATGGCCTCGTCCTTGCCGGAGGCGCGGACGTTGGTCAGCTGCTTGGCCTTCATCGGATTGACGTCGAGGTCGTCCGGCGCGGCTGTTCTCGCCGATGATCATGCCCTGGTAGGTCTTCTCGCCGGCGCCCACGAACATGATGCCGCGGTCTTCCAGGTTCCACAGGGCGAAGGCCGCCGTCTCGCCGTCGGAGTTGGAGACCAGCACGCCGTTGCGGCGGCCCTCGATGGCGCCCTTGTAGCGGCTCGTAGTGGGAGAACACGCGGTTCAGCACGCCCGAGCCGCGGGTGTCGGTCAGGAACTCGCCCTGGTAGCCGATCAGGCTGCGCGAGGGGGCGACCAGGGTGATGCGGGTCTTGCCGGCGCCGGACGGGCCCATGTCCTTCAGCTCGGCCTTGCGGGCCGACAGCTTCTCGATGACCACGCCGGAGTATTCGTCGTCGACGTCGATCACCACTTCCTCGATCGGCTCCAGCCGCTCGCCGGTCTCCTCGTCGGTCTGGATAGACCACGCGCGGGCGGCTGATGGAGACCTCGAAGCCCTCGCGGCGCATGTTCTCGATCAGCACGCCCAGCTGCAGTTCGCCGCGGCCGGCGACCTCGTAGGCGTCCTTCTCGGCGGTCTCGGTGACCTTGATGGCGACGTTGGACTCGGCCTCCTTCAGCAGGCGGTCGCGGATCACGCGGCTCTGCACCTTGTCGCCTTCGCTGGCCGGCCAGCGGGCTGTCGTTGACCGAGACGGTCATGGAGATGGTCGGCGGGTCGATCGGCTGGGCCGGCAGGGCGTCGGTCACTTCCATGGCGCAGAGGGTGTCGGCCACGGTGGCCTTGGAGAGGCCGGCGATGGCGACGATGTCGCCGGCTTCGGCCTCGTCGATCGGCTGGCGCTTCAGGCCGCGGAAGGCCAGCACCTTGGTGATCCGGCCGCGCTCGATCTCCTTGCCGTCGCGGCGACAGGGCGTGGATCGGCCATGCCGGGCGTCAGCCTTGCCGGCCTCGACGCGGCCGGTGAGCAGGCGGCCCAGGAAGGGATCGCTTTCGATCAGCACCGCCAGGATCTGGAACGGCTCGTCGGCGCGGCGCTACGGCCTTCGGCTCGCGGCACATGGTCGACGATCAGGTCGAACAGCGGGGCCAGGGTCGTCGTTGCGGCTTGGCCATGTCCAGCGTCGCCCAGCCCTGCTTGCCGCGAGGCGTAGATGTGCGGGAAGTCGAGCTGCTCGTCGGTGGCGCCCATGGCGGCGAACAGGTCGAAGGCGTCGTTCAGCACCCGGTCGGGATCGGCGTGCGGCCGGTCGACCTTGTTCAGGCACCACGATCGGGCGCAGGCCCATCTTCAGCGCCTTGCCGAGCACGAACTTGGTCTGCGGCATGACGCCTTCCTCGGCGTCGACCAGCAGCACGCAGCCGTCCACCATGCCCAGGATCCGCTCCACCTCGCCGCCGAAGTCGGCGTGGCCGGGGGTGTCGATGATGTTGATCCGGGTCTCGCCCGCCTCGCCGTGCCACAGCACCGAGGTGCACTTGGCCAGGATGGTGATGCCGCGCTCGCGCTCCTGGTCGTTGGAGTCCATGGCGCGCTCGACCGTGCGCCTCGTTGGCGCGGAACACGCCGGACTGGGCGAGCAGCTGGTCCACCAGCGTGGTCTTGCCGTGGTCGACGTGGGCGATGATGGCGATGTTGCGCAGCGACATGGAGGTCGACGAAGCCTTGTACGGAAGGGGCGGGGAGGCGCGGGCTTGTACGCGAGACATAGGGTGAAAGACCAGCCCGCCTGTTATGGCCTGGTCTGGCTCATTGTGCGACGCAACATCCTGTAACATTTTTTTACCCTACGGAATTCCTTAAAGCACAAGGGAATGTCGATTTCGGGCGTCCTGTAAGGTCTGGCTCCATGCGCAGAATATTGCTTGCGTCATTGTGCACTGCATCGTATATCGACGCTCGTGAGGCGTTCGTCACGCCTCTGCCCTTCCTGGGCGTTTCCTCCCTATGAACTGGCCGCGCTTGCAAAAGCGCGGCCGTTTTTGTTTTGGGAATCAGAGCTTTGCCGTGAGGCGGCCGGCGCCGCTCCGGGCCGTTGTCAGAGTGCGTTGGGCGCGGGTTGCGCGGGCGGTGGCGTGTCGGGCTGGCCGCCGGGCGCGGGCGCATTATCCGGCGCCTGAGCGTCCACATCGGCCGCCGCGGCCGACTGATCGTCCGGCGCATCCGAATCATCGTCGTCGCTGGCCGCCGGCTTGACGGGCTTGGCCACGGGCGGGGGCAGGACCTTGGGGCCCGACAGCACCGACCAGTCGTCGTTATGCGGCATGGCGGTCGCGTCGGCCGCTGTCAGCGCCACCGCCGCCGGCAGGCCCTTTACGGGCGCAAGGATGTCCTGCAACGGCCGGGAGCCGCCAATGCCGCGAACGAAACCCGCCACGCCCAGGAAAAGGATAAGCGCCACCGCGGCCCAGCTCCACTGTTGGGGGAGCCTCGGCGATATCGGCTGCTCGTCCTCGAACTCGTTCACGCTCATGGCCCCATCACATTAGCGCACTGTCGCCCGCGAGTCTTCGAAGCGCCCGCCGTCGGCGAGCAGGCTTCGCGCCGCGCGGGGCGACTTTATGTGGCGGGCATGATAAGTGCGCGCGCCTTAAGGAGACCCTTTTGCCCGATACGGACCCGACCAGCGTCAAGATCGCCAGTCCCGCGCGCGCCGCGACAAACGTCCACGACCTGACCGTGGTCGCGCCGACCTTCAACGAGAGCGCCAATGTCGGCGTGCTGGTGGAGCGGCTGCATGCGGCGCTGGAGGGCATCGCCTGGCAGGTGATCTTCGTCGACGACAATTCCCCCGACGGCACCGCCGAGACGGTCAAGGCTATAGCCGCCCACGACCCGCGCGTCTCCTGCATCAGGCGGGTAAGCCGGCGCGGCCTGGCCGGGCGCGGTGGTCGAGGGCGCCCTGGCCAGCGCCGCGCCCTACGTCGCCGTGATCGACGCCGACCTGCAGCATGACGAGACCCTGCTGCCGCGCATGCTCCAGACCATTCGTGGCGGCGACGTCGATCTGGTGATCGCCAGCCGCTATGTCGGCGACGGCGAGGCGGCGGGCCTGTCGTCGCGCACCCGGGAACTGGGCAGCCGCTTCGCCAACACGCCTGGGCCGGCTGGTGCTGCGCCAGGACGTCAGCGACCCGGTGAGCGGCTTCTTCATGATCCGCCGCGAGCGGATCGATCTGGTGGCGCCGCGGCTGACCACCGAGGGCTTCAAGATCCTGTTCGACGTCATCGCCTCGCAGCCCGACGCCGCTGAAGATCGTCGAGCTGCCCTATACCTTCCGCGAGCGGCGTGGCCGGCGGCAGCAAGCTCGATCGGCGGATCGTCATCGACTATCTGGGCCTGCTGCTCTCCAAGCTGAGCGGCGGGATCATTCCCAGCCGGGCGCTGATGTTCGGCCTGGTGGGCGCGAGCGGCGTGGTGATCAACGTCGGCCTCGCCTGGCTGGTGCTGAAATTCTTTCCCGCCTCGCACCTTCGCCCTGGCCCAGTTCATCGGCGCGGTGGTGGCGATGACCTCCAACTATCTGATCAACAACGAGATCACCTACCGCGACCGCCGCAAGCACGGTCTGGGGCTGCTGGTCGGCTACCTGAAGTTCTGCGCCCTCTGCAGCGTGGGCCTGGCGGCCAACGTCGCCGTGGGGGCCATGGTTCACCAGCTCACCGGCTGGAAGATCCTGGCCAGCGTCTCCGGGACGGTGTTCGGGGCGCTGTGGAATTACGCGACGACGGCGTTGGCGGTGTGGTGAGGGGCTTTTACCTTCTCCCGGAGGGAGAAGGTATTGCTGCCCTACCGCCGCGCGAACACCGACCGCGTCAGGCAGGAGAACACCAGCCGGCCGGCTTCGTCCAGCAGGTCGTGCTGGGCGATGACGATGCCCTTGTCGTCGCCCACCGGGTCCTTGCCCATCACCGTCATGCGGCCGCGCAGCAGCTCGCCCGCCGGCGGGTTGCGCATCCAGCGCAGGGCGTCGACGGCCAGCCGCTTGGTCTGCGGCCAGTCGGTCGAGGCGGCGGCGTCGAGCTTGGACCAGATGGCGTAGACCAGGGCGTCCGGCGCGCCGTTGGCGATCTCCCAGCCCGGGGCGAAGGTGTCGGAGAAGCTCTCCAGCATGGCCTCGTCGATGGCCATCGAGCCCAGCGACACCACCTGGCCGACCTTGATCTCGTCGAAATAGCCCGGCACGCCGCGCTCCGTCTCGAAGTCAGGGCGCAGACGATTGCGGTGTTCGCCTAACAAGTCGAGAGGGCAAGTCGAGGGGCTCGGCCCGGCTGCCAGCTCCTGGCGTCGATAAATCTCAAAGCCTTGTCCGGCTGGGCGCCCGGGGCTAGCTCTTGCGGCATGACCCGTCATCCGACCCCGCTCGCCTTGAAAATCCTCGCCCTTCTGACCCTGGCCTTGGCAGGCCTTGGCGCGGCGCCGGCCTTGAGCGCGCCGTTCGACAGCGGCCATGTGCAGGTGGAGCTGGTCGCCGACCAGACGGCGGTCGCGCCGGGCGGCATGGTCCATGTGGCCCTGCGCCAGGAGATCGAGCCCGGCTGGCACACCTATTGGCGCAATCCCGGCGATTCCGGCCAGGCGACCACCCTGGCCTGGACCCTGCCGGCCGGCTGGTACGCCGGCGACATCGTCTGGGCGCCGCCCAAGCAGCTGCCGCTGCCGGCCGCTGATGGACTACGGCTACGAGGGCGAGGTCCTGCTGCCGGTGGCCGATCAAGGTCGCCGCCGACGCCAAGCCGTCGGCCAGACCGTGACCTTGAAGGCCCACGCCGACTATCTGGTCTGCGAGGACGTCTGCGTGCCCGAGGGCGCGGACCTGGCGCTCGACCCTGCCGGTCGCGGCCGGCCGTCCGACGCCCGAACCCGGCCTGGGCGCGGACCGATCGCCGGCGCCCTGGCCGATGCGCCGAAGCCCGCGGGCCTGACAGGCGCCACGTCACACCGGCGGACGCCGCTCAAGCTCAGCATCACCGGCGACGGCGCTCAAGGGCGTGAACGCCGCCGACGCCTATTTCTACCCCTACGACTCCACCGCCATCGACCACGCCAAGCCCCAGGCGATCGAGCGCGGGCCGGACGGCCTGACCCTCACCCTCACCCCGGGCCTCGCCTTCAAGGGCGCCAGGCCGGCCGATCACTGGCCGGCGTGCTCAGCGTCGGCGGCAAGGTCTATCGAGGTCGACGCGACCGCCGGGCCCGCCCGCTCGCCGGCGCTGGGCTCGGCGCCGCCGGCGTGCGGGACCTGCGTCCGCGATGGCCTGGTCGCCATCGCCTTCGCCTTCCTCGGCGGCCTGATCCTCAACCTGATGCCCTGCGTCTTCCCGATCCTGTCGATGAAGGCGGCCGCCCTGGCGCGCCACGCCCACGGCAAGACCGTCGCGGCCTGCAGGGCCTGGCCTTCCTGGGCGGCGTGGTCGCGACCTTCCTGGCCCTGGCCGGCGCCCTGATCGCCGCCCGCGCCGCCGGCCAGGCGGTGGGCTGGGGCTTCCAGCTGCAGTCGCCCGCCGGTGGTCGCGGGCCTGGCCCTGGTCATGCTGCTGGCGGCGCTGAACCTGTCCGGCGTGTTCGAGGTCGGGGCGAGCCTGCAGACGCGGCTGGCGAGGCGGGCGGCGCCGACACTGGCGGCGCTCTGGGGCTCGGCCTTCACCGGCGCGCTGGCCGTGGTGGTCGCCGCGCCCTGCACCGCGCCCTTCATGGCCCCGGCGCTCGGCTTCGCCCTGACCCAGGGCCCGGCCGTCGCCCTGGCCATCTTCGTCGGCCTCGGCCTCGGCCTCGCCGCGCCCTTCACCGCCCTGGCCTTCGCGCCCGGCGCTGCTCAAGCTGCTGCCCGGCCCGGCGCCTGGATGGAGACCTTCAAGGGCGTGCTGGCCTTCCCGATGTACGGCGCCGCCGCCTGGCTGGTCTGGGTGTTCAGCCAGCAGGCGGGCACGCTGGGCCTGGCCGCCCTTATGGCCGCCGCCGTGCTCACCGGCTTCGCCGCCTGGCTCTACGGCGCGGCCCAGCGCGCTGCGGATCGCCGGCGGCAAGCCCTGGGTCCGGTTCGGCGTGGCCGGCGGTCTCCATCGCCTGCGCCGCCGTCCTGGCCTTCTGGCCGGAAGCCCGCGCCACCTGCCGCCGGCGCGGCCGCTGCGTCGGCTGGCGGCCTGCCCACCGAGCCCATTCGTCGCCCGCCTCGCTGGCGCTCCAGCGCCGCAGGGCAGGCCGGTGTTCGTCGACTTCACCGCCGCCTGGTGCGTCACCTGCCAGGTCAACGAGCGGATGGCGCTGTCCAGCCGGCCAGGTCGCCGACGCCTTCACACAAGGCCGGCGCGGTCTACATGGTCGCCGACTGGACCAACCGCGACGCCGCGATCGCCAAGGCCCTGGCCGCCCACGGCCGCGCGGGCGTGCCGCTCTATCTGATGTACGGCAAGGCCGGCGGCGAGCCGGTGGTGCTGCCGCAGATACTGACGCCGGGGATTGTGGTGGACGCGGTGAAGAAGGCGGCGGCGTAGGGGCTGGGTTACAGCTCTAAATTGCTCCCCCGCTGGGGGAGCCCGTCGGCGCAGCCGACTGAGGGGGCGAGTCGTCGACAACGCCGGGGTAGCAGCCAGGCCCCCTCCACCGCTTCGCGGTCCCCCTCCCCTATCGGGGGAGGAATAAAATCAGGCCGCCGGCTGCGGCGGCGCGGTGATCACTTCGACATTGTCGCGCAGCAGGAAGGACATGTCGCGCAGGGCGAGGTCCTCGTCCTTGCCGGTCTTGGCCGCCGAGACCGCCGCCAGCTTCACCGACAGGTCCTGGGAGATGCCGTGCAGGATGCATTTCAGGTCGTCCTGGGCGCCCCGCGCCACCAGCACCTCGTGGCCCTGCTCATCCAGGGCGGCTAGTTCGCCGACCTTGGCGCTGAAATCGTCCGAGGCCCGGCAGGGGCATCGGCCGATCCGCGCCGGCGACGGCCTTGCGGAAGGTCTCCACCTCGGCCTTCAGCAGGTCGGCGCGGGTGACGATGTCCTTGAACAGCGGCTCGCTGGCCACCGACGGCGGGCGCCGCGGCGACCGTGTGGATCAGGTGCGGCGCGACCGGACTGGCGGAGGCGAACATCAGAAAGGCGGCGGCGGCGACATCGCAGGACATGGCGAACCTCTGGGCGGGCCTCGAAAACGGAATGACGGCTTGGCCCGCAAGCATTGGCCCGCATGGTAAACAACACCTTACCGCCTGCGCATTTCTTGCCCGCTAGCGCCTGATCCTTTAAGCGCCGCGCCATGACCGAGACCTTCCGCCCGACGCCCGCGCTCCGCGCGGCTTCATCGACCGGCGCGCCGGCGAGCTTCGCGCCGAGCGGCGGATCCTCGAGGCGGTGTCCGCGGTCTACGAGCGCTACGGCTTCGAGCGCGCTGGACACCGGCGCGTTCGAATACGCCGACGCCCTGGGCAAGTTCCTGCCCGACGCCGACCGGCCCAACGAGGGCGTGTTCGCCCTGCAGGACGACGACGAACAGTGGATGGCGCTGCGCTACGACCTGACCGCGCCGCTGGCCCGGTTCGCGGCGCAGAACTGGGAGACCCTGCCCAAGCCGTTCCGCCGCTACGCCTTCGGCACGGTCTGGCGCAACGAGAAGCCGGGCCCGGGCCGCTGCCGCGAATTCATCCAGTGCGACGCCGACACGGTGGGCTCGGCCCGGCCGGAGGCCGACGCCGAGATGATCGCCATGGCGGTCGAGGGCTTCGAGGCCGCCGGCCTGCCGCCCGGCCGACTATGTGCTGAAGATCAACAACCGCAAGCTGCTCAACGGCCTGCTGACCGCCGCCGGCGTCGGCGACGCGCGGCCAGAAGCTGGCCGTGCTGCGCGCGGTCGACAAGCTGGACCGGCTGGGCCCGGACGGCGTGCGCTGCTGCTCGGCGCGGGCCGCAAGGACGAGTCCGGCGCCTTCACCAAGGGCGCGGGCCTGGGCGCCACGGCCATCGAGGCGGTGCTGGCCTTCGTCGCCGCCGGCGCGGGCAGCCGCGCGGCGACCCTGGACGGGATCTGCCAACGTGGTCGGCGGCTCGGCCGAGGGCGACGAGGGCCTGGAGGAGCTGTCGCAGATCGGCGCGGCCCTGAACGGCCTGGGCGTCGGCGACGACCAGGCGCCTGTTCGATCCCTCGGTGGTGCGCGGCCTGGAATACTACACCGGCGCGGTGTTCGAGGCCGAACTGCTGCTCCAGACCACGGACGAGCGCGGGCCAGCCGGTCCGCTTCGGCTCGATCGGCGGCGGCGGGCGCTATGACGACCTGGTCGCCCGCTTCACCGGCGAGCGCACCCCGGCCACCGGCTTCTCCTTCGGCGTCTCGCGCCTGGCCGCGGCCCTGCGCGCCGCCGGCAAGGACGAGGCGGCCAGCGCGCGCGGCCCGGTGGTGGTGATCGCCTTCGACCAGGCGCACATGGCCGACTATTTCGCCGTCGCCGCCGAGCTGCGCGCCGCCGGCATCGCCGGCCGAGGTCTATCTCGGCGCGCTCGGGCATGAAGGCGCAGATGAAATACGCCGACCGCCGGCTGTCGCCCGCCGCGGTGATCCTGGGCGGCGACGAGATCGCCGCCGGCACAGGTGACCATCAAGGACCTCGACCTGGGCCGCGCCGCTGGCCGCCGGCGTCACCGACAACGCGCCGTGGCGCGAAGGCCGCCCCGGCCAGGTCACCGCGCCGCGCGCCGAGCTGGTCGCCATCGTCCGGCGCATCGTCGAGGCCGGCGCAATGATCGGCCGAAGCCGCCGTGCCCGCCGAGGTGCTGGCCGCCGATCCGCGCGCCGTTCGCGAGCCTGGACGGCGACGCCCGATCGATCCGCCGGTGATCCAGCCGCTGGCCTGCTGCTCGACCTGGCCGGCGAGGCCATGCGCGCGCGGCTGTTCGTGGTGCAGGGCGAGGGCGACGCCGAGGCCTGCCTGCGGCCCGACTTCACCATCCCCGTCGCCCGCGCCCACATCGCCGCGGGCGAGACGCGCCGGCCGCTACCTCTACGAGGGCAAGGCCTTCCGCGTCGCGCCGCGCGGCTCCGACCGCGCGCGAGGAGTTCCTGCAGATCGGCCTGGAGGCGTTCGGCGACGGCCGCGACCCGGCCGTGGACGGCGAGGTCGCCGCCCTGGCCTGGCGCGTCGGCCGTCGGCCGGCGGCCGCGAGCGACCTCACGTCTGGTGCTGGGCGACGTGGCGCTGTTCTCCGCCTTCGTCGACGCCTTGGGCCTGCGCCGAGCCGCTGGCGGCGCGGCTGAAGCGCGCCTTCGCCCGGCCCCGCGCGCTGCACGCGGAGCTGGGCCGCAGCCCAGGCCGCCGGCCGCGGCCGCCGCGCCAGGGCGACCGGGTCTCCGCCCTGCTCGCCGGCCTGCCCGAGGCGGAGGCCACCGCGGTGCTGGAGGACGTCTGGGCCCTGGCCGGCATCGCAGCCGGTGGGCGGCCGCTCCGCCGGCCGAGATCGTGCATCGCCTGGTGCAGCGAGCCGAAGCCGCCCACGCGCCGCGCCTGACCGAGGCCGAGGCCGGGCTGATGCGCGACTTCCTCGAGATCAGCGACCGACCCCGCGCGGCCCTCGCCGCGTCGCCGCCCTGGCCAGCGGGGCGGGCGTCGACCTGGACGCGGCGCTGGAGGGCTGGGCCGAACGGCTTGCGGTCATCCTCGGCGCCGGGGTCGCCGAGGCGCGGATGACCCTCTCCACCGGCTTCGGCCGCGCCTTCGGCTACTACGACGGCTTCCTGTTCGAGGTGCGCAGCGCGGCCCTGGGCGACTGGACCGCCGTCGCCGGCGGCGGGCGCTACGACGGCCTGCCCGCGCGGCTGGGCGGCAGGGCGGCGGCGGCGCGGTCGGCTGCATGGTGCGTCCCGGCGCGCCTGGGCCGGATCGGAGGCGGGCCAATGAGCGAGCTCCTCTGACCATCGCCATTCCGTCCAAGGGCCGGCTGAAGGAGCAGGCCGAGGACTGGCTGGCCGACTGCGGCTTCAAGCTGGAGGTCGATCGGCGGCGAGCGCGGCTATCGCGCCGACCTCAAGGGCCTGCCCGACGTGCGAGGTGCACCTGCTGTCGGCGGCCGACATCGCCGCCGGCCTCGACGCCGGCGAGCTGCATCTCGGCGTCACCGGCGAGGACCTGCTGCGCGAGCGCGGCGGCGACGTCGACGCAGCGCGTCATGCTGCTGCGGCCGCTGGGCTTCGGCCGCGCCGACCTGGTGGTGGCCGCGCCGCAGAGCTGGATCGACGTCGAGACCATGGCCGACGTCGACGAGGTGCCGCCGCCTATCTGGCCCGCACCGGCCGGCGGCTGCGGGTGGCGACCAAATACCTGGTCCAGACCCGCGCCTTCTTCGCCCGCCACGGGGTCGTCGACTACCGCATCGTCGAATCCAGCGGCGCCACCGAAGGCGCGCCGGCGGCGGGCGCGGCGGAGCTGATCGTCGACATCACCACCACCGGCGCGACCCTGGCGGCCAACGGCCTGAAGATCCTGGCCGACGGCCTGATCCTGAAGAGCCAGGCCCAGCTGGCCGCCAGCCTGGGCGCCGAATGGACCACCGCTCAGCTCGGCTCGGTGCGGCGGCTGCTGGGCGTGGTCGAAGCCCGCGCCGCGCGCCCGCTCGCTCACGGCCCTGACCTGGCCGGCCTCGCAGAGCGCGGCCGCCGAGGCGGCGACCGAGCCGTTCCTGGCGCGTGGCGCAAGCCGCCGCGAAAGCGGCCTGCTCGCGCCGGCGGCGGACCTGTTCGACATCGCCGACGCCCTGGCCGCCGCCAAGGTAGGGCCGATCTCGGCGAATCGGCCGGAGTTCGCCTTCGAGCCCGCCTCGATTGCAGCAGACGCCCTGACTGACCGCCTGGGGTTGTAGGCGACTTGGGCGCCGTCCTGGCTTAGGGCGCGACAATTTGACAGATTTGTCAAAAATCGCCGTTCCATTTCGACGATCCCTTATATTTGTTGACATTGCGGGGAAAATGGAGCCTTATGTCCCTGCGAGAGACGTAAGGATCGTCAGACATCCAGCGTCTTGGGCGTTTCGGGGAGGAAACGCCTACCTAATAAAAGAACCAGAGCCCGTCGCGACTTAATCCCCCGCGGCGGGTTCGGCGTTTTTGGCGTCAGCGTCAAAAACGGACGCGGAGCCGCTACGGCGGACGGTCGCTAAATCATCGCCGCCGCTCGGGCCAGCACCGGTCATGGTTCTTTTGAAGCGGTCAGCAAGAAGGCCGTCGCCTGACCCAGCCCGGCGCCCCAGGCGATCAAACCCGCCGCCGCCAAGACCACGGCTGGCGTCTTGCCGTAGAGCCACGGCGCCCATTGGAACGCCAGGCCGTCCAGGACCAGCGCCGCCGTGGTGGCCAGAGCCACGGCGGGAACGACCTGCGCCTGGGTGAGCCGCATCAGGCGGCGCACCGGCGCGACGAAGACTGCGAGCAGAGGGACAGCCGACAGATAGAGCGCCGGCGCCCAGGGACCCGCCAGCAATCCGACCTTTCCGAGGTAGTGGGCAAGCGCCGCAGCCGCGGCCCAGAGGATGGCGCCATAGGCGATCAGATTGACCGCCGCCCGGCGCGGCAATCGACCCTGTGAGGCCGGCTCGATATAGGAATGCGAAGCGAAGGTTTCGGTGTTCATGACGATCTCCGTAGCGTTCGCTACATTCTATAGCAGCAATCCGTAGCGATCGCTACATGAATTCACATGGCCAGACCTGACCGCCGCGATGCATTGATCGAGCAGCTCACCGACCATGTGCTCGCGCATGGGCTCGAGGCGGCCTCCTTGAGGCCGCTTGGCGCGGCGGTCGGCGTCAGCGACCGGATGCTGCTCTACTATTTCGCCGACAAGGCGGAGTTGATCAGCGCGGTCCTTGGCAGGGCCGCCACGAGGCTGGCTGTGGGCCTGGAGGCCGCTATTCCGGCGGAGCCCGTCCTGGCGGCGGGACCGCTGCAATCAACAGTGCTTGCCGCGCTCCGGGACTCCGAGATGGCGCCATTCATGCGTCTCTGGCTTGAGATCGTCGGCCGGGCCGCAAGGGGTGAAGCGCCGTTTGACGCCGTCGGCAAGGCGATCGGCCTGGGTTTCCTGGCTTGGATAGAGACAAGGCTCCAGCCCAGCGAAGCCGCCCGGCGGCGCGAGGAGGCCTTCGCCATCCTAGCCGCGGTGGAGGGGGTCATGGTGCTGGCCGCCCTCGGAATCGACGGAGAGCCGTGACGCCTGTCACGCCTCGATCTTCAGCGCCTCCAGCGCCAGCGCCTTCGAGGCCTTGTAGTCGACCTTGCCGTTGGGCGAGCGCGACCACCGCCGCCAGCACCAGTTCGCGGGGCGCCTTGTAGTCGGCCAGGTGGGCGCGGACGTGGGCGGCCAGCTCGGCCAGGGTCGGGCGCCTCGGCGTCGGGACGCACATCCACCACCGCGCAGATGCGCTCGCCGAAGCGTGGGTCGGGCACGCCCACCACCACGGCGTCGCGCACGGCCGGATGCTTCTTCAGCGCCTCCTCGACCTCTTCGGGGAAGACCTTTTCGCCGCCGGTGTTGATCACCTGCGAGCCGCGGCCCAGCAGTTTCAGGTGTCCCGTCGGCGTCTACCGTGGCGAAGTCGCCGGGCACCGACCAGCGGCGGCCCTCGAAGGTTGCGGAAGGTCTTGGCCGTCTTTTCCGGGATCCTTGTAGTAGCCCACGGGCAGGAAGCCGGAGACGGCCAGCAGGCCGCGCTCGCCCGAGCCGGGCTCGATCGCGCCGCCCGTCCTCGGTGAACACCGCGCGTGTTGGGGCCGAGCATGAACTGGGCGGTCTTGGCCTCCGTCGCCCGCCGTGGACGAGGAGCCGCCGATGCCGACGGCCTCCGACGAGCCCAGGCTGTCGAACAGCATGCAGCCGGGCAGGTGCTTCAGCAGGCCCTGCTTGTTCTCATGGCTCCACACCGTGCCGGACGAGCCGATGCGCGCGCAGGCAGGTCAGGTCCCAGCGGCCGGGATTGGCGTCCAGCGCCTCCAGCATCGGCGCGGCGAAGGCCAGGCCGACGATGGAGATGGCGAGGCGCCCAGCCGGTCGACCTCGCCCCACAGCTCGACGGCGTTGAACTTGCTGCGACGGCAGGGTGACCACCGTCGCCGCCGCCGGTCAGCACCGACAGGCGGTGAACTGGGCCGGTGCCGTGCATCAGCGGCGCGGCGGCCAGCGCCTTGCGCAGCATGCCGCCATCGCCGCGTTCGGTGGCCAGGGCGCGAGCGCCGGCGTCCGCCGGGGTCTCATAGGCCGGCAGGGCCTCCAGCAGGATTGCCGCCGCCGCCCAGGGTCAGGAACAGGTCGTCCTGCCGCCACATCACCCCCTTGGGCATGCCGGTGGTGCCGCCGGTGTAGAGGAGCAGCAGGTCGTCGCCCGAGCGGCCCCAGGGCGCGATCGACGCGGTCGCGCGCCGTTGGCGGCGATGGCCTCGTAGTCGTCGGCCCAGTCCGGGACCGGATGGCCGGGCGCGGCCACCGCCAGCCAGGCCTTCACCCTGGGCAGGCGGCCGCGGATCTGGTCGACCACCGCGGCGAAGCTGGCGTGGAACACCACCGCCTCGGCGTCGGCGTTGTCGAACAGATAGATCAGCTCGTCGTCGCCATAGCGGTAGTTGGTGTTGACCGGCGCGAAGCCCGGCCTTGAAGGCGGCGTAGTAGCTCTCAAGGTATTCCGGGCCGTTGTAGAGGAAGGCCGCGACCTTGGACTGGTGGGTCAGGCCCGCGGTCCAGCAGGAGGCGGGCCAGGGCGTTGGCGCGGCGGTCGAACTGGCCCCAGGTGACGACGCGCTCGCCCTGGATCTGCGCCGGCCGGTTCGGAACCGCGCGCGGCGATCTCTTCCCAGATGTCAGCGTAACACCAGCCGGACATGCGTCTCTCCCTTGCACTTTATACCGGACACTAAAATCTCGGCGGGGGAGCACGTCAACGGGAGAGGCTCGCTTTACCGTACGATTGGACCGGAAGTGAGGGTGGGGGCGAGGGTTCGAATCCAGCGCTGACCCACAAACGAAAAGGACGGAGCCTTTCGGCCCCGCCCTTCCCAACGCACTCTTACTGAGTTCTGTGTCGACCGGGTGTCGTGGACTAGAAGTCCATGTCGCCCATGCCGCCCATGCCGCCGCCGGGCATGCCGCCGCCGCCGCCGCCGCCCTTCTTCGGGGCTTCGACGATGGCCGCTTCGGTGGTGATCAGCAGGCCGGCGACCGAGGCCGCGTCCTGCAGAGCCGTGCGGACGACCTTGGCCGGGTCGATGACGCCGGCCTGGACCAGGTCGACATACTCTTCCGTCTGGGCGTTGAAGCCGAAGGTCGGCGGAGCTGTTTTCCAGGATCTTGCCGACCACGATCGAGCCTTCGACGCCGGCGTTTTCGGCGATCTGACGGATCGGGGCCTGCAGGGCGCGGCGCACGATGGCGACGCCGGCTTCCTGGTCGTCGTTGTCGCCCTTGAAGCCGTCCAGAACCTTGGACGCCTTCAGCAGGGCGACGCCGCCGCCGGGGACGATGCCTTCTTCAACCGCCGCGCGGGTGGCGTTGAGGGCGTCGTCGACGCGGTCCTTCTTTTCCTTCACTTCGACTTCGGTCGAGCCGCCGACGCGGACCACCGCAACACCGCCGGCCAGCTTGGCCAGACGTTCTTGCAGCTTTTCCTTGTCGTAGTCCGAGGTGGTGTCTTCGATCTGGCGCTTGATCTGGGCGATGCGGCGCTTCGATGCCGGCCTTGTCGCCCGAGCCGTCGACGATGGTGGTGTCGTCCTTGGTGATGGTGACCTTCTTGGCCTTGCCGAGCATGTCGAGGGTGACGTTCTCGAGCTTGATGCCGAGGTCTTCGCTGATCAGCTGGCCGCCGGTCAGGATGGCGATGTCTTCCAGCATGGCCTTGCGGCGATCGCCGAAGCCCGGCGCCTTCACCGCCGCGACCCGCAGGCCGCCGCGCAGCTTGTTGACCACCAGGGTGGCCAGGGCTTCGCCTTCGATGTCTTCGGCGATGATCAGCAGCGGACGGCCCGACTGGACCACCGCTTCCAGCACCGGCAGGAGCGGCTGCAGCGAGGACAGCTTCTTTTCGAACAGCAGGATCAGCGGATCTTCGAGCACCGCCTCCATCTTGTCCGCGTTGGTGATGAAGTAGGGGCGACAGGTAGCCGCGGTCGAACTGCATGCCTTCGACGACGTCGAGTTCGGTTTCGAGGGTCTTGGCTTCTTCAACCGTGATGACGCCTTCGTTGCCGACCTTTTCCATGGCCTTGGCGATCATGTCGCCGACTTCCTTGTCGCCGTTGGCGGAGATGGTGCCGACCTGGGCGATCTCGTCGTTGGTGGTGACCTTCTTGGAGGACGCCTTGATCTCGGCGACGACCTTGAGCGACGGCCTTGTCGACGCCGCGCTTCAGATCCATCGGGTTCATGCCGGCCGCGACCGACTTCAGGCCCTCGACCACGATGGCTTGCGCCAGCACCGTGGCGGTGGTGGTGCCGTCGCCGGCCTTGTCGTTGGTCTTGGAGGCGACTTCGCGGATCAGCTGGGCGCCGAGGTT
>CAWFQJ010000019.1:0-55847 GCA_963817995.1 uncultured Alphaproteobacteria bacterium
CCCGCCGGAGAGAGACCACCAGGCGATCGGCGATGGCGTCGTCCTCGACATCGAAGACCTCAATCGACACGTTCCGGGAAGAGGCGCCCAGCCTCCGCGCCGCCAAGGCGCACGCATCCCTGTCCTCCGCCAGGTTCTCGAACGTCAACTGCGGAACTGTTGACGCAACCCCGTACAGGTAGAACGAGTAGGTCCGCATCATAGAAGGAACGCTTAAGCCTGCTGATGGCTCCCTGTTAATCAGGCCGCCTCGACAGCAACGGCGCTCAAGACCCCCGCCCGCGATCGCTGGGGAAACCTCAGGCGCGCTGACCCGTTCCCACCCAGCCTGGAGGATTGAGAGGGGACGAGATGGCCGCCCGTAAGCTGAAGGTTTTCCAGGCTCGGCTGGGCTTCTACGACACGGTCGTGGCGGCCGCGAGCCAGGCGGCGGCCTTGCGCGCCTGGGGCGTCCACCAGAACCTGTTCGCCAGCGGCGACGCGAAACTGACAACCGACGAAGACGCGGCCAGGGCCGCCCTCGCTCACCCGGAAACGCCCCTTCGTCGTGCGATTGGCTCAACCGAGAGCTTCTCTCTGGATCCGAGCGGGCTTCCAGAGATTCCGGAGGCTCCAAAGCGGGCGCCGGCCAAGGCGCCCGTCAGGCGCAAGCCGTCGGCGCCAGCTCGGCCGGCGGCCGATCGTTCAAGGCTTGACGCCGCCGAGCAAGCGCTGCGCGCGCTGGAGACGCGTCGAAAAGCGCGAGGAGACCGATTTTCGGCGCGAGCGGGATGCGCTGGATGCGCGCCGGCAGTCCGCCCAGAGGGCCTACGCCAAGGCGCGCACGCGGGCCGCGGCAGCCATCGCCAAGGCTAAAGCCGCCTACGCGCGCGCCGCCTGCAACCGGTTTTGAAGAACGGCGTTTGGGAGGGCCGCAAGCCGCATAAGTAGCCGGAGGGTGAGAATGGTTCGGCCGGACGATGATGATCAGCACCCGCTCGCGGAGCTTTTCCGCGACTTCGTGAGAGATCGAGATTTCCCCTGCGTTGGGGCCAAATCGGCCGTCGGCCGGGGTCAGATGAAATTCATCGTCGCGCGCGATATTCTGTCGTCCTGGGACGATCTGCGAATTTACGCCGCCTTGCAGGCGTTCGCGGCGGCGTACCGCGAGGCGCCCAAGCTGTTCCAAAGCTTCGTGGTTTTGTTCGAGCAGCCCGCCCGGATCACCGAGGGCCAGTTCGAGGACGCGCTATGGACCCGGGTTCAATCCCTCGCCGACAAGGACGCCTGGCACGGGCACGACTACGACCCCAGGGTGAGCGATGACCCTGAAAGCCCGCACTTCTCGTTGAGCTTCGGCGGCGAGGGCTTCTTCGTCGTCGGTCTCCATCCTTGCGCCAGCCGCCCGGCGCGTCGCTTCGAGCGGCCCGCCCTGGTGTTCAATCTCCACGACCAGTTCGAACGTCTGCGGGCGCGAGCAGCGTTACGAGCCGCTGCGACAAAGCATCCTCCAGCGCGACGTGGCGATCGCCGGTTCGACAAATCCCATGCTCGCTCGCCACGGCGAGATTTCCGAGGCGCGTCAATATAGCGGCCGCGCCGTGGAGCGGGGCTGGAACTGCCCCTTCACGCACAAGGCCGAAGATCGGCGTCGATGATTTGTGAGATTCCGCCGCGATCCGGCGCCGCGTTTCGTCTGGCCAAGGGTCAGCGGCTGCGCGTCATCGACCCTCGGGGCGAACAGGTTTCCGACCTGCTCGCCTTCAACGCCCATGACACCGCCGAGGTGATCTCCTCGGGCCGATCGCTGGACTACGCCGGCAAGATCTATCTGACCACCGGCGATCCGCTCTATTCCAACCGCAGCAAGGTGATGCTGCGGATCGTCGAGGATACGGTCGGGCGGCACGATTTCCTGCTGACGCCCTGCTCGAAGGATACCTTCCGCATCCTCTATGGCGACGAGCACCCGCATCGCGGCTGCTTCGGCAATCTCGCCGAGGCGCTCCAGCCCTACGGCATCGGGCCCGATCAAATTCCCACCGCCTTCAATGTCTTCATGAACGTGACCATCGATGGCGAGGGCCGGCTGGCGGTCGAGCCGCCCCTCAGCAAGGCCGGCGACTCCATCGTCCTGGAGGCCGACCAGGATCTGATCCTGGCCCTGACCGCATGCTCGGCTCCGCAATCCAACAACTACGCCTTCAAACCCATCCAATACGAGATTGTCTAGCTTGCCTCCCATAGTGGAGTTTCTTGAATCGCCTTTAATGGAAAGTATTTACCGGATTTTCGGCGATCTCCGCGACGAATCTATCTTTGCTTTAGGGCATGTATTTCAATTCATTTCGCGTCTGAAGGGGAACGCCTATAAAATACGACGGTTCTGCCACCATGGCCAATGCTTCCCACATTCGTGTTTTGCTGGTGGACGACGAGCCCTTGGTCCGGATTGTCGCTTGCGCGGGTCTCATCGACGCCGGATTTGATGTGGTGGAGGCTGTCGACGCCGACGACGCGATCCGCATCCTGCGAACCCGCGACGATATCGCGGTGCTCTTCACCGATGTGAACATGCCAGGCCGTCTCGACGGCTTGGGCCTCGCTGAATTGGTCCACAGGACCTGGCCTTCCGTCAAACTTGTCGTCACCTCCGGGCGGATATTGAAAGAGGCCCTTCCCAACGATGGTCGGTTCCTTGGCAAGCCGTACACGCTTGAGAGAATGACAAGTCTGATCGCGGAGGTCAGCGGCGCGGCCAGCGATAGGTGACGAAGCTTCGCAACCCGTTTGCGGTTCAGATCGTTTTCCCCAGGGTCCGCGCGCGGAAGGCAAGGTGGCGTGGCGGCGCAGGGCCCTAAGGCCCCCACGGACCCGTTTTTCCGTGTCCCTGACGAGATGGAGGCTGCACCTTGACCGTTGCCATCGCCGCGAAAGCGTCCCTGGGCGTTGAGGGCCTCGACGACATCACCGGCGGGGGTCTTGCGAGAGGCCGGGTCTTTCTCCTGGAAGGAAGTCCGGGGGCTGGCAAGACCACCATCGCCAGCCAGTTCCTGATGGCCGGCGCCCAGGCGGGCGAGCGCTGTCTCTACATCACCCTTTCGGAGACCGAGGAGGAGCTTCGCGAGGGAGCGGCGTCCCACGGGTGGACGCTGGCCGACGGACTGGAGATCTTTGAACTCGTTCCCCCGGAAAACCTTCTCGACGACAACCAACAGCAGAGCCTTCTCTACTCGTCGGATCTTGAACTGGGGGAGACCACCCAGCGGATCTTCGAGGCCTTTGAGCGGGTGAAGCCCGATCGAGTCGTGCTCGACAGCCTCTCCGAAATTCGGCTCCTGGCTCAGAGTTCACTGCGATATCGTCGCCAGATTCTCGCTCTGAAACACTTCTTTTCAAAAAACCGAACGACCGTCCTGATGCTCGACGACCTCACCTCCGAGGTTCTGGACAAGACCGTGCATAGTGTCGCCCACGGAGTGATCAGGCTGGAGGAGCTTTCGCCGAACTATGGCCCGGAACGCCGTCGCCTGCGGGTGCTCAAATATCGCGGGCTGAACTTTCGCGGCGGCTACCACGACTTTGTCATCGAAACCGGCGGCGTTCGCGTCTTCCCACGTCTGGTTTCGGCCGAACACAAGACCACGTTCGAGCGTCAGACCGTGGAGACCGGATCGCCGGAACTCAACGCGTTGCTTGGCGGCGGATTCGAGCGTGGCTCCAGCACCCTTGTTCTCGGTCCCGCCGGAACCGGGAAGTCGCTGTTGGCCCTGACCTTTGTGGCCGCGACGGTGGCGAGGGGAGAGCGCGCCGCGATTTTCATCTTCGACGAAGAACTCGGGCTCCTGTTCGCCCGCGCCAAGGGCTTGGGACTGGACCTGCGGTCCATGGTGGACTCGCGTCTGCTTACCATAGAACAGGTCGACGCCGCTGAACTGACCCCCGGGGAATTTTCGCAAAGGGTCAAACAATGCGTCGAGGCGCGTCACGCCACCACGGTGGTGATCGACAGCATCAACGGCTACCAAGCGGCCATGCCCGAAGAGCAGTCGCTCATCCTGCACATGCATGAGCTCTTGCAGTATCTCAACCGGCAGGGTGTGATGACGTTCCTCACGGTCGCGCAACATGGACTGGTCGGCGAGATGAAATCGCCTGTCGATGTGACCTACCTCGCCGACACCGTGGTCCTGCTTCGCTATTTCGAAGCCCTGGGCCGCGTTCGGCGGGCGGTGTCGGTCATCAAGAAACGAACCGGCGCCCACGAAGACACCATCCGTGAGTTTCGCATCGATAAGCGAGGCATAACCCTCGGAGATCCTCTGACCAACTTTCAGGGCGTGCTCCGCGGCGTGCCCTCCTTCTACGGCGAGCCTGTGTCACCGGACTTTCAGGCGGAGAGGGTCTAGGCCGCCATGGGCGACTCCATCGCCGAAATCGCGGTGCTCTTCACGCCCATCGGCAGAGACGCCGCGGTCGCGGCCAAGATTCTGGGCGAAGCCGGAATGGCGTCCACCGCTGTCGGTTCGTTGACGGATTTCGCCGTCGCGCTCGAGGCGGGCGCCGGTTTTGCCCTGGTGTCGGAAGAGGCGTTGCGGGGCCGCGACCTGAGAACGGTCACCGGATTTTTGCGTAGCCAGTCCGAGTGGTCGGACTTTCCCTTTATATTACTTACCGAGCATGGCGGTAGCATCGAGCGAAATCCCTCCGCCGCGCGCCTTCTCGAAACGCTTGGCAATGTAACCTTCCTTGAGCGGCCGTTTCATCCCACCACCCTGATAAGCCTTTCCCGCGCCGCGCTTCGCGCGCGGCGCCGGCAATATGAGGCCCGAAGTCGGCTCACCGCGATCCGTCAGGGCGAAGAACGTCTCAGGGTCGCCCTCTCGGCGGGCGCCCTGGGGGCCTGGTCAATCGATATCCCGGACCAGAACCTTCAGACGTCGGACGAATGCAAGGCCCACTACGGCCGCTCACCCGACATGTCCTTCACCTACGCCGAACTGCTGGCCTCAATTCATCCGGACGATCGCGCCGCCATGCAGCAAAGCGTGGTCCGTTCGCTCCGCGGCGGCGAGGACTACGACGTTGAATACCGCTGCCTCTGGCCCGACGGCGCCCTTCACTGGGTTCAGGTCCGAGGGCGGGTCGATCATGGGGCGGACGGCCGGGCGACACGGATGGCCGGCGTCACCCTTGATGTCACCGAGCGTAAGCGCGCCGAGGCCGCCCTCATCGAGAGCGAAGCGCGCTTCCGCGCCGCGGTGGACGCCGTTCAGGGGATTCTCTGGACCAACAACGCGGCCGGCGAAATGGTGGGCGAGCAGCCCGGCTGGTCGGCGCTGACCGGTCAGACCTTCGACGAATACCAGGGCTATGGCTGGGCCGCCGCCGTCCACCCGGAGGACGCGGGTCCGACCCTCAACGCGTGGAACGCGGCCGTCGCCGCCCGCGGGAAGTTTGAATTTGAACACCGTGTGCTGCGCCACGACGGGCAATGGCGCGACTTCGGCGTAAGAGCGATCCCCGCCATTGAAGCCGATGGGTCCATTCGCGAATGGATCGGCGTTCACACCGACATCACCGAACAGCGCCTGGCCGAGCGCCAGCTTGCCGCCTTCGCCTCCCACTTGGAAGACCGCGTCAGGGAAGCCACGGCCGAGCTTAAGGGCAGCCAGGCGCGCATGCGCTCCATTTTCGAGTCCAGCCACCAATATTTCGGCGAACTGGATCTGGACGGCGTTCTCCTGGACGCCAACGCCACCTCCCTGGCGGGGATCAACGCCAAGCTGGAGGATGTGGTCGGCCGGCCATACTGGGACACGCCCTGGTTTAGCCAGACACCGGGCGCGCCGGAGAGGGTGCGCGCCATCGTCGCGAAGGTCGCCGAGGGGGAAAACTTCAATGAGGAAGTTTCCTTCTTGCTGCCCGGCGGCTGGCGGACATTCGACCTTTCCATGCGGCCGGTTCGCGATGAACGCGGCGTGATCGTCGCCCTGGTGGCCGAGGCGACCGACATTACCGAGCGTCGCGAAACCGAGCAGATCCTGATCCAGTCGCAAAAGCTCGAGACCATCGGCCAGCTGACCGGCGGCATCGCCCACGACTTCAACAACCTGCTGACGCCGATCGTCGGGAGCCTCGACTTGCTTCGCCGGCGGCTGGAGGGCGATGAACGCGCCCAGCGCGTGGCGGCCGCCGGCCTGCAATCGGCCGATCGAGCCAAAACCCTGGTCAATAGACTTCTGGCCTTCGCCCGGAAACAAGCCCTGGACCCCCAGGCGGTGGATATCGCCCAGCTCATCGATGGCATGAGAGATCTGATCGATCGATCGATCGGCCCCATGATCTCGCTCGATATTGAGGCGTCTGAAAACCTTCCGGCCGCTCTGATCGATCCAAACCAGTTGGAGCTTTCCATTCTCAATCTTTGCGTGAACGCCAAGGACGCGATGCCCGCGGGCGGCGCCATCAAGGTCACGGTCGTTTCGGAGTCGGTTGTGGCGCCCCATGCCGCGGGGCTGTCCTCCGGCGACTACGTCAGGATCAGCGTATCGGACACCGGGATCGGCATGGACGCCGAAACCGTCCGACGGGCTATCGAGCCCTTCTACACCACCAAGGAAATCGGCAAGGGCACCGGCCTTGGACTCTCCATGGTCCACGGCCTGAGCGCTCAGCTGGGAGGCGGCATGGCCATCGACAGCCGCCCGGGCGAGGGAACCGACGTTACCCTCTGGCTGCCGGCGGTCGCCGGTGGGGCCTCACGGTCGGACTTTCTGCCCGCGCCTAAGACGACCTCGCCTAACCGGTCGGCCACCGTATTATTGGTGGATGACGAAATGCTGGTGCGTTTCGCCACCGCGGAGATGCTTCGAGACGCGGGATACGAGGTGGTCGAGGCCACCTCCGGACCCGAAGCTCGGGAATTGGTGCGCGCGGGGCTCACGCCCGACATTCTGGTGAGTGATCAGTTGATGCCGGGCATGAAGGGAAACGAGCTCGCCGCCGAACTCGGCGAAGTGCTTCCAGGCCTGCGGGTGTTGCTCGCCACGGGCTATATTGACCTTCCAGACCTGAATTTGCCGCGTATCGCCAAACCCTTCGGCGCGGCCGAACTCGTGGAGCGGGTAAGGGCCTTGATTGAAGAGGCGTGAGGGCGCTGGCCTGGCTACGTTGATGCGGCGGGGAACCGTCAGGGTGTTTCCAAAATCGCCCGCAGCTTCGCGGAAAGGGCCTCGAGCGTGAAGGGCTTGCCGATCAGCTCGACGCCGGCGTCCAGCACGCCGTTGTGCACCACGGCGTTGCGCGTATAGCCGGTGGTGAAGAGGATTTTGAGGTCGGGTCGGCGGCGCGCGGCTTCCTCGGCCAGCTTGGCGCCGTTCACGTCCGGCATGACGACATCGGTGAACAGAAGCACGATCTCAGGGTGGGCGTCCAAAAGCCGAAGCGCGGCCACAGACGCATCCGCCTCGAGGACGGGATAGCCCAGTTCGGTGAGCGCATCGACGCTGAACTGTCGCATCGCCGGTTCGTCCTCGACGACCAGGATGACCTCACGCGCGTCACCCAGGGCCACGCCGCTGGGGCGCGTGCTGTCCTCCACAGCGTGCGGCTCGCTGAGCAGGCGCGGAAGATAGATTTTGATCGTCGTGCCGTGGCCGGGCTCGGAATAGATTTTCACATGGCCGCCGGATTGTTTGACGAAGCCGTAGACTTGGCTGAGCCCCAGGCCCGTGCCCTTGCCGACCGGCTTGGTGGTGAAGAAAGGGTCGAAGGCCTTTTCGATCACCTCGGGCGGCATGCCTACGCCGGTGTCGGTCACCGCGATCAGCACATATTGGCCGGCCGACACGCCAGCGTTCTGGGCGGCATAGCGGTCGTCCAGATGGGCGTTCTGGGTTTCGATCGTCAGGCGCCCGCCGCCGGGCATGGCGTCGCGCGCGTTGACCGCCAGGTTGAGGATGATGTTTTCCAGCTGGTTCGGATCGGCGTGGGTGCGCCACAGGCCGCCGGCGAGGACCGTCTCCAGACGCACATCGGCGCCAATGGAATGGCGCAGCAGATCCGACATGCCGGCCACCAGCTTGTTGGCCTCGATCGGCGACGGGCTTCAGGGGCTGTTGGCGCGAGAAGGCCAGCAGACGCTGGGTCAGCAGTGCGCCGCGCCGGGCGCCGTCCGCCGCCGCGTCGAGATAGCGCTGCGCCCGCGCATCGCCCCCCGAAAGGCGCCGGCCCAGCAGCTCCAACGAGCCGATGACCACGGCGAGCATGTTGTTGAAGTCGTGCGCGATGCCGCCGGTCAGCTGGCCGACGGCCTCCATCTTTTGGCTTTGGCGCAGGGCTTCCTGCGCCGCCGCCAGCTCCGCCGCGGCGGCTCGCTCGGCGGTGATGTCGCGGCCGGTGGCGTAGACAAGGCCATTCTCGGGCGCGGCGATCCAGTCGATCCAGCGGTAACCGCCTTCCTTATGCCGGCAGCGATTTTGATAGTTGGGCAGCGGCTGCTCCAACGCTTCTTCGAGCGCGCCCTGGCTGCCGCCGCGATCGTCGGGATGAACGAAGGTCAGATGGTGCTTGCCGACCACCTCATCGGTCGACCAGCCCAGGAGGGTGGTCCAGGCCGGATTGGCGGCCTTGAAAATCCCGTCGGGATCGATGACGACGATCAGGTCTTGTGAGATCTGCCACAGACGATCCCGTTCGGCGGCTTGCTCGGCGACCCGCTGTTCCAGCGTCTCGTTCAGGACCGCGAGCGCCTGGCTGGCCTGCTTCTGCTCCTCGATGTCCGTGTTCGTACCGATCCAGCGGGTAATGCGCCCGCCCGCGTCGCGGATGGGCACGGCGCGCGCCAGGTGCCAGCGGTAGGCGCCGTCAGCCCGCCGCAGCCGAAATTCGGTCTGGTAGGTCTCGCCCGAGGCCAGGGCGGCGCCCCAATGGGCGGCCGCCTCCGGCAAATCCTCGGGATGCACCAGCTGGGCCCAGCCCTCGCCGTCGAGGGCGCCCGGCGCCGCGCCGCTGTATTCATAGACCCGGTCGTTGAACCAGTTGAGCAGGCCGTCGGGCGGCGAGGCCCAGACATGGTTCGGCACGGCCTGGGAGAAGGCTCGAAACTCGGCCTCGCTCTGGGCCAGCTCCATCTGGGCGGCCCGGCGCTCGGTGACGTCCACGAAGGTGCAGATCGCTCCCTGATGAACCCCGTCGCGGTAGACTGGACTGACCCAATATTCCACCGGGAAGGGCTCGCCGTTCAGGCGATAGAAGCATTCATCCTCGACGTGCGCCGCCTCGCCGGCCGCCGCGCATATATAGATCGGGCAATCGACCTTGTCGTAGGTCGACCCGTCCGGGTGGGTGTGATGGATCACGTCATGCAGCTTGCGGCCGATCGCGTCCTCCTCGCGTTCAAAACCGAGCAGGCGCAGGAAGGCCTGGTTGCACAGGGTCGTCGTCCCCTCCCGGTCGACGGCGTAGAACGCTTCGCCCGATGAGCGGAGAATGTCGCTGAGATAGCTGCGGTTCTCCCGTAGCGCTTCCTCGGTGCGTTTCAGTTCGGTGATATCGACGGTGGCGCCCGGCAGTCTTACCGGCCGCCCGGCGTCATCGTAGTGGCAACGCCCGCGCGCGAAGACCCAGATAACGGCGCCGTCCCGTTGGAGAAGCCGGTACTCCGAGCCGAAGTCTTCGCGGGCGTCGATGCTGTGCTGGATTTCGGCCCCGACACGCTCCCGATCGTCGGGGTGGATCCCGGCGAGGAACGCTGAAATCCGCTCGCCAGCGGCTCCGCGGGCCGGGTCCACCGAATAGAGGTCGCAGAAGCGGGCGTTCGCGACCACCCTGTCGGCGACGATGTCCCAGTCCCAGGTGCCGACCGCGCCAGCGGCGCCGAGGGCCAGCTCATACCGCTCCTCGCTGGCGCGCAACGCCATCTCGGCCGCCACGCGCTCCGTGGTTTCGACGGCCGTCGCCAACACACCGCCCACACCGGTGGGTGCAGATTCGTCTTCGATTGGGCTGTAGCCCAGGGTGAAGCGCGCATCCTCCCAGGTTGTCCCATGCCGCTGGATGCGCAGCAGCATGTCCTCGGCGAAGATCGAAGGCGCTGTCCCATGGAGGATGGCGATATGGGCCGGCTCGATTTGCGGCCACACCTCCGCCCAGGCATCGCGGGCAGGCCGGCCTAAAGCCCATGGGTGCTTGTCGCCGAGAATGGGGCGGTAGGCGTCATTGTAGATCATCACGAAGTCGGGTCCCCAGCGCAGCGCCATGGGGAAGGCCGAGGCGAGGATGGTGCCGACCGCGAGCCGCAGGCTTGGGGACCACGCCTCGCGCGCGCCCAGCGGCGTTGCCGACCAATCGGTAGCGTCGAGCAACGCCGCCATGGCGCCGGGTTGGACGCGCCAGCCGGGCGGAATTTCAAATGAACGATCGGCCATGCACATTCCGCTTCGGCTTCAGAGGCATCGCGACGATATCACCTTACCGGCAAGGCCCGCGGGTCTTCCAGGGCCTCGCGTTGGGGAGACCCGCTCTTCGAGCGGAGCGGTTCATTTGCGCCGGCTACGCCGCGACTGAGGCTGATTGTTCGGCGAGCTTCGGTTGGGGGACGTCGGACGGCGCGCGGCCGGCCTCGGAGTCGGATCGCATTTCATCGATTTCCTTCTCAGTGCGACGCTCAAGCCCGATGAAGCGGTTCTCGGCGGTTTCCAGGGCACGGATCAATTCGTCGAGCTTGGCCTGAAGGGCTTCGCCCTCCCGGTTCTGGCTATTTTGAATCAGAAACACCATCAGGAAGGTGACGATCGTGGTGCCGGTGTTGATCACCAGCTGCCAAGTGTCCGAGAAATGGAAAATCGGCCCGGTAGCCGCCCAAGCAAGCACAAGGACGCAGCAGGCGATGAACGTTAACGGCCGCCCCATCGCCCGAGATATCTTATTTGCGGTTTTCTCGAACAGTTCTTCCATCTGACGCCCGTTGCTAGTGGAAAAAGACCTTGACCATAGGGAGGAACGGGGACCCCGCGCCGGGGTTCCCAGCAGCGGTGGGGGGCATAGCCTCCGGAGCAATATCGCACGCTGAATACAACGGGGCCGCAATGTCACTTTCCGACCTTGCCTCGATCGGCAGCTTCGTCAGCGGTGTGGCCGTCCATGGTCACGCTGGTGTTCCTGGTTCCACAACTTAGTTCGTTACAGTCGAACGCTCAGCCGATCAGGCCGCCGGCGACCGGGCCGGAAAAACGGCGCCTGCGATGGGTTTGGAGCGTGCGAAGGACGAGTTGCGAGCGCTGTTCGATAAACTCGCGGCGGCGAAACGCTAGAGAGCTGGGGCGGCGAGCACATGGCGACCTAACCGAGGGCGCCTTTTTCGGCTGCGATCGCCGCGCCAGCTTGGAACGGACCCGGGCGCGCCGGGGTTTGACAGGCTCAAAGGAGAGTTGAGCCATGACCAGCCCCCAGCGCGGCCCCACCGACGCAAATGACGACCTTAAGCCGGGCCGCCCGCCCCGACATGCCACCCAGCCGCCCGGGTCGGCGCCGTCGACCCACTCGCCGGACACCCTCGCCGACGCCACCACCGGGGCGCCAAATCCCAAGCCGGGAGACAAGGCGTGAGAGCCGTCCGCATCCATCGTTTCGGCCCCCCGGAAGTGCTGGTGGTCGACGAGATCGACCGCGCCCGGGCCAGCGGCGATCAACTGCTGATCCATGTGCGGGCCGCCAGCGTCAATCCGGTGGATTACAAGATTCGCAAAGGCGGCTATCCGCTGGTTCCGGAGGACAAGCTGCCCATCACGCTCGGCCGCGATGTCGCCGGGGTGGTGGAACAGACCGCCGATGGGTTTTCGGTCGGCGAAGAGGTTTACGCCCATCTCGACTGGGCCGACGGCGGCTACGCCGAATACGCCGTGGTCGCGCCGGTGGGCGTCGCCAACAAGCCAGCCAGCCTGGATATGATCCATGCCGCCGCCGTGCCTCTGGCGGCCACCACCGCCTGGCAGGGCCTCTTCGAGCATGGCGGCCTCAAGGCCGGCCAGACGGTGCTGATCCATGGCGGCTCGGGCGGGGTCGGCGGTTTCGCCGTGCAATTCGCCAAGGCCGTGGGCGCGCGGGTCTGCGCCACCGCCTCCGGCGAGGGCCTGAAGGCCGTGCGCGCCTACGGCGCCGATGAGGCCATCGACTACAAGTCGCAAAAATTCGAGGATGTGGTCGGCGAGGTCGATCTGGTGTTCGACCTGATCGGCGGCGAGACCCAGGCCCGCTCCTTCGCCGTGCTCAAACCCGGCGGAGCGCTGATCTCGACCGTGCAGGAACCCGACAAGGCCAAGGCCGCCGAGAAGGACCTGACCGCCAAGCGCTATATGGCCGAACCCAACGCCGAACACCTAAGACGGATCGGCGAACTGATCGACGCCGGGAAGGTCCAGGTGGTGGTCGCGCGGACCTTCGCGCTCGAGGACGCCGCCGCGGCGCACAGAAGCCTCGAGCAAGACCACCCCGTCGGCAAGATCGTGCTGGCCGTCAACTCCCGCCGTCCCGCCTAGGGGTAATTCAGGGGTTCGCCTTTCGGCCGTCCCTGCAGGGTCGGCTTCGGCGTCATTCGCCCCGAGCGGGGCGAAAACGAAGGGGTCCGGGGCGCGCCCCGAGAGAGCCGCGACGCTGTCAGGCCTCGCGCGCGAAGGCGAGTTGTTCGCGCGCCGGGCTGTCCACGGACGGGCCGCCCTCGATGTAGCGGCAATATTCTTCGTGGTAGCGCGCCGTGGCGTGCGCCTGCGCGCCAGCCGGAGCGAATTCCTTCAGATAGGGGAACCAGTCGCTCTCCTCCTGGTAAACATGGGTCGCGACCGCGCCCTCCAGATGACCGAGCTTGTCGAGGTAATCCTCGCTCAAGGGGTCCAGCGTCTCAAGGGCGGCGAGCTGCATCTTCGCGGCCGCCTGCTCCGTATACGCCGTGTTGGCGTGGCCCTGCTTTCCAGCCTGGGCAAGCGATGGGTAGATCACGGCTTCTTCCGCCATGGCGTGGCCATTGAGCAGCACCCCGAGGCGTTTTTGCGCGGCGCGTCGCGCGTCCGCGGAGGACGCGGCCCGCGTATCGGCAAAAGCCTGCTCGATTTCCTCATGGTGATCGAGAATTTGCGAGAGCCAGTCTCCTGGCTCGGCCACGGCCCGCGCCTTGTCATGGGCTTCCTGGCGCTTCTCTACGCTGACGGGCGGGGTAATGGCGGCGATAGCCTTATCGACAATGGACATGTGTGGCCTCCGTATAAGGATGGATAGGCGAGAACGGGGTTCCGAACCGGTTCCGTTTGGCTGTTTTCCGCACCGCGACAGGATTGCGCGGCGAGCCTGGAGCGTTGACGCCGCGCGAACATCGAATCGGCGCGGCCAACGGTTCCTCAAGGTTGGCTCAGTAGCGCTGTGAGACTGAATGCGCGCGCCCAATACTTGCAAAGTCGATGATCCCCAGGACCAACGGAACAACGAGTAGCAAGGCTGGCAGCAACGCGCCCGAGAGTTGAGGGTTCATTTCATTTCTCCAGTTGTCAGAGAAACACGGTATTCAAAGTTAGGTTCCCTTCGCCAAGCCCTACTCGCCGGTTGTCGCAACGGCTGGGATGGAATGCCTTGGGGCGCGTTAGTGGGGCGAAACGCCCAGTTCCGGCTTCTCCGCGACCGGCCGCTGCGCCTGCTCGGGCGATCCGATCGTCGATACCGGCGCCGCCGACGCCAGGCAGGAGAGGCGAAAGGCCTTCTTCTGGGTGTCCGGCAGGCCTCGCCGCTTAGCTTCCGCGGTGCATTCACGGGAGCGGACGGTCCTGTCCGCGCCGCTGGGGGCCGTGATCGCCCGAGCGGTGGGGGCCGGCGGCGTAGGGCTGGTCGGCTTGGCGGGGGCGAGCGCCCCTTGTTGGCAGGTCGCCATGAATTCATCACGGGGCTTGCCCGCCAGGGACTTGGCGTCGGCCCGCGCGCCGCACGCCGCGCGCGTATCGGCTGTCGAAGCGGCCTGGGCGGAGACAGCGAGGCCACACCATGCCGCGAGGGCGATGATCGATAAACGTTTCATGCTTCCACTCCCATGACTAGCGGCGGAGCGCGTTGGCGCCGAAAGAGCATGGCTCCGCTTCGCGGGGACAACGACCAACCAAAGGCTGCGGTTCCACCCGGCTCGCGCTCGATCCCTCGGCGCCGGTCGCCCCCGGTGGGGCAGGGCCGAGAGTCGCCGCGATCCCTGACAAGTCTGAAGGATGGCGTCGCGGCAGGGGCCGGCCAGGGAACAGAATGGCTCTGAGAGAGTTTAGCGGATCGGCAAAATGTGGCGCGTGCTCAGAGACCGCTTTCCATGACACACCGCCCGGTGAGCAGAGCGTAGGGTGGCCGAGCCCGGCCCGGACATGACGCACGAGCCCGAAGCGTCACGCCGGTGGCCCATCCTGGGCTGGCTCGAGCATACGGTTTCATGGAAAGTCATTATCGCCACCCTGGCTGTCCTCGGCCTCGGCGCCGTCATCTTCGTTAGTGTGGGGGGCGTGGACGTCTCGGCCGACAAGCCTGATGGCTGGCTCTCAAGACATCTGCTGCATTTCGTTTTCAAGCGCAGTGTCGCATCGCGGTCGGACGCGGTGGTTGCGCCTGATGACCTTGCGGCGGCGTCCCGTGTTGAACTGGCCGCCCAGCACTTCGACATGGTCTGCGCCAATTGCCACGGTCGGCCGGGCTATGGGCAGTCGATCGTGGCGCTGTCCATGAGTCCCCGTCCGCAATACCTGCCAAAGGTGGTGGGTCAGTTTTCAGACGCCGAACTCCACCAGATCGTCGAACACGGCGTGAAGTATAGCGCCATGCCTTCCTGGCCGACGGCCAGTCGGGGCGACGAGGTCTGGTCGATGGTCGCGTTCTTGCGGGTGTTGCCAAAGCTGGACGCCAACACCTATCGCGCCATGACGGCGCTTCCGACGACGGCGGGGCCGCCGTCCGTGGCCGCCGAGGCCGATCCGGCCTTGCGGCCGGCGGACACGCGGCGCGAGTCTCCGCCCTTCGATGAATTTCTCTATGCCGCGCCGACCGCGGGATTTGCCGACGAGAGCGTGCACGCCAACCCCGTCGCCACATGCGCGCGCTGTCATGGCGCCGATGGTTCGGGCGGGGTGACCGGAGGCGAAGCGCCCAACCTGACGATCCAGGACGCCGCCTATCTGCGGACCGCGCTCGAAGCCTACACTCGCGGGTCGCGCAAGAGCGGCTTCATGCAGAATATCGCCGCCCAACTGTCGGGCCCGCGGATCGCCGCCCTGGCGACCTACTATGCCGGGCTGCCGGTGCGGGGGTCGCCGCCGCCGGCGCGCGGACCCCAAACTGATCAATCGCGGAGCGACGATCGTCTTTCAGGGTGTGCCGCAAACCGCCACGCCTGCCTGCGCCAGTTGCCACGAAAGCGACGGCGCCAAGATCAGCGGTGCGCCGCGACTGGCCGGCCAGTCCTTCACCTTCCTTCGCCGGCAGCTTGACGCCATGGCCCGCGGAGGGCGGGGCTCAAGCCTCTGGTGGAATCCCATGCCGGCCGTCGCGCACAGTCTCGACAACGGGCAGATCGCCGCCGTGGCGGCCTACTATTCGAGCCTGAGGCCGACGAAGGACGCAGCCGGCGGTGCAGACCGCGCAGGGGCCGCGGGCGCGGCTCGCGCAGGACGCAAGGCTCGAGTTGGCCGTGGCGAAACAGATATTTCAAACCCAGTGTCTGAAGTGTCACGTGAATCAGGGTCGCGGCGACCTCCAGGGCAACTACCCGAACCTTACGATCCAGAGCGGGCCATTCGTCGCGCAGAGCCTCTACGCCTTTCGCAGCGGCGCGAGACCCGGCGACAAGATGAGGCAGATGACCGGCAGCCTGAGCTTCGATAACCTGGCAAGCCTGGCGGCTTATGTGAGCGGCCTGACGCCGCGGCCGGGCATGCCGAAGCCGGACCTCGTGGCCGCCTCCCGCGGAGCGATCATCGCCACGCAGGGCATTCCGACGCGCGGCGTGCCAGCTTGCCTCAGCTGCCATGGCGCCAGCGGCGTGGTCGATCTCCCCTTGATCCCCCGGCTGCAGGGCCAGAGCGCGTCCTATCTTCAGGCCCGGCTGAACCGGTTCGCCGAGCCCTTTGCCGAAAACCTCAGCGCGCTGAACCCGATGCCCTGGATCGCCGGCAAGTTGACGGCCCAAGAACGCGCGGATGTCGCGGCCTATTTCGCCGCCCTGGCGCCCCTCCAAAAGTCGGCGCCGATCACCGCGACGCCTCTCTCTGTGACTTCGGCCAAGCGATGACGCCCACATCCGTTGCGGCGCCGGAATAAGGGCGGACGGCGCACCTTTCAAAAAGACCGTCGTAAGGGAACCCACAAATGGCCCAAGCAGCGCCAGCCAGCGGCTCAAACAGCAAACGGCCCGGGCGCGATCGACGCGATGCGGGTCGCGAAGCGGAGTCTGACGGTCAGCATAAGGCCGGGGGCCTGACCGATTCCGATGAGGCCGATATCCAGGAGAGCTCGCGGCTGAGCGCCTTGCAGATCTATGAGATTCTGCGCCGCGAAGGTGAGGAGGAGATGGATCGCCCGGTCACCTCCCTTTGGTGGTCGGGGGTGGCGGCGGGGCTCTCGATCAGCTTGTCCCTTGTCGTCCAGGGTGTTCTGAAAACCCATTTGCCCGATAGACCGTGGACGGAGCTGGTCACGGGCTTTGGCTACACCGTGGGCTTCCTGGTCGCGGTCATGGCCCGGCATCAGCTTTTCACGGAGAATACGATCACGGCGGTTCTGCCGGTCGCGGCGCGCGTGTCGTTTTTGAACCTGGCCCGGATGGGACGTCTTTGGGGCATCGTCCTGGTCGCGAATCTGGTCGGGACGCTGCTCGCGGCGCTGTTCTTCACCTATACGCCGGTCATACCGGCCGACCTTCGCCAAGCCATGTTGAGCATCAGTCAGGCGTCGATATCCCATCCTCCGGTGGAAATTTTTTTCAAGGCGATCGGGGCCGGGTTCTTGATCGCGGCGATGGTGTGGCTGCTGCCCAGCGCCAGCGCCGCGCAGTTCCACATCATCGTCGTGATGACATATCTGATCGCCGTGAGCGGCTTTGCCCACATCATCGCCGGCAGCTTCGAGGGGTACATGCTGGTCGTTAACGGGCGCCTTGCAATATCGAGCCTGGTGGTGGGCTTCGCGTTGCCGGCGCTTATCGGCAACATCGTCGGCGGGACGGTGCTGTTCTCCATGATCGCCTATGGCCAGGTGGCCAAGGAGATGTGACCGGACTCAGAGTGAGACGCGCAGCGGGTTGGGTTTGACAGCGCCGGCGCGCGCGCCGCTTCGGCCAGGCTAAGTCGTCAGCGGCGATAGGGATCGTGTCTGTAGTATTTGGGCCGCGCATCCAATCGCACGTGGAGCCAGGGCGCGCCGAGGCCGGCGGTGCTCACCCAGATGGGTCCGTCCTGGCGCTTAAGGCGCGCATCGATCGTCTGGGCCAGGGTCGCCAGCAGCTCATGCTTCTGGCGCTCGGGGGCCGCGCGCAAAAACGCGCCAAGGTGGCCATAGGCGCGAGGTCCGGCCAAGGCCGCAGGGACGACCAGATCCGCATCGCCGCCCAGGTTGGCGAACGTCGCCACCGATTTCGCCGCGCCGAGCCTGGCCAGCTGGGCCCGAAAAACCGCCGGATCGGCGCGCGGGGTCTCCAAGGCCGAGCCCTCGACCGCCACGTATTCATACCGGCGGTCCATGGCGCCGCGGGCGATCGGCGGCATCTCCCAGAAGAAGGCGGGGTAGGGCGTGAGGCCGAGCTCGGCGAGGAAGAATTCCCGGAACGCCGCCTCGTCGCGCCAACCCTCGACGACTTCGCCAAAGGTCATGTCGCGCGCGCCGACGACGAGGTTGACCGTCTCGACGCGACCTGGACCGTCCGCCAGGCGTCGCGCCCGCCACGTCACCTCGGCCGTTCGGTCGCCTGCCATGTCCCTGCTCCACGGCGGTGACTTGCGCCGCCCATGAGGGATCCGCTGATCAAGGATGGCGCGGCCGCGACACCGCTCAGGCCCGAAGAACGGGAAGGCGTCTTTGGCCAAGCCATGCCAGCGGCGTGGCTGCAAGCCCGTTCGCGGGGGATGAAAATCGAGCTGCCGGATTCCCGCCGACAGGCGTAAACGCCCCGGCGGTCGCCGGCGCTTCCAAGCTTCAGCGGGAGGCCTTCGGAATCAGCCGGCGGCCATCGCCCGCCGGCGGGAGCGAACGGCCGCGCCGAGGCCCGCGAACCCGACAAGCATCAGGGCCCAGGCGGCAGGTTCGGGGACGTAGGTGTAGACCTGGCCCGTCCCCAGCGTGGACTGGAAGAGGTCGACGAGGTTCTCGCCTCCGGTGTCGCCGCCGGCCACGCTGCCGATGGTCAGCCCGCCAAAAGAAGTCGTGCTCCAGAAGGTCAGATAGGGATAGGTTTCGGTATCCCAGTTCGCCTCAACGCTGGGGGCGGTGGCGTCGAAGAAGGGATTGCCGGGGCCGCCGCCATCGGGGGTGGCGATGTCGGGCAGGGACCAGGTTTCGGTGTCTTCGCCACTGAGGGCAAAGGACGCCACGCCGCCTGAGACGGTGATCGTCAGCGTATCGACCGCCGCTCCAAGGTCGGAGTAGGCCAGCGCGTAAGTCCCGGCGTTGAAGATGATCGTGGCCGAGGCCGGGGCGGCGGCGAGCGCCAGGACGGCGAGCGCGCCGGCGGCGATCGGCGCGGCGAACTTGGAAATCATGATCTGAACTCCCGAAGACAGCCCCGCCCGCCAAATAAAGGCGTCTTTGTGGCGAGAAAGTCAAGACCTGGACCGACTTGCCCGGTCAGGATTTTGTGAATTTTCGGCGCCGATCGGCGGCCGCTGCGAGAGATCGGCCCGGCAGCGCGGCTGAGAGGCCTGTGGGATCGGAACACCCCGAGCCTTGCGCGTTCGCGACGCCCCCTTGGCCGGCGCAAATGAACCTCCAGGTGCTTATTTGACGGCGACCTTTTGAGCCTTGGCGCCTGGCCAACGCTGCGCCAGGGGATCACCGCATGGCCGCACAATGCGGTTTGGGATTGAACGTCACCGAAAAGCTCTTCCCGTGGAGGCTTGTCATGCCAACATAGGTTGGGGCGGCCTTGAGAACCGCGCTGATCGCCAGATCCGATGCGGCTTTGGCGGCGGGATTGGTGGTGTCCTTTTCGGACGACTGTGGCGCGCCGACAAGGTGGCCACTCGCGTCCAATTGGACGCGGATTATGACAGGCGTCAGCGAGGCTCCGGGAGCGCAGATCGTCGCCCATGAGCTTTCCACGGGCGAAATCGGAGGGGCGATAGCCGGCGCGGCCATGGCGCCGCCGGGGGCCGTCGGTTCGGCGCCGACCGACCCCAGCGGAAGTCCGACCGACGAGGCGACGGCGAAGGCGATCGGCCAATTCATGCGCCGAGCTTAACAGGCGAGGGCGCCGGACCAAACGGGCGCAATACGCCCCACTCCCTCCCGTTTGCGAGCGTCGCCAGCCTACCGTTGGTCGCTAACGGGCAGGGCGCCAGTGCCGCTTTGTGGGGCAAGCAGCTGTTAGCCATTCGCTCATTGTTCAGCTTTGGGGTGACAAGCGGCCGCAGATTATGGCTGCCACGCGATCTGATTCCACGATTCCGGCCACGCATCTCGGTCACCCATCGCACTCAAGTCGCAAATCTTAGCGTCGGTGCGAATCGCCTCCTCGATCAGTTTCATGCATTCGGCAATGGCCTCATCATTCGAATCTGACTTATGAAATGCAGCAAGATGTCTAGAAGAGTTTGATACTTTTGCCGATCCGAATATTCCCTTATATTCGAAGTGCTGTTCTATTCGTCCCACGTACACAGATCGGAACGGTTTTTTCGCTTCCGGATGGTCTGCAACCATAAACTCGTGGGGCTCTGGCAACTCAAACAAGGAAACACGTGTCTTGAACCACATCGACCACCCTCCCGTGCGGTGAACCTACTCTCCCGCTTCGCTGCTCTAAAGATCGAAGCTGTGGTCCTTCAGGTCAAGCCTGAACCCCGATGACCGCTTCGTCTCTCGAAAGCAGCCGTCAGAACAGCCCCGAGCTTTGCGCCCCTACGGCCGCCCAAGCGTGAACGTCACCAGGTCGGCCTCTTCGCGCGCGTTCAGTTCCCCGGCCCGCGCCGTCCACGCCTTCAGCTGGCCGCGGCTGAACATCTGTTTCGCCCGCGGCCCCGCCGACATGGCGATCCCCTTGCGATAGCGCTCGCTGCCGGTGAACTGCGAGAGGTTTCCGTCCTGGCGGCGGCGCAGGATCTTCAGGCCGGCCTTGCGCGCCAGGATCTCCAGGGCCGGCGTGGTCAGGAGGTGGATGTGGCGCGGCGGATCCAGCGCGAACCAGTGCTGGCGATAGTGCCGCCAGGCCCAGGAATCGGCCACCGGTATGGCCACGAGCACCCGGCCGCCCGGGGCCAGCAGGGCCTCCACGCAGGCGAGGGTCGCCAGCGGGTCGATCATGTGCTCCAGCGAATGGTGCAGCATGATGAAGTCGAAGCCGCCGGCGTGGGCGCGGGCGAAATCGGCCAGCTCGGCCTTGTGGATGGTGACGCCGCACGCATAGCGCAGGGTCTCGCCGACGAAGGGATCGACGCCGGTGGGGCTCGGAAATCCGCCCAGCGCCATGTTGATCAGGGTCTTGCCCGCGCCGCAGCCGATATCCAGCACCCGCGCGTCGGGCCCCAGCCCCGCGTCCTTCACCCAGCGCACATAGTCGAACGGCCGGCTCACCGCCTCGGCGATGGCGCCCAGCGCATCGGGCCGGCCGAAGGCCCGCCGCACCCGCCGAGGATCGATGAACCGCCGCACCGCGTTGCCCGCCAGGCCGCGCTGGCTGCGAAACGAGAAATAGTCGCCCGGATAGAAGCGCGACAGGTCGGCGGGGATCTCGGCGATCTGCACGCAGCCGCACGCCGGGCATTCGAAATAGTCGAATTCGTCGCCCATGCCATGCAGCATCTCCCGCGCGCGCCAGACGGGAAATTCCCCGCTGGCCCCGCAGATCCGGCACGTGGCCTGGCTGTGGCCATGCGCCGACGCCGAGGCGGCGCCCGCCTGCTGGGCCTCGCTCCCACCTGCTTCGCCGCCAAGGTCCATTCCAGCTCCGACTTCATCGTCCACGCAAACCTCATAACCCAGCGCAGACCCACCCCCAACAAACGTCATGGCCGGTACTGCGACCGCGTTCCCAAAGCACGTCATGGCCGGTCGTCAGTACCGGCCACCCATACGCACCCTTCCGCTGGGTGGACGTGCGCGCGCACGTCCATGGCAGGCGGCGAGATCATGGATCACCGGGACTGTCGCCCGGTGATGACGGTAGTGGGGTGGGGAGCTTGCAGGATAGCAAGGTGCGGGCGTGTCCGGAGCCCACCCCCTACGGCAGAAACGCCGCCGCGGGCATCACCGGGTCATATTCCGCCACCCCGCGCGTCAGCGAATAGACCATCCGTGTGTCCGGCTTGAATTCCGGCCACGGCGCTTCGCCGGTGGTGGCGAACTGTATCCACAGGGCGTGGATCGAATCGGCCAGGGCCTGGGGCGGGGCGGGGCCCAGCAGGCCGCGCGCGCCGCTGGCGCAGGCCAGGGTGTCGAACACGAAGGGAAGCTCGATGGCGTGGGCGGCGCCCAGCTCGCCGCCGAGCGCCGGGGAGCGCCATTCGAACTCATAGACGAAGGCCTTCCCCCGGTGCAGCTCCGCCGTGCGCCGCACCATCCAGCGGAACATCAGGTCGGTCATCGCCCGGGCGAGCACCCAGCCGGGCTTCTCGCCTTTCTGGCCCAGGCCATAGGCCCGCAACGCCTCGCCGGCCCTGGGGATCGCCCGGCTGAGGAAATAGCGCGCCATCCAGCCGTTCATCTTCTCGCGCACGCCGCCCGGCACGAGAAAGAGGTTGGCCTCCTCGCTGGTGGCGCCGATCAGGAGGTCGATGTCGCGGCCCTCGCCCTTGGCCAGCGCCTCCATGGCCGGCGCCGGCAGCACATCGTCGCCATGCACCGGCAGGAAGCGGCTGACGCCGAAGGCGGGGTCCCGGCCTTCGGCGTCGCGCATGTCGAGCCATAGGCTGGGCGCCATCACCTTGGCCTGAGCCTCGAGCACCTGGCGCTGGTCGCGGGAGAGGAACCCGGCGCGGTCCGGCCGGATCCGCAGCCGCCTGGCCAGCTTATCCACCACCCGGCGCATCACCGAAATATCGCGGCTGACAGCCACATGGCCGCTCTGGCAGATCGCGCGATGGAACAGCGTGTTGGCCAGGGGAGAGGCCATCAGGACCGCCGTCGAGCAGGCCCCGCCGGACTCGCCGAACAGGGTGACATTGCCCGGGTCGCCGCCGAAGAGGGCGATCTGGTCTCTGACCCATTGGAGCGCGGCGATCATGTCGCGGAGGCCAAGGTTGGTCGGCACGCCCGGAATGGGCAGAAAGCCTTCGACGCCCAGTCGATAATTGATCACCACGCAGACGACGCCGTCCCGCGCGAACGCCGAGCCGTCATAGATCGGCGCGTCCTTGCCGCCGGCCACGAAGCTGCCGCCATGGATGAACACCATCACCGGCCTTGGACCCTCGGGCGCCTCGGGGGCGAAGACGTTGAGGGTCAGATAGTCCGGGCCGCTCATGTCGATCGGCCCCATCACCGCCTCGACGTCGACGCCGAGATCGACCGATGGGGGGACACTTTGCGGCGCGCAGGGGCCGGGGCGCGTGGCGTCCCGCACCCCTTTCCACGCCTCCACCGGCTCGGGCGGGCGGAAGCGCCGAGCCTCGGTCACCGGCGCCGCGTAGGGCACACTGAAGAAGCGCCGCACCCCGCCTTCGACATAACCTTCGACAGCGCCGTCCCGGAGGCCCAGTTGAATCCGTTGCGGGCTCATGGGGCTCCGACCTTCGCCCTGGGGTCCGCCTCGGCGAGGAATTCCAGCACCGCCGCCGTGGCCGGCTCGCCGGCGGCGACGAGGATGTTATGGCCCGCGCCTTGGAGCTTCACCAGGCGGGCGCCGGGAATGGTCGCGGCCAGTTCCTCGCCCCAGGCCAGCGGCACCAGCTCATCCTCGTCGCCATGCAGGACCAGCGTCGGCGCCGTGATCTGGGCCACCGCCTCCAGCGTCGTGCAATGGCCAGCGACCGCCGCCGCCTGGGCGACGACGCCAGCCGTGGCGTATTTGTCATTGTCGGACATTTCCCGGTCGATGGCCACCCGGTCCGGCGGCGCGGCGCCGCCATAGCCGTGATTGCCGCGTCCGCCGGAGAGGAGCACCCGCAGCGCCCAGGGCGGCAGATAATAAAGGCCGCGCATGATGGCCGGCATGCGCCGCTTCTCGGCGGTCAGGGCGCCGGTGCAGCCGAGGATCAGGGAGATCAGCCGCGCCGGCCGCTGAATGGCCATCTCCAGGGCGATCCCGCCGCCCATGGAGACGCCGAACACATGCGCCCGCTTCACGCCGGCGGCGTCCATGACGGCGAAGGCGTCGGCCGCCATCTCACCGACCGTGAGCTTGCGGCTGTAGCCGCTCTGGCCCGTGCCGCGATTGTCGAACCAGATCGTGCGGTGCGCCGCCGTCAAGGCCGGCAGGATCGGATACCACATCGCCGAGCTGTACCGGTGACCCATGATCAGCAGCACGGGCGTTCCCTCGCCCTTCTCGTCCCAGTGGATCTTGACCCCGTCTCTAAGCGCGAAAGGCATCAGGTGCGTTGGCGCCGCTTTGCGCCCCCTCCGTCACGCGGCCGGTAGAGGCCGCGCGCCACCTCCCCCGTGAAGAGGCACGGGGGAGGAGAGCTTTTCCTTCTCCTCCCATGCAAGCGAAGCGCCGCGGGGGAGGGGGCGCAAGGCCACGCGTTCCATGCCGATCGAAGGTCTCCACAGCCCATTCCCATCCCCGCCGCCTCAGCCCGCCACGGCTTTGCGCAGTTCGGCGATCCAGGCCCAGCGGGGGTCGGGGCCGGCCAGGGCGGTGGGCATGGTGTTGGCGACATAGGCGGCGGCGACCCCGCTCTCGGGATGGGCGAAGCCCATCCGGCCGCCGGCTCCGTCGTGGCCGAACGAGCCCTTGCCCAGCATCTCGGTCTCCTCGCGCGCGAGCTGGTATCCCAGGCCATAGGCGGTAGGCAGGCCCAGCTGCAGCTTGCCGAGATCGCCGGCCGGCGACATCGCCCCGGTGCGCAGGGTTCGGGCCCGCTCCACCGTCTCGGGCTTCAACAGCCGCACGCCGTCGACCTCGCCGATCATGGCGGCGTACATCTTGGCCAGCGACGCGGCGTCGGCGACGCCGTTGCCGGCCGGCATCTGCTGGGCCCGCAGCTCGCGGTTGTTCATGCTCTCGATCAGCTCGGCGGTATGCTGCATGGAGAGCAGGAAGACCTTGGCCAGGCGCGTGGTCACATCGATGCCCATGGCCGGCGAGCAAGGCGGCGATGTTCTCCGCGGTGAGGCCCGGCGTCGGGGTGAAATGCGGCGCGACGCGCCCATCCTCCTCCAGCGGCAGGCCGATCCAGAAATCGAGGCCCAGCGGGCCGCTGATCTCCTCGGCCAGATGCTGCGAGACGCTCTTGCCGCTCACCCGCCGCACCAGGCCATCGAGCAGCGAGCCATAGGTGATCGGGTGGTAGTGGCAGGAGGCGCCGGGCGTCCCACACCGGGGCCATCGCCTCCAGGGCCGGCAGGTGGCGATCGAGGTAGAGCAGATCGATCGCGCGTCGAGGCCGCTCTCGGGATCGACGCCCGGCAGCCCCACCGAATGGCTCATCAGATGCCAGACGCGGGCGTCGTCCTTGCCGCCGGCCGCGAACTCCGGCCAGTAGTCGGCGACCCGCGCCTCGTAGTCGATCAGCCCGCGCTCGGCCAGCCGATGGACCACCGCCGCCGTCGCGCCCTTGGTGCACGACATGATGATGGTGAGGGTGTCCTCGCCGTAGGGCCGGTCATTGACCTTGTCCCGACCGCCCCAGAGGTCGACGACCTTCTGGCCATGGCGATAGACGCAAAGCTGGCCGCCGCCCGGGTCGCCGGCCTGACCGGCGGCGAACGCGTCGCGAACGCCCTCATATCCCCGCGCGACAAATCCGCCGACATCCATGCTGCTCGACTTCCTTCTCTCTATCGTGGCCGCCGCCGCCCTCACCCACCTGCGTCATCCCGGCCGCGGCGGAGCAAAGCGCAGCGTAGAGCCGGGACCCAGGGGCCACATTCAACTCAACTATCCTCCGCCCACGGATGAACGGCCCGCCGCGCCCGGTCCCCCTAGCTCCCGGCTCTCCGCGCCGCGAGAGGGCGGCGCTGCGGCCGGGATGACGCAGGTATTGTGTAAGCGCGCGCTTCGCCATCAGATATGTCCCCGCAATAGCGCCCACCCTAGAACGTCTTGTTCACCCGCAGGCCGAACAGGCGCGGATCGCCCGGGAACCTCAGGCCCGAATTGACCTGCGCGACATAGTTCTGGTTGGCGATGTTGGTCGCATAGGCCGTCACCGTCCAGGTCTTCACATTATAGATGAGCTGAAGATCGAGCAGGCTGCGCTGGCCCAGAAGATCGTTTTCCGCGGCGTTCTGGAACAGGGTCGCCCACTGGGAACTGACATAGGCGTAGTCGAGCCGCGGCGTCAGGGTGGCGTTGGCGCCGATGTTGAAGGCGTATTGCACGCCGACATTGGCGGTCCAGCTCGGCGCGTCGGACAGCACCCGGCCCGTCAGATCGGTGCAGAAGATCGTGCCAGGCCCGGTGGATGGATTGCAGCCGGTCGCGGGAACTAGCGCCGACAGCCTCGGGTCGGTGGCGAAGAATGTCCCGATGTTGCTGTGCAGATAGGAGCCGCTGAAGTTGAACCTCAAGGCGCCGAACACGGCGTCGCCGGAGACCTCGGGACCATAGTTGACCGTGGTTCCGGGGATATTCAGCACCAGGCTGGTGTTGGGGATCGTGGGGCTGTCGATGTTCACCTGGAACCGGTTGTAGAGATCATAATAGCCGCCGACCTGGGTATGGACGTGGCCGTCGAAGAGCGTCGCCTTCCAGCCGGTCTCGAAGTCGGTGACATATTCGGGCTGGGTCGACGGCGGCAGGACCTCGCCGCTGGTGGCGTTGGCCCCGCCCGGCTTATTGCCGGTGGCGACGAAGGCGTAGAAGAAATTGTTCGGGTTGATCGTCCAGTTGACGGCGAACTTTCCGGTTACGGACGATTCGGTATCCAGTTGGACCTGATGGGCGCCCGAGGACGGCGGGAGGCCGGGAACGAGGCCATAGTAGGGGTCGAAGACGACTGAGGTGACGTCGGACGGCTCCCTATAGTAACTGTAGCGCAGCCCGGCCTGGATCTCGAGTCCGTGATCCAGTTCGACCGTGCCCTGACCGAAGGCGGCGATCGTCTGGCGCGAATAGTTCGCCGCTATGGTTCCATAGACCGGATATATAAAGGGCGGCGGGAACGTATTGGCCGGCACGATCGTGGATGTGAAGCCGCCGTCCGCCGGAATATCGGTGCCGTCCCACTGGTAATAGAGGCCGCCGATCCAGCGGAACATACCGGCGCTCGGCGAAATGACGTCCAGCTCTTCCGAGTAGATCGTTTCGGACGCCCGGTCGGTGAAGGTCTGGTGGCACGTCAGACAATCGCCGCTCATGCCGTCCTGGTCGATGTTGACGGCGGTATAGCCATATTGATAGCCGGAAATCGACCGAATATCGATGCCATTGCTCAACGTATAGTCGATATTAAGAACTGTTCTAAATATCTGATCGATCTGCATATTGTGAGCGTTGTTGCTGATATTGAACATATTATAGGTGGCGGTCTGGGGGCTGGCGATATAGCCGCCCTGGTCGATATAGCTATATTCGTTCTTCAGCGAGATTTTCAGGTTGGAGTTGGGTTGCCATAGAAAGCTGAGCCGGGTGTTGGATTCCTTCAATTCGCCGGGCTGGCCGGTATAAGGGCCGGTGATGTTAGCGTAGCTGTCATGGTATTCATCATTGACGGCGAGCCGGATGGCGAAGGTGTCGCTGACCGGGATGTTGACGGCGCCGCGTATGCGCCCATCGTTATAGTTGCCGTACTGGCCCTCGACGAAGCCGTGCAGGCCATCGAGATTGGCGCCGTTGTTGGTGACGAACACCGCGCCGCCGGTGGCGTTCTGGCCCTGGAAGGTGCCTTGCGGGCCGCGCAGCACCTCGATGGTGGAAACATCGTAGAACGGCTCATCCTGGAAGAAGCCGGGGAAGGTGGCGACGCCGTCGCGATAGACGATCACCCCCACCAGCGTGCCGCTGCCGGTCTCCGACTTGCCGATGCCGCGGATGTTGATGTTGTTGCTCTGGCCCGACGCGGTCACGCTGGCCGATGGCGTGACGAACTGGATCTGGTCAATGACATTGACGTTGCGCGTGGTCAGTTGCGCTCCGGTCAGCACGGTGGCGGCGATGCCGGTCTTCTGAAGATTGGTCGCCCGGTGCTCGGCGGTGATCACCAGCTCGCCGACCTTGGTTCCGGCGTCCGTGGCGGAGGTCGCGCTGTCGGCCGCCCGGGCCGCCACGCCCCACGTCAGCGCGCTCGCCGAGGCGCACGCCATGAGCGCCAAGCTCAGCCCGCGCTTGGATACCAAAATGCCCAGCGGGCTGTGAAATGGAGACCGCATCCCGGTCCCTCCCCTGATTATTTTTTTGCCGGCGCGATCGCACCTTGGAGAGGGAGGCTAACAGGTGCGTGCCCTTAAGGAACATTCATTCTGTGGGAGGGGTATTCCCTCGGGGCATGTCCGTTGTGTCGCGATCTCGGACGCGGCCGCTTGACTCGTCTCATTAATTCAACAATCTTGGAATTATGGAATCAAACACCGCCATCAAGCGCCTCTCCGCCCTCGCCCAGGAGGGGCGCCTCGCCGTCTTCCGGTTGCTGGTGAAAGCCGGTCCCGCGGGGGTCGCCGCCGGCGACATCGCCCGCGCGCTGGGCGTCACCCCCAACACCCTTTCGGCTCAGCTGACCCTGTTGGCGAACGCCGGCCTGGTCGCCAGCCGCCGCGATGGCCGCTCGATCATCTACGCCGCCGGCTACGACGGCATGAGCGAACTGCTGGTCTATCTGATGGAAGATTGCTGCCAGGGCCGGCCGGAAGTCTGCGCTCCCTTGGCCGCCGTGGCCAGCCGCGCCGCCTGCTGCGACCTCTCCCAAGCCTCTTAAAGGAGCCCCGCCATGAAGCGCCTGCACGTCCATGTCGCCGTCGAGGACCTCGCCAAGTCCATCGGCTTCTATTCGACCTTGTTCGGCGCCCGCCCGGTCGTGCTGAAAGACGACTACGCCAAGTGGATGCTCGATGATCCGAGGGTCAACTTCGCGATTTCCGATCGATCGCGCCTCACCGGCGTCGATCATCTCGGCATCCAGGTCGAGAGCGGAGAGGAACTCGCGGAACTGGCGGGCCGCCTGAAGGCCGCCGGCGAGGTCACCCGCGATCAGGAAGCGACCACCTGCTGCTACGCCCGGTCGGACAAGGCCTGGGTCAACGATCCGGGCGGCCTGCGCTGGGAGACCTTCCACACCTTCGGCGAGGCGACGCGCTACGGCGAAGATGAGCCTGGCGTCGCCCTGGCCGCGCCCAAGGCCGCCTGCCGCGCGCCGGCCGCCAAGGCCGAGGCGCCGACCCGCGCCTGCTGCTGAAGGATCCCGCCATGCCCGACGCTCCGCTGAACGTCCTCTTTCTCTGCACCGGCAACTCGGCCCGCTCGATCATGGCCGAGGCGATCATGAACCGCGTCGGCGCCGGCAAGTTCAAGGCCTATTCCGCCGGCTCCATGCCGAAGGGTGAGGTGCATCCTCGAACGCTGGAGGTTCTGAAGCGCAACGCCTTCCGGCCCGAGGATTACCGCTCCAAGAGTTGGGAAGAGTTCTCCGGCCCGGACGGTCCGAAGTTGGATTTCGTGTTCACCGTCTGCGACAACGCCGCCAATGAGGTCTGCCCGATCTGGCCCGGGCAACCGATGACCGCCCACTGGGGCGTTCCCGACCCGGCGGCGGCGAGCGGCAATGAGGCGGAGATCGCCCTGGCCTTCGCCGACACCTACCGGATCTTGAACAACCGCATCGGCCTGTTCGCCAATCTGCCGCTGGCCAGCCTCGACCGCCTCTCGCTCCAGCGCCGCCTCGACGCCATCGGCCAGACCTCAGGTCAGCCGGCGCCGGCGCGCTGATCGTGCGCGATGCCGGGCCGATGACCCAGGCCAGCCTGGAGCCGCCGCTGCACGCCTTCTCCACCAGCCGCCGCCTGGCCGGCGAGGCGCTCGGGACCGCGCTGCTCCTGGCCATCGTGATCGGCTCGGGAATCATGGGCGAGCGCCTTTCCGGCGGGAACGTCGCCATCGCGCTCTTGGGCAATACGCTCGCGACCGGCGCCGGCCTGGTCGTCCTGATCACCATCTTCGGGCCGCTCTCCGGCGCTCACTTCAACCCCGCCGTCACTCTGGTGTTCGCCCTTCGGCGAGAGATCGGCTGGCCATTGGCGACCGCCTACGTTCTCGCGCAGATCGCCGGCGGCGTTCTCGGCGTCTGGACCGCCCACGCCATGTTCGCCGAGCCGATCTGGCAAATCTCCGCCAAGCTGCGCGACGGGCCGGCCCAGGCCTTCGCCGAGTTCGTCGCCACCTTCGGCCTGATCGGCGCGATCCTGGGGTCGATCCGCTTCCGGCCAGAGGCGACGCCGATGATCGTCGGGCTCTACATCACGGCGGCCTATTGGTTCACGGCCTCGACCTCGTTCGCCAATCCCGCCGTGACCATCGCCCGGTCGCTGTCGAACACCTTCGCCGGCATCGCGCCCAGCTCGGCGCCCGTCTTCATCCTCGCCCAACTCGCCGGCGCGATCGCCGCGAGCCTTCTCTTCGGGTGGCTTTTGCGGGGGAAGACGGCCACGTAGTCATCCCAGGAGGGAGGTGAAGGTCGAGGAATCGCGCAGCCGGGCGAACGCGATCGGCTCGGCGGGTTCATGATCGCTCGTCGAAAGCGCCAGACGCCACCAGCCGACATCGTGCCAACGTCCGAGCTTGAAGCCGACATCCTTGTAGACTCCCAGCGCCGTGAAGCCGACGGCCTCGTGCAGGGCCACGCTGGCGGGATTTGGCAGGGCGATCCCCGCGAAGGCGGATCGGAAACCCTGCGCTCTCAGCATGTCGATCAGGACCCCGTACATCCTGCGGCCCAAGCCTTGCCCGCGCGCGTCTTGCGATACGTAGGCGGTGACGTCCACCGACCAGCGGTAGGCCGCCCTTTGGCGATGCTCGCTGGCGTATACATAGCCCACGACCTCCCCCGAGTTTTCGGCAACCAGCCAGGGGTGACGCCGCAGGGTGGTCTCTATGCGGTCGGCCATGATGGCGGGCGTCGGCGGATCGGTTTCGAATGAAATCGCCGTCTCGCGCACGATCGGCGTGTAGATCGCGGCGATCGCCTCGGCGTCTCGGCGCTCGGCCACGCGGACTTTGCTTCTCTGCGGCTCCATCCCGCTCATCATAGCAAAGCCGACTGAGCAAATCGGCGGGGAAACCAGCGCTGGGACGCGCGGGCCGGGCGGCGTTGCGCCACGGCTTGGGCGCTATGCATCCAGATCGGATTGCGCCGCCGCGTCGAACTGCACCGCGCTGATGAAGGCGCGAACCGCCGGCTTGGCCTCCCACCGCGCCCGGACGGCGCAGCACATTCGCGCCGGCTCGAACGGCACCCGATGGTCCAGCAGGGCGAAGTCCCTCTGGAACGAGCGGGACGAGGCGTGGGAGAGCGCCACCACGCCGATGGCGTCGGAAGTGGCGACGATGCGCCGCACGATCGGGAAATAGTCGATGACGTGCATCCGCGTTCGCCACTCGATGCCCTGGCGCTCATAGACATTGCGGATGATGGCGCCGAACGGGCGCGAGTCGGAGGGCGAGACGAAATCGTATTCGGCGATGTCGGTCAGGCTGGCCGGAACCTTGTCGAGCGCCGGGTGGCCCTTACGCACGAACAGGGTGGTCTTCAGCTCGGGCACCGGCTCGCGGCGCAGGTCCGGCCACTCGCTGAACGCCGCGTCGAAGCCAAGGGCGACATCGACCGCGCCGTTGCGCAGCAGCTGCACCATGCGCTCGAAGCTCGCGCCGCTGACGTCGAAGCGGATGCCGGGATGGCGGGCGAGCAGGCTGGCCAGCGGCGCGATCAGCCGCCACTCGATGGACGCCGGGCAGACCCCGATGCGCAGCACGCCGGCGTAGGGATCGGCCTTGATGGCCGAGCCTTCCAGCAGCTCCCGCGCGTCGTCCAGCAGCCGGCTGGCGCGCTCGACGAACTCGCCGCCCTTCTCGGTCAGCAGGGCGCCGCGCGCGGTTCGGTGGAACAGCGAATAGCCGAGCTGGCGCTCCAGGTCGGCCACGCCCTTGGTCACCGCCGATTGGGTGACGCCAATGGCCTGGGCGGCGGCGGTGAACGAGCCGCACCGCGCCACGGCGACCAGGTGGTTGAGCCTTGGATCCAGCATCGGCCATTCCTATTGGGCATGCGAGCGTCATACAATGAATTTGACCCCGCGCCGCCAAGGCGTGGATCATGGGATTGGCGATCGCGGACAGGCTCTTGAACGGCCGGCCGCGAACAAGGGAGAGAGCGAATGACCAACGAAGTGCGCGTGGCCGGCGTCGGGATGATCCCCTTCACCAAGCCCGGCCAGAGCGAGACCTACAACGTCATGGGCGAGAAGGCCGCGCGGCGCCGCCTTCGAGGACGCCGGCCTGCCCTATTCCGCCGTCCAGCAGGTCTATGTCGGCTACGTCTATGGCGACTCCACCGCCGGCCAGGCCGCCGTCTATGGCCTCGGCCTCACCGGCGTGCCGATCATCAACGTCAACAACAACTGCTCCACCGGCTCGTCGGCCCTGTTCCTGGCCCGCCAGGCGGTGGCAGCCGGCGTCGTCGACTGCGCCCTGGCGCTCGGCTTCGAGGAGATGCGTCCCGGCGCGCTCGGCGTCGACCTTCAACGACCGGCCCAGCCCGATGGCGCAGTTCTTCACCGAGATGACCACCCTGCAGGAATTCGACCCCAAGGCGCCGGGCGCGGCGCAGTTCTTCGGCGGCGCCGGCGCGGAATACGCCAAGAAGTACGACACCCGGCGCGAGACCTTCGCCAAGATCGCCTCCAAGGCCCGCACCCACGCCGCAGCACAATCCCTACGCCATCTTCAAGGACCAGCTCAGCGTCGAGGAGGTGCTGGGCTCGCCGCAGATCTTCGGCCCGCTGACCCGCTTCCAGTGCTGCCCGCCGACCTGCGGCGCCGCGGCGGCGATCGTCTGCACGCCGGAGTTCGCCAAGAAGCACGGGATCGCCGCCGAGGTGGTGATCAAGGGCCAGGCGATGACCACCGACGGCCCCAGCACCTTCGACGACCATTCGATGATCAAGCTGATCGGCTACGACATGGCCAAGGAGGCCGCGCGGCAGGTCTATGAGGCCGCCGGCGTCGGCCCCGAGGACGTGCAGGTGGTCGAGCTGCACGACTGCTTCACCGCCAACGAGCTGCTCACCTACGAGGCGCTCGGCCTGACGCCGGAAGGCACGGCCGAGAAGTTCATCTGGGACGGCGACAACACCTATGGCGGCAAGTACGTCACCAACCCCTCCGGCGGCCTGCTCTCCAAGGGCCATCCGCTGGGCGCCACCGGCCTCGCCCAATGCGCCGAACTGGTCTGGCAACTGCGCGGCCAGGCCGACAAGCGCCAGGTCGAGGGCGTCACCCACGCCCTGCAGCACAACCTCGGCCTCGGCGGCGCCTGCGTCGTCACCCTCTACGGCCGGGCCTGAAGGATGCTCGACCGGTCGTTCATCGGCCTGGAGACCGCGCCGCGATCGGTCGAGGTGGAAAAGGGCCAGCTCAAAGCCTTCGCCGGCGCCACCGGCGAGAACAACCCCATCTATTTCGACGAGGCGGCGGCCAAGGCGGCCGGCCACCCGGCCCTGCCGGCGCCGCCGACCTTCCTCTTCTGCCTCGGCCTGCTGGCGCCGGAGCCGGAGAGCGTGATCGCCAAGCTCGGCGTCGACATGGGCAGGGTCCTCCACGGCGAGCAGTCGTTCACCTATGGCCAGCCGATCCACGCCGGCGATGTCATCACGCTGAAGACCCGGATCAGCGACATCTATGACAAGCGCGGCGGCGCCCTGGACTTCATCGTCCAGGACACCGAGGCGGCCAACCAGAACGGCGAAACCGTGGGCGTGACCCGCACGGTGATCGTCGTGCGCAACGGTTGAGGCCAGCCATGACCTTGACCTTCGACGCCATGGACGTCGGCGACGTCCTGCCCGACCACGAAAGCCGGCCGATCACCCGCCACACCCTGGCGCTCTATTGCGGCGCCTCGGGCGACCACAACCCGATCCACGTCGACATCGACTTCGCCAAGAAGGCCGGCATGCCGGACGTGTTCGCCCACGGCATGCTCTCCATGGCCTATCTGGCCCAGCTGCTCACCGGATGGGTCCCGCAGGAACGGATCACGCCAGCTGGGGCGTGCGCTTCGTCGCCATCACCCCGGTCCACGCCAAGGTCCTGTGCACCGGCAAGGTGGTCGAAAAGTTCGAGGCCGACGGCGAGAAGCGGGTGCGGCTGGAGATCAACGCCCACACCGACGGCGGCCTCCACACCCTGGCCGGCGACGCCGTCATCGCCCTGCCTTAGTCCCTGAACCCAAGAAAGAACTCATGTCCAAGCTCACCGGCAAGGTCGCCCTTATCAGCGGCTCGGGCCGCGGCATCGGCCGCGCGCTGGCGCTCAAGCTCGCCGGCGAAGGCGCGCGGGTGGTGGTCAACGACCTCGACGAGGCGCCGGCCAACGAGGTGGTCGACGTCGATCAAGGCCGCCGGCGGCGAGGCGGTCGCCTGCGTCGGCAGCGTCACCGCCGACGGCTTCGCCGACCGGTTCGTCGGCACGGCGCATGGAGACGTTCGGCGGCCTCGACATCATCGTCAACAACGCCGGCTACACCTGGGACAGCGTCATCCAGAAGATGAGCGACGAGCAGTTCCAGACCATGCTCGACGTGCACCTGGTGGCCCCGTTCCGCATCCTGCGCGCCGCCGCCGAACCGATCCGCATCATGGCCAAGAAGGAGGCCGAGGAAGGCCGCGAGGTGTTCCGCAAGGTGGTCAACATCTCCTCGATGGCCGGCACCAACGGCAACGCCGGCCAGGCCAACTATTCCTCGGCCAAGGCGGCGCTGGTCGGCCTGACCAAGACCCTCTCCAAGGAGTGGGGCCGCTACAAGGTCGACGTGAACTGCGTCGCCTACGGCTTCATCGACACGCGCCTGACCCAGTCGCTGCGATCGCGAGGACGCCAAGGTCAGTATCGATGGCCGCGACTTCGTCGTCGGCGTGCCCGAAGCCACCCGCCGCACCCTGCCGATGATGGTGCCGCTCGGCCGCGCCGGAACGCCGGAAGAGGCCGCGGGCGCGGTCTATCTCTTCTGCATTCCCGAGAGCAATTACATCAGCGGCCAGGTGATCGTCGTCGGCGGCGGCATCAATATCTGAGCGAGAACAAAAGCTTGGCGGGCCCTTAGGCTGGCCGAGCGACCCGGAGGAGACCGTAGGATGCACCTGACCCAGGGCCTGCATCGCGCCGCTCAGCTCAAACCCGACGCGGCCGCGACCATATTCGGTGAACGCCGCCGGACCTGGCGCGAGGTGCGCGAGCGTGTCTCGCGTTTGGCGGCGGGCCTCGTCTCCCTCGGCCTCAAGTCCGGCGACCGGGTCGCGCCGATCGCGTTGAACAGCGATCGCTATGTCGAGCTCTATTTCGCCGTCTGGTGGGCCGGTGGCGTGATCGTGCCCGGCAACACCCGATGGGCCCTGGCCGAGCACATCTACGCCCTGCGCGACAGCGGCGCGACCATCCTGCTGGTCGACAAGGCCTTCGCCACCCTCACCGAACCGATCGTGCGGGCCTGCGAAATCCAGGCGGCGATCTATATCGGACGATGGCCCGGTCCCGGCCGGCATGACCAGCCTCGAAGACCTGATCGCCAGCGCCGCGCCGATGGCCGACGCCTGCGGCCAAGACGACGCTCTGGCCGCGCTCTTCTACACCGGCGGCACCACCGGGCGCTCCAAGGGCGTGATGCTGTCGCACAAGCAGCCTGATCTCCAGCTTCCTCTGTTCTTCGGCCACCTGCCCCATGAGCGGCGAGGCGATCTTCCTGCACTCCCCGCCGATGTTCCACCTGGCCGACGCAGCCATGATCATCGGCGTGACCATGGTCGGTGGGACCCACGTCATCGTTCCGTTCTTCAGCCCCGAGAGCGTGGCGACCGCCATCGCCGCCGAGGGCGTCACCGATGTCGTGCTGGTGCCGACGATGTTCTCGATGCTGTGGGAATATGCCGCCGCCCATCCGGTGGACTTCCACACCGTGCGCACCGTCACCTATGGCGCTTCGCCGATCTCCGAGGCCCTGCTGCGCCGAACGATGGAGATGTTCCCCAACGCCGAGTTTCCGCCAGGCCTATGGCCAGACCGAGCTATCGCCCATCGCCACCTATCCTGACACCGGAGTTCCACAAGATCGCGGAGGGCGGGAAATCCTACCTGCGCTCGGCCGGCCGGTCGGTCATCGGCGTCGATGTCATGATCGCCGACGAGGCCATGAACGAGCGCACCCCCGGCGAGGTCGGCGAGATCGCCGTGCGCAGCGATGGCGCCATGCTCGGCTATTGGAACATGCCGGAGCTAACCCGCGAGACCCTGGTCGACGGCTGGGTGCGCACCGGCGACGCTGGTTATATGGACGAGGAGGGCTTCGTCTATCTGGTCGACCGGGTGAAGGACATGATCGTCTCCGGCGGGGAAAACGTCTTCTCCGCCGAGGTCGAGAACGCGCTCAGCGCCCATGAACATGTTGTCGAATGCGCCGTGATCGGGGTGCCGGACGAGCGCTGGGGCGAGCGTGTGCACGCCATCGTCCGGCTGCGCGGGGAGGTCGAAATCTGTCCCGACGACATCATCGCCCACTGCCGAACGCTCATCGCCGGCTACAAATGCCCACGCTCGGTGGAGTTCCGTGCCGAGCCCCTGCCGCTTTCCGGGGCCGGCAAGATCCTGAAGACCGAACTGCGCAAAGCCTACTGGCCCGAGGACGGTCGGCGCATCAACTGAGCACCGTTAGCCAGCCGCGCCTCACTTGATCAGGGAGGCGATCCGCTCGGCGTCCGTCGGGGTCGCGGGATTGTAGACCAACAGGCTCAGTTCCGGTCGGCCATCCACGGCGAAGGCGGAATACTCAAACGCCCAGGGGCCGAGGATGGGATGGCGTATCGTCTTGACCACCTCGACATGGCCGAGGGGAACGTCGGTGGCGCGCCACATGGCCCTGAACTCCGGGCTGAGCTGGCTAAGTTCATCGACCAGGGGCTTCACCTCCGCCGAAGCGCCAGCGCGCGCCGCCTCGACCTTGAAGGAGGCGACGACCATGCGCGCGACGCTCTCCCAATCGAGCTGCGCCTCGCGCGCCCTGGGGTCGAGGAAGGTTCGCCGAAGCATGTTGCGCCCCTCGGGTGGGAGCGATTCGAAGTCCATCAGGATCACCGTGGCCGCCCGGTTCCAGGCGACGATGTCCCAGGTCGCCGTCCGGATCATCGCGGGGCAGGGGTCCAGCGTGTCGAGCACCCGCTGCAGTCTGGGCGTGACCCCTTCGGTCTTGCGGTAACGGGCGTCCGGCGGTCGGCCGAGCCCCAGCAGAAACAGATGCTCGCGTTCGACGTCCGTGAGCATCAGGGCGCGGGCGATGCGGTCGAGGACGTCGGCGGAGGGCGCGCCGCCGCGTCCCTGTTCGAGCCAAGCGTACCATGTCGGGCTGATATTGGCCCGCTGCGCCATTTCCTCACGGCGCAGGCCGGGCGTGCGGCGACGCCCGGGCGGGAAGCCCAAGGCGGCGGGATCGAGCTTGGCGCGGCGACCCCGCAGATAGGCGCCAAGCCGGTTTTCGGGGGTCGGACTCTCGGTCATCCTGTTAGTCATTATAATATGATAAGATCACTACTTTACCAGAATAAATCATGCGTGGGATAGTGTCTCCAGGGTTTTTGGAGCTTGCTCATGGATGTGTTTCTGACCGGCGCGACCGGTTTCATCGGTTCGGCCATCATCGACGAACTGCGCTTAGGCGGACACCGGATAACCGGTCTGGCGCGGAGCGACGACGCCGCGGCGACCCTAGCCAATTGGGGCGTCGAGGTGCGGAGAGGCGACCTCGCCGCGCCGGAAATCCTGGCGGAGGCGGCGAGAGCCAGCGACGGCGTCATCCACTGCGCGTTCGGCCACGACTTCTCGAAATATATGGAGATGGGGGAGATCGACCTGCGGGCCGTCACCGCGATGGCCGGGGCTCTTGCTGGCTCCGGCAAGCCGTTCGTGGTCACCTCGGGGATGACGGCCGGCGTCTACGGTCGGGTGTGCACGGAAGCGGATCCCGCCCAGACCGAGGGCCTGACCAGCGTCCGCGGCCGCCCCGAAGAGGCCTCGCTCGCCGCAAGCCAGGAAAACGTCAGATCCATGGTCGTGCGGCTGCCGCCTTCGGTCCACGATGTGGACCGCCAAGGCCTGGTGTCGATGTTGATCATGATGGCGGGCCAGACCGGCGTCTCCGCCTATGTCGGCGAAGGTGACAATCGCTGGTCGGCGGTGCACCGGCGCGACGCGGCGCGCCTATTTGCGCTCGCGCTTGAGCACGGCCAAGCCGGCCAGCGCCTCCACGCCGTCGCCGAGGAAGGTCTCACCCTGCGGTCCATCGCCGAAGCCATAGGAGCCAGAACTCGGCGTCCCTACTCGCGGCCTGAACGCCGACGAGGCCGCCGTTCATTTCGGCTTCCTGGCGCCGATGGTCTCCAACGACCTCCCCGCCTCAAGCGCGGCCACCCGGCAAAGCCTGGGCTGGCGCCCCACCCATCCGGGTCTTCTGGAGGGACTGCTGGGCGACTACCTGCCGACGGGATCCTGAGGCCCCTCCCATGCCAAGGAACGAGGCCGCCTGGCTGGTCGCCAAGCAGCGCCGGGGCGTATCAGCGGCCAAGATCGTGGTGGTCTTGGACTAGGTAGCGGCTTTCGGGCGCGCGCGGCGCTTCATGTTATGGAGGCTCCATTCCGGCATGAAGGAGCCCGCCCTTGTACCTTGAGCGCCTGAAACTCACCGGACGCGTCGCCCTCGTCACCGGCGGCGCCAGCGGCATCGGTCTCGCCACCGTGGAGGCCCTGGCCGAGGCCGGCGCCAGCGTCACCATCGCCGATCTCACCGAACCGGCGATCGAAGCCGCGCGCGGGCAGATGGCCGCCAAGGGCTACGCGGTCGACGGATCGATTATGGATGTCACCGATTCCGCGCGGGTGAACCAGGTCGCGGACGAGTTGGTCGCACGGGTCGGCCGCGTCGATATCCTGGTCAACAACGCCGGCATCGCTCGCAGCGAAACCGCGGCCGAGACCGTGACCGACGAACACTGGCTCAATGTGATCGACGTGAACCTCAACGGCGCCTTCTGGTGCGCCAGGGCCTTTGGCCGCCACATGCTGGCCGCGGGTTCCGGCGCCATCGTCAATATCGGCTCGATGAGCGGCATCATCGTCAACCGACCGCAGGGCCAGAGTTACTATAACGCCTCCAAGGCCGCGCTGCACCAGCTCACCAAGTCGTTGGCGGCGGAGTGGGCGCCGCGGGGCGTGCGGGTCAACGCCGTGGCTCCGACCTATATCCGCACGCCGATCAACGCCTTCGCCGATCCGCAAAGCCCGATGTATCGCCGCTGGATCGACAGCACGCCCATGGGCCGGCTGGGCGAACCCAAGGAGGTCGCTTCAGTGGTCCATTTTCTCGCCTCCGACGCCGCCAGCCTGATGACCGGCGCGATTGTCGTCGCCGACGGCGGCTACACCTGCTGGTAGGCGCGGCCGGTCACCACGGGATGGTTTCGTTCTCCCAGCGCGTGAAGGTCCCTGTCGGAGCATCCGAGCCGAGCAGCGCGACGCGCACCGCTTCGCGGGCGCCCTGCTCGACAGTTTCGGTCCCCGCATAGCCGTTGAGATTGGTCTTGGTGAATCCGGGCGAGACGGCGTTGACCTTGATGCCCTCCGGCTCCAGTTCCAGCGCCATGGCCAAGGTCAAGGCGTTGAGCGCCGTCTTCGAGGCCGGATAGACCGGGCCGAAGATCGCCCGGTAGGGGAAGTTCGGATCCGAATTGGTCGTCAGCGACCCCACCCCGCTCGACACATTGACGATGCGCGCGCCCGGCGTCTGGCGCAGGATCGGCAGCATCGCCTGGTAGACGGCCAGGACGCCGAACACATTCGTGTCCCACACCGCGCGCATCTCGTCGAACGAGACATTGCTGGGCCGCGTCGTCCTGGCATAGCCCTCAACGGTCTGGCCGGTCCGCGCGCCGGTGTTGGAGATAGCCGCGTTCTGGATGAGCACGTCGAGGCGCCCGAACTCGACGCGCACGCGCTCGGCCGCGCCGGCGATCGAAGCCGGATCGGTCACATCGAGCTGGAGCGCGTGGGCCTCCGGCCCGACCTCGATCGCTGCGACCTCGCCCCGCTCGAGGTTTCGCGAGCCCACCAGAACTGTGAAGCCGTGCGCCGCCATATCCTTGGCGATCTGCAGGCCGATGCCCTGGTTGGCCCCGGTGACCAGGGTGACGGGTTTACTGTGCATGGGTGTCCTCTCGGGTTTGCCGATGTGTTGCCGGCGCCGCCGGGCTCGGCTATCAACCAGGCGGATCAATGTTCCGGATTAATACGGATCAATGATCCGTTTAGCAAGTGGAATCATGGCGAGCGACACGCACCAGGGCGATAAGCAAGAGGCGCGACAGGGCAATGATCGGCCCGTGCGCGCCGACGCTCAGCGCAGCCTCGAGGCCTTGCTGCTGGCCGCCAAGGCGGTGTTCGCCACCTCGGGCGTGGACGCGCCGGTGCGACAGATCGCCGACAAGGCCGGCGTCGGCCTCGGCACCCTCTACCGACATTTTCCGCAACGCGCCGATCTGATCGCCGCCGTCTTTCGCCGGGAAATGGACGCCTGCGCCGACGCCGCGCCGATCCTGGCGGCGGAGCATCCTCCCTTCGAAGCCCTGGCCCTTTGGCTGCAACGCTACGCTGACTTTGTCGGGACCAAGCGTGGATTGGCCAAGGCCCTGCACTCAGGAGACCCGGCGTTCGAGGCCTTGCCGGCGCGCTTCGAACAACGACTTCGGCCGGCCTTCCGATCGCTTGTCGAAACGGCGCTCGCCGCAGGCGAGATGCGCGCCGATGTGGACGTCGACGAGCTTCTGGGCGCGGTGGCGAGCCTGTGCATGTCGGATTACACCGCCGGTCCTGGCCGAGCGAGGCGCATGGTCGCTCTTCTCCTCGACGGCCTCCGCCATGGAGCAGGTCCACGAGACCGCGAAGCTTAGATCAACTCTAAAACCCTTCCGGACGATCGCGAATAAAAGGCGGACGTGGAAACATAGATCGTCTTGATTCTCACGTTTAGAAATCATCCCAGAAGATTGAAGGGGAGTTTGTGATGCGTGTTTTCGTAACCGGCGCCACCGGTTTTGTCGGCTCCGCCATCGTTCAGGAACTGCTCGGCGCGGGCCATACGGTATTGGGGTTGGCGCGTAATGACGCCGCCGCCGACGCCTTGGCGAAATTAGGCGTCGAGGCGCACAGGGGTGATCTCACCGACAGCGAAACTCTCGTCGCCGGCGCCAAGGCTTGCGAGGGGGTGATCCACACCGCCTTCATCCACGATTTCTCCCAGTTCGCGGCGAACGCCGAGTTCGACCGGCTGGCGGTCGAGGCGATGGGCGCGGCCCTCGGCGCCGGTCAGCCCTTCATCGTCACTTCCGGCACCGCCGCCACCGCCCTTCTCGATCCAGGCCATTTGGGCGTCGAGGCCGACGCGCCGCCCAGCGGCCTGCCCCGCATCGCCTCGGAAGAGGCGACCCTGGCGTTGGCTTCACGCGGCGTGCGCGCCTCCGTCATACGCCTGCCGCCTTCGGTGCACGGCGAGGGCGACCACGGCTTTGTGCCCACCATAATCGGCATAGCGCGCGAAAAGGGCGTCTCGGCCTATGTCGGCGATGGCGCCAACCGCTGGCCGGCCGTGCATCGGCTCGACGCCGCCCACCTCTATCGGCTGGTCCTCGAAAAGGCCCCTGGCGGCGCACGCTATCACGCGATCGGCGACGGTGGCGTCCCCTTCCGGGAAATCGCCGAGGTGATCGCAAAGCGCCTGAGCTTGCCGTTGGTGTCAAAATCGCCGGAGGAGGCGCCCGAACATTTCGGCTTCCTGGGCATGTTCGTCGGCCTCGACTGCCCGGCCTCGGCCAAGGTGACGATCGAACAGCTGGGCTGGCGCCCAACGCGCCCAGGCCTAATCGCCGACCTCGACCAGCCGCACTATTTCTGACCGTCCTCTTGGTTAGCGGCGGGGAAACTCATCCTCGGAACAACGTCGGCGTCCGCGCGGGTGGCCACGCGGAACGCCGCCAGCGCGTCAGCCGCCTGACCTCGCGACGCTCCAAGTAACCTGCCGCGTCCCACCGATATTGGCGCCGGTCGAGGTGGCTCGCGGGTTTTTGTCGATCAATACGCAGACAAGCGGCGCATCCGCGCCGCTGGCGCGACGGATCTCGTCCCAGCCGATGGGGCCGAGCGGGATCTTGAGCCGTTGCGCGAACTCGCCCTCGCGATTGCGCCAGCCCAGATAGAGAAAACGGCCGCTCGCGGGGCCATGAGCGAAGGGCCCGACCAGCACGGGGGTCGCGGCGCTTCCCGGTTTCACCTCAAGCGACAGGTCGAACGAAACACCGCCATCCGCGTCCGGCGCGCCGGGATGCAACAGGCCCGACTTGTCCTGCAATCCAAAGTCGCCGGCGCCGCCGTTCCAGTGGACCGGCCCGGCGCCATCGTACCTCACCCTGAGCCGTATCGGCGATGGTTCCGGCTTCTCCACTAAACGCGCCTCCTGGGTTGTTAAATCCAGCGCCCCGAACCTCTTCTCGCGAGCCCGGGTGCGACCGCGCATATCCCCACCTCGCCAAACGCGGTGTATGCGCGCAAGCCTGTCGCGGACTATCGTTAGGCGGGCAACATAAAATGGACGGGAGGAAAATCCATGGCTCGAAAAACGCGCGTGCTGTGTGACGGGATCTATTTCGGCGAAGGACCCCGGTGGCATGGCGGGCGATTGTGGTTCAGCGATTTCTACGCCCATGCGGTGAAATCGGTCTCTCTGGCCGGCGATCCGCGCACGGAGTTCGAACTCGACGACCGGCCCTCGGGCCTGGGTTGGGCGCCGGACGGATCGATGCTGATCGTCTCGATGACCAAACGCCAGCTTCTGAGGCGCAGGGCCGACGGCGAGATCGCCGTCCACGCCGACCTCGGCGCCATCGCCGATTTCCACTGCAACGACATGGTCGTGGACGCCGCCGGGCGCGCCTATGTCGGCAACTTCGGCTTCGATCTCGACGCCGCGATCGCCTCGCGTGGCGTGGAGAGCGTGTTGGCGCAACACACGAAAGCCAAACTCGCCTGCGTCGCTCCGGACGGCGCGGTGCGCGTCGCGGCCGAGAATCTGAGCTTCCCCAATGGCGCGGTGATCACCCCCGACGGCAAGACCCTGATCGTCGGCGAGACCCTGGGCGCGTGCCTCACCGCCTTCGATATCGGCGCCGATGGCGCGCTCGCCAACCGCCGAGTGTGGGCGGCCACGGCACCGCGCGTCCCCGACGGCATCTGCCTCGACGCCAATGGCGCGGTGTGGATCGCCAATCCCATCGCGCCGGAATGCGCGCTGATCGCCGAGGGCGGCGAGGTGCTGGAGGTGATCGAGACCGGCATGCCCTGCTACGCCTGCATGCTGGGCGGCGACGACGGCCGCACCCTCTTCATGCTCACCGCCCCGAGCTCCGACGCCGGCGAGGCCGCCAAGGCGCCGAAGGGTCAGGTGCTGATCGCCGAGGTGGATGCGCCGAGGGCGGGGCGGCCCTAGGAAGGCCGGGCAACCGTCGGATCAGAAGCGTCAGGACGCCGGCGCGATTGAAACATCGACCATGATCTCGGCCGAAATTTCCTCGAGGGCGTCCTGAAGGCGGCGCGCCGGCAGTCCGGACGGGAGCCGAAGGCGCGCGCGCATGTGAAATAACGCCACGCCAGAGTGGGGCTCGGCGTCGGTCCAGGTCTCGAACGTCTCGATATTCGCCTCCAGCTCGCTCAGGACCGCGGTGACCTGGCGCACGATCCCCGGCCGATCCTGGCCGACCAGGCTAAATTCGAAGGACTCGCCGACCTCTTCGGGCGCCTGGATCGCCGGGGCGATGCGTACGTTCAGGCCCTCCGCGTCCACCTGGGAGACGGCGGCGCGCAGCGCCTCGGCATCCCCCGAGGGCAGTTCGACCAACACCGATCCGACATAAAGACCGCCCAGCCGGCTGAGCCGGCTCTCGAGCCAATTGCCATCAGCGGAGAGAATCGCCGCCGCCAGGGCCTTGGTGAGCCCGGGCCGGTCGCTGCCGGCCGCGCTTAAGACAAACAAGGCCATCGCGCGATATCGTCCTAGCCGGCCGCCAGCCGCGCTTCCCGGAGCTGGGTGCGCCGCACCTTGCCCGCGTCGTCGCGGATGTTTTCGGTCACGAACTCATAGCTCCGGGGCTGCTTGTAGCTGACCAGCTCGCCGCGCAGGTGTTCGCGCAGGGCCTCTTCGGTGAGGCCCTCGCGGGGTTGGACGATGGCGTGGATGCGGCTGCCGAGGTCCTCGTCGGGCAGGCCGATCACGGCGCTGGACTGGACCAGCGGGATGCTCGTCCAGCGCCGCCTCGATCTCGGCCGGATAGACGTTGGAGCCGCCGACCAGGATCATGTCGGTGCGCCGGTCGGCGAGGTAGAGATAGCCGTCCTCGTCGAACGAGCCGATGTCGCCCAGGATCTCCCAGCCGCCCGGCAGGGTGCGCGGCGTCGGCGCCCAGATACTGGTAGGACGGCGGCGCGCCCTCGGGCCGGCGCATGTAGATCTCGCCGATCTCGCCCGGCCGGCAGGCGCTCGCCGTCCGCGTCGAAGGCGGCCATCTCGCCGGACGGCGACCTTGCCGACCGAGCCGCGGTGCGCCAGCCACTCGGTTCCGGTGATGATGGTCACCGCCTGGGCCTCGGTGCCGGCGTAGAGCTCCATGATCACCTCGGGGCCGAGCCAGTCGATCCAGGCCTCCTTCAGCCAGGGCGGGCAGGGCGCGGCCAGGTGCCAGACGGTCTTGCAGGGTCGAGACGTCGTAGCTGTGCGCGCACCTCGCTCCGGCAGGCGCCAGATCCGGCTCATCATGGTCGGCACCAGATAGATCCAGGTGGCGCTGATGGCGGTCGATCGCCTTGCAGCGTCTCCTCGGCGTCGAACCGCGGCATGATCACCAGGTGCGCGCCCTGGTTGAGGCCGGCGAAGGAGCGAGACGAACGGGCCGTTGTGATAGAGCGGCCCCGGCATCACCATGATGTCGTCCGGCGTGGTGCGCCAGCCGCCCACGCTCGGCGTGGCACATAGACTCCCGGGCCGCCCGGACAGGATCAGCTTGGGCCGGCCGGTCGAGCCGCCGGAGGTGGGGGCCTTCCACACCGGCGCGGTGCGATCTTCAAGCGGACCGTCGTCCTTGCCCATCGCCATCAGGGCCGTCGACGTCGTGGCGCGGCGCGATCGCTCTCCAGCGAGGGGCCGGCGATCAGGATCGGCGTGCCGGCCAGCTCCATCACCGCCTCCGCCTCGGACGCCGGGCAGGCGATGAGAAATCGGCTGCGGCGTCGCCCCCAGCTTCCAGAGGCCATGGGCGGCCTCGACGAAATCGACGCTGTTGGGCAGGCCGATGGTGACGAGGTCGCCCTGTTTGACCCCGGCCGTCGCCAGGCCCCGGGCGATCTGGTTGGTCCGCCGGTCGAGCTCTTTCCAGGTCACCGTGCGCGACTGATCGGTCACCGCCGGCCGGTCTGGCCGCTCGGCGGCGATCTGGCGCAGGCGCGCGCTGATGGAGATCGGCGTGGGTTCGTCCATGGCCCTATCCTCGCCGACTTCCCACCGGGTGGGAGGACGACAGCCCGCCATCCACGGCGATGGCCTGGCCGTTCACGTAGGAAGAATCGTCGCTGGCCAGGAACAGCGCCGCCCCGGCGATCTCGTCCGGCTCGCCGCCGCGCTTCAGGGGGTTGAGCTGGCCGATCTTGTCGTCCGTGCCGCGCTCGCGGGCGGCCTTGTAGATCGGCGCGGTCATGCCGGTTTCGATCAGGCCCGGACAGATGGCGTTGACCCGCACGTTCGTGCCGTAGAGCACATTGGCCGTGGTCTGGACGAGGTTGATCACCCCGGCCTTGCTGGCGCTGTAGGGCACGCCGCCGGCGCCGGAGCGGATGCCGGCCACCGAGGCGGTGCAGATGATCGAGCCCTTGCCGGCGGCGCGCATGATCGGGCTGGCGTGCTTGATGGCCAGGAACGGGCCGATCAGGTTGACCTTCAGCACGTCGATCCAGAACTCGGGCGAGACCTCCTCCATCGGCGTCCAGCCGCCGCTGACGCCGGCGTTGGCGAACACCACGTCCAGGCGGCCGAACTCGGCGACGACCTTGTCGATCGCGGCCTTTACGTCGGCCTCGGAGCTGGCGTCGCCGCGCACGGCGATCGCCATGCCGCCGGCCTCGCCGATCAGCCGCGCGGTCTCCTCGACGGCCTCGGCGCGGTCGAAGCAGACCACCTTGGCGCCCTCGGCGGCGAACCGCCTGGCGCTGGCCCGGCCGATGCCGCTGGCGGCGCCGGTGATGAGGGCGCCGCGACCTTCCAGCCGGCCGGCCATCAGGCGGCCGGCGCGGGGCTGGGCGTCAGCGGCGGGCGGGCCAGGGAGTAGAACTTGTCGCTCATCTTCGGGAGAGCATTCGGAGAGGATGGTCGTCCACCGTCCAGCCTTCCGGCTTGGTCAGGGTCTCGATCGGCGCGCGGCTGGCTGTAGAGGATGATGTTCTCGCCGCTGGCGCCGAAGATCTGGCCGCTGACGTTCTTGGCCGCGTCGCGAGACCAGGGCCACCGAGAGGCTGGCCGGCTGGTCGGCGCGGATGGTCTCGGCCATCTGCTTGCGGCGGGCGGCGGCGGCTTCGTCCTTCACCGGCACCGACTGGGTCATGCGGGTCCAGGCCACGGGCGCCAGGCAGTTGGCAGCGCACGTTCTTGCGCGCGCCTTCCATGGCGATGATCCGCGAGAGGCCGGCGATGCCCATCTTGGCCGCGCCATAGTTGGTCTGGCCGATGTTGCCGAGCAGGCCCGAGGTGGAGGTGAAGAGCACGTAGGCGCCGTCCTTCTGGTCGCGGAAATGCTCGATGGTGGCGCGGCAGACGTTGAAGGAGCCGCGCAGGTGGACCTCGATCACCGCTGTCCCAGTCGGCCTCGCTCATCTTGTGGAACATGCCGTCGCGCAGGATGCCGGCCGGATTGATCACCGCGTGCAGGCCGCCGAAGGCGTCCAGCGCCTGCTTCGACCATGCCTTGACACGGCGTCCAGCGACGGTGACGCTGTCGGAGTTGGAGACCGCCTCGCCGCCGGCGGCGCGGATTTCCTGGGCCACCGTCTCGGCCGGCCCGGCCGAGCCTTCGTCGCCGCCGGTGAGGCTGCCGCCCAGGTCGTTGACCACCACCTTGGCGCCTTCGCGCGCCGCGATCAGCGCGCACTCGCGGCCGATGCCGTTGCCGCCGCCGGTGACCAGCACGACCTTGCCGTCCAAGATGCCCATGACGCCGTCTCCCTGTCGATGAACGCTTCTTGCGATCGACTTATTCGAGGCGGTCGGCCTTGCGCAAGGCGGGAAACAGCGCGGCCCAGAGGCCGGTGACGATCAGGGCGCCGACGCCGCCGAAAACGGCCGCGCCGATCGGGCCCCAGAAAGCGCGCCACCACGCCGCTCTCGAATTCGCCCAGCTCGTTGGAGGCGCCGATGAACAGGGTCGAGACCGCGCCCACCCGCCCGCGCATGGCGTCCGGGCGTCATCAGCTGCACCAGGGTCTGGCGCACGAACACGCTCAGCATGTCGGCCCCGCCCAGGATCGCCAGGGCGACCACCGAAAGCCAGAGCGAGCCGCGAGAGGCCGAACAGCCACCGTCGCCGCGCCGAAGGTGGCCACGCCGGCGAACATGATCAGGCCCGCGTGGCGGCGGATCGGCCGCGTGGCCAGGGTAAGGCCCACCACCGTCGCGCCGAGCGCTGGCCCCGCGCGCAGTATGCCGAAGCCCACCGGCCCCACATGCAGCACATCCCTGGCGAAGGCCGGCAGCAGGGCGGTGGCCCCGCCAAGAATCACCGCCGCCAGGTCCAGCGATATGGCCCCGAACACGACCTTGTTCTCCCAGACATAGACGAGGCCCTCCTTGACCAGCTCCAGCCGCGAGCCAGTCTGCGCCGCCGGCTTGGTGATCCCGCGGATCATCGCCAGAGCTGGCCGCCGCGCCAAGATAGAGACCCAAGGTGGCGGCGTAGGAGAAGCCGGAGGAAAAGGCGATCAGCACCCCGGCGATGGCCGGGCCGGCGATCGAGGCGCTCTGCCAGGCCAGCGAGTTCCAGGCGATCGCCCGGGGCAGCAGGGCGCGCGGCACCAGCATCGGCCCCAGCGCGGTGGAGGCCGGCGAGAAATAGGCCCGCGAGGCGCCGAACAGCACCGCCACGCCCAGCAGCAGCGCCGGCGTGGCGCGCCCGGTCAGGGTGATGGCGAGCAGCAGGCCTACCGCCAGGATTTCTCCCGCGTAGCAAAACATCAGCACGCGCTTGCGGTCATGCCGATCGGCGCTCTCCCCGGCCGGCAGGGCCAGGAAGAACAGCGGCGCGAAGGTGACAAGGCCGATCAGGCTGACGTTGAACGCCGAGTGGCCGACATCGAGGGTGCGGCGCGAGATGGCGTACATCTGCCAGCCCATGGTGACGCTCTGGATCTGTGAGCCCAGGCTGCCCATCCACCGGGAGGCCCAGAAAAACAGATAATCCCTCTGTTTGAGCAATTCCCGCGCGGGCGGCGAAACCATGGGATCGTCCGTCATGCCCGCGCATAGCGGCTGGCGAGAGTCGCGGCAACGGCTGGCGTCAAGCTGGAGCCCCCATCCCGGCTTCGCCGGTACTTCCCCCAGAGGGGGAAGAGAAGAACACTCTCCTCCCCCTCTGGGGGAGGGGGGCCCCGAAGGGGTGGAGGGGGCTCCAGCCGGGCTACCTCAGCCCGTCCCCCTTTCGAAACCCCAGCTCTTCCCTCAACGCCTCGGCGCTTACCCCTCTCGCCCGCAGATCCCGCAGCGTCTCGGCCGTGTCTCGCTTGGCGAAGCGTTTGCCGTCGGGGCGAAGGATCAATGGGTGGTGGAGATAGATTGGCGCCGGCAGATCGAGCAGGGCCTGGAGCAGACGCTGGATGGGGGTCGCCTCGAGGAGATCCTCGCCCCGGATCACCTGGGTCACGCCCTGGGCGGCGTCATCGACCACCACCGCCAGATGATAGGCGACGCCCAGACCCTTGCGCGCCAGGATCACGTCGCCGGCGTCGCTGGGATCGGCGGGATGGCTGATCCCGCCCCCGTCGACGAACGTCAGCCCCTCGAACCCGCCCAGCGCACCCCGCGCCGCCGCCAGTGACAGGCGCCACGCGTAAGGCCGCCCGTCGTCCATCAGCCGCGCCTCGTTCTCCGGCTCAAGCGGCTCGCCGAAATAAGCGTTCCGCGGCCCGTGTGGCGCCCGGCCGATATCGTCCAGCACCTCGCGGCGCGTCTTGAAACAGCGATAGAGCAGGCCTCGCCGCTCCAGGCTCTGAAGCGCCGCGCCATAGGCGTCCATCCGCTCCGACTGGCGCATCACCGGCTCTTCCCAGGCAAGGCCTAGCCAAGCGAGGTCATCGAGGATCGCCTCGATGAATTCCGGGCGGCAGCGCTCGGTGTCGATGTCCTCGATACGCAGCAGAAACCGGCCGCCGGCGTCGCGCGCGGCCTCGAACGCGGTCAGGGCGGAGAAGGCGTGGCCCCGGTGCAGATAGCCCGTGGGCGAGGGGGCGAAGCGGGTGACGAACTCTGTCGCTGGGGCAGGCGCGCTCACGCCGCCTGCGGAATTCTCAAGGCGGACGAATTGCCGCCGACCCGGCCGAGCACGGCGCGGATGAAGGCCTCCTCGCCCATGGCTTCCTTCAGCGGTTCGAATTCCTTGAAGCCGACCATCTCGGCGACACCGTGGGCGGCGCACCACAGGGCGATGGTGGCCAGCTCCAGCTCGCGCTCATCGGCCGGATCGGCGCCGGCCTCCACCAGGGCGTCGCGCACATGGCGCCAGCCGCTGTCTTCCTTCTTGGCGTGGTCGGGCATCTCGGCCCGGTCGCAGGCGCTGCGATACATCACCCGATAGAGGGCCGGGTGTTCCCTGGCGAACTGCACATAGGCGACGCCGATATTGTTGAGGGCGTGGGGCGGATCCATGGCCTCGGTCCGCGCCTTGGCGATCGCCGCGCTGAGCACCGTCCACCCCTCGCTGGCCACGGCGTTGAGCAACTCGCCCTTGTCCTTGAAGTGGTGATAGGGCGCCGCCGGGCTCACCCCCGCCTCTCGGGCGACCGCCCGAAGAGACATTGCGTCGGGACCCTCGCGTTCCAATATGCGGCGTCCCGCCAGCACCAGGGCGCGCGAGAGATCGCCATGGTGATAGGGCCGCCCGCAGGCGGCGAAGGCTTCGGTGGGGGTCTGCTCCGTGTGTGCCATGACGCTTCCAGTTTCCCTGATGGCGTTCACCCTAAAACTAAATCCGAACGCCGTAAAGATTATCTTGACATCGTTCAGATAGGCGCTATTTAAACGATGTCCAGATCGGACAAGCCCTTCTCCGGGGGGCGAACCAAAAAAGGATAAATCATATGTCTATCAACAAGCTCTTCAGCTTCTACGACCGCTCGGTCTCTCTCGTCCTCATCGCCATGGGCGTCATCCTGGCCGGCGCCACCGCCGTCGCCGGCGCTTAAGGCCTCCAAGGTCAGATGACCGGGCCACAGCTTCGAGGGGAGTCCTCACGCGCTCCCCTCGAACGCGCCGGCCGCCAAGGCGATCCCGCCTTATTCGTGGCATTCTCGCCACCCAAATTCCCCAAAACCCATCCATTCGACGCGCCGGCCCATGCCCGTCATGGAGATGTCGCCGAAATTCCCCTATGATTCGAATTGCGTCGCCCGGCTGTGGCGGCGTAGCTAAAGGCCAAGAGGAGACGGCGTCTTCAGTTCAGCCACGCGCCAAAACCTGATCCTTGCACGCATTCGACCGGAGGGCCGCCATGCAGGTGCTTAGCCGCCCGCCGTCCGGCGCTCCGGCCCTGGTGCTGAACGCCGACTTCCGGCCGCTGTCCTACTATCCCCTGTCGCTCTGGCCCTGGCAGGAGGTGATCAAGGCGGTGTTCCTCGACCGCGTCGACGTGGTCTCCACCTACGACCAGGTGGTCCACTCGCCCTCGTTCGAGATGCGGCTGCCGAGCGTGGTGTCGCTGAAGAGCTACGTCGCCCAGGACCGGCCGCCGGCCTTCACCCGCTTCAACCTGTTCCTGCGCGACGCCTTCGCCTGCCAGTATTGCGGCTCGGCGAGGACCTGACCTTCGACCACGTGATCCCGCGCTCGCGCGGCGGCCGCACCACCTGGGAGAACATCGTCACCGCCTGCGCCCGCTGCAACCTGGCCAAGGGCGGCCGCACGCCGCGCGAGGCCGCCATGCACCCGCGCCGCCACCCGCGGCGGCCCGACCATGTACGAACTGCAGGACCACGGCCGCCGCTTCCCGCCCAACCACCTGCACGAAAGCTGGCTCGACTACCTCTACTGGGACATCGAGCTGGAGGCGTGAGCGGCGGCCTTCGTGGGCCTCTTGCCGGAAAACCCGACCACGGCCTTCAATCGAGGCCGCCAGCGCTTATCTGAATTGGGATTGCGGACTTTGGCGCCGCCTTGATTTGACGAGACGGGGCGCGCGTGGCGAGCTGGGAACGTGACTCCACGGCGATCACCTTTCGCTGCCCCAAGGCGTTGGAGGGCCTCGTGCCGCCGCCGGTCCCGGCCGCCCAGGGTCTCCCCGATTGGCTGAGGGCGATGCCCGGACAGGCGCCGAGCCAGCTCGCGTCTGGCGAGGAGGACACGGTCAAGCGCTGCCCGCCCTTCGTTGACGCCATGACAAGCGGCTTTCTTATGCCGCTGATGTGCGACCTGAAGGTCGAGAACGGCGAATTTACCTGGGACAGCGATTTGCCGGCCGGGGGCGACGCCGCCTGCCCGCGCGCACCCATCGGCCAGCACGACCCGGGCCAGCTCGCCGGCGCGCCGATGTTCGACGCCGATCGGGTGGTGATCAAGTTTCATAATCCCTGGACCATCGAGGCGCCGGAGGGGTGGTCGCTGCTTTTCACCCACCCGGTCAATCGCTTCGACCTGCCGTTCGTCACCTTCACCGGCCTCGTCGATTGCGACCGTTATCGCGACGCCTGGATCCATTTCCCCGCCCATTGGCGAGACGAAGGCTTCAGCGGCGTCCTGCGGAAGGGCACGCCGGTGGCCCAGTGTTTTCCCATCAAGCGGGAGACCTGGGATCTTCGCACCGCGGCTCTGACCGGGGAGGAATCTCAGCGGGCCCAGGATCTCCAAATCGAGATCGGCCGCGACAAGGGGGTCTATCGACGGCGTTTCCGGGCCTGAAACGGGTCATTCCCCCGGAATGCCGAGGAACCTGGCGGCGGCGCTCGGCCGCAGGAAAATCCGGCCATGCCGCGGGGCGGCCAGCGCCTTGACCGTCGGCCCGAACAGCGCCGGGCCGCCGCGGGCGACCGATCGCAGGCTCGCTTCGCCGGCCTCCCGCTGGCCCATTTCAAGCTGGCATTTGGCCAGCTCGATCCGAACCACCGCATCGCCCGACCGTGACGCCAGCACCTGGCGGTAGAGATCGGCGGCCGCGGCGTATCCGCCATCCAGCGCCGTGACCCTGGCCAGGGCCACCACCGCGTCGCCGCGCTCCGGCGCCGCGGCGCGGGCCAGGGCGAAAAACTCTCGCGCCTTGGCCCGATCGTCGCGTCGCAAATGGACGTATCCCAGTCCGATGAGCAGGGAAGCGGCGCCCGGCGTGAGCGCCAATCCTTCCTCAAACACCGCCCTCGCCTCGTCGAGGCGGCCGAGCTCACCGAGCCGGTCGCCAAGATCGGCGAACGCCTGGGCGAAGGGCGGGCGCCGCGATATCGCCAGCCGCAACTGGCCCAGCGCCTCGTCCCCCCGCCCGACCGCCAGCAAGGCCCTGGCGAGCAAGGTTTCGACGGAGGCGTCGGCGGCCTTCCGCGCCGTGTTTTGCAACGGCTCGATCGCTTCGCCGGCAAGACCCTGCATGAGCAGGGCGCTTCCGAGAATCTGGGCCGCGAGGATATTTCCGGGATCCGCGCGGCAGACTGGCGCGGCCAGCCGCACCGCCTCCTCCGGCCGCCCTGTCCGCAACGCCAGGCTCGCTTGTTTGAGCGCCGGGGCGGCGGGGTTCGGCCGTGCGGAACTGGGGTGCTTCATATGGATCTCGGCGGCGCCAACGCGCCCATTGGCTAAGCCCGGCCGAATTCTTCCGCAACCACTCGGCGTTGGCTGGGAGGACAGGTTCTCGCCCACGATGGCCTTCTTTCGATGGCGCCGGGCCTGCGTCGTCCGACCGAGGCCCAGGTCGCCGGCCATCGAATTCTCGCCCAAATCGTCCGCCGCACGTTGACCGTCGGAACCCCGACCTCTAACCCGCCCGGCGCCCATGACCACCGCCCCTCGCTTCACCTTCGAAACGGCCGCCGACGCGCCGGGGGTGGACGCCCTGATCGCTCGCGCTTTCGGCCCCGGCAGATTCGCCAAGACCGCCGAACGCCTGCGCGAAGGCGGCGCGCCGATTCTCGATCTGTCGGCGGTCGCCTGGACTGACGACGGCCTGGTCGGTTGCGCCAGGATGTGGCCGGTGGCGATCGGCGGCGCGCCGGCTCTGATGCTCGGGCCGTTCGCCGTCGATCGGCCTATCGGACCTCGGCCTGGCGCCGCCCTGATCGAGCAGCTTGCAACGCGGCCTCGACGGCCGGCCATGGCCTCGTCCTGCTGGTGGCGATGAAGCCGATTGCTCCCCGCTCGGTCTCGGCGGCCTCGGCCCGGCGCGTGGTAATGCCGGCCCGGTCGACCAGCGCCGCGTCCTCGTCCGCGCGCTCATCCCCGCGCGGCGGAAGGCGTCAGAGGCCTCGTCACCGTCCGCCGCGTTGACAGCGCGGCCTCTCCCCTGCACCAATCGCCGAAGGCCAAGCTGCGTCCCGCCGCCGCGCCCCTGGAGGTCATGCCATCCGGCGTCTGATCCCAGCCCTGTTGGCCGCGCTCGCCTGCGGCGTCTCCGCGCACGCGGCGCCGACGACCCCGCCAAGCGACCCCTACGCCGCCCTGAAGGTCTTCGCGGGAAACTGGGTCGGCGTGGGCGCGGACGGCAAGGTGACGCCGGTGGAAAACAGGTGCGCCCAGACAGGCCTGTTTTTCGTCTGTGAACAGATCACTGGAGGCAAGGCCCAGGGTCTGATCGTCTTCAAGCCCGACGGACCGACCGCCAAGGGCGAGGCCTATATCGTCCAGACCCTCGACACCGTCGGCCGCCCGCCCGGGCCCTGGCGCGCCCTGACCATCGAGGGAACCCGCTGGACCTTCACCAACGCCGATCCGCCCGGCGCCAGGTCGGTCAAGGAGCGGACGGTCAATGAGTATCTCGGCCCCGATCACATCCACTATGAGGTCCAGCAGTCGGAGACCGGCAAGGAATGGACCACGATCCGCAGCGGCGACGAACGCCGGGCGCCCTAGCGCCGCGCCTCGTGACGCCTAAGCCGCTTGAGCCGGCCCGCCTACGCGCCTACCTCTAGGCCATGGCGGAGGCCTGAACGCGGCTGGACTGGAAGGGGTGATCGCGGCGGCCAGGCAGGCGCCGGGCCGCGGCCTGCCGCCGGTGCATCTGTGGAATCCCGCCCACTGCGGCGAGATCGACATCGTCATCAAGCGCGACGGCCTGTGGTTCCACGAGGGCACGCCGATCGGCCGCGAGGCGCTGGTGCGGCTGTTCTCCACCGTGCTGCGCAAGGACCCCGACGGCTATCTACCTGGTCACGCCGGTCGAGAAGATGAAGATCACGGTCGAGGACGCGCCGTTCATCGCCGTGCGGGTCGATCGCGTGGGCGAGGCGCTGCGCTTCCTCACCAACGTCGGCGACGTGGTCGAGGCCGGGCCGGACAACGCCATCCGCGTGCGAGATGGACCCGGAGACCGGCGAGCCGCGGCCCTATCTGCACGTGCGCCGCGGCCTGGAGGCGCTGATCGCCCGGCCGGTGTTCTACGAACTGGTGGAGATGGCCGCAGGAGCGCGACACGCCGGACGGGCCGACCATGGGCGTGACCTCGAACGGCGCCTGGTTCCCGGTCGGGCCGGCCGAGGCGGCGCATCTTGACCGTGACGCCTCGACCGCCGAGCTGCGCGGCTGGATCGCCGGCCAGCTCGATCCGCTCGAAGGCTACGATCGCGGACGAAGGCCCGTATCGCTCCGACTTCGACCTCAATCCCGCCAACTGCGCCGGCCGACGACCGGCGCTCCTGACGCCCGCCGCCGTGCTGGTCGCGCTGGTCGAGCACGAGCGGGCCTGACGGTGCATCCTGACCCGCCGCGCCGACACCCTGCGCCAGCCACACCGGCCAGGTCGCCTTTCCCGGCGGCCGCTGCGATCCGGGCGAGACGCCCTGGGACGACGGCCCTGCGCGAGGCGCAGGAGGAGATCGGCCTCGATCGCCGTCCCTGGTGACGCTGGCGGGCCTGTCGACGCCCTACCGGACCGGCACCGGCTATCAGATCACCCCGGTGGTCGGGCTTCGTGCCGCCGGGCTTCAGCCTGACGCCCAACCCGGCCGAGGTGGCCGAGGTGTTCGAGACCCCGTTCGCCTTCCTGATGGACCCGGCCAACCACGAGCGGCGCGAACTCGAGACGCCCGAGCGGCGTGCGTCCGGCGCTTCTACGCCATGCCCTGGGAGGACCGCTTCATCTGGGGCGCCACCGCCGGGATGCTGCGCGCCCTCTACGACCGGCTGTACGGAGCGGCCGTTGCCTGACGATGACCGCGATACTGACCTCGTCAGCCGTGGATATCCATCCGGCGACGACGGCGGTGATGGACGCGCTGACGGCCGCGGGCGGCGAGGACTGCGCGCGCTTCGTCGGCGGCTGCGTGCGCAACGCCCTGATCGGCCGGCCGGTCGACGATATCGATATCGCCACCACCCTGACGCCGGATGAGGTGATGAACGCTCTGAGGCGGCGGGCCTGAGGGCGGTCCCGACCGGCGTCGACCACGGCACGGTGACGGCCGTCGCCGAGCGGCCGGCCCTTCGAGATCACCACCCTGCGGCGCGACGTCGAGACCGACGGGCGCCGCGCGGTGGTCGCCTTCACCACCGACTGGGCGCGAGGACGCGCAGCGCCGCGATTTTCGCCTGAACGCCCTCTATGCCGACGCGGAAGGGCGCCTGTTCGACCCCACCGGCGGCGGCGTCGCCGACGCCAGGCCGGCGCGATCGTCTTCGTCGGCGAGGCCAAGGCGCGGATCGCCGAGGACGCCCTGCGCATCCTGCGCTTCTTCCGCTTCCTCGCCTGGTATGGCCGAGGCGCGCCCGACGCCGAGGCGCTGGCCGCCTGCCGCGCCGAGCGCGCCAGACTGGCCGGGCTGTCGGCCGAAC
>CAWFQJ010000020.1:0-12788 GCA_963817995.1 uncultured Alphaproteobacteria bacterium
TTTGCGCCTCCCACGGCGCGCTCTTTCGCCCCGACGACGGCGTGTGTGTCGGCGGCCCGTGTGCGGGCCTAAAGTTGCGGCCGTGGCCGGTGAAGGTGGAGGATGGAGAAGTTGTAGCGGCGTGATCTTCGCCTCGCCCGTTCGCTTAGGGATCGGGCTTAGGCTTTGATCTTCCAAGGCCACTGTTACGATTTGCCAAAGACCATCTTCAAGGGATTGCGGGCGCAGGCCCGTTGTGTAGCATTTGGCTTGATGAACACGAACCTGACGAGACTGCCCCAGCACCGGTGGCCCATATGGCTTCTGATGGCGGGTGTCGTCCTCGGACTGCCCTTGACTGCGTTCGTTTATTTTCCCGCGCTGCTCCAGACCGGGATACTGCCACCGGATGGTGACTCGATAGCGATCCCCATGGCTGGAAGTATTTTTCTAGCAATCCTGATGCTACCCATCGCCGTTGTCCTTACTTATCTTTGTACGAGGCGTTATTTGCCGGGCGCGTCGTTAACCGCCTGGAGGATAGATCGTCCGCTTTTGAGCATCGCCGTTACATTGTTTTTCATCGGTCCGGCGGCGTTGGTTCTATTTCTCCCCGTAGTGATGACCCTCACCTCGCCTACATCCTTCATCGAGCCTATCTGGGCGCCCTACGCCCTTTGCTGTGCGGCTTGGTGCATCGCTCTACGCAGCGCCGCGCTGGCCTCCGCGTAAGAGCCGCCTCCCACCCCCAAGCAGCTATCCGACGTGTGTTGAAGCCGTCGTTCCCCTTCACCCCCTACGCGCTGAACGCCGCGACCGCCTCCACCAGCCCGGCGGCGGCGAGTTTGACCAGTTCGCCGCCCTTCTCCGGCGTGGCCAGGCCCGGGTCCGAGCCCATGCGGCCATCGGGAAAGCGGGAGCGGAAATCGGCGGCCTCGCGGATCGGGCCGGTCGGCGCGATCTGGGGCGCGTAGTTGGCCGCCTTGATATGGTCGGGATAGGCCCACTGGGTCACGGCGATCTCCGAGGGCGTGGCGTGGCTGCCGTGCCCGACTGGGAACTGCTGCTGCGCCAGGCGGAACACGCCCTTGAGGTCCCACCAGTTGGTCAGCTTGCAGGCGAAGCCTGAGCGGCCGCCGCGATAGCTGGCCTCGGCGTAAAGCTCGGAGAACGCCGCCTCCATGGTGGCGACATTGCCGCCGTGGCCGTTGAGATAGAAGATCCGCGTAAAGCCGTGATGCGCCAGAGAGCGGGTCCAGTCGCCGATCGCCGCCATGAAGGTGGAGGGGCGAAGGGCGATGGTGCCCGGAAAATCCAGATGATGCTGGGCCATGCCGATGTTGAAGGTCGGCGCCACCAGGATATCGGCGCTCTTCTGGGCCTCGTGAGCGATGATCTCCGGACACAGCCAGTCCGTGCCCAGAAGGCCGGTAGGCCCGTGCTGCTCGTTGGAGCCGATCGGAACGACGATGGTCGTCGAGCGGGCGAGAAAGGTCTCGATCTCGGGCCAGGTGGAAAGGTGAAGCAGCATGGCGGACTCCGGCACGGGCGCGAGTGAAAGGAAACGCACCACAAAGGCACAAAGAACACCAAGAAGGTAAGGGAGAAATTCCGGCCGCGACGCGGTTGGCTGATTGACGGCTCTCCGTCGTCGGCAGCGCCTTTGTGTTCTTTGTGCCTTTGTGGTGCGCTTTCACCCGATCGCAAAAAGGGGAACGGGTTGTGGAGCTACACATCGTCGACCTTGCCCAGCTTGATGATGGCCAGATCGCGCGGGCCGCGCGGATTCTGCGCGAGGCCCTGCCGAACCCCACCGCCTACAAGGCGCCCGGCGAGGCGGAGGCTGAAGTGGCCAAGGTGCTGGGAAATCCCGAGCGCCTTGGCTTCGCGGCCCTGGAAGGCGATGAAGTGGCCGGCTGGGTCGGCGGCATCCGTGGATATTCCCACAGTCTCGAACTGCATCCCCTGGTGGTCGAGCCGGCGCGCCAGCGCCAAGGCGTCGGATCGCTCCTGCTCGCGGCTCTGGAGAGGCGCGCGCGGGGGGAAGGATTCCTCGCCATTCATCTGGGAACCGACGACGATTTTGGCGGCACGAGTCTCTTCGGCGCCGATCTCTTCCCCGATGTCGCCGGCAAGATCGCCGGCGTCACGGCCACGGCCCGAGGCCATCCCTTCACCTTCTACGCCCGCCGCGGTTTCGAGATCGTCGGTCTCCTGCCCGACGCCAACGGCCCCGGCAAACCGGATATCCTGATGGCCAAGAGGCTGTGAGGACTCATCGTCCAGCCAAGGTCGATTGACGGCGCCCCTCGTATGCGTTTCCCTCACAACTGAGGGGGTGGCGCATGAGTCGGACCTTGGCGACCGCGGCCCTGATCGCCCTGGTGATCGGCTTCGGCTCGGGCTTTTTGACCGCAAAGAGCTTTGGTCACCGCGCCGGGTCGAACGCCGTAGCCGCCACCAACGATTTAGGTGATCTCTGGTCTCTGTTTGGCAAGCCTCGCGCGGCCGACGCGCCCAGGCGCGGCGAACCGATGCCTTATGGGTTCGCCATTTGGAAGACGCGTCTTGACACCTCCGGGCAGCAACCGCTGGGTTGTGTTCGGCTCACGCGGCCTCTCGATCCCGCGAAATCCTATTCCGACTTTGTTCTGATCTCTCCCCAGCCAGACCATCCGCCCGCCGTTGTGCCGCACGGAGACGAGTTGTGCATCGGCGGCGTCGATTTCACCGATCATAAGGTGACCCTGCTCCATGGCCTGCCGGACAAGGCTGGCGAGACCTTGGCGCAGGATAGCGATGTCGATTTCACTCTGGGCGATAAGCCCCCCTACGTGGGGTTCGCCGGGGACGGAGTCATTCTGCCCCGCGATGAGAGTGACGGCGTCGGCATCGAGACGATCAATGTCCGACAACTCTATGTCGAGGTGTGGCGGGTGCCGGACCGAAACCTGGTCCGCAAGTCGATATCCGCCCCGCCCCCGACACCGGAGGGTGAATATGGCGACGATTGGGAGGCGTCTCCCGATGACGAGGGCCGCATCGTCTGGAAGGGAACCGTCGCCGTTCGCGGGCCCCTGGCGGCCAAATCGGTCACAGTGTTCCCTCTAGGGGCGGTTCTCAAGGAGATGACGCCGGGCGGCTATGTGATCAAGGCCAAGGACGCCTCTGCCGGCCGGGATCCCAACGACGACACCGCCCAGCCGGCTCGGGCGATGCGCTGGGTGATCTACACCGATATGGCTCTCACCGCCTACAAGGGCGCCACCGCGCTCGACGTAGTGGTCCGATCGCTCAAAACCGCCAAGACTTCTCGCCGGGACTCCTCTCGTCCTGATGGCGAAAGACGGCGAGACCCTAGGGAGCGTTCGGGCCGACGCTTCCGGGCGCGGCGAGTTCCCGGCCGCGCTTCTGGCCGGCCAAAACGGCAGCGAGGCCAAAATGGTCATGGCCTACGGGCCAAGCGGCGATTTGGCGGTTCTCGCTCTGGATCGATCCCCGCTCGATCTATCCCGGCAAGCAAGCGCGCAGCCCGGCGGGGATGGTCCCTTGGCTGGGCGCAAGGCCCCGACCGGGATCGACGGATATCTCTATGCCGATAGGGGCATCTATCGTCCTGGAGAACGCGCTCATCTGATCGCCCTGACCAGAGATCGCGAGTCGAAAGCGGTAACCGACCGCAAGGGTTTCATCCTGATCAAGCGGCCCTCGGGCGTGGAGTTCAAACGGTTCACCTTCGCCGGTACGGGCGGCGGCGCCCTGACGGCCGATCTGGATTTGCCGAGAAACGCGCCGCGCGGCCACTGGACGGCCGAATTGCATATCGACGGCTATGATACTCCCGCTGGCGAACTTTCGTTCGCTGTGGAGGACTTCGCGCCTCAGAGGTTGGCGGTGACCGTCGCCGGGCGCTCTGATGTTCCCGTCGTCCTTGGCGAGACCAGGATAGTGGATGTGAATGCGCGCTTTCTCTATGGCGCGATCGGCTCGGGTTTGCAGGCTCAGGGCGAGGCGCGCCTTCGCACTGATCCCCGCCCATTCCCTCAATACGACGGCTTCATCTTCGGCGACCAGAAGCAGCCGTTTGACGAGAAGTTTGTCGATCTGGGTTCGACCGTGACTGACGGTTCCGGTCACGCGAGGCTGGCGGTGTCGGCCAGCCAGGCGGGCGATACGGCTGATCCCTTGATCGCGGCGGTGACCGCTTCGGTGTTTGAGCCCGGTGGCCGGGCGGTTCGCAAGGATGAGTCCCTGCAACTCCGAACACGCCCAGTCTATCTGGGGGTCAAGGTCGACGAAGGGGACGCGACCGCCGCCCGCGCGCCGCTTATGGGCCTCGAGGTCATCGCGGTTGATCCCACAGGCCGCCGTGTGGCCGCGCCCGTTACTTGGACGCTGATCCGGGAAGATTGGCGCTATGATTGGCTGCAGCAGAACGGCCGCTGGCAATGGCGCGGCACCAGCCGCGATGTTGGTGTGGCTAAAGGAACGTTCGACATCGCCGTCGGCCAACCCGCGCGGCTGAACCGCCGGCTTGATTGGGGCGACTATCGACTGGTGGTCGAAGGCCCAGGCGGCGCCAGGACTGTGCGGCGATTCTCCGCCGGCTGGGGCGCCCCGGCGAGCGACGCCGAGGCGCCTGACGAGGTTCGATTGAACGTTCCAGGCCAGGGGCACGTTCAGGGCGACACCGTTCAGGTCGCCATCAAGGCGCCCTATGGCGGCGAGGTCCAGGTGGCCGTCGCGACCGACCGGATCATCGACATGAAGACGCTGAGCCTGAGTTCCGGGCAGGGCGTGGTCTCTCTAAAGACCTCGGCCGCTTGGGGTGGCGGGGCCTATGTCCTGGTGACCGTGATTCAGCCGCGCAATCCAGTGGCCACCCCGGTCCCGCGTCGGGCGCTGGGTTTGGTGTACGTCCCACTGGATCCCAAGAATCGGCGTCTGACCGTGGAGATAGGCGGCCCTCCCAAGATCGATTCTCACGCGCCGGTAGTCGTGCCGCTTACGGTCCGCGGGGCTGGTTTTGGCGGACATGCCTATGTGACCGTTGCCGCGGTCGACGAGGGCATCCTCGCTCTGACGCAGTTCGACAGTCCCGACCCGGTCAACTGGTATTTTGGCAAGCGCGCGCTCACAGTCGACTATCGCGACGATTACGGCCGGCTGCTGGATCCCAATCTGGGGGCTCCGGCGAACGTCAATTTCGGCGGCGATGAGCTTGGCGGCCCGGCGCTGACCACTACACCGATAAAGACCGTGGCGCTGTGGTCGGGGATCGTGCGCACCGATGGCGCTGGCCGGGCGCGCGTCGTTTTGCCTCCTGGCGACTACAACGGCCAGCTCCGCATCATGGCGGTGGCCTGGACCGATCAGGGTGTCGGGTCGGCGTCCAAGGCGCTGACCGTGCGGCAGCCAGTGGTCGCCGACCTCAATCTGCCGCGCTTCCTCTCGCCGGGCGACAGGCCGATGGCGACTCTGGAGCTGCACAATATGGACGGTCATCCAGGAGACTATCTCGCCAGGGCGTTCGGAGAAGATGGTCTCCTCGCGGCGTTCCGCCAAATGTTCCGGCTTGATCTTCGGCCAGAGGGCGGCGCAGCATATCGCCTTCTCGGCCCCAGGGCGTACCGGCGTCAGCCAGATTGGCTTTCAGGTGACAGGGCCGAGCTTCTCCACCGCCAAACGTTATGCGATCGAAACCCGGCTAGGCTGGGGCCCGATCACCCGCGTGACAAACGACCTGCAGGCGCCGGGCGAGGCCTTCACGCCGCCGCCGGCGCTGGTTGGCGGCCTCGCCGCGGGCGATGTCCAGATGCAGGTGAGCTTCTCGCCCTTCCAAGGCTTCGATCCCGCCGCCATTGCCGCAGCGCTCTCCGGTTACCCCTATGGCTGCACCGAACAGCTGGTTTCGACCGCTTACGGCCTGCTCTACGCTCAGGGCCCGTCAGGCCAGGCGTTGCGCCTACGCAAGCTCTCCGAGACCCTGAGCGCCTTGCTCGATCGGCAAAGTCTGGATGGCGCATTCGGCCTTTGGCGTGTCGGCGATGGCGAGGCCGACGCTTGGCTCGGCGCCTACGCCACCGACTTCCTGATCGAGGCCAGGGCCGAAGGCGCGCCAGTGCCGTCGAGCGCGGTCGACGAGGCGCTCGGCGCCATGCGCCAGATCAGCCGGCCCGACGGGTTCGCGTCCATCGGCTACCGCCTGGAATATCCGCAGGATTGGGGGGCCGATAAGGAGGCTGCGGCTCAGGAATCGAAGCGGATGCGCTCCCGCGCCTCGGCCTACGCGCTCTACGTCCTGGCCAAGGCCGGACGCGGCGATCTGCCTCGGCTGCGCTGGTGGCACGACGTGCAGATGAAGTCGGAGAGCTCGCCGCTGGCCATGGCCCAGGTCGGCGCCGGCCTGGCGATGATGGGCGACCACGCCCGCGCCTACTCGGCGTTCCAGCAGGCGGTCAGCGCGCTCGGCTACAAGCGACCCCTGCGACTGGTACCAGAGCCCGCTGCGCGACCTGGCCGGCGTCATCGCCCTGGCCTACGAGGCCGGCGAGCCAGACATCGCGCGCGGCCTTCAGGGCCGGCTCGACGGCACGGTGCGCGATCCGGATCGACTGAACACCCAGGAACAGGCGCCGCTGCTGCGCGCCGCCCACTTCATGCTCAAGGCGGCGGGCTCTATACATATCGACGCCAGCGGCGCGGTTCCCATGGCTTCGGCCGGCGGAACGCCGCGCTGGGCTATCGGGCGCCTGGCGGACGCGCGATTCGTCAATCGGGGCGCTGGCGGCGTCTGGCGAACCGTGACCGTGCGCGGCACGCCGGTGGTCTCGCCGCCCGCGACCGCAGCGGCCTGACCGTGACAAAGCGCTACTTTACCATGTCGGGCGCCCCGGTCGATCTTTCCCACGTGCGGCAGGGCGACCGGGTCATCGTGCGGATAGCGGGGGTCTCTCGGCAGGGTCGAAGCATCGCCCTGGCGGTCGACGACGCCTTGCCCGCCGGATTCGAGATCGACGCTCAATTGGGCCCGGCGGACGCGCTTGCCTCGGGCAAGGCCGGAAAACGGCCCCTATAAGTTTCTTGGCGTCCTCAGCGACGCGAGCGCCCAGGAGAGCAGAGACGATCGCTATGTCGCCGCCGTCACGCTGGCGGGAAACAAGCCGTTCGCCTTCGCCTACGTCGCGCGCGCCGTGACGCCTGGCGACTTCTTCCTGCCGGGCGCGGAGGCTCTGGACATGTATCATCCTGGCGTTGCGGCGCGCTCATCCGCCGGCCGGTTGGCGGTGGCTCCGGCGGGTTGAGGGCTCGCCGTGGGCGCGGAGCCATACAAGCCCAAGCTGCCGCCTTGGCCTCTCTTGGCGCTGGCGGCTCTCGTTGTGGCGCTTTACGGGCTCGACGCTGCTTTTCCGCCAGCCATGGCGCGCGCTCGGAGCGCATCGCCGGTGGTGCTCGATCGCAATGGCCAGTGGTTGAGAGCTCTCCCGGCGCCAGGCGGGCGATGGCGGTTGCGCGCCGACCTGAGGCGCACCGATCCGTTGTTTGTCGCGCGGCTCGTTCGGATCGAAGACGCCAATTTCTTTCGGCATCCGGGCGTCGATCCGCTGGCGATCGGTCGGGCCTGCTTTTCCGCCATCGCCCACGGACGCGTGACCTCGGGCGCCTCGACGATCACCATGCAGACCGCCCGCCTTCTCGAGCCCAGACGGCGCGACTTGTCAGGCAAGCTGATCCAGATGATCAGGGCGCTGCAACTGGAGGCGCACTATTCCAAGACTGAGATTCTATCCCTCTATCTGACCTTGGCCCCCTATGGGGGCAATCTGGAGGGCGTCAGGGCGGCGAGCTTGGCCTGGTTCGGTCACGAACCATCCAGCCTCACCGACTCCGAACAGGCGCTCCTGATCGCCCTGCCGCAATCGCCGGAAAGTCGCCGCCCGGACCGTCGGCCCGAGGGGGCGAGAGCCGGGCGGGCGGCCGTTTTGGCCAAGCTCGTGCGCGTCGGGCTGGTCGACGAGGACTCGGCGCGCGATTCCGCCGCCGAACCGCTGCCGCAACGCCAACCCTTTCCGGCGTTGGCTTGGCATGCCGCCGGTCAGCTAGCGCGCGCCGCCCCGGCTGGTCGCCCGACAGTTGTCTCAACGATAGACGCGCGGCTGCAGTCGAGGCTTGAAGCGCTGGCCAGGCGGAGCGCCAATGGTCAGGGAACGGATGGTCAGGCCGCGATCCTCGTTGTTGAGATTGACGGGCGAGCAGTGCGCGCCGCGGTGGGTTCGGCCGGGCGTGCCCGCGCCGGCGGCTGGAATGACCTAACCTTGGCCCTGCGTTCACCCGGTTCGGCGCTCAAGCCGATGATCTACGGCTTCGCTTTCGACGAAGGACTGGCGCGCCCGATACCCTGATCGACGACGCGCCAAGGCGGTTCGACGACTATCAGCCGAAGACTTCGACCGTGTCTTCCATGGTCCGGTGAGCGCGAGGGAGGCGCTGAGCACTCGCTCAATGTCCCGGCGGTGGCGGTTCTCGATCGTCTCGGCGCGCCGGCCTTCGAGGCGCGAATCCAGAGCGCCGGGGTCCAGCTTGTAAGGCCGCTGGCGAACGCACAGGACGCTGGCCTGAGCATCGCCCTTGGAGGAGAAGGGATCACTCTGCGCGACCTGGCTCTGCTTTACGCCGTTCTGGGTGATGACGGGATCGCGAAGCCTCTCGCCTGGACACGGGATGACGAAACTGCCCGCCAGCGAAGTCCTGGGGTGAGGCTGATGAGCTCCAGTTCCGCTGGGCAAGTACTGGATATCCTTCGCGAGGCGCCGCCTCCGGTTGGCCGCGCACCGCTCACGCTTGTGCGGGGCGCGGCCGCCATGGCGTTCAAAACCGGCACGTCCTACGGCTTTCGCGACGCGGTGGCTGTAGGAGTCGTCGGTGGCTACGTCATTGCCGTGTGGACAGGGCGCGCTGATGGCGGCGCCCGGCCTGGCTTGACCGGCCATGCCGCTGCGCTGCCGCTGCTCTTCGACGCCGCCGATCTGCTCGCCACACGGGATACCCTCCTCGATGCGGTCGCGCCGCGCGCCGCGCCACTGGCGTTGCGGCGCTTCGATCAGGATTCCGATGGTTTGCATCTCATATTTCCGCCCGATGGCTCGAAGCTGATCGCTCCCGGCTTCGGTCCCGGTTCTCCGGGGCTGGTTCTGGCGGCGGATGGCCAGGATCTCTCCTGGTATGTCAGCGGCGCGCCGGTCCGAACGGATCCGGTCAGCGGCCAAGCCATCTGGCGCCCAGCCTCGCCTGGCTTCTATCGTGTCGCCGTCGTCGACGGCCAGGGACGTCGCATCGAATCCAACGTGCGGGTGATGGCATCCGGTCCATAGGGTGGCCGCAGCTTCCTTGCCTTCGCCGCCCCCTTCCGCATACTCGCTCGCCTAAGCTGACCAAGGGAGCAAGGCGTGAGCGAGGGTCAGGTGTTTCCGGTGCCGCCGGCCTGGGCCGAGCGCGCCCACATGGACGCCGCCGGCTATGAGGCCGCCTTGCGCCAGGTCGAGGCCGACCCGGAGGGTTTCTGGCGCGAGGTCGCCGGCCGGCTCGACTGGATCGAAGCCCTTCACCAAGGTCAAGGACGTCTCCTTCGACCGCGAGGACTTCCGCATCCGCTGGTTCGCCGACGGGGTGCTGAACGTCTCGGCCAACTGCCTCGACCGCCACCTGCCGCACCGCGCCAACGACGTCGCGATCATCTGGGAGGGCGACGATCCGGCCGACAGCCGCAAGATCACCTACGCCGAGGCCCACGCCGAGGTCTGCCGCATGGCCAATGTGCTGAAGGCGCACGGCGTCAAGAAGGGCGACCGGGTCACCATCTACCTGCCGATGATCCCCGAGGCGGCCTACGCCATGCTGGCCTGCGCCCGGATCGGCGCGGTCCATTCGGTGGTCTTCGGCGGCTTCTCGCCCGACTCGCATCGCCGGCCGCATCCAGGACTGCGACTCCAGCGTCGTCATCACCGCCGACGAGGGCCTGCGCGGCGGCAAGATCGTGCCGCTGAAGGCCAATGTCGACGAGGCGCTGAAGCAGTGCCCGGACGTCGACGACGTGCTGGTGGTCCGCCGCACCGGCGCCGAGGTGCCCATGCAGGCCGGCCGCGACTTCGCCTACGAGCCGAGCGCGGCCGAAGGTCTCCGCCGACTGCCCGCCCGAGCCGATGGGCGCGGAGGACCCGCTGTTCATCCTCTACACCTCCGGCTCGACCGGAAAGCCCAAGGGCGTGCTGCACACCACCGGCGGCTATCTGACCTGGGCCGTCCTACACCCACGAGCTGGTGTTCGACTATCGCCCGGGCGAGGTCTTCTGGTGCACCGCCGACGTCGGCTGGGTCACCGGCCACAGCTACATCGTCTACGGCCCGCTGGCCAACGGCGCGACCACCCTGATCTTCGAGGGCGTGCCCAACTATCCCACCGCCTCGCCGGTTCTGGGAGGTGATCGACAAGCACAAGGTGGAGATCTTCTACACCGCCCCCACCGCCATCCGCGCCCTGATGCGCGAGGGCGACGCGCCGGTGAAGCGCACCTCGCGCGCGTCGCTGCGCCTGCTGGGCACGGTCGGCGAGCCGATCAATCCGGAGGCCTGGCTCTGGTACCACCGGGTGGTCGGCGAGGGCCGCTGCCCGATCGTCGACACCTGGTGGCAGACCGAGACCGGCGCCTGCCTGATCTCGCCCCTGCCCGGGCGCCACGCCGCTGAAGCCCGGCTCGGCCACCAAGCCGCTGCCGGGCGTGAAGCTGCAGCTGGTCGACGCCGAGGGCAAGGTGCTGGAGGGCGCGACCGAGCGGCAACCTCTGCATCACCGACAGCTGGCCCGGCCAGATGCGCACCGTCTACGGCGACCACGAGCGCTTCATCACCACCTACTTCACCACCTATCCCGGCAAGTACTTCACCGGCGACGGCTGCCGCCGCGACGAGGACGGCTACTACTGGATCACCGGCCGGGTCGACGACGTGATCAACGTCTCCGGCCACCGCCTGGGCACCGCCGAGATCGAGAGCGCCCTGGTCGCCCACCACGCCGTGGCCGAGGCCGCGGTGGTCGGCTTCCCGCACGACATCAAGGGCCAGGGCATCTACGCCTACGTCACCCTGAAGGCCGGATCGACGCCCACCGACGACCTGCGCGCCGAACTGATCAACTGGGTGCGCCACGAGATCGGCCCCTTCGCCGCGCCGGACGTGATCCAGTGGGCGCCGGGCCTGCCCAAGACCCGCTCGGGCAAGATCATGCGCCGCATCCTGCGCAAGGTCGCCGAGGGCGACATCGCCAACCTCGGCGACACCTCCACCCTGGCCGATCCGGCGGTGGTGGACGACCTGGTGGCCAATCGGGTGGGGTGAAGAGGGGTGACGGCCTTCATCGCCCTCCTGCGCGCTGTCAATGTCGGCGGAACGGGCAAGCTTCCGATGGCCGATCTGCGGGCGCTGTGCGAGACCGCCGGGTTCAAGAAAGTGAAGCACCTATATCGCCAGCGGCAATGTCGTCTTCGAGGCCGCCGGCGAGGAGGCGGCCATCAAGGCCGGCTCGAACAGGCTTTGAAGGGGCATATGGGCAAGCCGGTGGGGGTGATGGTGCGGACCGGCGCCGAGATGGCGGCCGTGCTGGCGGCCAATCCCTTTCCCTCGGCGCCGCCCAACCGGACGGTGGCCGTCTTCCTCGACCAGGCCCCGCCCGCCGATCCAATCGCCGGAGCGACGGGCCGCGCGGGCGAGGAAATCGCCGTCGGAACGCGGGAGATCTACATCCACTACGGCGAGGGAATGGCCCACTCGAAGTTGAAGATTCCCGCCGCGGCGGCCGGCACCGCGCGCAACATGAACACTGCCGCCAAGCTCGCGGCGCTGGCGGGTTGCTGAACGGAAGGCGCCCGGAAGGTTTGTCCGAGGCGCATGCGTCCTAGCCGAACGGCCTGACGCCGATCACGACGGCGTGGGCGTAGAGGGCGAAGACGGCGAAGAGAACGGTTCCAAGCGCGACGACGCCGATCGTGTTCAGCCACGAGGCTGGGGCTGGCGCGCCGTCCGCGCCCCGCGCGCGCAGGGAGATGAAATCCAGGATCGACCAGAGCAGGAATGCGCCGAACAGGGCCAGGGCCGCCGGCGTCGATTTCACCACCAGATGGCCCAGCGCCCAGGCGCCGACGCCCAGCACCATGGGATCGCGCACCGCCGCCTTGATATGGTTGCGCGGCCAATAGGCGGCGGTGACCAGGATAAAGCCGATGAGCACGAGGCTGGCGGTGGCGACCACAGCGCCGGCCGGCCTTGGCCAAAGCGGCGCGGCGCCTCGCGCCTGGCCATAGCCGATGACGATCAGCACCAGCCCGATGGCCGAAACCAGCGAATAGAGGCCCTTCCACGGGCCGGCGCCCAACCTGGCGATAAGGGCTTCGCGCGGCTTCGAGGCGAAGATCTGGATCGAGTGGGCGCCAAGAAAGACGATCAGGCCCGCAAGAAGAAGAACCACGGTTCGCTCCCTCCCATGTCTGGATCGCCCAGGGCGACGCGACTCGCCCGACGATGCGGCGATCTAGCGGCGCTGTCGAGCCCGCCTAGAAGCGCCAACGCCCCGCGACCAGCGCGGCGAACAGAAGCAGGCCGGCCAAGGTGTTGGATTTAAAGAGCGCCAGCGCCCCCGCCGGATCGTCCATCCGCAGCCGTAGCGCCTGGCGGATCAGGTGGGCGGCGAGAAGGGCGGCGATGGGCAGGAACAGCCATCCCAGGCCCGCCTCGCGCCAAGCGAGGAGCGCCAGGGCGAG
>CAWFQJ010000021.1:0-19453 GCA_963817995.1 uncultured Alphaproteobacteria bacterium
AGACAGCCGCCAGCGGTGCCTCCATCTCCGGGTCTTGCGACGCCTTTTTCACCGGGGTGCGTACGGCCTTCGGCGCCCTTGCCTTTTCGCCCACATCCCACCCCTTCGATCAGCTTTCGGTTGAGGCCCGACGCCGCCGGGCTCCTTTCCTGGGCATCTAGAACAGGATTCGGCCGGCGGGCGAACAGACCCGAGTCGGGCGCTGATTGACGAAACGCTGGCGCGACCGGTTCATTGCCCAGCGCCCGCCCCGACGATACCGACGCCGTCCGCCCGCGCCGCCGCGACGAGCGCGGTGTCCAGGCTCGCAAGGTCCGCGCCTTTCCTTAGAGCCAGTTCCAGATAGGCGGCGTCGTAGACGGTGAGTCTGTGGCGTCGGGCCAACCCGAGCAGGTCTTCCTCATTGGCCTCGAAGTCGAGGACGATCGGCAGCGAGGCGAGCAGAGACAAAGCCCGAGAGGTCCGATCGGCGTCGATCCGCCCGCGCCTTTCGTTGACGATCAGCAGGTTGCGCATCTCGAACCACCACAGGGCGGGCGCGACCCCATCATCCTGCGTGAGCCGCTCGAATGCCGTGCGCGAAACGGCGTGGTCCTCGCCGGGCAGCAGCCAACTGGCCGCCACCGACGCGTCAATGACAAAGGGCGTCAGTACTTGTGCCCTTCGTGCCGCGCCGAGAGGATTTCCTCCAGCGTCAGCTTCGGCATCGTGGCGCGAAAGTCCTCGATGCGCCGTAGCGCCTTGGCCACTTCTGCTTCTCTACGGCCGGCTTCGGGGACGAGCCTTGCGATCGGTCTGCCGTGGCGGGTGATGACGACACTCGCGCCGCGCTCCACCTCATCGAGAATGGAGGGCAGATGAGTCTTGGCTTCGGAGGCTTGAATTCGGCGCATGAGTTCGAAATTCGATTGGTCGATCCGACCGGTCGAAAATATAGAGCGCCGGCTCAGTTGTCGAGTCGGCGCTTCACGCCAGAAATCCCGCCTCGGCGAAATCCAGCATGCGTCTGCAGCAACGCGTCGACGTCGCTCTCGCGCGTCAGGCCGTCGGAAAGTGCGTGCAGGCGGTCGAACTCGGCGAAGCGGTTGTTGTGGGTCATGCCCAGCACGAAGTGCAGCCGCCAGTAGACGTCCTCGGGCGGCAGGTCGGGCAGGGCGCCGATCAGGGCGTCGGCGAAGCGGCGCAGGTGCGAGACGTCGGTGCGCAGCACCTCGCGCATCGGCCTCGGTGCCCTCGCTGCGGGCGCGGATGATGAACTGCACGCTGATGCGCCGCTCGTGATCGGGCGCGCGACCAGCGCAGCGGCGGCGCGAACAGGGCGGCGCAGGATCTCGCGCACCGGCGGCTTGCCGCCGTGGCGGTCGGCGGCCTCGTGCAGCATCCGCGCCCGCTCGCGGTTCAGCTCGGCGGTGCGGCGGCGGAAGATCTCGAACAGCAGGGCGTCCTTGGAGCCGAAATGATAGTTCACGCTGGCCAGATTGACCCCGGCCTCGGCGGTGATGTCGCGCACCGAGACGTTCTGGAAGCCGTGCAGGGCGAACAGCCGCTCGGCGGCGTTCAGCACGGCCGCCTTGGTTGCGGCCTCGCGTTCCGGGTCTGCGGCCGTTTCGTCGATCAGGGGGGCGGTGTCGCTCATTGCGCGTTTCAAACCCTCGTTTGAATCGTCAGTGTCGGGCCGAAGCGAGCCCGGCGCAAGGGCGGGCGTGGAGGCGCTCTTGCGATGTTTTTGAACCGCTAAAGAAGCCAAGGAGCCAAGTGAAATAGGCCGAAGGCCAAGATGTGGGAAACCCGTGGTCTCTCCCGAAAGCCTTCGCGTCTTGGTTTCTTGGCGGTTCAAAGAAAAGGAGGCGCTTCCTCACGTCCGGGAGAACGCCGATTTTGAGAGTTTCGCCCGTAGACACTCGCGGCCAACGAGCTATAGCACCCGCCATGATCGTCGGGCGGCGCGATAGGGTGGGGCTTTGGACGTTGGTGGCCATTCTGGCCCTGGCGCTCAAGGTGCTGACGCCGCCGGGCTTCATGGTCGCCCAGACGCCGGGCGCCTTTCCGCTGGTCATCTGCACCGGCCATGGGCCCCTGAAATCGGTCGATCTGCCGATCCCGAGCGATGGCAAGAGCCGTCAGACCGGCGACAAGCCCTGCGCCTTCGCCGGCCACGGTCTCGCGCCGACGCTCGCCCAGGCGCCGATGCTCACCGTCTCGCCGGCGATCTACCTCGCCGAATTCCCGGTTCCGAGCGGCCGCCCGGCCCCCGGCCGCGGCCTCGCCGCCCCGCCGCCACCCTCCCAGGCCCCGCCTCGCGTTCTCTGATCGTCCGCCGCCGCCGGCGCGCTCGCGCCGGCTCGCCCCCGACTTTTGGAGACCACCAAACATGAAACCGTTCACGGCGCTCGCCTGCGCCCTGGCGGGGCTCGTCCCCGCCGCCCTTCCAGCCGCCGCCCTGGCCTGCGCCTGCGGCTGCGATGTCTTCGCCGTCGCCGACCCGTCCCTCCTGCCCACGCCCGGCCGCGCGAAGATGTTCTTCGAATATGACTTTCTCGATCAGAACGAGAACTGGAGCGGCTCGTCCAGCGCGCCCGCCGCCGACAATTCCGACAAACTCCTGAAGAGCAATTTCTTCACCTTCGGCGGCCAGGTGACGGTGGCGCCGGGCTGGGACGTCATGGCCGAGATCCCCTTCACCGACCGCACCTTCAAGACCATTCCCGACGGCGAGACCACGGTCCAGACCTTCAACCATACCGCGCTGGGCGATATCCGGCTCCAGGCCATGTACACCGGCTTCACCGCGAGCCAGTCCACCGGCCTGACGTTCGGCATCAAGCTGCCCACCGGCGACTGGACCTATCCAGGCTTCGACCGCGACACCGAGATCGGCTCGGGGAGCACCAATCTTCTGCTGGGCGGCTTCCATCGCGGCGACATCACCAAGGACGGCCGTTGGGCCTACACCTTCCAGGGGGTGTTCAATCAGCCGGTAGCCAGCCAGGGCGGCTATACGCCGGGCCGCGAGGCCGACGCTTCGGCCGGCGTCACCTGGTCGGCATGGAGGCTGAATGGCGGCCATCTGGTGATCGCCCCGGTGCTGCAGCTGGTCGGCTCGGTGCGCGCCCGCGACAGTGGTCCCGAGGCCGATCCCGACAACACCGGCTATCGCCGCCTGATCGCCGCGCCCGGGGTGCAGTTCATCACCGGCAAATGGCGCCTCTACGGCGACGCGGAGATCCCCTTCGCCCAGTCGTTCAACGGCGATCAGCTGGTGGCGACGGTGTTCTTCAAGCTGATCCTGAGCCGGGCGTTCTGAGGCGGGGGGCGTCGTCGCCTCACGCCGGTTGCGGCGGCGCCGGGGAGGGCGCCGGCGTCCTGGCGGGATCGCTGACGTTGAACACCCGGCGGATCATCAACTCCAGGGCGGCGAAGACGCTGTCGACGCCGAAGCCGGCCACGAAACATAGCGCCGAGGCCGATAGCTGGACCGCGCCCAGCAATCCGGGCTCGGCGTTGGTGCCGGCCCCGCCGGGGGTGATGAAAAGGCCGATGCAGCCGCCGATCACCGCCCCCAGCACCAGTTGGATAATGGCCAGCATGCGATCGCGCGGGGCCAGGACGCTCTCGCGGATCTTGGCCGATATGGTCCGCACCACCGCCGCGCCCGCCCCCAGCATTCCGTAGAAGATCGGCAGGATCACCCCACCCAAAATCTGGAACAGGGCCGCCACCCACTGCTCCTCGTCCACATCTCCCGCGAATAAGGCGCTCTTACCCAGGCATGTCGGATCGGACTTTTGGTTCTCGCACTTGGCTTTCTGCTTCTGCCCCGCCGATTGATGATCCCATAACGGGCCCGCCTTGAACCAGCCGATCAGATTCTCTCTGGCGCTCTGAACCTGGCCGATCAGCCAGTTGTTGCGATCGCACAGAGGCAGTCCGGTGGTCGAATCCAGCGCCTCCACGCTGGCGCCCATCACCGGTCCATTGGTGAACTTCGGACAGTATCTGGCCGCGGCTGCGCTGGCCGGCGATCCCGCCGTGGGCGGAGGCCCCTTGGAGTATTCGGCCAGCTGAGCGGCGGTGATCTGCTTGGAAACGTCCCGCCACGCGTTCTCGCCGGCGTTCAACTGACCAAGCAGCGTCATCCCCGTGGCCACATACCAGGAGAGCAGCAGGGTGATGATGAACAGCAATATCAGGCCCGTGATCATCGACGCATAGAACCACTTGAACCGTCGGGCCGGACCGACCAGGGTCGGGAAGGCCCCGACCGCCAGGGCGAGGCGGTTGGGCGCCTGGGAGGGGCCGCTGGTCGTCGAGCGCTCGCGAATGGCCTCGTCCTCGCCGGCGACGAGCAGGGTGAAGGCGATGGTGAGGCCATTGGCCGGCGTGGCCGCCCGGTTGAGGGTGTCGACGGCGTGCATGAGCGTGGCCGCCTGGACCGCCAGTTCCGGCGCCGTGCCCTGGGGCGGATAGCGGATCGCCGATATCTGCGCGACCACGTCGCCGCCCGGCGCGTTCGCCGGCGGCAGAAATTTGGTCTCGCTCATGGTGATGTGATCAAGCAGCAGATAGGCCTGATCGAGTTCTCTCGTCAGAAAGTAATTCTGATCGGGAGGTTGAACGCTCGCTTCGTCGGCCATGTTACTAACGCCCCAGCCAGTACTGCCGAAACACTGTTCGCCGGTGTCTGCATTGTCAAGTTGCAGGCGCGAAAAGCCTGATCACGACAACGACCCGGATCCCGTTTTCAGCAGTAGCCTATCGCGCCTGAAGTCATCTCATCGCAGGGGCGCCGTCGACCGCGCCCGGCTCTTGACTCACCGCGGCTCATCCCATAAAAACGACTGACCAGTCAGTTTTTATGACGGTGTCGAAGTGCCCAAGATCAGCCAGGACAAGCGCGACGCCCGCCGCCAGCGGATCCTGGATGCGGCCCTGATCTGCTTCGCCCGCGATGGCTTCCACAACACCACCACCGCCGATCTGGTGCGTGAATCCGGCGTCAGCCAGGGCGCGCTCTATCTCTATTTCGCCAATAAGGACGATATCATCCTGGCGCTGGCCGACGACCGCCATCAGAGCGAGGCCATGCTCAGCGCCCTGGCGCGGAAGGAACAGGATCCCGTGCGCGGCCTCGCCCGCCTGATCGAACTGCATGGCCGCGGCCTTGGCGATCCCCAGCGCCTGGCCATGCGCGGCGTCGGCGTTCAGGGCTGGGGCGAGGCGATCCGCAATCCCAAGGTCAAGGCCGCCGTGCTCGAGGGGCTCGACGCCGTGCGCGAAGCCATCGTCCATCTGATCGAGCGCGGCCAGCGCACCGGCCAGATCCGCGCCGAGGCCGATCCAGTCGCTGCGGCCCGCACCCTCATCGCCGTCTTCCACGGCTTCGTCCTCCAGGCCGTCTGGGGCGAGGCCATCGATCTTTCCGCCTGCGGCCAGGTGCTGCGTTCCATGATCGGCGAGGGCCTGCTCACCGAAGCCGGCCGCGCGTCCTGGCGCGAGACCGAGCTCGAGCCGGCGTCCCACTGAGCGATATTCGAGAAGGAGATTTGACCATGGCCATGACCGAAACCCTGGACGGCGCCGCCTTCGCGCCAAATCCACCCGCCACGCCGGCGCCCGACGCGCCCGATCGCCAGGCCCCGCCGCCAATGGGGCGTGGCCCTCAAGGCCCTCGGCCGCCTCCTCAACGACAAGGAGGATACCGGCCAGGTGTTCGACATCATGGCCGCGCTCAACGGCGATTCCACCGCCAGGGGCTACGAGCGCCTGCTCACCACCCCCCAGGGCGGCCGCCTGGCCTATGAGCGGATCGAGCTGGCCTCCAAACTGATGGACGACGCCTGGCTCGACAGCTTCGCCCCCGGCACGGTCGGCGCCGCCTATCGCCACTTCATCCGCAGCGAAAACATCTCCGCCGAGGGCCTCGCCGAGATCAGCCGCCAGAAGCATGGCCAGGTCGAGGTCCGCCACCCCTACGCCTGGTTCGGCCGCCGCACCCGCGACACTCACGATATCTGGCACATCCTCTCTGGCTATCACCGCGACGGCCTGGGCGAAGCCTGCCTGGTCGCCTTCTCCTACGCCCAGACCAGGAGCCTCGGCTGGGCCCTGATCGCGGTCGGCGCCGCGCTTCGCACCCGCGGCGGCCCCAAGCGCCCCTATGTGAAGGCCATCTGGCAGGGCTACCAACGCGGCAAGGCCGCCAAATGGCTGGCCGGCGAGGATTACGAACGCCTCATGGCCGAACCCCTCGAAGCCGCCCGCCGCCGCCTGAACATCACCCCGCCGACGATCTACGACGCGATCCCGGTCGAGGATCGAGGGTAGGGACGCACTCAGCGCCCCTGGAATAATCAACGCAACTCTACGACGGTCACTTCAGTCGAGAGGTGCGTCTCGAGATCACGCCAGGCCCGATCGAAGAGGGCGAGAAGCGATCGATTGACCAGGTTTCCGGTGCGCACCCAGAGCACGCGCGCGCTTGGGCTGGCGAACGCGGCGAGCAGAGCAAAATCTTCGTCCTTTGTGACAATGATCGCTCCCTCTCGTATCGCCCAATTCCAGATTGTCCGGTCATCGGCGTCTCGCAGCCCGACCTCTCGCGCGGCCACCGCGTTGTGCCCCCGATTCCGGAGCCAATCGGCGAGCGCCGGCGGCAGCTGGGCGTCGACGATGAACTTCAAATTCGCGCTATTCCGCCGCCATCACGACCGGATGGCCCAGTTGGGCCACCGCGTAGGCGAGACAAGCCCGAATATCCTCGGGCTCTAGATCGGGAAAATCCTGCAGAATTTCGGTTTCCGGTGTTCCGTTAGCCAGCATTTCGAGAACATCGATGACACGGATGCGCATGCCGCGAATGCAGGGCCGGCCATGGCACTGGTCGGGCCGGATCGTGATCCTGGAAAGATCGGCATCGCTCATGACCAGGTATGATATCGTCTGACAGCGGGAGAGGCCACTAGAGCTTTCGGGGCCGTAGCCACAGGCGCGGTGCCGAGAAGCCCGCCCGGGCCTCAACCGCCGGAGGTCCGCCGTCTATGACTCTAAACCCATTACGTGAAGCGATCGATGAATGGCTTCCTGAGATCGACTTCGGCGTCATGCGACATGGCTTCGCGGATGACGGTCGCGACTACGTCTTCATTCTCGAAGTAGGCGCTGCCGCCGGCGGGGCGACCTATGAACTGACCCTCACTCATGTCGTTGAATTGCGCTACGAGAGCGGGGTCCACGATGAGGCGCTCACCAAATCCTGGGATGATGTTTTCACTGATTATGCCGCATGGGAGGCTGCAGGGGCGCCGGACGGCTATGTTTGGGGAACCAACTGGTCACTCGCATATCCCGGTTTGAGCGCGCCCGATGACGATCCTGCCGCGCAGGCATGGTCAAAAAGGTTAGCGAAGCTGATGTATCGAGCATTGATCGAGACCGACCGGTTCAGCTTGTCGGTGATCTTCCACAGCGCCAGACGGAAGAAGCTGTGCGAGGGCGCCCCAACAGTCGAGCAAGTGCTCATTCCGATGGCCTGATTGTCTTGCGTCGTAGTCACCGCGGGTTTGGTCCTGCTTGCCACAAACACCCCTCGCTCATAGCCTCCGCCCATGAGCAATATCCAACACTACGCCGGCGGCTGCCTCTGCGGCGCCGTGCGCTATGAGGCAAAGGGCGAAACCCCGCTGATGGGCCATTGCTATTGCGCCGATTGCCGCAAGGCCTCGGGCTCCGGCTTCATCCCGTTCATGGGTTTTTCCGCCGCCGCCGTGACCTTCGCCGGCGAGGCTCGGCAGTTTCGATCCCGGTCGGTCCGAGGGACGGACGCGGTGCGCAATTTCTGCACTGTGTGCGGTGGCCTGGTCTTCGGCGGCGAGGTCGGGATTTCCGACTCCTTCACCGTCTATGCCGGCTCCCTGGACGATCCCGCCCTGTTTCAGCCCGCCATCGCCATCATGACCCGCGACCGACCGGCCTGGGCGCTCATCCCCGAGGGGTTGACGATCTACGAGGGCATGCCCGGCTAGGCGGGCGCCGTCTTCCCCCGCCGCTCGGTGAGCACGATCACCACCGTCATCGCCACCGCGATCGCGGCCGTCGCGGCGAAGCGGCCCAGGGCCAGGCCGCCGTCGGCGTGGGGCTTGGTGAGGGTGTCGCCCAGGGTCGCGCCCAGGGGCCTTGTCAGCACATAGGCGGCCCAGAACAGGATCGGACCCGGCAGCTTGGTGAGGAAATGCGCCGCCGCCACCAGGGCGATCAGGCCGGCGAAGATCAGCGCCCCGGTCTCGAAACCCAGGCCCGTGGTCGAGGCGGTGAAATCGCCCAGCGCCGTGCCGAGGGTGTTGGAGATCAGGATCGTCACCCAATAGAAGAGCTCATTGGTCCGGGTGGTCACCTTGTCGGCGGCGATCTCGCCGGTGGTCCGCTTCCAGAGGAACAGCATGGCGATCACCGCCGCCAGCATCACCGCCGAGGAGACCACATAGCCGAGGCCCAGGGTGCGATCCATATAGTCCGAGGTCGTCGTTCCCACCGTGGTGGTCGCCACCACCGTCAGCCAGTAGATGAGGGGGTGAAAGCGCTTGGCGCCGATCTGGGCCGCGGCGGCCGCCACGAAGAACGCCAGGAAGATCAGGGTGCTGACCAGATAGCCCAGCTTCAGGGTCATCGACAGGGCGTCGCCCCCGGTCTCGCCCACGGTGGTGGCGCAGATCTTGGCGATCCAGAACGCCGCCGTGGCGGCGGGGACCTTGCTTAAGGACCGGTCGTCATCGTTCATCGGCGCGCTCATCTTCAGTATTGTGCTTCCAAGGCGAGATAGGCGTCATAGGTTCCGGTCTGGCCGGTGTTGCGAAGGCCGGGGCCGCCGGAGGCCAGCAGCGACCAGTGGCCAGTGAGCTTATAAGTGACGCCGAGATTGACCACCGCCGAGGCCGGCGCCTCCTCGGCCGAGGCGCCCTGCCAATAGGTCTCGAGGCCGGCTTGCCAGCGGGCGCCGAAACTGCGCGCCACGGCCACGCCGCCTGACCAGAAATCCCGCTGGCCGGGGCCCCTATTGATTTCATAGCCGCCGCCGCCGAACACCGACCAGGGGCCGAAATCCTTCTGCGCCCACACGGGCAGGAACACCGCCGCCGATCCGCCGCCGAACCCGGCCGAGGCCGTGGGCAGAAAGACGCGCGGATAGATCGCCACGTCGGGCATGGCCGAGCCGCTCGCCTGATGCAGGAACCGGATCTTCATGGCCATCTCGGCCTCGCCCGAGCCCAGGGCGCCGGGCGCGAAGGCGGCGGGCAGCACCACATTGATCTGCAGGTTCTTGGCCGCGCCCCAGTTGAGATCAAGCCCGCCCTCGCCGGCGAAGCCGCCGGGCGCCTGGGCGCCGGAGGCGTAGAGATAGGCCTCCAGATGGCCGTCGTCCGTGGTTTCCGGATCGTCGGTCAGGAACGGCGGCCCGGCGCGTGCGCAGGCGGTCGCGAGGCTGAGCGCCAGGGCGAGGCGCGAGGTGAAGGCCAGGCGGGTCAAGGCCGGCGCTCAGTCGTCCGGGGTGAAGATCGCGATCCGGGCGCCGTCCCAGCCGAACCTCATCGCCGGGGGATTGGTCGCCGGCGCCTTCATCTGCATGTCGCCGTGGGTCAGATAGAGTGTCCCTGTATCCGGATCGACCGCCATTGATCGGGCGCCGAAAAAGGTCGGTAGGGTGCGGACCACCTCATAGCGGTCGTTCGGCCCCTCCTGGATCACCGTCAGGGTTCCCTCGCCATTGGGGCTGAACACTCGCCCGCGCTTGACGTCGATCCCCACCGCGTCGTTGTGGCCGCCGATCGGAAGTGACGCGACGTTGCGGCCGCTCATCGGGTCGACCACGATCATCACCTTGTTGGCGCAGCCGCTGAATAGCCGCCGCGTGCGCGGATCATAGGCCAGGCCATGCGGCCGCTCGCATCCGGTCAGCGGCCAGACCGCCTCCACTGTTCCCGCCTTGATGTCGATCTTCGCCAATTGGCCAGTGCTGACGAGATTGACATAGAGCTTGCCCCGGCCGTCGACGGCGGCGAACTCCGGTTCGGCCGGCAGCGCCACCGTGCGCGCCACGGCATCGGTCGCTGTATCGATGATCGCCGCTTCCTTGCCATCACCGATCATGACGATCACCGTGCCCGTCGACGGATCGGCGATCACGCCGTCGGCGTCCTTGCCCACCGGGAGGGTCTTGAGAAGCTTCAACTCGGCGGCGTCGAACACCTTGACCACCCCGTCGCCGCCGCTGGTGGCGTAGAGCTTGCGTCCGTCGGCGCTCAGCGCCGCGCCATGCGCCTCGTCCAGCGGCCCCGCCGATCCGGCGACCTTGCGCGCCGCCGCGTCGAAGACGGTGATCTTGTCGGAATGGCCGATATAGACCCGCCCGCGATCGAACGTCGCGTAGTCCCAGAAACCGGGCGTTCCCAGATCGAAATCGCCCTGGAACAGATAGTCGCCCCCGGTCCCGGCCCGAGCGCTAGCCGCCGCCAACACCAACAGGGCCGCGCAAAACCAATGTCTCACCGCGCCGATCTCCTCACGCTCATCCGGCCCCGCTCGCCAGCAACCCAATCGAACAGTGTTCGGCAAGAGATTGTTTGGTGGCCCTTACCTCTGGACCGCCGGCGTCCCCGCCGGCAGCCGCCGGAACGGCGGCCATCTTCTCCTGAACAAGGGCGCGAGCTGGAACGAACCGGGCTTCGCCCGTGCCGGCGGGGACGCCGGCGGTCCATGGGCTCCGGCGGCGTCCCTACGCCTCCCGCGCGCCCCGCCTCTTCACCGACTCGCCGATCAGCACCTCCAGCCCCCCGAGGATCCTTTGCACCAGGGCCTTTCGCGCCCCCACCCCGCCATCGCCGGCGGCCGCCGAGACCCCGGCTATGCCCCGGCCCAGAGCCCAGAATGTCAGGGCGACATCTTCGGTCCGGGCCGCTTCGACGCCGAAATCCGCGAGGCCGGCAGCGAAGGCCTCGAAGGCTTCCTTCTCGGCCGCCCGCACCTTCGCATAACCGCTGAGCAGGCTCTCGTTGTACATCACCCCATAGAGCATCGGCCGATGGCGCGTGAAGCCGAGATAGGCGTCGGCGGCGGCGTGGAACGGCGTGCGGCCACGCGGCTCGCCCGCGCCTTGCCTGATCCAACAGGCCATCTCCCGAAACCCGTCGGCGGCCAGCTCGGCCATAAGCGCCTGCTTGTCGGCGAAGTGGTGATAAAGGCTGGAGACGCCGGCGCCGGTCGCCGCCGCCACCGCGCGCAAGGTCAGGCCCTCCGCTCCGCTGGCCTCCAGGATCTCATGCGCCGCGCGGATCAGCCTTTGGCGCAGGTTCGCCTCCGCGAGAGGCGTCTCGACACTCATCCCAGCATCAGAGCCAGCATCCGGGCATATTGCTGGCCGCCGTGCATGTCGCGTTCCATGGCCCCGCCTTGCGGGACGGCCCTGGGTATCGAGATCTTGACCACATTGAGAGTGTCGACCGCGAACCGTTTCACCTGGGCAGCCTCGACGCCATACAGCGCCGCCACCGCCTCGGCGGAAAGGGCCGGGTCGCCGGCGAAGCGCGCGTAACTCTCCGGCCCGTCGAAAAAGAGATCGATGGTCAGCCAGAACGGCCCGGCGTTCTTGGAGCGCACATAGCGGCAGACGTCCCTCAGCCTAGGCATCGGCGCCCACCCTGGCCATATCGACCCAGCGCGTACGCACAAGCGCCATCGGCCCGTCCGTCTCGATCACATGGTTCAGGTGAAACTCGAACACCTGGCCGCGCTCGATCTCGGCGGGCGAGAAGGCAAAGGCGTAGCTTGGCAGTTCGCGTCCCTCTTTCACCGGAAAGTGGAAGAAATAGGGGTTGCACACCTTGGCGATCTCGGTGGCCAGGGCCTGGCTGGCCGCCGTGGCCACGAACATCAAGCCGATCTCCCTGGGCGCCGGCGTCCCGGCCGGCGGCGTGCGGCCGGAAACCGCGTTCCAGCCATAGGGACGAAGGGAAATATCATGGCGCCCGGCTTGGTCGCCGAGCACCCGCTTCACCCTCTGGCGCAAGGCGTGCGCCATACGCCCCACGAACCCGTCGACATCGCCCAGCACCGCCGGGTCCTCGATACCCACCAGCATGATCGTCTGGAAGGCGCCGCCGCCGGCGCCCTCCAGCTTCAGAGTGTAGGGCGCGGTCTCGAAGCGCGAGCCGGTCACCCGCACTCGCCGCTCGTCCAGGGCCTCATAGCGCGCGTCCGTCACATCCAGCACGCCGCCGGGTTCAGTGAGCCGGAAGGGATCGGCGTTCTCATAGAGCATGTGCGCCGAGACCGTCTGCGGCGTACAACGGTTGTCGGCCGACAGCGGCCAGAGGGTGAAGCCCTCGCCATCCACACTCATCATCACCCCGGGGCTCGTCGGGTTCTGGGTGCAAAGTCCCCCGCACTCGGCCACCTTGGCGCCATGCCAGGCGGCGCCGGCGCTCTCGCCGCGCCTCAGGGCCGCCGCCGCCAGCACGGCGGTGTCGGTGGTCCGACCACCCAGCATGATGTCCGCGCCTTCATCGAGCGCGGCGATATAGGGTTCGGGTCCCAGCAGGGCGACGATGTGGGCGCAGGCCTCGATCATCGTCTCGTCGATCGGCCCCGCCGGCGCCAGGGGCCGAACCTTCCCGGCCTCGGCCTCGGCTTTGAGCCGGGCCTTGTCCTGCTCGGAATAGAGCACCGCGATCTTGGGTGAATATCCCTGGGAGACCGCAATCTCCCGGACGATATCCAGGGTCCAGTCTACCGCCTGGTCGCAACCCGAGGTGCCGCACGAGCCGATCAGCAGCGGAATTCCCGCCCGGTCCCGCGCCGCCATCAGCAGCTCCAGGTCGCGCTTCACCGCCTGGCGGCTGTATTTCGAAAGGCCCGTGGCCAGGGCCGCCGGGCCGCTGTCGGTCGAGCCGGCATCGACAGCTATGGCGTGCGGCGCTTGCGCCATCCCCAGGTCCAGCTCATCGCCGCGCACGCCCGATCCCAGCGCGCCGGCGGGAACGAGAATACGGGTTCCGCCGGCCTTCTCATCCATGATCGAACTCACTCATGCGCGCGCCTCATCCGGAGACGCTGTATCATGGTCGCCGGCTGTGGAAGCCGGAGATTTTCGGGAGGCGTCCTATGCGCAAGGTCAATATCGCCGAGGCTCTGGCCACCTTCGATGAAGCCTGGTCGCCCAGGATCGCCGGCGAGGTCAACGGCTTTCAGGTCAAGCTCGTCAAGCTGCGCGGCGCCTTCGACTGGCATCGCCATGAGATCGAGGATGAGCTGTTCCTGGTCGTCGAGGGCCGACTCCGCATGGGCCTTCGCGATGGCGATATCGATCTGGCGCCCGGCGAATTCCTCGTCGTTCCCCATGGCGTGGAGCATTGCCCTGAGGCGCTCACCGACGAATGCCATGTCCTGCTGCTGGAGCCGGCCACCACCCTCAACACCGGCGATACGATAACCGAGCGGACAGTCCGCGATCTGGCGCGTCTCGGCGAATGAACGCGCCCGTCCCCAAGTTGCGCGTCGCCCGGTCCACTGATCGCCTGGAAGCGGTCGTCCGGTTCTATGAGCAGGGCCTGGGCCTTTCCGTCCTCTATCGCTTCGAAAATCACGACGGCTTCGACGGCGTCATGCTGGGATCGCCCGGCGCCCCCTATCACTTCGAGTTCACCCGCGCCCATGGCCACCCCGCCGGCGACGCGCCCACCCGGGACAATCTGCTGGTTTTCTATCTGCCGGATCGCGCCGACTGGGAGGCGGCGGTCGCCGCCATGCGCCAGGCCGGCTATGAGCCCACGCCGGCCTTCAACCCCTATTGGGATCGCGCCGGCCTCACCTTCGCCGATCCGGACGGCTATCGCGTGGTCCTGCAGCAGGCCGCCTGGGAGGCGTGAGGGCGTTTTCTCAGAGCTGCGAGAGACTGAACACCATCAGGGCCAGCAGCAGGAGGCTGAAGGCGGTCACCGTCGTGAGCCAGACGATGATCGTCTTCAACGCCGCCCCCAGCACGCTGGAGCCATAGCCCCCGCGCAGGGTCTGGAAGAGGTTCGCCGGGATCCACAGCGCCGCCGCGGCCAGCCCATAACCCATGACGCCCAATGGCAGCATCAGCGCCGCCGCATTGACCAGAAAGACGAACGACAGCAGGTTCATGGCCACCAGCAGGTGGTCATAGAGAAACAGGTCGCGCCGCCGGCCATAGACCGCCGCCAGGCTGAGGCCCACGATCGGCAGCAGCAGGATCGCCACCCTGTGTCCCCAGGCGAACAGCACCGAAAGATAGAGCTCGGGATCGTGGGTGGCCTTGTGCAGGCCGCCATTCCACCAGTTGGCGTGCGGATTGGGCGGGCGCGGCGCCGGCGGCAGACCCTGGGCGGCGCGGTCGGCGTCCACCATGTCCTCGGCGTATCGCCTTTGCGCCGCCGCCGTCTCCCGGGCGAAGCGCGCCTCCACCCGCGCCGGCTTTTCATCCGGGTCCTTCAGATCGTCCCGCCGATCGTTCGCGGCGTCCTTGAGATCGTCGTCCCGGTCCCGGGCCGCCTCGACCCGCAGGCGCGCCGCCTCGGCCGCCCGGCCCTGGGGCGTCGCCAGCGCCGCGATCCTTGCCTGCTCCTGGCGCGCATTGGCCGCCGTCACCTCATGGACGGCGTGCTCGGCGGCGAAGAAATACAGCACCAGGGCCACCAGAAAGGTGCGGAACGGCGGCACATGCCGCGCCATGCGGTGGTTCATATAGTCCCGGGCCAGGCCCCCCGGCCGCAGGAACAGGGCCGGCAGGGTGGTCCAGAAGCGGCCGTCGAACTCGAACAGCCCCTCGAACATCTCCATCCCCAGGTGGAGGATCGAGCGCTTGTGCGTATCGCAATCCTGGCCGCAGGCGTGGCAGAACGGCCCCCGCAGCGCCGTCCCGCAATTGGCGCACGCCGCGCCCGGCGCCGGGCCCGCCTTGTGCGCGCCCCCCGTCAGATGGGGCAGGGAGTCGATCGCCGCCGCCTCCAGCTCTTCCAACGCCGGCTCCTCTAAGCGATTGCCTGAACGACGCCTCAGACTCTACACTTTTGGGCGGGGAGCAAGGCGAGAGGGGTGGAACGCGCGCGGCCGGCGGCTGGCGCCTCAGCCCCCTATCACGCGCGTCATATAGTTATTGCTACCTTACTTTAGTTCGACTAGGGTCGTTTCGAAGCTGGAAGCCGCGAGCCTCCTCACCCTGATGGCAGCCGCAAAGAAACTTGCCGTCGCTCAAATCGACGGCGCCGACGACGCCCCCGCCACGCACAAGGCGGCGCCGCTCAGTGGCCGTCCTCGCGAAACCTACGAGAAGCTGGTCCGCGCCGCCGGGGAACTGCTGGGAGAGGTCGGGTTTGAGAGGCTGACAACAAACGCGATCTGCGCCCGGGCGAATCTCACTCCGCCGGCTTTCTATCGCTACTTCAACGACAAATATGAGATCCTCGAAGTCTTGGCGCGCCGTCTCCTGAAGCGGCAGAACGATGCTTTCGCGATCTGGCTGTTCCAGGGCGGCGCCTGGGCGGAGCCGGAGCGGCGGATCGAGACCTTGCAGGAATGGTTCAGGATCGCCGCGGATATCGTCGCGACCGAACCTGGCGCCCTGTGGACCATGCGGGCTTTGAGAGCGCTCCCCAACCTCAGTCACGTCCGTCTCGAATCGCAACGCATGAACACCGACTGGATCTTCCAATTCTATCGAAGGATTTTGCCGGACGCGGACCCGGTGGTCCTCTGGCAAAGGCTGCGGATCCGCGCCGAGTTCGGCTGGATGGTCGACGAGCTCTCCATCGAGGAGGATCGCCTGCCGCGCGACGTCCTCTTCCGGGAAGCGGCGCGCATGATTGGCCATGGGCTTGCCGACGACATCCACTGATATAGTTATTGCTATTTCAAGTCGGCCGGATATGTTTTGCTGGTCGTGGCGGCGACCTCCGCGCGGGCAAGCTCGCCGTATTGATTGGGACAATGAATGGCGAAAACTAAGTCGAAGGTGCTGCTGATCACCGGCGGCGCGAGCGGGATCGGCGCGGCGACGGCGCGCCTCGCCGCCGAAGGCGGCCATCGAGTGGCGATCGCCGATATCGATGTCTCGCGCGCCAAGGCGGTCGCCGGAGAGATTGGCGAGGCGGCGTACGCGATCGCATTGGATATCACCCGGCCCGATCAGTGGCGCGCGGCCCTGGACGAGGTCACCGCCCGCTTCGGCGGCTTGGACGTCCTCGTCAACAACGCCGCCATCGTGCACACGGGCAAGGCCGAGACCCTCTCCCTCTCGCAACACCAGCAGACCCTGAACGTGAACTTCATGGGCCCCGTGACCGGGATGCTCGAGACCTTGCCGCGCTTCAAGGCCCAAGGTCATGGCCATTTCGTCACCGTCTGCAGCATGACGGCGTTCCTGCCATTCCCGGGGCTCGCCAGCTACGCCGCCGCCAAGCACGCTCTGCGGGCGTTCCACCATGCCTTCGCCATCGAGCAGCGAGATTCGCCGTTCGCCTTCACGATCATTCATCCGACGTCCACGGAAACGCCGATGCTCGATCAGGAGGCCGAGAGCGACGAGGCGCCCCTGTGTTTCTCCTCGCCTTCGGTTTCAGCCGAATACGTGGCGGGAGTCATTCTTCAAGCCATGCATCGCAAATCGCTGGAGATCTTCATGCCGCCGGACCGCGCGCGCACCGTCCGCATGCTCGGCACCAACCCTCGCAGCTTGAAAAAGCTGGTCGTGCGTGGCGAAGCCGTCGGCGCGCAGCGCCTGGCGGCGCGCCGAGCGGCGCGCGCGAGCGCTTAAGGATCGTACGCCTGGGGGCGCGGGTCGCGCGCGGCGGAACGGGGTGAGACGCCAAACCGGAAAGCGTACTTCCGTATTACCGCCCTGGCGTAACGACGACCCGGCCCCCGCTCAACCCTTGCTCACCCTCCCGAAACTGATGGTGATCAGGCCCGGCTGGACGATGTGATAGTCTCGGCCCAGGCGGCGATAGTCGTTGTCCATCTCGCGCCGCAGTTCGCTCTCCGCCGCCTCGCGCGACGCCCCCCTCGCCATAAACGAGGCCACGGCCGTCTCGAAACCGCGCGCGTCCGTGGGCGCCACGCCCAGGCCATCGTCGCGGATGGCCGCGAACAGGCCTTCCTTGGCCGCCGTATCCAGCGGCGGAAACGACAGGCGCACCGCATCGCTCACCCGGGCCTCCACATCCCGCAGCCCGGCCTGATGCATCAGCACCGGCGTCTTCATGCCGATGTTGTGGTCAATGCCTGTGCGTCGCCGCAGGTCCGCGTTCATCGCCTGGAACAGCGATAGCGGCGCCTGGTCCTGCTCGTCGGTCTCATGCACGTGAATGAGGGCGTTGATGGCGTTGTGGCTGGCGTCGCAGGCGATCACCAGGCCGCCGTCGCGGGTCACGCGGATCATCTCGGCCAGGGCCGCCTTGGCGTCGGGCAGGTGCATCAGCAGGGCGTGGGCGAAGGCCACGTCGAACTGGCCGTCCTTGAAGGGGGTCAGGGCCGCGTCGCCGCGCACGAAGCGCGCCTCGCAAGGCGCCTGCCGGCCGAACAGCGCCCGTCCCTTGGCCAGCAGGGGCGCGGACCGGTCGAGGCCCGTGTAGTCGCTTCCCGGCGCCAGCATCGGCATGAGGAAGAGGCCGGCCCAGCCGTAGCCACAGCCGAAGTCCGCCAGGCGGCGCGGCCGATCGTCCAGCCGCCACACCTCGCGCACCAGGAACCGCCAATAGTCCTCGTTGTGATAGAGCGGGCGGGTGGCGCTCAACAGGTCGGCCTTGTCGTCCCAGTCGGTCATCGCCGCCCCTCCGCCTCAAAGGCGCGAACGACACAAGCCCAGGCGCAGGCCGACGTCCAGGGTCGCTTAGACTTCGAGGGTGGGTGGACGTCCGGAAAGCCTGCCTGTTGAGACAGCGATCTCTTACGTTCGCGAGACCACAATGAACTGGGCGTCAACCACGCAAAAAGAGACCACCTGACGGTGGTCTCTCTCCAGCGAGGGACAGGCGCCTAAAGTGGTTCAGCCGTTCTGGACCGCCGCCGCGGCCTCGCGGATCACGCCGATCACGACGTCGGGCTGGGATAGCATCGGCACGTGGCTGCTGGCGACCTCGGTGACCTTGGCGCCCATGCGGCTCGAGACCCAGCGCTGCAGATCGGGGTGGACGGTGTGGTCCTCGGTGGCGAGCACGTACCAGCTCGGCTTGCTCCGCCAGGCGACCTGGTCGGTGGTGAGCTTCTGCTCGTTGAACAGGTTGGCATGCAGGGGGAAGTGCGTCGCCCACACCAGTTTCTGCTCGTCCTCCGGCAGGTCGCCCGCGAAGAATTCGGTGCCGGAGGGGAGCATCCAGACCAGGTTGTCGGCGACCTCCACGCGGCCGAAGATGTCGGTCGGGTACTTGTTGAGCTGGTCCTGCACGGTCTCGCCCGCGTCGGGCGCGACCGCCGCGATGTAGACGAGGCCGACGACACGATCGTCCATGCCCGCGCCGGTGATGGTGGCGCCGCCGTAGGAGTGGCCGACGAGCAGGACCGGGCTGCCGACGCGATTGAGCGTCCGCTTCACCGTGGCCAGATCCTCCTCGTAGGACTCGAGGCCGTACTGCACCGCGATGACCTCGTGACCATCCGCCTGCAGCGCCGGGATTACCTTGCTGAAGCATGAGCCGTCGGCCCAGACGCCGTGGCAAAACACGATGGTAGGTTTCTTCGTAGTCATGTCGTTTCTCCTTCATCCGCCGCGGTTAAGATCAATCGCTCGCTGGTGCGGCCTTCCAGCGGGTGATGGCGGTGGCCCTTGCGGCTTCCCTCTCTCAGGAGAGGCCAGCAAAAGGCCGGAAAATATATACGACCGGTCGTCTATTAATGAGGCAAACGATCAAGCGAGAAGGCACGGCAACACGCACCGCTCGAAGCTCTCGAACGGAGCCCTGCTGAGCTCGACCTTCGCCCGCATGACGGCGCCTTCAAATGTATCGATCAGTGCGGCGGCGAGTTGGTGGGCGTCTCTGCCCGGTGCGAGTTCCTTGCGCGCTTGCGCCTCGAGCAGACAATCGGCGAGGGACGTCGACCACTCCCGGTATATCGAGGCCAACTTGGCGCGGACGTCGGCGCTCGAAGGCGTGACTTCCAGGGCCATGTTGCCTATCAGGCAACCAACAGCATAGCGGTGCTGTTCATGGAAATCCGCCAGGCCTTCGAAATAGCGGCTGATGCGTAACAACGGCGCAATATGGATGTCGGCCAGGATCGGGCCGTAGAGCTCGACAATTTGTTCCCAGTACTCGCTCAGCAGTTCGATCGCGAAGGCTTCCTTGCTGTCGAAGTAGTTGTAAACGAACCCTTCGGCACTCCAGCCGCCGCGGTGATCTCTTGCACCCCGGTCGCGTTGAAGCCTCGGCTGCTGACGAGGTCACCCCCCTTC
>CAWFQJ010000022.1:0-7751 GCA_963817995.1 uncultured Alphaproteobacteria bacterium
CAGCCTTCACGCGCGCCCGGCGATAGGTGTCATCATCAAGTGTAACAGTGATATTTTTCACAGTCTCACTGTATCACGGTCAGTATCGCCGCGCCAACATTCGTGACGACGTCATCGCCGGCGACCGGCCCCGTTCGCCCGTGACTAGGCCACCGACGCGTGCGGCGAAGCTAAGATCGCCGGCTTGAGGAGGGGGGCCATGAGGCTGGAAGTCGAGGCCGTTGCGTTTCCGGCCCCGAACCCGGCCATGGCCCCGATGAAGGGGACGAGGGGGGCCGGCCCGGTCGAGAAGGGCGGGGAATGGGTTGGCGGCGCCGAGGCCGCCGTCTTGGCCGGATCGTGGACGAGGGTTCCGCCGTGGCCGTCGGTGGCGACCACGAAGGTGGAGCTCAGATAGTTGCCGGTGAGGGTGATCTTGGCGGTGTGGGTCCCGTCGGTGACGGTGAGCACGCCCGATGTGGTGGTTCCCGAGAAGGTCGCCTTGGTGGTCCCCGAGATGAAGGCGATGTCGGCCAGATCGAGGAAGTTGGTTCCGGTCTTCGAGAAGCCGGAGATGGAGCCGGTGTAGGTGGTGGACTTGCCCAGCTCCAGGGTTCCCGTGGATCCGGCGGCGAAGGCGACGTTCTCGGCGAAGGTCGAAACGAAATCGGCGGTCCCGGCGGTGATGCGCACGGTTCCTGAGCCGGTGACCGCGCCGTCGAGGGTGATGGTGCCGGCGATGGCCTCCAGGGTCCCGGTGTTGTTAATGGCGCTCTTGACGATCGTGCCGCCGGTTCCGGTGTTCTCGATGATCCCGGCGTTGGCGATCGTGGCCGCGCCGGTGTCGATGGTGAGCGCCGTGGCCTGGTTGCCGTAGATCGTCCCGCCGGCCTGGTTGATCAGGGTCATCTTGCCGCCACCGAGAAGACCCGCGCCGGTGATCTTGTTGCTCACATTGGTGAGGGTGGCGGTGGTGGCCGCGCCGGTGATCTCATTGGTGGCCAGATTGCTCAGGTTGATCGAGCCGGTTCCGGAGAGGGTCGCTCCCGCCGCGGCGATGATCACGCTGGGGCTGGTCACGGCGATGGCGCTGGCGTTGGAGATGGCGCCGGAAAGGGTCACCGTGGCCGCGCCGATCTGGACGCTCGTCCCCTTCAGGGTGGTTCCGGTCAGGGCGTCCGTGCCGCCAGTGAAGGCCACGGTTCCCGCGCCCGCCAGGGTCCCTAGAAAGCTATCGCCGGCCCCCGAGAAGGAGAGCTTGTCGCCGGCGGAGACCGATACGGTTCCGGCGCTCTGGGTGAACACCCCGGCGTAGGTGAGGTTCGTCGCCACCGTCACCGTCGCGGTTACAGCTTCCGTGACCTTGGCGACCGTGAGGGCGGCGCCTGTATTGAAGGTCGAGGTCCCGCCGGTCAGCGCCAGGGTCCCCGTCCCGGCCAGGGTTCCGGCGTCCACCAGGGTCTGACCGGCGGCGATCGCGCCGTTTCCGACCAGGGTGAAGCTGCCCGGAGCGTCGATCTTGACCGTGCCGAAGTCATTGAAGGTGGTCGTGGCCATGGAGCCGGACACGGTCACATTGCCGCCGGCCGAGAACAGGCCCGTCAGGGTTCCCGTTCCCGTCGCCAATTCCAGGGTCCCGCCGTTGCCTGTGACCGCGCCGACAAAGGCCGAGCCGGCTTCAACCACCAGGGTGTCGCTCGCGAAATCGAGCACGACCGAGGTTCCGGAGGTTCCGACGACCGTGCCGAAGTTGGTCATGGTCGCGTTTGCGGCTTCGATGGTCGCCCCGAATAAGCCCTTGATCAGAGCGCTGGCGCCTGGCCCGGCGCCGTTGGTGAGCGTACCGCCGGCGCCGGCGACCACCACGCCCCACAGGTCGCTCGCCTGGATGGTCCCATAGTTGAAGGCCGTGGCCACGCCGTTCAGGACCACGCCGCCATAGCCCTCGATGAACCCTTGATCGTCGTTGAGCAGCAAGCCGCCCGCCTTCAGCTCGACCCCGTAGGCGCCGGCGCCCCCGGTCGCGCGGATCACGGCGAAGTTCTCGATCGTCGCGGCCGCGCCCGCTACGGAGACACCGGCGCTATAGCCCTCCACCAGCGCGAGACGATCGCTCGGGGCGCCGTTGATCAGTAGGCCGCCGGCGTTCAGTTCGATCCCATTGGCGGGGGTATAGGCGTTCAGTCCGCCGGTGGCGCGGATCAGACCGAAGTTGTGGATCGTACCGGCGCCGCCCGCCACCGAGACGCCAGCGCCATAGCCCTCCACCAGCGCCGCGTGATTGCTGTAGGCGCCGTTGGTTAAGCCGCCGCCGGCCCCCAGCCGCACCCCATAGCCTCCCACCGCCGTTTCCGAGCCAACGGTGCTGTCGATGGTTCCCTGATTGGTCACCGCGCCCGCGGCGCCATAGATCGCAACCCCGCTGCCGCCGCTGATCAGGGCCTGGATATCGCTCAGGTCGCCATTTCTGACCGCGCCGCCGGCCGAGAGGATCACGCCGCCGCTCTCCGCCGCGCCCTGGCCGAGGATCGTGCCGAAATTGGTCACCGTGCCGGCGGCCTGCTGGATCCAGGCTCCGAAATAGCCCGAGATCAGGGCGTTATGATCGGCCCCGGCGCCGTTGATCACATTGCCAGCATAGATCGACACCCCGGCGTCGCCGGCCTGATAGCCCACGCTGGCGATGGCGCCGAAATTGGCGACCGTAACCGGGTTGATCTGCAGGGCGCCCACGCCGACGTCATAGCCTTCGATCAGAGCCCGCTGATCGGCGGTGGAACCGTTGCGCACGACGCCACCGGCGTTGACAAGCACGCCATAGCCCGATGGCCCCAGCCCCAGCACGGTCCCGAAATTGTTGACCATGCTGGCCGCGCCGGCGGTGTAGACGCCGTTGTCGCCGCTGATCGTGGCGACGGTGTCCAGGCCCGAGCCGTTGGTGACCTTGCCCCCGCTCTGCAGGGCGACCCCGGCGATCGAACCGCCGCCGGTTGAGGCGATCAGGCCGAAATTGGTCACTGTGCCCGCCACATTGATCAGGCGCACCGCCGTATCGCCGGTGATCGAGGCGACCTGGTCGAGGTTGCTTCCGTTGGTAAGGGCGCCCCCGCCGGAGAGGACGACACCGTAGGCCTGGCCCACGCCAAGGGCCTTGATCCGACCGAAGTTGTTCACCACGCCTGCGCCGCTCAGGATGACGCCTGAACGACCCTGAAGCAGGGCGTCGGTAATGCCTGGCGCGCCGTTGGTGACGACGCCGCCGGCCTCCAGCCGCACATCCCAGTAAGCCGGGCTGTTCATGGAGGTCTGGATGATCGAGGCGTAGTTGCTGACCGTTCCGGCGCCGCCGGCGATATCGACCCCGCCCTTGTATCCATCGAAGACGACGGCGCTGTTTCCTTTGTTCGTTAGGAGGCCATTGCCGTTCGACCCGTTGGTGACGACACCGCCCTTGCCAAGGTGCACGGCGGTGTACCGCTGAACGTAGTTGTTCGCATCTATCGTGCCTTCATTGACGACTGTATACCTTGACACCGTATCCGTTGATACGCCTCTATATCCAACAGTTCCGTCGTTTGTTATTGATAGAGTCGTCAGGGGAGATATCATATAGTAAGAAGATACGAACGAATAAAGAAATTTTGTAGTCATGTATTCATTCCCGTGCGGGCTATAGAGTACTCAAGCTCGTCCACAGCGCCGAGCCGAACGGCGCAGTTCCTGTGTTCGTCGTTCGGTTGCGGATCGACGTCGCCGCGGGCGCCATGGGCGACTCTGGCCCTTCCCGCCCACACCTCACCCATGATCGCGCTTCCCATCCATCGAGCGCTATCTTAAGTCTCGCCGTCGGCGCGCTACCCGAACGGGTAGGAAATCAGCCGGGAGGTCCGATGACGCTCGCCGTCCGCTCCAAGAGTGAGAATGTCCTGGCTTGGGAGGTCCTCAACGACCTGATCGGCCGGATTTACGAGTGCGCCCTTGAGCCCACCCTTTGGGACGATACGCTCAGCGCCATCGTCGCCGCCCTCAGCCCTCTCAACTGGGAAACGGCTTTCATCCTGTGGGAACGCAGCCATCCGGTGCGCGTGCGCTTCGTCGCCGGCGCCGGCCTCGCCCCCGGGGTTCGCGAGATCTACGCCTCGGTCTACGCCGGCGCCAATCCCTGGTCCCGGCGCATCGCCGCCCTGCCGGTGGGCAAGGTCGTCGACACCAATGACATCATGTCGCGCGAAGAGTTTCGCGACTGCTCTCTCTATCGCGACTTCCTCGGCCAGTGGTCCATGGATCGCGCCCTCGCGGTGGTGCTGGATCGCCAGGGCGCCGAACGCCTGGCCCTGATCATGCCCGGCCCCACCGACCGCCCTCTGGAGACGCTCTCTCGAGGCTTGCGGATCCTTGCGCCTCATATTCAGCGCGCGGTGCGCATCAGCCATCGAATCGCCGCCGCCGAGCTGCGCGCCGACGCCGCCGGCGCGGCGGCCGATCAGGCGCCCTTCGGCATTCTCACTCTGGCCGCCGACCTTTCCATCATCACCGCCAACCGCCTGACCGCCCGTCTGGTGGACAGGGACTTTATCGACCTGTCCGGCGGCCGCCTGGCGTTCCGTGACCCCCTCGGGCAGCGACGCCTCGAAGAGTTGGCCCGGGAGACGCCGCCGGCTAGCGCGACCTTTATGATCGGGGGTGGATCGGGCGAGACCCTCGCGGTTCTGGCCGCGCGCCTTGCCCCCCGCAAAGAGGCCGTGATCGGCGGCTGGGCGGGAGGCGCGAGCCTGATCGTCACCATCGGCGCCAGGTCCAACACCCCTACCCTTGAGATCAATCGCCTCGCCGCTTGGTATGGGCTCACCCCCGCCGAGGGTCGGCTGGCGGTGGCGCTCTCGCAAGGAATCTCGCTCGCCGACCACGCCAGCAGCCGCTGTGTGAGCCTCAACGCCGTCCGGTTCCTCCTCAAAGGCGTCTACGCCAAGACTGGCGCACAGTCCCAGGCCCAGCTGGTGTCGATCCTGCGCGACCTGCCGCTGGGCTGAGATCGTTTAGAGCGGGTGATCCGCACCTAGGGTCGGCCGGCGATCGCATGGCCGGCCGCCATGGCGCCGCGGATCGGCTCGCCCGTCCTCGGCCCCGCCACCGCCCTTTGACATCCCCCGCGTCCCGGCGTTCTGATGGACGGCAAAAGGGAGAGGCCCATGACCAGCCAGCTTATCGAGACCTTCGAGGACGGCGTCGCCACCCTCACCATGAACCGGCCCGAGGCGCGCAATGCGCTGACCGGCGAGATGCAGGCGGCGCTTTCCGAGGCGATCACTCGCCTGGCGGCCGATCCGGCGGTGCGGGCGGTGGTGCTGACCGGCGCCGGCCAGGCGTTCTGCGCCGGGGGCGACGTCAAGGGCTTCGCCGCGCGCAACGAGAAGAGCGCCGGCGGCGAGGGCGGCGGCTTCAACATGGAGGCGAGGGTGCACGGCCTGCGCGCCGGCATGGAGGTGGTGCGCACCCTGCACGAAATGCCCAAGCCGACCCTGGCGGTGATCCCGGGTCCGGCCGCCGGCGCCGGCCTCTCCCTGGCGCTGGCCTGCGATCTGCGCATCGCGGCCAATGACGCCAAGCTGACCACCGCCTTTTCCAAGGTGGGCCTCGCCGGCGACTACGGCGGCTCATACTTTCTCACTCACCTGGTGGGCGGGGCCAAGGCCCGGGAGCTCTATTTCAGCGCCGATGTGATCCTGGGCGAAGAAGCGGCCCGGCTAGGGATCGTCAACAAGGCGGTTCCGGCGGCGGAGCTGGCCGAAGCGGCGGCCGACTACGCCCGCTATCTGGCCGGCCTGCCGACGGTGGCGATCGGCTATATGAAGCGCAATCTTAACGCCGCCGAGCACGCGACGCTCTCCGAGGTGCTCGACCTGGAGGCGATGAACATGGTGCGCACCATGATGACCGAGGACCACAAGGCCGCCTCGGTGGCGTTCGTGGAGAAGCGCAAGCCGGTGTTCGCGGGGCGGTAGCCAACCTGTCTCAAATTCAGGTATCAATTCCCACCCGATACCCAGTCTCGGACCTGTCATGGCCGCCTTTCACGTTCGCATCCTCGAAGGCGGCAAAATCGTTATTCCCGCCGCCGTGCGTCGCAAGCATGGTTTCGCCGTCGGCCAGACCCTGGTGATGGGAGACACCGCCGCCGGGGTGACGCTTCGCTTGCTGGACGACGCCGTGGGGAGCGCCCAGGCGATCATGGCTGAGGCGGCGGCGCCCGAGCGCCGACTTTCCGATGAGTTGATCGCCGAGCGCCGGGCCGGAGTGGTGCGTGACTAACCCCTGGCGTCCTCAGCGCCTCGGCCGACCTTAGCGTGATCAGCGCCGACCTAGGAGTGGCGACGCCTCCAAGCTCGGCGTTCGGCGTGGATGCCGGCGCCAAGGTCGTGGTGCGCCGCCCCCGCTAAATCCTCACGCCACCCGCGGCTTGATCGCCTCCAGCGTTGGGCCGATCTCGCGACGGCGTCGCATCAAGTCGTGATCATTCTGCAGTTTCAGCCAGAAGCCGGGCGTGAGGCCCCAATAGCGCCCCAACCGAAGGTCGGTGTCGGCGGTGACCGAGCGCTTGCCAAGGACGATCTCGTTGATCCGCCTCGGCGGCACGCCGACAGCGTGGGCCAGCGCCGTTTGGCTAATGCCCAGCGGCCGCAGGAAATCCTCCAGCAATATATCGCCGGGTGTCGGGTTCGCGAGCTCGGCGGAGTTTTCAGTTTGCATCGACGGCCTCTTCGCTCCGATCGTGCTATGTTCTGACAAATGTCACGCTGAGGGCTGTGGGCGAGTGTTGGTTAGCTTGAGGCATCCCAAATTCCATCGACGATTTTCACGACGTCAGCATAGAGGCCTTTAACTCCGCTCATTCCCCGATTAGCCGAACCGCCGTGAGCTATCGCATTTCGCAAGGTATAAGCGGAACTTAGGGACTGCACCAATCCATCGTTGGCTTTCATAAACCGCCTAAATTTGTCGGCCCATCCTAGATCAAAACGTGCGAGTAACTGAGCAATCGCCTCACAATCATAGTTCGTGCCGCGTTTAAAGTGAGTCTTCACAAAGTTTATGACTCTCTCGTGAGCTCGATTCTGAATTTTCTCCAAAATAATTGTTTCGACGCTGCGTTCAACAAATCCGCAAATCAAAATTATACCATGTTTTGCTAGGTCAGATCGAAGCTCTTCCGAAATTTCCGCATCCAGGGCGCGCCTAAAAAAGGCGTCCAATTGATTCTTGCGGGAGTCGATCGCGAGGTGCACGTCAAGTGTCTGCAAACGCCTTTATCGCGAGTGTTCGTCTCACCCGAACGTTTTCCTCGTCGGCGGTAGATCGCTCGCATGCCAGGCGGTAGTCGTGTTGACCAACAACGCATCATAGGCAGCTTTAACTCTGGCTCCGTCCGGGCTGGATCCAGAATCAATTCTCACGGCCAAACCCACCATTACCGAGTCAAAAAAGACAGCCGCGTTCAATGCTCTGACGAGGCGAAAGGCGTTTGGAAGGCATGCCTCCACCAGAGCAATGGTCTTGATAAAAATATCCCGCATCATAGCGAAATTTGCGGGACTCGACTTATTCATTTTGTCGGAAAAATCGTTGAGGAATTTATTCATGGGGCGGACATACGCGTCACCATCTAAATACATCGCCAAAATCTAACGATTAACTCCTCATCCTTTGCTCTGTTATTGAACGGACGAAATACTCGCCTCCAGGAAGCGTAGGAATTCAATTCTTTCACCATCTCG
>CAWFQJ010000023.1:0-4813 GCA_963817995.1 uncultured Alphaproteobacteria bacterium
CTTGCTTCTGCTCGCCGCCGGTCACCGATTGGCGCCGTTCGGCCTAACCTCGCCCATGCAATGCTCGCCACTCGCTTGGCGATACGCCCGACCATAGGCGGAAGGCGTTCGACAAGGTGCTCGGGTCGCCATAGCCAACCGCCATGGCGCCGGGACCGTGTCAGCCCGGCAGCCGGCCGGCATCTGGCGGCGGCGGCGAGGCGGGGGTGAGCGCCGAGGCTGACCGCCTTGTCGGCGGCCCGGCCGGCCTCGTATTTGCGGGCGGTGCGGGCGTAGGTCTGGGCCAGTTGCAGATAGATGGCCGGGCGACCTGGATCGAGCTTGAGGGCCTGGGTCAACCGAAGCTCGGCGGCCATGAAATCGCGGCGGGCCACGGCCCCCATGGCGATGCCGATAGAGGCGGTGACGTTGGCCGGGTCGAGGGCCAGCACCTTGGCGAACACCCGCTCGGCGCTGGCCGGACGCCCGGCGCCCAGCCAGACGGCGGCCGCCGTGAGCAGGGTGGCGATATCCGCATCAGTCCTCGGCCTTCCTGAGCCAGGGCGTGGCCAGGACCTTTTCGCCGCGGATCACGTGATAGGCGCCGTGCGCCAGCGCGCCCCAGCCGCGGTCGGGCGCCGCCTTCAGCAGCGCCTCGCCCAGCGCCGGCAGGGGGTCGGCTTGACCGAGCGCGACGTGGCCCCGGGTCTTGACCCGCAAAGCCAGCACAAGGCCCGGGGACTTGGAGAGGGCCGCGCCCGCGACCCTGACCGCGCCGGCGGGGTCGCGGTCGAGCATCATCCGCGCCAGCTCCGCCAGTCCCTGGGCCTGCCAGGCGCGCCCGGGTCTTGGCGGCGCTCGATAGCCATGCTTGCGCACGGCGTAGACCATCAGCGGATCGGGCTTGGCCGGGGCCGGAATGGGCGGCGACGGGGCCGGGGATAGCTCGCCGGACGCGCCGGCGATGGGCGCCAGCCGCCGGCCGGGCAGCGCCGTGTCCGCCAGGCCAAAGCGCGCCAGCACGGTGGGGGCGATATCGAGGAGCCCGCCGCCGCGAAACTCCGGGTCCTGGATGACGCCCGGACCGGCGGCCAGCATCACACCCGGCGAGGATCGCCAGCCTGGGGAGACCACCATCACCAGGGCGTCCGGCCCAGCGAGACCGGTCAGCGCTCCCACCATGGCGTCGAGAAATCGCCAGGCGGCCGGGATAGTCTGACCAAACGCGGCTTCAGGCCGGCGCTCGAACGCCTGGCGGATCTGACCGAGCCAGGGATGGCGGACAAAAACGGCGTCGAACCGCGCCTCGCCGAGCAGCCACACCGCCGCCGCCTGGATCGTCCCCGCCTGGGCCATGCCCAGGGCCGCCGTGGCCACGGCGTCGTCGCGAGCCGCGCTGATCTCCAACAGATTGGGGATCAGCGGCGCCAGCATATCGCCGGTGATCTGGGAGATGTGGACGCGCTTGTCGCGCAAGGTCTCACGCAAAGCGTCGGGCAAACAGCGACGCGGGAGAGCCCAGTCGGTGGCGGTCTTGCCGGTCATTTCGCCGAAGCGCTCGTCGATATGAACGCCGGGCCAGTCCGCGCCCGGCGCGATCGCCGGCCAGCCGACGCCGGCGGTGGAAACCCCCGCCGCCTCCAGCCGCGCCCACAGCGGCTGGACGCGCCAAGACGCCTTGCCCGTGGGACGAAGTCCGCCGGGCCAGGCCTCCTCTTCGCGCCAGACGCCATGGATTTCAGGCTGAACCCCGGTGACGAGGCTGGCCGTGGCCGCGGGGCCGAGCGAGGCGGGCGCCCCGGCCAGGACGCCGGCCAACCCGCGCTTTCTCAAGCCCGCCAGGGCCGGAAGCGCCTCGGCCCGGGTCTGGGAGTCGAACCCGGCCCAGTCCAGTCCGGAAGCGGCGATCAGCAAGACCCTGGTCATGTCACACGCGCGCCTGATACCTCACCTCCATGGACGCAATCTCGGTCATGCCGGCCACCGATCAGGAGGCGAGAGCCTGCCTGGCTCTGTTGCCAGAGGTCCGGGGCGTTCCGGTGGAGCTTCTGATCGCCCGGCGCGGCGGCGCCTTCGTCGGGGCGGCGGCGCTGGCCTGGCGAAGCTGGGCGACGCCGGCGGGGTTTCCCCTGCTGATCCATGTGCTGCCCCCCGAGCGGCGCCGCGGCGTGGGACGGCGTCTTTTGGAGACGGCCGCGCGCATGGCGGCCGAGGAAACCGACGGCCTGTGGTCGTTCACGCCGACGACGGAGGAGAGCGACGCGGCGGCTTTCATGCGGGCCCGCGGCTTTTCCGTGCGGCGGCGCCACCATCAATTCGAGGCGGCGGTTGAGGCGCTCCTGGCCGATATCGCTCCCCGAGCCGACCGATTGCGGGCGCGAGGCCGGACGCCCGAGGGTTTGACCATCGTCCCCCTCGCCCAGGCGCCGCTGAGCGACATAGGCTGGCTGGTGGCGATCGAGCTGGGCGGAAGCCCTGATCAGGCTTTGCATGGGCTCATGCGCCGCGTGAGCGCGGCGGGCGAGCAGGCCGGCGATCGCTCGCTGGCGGTCATGCGCGACGGCGAGGCCGTGGCGGTGGTGCTGTGGCGGATCGAGGATGGCGTGGGCCTGGTGGAGGCGCGGGTGGTTCATCCGCGATATCGTGGCGGCTGGTCCAATGTGCTCTTGATGGAGGCGGGACTGGTCCGGGCTCGCGAGGAGGGGGTGACGCGCTTTCGGTTCCACTGCGACGACACCGTCCGCGACACCCTAAGGCTCGCCGCGCGATGCGCCGCGATCGAAACCGAAACGAAGGCGACCTGGTACTATGCGCTCGCCGAGGCCAGTTCGGCGGACTGACGCCGGCGACGGGTGAGCCGCGCCGCGCCACCGGCCAGGGCCGCGCCCGCGACCAGGAGGGCCCAGGCGTCCGGCTCGGGGACGGCTGTTAGAGTCAGAGTGGAGCCATAGTAGTCGCCTGTATAAACACCCGGCTGCAGCACAAACCCAGTGGTATTTCCATTGTAGATGGGCCCTACCAGGGAATCCTTCTTCCCGATGCTCACCGAAGGACCTGATTGGGCGCCGCCGATACCCACGTATCCGTCGGAGCCGGCAAACCCCGTGGTTCCATCGCCGAAAACAATGGCGGTATATCCGTAGGAATCGCCGGTTATGGCGAAATCTATGAAGTTGGCGGCGGTCCCACCACCAAACTGAGTATCAAAGAGGTAGTAATCATCAGCCGATCCATCCGCGACGCCACCGTTGCTCTGAACGTAAAAGGTGTCGTCGAAACCAAACTGACTGGTCCAGGTTCCCATGAGCTCAGTGGCTTGAGCGGCGGGCGCGGCCGCCAGGGACCCGGCCGCCGCGATCACGCCGAGGGCGCCAAGCCTGGTCGCCGCCGATCCCGCCGGCGCCAGCATGGCGAACGCATAGCTCATCTTGCTCATGTCAGAATCCCCAGCGCCAATTTTTCGACCAAAGAGTGGCCTGTCGTGTATAGCTCGCCGCGGGCTTCCACAATGGGGCGTGTCGGATCTGGGCGACTTCACGGCAAGAAAATGTTCGAGTCGCCCGGCGCCGCGCCGCGCTATCCTTGCCGCCAGGGCCCGACCTCATCCGCGCGCTTCGAGCACCATGCTGAACGGCCCCTCGGTCGCCCGGCGAACGCGGGTGAACCCGCCTTCCTTGATGACCGATGCAAGCTGGGCCTCGCCGGCCTGGGCGCCCAGGCCCTCGCCAACCTCCTGGTCGAGCGAGGTGGGCACGCAAATCATGGTCGAGGCGTTGTAGTAGAGCCGCCCGACCGGGTTGAGGTTGTCGTAGAGCCGGTCGCCGGCCACCGGCTCAACGATCATCCAGGCGCCCTCGGGCTTCAGGATCCGGCGCATGTGGGCCGCGCAGCCCCTGGGGTCGCCCATGTCGTGCAGACAGTCGAAGGCGGTGACGAGGTCGAAGTCGCGATCCTCGATGTCCTTCGCCTTGGCGGCCTTGAAGCTGACCCGCTCCGACAGGCCATGCGCCTGGGCATGGCGCCGCGCCTCTTCCACCGAGGGTTCGTGGAAGTCAAAGCCGATGAATTGGCTGTTGGGAAAGGCCTCGGCCATCAGCAGCGTCGAGAACCCGACGCCGCAGCCGATGTCGGCGACCTTGGCGCCGGACATCAGCTTGTCCTCGCACGCCGTCGAGGGCCGGAAGCCAGTTCTGCACGATGTTGTTGACGTAGCCAGGGCGGAAGAAGGCGCCCGTCGCGCAAAACAGGCATCCCGCCGAGTCGCCCCAGCGCACGCCGCCGCCGGCGCGGAAGGCGTGCTCGACCTTGGCTTCGCCTTCGATCATGGCGGCGGCGAGCTCAAAGGCGCCGGCCAGATAGACAGGGCTGTCCTTGGCCGCGAAGACCATCGCCTGTTCCGGCGAGAGGCTGAAGCGTCTCACTGGCCGGGTCGTAGTCGATATAGCCGTTGGCGGCCTGGGCGCGCGCCCACTCCCGGACGTAGCGTTCGGTGAGGCCTCCCGCGCGCTCGGCCAGCTGCTTCGCGCGTGGCCGCCCCGCCCTTGTCCAAGGCGTCGAACAGCCCCAGGCGGAAACCCAGCCGAACCGTGGGGACACTGAAGGCCCCGCCCAGGTCGCCCAGCATCTTGCCGACAAACTCGTTGAGCTTGTTTTCGTTAAGGTCCGCCATCCCTGCCCTCCGCGCCGCCCGCCTTAGTCGACGCTCTCGCGGATTCCCGGCGAGCGCAAATTACAAGTCGGTGATCCGCGAAACCGCGGCCCCCGCGACGGATCGCGCTAACCGCCCTGTTAACGACCTGCTTGCTCGCCAGCTAGGCGAACGCGCCCGCCGCCG
>CAWFQJ010000024.1:0-131065 GCA_963817995.1 uncultured Alphaproteobacteria bacterium
CGGGCAGGTGGATTTTGTGTTCGCAGCTATCCGGAAAGGTACTCAAGGACCGCTGCGACGGCAGCATTTCTCATTCTACGGGCTCGTACATCGCCGACGTATTTGGCTAGCTTCAGCTGCTCCTCGGTCGCTTCCAGAACCTCTCCGACGGTTTGCAGGCCGCGTAGTCTCTCAGCTTCTCTCTTTGCCATGTAGTCAGATCGAGAACATCAGATCTCTTTGGCACAATTGTCGCTCAAGATGTCCACCCTCATTACTGTCACCTCTCAACGCGACAGCTTCAATGAGCGCCCGGTAGATGACATGATTGGCCCCGTACTCCGTCATTCTTTTTGGGGTCAGAGCTTTGGCGATTTCGAACGCCTGCGACGCCGGATTTGCATCGAGGGCGCGCAGGCATCCCAAATTCACCATGTACCGTTTGCCAATCTCGCTCCGCGTAGCTCTAATTCCAGCTTCCATTTCGTTCAACACGCCGGTGTAACAAAGTATGCGAAGAGCTTCCTTCACTACTTCTGGCGCGTCCCTATGGATCCAGAAATACGCACTAGTGTTTCGATCGGTAGAGATATATATCTCATTCTCGGGACCAAGATCCGGAAGAACCGTACCTTCTATCGACTCCCTGCTCTAATCGATTACCTCTTTGTGCCCATAGTATTTATCTGCCAATGCTGAATGTTCTGACCATATCGAGGTGCGATAGTGATTTCTCATCACCTCATTTATCTCACTAGACGAGACGGATGGTGCGTCGGCCAAGGTTTTCAGCAAGATTCTGGCATTACCAGAGCAGGCATATGCCAACACGGCGAAATTCTTGCCATTCTGAATAATCCGGCGCTGAATAGTACTGTCTGCTTGCTTCTCCACGATCTCACGCATATTCTCAACGTATTTAGGGTCGAGAACATCTCGATCAATGTGGACTAACGTTGCATCGTGGTTCGGTTGAAAGGTCTCTCCAAAACTCGTCACTCCTGGATAAACTGCGGCGTTCCAGGAAAGGCAATGACTTCTCAAGTCCCTAAACATAGTGAAAAACTGTCGCTGCTGTTCAGGTAAAAAAATATGCGCGGCTTCGTCTATCAAAAAGCAGAACCGGTCGATATTTAGCTTTTCTGACAAATCTTCAAAAGCATCCTTGAAGTCGTCAATTGTCGGTACGGCCGAGGCGTCTATGACTTCGGCAGGATTTCGGTAAGAATCTTCATATGCCTGCGCGATGGCCTCAATTTTCGTCGGGCCAAGCTGTGAAGTGACTTTTTCGCCGGCGAGCAAGCCGATGCTTGCCGGCACCCCGCCGAGCAACCCGGCCCGCTCGAGCGAGCGGATCGCTACTGCGCAGAGCCGCGCAAGCATCCAGTTCCGAAATTGGTGCTGGTCACCGCTCTTAATCAACGAGCTGCGGACAAAGCTAACATACACCGGGAACACTCTGTCCTTGTCGAAGGACGCGAGCATTTCGTTTTGGGCAACACGTAATAAAAACGACTTTCCAACCCCGCGACTACCGACAATTATGGCGGGATTACGGCTTTTTAGTGCGTTGATCGCTGCTCTATCTTGGGTAGTTTCGGCAAAATAATCCCCGACCTCGTCTGGCTTTATGTCCTCGGTTCTGTAAAAGAAATCACTCACTTGCTAGGTGCTCCGAAGCTGGCTTGTATCTCAGGTAGATCTCCGAAAACCTCAAGCGCGAGAGGTTCAATTACGTTTTTACTATCTACACTTAGATCTGTCATGTACCTCGACAGGAATTGAAAAAGGATGCAGAGGCGAACTGTGGCCACTTTATCGTGAAAACTCTGGCATTTGTTGGAGTGGTAAGTAATTACGATTGAAGGGTCTTCGTGGGTGGCCGGATTGCCATGTACGTACTCAAGCATTCCCTATAAACGGTTGCAGCGAGGCCCATGTACTGGGAGCGGTACTGGCCGAGTGAAGGGTTAAAGGCCCTCATAAAATCATCGGAGAAGACGCCTTTGTCTCGATCGGTCAAAGTAGCCCACCAAAGGTCATCATGTCCCTGGAGCCAAAGTTGCATCTTCATCTGGTTGGCGGAAAAGTATATCGTTGCGGTGAAGAGCTCAAATGCCAGCCTCAAGCTAGCGAATGCGTGCCGATAGTTGCCGCACACTAGGGCTTCTAAGAGAGAGACTGATACTTGCGGCAGGCCTGCATGAATATTGCGCGCTCGGGTCCCGTTATCACCCCAAGCATGAGTTCACAGTCCTTGAGGAAATTGTGGGACACCACGTGCAAAGCGAACGTTGGCGCGTCCGCGATGCACTCTGCCATGATACGGGCCCTCTGGTCCGCCAGACCCAGATAATAGTCAGCCACGTTCATACGCGCTTGATAGCAGTTCCGACACCCCTGACCAGCGAGTTCCTGCGCAGGGAGAGCGACCCAGCGATCGCCGGATGGCATTTACGGGATGGCTCCAAAGGGTGCCAACCTGGGTAATTCAACTCGTCTGGCACCACGACGGCCGCAGCAGAACGCCTGACCGGCTTTCGCGAGACCTCCTACGACCACACACACGCCAATCTGGAACTCGCCGGCGCCACCCTCCGCTCCCGCGTCAACGGCCGCGCCTTCGCCACCGGCGATCTCGATCTCCCCTCCCTCCAGGCCCTTCGCGATCGCGTCGCTTCCGGCGTCGGCGCCGCGGGCAGGCTCACGGTGCGCAACGTCTCCGGCGATGTGCGGCGCATGCACGGCGCGCCTGAGCATGCCGACGCCCTCTTCCAGGTCGCATCGCAGTTCAACATGCTGGAAATAGTCGGGCCTGATGTGACGCCGGAGGATGGCGTCACGCGCTATCAGCATGACCACACCCAGGGGCCGGCCTGCGCCATCGCCGCCGGGGCGGCCACGATCTATCGCAACTATTTCGCGCCGGTGGGGGACGGGATCGGGCAAACCCGCGCGCGCCAGATCGACGGCTTGGCCGATATGGGCGCGGCGCTGAGCGTCGCCCTCGGCCGGCCGGTCGGGGCGCTGTGGAGCATGCGCAACGGCTATGCGCTGGGAACCTCGGAGGGGCTGGCGGCGATCGGAGATCATTTGCGATCGGCCAGCGAAGGCGAGCGGGATCGGCTGCGGGCCTTGCTGCGCATCGGCGTGCATGCCGATGTGGAAGTCACCGATGGCGCCGTCACCGATGGAGGGAGCGCGGATCGGCCGCGGGTGTCGCAGGCCTTCTGCTCCGCGCTGCCGGTGGCCTATAGCCGCCAGCCCGCCGCCCTATGGGCGCCGTTCGCGCCAGCTGGTGCTGGAGGCGGCCTATGAGGCGACGATGTGGGCGGGCGTGCTCAACGCCCGGCGCGGGGCTTCGAACATCGTGCTGCTCACGCGCCTGGGCGGCGGCGCGTTTGGCAATGACGACGCCTGGATCGACGCGGCCATGACGCGGGCCCTGGCCCTGGCGCGGGATTATGCGCTGGACGTTCGCCTGGTGAGCTATGGCGCGCCGCCGGCCTCGATGGTGAGGATCGAGGCGGCGTTTGGGTGAGGGGGTGGGTTCCTCTGCCAAGCGAGAAGCGGTTCAAAGCGCGGTCGTGCTGAAGGACGGAAATTCTGCTAGGGTCCGGCGATGAGACGCGAACAGGCCCTTGCCACGCTTCGACGCGCCGAGCCACTGTTGCGCGGGCTGGGCGTGGGCGGTGCGGCGTTGTTTGGCTCCATCGCGCGCGGCGAGGCCGACGGGGCGTCGGACATCGATATCGCGGTGCGGCCGGCGGGCGGCGTGGGCCTGACGCCGCTTACCTTGCTTTCGATCCACGGCGTCTTGGGAGACGCGTTCGGTTACGAGACGCCGATCGATGTGGTGGTTCTGCCGGTGGGGAACGCGGCGTTGGCGGCCGAGATCGAGAAGGACGGGGTTCTTGCCTTCGCGTGATCCGGCGGGACGGATCGATGATATCCTGCGATCCATCGAGCGGATTGAAAGCTATATCGCACAGGCTACAGGGGCGGTGATGGCGACAATAGCCAATCAGTGACCATGTGCTCATAGTCGACATAGGGAATGTCGTTGGCGTCCAGACCCGAGGCGGCCGCGATCGCTGGTCGCTCAACGAGAAAAGCGTCGTAGGCGGCAAGCAGCGAAATCGGGCCGGGCATGTTTCTGCGACGGGAGACATTGGCTAGCCAGCCGCGCGCATGAACGATCGCCCGGCGTGGATCGCCTCCATGAGCATGGATGTCCATGCCCGCCAGGTCGGAGATGAATCCCTGATAGCGAAACGGCTCGATATCCAGGATTAGGCATCGCTTCTGCCTCAACGCATCCGAGCCATATCGCTTGGCTCCAAGGTCGATTCCCAGCTCCAACGGCATGTTGAATCTCGGCAGTCCGGAGGGGCCATCGATCTCTGTTCTCGACAGATCGTGGATGCCGTATCGGCACTCCTCGATGATGGCGTAGAGCTTTTCGATGCGCGCCTGGCTGCTATCCTCCAACTCACGGGCCGAACGCGCCCGAAAGCCGCAGGCAAAGATCGCGAACACCAAGGCCTCGAACATAGGCGCGTAGGCGTCATCGAAGGGGCAGTTTATGAAGACGTCGCCGGGCGAGCTTGGCCCAACGGTCAATGATTGCGACCCGCCACCACCTCTTGGACGGCCTTGCGAACCTTGGCGGCGCCCGCAGCGCCGCCGCGCTTGGAGACGGGCTTCCACACGATCTGGCCCGTGATCGGGCTACGTCCGAGCTTGACGGGGGCGCCGTTTCGCGGCGCTTTGGAATGAGCTGAACCGGCCATGAGAGCGATTTTAGGATTCGCCGGTGATTGCGCAAGGGGTCAACCGCCGGAGTTTCACAAGTCGGCAGACATCCCCGGTCATTCACGGAGACCATCGTGAAATTTAAAGCCACGGTCATTCCTTCCGGCAACGCCACCGCCGTCGAAATCCCCCCTGAGGTGATGGCGGCGCTGGGCGCGCAGGCGCGGCCGCCGATCGCGATCACCATCAATGGCCATGGCTGGCGCAGCCGGGTGGCGCTGATGCGCGGCCAACGCCTGGTGGGGATCAGCGCCGCCAACCGCGCCGCCGCCGGCATCGCGGAAGGCGATGTCGTCGAGGTCGATGTCGCGCTCGATGAAGCGCCGAGGGTGGTCGCCGAGCCGCCGGACCTGGCCCAGGCGCTGGGCAAGGACCGGAAGGCCAGGGCGGCTTTCGACCGCCTGCCCTTCGGCCTCAAGCGCAAACACGTCGCGGCGATCGAGGAAGCGAAGAGCGCGGAGGTGCGGCGAAGGCGGATCGAGAAACTGGTCGCGTCGATGGGTTCCGATCGCGATTGAGCCGGCGAGGCTCTTCGTACAAGGAGTCAGGCGGCCTCGCGCAACCAGCGGATGGCCTCAAAGGGATGGCTCAGGATCATGGATCTGTCGCCACGGCGGAGGCGATAGCTCATGGTCTCGAGAATGGTCTCGTCATCCTCGTGAATGAAATCGGCCAAGTTGGCGGTCACCAGGAGATCGGCCTGCCCGGCCCAGGCCGTTTCGAGGACGTGCCTATCCTCGGTATCGTGCATTGGGATAACGCCGACGCCGCCCAGCGTGAGGGAAGGGCCTTCCTTGGCATAGCTGGCGATCAATTCGACAAGCCGTCCGGCATCGCCTTGCGAAAAGCCGAGGTCTCTAAGCAACACGGCTCGCAAGCGTTCCAGCATTCCCCATGAGATGACGAGCGCGACAGGGCCGCGAGGTGACCGCCCCGACCTGACGATATCGACGAGCGCCTGGGTGGCCGTGTCGTTCCGCGCCAATCGCCTGGAAATGAAGGCGCCGCACCATACATTGAGATCGAGACACACCCTTGGCGACTGCGCCATCTCTCAGCCGCGTCGGGTGATCCGAACAGCTTCGGTCAGGATTGCATCCTCCGGGGCGTCGGCCGAGAGCGTCGGGGCATAGCCCTGCAACCCTCGATCCAGAACCGCCTCATAGGCCTTGTCGAGCAACGCTCTGCCTGCGGCCCATGCCGCTTCTTCCACCGCCTGATCTCCCCGCGCCTCGATCCCGCGCAGCGCATCCCGCGCCGAGGGTGACAAGCGAACATACCAACGCACGGCGGCCGCGGTGATCTGAGAGGGCGTGCGATCCTCCAGCTTGGCCATCTGGCTGACTCGCGCGGCGGTGGCGTCATCGGTATGAGCGGATAGCGTGGCCATAGGACCTCCAGCTTCTATAGTAGCTATAGATAGCTCAGCGCCGGCCAAGCGGCAAGTTCGCCGCCGGCTAGGCTGGACGGCTTCTCGCCAATCGGCGTCAGACCGCCTCCACCTTCCGCCCGAGCTGGTGCGCCGCCACCAGGCCGATGCCGGCGGCGATCAGGTCGACGCCGATCATGAAGCCGACCAGGATCGCCGCGCCAGTGCGGGTCAGCATCACCACGGCCACGGCCAGTACGAAATCCAGCGCGCCGGAGGCGGCGATCCAGGCCCAGCCGCGGGCGCCGCGTTTGCGCTGGTCCATCGCCAGGCCCATCAGGGTCACGCCATCCATGAGGAGGTAGGCGGCCAGGAAGAGGGAGATGGTCACCGCCCCCATCAGCGGCCGGGCGATGAGGATCACGCCTACGCCGAGCGCGATGATGGCCGAGGCCAGGCTCCAGCCGAAATGCGCCTCGGCGCGGCCGGCGAAGGCCGAGGCCAGGCCCACCACCCCGGCCATCACCAGCACCCAGCCGAACAGGATGCCGGCGGCGATGCCGGCGAACATCGGGGCCAGCAGCACGCCCACCCCCAGCAGGATCAGCAGCACCCCCTCGATGGTCAGCCAGGGCGAATGTCTCTCGACGATGGGCATGGCGAATCTCCTCCCGCGCGGGTCGCCATCCTATCAGACGTCGCCATGAATTGGCGACCGCCGGCCCCGCCTCATCCCCACCTGCGCCATCGTCACCGCCGTCCCCTCACCCTCTGCGTCATCCCGGGTGTGGAGTGGAGCGCGCGCCCCACCACCTGCGTCATCCCGCACGTAACGGAGCGCAGCGGAGTGAAGATGCGGGACCCAGGGCCACATTCAACGCCCGCCGCCACCGCCTCGGTTGAGAGCCGCGTTCCAGTCGCCGGGGTCCCGGCTCTCCGGCCTGCAAGAGGGCAGGCCTGCGGCCGGGATGACGCAGGTGGGAGGGGGCGCGCGCTCCACGGCGCCCGGATGACGCGGGTGCGAGGCGTGGGTAAGGTGAGGCTTCCTCGGTGATGGAGTTCTGGCGTGGCGGCGCTCAGCTATGTCTACATCATGGCGAGCGGGCGGAACGGGACGCTCTATACCGGGGTGACGACCGATCTTGCGCGTCGAGCTTACGAACACCGCGAGAGCCTGCTTGAGGGTTTCACCCGAAAGTATGGGGTCAAGATTCTGGTGTGGTTCGAGATCCATGACTCGCTAACGGCGGCGATCGCTCGGGAGAAGGCGATTAAGCGCTGGCGGCGCGCCTGGAAACTGGCCCTGATCGAAGCGGATAACCCGCAATGGCGGGATCTCTACGAAACGCTGTATTGAAGTCACCCCCACCTGCGTCATCCCCACGCGCTGGAGCGAAATCCCCCACCACCTGCGTCATCCCAGCCGCAGGCCTGCCCCCCAACACTTGCGTCATCCCGCACGCAACGGAGCGCAGCGCAGTGGAGATGCGGGACCCAGGGGCCACATTCAGCGGCGCGGAAGCTGCGAGATGATCCGACCACAGCGCCCGGTCCCCTGGGTCCCGGGTTTCCGTTCCGCTTCGCTCCACTCCACCCGGGATGACGCAGGTGGAGGGGGGATCCACCGCGCCCGGGACGCAGGTGGGGGGAGATCGCCCTCCGCCCTTCCCTTGGGGGATTCTACGGCGTAGCCTCGCGCTCAAGAAGAACAACAGTCTGGGAGGTTGCCGTGGACGCTGTCGCGCCCCGCGCCGAGGGATCGCGGGATCCGTGGGCCATGCCGCTGGATCGGATCGACCCCAGCCGGGCCGATCTGTTCGCCACCGGCGCTCATCATGAAGTGTTCCGCCGCCTGCGGCGCGACGATCCGGTGCACTACTGCGCCGACAGCCCCTTTGGCCCCTACTGGTCGATCACCAAGTTCAACGACATCGTGGCGGTGGACAGCAACCACGGGGTCTTTTCCTCCAATCGCGACATCGTCATCGGCGATCAGGAAGACGCCTTCGCCCCGCCGATGTTCATCGCCATGGATCCGCCCCGGCACGACGCCCAGCGCAAGGCGGCCAATCCGGCCGTGGCGCCCCAGCGCCTGGCCGATCTGGAGGTGCTGATCCGCCAGCGCGCCGGCGCCATTCTCGATTCCCTGCCGCGCAACGAGACCTTCAACTGGGTGGAGCTGGGTCTCCAAGGAGCTGACCACCCAGATGCTGGCCACCCTGTTCGACTTCCCCTTCGAGGATCGCCACCTCCTGCCCTATTGGTCGGATGTCACCACCACCTCGGACACCGTGGGCGTCGCCGGGGTGGATATGGCGCAGCGTGAGCGGATCCTGATGGAGTGCCTGGCCTATTTCACCAATCTGTGGCGCGAGCGGGCCGCGGCCCCGCCCAAGTTCGATTTCATCTCGCTGATGGCCCACAATCCCGAGACGCGGGACATGGTCGAGAACCCCATGGAGCTGATGGGCAACCTGATGCTGCTGATCGTCGGCGGCAACGACACCACCCGCAACTCGATCAGCGGCGGCCTGCTGGCGCTCAACCAGTACCCGGATCAATACGAGCGGCTGAAGGCCGATCGCTCGCTGATCCCCAACATGGTGCCGGAGATCATCCGCTGGCAGACGCCGCTGGCCCATATGCGGCGCAATGCGCTCAGCGATATCGAGTTCGAGGGCAAGCAGATCCGCGCCGGCGACAAGGTGATCATGTGGTACGTCTCGGGCAATCGCGACGAGACCGTGATCGAGCGGCCCGACGATTTCATCATCGACCGCGACCGCGCCCGCCATCACGTCTCGTTCGGCTTCGGCATCCACCGCTGCATGGGCAACCGCGTGGCCGAGCTGCAGCTGCGCATCCTCTGGGAAGAGATCATGGCCCGCTTCGACCACGTCGAGGTGGTGGGCGATCCGGTGCGCGTCACCTCCAATTTCGTCCAGGGCTACGAAGCCCTGCCGGTCAGGATCGCGGCCTAAAACACCTCTCCCAAAGGGAGAGGTGTTCAATTTACAAAAACCCTCGCACCTCTTTCAGGAAATCGTCCAGCCGGTCGTGGTGCACCCAGTGGCCGGCGCGCTCGAATTCCTCCACCCGGGCGTTGGCGAAGTGGACCAGGCGCCCGTCCTTGGCCGGGTTGGAGGCCCAGCTTTCGGCGCCGTAGATCAACAGCGTCGGGCAGGCGATATTGGCCCACAGCGCCTGGAGCTCGTCGTTGGTGATATCGGCCGGCGAGCCGCCCCGGGCGTAGTTGTCGAACTTCCAGCTATAGGTGCCGTCCTCGTTGCGGCTCACGCCGTGCACGGTGAGGTAGCGCGCCTGCTCGGGGGTCAGGTGGGCGTTCTCCGCCTGCATGCGGGCGAAGGCGTCCTCGATCGAGGCGTAGCGGCGCGGCTGGCGGCCGGCCAGGGCGCGCTCCCTGTCGATCCATCCCGCCAGGCGCTCGGCGATCGGCCGGCCGGCGCGCTCGGCGATCATGGCCGGCGATGGGCCCAGGCCCTCGATGGCCACCAGGCGGCGCACCTTCTCCGGAAAGATGCCGGCGTAGCGCAGGGCGATGGCCCCGCCCAGGGAATGGGAGATGATCGACACCTGGTCGACGTCGAGCTGATGGATCAGCTGGGCCAGATCATAGACGAAGGCCATCATCGAATAGTCGCCGCTGGGCGAATAGGCGCTGTCGCCGTGGCCGCGCAGGTCCGGGGCGATGATGTGGAAATCCCGCCGCAGATCCTGCGCCACCCAGTCCCAGTTGCGGCAATGATCCTGCCCGCCATGCACCAGGATCAGCGGCGGCGCCTCGGGATTGCCCCAGTCCACATAGTGCAGGCGCAGCCGCTGGGAGATGAAGCTGTGGGAAGTGGGTCCGATGGGAGGGGCGGTCATGGGCCTTCCATCGGGCCGGCGGGCGGATACGTCAACAGCCGGTGAAACAGCTGCCTGGTCCCCTCCCACCTGCGTCATCCCGGCCGCAGGACTGCCCTCTCGCAGGCCGGAGAGCCGGGACCCAGGGGCCACATTCAGGAGGGGTTAGCGCCGCGCAGTGATCGGAACAGCACGCCCGGTCGCCTGGGTCCCGGGTCTTCGCTACGCTTCGCTCCACTACGCCCGGGATGACGCAGGTGGATAGAGGCTCAGACGGCGAGCGCCTTGGCCGCGCGACGACGCAGGGTGAAACCGGTCAGGCCCAGGCCGCCAATCATCAGCGCCCAGGTGGCGGGTTCGGGAACCGCGCTGATGGAAACATTGTCCAAGGCAGGGCCATATGCCGAGTTTTGCAAGCTCGTGAACGTCAGGGTGTCGGACGTCCCGTCCGCCGTGAATCTATAGAATTCCTCGGTCCAGCCCATGCTGGATTGGGAATGTCCGGTTGTATCAAACGAATAGCTGCCGATCTGGCTCGAACCCGCGCCAACGGTCAGCACCTTGGGGTTCGTTCCGCCAGCGGGATTGCCTGCCAGCCAGAAGCTCACCGTATAGCTCTGGCCGTCCACAAGGCCGGTCACGACTTGCGAGATGCTGCCCGCCGCGTTCCCGCTCATGTCCAGGCTCGCCACGCCGTCCTCGGCTGTCCAATATGGCGTCGCGCCGCCGATGTAATCGACGCTATCGCCGCCGACAGTCCAGCCGGTGATCGAGGTGTCGCCGGAGAAAAGCGTCGTGTAGCCGTTACCGCCCACGCCAGGACCGGACTCGAAGCTGCCGTTAGTGATCGTCGCCGCGTTGGCCGTTGAGGCCGCGAGGCCAAAGGCCGCCATAACAGCGCCCGTCGCCAACCAGTTGGAAATATTCATCTTCGACTTACCCATCCAAATCCGGAACACCCATTCGGGCGCATCGCACTATCTAGATCAGATTGTGACTTCTCGCAAAGGCCATCTCACGGGGACTTATGAACCTTTCGCGACCGCGAGATCAGGCTACAAGCTTGCTCCGCGGCGCCGCCGCGCCCTTAGACCGCGAGCGCCTTGGCCGCGCGACGGCGCAGGGCGAAACCGGTGAGGCCGAGGCCGCCGATCATGAGGGCCCAGGCAGCCGGCTCGGGAACGGCGGCAACCGAAATATTGTCGAGGAAGACGCCGGCGTTGCCGCCGCCGATTACCTCGGCGATCTCAAACGTCGCCGGATTGCCGTCGCCGACAAAGGTGGTGGAGAAGCTCTTCCACGAGTGAGTTCCCGTCAAGGTTCCGATCGACGAGCCGTCGACGGTAATGTCCGCGGTCGGACCATTGATCCCGTTATTGGAAGAATAATCGAGCGTCACCTGATAGGTTTTGCCAGCCACCGTGTTGAAGCTCTGCTCGATCGCGCCGGTCGAACCATAGCCGACCAGATCAAGACTGTAGGCGCCCCCGCTCGCAAGGTAGGGCCCATAGACGCCGTTCGCGACGATATCGACATTGTTCACCGGCACGGACCAGCCAAAGTCGCTAGGGATCCCATGATCCGCGCCCGAGCCGCCGGGGCCAAGATTGTAATACCCGCTCGTGCCGCCAAAACCGGTGTTTTCGAAATTGCCGTTCGCCAGCAGATTGGCCGCCGATGCGGAGCCGGCCATGGCCAGGGCCCCGAGGGCCGCCATCACAGCATAGGTCTTCATCGCTCGCCCTTCGCGCAGCTTATCACGGTCGCAATTAGACGAGATTGTGGCGACAAGCAAGGGGCTTGACCTTGAGGAAGATCCCATCCACGTTTTTCCCGCACGCCACCGAGCAAGCGCTCCAATACCTGCGTCATCCCGGACGCAGCGCCGCCCGCTTGCGGCGCGGAGATCCGGGACCTAGGGGACCGGAACGCACTCCTTCAACCGATGCGGCGGAAGCGAACGCTGAAAGCGGCCCCTGGGTCCCGGGTTTCCGTTGCGCTTCGCTACACTGCACCCGGGATGACGCAGGTGGTGAGGGGAGCGCCGCGGATGACGCAGGTGTGGTGGGGTATTCCCCCCGCCCGACCTCTAAGCCGCGAGCTTGTTGCGCGTCGGCACCACCACCGGCAGGTATTCGTAGCCGCGCACGAAGCTGGAGTAGACCCGGCGCGGCTCGCCGGTGACCTCGATCCTGGGGAAGCGCCTGAGGATCTCCTCCCAGATGATCTTCAGCTGTAGCTCGGCCAGGCGGTTGCCGACACAGCGGTGGATGCCGAAGCCGAACGACAGGTGCTGGCGCGGCCGCTCGCGCTCGATGTTGTAGCGGTTGGGATCGACGATCACCTCGTCGTCGCGGTTGCCCGAGACATACCACATCAAGACCTTCTCGCCTTCCTTGATGGTCTTGTCGCGGATGACGGTGTCGCGCTTGGCCGTACGGCGCATATAGGCCAGCGGCGTCTGCCAGCGGATGGTCTCGGACACCATGGACGGGATCAGGGCCGGATTGTCGCGCAGCTTCTGATACTGGTCCGGGTTCTGGTTCAGCGCCAAAACGCTGCCGGAGATGGAGTTGCGGGTGGTGTCGTTGCCGCCGACGATCAGCAGCAGCAGATTGCCCAGATATTCCATGCGATCCATGTTCTTGGTGGATTCGCCGTGGGCGAGCATGGAGATCAGATCATTGCGCGGCGGCGCGTTGACCCGCTCGTTCCACAGATTGAGGAAATAGTCCGCGCATTCAAAGAGCTCGGCGCGGCGCTGGTCCTCGGTCTCGATCAGGCCGCCGGGGATCGCCGGGGCGGTGGTGATATCCGACCAGCGGGTGAGCTTGGCGCGATCCTCCCAGGGGAAATCGAACAGGGTGGCGAGGGTCATCGTCGTCAGCTCGATCGAGACCTTCTTCACCCAGTTGAATTCCTCGCCGATCTGGATGTCATCGAGAATGTCGCAGGCGCGTTCGCGGATGATCGGCTCGAGATTCATCAGATTGGACGGGCTGACGATGGGGCTCACCGTCTTGCGCTGCGCGTCATGCTTGGGCGGATCCATGGCGATGAACATCGGCAGCTGGAAATCCTCGTCCGGATCGAAGGCGGTGATCGCCGGCTCCGAGGAGAACACCTCGTGGTTGGTGTCCACCGCCATGATGTCGTTGTATTTGGTCACCGACCAATAGGGGCCGATCTCCTCGTGGGTGGCGTGGTGGACCGGATCCTCGGCGCGCAGGCGCTCGAAATAGGGGAGTATGGTGTCATCCCGGAAAAGATCGGGATCGATCGGGGAAATCTCCTCGATCGGCATGGAATAGGCCCGCTCCCGCCCCGCCCGCCGAATATCAACGCCCGCGTCGTCCATGACCACGTCTCCAACGCCGCCCGACTTTCGCTGACGGCCCCGTCATCTTTGCGCCGATCGCGGGATTTGGGCAAGGATCGAGTGCGCCTCCTAGACCTCCGCGGTCATCTGGCCGGGATCGTAGTAGAACTGCTCCTCGACGATCCGATCGCCGCGCCAAGTCTGCAGCGCCAGCTCGTCGAGGCGGCGGACCGACCCGTCGGGATTGGTCATCTCGAACACCCAGTTGATCGCCACCCTGTCGCCATCGACCAGCACCGCGCCGACGTGATGGGTCTTCATGGACTTGAGCCGGGCGAGCACTGCTTCCTCGCCCTTGATCAGCTCGGCGCGGCCGCCACGCACGGGCCCGAGGTTCTCGCGCATGGTCGCATCCTCGGCGTAGTAGTCGGCGATCGCCTCGACATACCGGCCCTCACGGACGGCGGCGATCAGGCCATCGACACGGTCGCGGGTGGGCAAGGCTGTTCTCCTTCGGTCAGGGCGCCGCGAGGGCGGGGGCGAGGACGGAAAGGCGGCCGTCATTGGGCCTCGGCCGCACGCCCAGCACCTTGGCCAGCATGGGATAGAGATTGACGTTCTCGAAAGTCGCCAGGGTCACGCCCGTTTTGAAGGCCGGCCCGTGGGCGATGAAGATGGCGGCCATGGTCGGCTCCGCCGGATCATAGCCGTGTTCGCCCAGCAACGCGGGATAGCGCGCCACCTCCTCGCGCGTGGTCAGGGTCCAGCCCAGTTCCGCCAGGCAGAAGATCGCCGGCACGCGCGGGTTGGTTCCATAGTGCAGCCGGGCGGGGATGTCGCGCTTTCGCCAGCACTGCATATGCGGGTGCGGCTCCAGCATGATCTTCTCGATCTCCGCCTCATGTCCGGGCAGCCGATTCACGCCCGTCTCAGCGCCGGAGGTCGTGACGACCACGGCCTTGAGATCGATCATGTCGTCGAGGAACACGATCTTCTTGGCCGAGACATCGGTCATGCCGTGGTCGGAGACCACCACCAGATTGACCTTGTCATAGAGGTCCCGCGCCTTGAGGCCGTCCACCAGTGCGGCCATGGCCTTGTCGACCTTGACGATGGCGTCGTTCACGGCCGCGCTATTGGGCCCGGCGACATGGCCCATAAGGTCCACCAGATCGAAGTGCAGCCGGATCAGGGCCGGTCGCTGGTCGGCCGGAAGGTCGAGCCACGCCAGAACCTGATCCACCTGCTTGTCCATGGGAAAGATCAGGGGCCGCGGCTGAGGCGGATCTTGGATGTAGGTCGGCGCGACGCCATGGATCACGGCGTCCTGCCCCGGCCACATCGAGGTCGCGGTCTTCAGCCCCGCGTTCTGGGCGGTGACCCATAGCGGCGTCGCCTCGTCCCACCAGCGGGGATCGTTGTCCACGCCATGGCCATGCGGACCGCCGAAGGCCATGCCGGGCATCTTGGGATCGACCATGGTGTTGTCGACGATGCCGTGATGGTCCGGATAGAGGCCGGTCATCAGGGTGTAGTGATTGGGCTCGGTCACCGAAGGAAAGGAGGGCGTCATCGAGATCGCCCGCGCCCCGTCGGCGGCCAGGGTCGCCAGTGTCGGGGTCAGTCCCCGATCGTAGTAGTCGGCCCGAAAGCCATCGAGCGAGACGACAATGAGCGGCGCTCTGGCGGCGGCGAAGGCGCCTTGCGGGGCCGCAAGCGCCAACAGCGCCATCAGCAACTGCGCGAGCGCCGCGGCCTTTACCAGGGCGAACGGCCGTGATTGCCGGAAAGGCGAAGCGGCCCCCGCTTCGCTCACTTCACCGCCTTGGCCAGCTTCTCCATGGATTTCTCCAGCCGCGCGAAGCCGGCCGTCATGCAGGCCATGATCGCCTCGGCGTCGGCGCTGGGGCCATCGCCGTGCGAAGCGGAAGCGGTCTTCTTGCGGCCGCCCATTTCGCGCACGCAGTCGTAGGCTTCGCGCAGGCGCCGGGCGCTATCCTTCTCCTCGGCGATATACCAGTTCATCAGATTGACGGTCATGGCGTCGAAATCGCCCTCGGCCATGCGCCGGCGGATCTCGCCGAAATCATCGCCGCTTTCCTCGCGCCGAGGGCCGATCTTTTCCAGGTCGCTGATATTGGGGTCGGCGAGCTTCGCCAGGCGCTCGGCGTTCCTGGGATCGGTCTTGCGGCGCAGGGTGTAGCCCAGCTCGGCGATCCGGCGGCAGAACACCTCGCCATGGCTGCGCTCGCGGGCGGCGACCAGCCGCAGGGTGCAGGCCAGATCCTCGTTGGGCGTCACATCGGCCCAGGCTTCGAGATAGACGCCGGCCGCGCTCTCGGCCAGCGAGATGGCGTTGAGCAGGCCTAGATAGCTGGGCTTCTGGATGGTCTGGGCCGTGCTGGCCATGGCTTGTCTCCTCCTTGGGCCAAGGGGGCGTCGTGGCGCGCCTCGCTCCTGGGAAAACCACGCTACGCCTCAAAGGCGCCGGCCCGCAACCGCGCTCGCGAGGTGACGAGGTTTCCTGGGTCTCGCGCGCGCCCCACCCCTCCCCCAACCGTCATCCTCGACCGTCAGTGTCGAGGATCCATGAACGCCTTCCGTGGGGTCGACGTGCGCGCGCACGTCCATGGCCAGACCGCCAGCCCAATGGATGGCCGGTACTGACGACCGACCAGGACGGTAGGGCGTGGGGAGTGCGGGGGCGCTGACCTCCCAACTGCTTCGCCTTCGTCGTGGCCGGTATAACGCAGGTGTTAGGGATGGTTCGGTGTGCGCGCACGAACTCCGTGTTCTCGGTGACCTCAGTGGTGAATTCAAAGCCGGCGTTTTGAACCACGGAGGACGCCGAGGACACGGAGCGTTCGCGCCATAGCCGGGCGCCATTTCTTCCCTGCTTATGGCGCGGTGGTGACGGTCGGTTGGGAACCAAGGCAGCGGCGCTCATCATCGGTCCTTGATCGCGGCGCGCTTTCCTGACACGAATTTCAAACACGCGTTCAAATCAGGCCCGCAGCCATGTCCCTCACGGCCCAGCGACGTTTCCTCACCCCTCGTCCGGACGAGACCGTGGAGGCGCTGGCCGCTCGCGCTTTGCCGGCCGAACCGGCGGAGAGCGCCGTCGACAAGATCAAGAGCTGGAACCTGCACATCTTCGCCATGCGCAGGCCGCGCGGCCTGCTGCTGGGCAGCGACGTGGTGTTCGTCGAGCCGCCGCTTGGATGAGCGCGGTGATCGTCGACGCCCAGATCGCCGCCGGCCATGACGGCGCCGCCGAGATGGTGGTCCTGCTGCGCCACGATAACGGCGTCGTCGCCCCGGTGGTGCTCGACGCCGACACCGGCTTTGGACCTGATGCGGGCCGCGGCGCGGCCGATCTTGGCGCCCTGATCGGCCGGTCTTGGCGCGATATCCTCGCCGAACCCCATGTTGGAGACCTTCAGGATGTATGACATCCTGATCAAGGGCGGCCTCGTGGTCGACGGCTCCGGCGCGCCGGGCTTCGCCGCCGACGTCGCGGTGAAGGACGGCCGGATCGCCGCGATCGGGCCGGACCTCGCCGGCGAGGCGCGCGAGGTGGTCGAGGCCGACGGCCGGGTGGTGGCGCCGGGCTTCATCGACCCCCACACCCATTTCGACGTCCAGCTGCTGTGGGACGGCGCGGCGCGGCCGGCGCTGGAGCACGGGATCACCTCGATCGTGCCCGGCAACTGCTCGCTCTCGCTGGCGCCGCTGAAGGCCGGCCGACCGCAAGCGCCTGGTCGGCATGTTCCAGCAGATCGAGGAGATGCCGCCCGAAGCCTTCACCGAGGCGTTCGACTGGACCTGGGAGGATTTCGCCGGCTATCGCGACGCGCATCGAGAAGAACCTGTCGATCAATGTCGCGCCGCTGGTCGGCCACAGCGTGATCCGCCTGTGGGTCATGGGCGCCGACGCCCAGCAGCGCGCCGCCACGGCCGGCCGAGATCGCCGCCATGCAGGCCCTGCTGCGCGAATGCCTGGAGGCCGGCGCCGTGGGCCTCTCCACCAGCTTCGTCGACGTGGACGAGAACGGCCGGCCGGTGCCCAGCCGCTTCGCCGAGTTCGAGGAGCTGGACGCCCTCTGCGCCGTGCTGGGCGAGTACGGCCGCATGCTGCAGATCGTGCCGGAGTTCTACGACACCGACATCACCATCGCCCGCATCGACCAGCTGGCCGAGCTGTCGCTCAAGCACAACATCCCGACCACCTTCTCGCCGGTGTTCGACAGCACCCTGACGCCCAGCAACGCCCCCCGCGCCCTGGCCCGGGTGGAGGAGCAGTTCGCCCGCGGCGCGCGGGTCTGGCCGCAGATGCAGACCCGGCCGATCGACATCAGCTTCTCCCTGCTGCGGCCCAGCCTGTTCTTCGCCCGCCTGCCGCGCTGGGTGCGGATCCTGCGCCTGCCGCTGGCCGAGCGTCTCGCCGCCCTGCGCGATCCGGAGACCGTCGAGCCAGATGGTCGCCGACGCCGGGCCCGACGGCGGCGAAGCGATGATGGGCTATCTGATGGTGCGCGGCGGCGACGCGGCGCCGGCCGCCTGGTCGGCCGCACCCTCGGCGAGATCGCCGCCGAGCGCGGCGAAACGCCCGCCCTGGCCCTGATCAACCTCTCGCTGGAGCACGGCCTCGACGTCGCCTTCCTGGCCGCCAGCCGCGGGCCACGACGACACCGGCCGCATCGGCGCCATGCTGGCCAATCCCCTGGTGCACATCGGCGCCAGCGACGGCGGCGCCCACATGGCCTCCTTCGCCACCTATGGCGACACCGGCTATCTGTTCAGCGAGTTCGTCGCGAGCCTCCGGGGCCCTCACCCTGGAAGCGGCGGTCAAGAAGATCACCGCCGACACCGCCGCCATCTGGGGCCTGAAGGATCGCGGCGCGCTCAAGGAAGGCTTCGCCGCCGACATCGTCATCTTCGATCCCGCCACCATCGCCCGGGGCGAGGAGCGGCCGGTGTTCGATATGCCGGGCGAGGGCATGCGCTATATCCGCGACGCCATCGGCGTCGACACCGTGGTCGTCAACGGCCAGATCGCCTGGGCCGCCGGGGCCTACACCGACGCCACGGCCGGAACGATCTGCGCCCTGGCGTGAGGCGGCGCCGTGGCCTTCGATCTCCCCGCGGCCCGCGAAGCCTTCGCCCGCGACGGCGTCGTCCTGGCGCCCCAGGCGCTCGACGCCGAAGCGCTGGCCGCCGCCCACGCCGCCTGGGACTGGAGCCTGGCCAATCCCGGGCCTTTCGCCAGCAAGATCGCCCAGCACGACACGGCCGCCACCTTCCATCAGGATCTCTACAATCCGCGCTGCCTGGAAGGCTACCGGGCCATGCTCGAAGCCTCGCCGCTCACGGCCCTTATCGCCGACCTCTGGGGCGCGTCGGAGGTGTGGTTCATGTACGAGCAGGTGTTCCTCAAGGAAGGCGGCGAGGCGCGCCGCACGCCCTGGCATCAGGACAGTTCCTACCTCGCCGTCGCCGGCCATCATCTGGCCGTGGCCTGGATCACCTTCGATCCGGTCTCGGCCGCGGAATCCCTGGAGTTCGTGCGCGGCTCGCACCGGGGCGTGCTCTTCAACGGCTCGCGCTTCGAACTGGGCGACGACACCGCCCCGCTCCATCGGGATGCCTCCATGCCCCGCCTGCCCGATATCGAGGCCGATCGCGCCGCCTTCGACATCGTCGCCTTCGCCGTCGAGCCGGGCGATGTGGTGATCTTTCACCCGGCCATGCTGCACGGCGGCGGGCCGACCCATCCTGGCCAGCGCCGCCGCACCCTCTCCCTGCGCTATTTCGGCGCCGACGCCGTCTATGATCCCCGCCCCGGCCCCGCCGGCCCGCGCGTCGAGGGCATTCACGCGCGCCTGAAAGCCGGCGATCCGTTCCGCGATCCATCGTTCCTCAAGCTGGCGCCTTGATCGGAACGGACGTGGCGGGGGCGCCCACGATCGCCGCGCGGCTCGATCGGCTGCCGGCCAGCCGCACGCTCTGGGGCCTGGCGGCGCTGCTCTCCTTCGGCGCCTTCTTCGAGATCTATGACATCCTCCTGGCCGGGCCGCTGGGTCTCGGTCTCAAGGCGGCCGGCGTCTTTCATGGCGGGGCCGCCGGCCTTTTCGGGCTCTCCGATCAGGCGACCTTCCTGGCCGCCACCTTCGGCGGCCTGTGGCTGGGGACCCTGGCCTTCTCGGCCGTCGCCGATCGGCTGGGTCGCCGGCCGGTCTTCACCGTCGCGCTTCTCTGGTACGGCATCGCCACCTTCGTCATGGGCCTGCAATCGAGCGCCCTGGCCATCGACGCCTGGCGTTTCATCGCCAGCCTGGGCGTCGGTCTCGAGCTGGTGGCGATCGACTGCTACCTCGCCGAACTCATGCCCGCGTCGCTGCGCGGCCGGGCTTTCGCGGTGAGCGCCTCGATCCAGTTCCTCTCCGCCCCTCTGGTGGCGATCCTCGCCTGGCGGCTGATACCGGGCGAGCATCTCGGCCTCGCCGGCTGGCGCTGGCTCGCCTTTGTGCCGGCGCTCGGCGCGCTGGGCGTCTGGTGGGTCAGGCGGGGCCTCCCGGAGTCGCCACGCTGGCTGGAGGCGCACGGCCGGTCAGCGGAGGCCGAGGCGGTGACGGGCGCCCTCGAAGCCCGGGTCGAGCGCGAAATCGGGCGACCCCTCCCGCCGCCCATGCCCACCAAGCCGCCGATATCGGCGCCCGGCGTCTCCATGTGGCGGCCGCCCTATCGCCGGCGAACAGTGATGCTCATCGCCTTCCACCTCTTCCAGACGGTCGGCTACTATGGCTTCGTCAACTGGCTGCCGACGCTGCTGGTCGAGCGCGGGATCACCATCACCAAGTCCCTGGCCTATGGCGTCATGCTGGCCGTCGTGCCGCCGATCGCGCCGCTCGTCTTCGCCGGCCTCGCCGATCGGGCCGAGCGGAAATGGCTGATCGTCGTCGGCGCCCTGGTGGCCGCACTCTTCGGCCTCGCTTTATCGACGATCACGCGGGATTCGGACTTCGCCCTCTTCACCCTGATCGGGGCGGCGGTGGCCAGCGGGAACGCCCTGATGAGCTTCGCCTACCACGCCTATCAGAGCGAGCTTTTCCCCACCGCCATGCGCGCCCGCGCCGTCGGCTTCGTCTATTCCTTCAGCCGCCTCTCGGCGGTGTTCTCCAGCTATCTGATCGCCGCCGTCCTCGGCGCTTTCGGGGCGGCCGGCGCCTTCGTCCTGATCGCCGGGGCCATGTTGGTGGTCGCGCTGATCGTCACCCTGTTTGGACCGAAGACGAGGGGCTTGGCGCTGGAGGAAATCTGACCATGGGGCCATTGTCGTTGAGCTCGACATCGGCGACATCGCGCGTTTATTCGAACGACACTTGGCGAAATAGGGGGCGTTCGCGGCTTTTCGGTGGTGGTATGCGCCGTTCGGAACGGACTTAGCGATATCATGACTGAGGCGACCCCGCATCGCATTGAAGGCGAAGACGCTGAGCGCCTGGCGCTCGAAGCCGCGATCTCCGAAGCCCGTCTGGATCCGCGACCTGCCATCCCGCACGAAACCGTGCGGGAACAGCTTCTGAAGGACGCCGATCGCGCCCGCAAAAAGATCGCGGCCCTGGCTGACCGGCGACTTGCGGGTTGAATGGCGCCGGGCGGTCCCCCAACCCCAACCGTCTTAGCCAGTCGTTAGTACCGGCTATCCATTCGTCTCGCGGCCAGCCGTGGACGTGCGCGCGCACGTCCATTCCACCGAAGGTGTTCATGGATCCTCGACACTGACGGTCGAGGATGACGTTCGTTGAGGGGGCTGGAAGGCTGGCCGATCTTATCGACCCCGTTAACTCTCGAACCCCGGCGCCGGCTGCCACAGGCTGAACACCGTCTCCTGGTCGTCGCGGCAGACCGCGCTCAGCCCGGACGGGTAGTCCATGATCGCTTCGGCCCCGCCGCCCAGTTCACCAACCTTGGCGATCGCGGCTTTGATGTCGGCGACCTCGAAATAGAGCGTGCGGAAGTCGGCGGGTCCGCCGGTCGAAAGGCCCAGCGGCTTTTTGGTGTTGGCGACGTGGGCGGACTCCGGTCCGAAATCCTCTTCGAACTCCCAGCCGAATAGAGCGCCGAAGAATATCTTCGCCCGAGGGACGCTCGCCACCGGTATCGTCACATAGCCAAGTTCCGTGGGCGTCATGATCGCCTCGCCGCCGTCAAAATCCGTGAAACGTCGCAAAGCTTTCCACCGGCTCGCGCTCGGAGACGAGGGTGTTCACCGGCGCGGCCTCGTCGGCGTAGCCCAGGGAGATGCCGCAAATGATGTATTCGTCGTCCGGCACGTCCAGCACCCGCCGCGTCACGCTCCAATAGTTGTTCCAGGCGCCCTGGGCGCAGGTGTCCAGGCCCCGCGCCTTGGCCGCCAGCATGATCGCCATGGCGAACATGCCGGTGTCGAGAAAGCTCATCTGGTCGAGCTCCTTGTCGATGGTCAGGATCAGGCCCACCGGCGCGTCGAAGAACCGGTAGTTGCGGCCCCACTGACGCCAGTTCGCCGCCGGATCGCCCCTCGGGATTTCGAGCAGGGTGTACATGTCCTTGCCTAGCTTTCGCATGCGCGAGACGTAGGGCTCCTTGCGCTTGCCGGTGCGCGGAAACTCCGCGCCGCTATCGGCCGGGTCGGTCTCGCGATGCGCGAGCACCTCCCGCTCCAGCCTCGCCCTCACCTCTCCGGCCACCACATGGATCTTCCAGGGCTGGATATTGGTGCCCGAAGGGGCGCGGGAGGCGGCCTCGAGAATCTCCTCCACCAGGGCCTTGGGCACCGGATCGGGCCGGAAGGCGCGCACCGAGCGGCGCGCCTTGAGAGCCTCGTCGATGTGCATGGGCGGCCTTAACCTTCGCTGCGTGTCATGGAGGATCGCACATTAGCCCAGAGGCGAGAAGCATGGCGGGAAATCGAGGCCGCGCCGTTTTATCCGGCAATGCTCGAACAACGGATGAAACCACCGCCGCCGGCGCTTATATTGGTCCTTGCGCGCCGCCCCGGGGGTTCGGCTTTGCGGCTGCGTCTGGAGGCGAAGGCATGACCCTGAAGATGCATCTCGCGGGGGTCCTCGCCCTCTGCGCCGGATTGGCGGCACACAGCGCGGCGCTGGCCCAGACCCCGGGCGCCAACGCGGCGCCGGCGCCCACGGCCGCCACGCCCGCGCCGCCGGCCGCTCCGCCTAATCTGTCGCCGCCGCCCTCCGACCCCAGGACCGGCCAGCCCACCTATTCCGTGCCGCCGCCGCACGACAGCTCGCCGGGCCTGTACCTGCCCGCCGTGGTCGGCGGCTATGTCAAGTCGACGGCGGGCTGCGTCGTGGCCGGGTGCGACAACGGACCGAGCGTGAGCGCGCCGTCCTCGCCCGGCGCGGTGGAGGCCCCGCCGCCGGCGATGACGCCGGCCAATCCGGGATCGGCCCCGCCGCAGTAACGGCGACGCGCGATCAGCGTTCGCCAGGGTTCGACCGCCTGGAGACGGCGCGGCGCTAGGGCTGACGGCGTCTGGGCGGTGAAGTTGCAAAGCCTGCCCGCATCGGCGACCCTGGGGCGACAGGGGCGAAGGTCGCGGCATGGCGGATGAGGAATTTCTGGGCGGCCTGCTTGGCAAGACCGAAGAGGAAGGCGCCCTAAAGTCCGAGATCGAGGTCAGCGGCCTCGACCCGTCGGCGGCGGCGCTGGCGGCCCAGGTCGCCGCCCGGGGTCAGGCGTTGCCGCCGGAAGCGGCGGACTACTATCGCAAACAGACACGCCTGGTGGAAATCCAGAGCGAACACCTGCACGAACAGCGCGGCCTTCTGATGTCGCGCCTGCGGATCGAACTTTCCCACCTGTGGGTGAAGCGCTTCATCGACGGCCTGCGGGCTAGCGTCCAGTTCGTCATCATGGTGATCGCCACGATCGTCGGCCTGGGGCTGTTGGTGATGCTCTACGACGCTTTCGCCTCCCACTCGGTGGTGGTCGAGCCTTTCGACACCCCCGCCGCCCTGGCGTCCCGGGGACTGACGGGCCGGGTCGTGGCCAACGCCGTCCTCGATCGGCTCACCCAGCTCCAGACCGCCTCGCGCGGAAGGGCGGCCAAGCGGCGCCTTACCGGCGCCTGGACCAATGACATCAAGGTCGAGGCGCCCGGGACCGGCGTCTCCATCGGCGAGATAGACCGAATTCTCAAAGCCCGCTTCGGCCACGACGTGCGCATCGATGGCGACCTCGTCCAGGCGCCGGATGGCGACCTCGCCCTCACCATTCGCGGCGATCGCATTCTGCCCAAGACCTTCAACGGCGGGGCGGAAGACCTCGACCTGCTGGCCGGCAAGGCCGCCGAATATGTCTATGGCCAGTCACAGCCGGCGTCGTTCGCCGCCTATCTGGTCAACGCCGGCCGCAGCGCCGAGGCCGTCGCCTTCGCCAAGAGCGCCTATGCCGGGGCCAGCGCCCAGGAGCGGCCCTACCTGCTCAAGAGCTGGGGCGATGCGGTCGAGGAAAGTGGCGGCGATCCCAGGACGGCTCTGGCCCTCTTCCGCGCCGCCCTGGCAATGAAACCGAATTATTGGGGCGCCTGGGCCGAGGTGATGGGCGCCCTCACCCTGCTGGGCGACGAAGAAGGCGCCTGGCGCGAGGGCGAGGCCATGCGCGCCGCCGCCGGCGGACGGCCCGGCCGCGCCCCGTCGATCGACTATCAGAACTGGGACTGGCTCACCTGGAACCTGCAGGCCTGGCGCGCCGGGATCCTCGAGGACGCGGCCGCCTTCGGCGGCGTGGGCTCGGAGCAATCCGACATCGAGCCCAATCTCGCCGACGTCGAGGTCCGCCTGCACGACCCGGGCGCCGCCGCCCTCCACCTTCAGCTCTCCAGCGACGCCGCCGCCGATCCGATCGCCAACGCCGCGATCCATTTCGTCCGTGGTCGGATGGCCGCTGAAACCGGCGACATCGCCGGGGCGCTGGCCGAGATGGAGGCGTTCGCCGCCGCCTACGCCAACCCGGCCGTCTTCTCCAGCTATCCCGGCTACCTCTGCTGGGTGGCGCCCGTGGAAGAGGCCGCCGGCCATCCGGACAAGGCCGACCAGGTGCTGGCGCAGCGCGGGCCGCTATGTGAACTGCTATCGTTTCAAGGGTGACATTCTCGATGGTCGCGGCGACTGGGCCGGCGCCCAGGGCGCCTACGCCGCCGCCGTCGCCCTCGCGCCCGATCTGCCGGCCGGCCACTATTCGTGGGGCCTGGCCCTGGCCCGCCACGGCGATCTCGCCGGCGCCGCCGCGCATTTCGACGCCGCCCATGCGCGCGGTCCACACTGGGCCGACCCCCTGAAAGCCTGGGGTGACGTGCTCGCCCGCCAAGGCCGTTGGAGGGAGGCGCGCGCCAAGTACAATCAGGCCTTGGCCTATGCGCCGGCCTGGTCCGATCTGATCGCGGCGCGGGCGGCCGCGGCTAAGCACTGACACGAAATGAGGGGGTGAAGTCTTTGAACGGGACGGAAGACTTAGTCGGGGTTCCGGGCGTTCGCGGCCTGATCCGCCGCAACCTGATCGCCGTATTTCTCGTCGCCCTGATCGGCGGGGCTGGCGGATTCTATGTCCTCCTGCGCGCCCAGGCGTTGGGGGAGGCGAAGGCGCGGGCGGAGATCCTGCTCTCCTCGGCCACCGGGGTGCGGACCTATACCGACACCCACATCCTGCCGCTGGCCGCCGGTGCGGCCGGCGGCGTGTTCCATGAGGAGACCGTCCCCTCGTTCGCCGCCCAGACCGTCTTCCATACCGTCAGCGCCGGCAATTCGGCCTATGCCTATCGGGAGGCGGCGCTTAATCCCACCAGCACCGCCGATCGCGCCAGCCCGTTCGATGTCGCCCTGATCCAGCGGTTCCGCGCCGAGCCCGGGCTCAAGGAGATCTCCGGGTTCCGCGCCGACGGCGCCGAGCGCCAGTTCTACCTGGCGAGGCCCATCCGCATCGATGACCCGCAGTGCCTGGCCTGCCACGACACCCCGGCCCGCGCCCCGGCGTCGATGCTGGCCAAATATGGTTCCAGCAACGGGTTCGGCTGGACGTTGCATGAGATCGTCGGCGTCCAGACGCTGAGCGTGCCGGTCGCCCAGCAGTTCGCCGGAATGCTGCGCCTGGTGGGTCTGCTGGCGGCCGGACTCCTGGCGGTGTTCGTGGTCGCCTATTTCGCCCTGGCCATCTCCCTCGATGCGCTCCTCGTGGAGCCGCTGCGGGATCTCGCCGCCGCCGCCGAGGGCGCCGGCCGCGGCGACCCGACCCCGCTTCCAGTCGGAGGGGTCGCCGAACTGCGCACTCTCTCCACCGCCATCAGCCGGCTCGGGATCAGCCTGCGCAAGGCGCTTGAGCGCCTGGCCGCCTCGCCGGATCCGGAAGCGCCATGAAAAGCGTCAGGATCGACCCGCGCTGGCTGCTCACCTGGCTGGGGGTGGCGGCCGCCGCCCTGTGGATCGCCGACGCCTTCATCGGCCGCGACCCCGTTCTGGGCCAAGGCCTTGCCCGGCAGGCCCTGAGCGACGCCGCCGTGGTGGTCAGCGCCACCCTGGTTGTGGTGGCCGCCGCCGAACTCATCCTCAGCCGGGCCCTGCGCGCCTCGGGCGCCGCGCCCACCGCCTTCATGCGCGCGGCGGTCTATGCCGTGCTGACCTTCATCGCCAGCTTCCTCACCCTGCGCTGGTTCGGGCTGGACGTGCGCACGGTGCTCGCCACGTCGGCCATCGCCACCGCCGCGGTCGGCTTCGCCCTGCAGCCGACACTGGGCGGGGTGATCGCCGGCCTGGCGCTGCACCTCGACCGCGTTGTCAGGGTTGGCGACGGGGTGCTGCACGAGGGCGAGTGGGTGGAGATCACCTCGCTCGGCTGGCGCGCGGTCACCGGCATGACCTCCAGCGGCCGCAAGGTGGTTCTGCCCAACGCCCGCCTGTCGGACACGGTCACCCAGGTCGCGCCGTTCGATAGCGCCACCCAGGCCGAACTCTTCTTCCTGGCCAGCGACGAAATCCGCCCCGACCTCATCTCCGATCTGGTCTGCGAGATGATGACCGACCTGCCCCTGGTGGACGAGGCCTTGCCGATCCTGGTGGCGCCGGTCGCTCAGGCGCCCCGGCGCCGGGCGCTTCGCTACCGCGTCAAATACTGGATCCGCCGCTACGCCCAGGCCGACGATGTCCAGGCCGAGGCGCATCGGCGGCTCTGGTACCTGTTCCAGCGCCACCGCCTGCCCTGGCTCGCCGCCGGCTGGCCGGGAGAGACCGCCTCGCCGCCCAGGGGCCTGTCGGACACTGAGGTCGAGGCCTTGATCGGCGGATCTTTCGGCGATCTTGACGCGCCGGCTCGACAGCGGCTGCGGGCAGCCGGAGACCTTCTGCTCTTCGCCGCCGATGAGTATCTCGTCGCGCCCACTCGCACCGAGGGCATGGCCTTCGTGGTTCTGCAAGGCGAGGCCGTGGCGCGCGAAGCCATCGAGATCATCGATGAGGCGGCGGCGCAGTCCGACCTTTATCACCTCGGCCGCACGGCGGCGGTGAGGCGCATCGGCCAGGCGCTCGCCCAATATATCGGCCCCTACGCCGAGTTCGCCGTAAGCCTGGCCGCCAAAACGGCCCCCAATATCGGGGCGCTGTGCGAGACCGTCGCGGGGGAAATCGACGACGAGATCGAACGCGCCGCCTTTCTCGCCGAAGTGCGGCCCAGAGCGCCCAGCCACATCGGCGTCGGGGCCTGGCTCACCGCCCGCCGCGACGCCGCCGGTGCGCTGATCTGCGGCGGCGGCCTGCGCGCCCGTCGCGAAACCGCGCTTCTCGCCCTTCCGCACTCGCTGGCGGCCGGCTTGCCGCCGAGGGCCAATCTCACTACTGTAGTGACATGAGCGCGCGCACCCTCACCGTTCCCGCCGCGGAGGCCAATCGCAGCTTCTCCAAGCTGTTGCGCGCCGCCCGCGAGGGAACCCGGATCACCATCACCTCGCACGGCGAGCCGGTGGCGGAGCTGGGGCCGGTTCATCCGGAGGACGTGGACGAGCGGCGCCGGTTGGCTGAGGCTCAGCGCCGCCTCCTGGCCCATCTCAGGACCGTGAAGCCGACCAAGATCGAGCCCTGGTCCAGGGAAGAGCTGTACGATCTCGATTGATCAGTGAGTGCGGCTCGCCCTCGACACCAATGTCATGGTCTATGCCGAAGGGCTGGAATTCCACGCCGATGATCGGCGCAAGGCCACGCTGGCCGTGACCTTGATCGACAATGCCGCCGAGCATTCGATCATCCTGGCGCGCCAAGCTCTGGCCGAGCTTTACGCCGTGCTTGTCAGCAAGGGCCGCGTGTCGGTAACCGACGCCCGAGCGCGCGTCGAAACCTGGTCGCTCCGCTCCGAATTGATCGACACGGATCGGGCGGTGTTTGAAGCCGCGCTTGATCTCGCCGCCGATCACGCCGTTCCGATCTTCGACGCCGTCATCCTCGCCTCGGCGGCCGCCGCGAGGTGCGACTTCCTTCTGTCCGAGGACTTCCACGACGGCTTCGCCTGGCGCGGCGTGGCGGTGACCAACCCATTCGGCCCCTCGCCGGACCCGCGCGTGACCAGGCTGTTGGCGGCCAGCGGCTAGGAAGCCCTATCCACGAAATACTGCCGCGCCGGATCGTTCTGCCTCACTGGCTCGTCCGTTCCCCACGGCCAGGCGACGGCGCCATCCGGCGCGTATTGCAGAATGTACGTTTTGCGTACATTTCGGGTACAATTTGGTCCGGTGCTGTGAGGCGTCAGTGAGGAGAAAACCACGATGTCGCCCCTCCGCGCGGGCACGGCCACGGCGCCCGCCGGCGCCTCCAGACACTTCAGGCCCAGCCGGGTCACCTCATGATTGAGCGTGCCAAGCCGATGCAGGCCCGGAACCACCCAGGGGCAACCGTTCTCTTCCGTGGCGTCGGTCAGCGCCACCCAGCAGGTCAGGTACTGCTGCGGTTCGATGAAGGTGTAGCCATTGTCCTGATGCCACGGGAATTCCTCGGGATTTCCCGGCTTCTTATAGACCGCCTGGTCCCAATAGAGCCGGGCGCCAGGGCCGAGGGTGTCATGGCAAAGACCCTGGAACACGGGATGGCGGCTGAACGCCTTCAGCGCCTCGCTCCTGGCCACCAGATGGATGGTGAAGGTGATCGCATCGGCCTTGGAGATCACATGTCGCCCGCCCGGCAGCGTGCGCAGCCGGGCCTCCTCGGCCGTCTCGAAGGGCTCGATCGCCGCAGCCACCGCAGCCATCTCTTCCGCCGTGAAGGCGCCTTCGAAGAGGAAGAAGCCGTCCTCGTCATAGGCCCGTGCCTGGTCTTCGGTGATCAGGGCTAAGGGCGGCGACGCCGCGCGCTAGGTGAAAGCGGTGTTGCGTGGATGAAGGGTGAACCCAGTCTCGATCGCACTCTCGCCGTTCATCGCCGCATTATTCCTTGCATCGCGCGCCGCGCGACATCAGAACATTTTCAAAAGCCAAAGCCAAAGGAAACGACACCATGAGCGAAGCCTGGATCATCGACGCCTGCCGCACGCCGCGCGGCATCGGCAAGGTCGGCAAGGGCGCCCTGGCCGATCTGCACCCGCAGCGCCTGGGCTCGGCCGTCCTCAAGGCGCTCGCCGAACGCAACGACCTCAACACCGCCGAGGTGGACGACGTGATCTGGGGCACCAGCTCCCAGCGCGGCCCGCAAGGCGGGGACCTGGGCCGCATGTCGGCGCTCGACGCCGGCTATGACACCAAGTCCAGCGGCGTGACTCTCGACCGGTTCTGCGGTTCGGGCATCACCACGGTCAACATGGCCGCCGCCTCGATCATGTCGGGCATGGAAGACCTGGTCATCGCCGGGGGCACCGAGATGATGTCCATGGCCGGCCGCCGCACCAGCGACGACGGTCCGCCGATGATGGATAGCGGCAATCTGCACCTGCGCGCGCTCCATCCCCAGTCGAACCAGGGCGTCTGCGCCGACGCCATCGCCACCCTGGAAGGCATCTCCCGCGAGGCGGTGGACGAACTGGCCCTCGTCAGCCAGCAGCGCGCCGCCGCCGCCATCGCCGGCGGTCACTTCGATAAGTCCCTGATCCCGGTCTACAAGGAAGACGGGACCATCGCCCTGGATCACGAGGAATTTCCCCGCCCGCAGACCACCCGCGAAGGCCTCGCCGCCCTCAAGGCCTCGTTCGAGGCCCTGGCCGACTATCCCCTGGACGAGAAGGGCACCACCTATCGCAGCCTGATCCTGCAGAAGTATCCGGATCTGAAGATCAACCACATCCACCATGCCGGCAATTCCTCGGGCGTGGTCGACGGCTCCGGCGCCGTGCTGATGGCCTCGGAGAAATACGCCAAGGCCCACGGCATGAAGCCGCGCGCCAAGGTGGTGGCCTTCGCCAACATGGGCGATTCCCCCACCCTGATGCTCAACGCCCCGGTGCCCGCCGCGCGCAAGGTGCTGGCCAAGGCCGGCCTGACGCTGGACGACATCGACCTCTTCGAGATCAACGAAGCCTTCTCGGTGGTGGCGGAGAAGTTCATCCGCGACCTCAAGCTCGACCGCGAAAAGGTCAACGTCAACGGCGGGGCCATGGCTCTGGGCCACCCCATCGGCGCCACCGGCTCGATCCTCATCGGCACCATGATCGACGAACTGGAGCGCCGCGACCTCAAGCGCGGCCTCGTCACCATGTGCGCCGCCGGCGGCATGGCCCCGGCGATCATCGTCGAGCGTATCTAGGATCGCGGCGGCTCGGCGCGGCGTTTTCGCAAATGCGAGACGACGCCGTTGCGCCGGGGTTGGAACCGTGGTTTAATTGTGGTGTAAATCTGGCGGCCGGAACGGGCCAAGGGGATGAAAATGAAGCTTTTGCTCGCGGCCAGCGCCGCTCTCGCCGCCGCCGGGGCCGCCCACGCCGCCACCGACTACGCCTATACGACGAGTGACATCGGCGCGGGCCAATACGGCGTGGAAACGACGCCGTTCACCCAACGGCCGGATGGCGCCTGGGGCAACTATTCTGCGCCCGACGGATCGAGCCCCTTCCAAGTCTTCAACGGCGCCACCACGGCGGGGGAGCGCTTCTGGTATCAGGGGGAAAACGTCGTTTCGGGCGATACCTATGATGTCACCCTCGTCATCGCTAACAACTATGCGGTCAGCGCGCCGGTGATCCAGTTCTCGGTCGGCGGAACCGACTACGACGCGCCGGTGACGCTGGGTGGCCCTCCATACGGAACCGACATTACCGACGGCTCGCCCGGCCCCTGGGTGACATACCATTTCAGCTATACCGCTGGTTCGACGGGCTCTGTCGTCTTCGCCCTTACCGACACCAATTTGGATGGAAACGGCAACGATTTCTCGGTCGCCAGCGCTGGCGTTCCCGAACCGGCGGCCTGGGCTCTGATGATCTCCGGCCTGTTCGGGATCGGCGCCGCTCTGCGTCTGTCACGGCGCCGGTCGGTCGCCCTCTCGGTCTGACAAGAAAAGCCGCCGCGCCGGCTCCGCCAGGCCTATCGAAGCGTCCATGGCGACGCTGCAGAGCACCGTGGATTTCATCGTCGAGCAGATCGCCGGCGCCGGACAGGTGTTTGCGCGCAAGATGTTTGGCGAATATGGGCTCTATTGCGATGGCAAGATGGTCGCCCTCATCTGCGACGACCAGCTGTTCGTCAAACCCACGGCGGCCGGGCTTGCCCATATCGGTGAGATCGTCGAGGGCGCACCCTATCCGGGCGCGAAGCCATGCTTTCTGGTTTCGGGCGATTTGTGGGACGACAGTGACTGGCTCACCGAACTAATCAGGGTGTCGGCGGCTGAACTCCCCGCTCAGGCCGCCAAGAAGCGCTCGAAATAGCCGCCCCAATTCTAACGCCGTTGTCACTGGCGCGGGCGCGCCCGCCGTTTCTATACCCGGCGGCAAATCCTCCCTCCCCTGAAGGTTTCTTGATGAAGTTTTCGCGCCTGCTGTCGGTCCTGTTGGTATCGACAGCCCCCCTCACCGCCCGCGCCGCCTTGCCGCGTTTCCCTCAGCCGTACGGCGACCGGGTGGTGTTCGTGGCCGACGGCAACCTGTGGTCGGTTCCCAAGGCCGGCGGCGCGGCGATGCGGCTCACCAGCGCCCCTGGGCAGGACATGTTTCCCGCGCGTCTCGCCGGACGGGCGCTGGATCGCCTATACCGAGGCGTCCAAGGCCGGCACGGATATCTGGGTAATCCCGGCCGGCGGCGGCCCGGCGCGACGCCTCACCTATCGTCCGACCACCGAGGCGGGCACCGGCGGGCGCCACGGACCGGACAACATGGTCGTCACCTGGACGCCGGATTCGCAATACGTCGTCTATCTGACCAAGCGCGACCAGTGGAACACCTGGATCCAGAACATGTGGAAGGTCCCGGTCGCCGGCGGCGCGCCCACGCCCATGCCGATCGACAGCGCCGTGGGCCTGGCCACCTTCGCCCCGGATGGCCACACCATCGCCTACAACCGTATCTTCCGGAATTTCCGCACCTGGAAGCGCTACAATGGCGGCCTGGCGCAGCAGGTTTTCACCTATGATTTCAACACCCGCCAGCTGGCCCAGATCACCGACTGGTCGGGAACCAACACCTCGCCAATGTGGTATGGCCGGCGCATCTATTTCCTCTCCGATCGCGACGCCACTCGCCGGGCCAATATCTGGGTCTATGACGAGGATACCAAGCAGACCCGCCAGGTCACCCACTTCACCGACTACGATATCGATTTCCCGGCTCTGGGCGGCGACGCCATCGCCTTCCAGCAGGGCGGCAAGCTTTGGGTTCTCGACCTCCCCGGCGAGACCTTGCGCGAGGCGCCGGTCAGCCTGCCGGACGACAACACCCGCGCCCGCGTCCGCGTGGCCGACGTCAAGGATGCGATCCGCGATTTCGACCCCGCCGGCCAGATCGACTACGCCCTGGCGCCTAACGGAAAGCGTACGCTGGTCTCCGCGCGCGGCGATATCTTCAGCATACCGACGGAATACGGCGCCACCCGAGATCTCACCGGCACTCAAGGGATCGACGAAGACCATCCCGCCTGGTCGCCGGACGGAAAGACCATCGCCTACACCACCGACGCCGGCGGCGGCCAGCAGATCGCCATCCGCCCCGCCGAAGGCGGCCCGGAAACGCTCCTGACCCACTTCCCCGAGGGCTATTTCTACGGCCCGATATTCTCGCGGGATGGCAAGACCCTGGCCTTCAGCGACAACGCCCACAAGCTATGGATAGTACGGACGGATGGCGGCGCGCCGCGCCAAGTGGCCCAGGACAAGCTGAGTGAAATCCACGATCAGGCGTTCTCGCCGGATGGGCGTTGGCTGGCCTACAGCCTCTCCAACGTCGGCCGTCGACGCGATCTGTGGCTCTATGAACTCGCCACTGGTAAAGCCACGCGCCTGGGCGATGGGACGGCAATCGACGCCCAGCCGACCTTCTCGCCCGACGGCAAATATCTCTATTTCATCTCCAGTCGCCACGAGAACCCTGTGCCATCGGATATCGAGTTCGACTTCGCCATTCTGAAATCCACCGGCGTCTACGCAATTCCCCTGGCCCGCGACACCGCCTCTCCCGTGGCGCCCAAGTCCGATGAAGCGGACACCGTGCCTGACGACGACAAGGCCAAGCCCGACGCGGCGGCTCCTTCGGCCAAGGCCGGCAAAGGGGGCAAGACGCCCGAGAGTAAGACGCCGCCGGACGCGGGCGGCCCCATAGCCCCGATGCGGGTCGACCTCGACGGCATGATGGCGCGCGCGGTCGCCCTGCCGATCGATCCGGCCAACATCGCCCAGATCGACGCCCGCGATGACCGGATATTCTACCTCACTCAGCCGATCGGCCTGATCGAGGGATCGCTCAAAGGGGAGAAATCGGCCCTGCGTTTCTACGACCTCAAGGCGCGTAAGGATTCTCTCGTCACCGAGGACGTCGATGGCTATTCCCTCTCCCTCGACGGCCAGAAGGTGCTGATCAAACACGGCAAGGAATATGCCGTCTTCGACGCCAAGGCCGACGCCGCCAAGGACGCGGACGCCAAGAAGACTCTCGATCTTTCGCACCTGCGCCTGATGGTCGATCCTCGGGCCGAATGGGCCGAGATGTTCGACAACGCTTGGCGTCTGGAGCGCGACCTGTTCTTCTCGCCGGTGATGAACGGCCAGGACTGGAAGGGCGTGCACGACAGCTACGCCAAGCTTTTACCCGTCGTAGGGTCCCGTGAGGATCTCAACTATCTGATCGGTCAGATGCTGGGCGAGATCAGTAATTCCCACACCTATGTCGGCGGCGGCGACGATGGCGACACCACCGACGAGGTCCACACCGGCCTCCTGGGCGTCGACTGGGCGCTGGACCCGGCGTCGGGCCGCTATCGCATCGCCACCATCTATCCGGGCGACAACACCCGTGACGACTATCGCAGCCCCCTCACCCAGCCTGGTCTCAATGTGAAGGCGGGCGCCTATGTGCTGGCGATCAACGGCGTCGAGCTACGCGCGCCCACCGATCCGGACGCGCTCATGCAGCTCGCCGACGCCGACACCACAGTCGATCTCGCCATAGCCGACACCCCCGCCGGCGTGCGCCGCCACATCGTGGTCAAGCCGGTCTCACAGGAGCTGGGCCTGCGCGAGGACGCCTGGATCGCCCACAATCGTGCGACGGTCGACCGGCTTTCCGGCGGCAAGGTCGGCTATGTCTATATGTCGGACATGGAGCAGCTGGGCATCCAGCAGTTCGTGCGCCAATTCTACGCCCAGCTCGACAAGCAGGCGCTGATCATGGACGATCGGTGGAATGGCGGTGGCTTCATCGCCCCCTTCGCCCTGGAGCGCCTGCGCCGAGTGCTCGTGAGCCTGGCCGTCAACCGCGAAGGCGCCGTGGTTAGCGAACCGCAGGAGCTGCTCAACGGCCCCAAAGTAGCCCTCCTCAATCACTGGTCGGCCTCGGATGGCGACATCTTCCCCTATCTCTTCAAGCAGTACGGCCTTGGACCGCTGGTCGGCACCCGCTCCTGGGGCGGGGTGCGCGGCATCCGCGGCAATTGGAGCATGATGGACGGCGGCTACATCACCATCCCCGAGGACGCGACTTTCACTCCTCAAAGCCAATGGGCGGTGGAGAACCACGGCGTCGATCCCGACGTCGAGGTGGAGAACATGCCCGCCGATCTGCTGGCCGGCCACGACGTCCAGCTGGAGACCGCCGTCGCGATGATGGTCAAAGCCATCGACGGCAAGCCCGCCGGTCTCCCGCCCCCGCCGCCCCTGCTGCCGGCCTATCCGCCGAGCGGGATCGTGGCGCCGCGGCCTTAGTCGCCGCCCCTCACCGCTTCAGAAACCCGTCGATCCCGCTCTTCGCGCTGTCGAAGGCGAGATTCTCCGCCATCGCCCTTGAGGCGATCGCGTAGGCTTCCGGAAGCGGCGCGGCCATCTGGCGCCGGAAGGCGGCCTTGCCCAGGGCGACGGCCTCGGGCGGCTTGGCGACGATGAGGGCGGCGGTCTCGTCGACCACCCGATCCAGGTCGGCGGCCGCAACCGCGCCGGTGATCAGGCCGAGCTCGGCGGCCCGGGCGGCGTCGATGAAGCGGCCGGTGAGCAGCAACTCCGCCGCCGCCTTCTTTCCCACCGACCGGCCCAGCGCCACGCCCGGGGTGGTGCAGAAAAGGCCAAGATTGATCCCGGAGACGGCGAACTTGGCGCTGTCCGCCGCATAGGCGATGTCGCAGCTGGCGACGAGCTGGCAGCCCGCCGCCACGGCCGCGCCTTGCACCTTCGCGATCACCGGCGCGCGGCAGGCGTCGATAGCCATCATCAGGGCCGAGCACTGGGTGAACAACGCCTCGTGCGCGGCGGCATTTTCGGTCGAGCGCAACTCGCCAAGATCATGACCAGCGCAGAACAGCTTGCCCGCCGCCGCCAGCACGATCACCCGCACGTCCGAGTTGGCGGCCGCCTCAGCCAGTGCCGTGCTCAGCGCCGCCATCATCGACGAAGAGAGCACATTGGCGTGGTCGGGATCGTTGAGCGTCAGCCGCGCCACCGGCCCCTCGATCGCGCTGAGCACCAGATTGCCCATGATGCGTTCCTCTTGCCTTCCAAGGCCGAGGCTTACGCCGCGCGACCGGCCTGTCAAACGAGGAACCGGCCCGGAGCATTCGCTCCGAGCCGGCCTTTCGCCCCGTTTAAGCGAACTGGTTCATGGTGTTGTGGGCGCCGCCGGCCTTCAGGGCCGCTTCGCCGGCGAAATATTCCTTGTGGTCGTCGCCGATGTCGGAGCCGGACATGTTCTGGTGCTTCACGCAGGCGATGCCCTGGCGGATCTCCTGGCGCTGCACGTTCAGCACGTAGCCCAGCATGCCCTGCGCGCCGAAATACTCCTTGGCCAGGTTGTCGGTGGACAGGGCCGCGGTGTGATAGGTCGGCAGGGTGATCAGGTGGTGGAAGATGCCCGCCCGCTTGGCCGCGTCGGCCTGGAAGGTGCGGATGCGCTCGTCGGCCTCGGCCGCCAGGTCGGTGGCGTCGTAGTCGACGCTCATCAGGCCGGCGCGGTCATAGGCCGAGACGTCCTTGCCGGCCGCCTTCCAGGCGTCGAAGACCTGCTGGCGGAAGTTCAGCGTCCAGTTGAACGAGGGCGAGTTGTTGTAGGCCAGCTTGGCGTTGGGGACGACCTCGCGGATGCGGTCCATCATGCCGGCGATCTGCTCGATGTGCGGCTTTTCGGTTTCGATCCAGAGCAGGTCGGCGCCGTTCTGCAGCGAGGTGATGCAGTCGAGCACGCAGCGGTCCTCGCCGGTGCCGGCGCGGAACTGGAAGAGGTTGCTCGGCAGGCGCTTGGGCCGCAGCAGCTTGCCGTCGCGGTTGATGCACCACGTCGCCGTTCGGCGAGCGTCGGCCGGCGTGATCTCCTCGCAGTCGAGGAAGCTGTTGTACTGGTCGCCCAGGTCGCCCGGCGCGTGGCTGACGGCGATCTGCTTGGTCAGGCCGGCGCCCAGGCAGTCGGTGCGGGTGACGATGATGCCGTCCTCGACGCCCAGCTCCAGGAAGGCGTAGCGGCAGGCGCGCACCTTGGCCAGGAAGTCCTCGTGCGGCACGGTGACCTTGCCGTCCTGGTGGCCGCACTGCTTTTCGTCGGAGACCTGGTTTTCGATCTGCAGGGCGCAGGCGCCGGCCTCGATCATCTTCTTGGCCAGCAGATAGGTCGCCTCGGCGTTGCCGAAGCCGGCGTCGATGTCGGCGATGATCGGCACGACATGGGTCTCGATAGTTGTCGACCGCTTCGAGCAGCGCCTCTTCCTTGGCCGTGTCGCCGGCGGCGCGGGCGGCGTCGATCTCGCGGAACAGGCACGCCCAGCTCGCGGGCGTCGGCCTGGCGCAGGAAGGTGTAGATTTCCTCGATCAGCGCCGGCACCGAGGTCTTCTCGTGCATCGACTGGTCGGGCAGCGGGCCGAACTCGGAGCGCAGCGCGGCGACCATCCAGCCGGAGAGATAGATGTAGCGGCCGCTTGGTCGTGCCGAAATGCTTCTTGATCGAGATCATCTTCTGCTGGGCGATGAAGCCGTGCCAGCAGCCCAGCGACTGGGTGTAGTTGGCCGGGTCGGCGTCATAGGCGGCCATGTCGCGCGCGCATGATGCTCGGCGGTGTAGCGGGCGATCTCCAGGCCGGTCTTGAAGCGGTTCTGCAGGCGCATGCGGGCCACCGACTTCGGCGTTGATGCCGTCCCAGGCGCCGTTCTTGCTCTCGATGAGCTGGCTCATCTCGATGATGTGATCTTGATAGGCCATGGGAAATCTCCACAGGAGGTCTGGAATATCCCTCCGCCTAACGCGCGATCACGGACGTTTGGAAGCCGCTCCGGGGTCGAGATGTAGAACTTTACAAAAATATCTTGTAATGTTGTAAGGGATTGCGCGGCGGCCTTGCGCCCCCTCCGTCACTCGCCTTCGGCGAGCGCCACCTCCCCCGCTGCGCGTGGGAGGAGAAGGCAGTGTAAAAATCTCCTCCCCCGCCTCTATGCGGGGGAGGTGGCGCGCGATGCCCTCTCGCATCGCGCGACGGAGGGGGCGCAAGGCCGCGCCAAAGGAAGAAGGTCTGGCCTGACCATGCCCGCTGAACGGCGCCTCTATGTCGGCCCCATGCTTGCGGCGGCTGCGCCGCGACCATGGCCTGACCCAGGCCGATATGGCCGCCGATCTGGAGGTCTCGGCCTCCTACATCGCCTTGCTGGAGCGCAACCACCGCCCGCTGAGCGCCGAGATGCTGCTGCGCCTGGCCCAGACCTACAAGATGGACGTCGCCGCCCTGGCCGGCGATGGCGGCTCGGATGAGACGGCGCGCCTGCAGGCGGTGCTGAAGGATCCGATGTTCGCCGACATCGACCTGCCGTCGCTGGAGACCGCCGACGTCGCCACCAACTTTCCCGGCGTCACCGAGGCCCTGCTGCGGCTCTACACCGCCTATCAGGAGGAGCAACTCGCCCTGGCCGACCGCAATGTCGAGCCCTCGACCGGGGGCGCGGACGCTTCCGACCCCGTGGCCGAATCCCGCCGCTTCCTGGCCGCCCGCCGCAACAGCTTCCCCATCCTCGACGACGCCGCCGAGCGCCTGGCCCAGGCGGTGGCCGAGCACGACTGCCTCGCCGGCTATCTGAAGGCCCGCCACGAGTCTGCGGGTGCGCCGCCTGCCGCCGAAGGTGATGGTCGGCTCGACCCGCCGGCTGGACCGCCACCGGCGCGAGATCCTGCTGGACGACGGCCTGGACAACGCCAGCCAGCAGTTCCAGCTCGCCCTGCAGCTCGCCTATCTGGAGATGGCCGAGACCATCGACGCGGTCACTGCCGCGAGGGCGCCTTCGCCACCGAGAGCGGCGAGCGGCTGACCCGCCGCGCCCTGGCCGGCTATGCGGCCGCGGCCATCCTGATGCCCTACTCCGCCTTCGCCCGCGCGGTGGAGGCGCGGCGCTATGACGTCGAGGCCCTCGGCCGCCAGTTCGGCGCCAGCTTCGAGCAGATCGCCCACCGCCTGACCACCCTGCAGAAGCCGGGCGCACGAGCGCGTGCCGTTCTTCTTCATCCGCGTCGATCCGGCCGGCAACGTCTCCAAGCGGCTGGACGGCGCCGGCTTCCCCTTCGCCCGCCATGGCGGCGGCTGTCCGCTGTGGAACGTCCACCAGGCGTTCCGCACCCCGCGCGAGATCGTCACCCAGTGGCTGGAGCTGCCCGACGGCCAGCGGTTCTTCTCCATCGCCCGCACCGTCACCGCCGGCGGCGGCGCCTTCGGCGCGGCCAAGGTCGAGCGGGCCATCGCCCTGGGCTGCGCCGCCGAGCACGCCGAACGCCTGATCTACGCCCAAGAGACCTGTCCGCCCGAGGCGGCGACGCCCATCGGCGTCACCTGCCGCCTCTGCCAGCGCACCGAATGCACCGCCCGCTCGGCGCCGCCGATCGGCCGCCAGATCCTGCCCGACGACATCCGCCGCGCCGCCGCGCCGTTCGGGTTCTCGGACAGCTGACGCGATCCGCGAACCGCTAGATCAAGGCTGGCGCCCGATCGCGCCGCCGACGCAGGACAAACCCAAGGCCACCCATGCCGGTCAGCATCAGCGCCCAGGCCGCGGGCTCAGGCGTGGCCGACCCGACAATTTCGGGGCCGGTGAGCGAAACCTGGTCAAGAGCCCAGGGAGAATCGCCATTCGGCGTTTTGAAATCGAGCGCCAGACGGTCCTTTCCGCCCCCCAAGGCGTCCACCGTAAAGCTATAGGTCACCCAACCGTTGCCGCTGCCGGCCGCGCCTTTGACGAGGCTGCCCTTGACCAGTTTGTTATCCCAACGGGCGAAAAATACGTCGCTCGCCGTTGTGCCGCTGAAGTTCAAATCATAGGTCAACGTATCCATACCTGGCGCGGCCAGGGTTATCGCCTGGGCGAGAGCGGCAAACGGCCTGGCTGTGCGTGAACCGCCGCCGACGTCCGCATAATACGCACCGGAAAACGGCGTCAGCGGCCCTGTCACGACCTGATCGGGCAAAGTCGACTGATTGACCCAACCGGTGAAATTACCATCCTCAAAACCGCCGTTTCTAACAAGCTGAGCGCTATTGGCGGCGGTGGAAGCCGTCATTGCGACGGCGGCTAAAATAATCAAAGTTCTGACACTCATGGGGAAACTCCATTGCTGAATGAGCTCTGGCCTCGCCCGCCTTGAGCACCGAAGGTTTTCGGTATGGCCGCTATAATGCCAGCGTTGGGGTTCGGTTCCGCGCGGCCGTTCCTGGCCGTTCCACCGGCGTGGCCGGGGCAATTGACGCAACGTCCGAAAGCCCTTCAATCGCTCCAAAACATCGCGGCGCGAGGAAGCTTCCCATGCTTGAGGGTCTGAAGGTCGTCGAATTGGCCACCCATGTCGCGGCGCCCGGCGCGGCCGGCATCCTGGCCGACTGGGGGGCCGAGGTGGTCAAGATCGAGTGGGGAAGTGGCGATCCGATGCGCCAAACCCTCGCCGAGCTGATGCCCGACCGCACCGCCCCGGTCTTTCACCTCGACAATCGCGGCAAGCGCTCGGTGAAGCTGGATCCGCGCTCCGACGCCGGGCGCGAGGCGATCCTCAGGCTCTTGGCGCAGGCCGATATCTTCATCACCAACCGCCGCCCGGCCGTTCTCGCCGCTTCCCGGCTCGATTGGGAAACGCTCAAAGCGACGAACCCTCGACTGATCTACGCCAGCGTCACCGGCTACGGCGGTTCCGGACCTGACGCCGACCTGCCCGGCTACGATGTAGCGGCGTTCTGGTCGCGGGCCGGCGTCGCCTCCCTGATGATCCCCAAGGGCGAGGAGCCCTTTGTCCTGCGCACCGGCGTAGGCGACCACACCTGCTCTCTGGCCACGGTCGGCGGTATCCTCGCCGCCGTGGTCCGCCGCGCGCGCACCGGCCAGGGCGGCCTTGTCGAGACCTCGCTGCTGCGCTCCGGGGTCTACGCGGTGGGCGCCGATATCGCCACCTATCTGCGTCTGGGTCGGATCGGCTCCAACCGGCCGCGCAAGGAAAGCCTCGTGCCCCTGGTCAATTTCTTCAGGACCAGTGACGGCCAATGGGTCTGCGTCATGCCGCGCGACGCGCGGGCCGACTGGCCCAATATCTGCGCCGCCGCCGGCCGGCCGGTTCTCGTCGATGATCCTCGCTTCCGCACCGATCGCGACCGCCGGACCAATGTGGGCGAACTCATCACCCTTCTCGACGAGGGCTTCGCCGAACTCACTTACGAAGAGGTGGCGAAGCGCCTTCGGGCCCTCGATGTGGTGTTCTCTCCCGTGCAGTCGGCGGCCCAGGTCGCCGCCGATCCCCAGGCCGAGGCCGCCGGATGCTTCATCGAACTGACCGATCGCAACGGCGAGACCTTCCGCAACACCGCCTCCCCCGTCCGGTTCGCCGATGAGCCCCTGGCGCCCAAGAGCGCCGCCCCCGACCTCGGCCAGCACACCCGAGAGGTCCTCGCCGAGATCGGCTATGCCCCCGCCGAGATCGACGCCATGATCGCCGCGGCGGCGGCGAAGAAGGATGCCTGAGAGTCTCATCTAACCAACCCCGCCGCAAAGGGGCTTCAAACTCTCCGCGTTCCGTGCAGTAAGGCGCGGACCTTTTGACGCTGAACTTGAAGGACGGTGTGCGGATGGATGTGAACAAGACTCTTTTTGTCGACGACACCCTGCACGCCTTCGTCGAGACCGAACTCCTGCCGGGCACGGGCGTGGCGCCGGCCGCCTTCTGGGCGGCGCTGGAGCGCATCCTCGCCGACTTCGCGCCGCCAACGCCGCCCTGCTGGCCCGGCGGGACGAGCTGCAGGCGAAGATCGACGCCTGGTGGCGGGGCCGGCGCGGCAAGGCGTTCGACGTGGCCGAGGAGACCGCCTTCCTGCAAAGAGATCGGCTACCTGCTCGCCGGAGCCGGCGCGATTTCCAGATCGGACGCGACCAATGTCGATCCGGAGATCGCCACGATCGCCGGGCCGCAGCTGGTGGTGCCGGTCTCCAACGGCCGCTATGCGCTCAACGCCGCCAACGCCCGCTGGGGCAGCCTCTACGACGCCCTCTACGGCACCGACGCCCTCGAGCCGCCGACGGGCGACGAAGGGCTATGATCCGGCGCGCGGCGCCAAGGTGATCGCCTATCGCCCGCGCGCCTGCTCGACAAGGTCGCGCCGCTGGCCGCCGGCTCGCACGCCGACGCCGCCGCCTATGCGGTCGACGGACGGCGCCCTCGCCGTGTCGCCTGAAGAGCGGCGGCGAGACGCGGCCTGGCCGATCCCGGCCCAGTTCGCCGGCTGGCGCGGCGCGGCCGAGGCGCCCGACGGCGGTGCTGCTGCGCCACAACGGCCTGCACCTGGAGATCCTGATCGACCGCGCCCATCCGATCGGCAAGGACGATGCGGCCGGCGTCGCCGACGTGCTGGTCGAGGCGGCGCTGACCGCCATCCAGGACTGCGAGGATTCGCGTCGCCGCCGTCGACGCCGAGGACAAGGCCGGCGTCTACCGCAACTGGCTGGGCCTGATGCGCGGCGACCTGTCCGCCAGCTTCGCCAAGGGCGGCCGCACCGAAACCCGCCGGCTGGACGAGGATCGCGTCTATAACGCCCCCGGCGGCGGCGAACTGACCCTGCGCGGCCGCAGCCTGATGCTGGTGCGCAACGTCGGCCACCACATGACTCACCGACATGGTCCGCCTGCAAGGGCGAGCCGGTCTACGAGACCGTCATCGACGCCCTGATCACCGTCACCGCCGCCCTGCACGACCTCAAAGGCGCGCGCCGCAACAGCCCGGCCGGCTCGGTCTATGTCGTCAAGCCGAAGATGCACGGCCCCGACGAGGTCGCCCTGGCCGTGCGCCTGTTCGACCTGGTCGAGGATGCGCTCGGCCTGCCGCGCAACACCGTCAAGATCGGCATCATGGACGAGGAGCGGCGCACCAGCGCCAACCTCAAGGCCTGCATCCACGCCGCCACGCGACCGGATGGTCTTCATCAACACCGGCTTCCTCGACCGCACCGGCGACGAGATCCACACCGCCATGGAAGCCGGCCCGGTGGTGCGCAAGGACGCCATCAAGGCCGAGCCCTGGCTGGCCGCCTATGAGAAGCGCAACGTCGAGATCGGCCTCGCCACCGGCTTCCCCGGCCACGCCCAGATCGGCAAGGGCATGTGGGCGGCGCCCGACCAGATGGAGGCCATGCTGGCGGCCAAGGTCGGCCATCCCAAGGCCGGCGCCAACACCGCCTGGGTGCCCTCGCCCACCGCCGCGGTGCTGCACGCCCTGCACTATCACGAGGTCGACGTGCCGCGGCCTGCAGGCGACCATGGGCGGCCGGCGACGACGACCGGCACTCGACGACCTGCTGACCCCGCCGCTGGCCCGCTCCAACTGGAACGCCGCCGACATCCAGCAGGAGCTGGACAACAACGCCCAGGGCATCCTCGGCTATGTCGTGCGCTGGATCGACCAGGGCGTCGGCTGCTCCAAGGTGCCGGACATCCACGACGTCGGCCTGATGGAGGACCGCGCCACCTTGCGCATCTCCAGCCAGCACATCGCCAACTGGCTGCGCCACGGGGTCTGCACCGAGGATCAGGTGCGCGAGACCTTCGCTCGGATGGCCAAGGTGGTCGACGCCCAGAACGCCGACGATCCCGCCTATACGCCCGATGAGCGCCGATCCGGCCGCCAACATCGCCTTCCAGGCCGCGCTCGAACTGGTCTTCGAAGGCCGCGCCCAGCCCAACGGCTATACCGAGCACATTCTTACGAAACGACGCCGGGAACGGAAGGCGCTCGGCTGACCTAAGGCCACGCCGCCATCGACTTCAGCGCGTCCCGCACTCGCCTGGCCACGCCCTCCCAGTCTCCGGGGCTGGCCTGACGGAATTGGCGAAGGGTCCGATACCAGGGACTGTCATCGCGGTTGAGCAGCCAGCGCCAGCAGGTGTCGTGGCGATTGAGGAGCCACACTGGCTTGCCAAGGCCGCCGGCCAGATGGGCCGTGGAGGTGTCGACGCTGATCACCAGATCGAGATTGGCCACCAAGGCGGCGGTATCGTCGAAATCCGAGAGTTCATGGGCGAAGTCGTGCAACCCAAGACCGTTCGGAGGCGCCGCCGCCTGAGCCGCCGGCGCTCCCTTCTGCAGGGAGACGAAACTGACGCCCTCGACCTCGGCCAAGGGCGCCAAGGCGGAAAGCGCGATCGAGCGCCGTGCGTCGATAGCCGCCAGCTCGGGCCACCCGGTTCGAGGCTCTCCGGCCCAGACCAGGCCGACCTTCAAGCCGACCAGGCCCGCCAGCCGCCTGGCCCATTCGCTCGAACGCGCCGCATCCGCGCTCAGATAGGGGATACGGGCGGGAATGGTCTCCAAGGTCGTGCCGAAGGCGCGCGGCAGGCTGAGCAAGGGGCAATACACGTCGAAGGCCGGGAGGGCTTCGCCCTGAACGACGATCTCATCCACACCCGGCAGCCGCGATAGCAGCCGCCCAAGAGGCCTCTGCACCTCCAACACCACCCGGCCGCCAGCGGGGATGAGCGGCGCATAGCGGCAAAACTGCAGAGTGTCCCCCAATCCCTGTTCGGCATGCAGCAACAAGGTTCTGCCCGCGAGCGGCTCGCCATTCCACAAGGGCAGATCAAACCCCCGGGCGCCGCCGGCCATGTGCTTGGCGCGCCAGCGCCATTCGTGCTCCTCCCACCCTTCCTGGAAGCACCCCACGGCCAACAGGGCATAGGCGAGGTTGTTGTGCGCATCGGGAAAATCGAAGTCGAGTTGGATCGCCTCGCGATAGCTTTCGGCGGCCTCCAGCGGCCGGCCGAGCGCGGCCAAGGCGATGCCGAGATTGTTGAGCGCCGCGGGTGAGCCGGGCCGAAGCTTCAGCGCCTCTCTGAGGCGCTGCTCGGCCAGCGCCGGCCGGCCGAGTTGGTTGAGCACATTGCCCAGATTGACCAGGGCGTCGGCGTAGTCCGGACGCAGGCGCAGCGCCTCCCCGTAGCTCGCCTCGGCCTGCCCCAGCTTTCCCTGTCCGCTGAACACGTTGCCGAGATTGTAGTGAGCCGCCGGCATATCGACCTCCAGACGCAGCGCCGATTGGAGCACCGCCTCGGCTTCCCCCAGCCGGCCCAGGTCGCACAGGATGACGCCCAGATTGCTGTGATAAGCGGCGCTCGCCTCGTTGAGGCCAATCGCTCGATAGATCAGCGCCGCCGCTTCCTCGTCGCGCCCGCGCTGATGGAGAACCACGCCGAGCAGATGCAGGGCGTCCGCGTATTCCGGCCATTTGGCCAGAACCTGCCGATAGAGGCGTTCAGCCGCATCCAGCCGGCCAGCCTGATGGTCGACCAAAGCCTGGTCCATCAACTCGGCGACATCCTGCTGGCCCATGCCGGCTTCCTAGACCACGCGATGCGCCGCCGCCAAACGCTCGTAGAGGGCGAACAGCGCGGTGAAGTGATCGTCCGCCGAGCCGGGCGGAGGTTTGCTCGGCGCCTCGACCTCTCCGGCCAGCGCCGCCAGGATCGCCGTCGCGCAGGAGGCTGCATCTCCGGTCGCGTATAGCTTCGATCTGCCGCGCCGGGCGAGGTCGGCCGCGCCTCCGCGATCTGGGACGACCACGGGCAGGCCCGAAGCGATAGCTTCGGCCACAACAAGTCCGTACGTTTCGGCGGCCGAGCCATGCACCAATAGGTCAGCGCTGGCGTAGAGACGCGCGAGAAGCGAGCGATCCGAGATCGCGCCGGCGAGATAGACGTTTCCGGCGCGGGCCGCGGCCCGCTCCACCGCCGCTCGAGCCAACCCATCGCCCGCCAGAACCAAGCCAAGATCGCCGCGCGCGGCGTTGGCCCGCGCGAAGCCCTCGATGATCACGCGGTGACGCTTTTCCGGATGGAAACGGCCGGCGACGATCAGGAGTTTCCCCTCCGGGCCGACGCCGCACCTTTCCAGCATGTCTGTCCGCAGGGCTTGGTCCCGCAATGTGGGCGAAAAGCGCCCGGCCTCGATGCCGAGGGAAATGGACACGGGGTTGGCCAGACCAAACCCGGCCAAACGCTGCGCCAGCCATTCACCGCCGGTCACGGTGGCGTCGAACCGCGACGACAGACGCCTTAGATAGGCCCAGTAAGGCGAGAACATCCGATCGACGCCCGCAGGGGCCATCCACCGGTCCACAAACGTCATTGGATAGCCGGCGACGAAGTCCTGGTGGAACACCAGGGCTCGGGCCGCTCGGCCCGGCCAACGGCCGGCCAGCCAGCCGCCGCGCCAGGGCGAGGAGCCCTCCACGAAGTCCGGCGCCGTCTCGTCCAGGATCCGCCACACCTCCGCGCCGCGCGCGAACATCCGGTAGTTGGCGTCGAACGGCATCGGTGGGCTCGCCACCCAGGCGATCTGGCCGCCATCGACCGGTTCGCGGCGGGTCTCGGCGCCCGGCGCGACCACGATGAGCTGGTGGCCATGGCGGCGCGCCGCCGCGAATTTCTGGCGAACATAGCTTTTCACGCCCCCGCCCGCCTCGGAATAGAAGCCGCAGACGTCGACGATCTTCAAACCCTCAGGCCGCCGCCTGGCGGGGGGTGGCCACCAGGGCCTGATAACGGGCCAGCAGGCCGGCCATGGTCTCGTCCCATGAAAAGCCCAGCGCCCGGGCACGAGCCGCCGCACCCATCCGCGCCCGCTGCTCGCCATCTCGCGCCAAGGCGGCGACGTGGTGGAAAAAAGCCTCGCCATCCCCAGGCGGCGCGAGGAACCCAGTCACCCCGTTCTGGACAAGCGAGCGGCTGCCGGTGGCGTCGGCGCAAACCGCCGGCAATCCGCTGGCCATGGCTTCGAGCGTCACATTGCCGAAGGATTCGGTGTCGCTGGGAAAGAGAAAGACGTCCGAGGAGGCGTAGGCCCGCGCCAGCGCCTCGCCGCCCAGAAAGCCGGTGAAGACGGCGACCGGCAGGCGGCGCTCGAGCGCGGCGCGACTTGGCCCTTCGCCGACGATCACCATCCGATGGCGAACGCCGGTGGCGGCCAAGCGGTCGGCCACCTCGATCAGGGTGTCGAGACGCTTTTCACGCACCAGCCGGCTGACGAAGGTGACGACGATCTCGTCCTCGGCGACGCCCCAGCCCGCGCGCACCGCGCCGCTACGCTTGGCCGGGTCGAACCGCTCGATATCCACCCCCCGGCGCCAAAGGCGCAGATGCGGCGCGAAGCCCTCGGCGAGCAGGCTCTCGATCATCGACTCGGACGGGACATAGACCTCGTCCGCCTGATCGTAGAACTGGCGCAGCCAGGTGGTGAAACCTTCGCGCAGGAACTCCAGGCCGTAGTCCTTCAGATAGGCCTCGTATCGGGTGTGATAGCTGGCCACCACCGGCCGGCCGCGAGCGCGGCCGATGGCCAGGGCCTGGCGGCCGAGGAAGTCAGGCACGGCGATATGGATCAGATCCGGATTGAAGGCCGCTAGCCGTTCGCGCGCGCGCCGGGTAAAGCCGAAGGCCAGCCGGTATTCGGGCCGGAACGGAAACGGCGCGGAGGGCGCCGCGACGATGTCACCCTTGTGGGCGAAGGCCGGCGCCTTGGCCACCGGAGCGAACACCAGCACTTCAACCCCCTGGCTTTCCAGATAGCCCACCAGCCGGTTTAGGGTGAGCGCCACCCCATCGGGGATGTAGTTGTAGGAACTGGTCACCAGGGCCACACGCAACGGCCGGCCCCCACCCCCCGGATTCATCGCGCCGTCGCCCTCAGGCGTAGAAGAAGCGCTCTTCGGCGATCTTGCCGTTCTTGAGCGTGTAAAGCGCGATCTCGTCCATGGTGTGCCGCTGACCGGTTTCCTTGAAGGTCACATCCATGGTGAAGCGCACGGTGAACTGCTCGCCGTTCACCCACGGACCATCGACCTTCACGTCGTGAATGTCGTGCGAGTTGCTCCACCATTCGCCCTTGCCTCGCGCGGCGTCCTTGCCGTGGCTGGCCGGATCGCCGCCATCGGGGCGCCGGCCTCGATGCTCACCACATCGTCGGCCCAGTATTTTTCGCCCGATTCGGCGAATTTGCCTTCCCGGCAAAGGGCCACCAGGTCGGCGGCGATATCCGCGGTCGTCATCAGCATTCCTCCCTAGGAGCCGGTAGGTTAGCACCGCCTTGTGACCGCTATAGGACAGGGCGCCAATGGGTGGCGCAACCCTTGCGTTCGACGGCGCCGCGGCTAACCTCGTGGCGCGTCAGGCTCAGCCAATCAGGAGGGAAAAGCCATGTCCAAGAAGCGTATTTTGATCGGCGCCGCCATGGCGGCCTTGTCGTTCGCCGGCGCCGCGACGGCCCAGCCCTATCCCGTGGCCGATCGGGTCGCTCAGAGGGTGATCGCCAAATACCAGAACGCCACCTGCGAACAGCTCTGGGCCGACCGCGCGGCCAAGGCCGGCCAGCCGAAGTCGCCCATGGAGCAGCGCGCCATTAAACTCCTGCAGCAGGATCCGGCCATGCGACAGTACTTCATCGGCCAGATCGCCGCGCCGGTGGCGAACAAGATGTTCGCCTGCGGCATGATTCCCTGATCAGACACGGTCTGAAAATTACGAAGGCGGGGGACGCGGCGCGCCGCCCGCCTTCGGCGAAGCAGGCGGCGCGCCCGGCCCCTCTATCTCCTTCTGGCCGCGGCGCCCGTTTTCCCCCCGCGCGCCGTGACGATCGGTCAATTACCATGACCGCACCAGCGCCCACTTGACCAAACGCGCCAATTCGCTAGCGAAAGGGCGGTGAAGGGCAAGGCGAGACCCCGATCAGGTTGCCGTCTCGATCACCGCGCGAAGCTTGCCAACGATCTCGTCGATGTGGGCGGTTTCGAGAATCAGCGGCGGCGAAAGGGCGATGGTGTCGCCGGTGTAGCGGACCAGCAGCCCATCGTCGAAGCACCGGTGGAACACCTCCTTGGCCCGGGCGCTGGGGGCCCCCGGACGCGGCGCCAACTCGATCCCCGCCACAATGCCGATATTGCGGATATCGATCACATGGGCGGCGTCGCCCAGGGAGTGAACGGCTTCCTGCCAATAGGGGCTGAGCTCGGCGGCGCGGGCGAACAGCCCTTCCTCCGCGTAGATGTCCAGCGTCGCCAGGGCGGCGGCGGCGGCCAGCGGGTGGCCCGAATAGGTGTAGCCGTGAAAAAGCTCGATCCCCGGCGGAGAATTGGCCAGCACCGCATCGTAGATGAACGACTGCGCCGCCACCGCGCCCATGGGCACGGCCGCGTTGGTGATGCCCTTGGCGCAGCTCACCAGATCGGGCGTCACACCGAAATATTCCGAAGCGGTGCCGGCGCCCAGGCGGCCAAAACCGGTGATCACCTCGTCGAAGATGAGAAGGATGCCGTGGCGTGTGGCGATCTCGCGCAGGCGCTCGAGATAGCCTACCGGCGGCACGAGCACGCCGGTCGATCCGGCCACCGGCTCGACGATCACCGCGGCGATGGTGTCGGCGCCGTGCAGGGCGACCAGGCGCTCCAGATCGTCGGCCAATTCCGCGCCAGTTTCCGGCTGGCCTTTGGTGAAGGGGGCGCCGGCGCCGTGGGTGTGGCGCATGTGATCGACGCCGGGCAGCAGAGGCCCGAAGGTGCGGCGGTTGGCCACCATGCCGCCCACCGAAATCCCGCCGAAACCGACGCCATGATAGCCGCGCTCGCGACCGATCAGGCGGGTGCGGCTGCCCTGGCCGATGGCCTTCTGATAGGCCAGCGCGATCTTCAGGGCGCTGTCCACCGCCTCGGAGCCGGAATTGCAAAAAAAGAAGTGGTCAAGCGCCGCCGGAAAGACGCCTCTCAGGCGCGAGGCCAGTTCGAACACCACCGGGTGGCCAAGATTGAAGGTCGGCGCGAAGTCGAGCTGTGCGGCCTGGCGGCTGATCGCGTCGATGATCTTCTGACGACCGTGACCAGCGTTGACGCACCAGAGGCCCGCGCAACCATCCAGGATCGCCCGGCCTTCAGGCGTGTAATAGTGCATATCCTTGGCCCGGGCGATGAGCCTGGGATCGGCCTTGAAGCCGCGGTTGTCGGTGAAGCCCATCCAGAAAGCTTCGAGGGAATTGACCGCTAGAGTGTCCATGGTTCTTTCCTAAATTTCACCCACCGCGGACGGAGGGCTTTCCTTACTTGTCTTCTCCCAGAGGGAGAAGAAACCATCTCCACGCTCGAAGGGCGTGGGAAGATGAGGGGTTACGCGGCGGGCCTCGTAGCCCCTCACCCTCCCAAGGCTCCGCCTTGGGCCCCTCCCTCTCCCTCTGGGAGAGGTGTTTAGTACTTGTACGTCGCCGAGAGGCCCAGGGTGAGGGGGCGGAGGGTCTGGGCTTCGAAGAGGGTGGTCCATTGGTCCTGGTGCTGCAGGCTGAGTTGCGGGTGGGAGTTCAGGACGTTGTTGAGATATATCTCCAGATCCCACTTCTGCAGCGTCGCTCCGATGCGCAGATTCACCAGATTGGTCGCCGGATCGGGCCGCAGGCCGTAATCATAGAAGGCGGTTCGCGGATCCTCGTTGGGGATCGGCTTGGTCCTCTGGCTGGTGAAGGAATAGTCCGCCCGTATGAAGGCGTCGTACTGACCGGCGATGCGGAACTTGTATTCGGCGGCGAAGGTCGCCGTCCAGGGCGGGATGTCGAGCGTGTCGCCCGGCTTGTCGAGCACATCGCCGTTGGCGTCCAGCGCCGTCTTGGCGAAGTAGGCGTCGGTGTAGCCGACCGTCATTTCGAGATCGAGCGCCCGGGTCACCTGGAACTGCGACTGCATGTCGAAGCCCTTGCTATAGACCGTGCCGGCGTTGGTGGTGAACTGGATGCCGCAGGAGGGCACATAGAACGCCTGCTGGATGTTCGACCAGTTGATGAAGAAGGCGCTGCCGGAGATCTGGAGCCGCCGATCGAAGAACCGATCCTTGGAGCCGATCTCATAGCTCCATAGGCTGTCGGAGTCGTAGGAAGTCGGGAAAGGCCCGCCGCAGGCGTTGAACGGGAGGGGCGGCGAGGCGCCGCCGATCCGATAGCCCTTGGCGGCGGTGGCGTAGACCATATCGTCGTGGGTGATCTGATAGGAGACCGAGCCCATGGGCGTCAGGGGGTTTTCGTCCTTGTGGCCGCTGGACATGCCGCCATTATCGTAGCTCGGAGGACCGCCCAGCAGATCCTGCGGGCCATCGTTGACATTGGAATAGTCGAAATGAGTCCAAGCGTAACGCAGGCCGCCGATGAGCTTGAGTTGCGGTGTGATGAGGTATGTGGCGTTGGCGAACAGGGCCACCTGGGTGTCCTTGGCCTGAGTGTCGTTGATGTAGTCAATGCCCCCAGGCAGCAGCTCCTCGCCCCAGGCGTCGATCATCGACTCGTTCCACAACTGCTGCGTCAGTTGCAGGAAGCTCGGGGTCCCAGATCGTTTCGGTGCTGCGCTGAGCGTCCCTGGCGAGGAATAGGCCGCCGAGCCAGGTGAAGCGGGCGTTTGGATCGGCCGACTGGACGCGGAATTCCTGGGTCCAGTTGGACTGCAGATTGTGGATGAAGTTGCGCGAATTGTAGTTCGGCATGCTGGGCAGGTTGGGCCCGGCCGGGTTGAGCAGAGGATATTGGTTCTGGCAGTTGTTCGTACAGGGGATGCCTTGGGGATCGGTTCCGACGGTGCCCGGCGGCAAGGGAACCGTGGGGTAAGGCGGCGGCGGGGCCAAGCCGCCGGAAATGATCTGCTGGAAGTAGGAGAGGTTGTAGATGGTCCCACTGTATCCGTTCACTACTTCGGCGCGGTTATAATAGGCGGTGTTGGAAATCAATTTGACGCCGTGGGTGTCATATTCCATCCGCAAAGTCGGCAGATAGAAGGCGTCCTGATCGGCCATCTGGTCCGGCGTGCTGCTGACGTAGTAACCATCGCCGGGATGCGACAGATACACATTATAGTTGTCGTAATTGTTCTGATAGCGATCCTGATAACTGATCGCCGGGGTGATAGTGATGTTGGAGGTCGGGGCCCAGGTCAGCGCCGCGCGCAGGGTATAGGTGTCGACATAGTTGGCGTTGGCGTCCGTCACATTGCCGGTCTGGTAATTCACCCGGTCGATCCAGCCGCCGTCCTTGCGGCCCCAGGCGCTGACCTCGAAGCCGAGCTTGTCGTTGACGATCGGCCCGCCGATGGCCGCGCCGGCTTCGTACGAAGGATCGCCGTAGACCGTCCAGGCGAACTCGCTGTGGGCCATGGCGCTCCAGGTGGTCAGGCTCGGCTGGGTGGTGATGTAGCGCACCGTGCCGCCTTCCGATCCCGCGCCGAACAGGGTGCCTTGCGGCCCCCGCAGCACCTCGACCCGCTGCAGGTCGAACACGGCCGGCAGGGTGTTGTTGGCGTTGAGGCCGAGGTTGCGCACCTGGACCGGCGTATCGTCGATATAGATGCCCGTGGTGCCCGATCCGGCCGTGGAGCTGATGCCCCGGATAGCGATGTCGTGGCTTTCCTCGTTGAAGGCGACGCCGGGGGTATAGCGCACCACGTCATCGAAGTTCTTGATGCCCATCACCTGCATCTTGGCGGCGGTGAAGGCGCTGACGCTTTCCGGCACCCGGCTGAGAACCTGGGCCTGGCGCGTGGCGGTGACGACGATTTCGCCGACTTCGGTCGATCCGGCCTTGGCGGGCGCCGCCTTGGCGGGAGCAGCGGTCGCCGGGGTTGGGCTTGTCGCCGTTTGCGCGCTGGCGTTGGCCGCCAGCATCAAGGGCGCCGAGGCGGCGGCGAAATAGGCGCAGAGGCGGATCGAACGTCGTGCCATGCATGGCCCCCAATTTTTTACTGATTGGCCGACTCCTAACCGGCGCCGAACTCGCGTCAAGCGTCTGTGATCACAAAATTTGCCCCGGTTGGCTGGCGCTTAGCGCGCGATCACGGTAAGGTCTGTTTTTTAAGCGAAATGAATAGGAACGCCTCGGCGCCCGCTCACGGACGCCTGTGCATGCCCAGACTGGCGAACCAGGACTTCGGCCCAACCGCGGCGCCGCCGTGACCAAGGTGACGGTACGACCTCACGCCGCCCTTTCGCTTCGCCAATCCCCACCAAAGCTCATTCCATGTCCAAGAAGAAACCCAAACCGCTGACCGCCGGCTCCGAGCCGATCACTACGGCCGCCCAGGCCAGAGCCTGGGCGGCGGCTCGCGGCGTCACCGAGATCGAGTGCCTGGTTCCCGACCTCGCCGGCGTCGCGCGCGGCAAGATCATGCCGGCGGCCAAGTTCTTCGAGGACACGGCCATGGCCCTGCCCTCCTCGATCTTCATGCAGACCATCTCCGGCGAATATCCCGAGGAGACGGCCGAGTTCCGCTACGACCCTTCGGATGGCGACATCGAACTACGGCCGGATTTCTCCACCTTGTGCGCCGTTCCCTGGGCCAGCGACCCCACGGCGCAGGTGATCCATGACGCGGTCTACCATGATGGCCGACCGGTGGAGATCGCCCCGCGCCAGGTGCTCAAGCGCGTGGTCGATCTCTATCACGAGCAGGGCTGGACCCCGGTCGTCGCCCCCGAGCTGGAATTCTATCTGGTCAAGCGCAACACGATCCAGACTATCCGCTGGAGCCGCCGATCGGCCGATCGGGCCGCGCCGAGGCCGGCCGGCGATCCTATTCCATCAGCGCGGTCAATGAGTTCGACGCCCTATTTGAGGATATCTACGCCTTCGCCGAGGCCCAGGCCCTGGAGGTGGACACCCTGATCCACGAAGAGGGCGCGGCGCAGATGGAGATCAACCTTCGTCACGGCGATCCCATCGTCCTGGCCGACCAGGTGTTCCTGCTCAAGCGCACCATCCGCGAGGCGGCGATGAAGCACGACATCTACGCCACCTTCATGGCCAAGCCGATCGCCCATGAGCCGGGCTCGGCCATGCACATCCACCAGTCGGTGCTTTCGAAGGAAAGCGGCGAGAACATCTTCACCGACGACAAGGGCAAGCCGACCCCGGCCTTCTTCCATTTCGTCGCCGGCCAGCAGCGCTATGTGCCGGCGGCGACTTGCATGATCGCCCCTTACGTCAATTCCTATCGCCGTCTGGTGAAGGGCATGTCGGCGCCGGTGAACGTCGCCTGGGGCTACGACAACCGCACCACCGGCCTTCGCATCCCGCCCTCCTCGGCGTCCAATCGCCGGGTGGAGAACCGGGTGCCGTCCAGCGACGCCAACCCCTACCTGGCCACGGCCGCCTCCCTCGCCGCCGGCTATCTCGGCCTAACGCGCCACCTGACGCCCAGCGAGCCGCAGTCGGGCACGGCGCGCGGCGACGAGTTCGACCTGCCCGTGGGCCTGCTGGAAGCGGTGGATCTGTTCGAGGACAGCGAAGAACTGGCAGAGGTTTTCGGCCGCACCTTCGTCACCACCTTCGCCGCCGTCAAACGCGCTGAATTCGCCACCTTCATGACCGTTATCAGCCCGTGGGAGCGCGAGTATCTGCTGCTGAACGTGTGAATAGTCAGATATTCAGCGCGATGATCTCGTTCGTCGCGCGCCAGGCTTGGTCGATGGCGCAATCGGTGTAGGCGGCCGCGCCCGCATCGGAATTGGCGATGGCGATGCGGCCGAACCGGGCGCGGCCGATGACGTTGGGCAGTTCGTCGTACGGCACGGGCGGGGTCCAGAGGGCGTTCCATTCCGGCGCGTAGCCATGCGGCCAGCGGTTGACCGTGATGGCGGTTATGTCGGTGCGCCGGATCGAAGCCGCCGTCCTTGAGCGTGCGGCCCAGCTGGTCGCGGATATTGCGCTCGAAGGTTTCGAACGGCGTGGCCAGAAGCTCGGCGCGGCCGATCTTGTTCTGGTCGAACTCAGGCAATCCAGGCTGGCAGGGCGTGCGGGTCATGTGCACCAGGACCGGCTTTTCCGGCGATCTTTCAGCGGCGTAGCCGCCGATATCCACCGGCCAGTTGAGGGTGAAGGAGGTGTGGTAGCCGCCCGGCGCGGTGACGGCGCGAACGCCCAGCTTCTGGAACGCCGTCCAGTTGCGCAGCGCCACGGCGGTGTAGACCAGCGGCGTCTTGACCAGCTTGTGCAGCGCCGCCTTCTGCGCCTCCGGCATTTCCGGGCAAAGGTAGGGAATCATCATGTTCCAGGAGGCGAGGACGCAGGCCTTGCCTGTCACCGTGTACACCCCGTCTCCGCGCGCATAGGCGATCTGGACGCCGGTCGATGAGGCCGGGTCGCCGATATTGCGCGCCCGCACGCAGATGCTGGAAAGCCGGATGCGCACCGGATTGTCAGGCCGATCGAGGCGGCTGTAGTCGACCCTGGCGGTGACCACATCCTTGCAGTCCTCGCCGGGCACGGCGCCCGGGACCAGGACGCCGCACCAGCAGCCTGGCGATCGTCGCGTTGCCGTCGGGAAAATGGAAGGTGTAGGAGCCGCCCTGGAGATAGCCGGCCGGCGTATAGCTCATCCTGGGTGTGGGCGTCGGAGGGAGCTTCAGCCCATAGAAGCCCGGCATGCCGAAGCCCCAGCAATCCAGCGCCGAGACCGCGTCGATGCCAACGCCCCATTCGCCCTGGGTGTGGCTCTGGTAGAAGGCGACGGTGGCCGGATCGACCTTCACCACATTGAGCAGGAAATCCTTGTAGCTCATCCGCGAGAGGCGATCCTTCTTCTCGTCGGCGGTGAGCCCCGGCATATAATCAGCCTTGCCCGTTTCGATGCGCTCGATATCGGCGCGCACGGCCGGCGAAAGCGGCGTCTTGGCCAGGAAAGCCGGCCAGGAACCGCCCTCGCCCTCGTAGCGGTCGGGGGCGCCGGCGACGAGCTGGTCGACGCCGAAGGTCTCCTTGTCGAAGAACACGCCGTGTTTGAGGCCGAGCGAGGTGTAGACCGCGTTCTGATCGCAGGTTTTGCTTAGGCCCACCGGATCGATGCCGAGCTCGGTGATCAGGCCGCCGGCGACCGCGCTGTAGGGCCGTGGGCTATCGATCTCCAACGTGCCGCCGTTGAGCAGATGGAGCTTTCCGTCCAGGTGGAACTCGTTTCGCTTGGCGTGGCCGCCAAAGTCGTCGTGATTGTCGAGGATCAGGATTCGGGCCGCCGGCTTGGTCTTGCGGTAGAAATGGGCGGTCGCGAGGCCGCTGATGCCGCCGCCGACGACGATCAGGTCATAGGTCTCGCCGGTGTCGGTCGGCGCGCCCTTGCCAGTCCAGAAATCGCCGTCGCGAAGTTTGTGGGCGTTCTCGAAGGAGCCGACGTGCGAACCACGCAGCCCCGTCAGGACCGGCGGATAATAGCCGTCGACGTCCTGCGGCCACGGCGTCGCCGCCGCCTGGGCCAAGGCGCCCCGCGCGCCCAGCATGCCGCTTCCCAAGGCCCCGACGGTCACGGCCACGCCATTGAGGAAATCGCGCCGATCGATCGGCCGGTCCATCCCCAGGGCCCTGTCGGCCGGTGTCATCTTCGCCATTGAAAACTCCAACTAGAGGCGGTCGCGCAGGGCGTACCAGACCATGCCAAGCACATGCAGCGGCGCGCGCAGGGCGACGCCGCCGGGAAAGGCCGGCGGGGCGAAGCCGGCGAACAGCTCGAACCGGGCGCTCTCTCCGGCCAACTCCTCCACCAGCAGCTTGCCGGCCAAGGTCGAGAGGATCACCCCCATGCCCGAATAGCCGTGGGCGAACAGGACCTCTCCATCGCGCCCGACATGAGGCAGCCGGGTCATGGTGATCGACACCAGACCGCCCCAGGCATAGGCGATCGCCGCGCCGCGCAGGGCCGGGAACACCGCTTCCATGTGAGGCCGCACAAAGGCGGCGATGTCGGCCGGCGGCTCGCGAGTGTAGCGCTCGCCGCCGCCGAACAGCAGGCGGCCATCGGCGGTCAGCCGATAGTAGTTGACCACGAACCGGCTGTCGGAAACCGCGACATCGTTGGGAATGAGCGTGTGCGCCTGGGCCAGCGGCTCGGTGGCGAGGATGTAGTTGGCCACCGGCATGATGCGGTTGTTCACCGCCGGCGCCAGGCCCTCCAGCAGGGCGTCGCCCGCCAGGATCGCGTGACGCGCGCGCACGGCGCCCTTGGCGGTGACGAGGGTTACGCCGCCAGCCGCCTTGTCGATCCTGACCGCCGGCGACTGCTCGAAGATCGTCACGCCGGCGCCGACGGCGGCCTTGGCCAGGCCCAGGGTGTAGTTGAGCGGATGCATGTGGCCGCCGCCGCGATCGATCAGGGCGCCGTGATAGGGCGTATCCACCTCGGCCCGGGCCCTCACCGCCGAGATCACCTCCACGCCGCCATAGCCGATCACCTCGGCCAGGCAATCGGCCTCCTCCTCCATCCAGCGCATGTCGGAGGCCTTTACCGCGCCGAGCAGATGGCCGGTGGTTTTCAGATCGCAGGCGATAGCGTGGCGCTCGATAAGGGCCAGCACCAGGTCGCGCGCCTCGAACGCGAGATCCAGCACCGCCTTGGCCCGCTCGGCGCCATAGGCCTTGACCAGCTCGACGGCGCCCTTGCGCAGGCCCGGGATCATCTGGCCGCCGTTGCGCCCCGAAGCGCCCCAGCCCACCTTGCCGCCCTCGAGGACGATGACCTTCAGCCCCCGCTCGGCGGCGTGCAGGGCGGCCGAAAGGCCGGTGCAGCCGCCGCCGACGATAACCAGATCCGCGCTGACCTCGTCCGCCAGAGTCGGGAAGGCCTCGATCGGATTGGCGGTGGCGGCATAGTACGACCCGGCCATGCCAAGGCCGGTCGTTGAAGCCCATGCTCAGACCTTCAGCAGCAGGTGGTCGCGCTCCCAGGAGCTGATCACCCCCTGGAAGGCCTCCAGCTCGGCCTCCTTGATGGCGATGAAGGCGCGGAAGAACGGCTCGCCCAGCAGGTCGCGCACCGGCTGGCAGGCGGCGAAGCGCTCCAGCGCCTCCTCCAGGGTTCGGGGCAGGGTGCGGGCGTGGTGATAGGCGTTGCCCGGCGCCTCGGGCGAGGCGTCGACCTCGCCGATCGACGCCCAGATAGCCGCAGATCAGGGCCGCGGCGATGGCGAGATAGGGATTGGCGTCCGCCCCCGGCAGGCGGTTCTCGATGCGCCGGTTATGGCGGTCGGAGATCGGCACGCGCAGGCCGCAGGAGCGGTTGTCGTGGCCCCACTGCACATTGATCGGCGCGCTGTGGCTGGGCCGCATGCGGCGGAAGGAGTTCACGTTGGGCGCGAACAGCGGCGTGACCTCCGGCAGGTAGGTCTGCAGGCCGCCGACGAAATGGCCGGAACATGCGCGCTGTCCGACGCCGTCCGCGTCGGCGAACAGGTTGGCGCCGCCGGCGTCGTCGACCACCGAGATGTGCAGATGCATGGCGCTGCCGGGCTGGTGCTCCATCGGCTTGGCCATGAAGGTGGCGTAGACGCCGTGGTGCCAGGGCGACCTGGCGCACGATGCGCTTGAACACCAGACACCTGGTCGGCACAGGCGCACCGGATCGCCGTGCATGAAGTTGATCTCCAGCTGGGCCGTGCCGGACTCGTGGATCATGGTGTCGACGCTGAGGCCGGCCACGTCTCGGAATACTCGTAGATGGCGTCGATCAGGTCTTCGTATTCGTTGATCGCCTCCAGGCCATAGGGCTGCGGCGAGGTCTCGGCCCGGCCGGAGCGGCCCGCGGGCGGGGTGAGCGGCAGATCCGGATCGGGGTTGACCGCCGTCAGATAGAATTCCAGCTCCGGCGCCACCACCGGGCGCCAGCCCTTGGCGCGATAGAGGGCCAACACGTTCTTCAGCACCTGGCGCGGCGAGGAGGCCCACGGGCGTGCCGTCCGGATGGTGGGCGTCGGCGAAGACATAGGCGGTGGGCGTCTTGAGGCCCGGCGCGACGCGCAGGGTCGCCGGGTCGGGCTGCAGCACCATGTCCGGGTCGCTGTAGGCCTCGTCGTCGTCATCGGCCCCGGCGTATTCGCCGGTCACGGTCACGGCGAAGACGCTGCTGGGCAGGCGCAGGGAGCCGTCCCGATCCGACTGGATGAGCTTGGCCGCCGGCAGCACCTTGCCGCGCAGCACGCCGTTCATATCGGGGATGAGGCATTCCACCTCGGTGATCCCCCGTTCCTCGATCCAGCGTTCCAGTTCCGACATGCGTGTTCCTGCGATCACAGCCTTGAGCGCGACCTTGATCACGCATGCGCCCATTGAGGTCAATGACCCCTTCGCGCGCCAGCCCATCTATACCGACGCTGAGATCGCACATATATCGGGCTTGAAATCCACGGCGGCGGCAGGAACGACCACCTAATCATGACCGAGATCGCCGCGCTGACCGACGACGACGCCCCCGAGATCGAGCTTTCGGCCGGGCCTCTGCTGCACGCCAGCGTCTATGACGATCTGCGCCTGCGCATGATCACCGGCAAGATCACCCCGGGCGTGGGCCTCTCGACCCGAGGCTTGGCGCTGGAGCTGGGGGTAAGCCAGATGCCGGTGCGCGATGCGCTGAGCCGCCTCGCCGCCGAGGGCGCCGTGCGCATCCGCTCCAAGCGCAAGATCGAGGTGCCGCTGATGACCGAGGCGCGCTTTACCGATCTGCTGGAATGCCGCCTGCTGCTGGAGCCGCGAGGCCGCCGTCCAGGCCCTGCCGCACATCGACGCGGCGCGCCTGCGCCATCTGCGCGAGATCGACAACGCGCTGGACGCCGCCATGGAGAACGGCGACGTCATCGGCTATATGGAAAATAATTTCGCCTTTCATTTCAATATCTACCGCGCCAACACGCGCGAGACGCTCAATCACCTGATCGAGACCCTGTGGCTGCAGTTCGGTCCATTCATGCGCGTCGTCTACGGCCGCTACGGCACCGCCAACCTCATCGACCAGCACCGCATCGCCCTCGACGCCATCGAGGCGGGCGACCCCGACGCCCTGCGCGCCGCCATCGCCTCCGACATCGCCGACGGCATGGGCCTCATCGGCCGCAGCCGCTGGGCGGAGGGTTAGGAAAGTCATTGGACCGCCGGCGTCCTCGCCGGCAAAGCGAAGCGTGGTCTTCGGAAGACGCGGGCTTGCGCCCGTGCCGGCGAGGACGCCGGCGGTCCAGAGGCCGATCTAGCTTGTCATCCCCGCCACCATCTCGTCGCGGAGCTGGCGCTTGAGGATCTTGCCCGAGGCGGTGCGGGGCAGGGGTTCGGGGGCGATACGGATGTAGCGGGGGATTTCGAAGCGGGCGAGGTGATCGCCGAGGAAGGCGCGCAGGGCTTCCGCGTCGAGGGACGCCGGCGCCATGGACCGTGGCGCCGACTTCTTCGCCAAGCCGCTCGTCGGGCACGGCGTAGACCGCCGCTTCGTGAACGTCCGGGTGCATGAGCAGGGCCGCCTCGACCTGGCCGCAGCCGATGTTCTCGCCGCCGCGGATGATCAGGTCCTTGATGCGGTCGACGATGAAGAGATAGCCCTCGTCGTCCAGATAGGCGACATCGCCGGTGCGGATACCAGCCGTCGTCGAACAGCTCGGCGTTGAGATCGGGCCGGTTCCAGTAGCCGTTGAACATCGAGGCCCCGCGCACCAGCAGCTCGCCCCGCTCTCCCGCCGGCAGGCTGCCTCGCCGGCGTCATCGACGATCTTGAGATCCAGCACCGCCGAGCAGCGGCCGGAGCTGGCCGGGCCGGGCGAGATAGTCCGGGCCGCCGATGCCCGTGCCGATGGCGTTGGTCTCGGTCATGCCCCAGCCGGTGGCCGGCGCGGCGACGGCGAAGGAGGCGTCGATCTGCTTGACCTGCTCGGGCGCGCGCGGCGCGCCGCCGCCGCCGACGACAATGAGCGTGCTGAGATCCCGGTCGGTCCTGGTCGCCTCACGCACCAGATCGCCGGTCATGGCCGCTGGAGCGACGAAGGAGGTGATCTTCTCGACCTCGATCAACTCGGCGGCCTTCTCGGGCGACCATTTGTACATCGACACGATCTTCCGCTGGGCGCGGTAGGATTCCAGATAGACCTTGTGCGAGCCGGTGACGTGGAAGAGCGGCACGCCGAGCAAGGTCGCCGGCGGATTGGCCGGCTCGGCGGGCGCGAGGCCCGCGATCAGGGCCCCAGCCTGGGCGTCCAGCTCCCAGGACAGCAGGGCGCTCAAGATCGCGCGATGGGTGGAGACGACGCCCTTGGGATGGCCGGTGGACCCCGAGGTATAGAAGATCGTCGCCACATCTTCCGGATCGATGTCGACGGCGGGAATATCGACGTCGCCGATACTCGCCAGAAGATCGAAGAGTTCGGCCGCACCGGTTTGCGATCCGGCGCCGCGCACCCCGATCACCTGGACATCCGGCGCCTTGGCGCAGCGGGCCAGGCGCTCCAGCCGCTCGGTGTCGGCGAACAGGACCTTCGCGCCGCAGTCCTTGAGGCCGTATTCCATCTCGTCGGGCTGCCAGAGAGCGTTCATCGCCACCGCGACGCCGCCGACCGAGGTCACGGCCATGAAGACCAGGATCCATTCGGGATAGTTGCGCATGGAGATCGCCACGCGATCGCCCTTGGCGACGCCGTAGCGGCTCACCAGCAGATGGCCGATCCGGCCCGCCTCGCGCCAGGCTTCGGTAAAGGTGAAGCGTTCGTCCTCATAAACGATGAACGGCGCGTCGCTGGCGGTTTGCTCGAAGAGCGCGCGCAGCGAGCGGGGGGCATTCTTGAACAGGCGCAGCGGCCGGCCGCCGATCTCGACGACCTCCAGCTCATAGGGCTGGCCTGGCGCTGTGAGGATCGCCAAGGCCTCGGCCCTGGTCGTCGGCTTCGTCTCTGCCCGGTCGATAACCTCACTCACCCGTGGATCCTCCCTTGTGGCGGCCACCGCCGCCAAAGCCGAATATCAGAGGCCGGGCGCGCGCCCAACCACCGCGGTCAGCGGATCGCTGAAACGTCCATCGACCAGGCGGTGGGAGGCGACCTCCGTAAAGCCAGCGGTCCGCAGATAGAGCTCCACCAGCCGGGCATGGCCCTCGCCGCTGAGGTTCAGCCAGACCGCTACCGCCTTGGTGGGGAAGCAGCGATTGGAGAAGCTCACGATCAGCGGCGCCCCGGGTTTGAGCACCCGGGCCAGATCGGCGAACACCGCCGCCGGCTGCTGGAGATACTGGACGCCGACGCAGATCATCGCCGCATCGAGGCTGTCGTCGGCCAGCGGCAGGATGGGCTCGCGATTGAGGTCCTGGATGAACCAGCGGGTGAGGCGCGGATTGGCCGCCAGTTCGCGCGCGTTCATCCCATGGCCGATGACCTCGCCGTAGGGCACATCGTCCGGCAGGTGCGAGATCCAACTGCTCATCAGATCGAGTAGGACGCCGCCTTGCGGAAGCCTCGTTCGATAGAAGGCGGTCAGCGCCGCGATGGCGGCGTCGTCGATATGAGTCTCCAGCCGCGCCTCGGCGTAGAAGGCGCCGTCCTCGGCGCCGTCCTCCTTGGCGAAGGCGCCCGGCGGGAATTGGGGAAGCGCGTGATCGGCGGTCATGGGGTGACGCAGCCTCGACGATACCGGCCATCCGCGCAAGCCGTGGCGGGAGGCGAAGTCATCGGTTAGGAAACACGCGCCAGCCAACCGGAGAGATCGTTCATGGCGCTCGAGCCCGAAGCCGATACATCAGACGTCGAGACCCTGGGGCCGCCGGAGCTCACCTGCTATCCGATGTGGCCCAAGCCGCCGGCGCTGGTGCCCGCGCGGTCCGAGCGGGCCTGGATGGACGCCAGCCCGGAGCGCTTCGCCTATCGCTGCATCCCCCTGAGCATCGCCAACGCCAGCGGCTGGGAACTGCTGATGCCCTTCGCCATCGAGGCGGCGTGGTTCGGCGGCAATGGCATCGACCGGGTGCAGGTGAACGCCGCCGACCCTCGGGCCAAGCACATGGCCACCTCCCACTTCGGCAATGGCGTCCTCACCTTTCACACCGGATGGATGTTCAAGACCCCGCCGGGCTGGGCGGTGTGGACGCGGGGCATTCCCAACGCCGGCAAGGAGGGCATCGTCGCCCTCGATGGCCTGGTGGAGACCGACTGGCTGCCGTTTCCCTTCACCGTCAACTGGCGGTTCCTGCGGCCGGGCGTCGTGCGCTTCGAGGAGGGCGAGCCCTTCGCCTTCCTGACCCTGGCGCCGCACGCTCTGTTCGATGGCGTGCAGCCGCGCATCCGCTCGCTGGACAGCGATCCGGAGCTGAAGGCCGCCTTCACCGGCTGGGACGCCAGCCGCGCCGACTTCGCCCGCCGCCTCAAGGCTCGGGAGGCCGCGGCCGTGGCCCAGAAATGGCAGAGGACCTATGTGCGGGGCCAGGGCGGCGGCGGCGAGGGCCCGATGTATCACCTCTCCAAGCGCCGCATGAAGGCGCCGATCTGAGGCCGCCATGACCGACACCGATCTTATTGCCCGCCGCGAACGGGCGCTGGGGGCCGGGGCCCAGCTTTTCTACGAGACGCCCCTGCACATCGTCCGGGGCGAAGGCGTGTGGCTGTTCGACCCGGACGGCCGGCGCTATCTGGACATGTACAACAACGTCCCCAGCGTCGGGCACGCCCACCCCCGCGTGGTCGAGGCCATGGCCCGTCAGCAGGCGACGCTGAACGTCCACAACCGCTATCTGCACGAAGGGACCATCGCCTTCGCCGAGCGGCTCGCCACCCTGCACGGACCCCAGATCGAGAGCGTGATCTTCAGCTGCAGCGGCACCGAGGCCAACGAGAACGCGATCCGCATGGCGAGGTTCGCCACCGGCAAGCGCGGCGTGGTGGCCACCAACGCCACCTATCACGGCAACAGCGAACTGGTCGGCGCCCTCACGCGCCGGGGCGACGCCCAGCCGGACAACCCCGAGGTGCGCACCTTTCCCTTTCCCGAGCGCTTTCGGCCGCTCGTCCCGGGCGCGAGCGACGGCGAACTGGTCGAGGCCAATCTGAAGACGCTGCAAGCGGCGATCGATGGACTAGCGGCGAGCGGGGCCGGCTTCGCCGCCCTGATCGTTTGTCCGATCTTCGCCAACGAAGGCCTGCCCGAGGTTCCTGACGGCTTCATGGCCCGCGCCGCCGAAATGGCCCACGCCGCCGGCGGTCTGGTGATCTCCGACGAGGTGCAGGCCGGCTATGGCCGCACCGGCCAATGGTGGGGCTATGGCGTGGCCGGCTTCACGCCGGATATCATCGTGACCGGCAAGCCCATGGGCGCCGGCCTGCCCCTGGCCGCCACCGCCGCGAGCAAGGCCCTGGTGGACGGTTTTCGGGCGAAAACCCGTTATTTCAATACCTTCGCCTCCAGCCCACTGCAGGCGGCGGTGGGGATGACCGTGCTCGACATCATCGAGGAAGAGGGCCTGGTGGAAAGCGTGGCGGCCGTCGGCGCGGCGCTGAAACAGGCGTTGATCGAACGCAAGGACGCGCGCGACTATATCGGCGATGTCCGGGGCGAAGGTCTCTTCATCGGCATCGAGATGGTCAAGGAGCGGACCGGCAAGGCGCCCGACCGCGACCGGGCGATCGCGGTGGTGGGCCGCCTGAAGGACAAGGGCTTTCTCACCAGCAACGCCGGCATGTTCGGCAATGTGGTCAAGATCCGCCCGCCTCTGGTGTTCTCGCACGACAACGCCGAGGCGTTCCTGAAAGCCTGGGACCAGACGATCAGCGAGATCGATGGATAAGGCGCGGGCGGCGGCGGTCTTCACCGGCCCGGCGCTGGAGGGGCTGGGGGCCTTCCCCATCAAGGCCGGCGAGATCGAGTTGGTCGCCCTTGGCGAGAACGTCACCTTCAAGGCTGTCGACGGCGCCAGCGGCGAGGCGTTCGTCCTGCGCCTCCATCGGCCGGGCTATAATTCGCTCGAAGAGCTTCAGTCCGAGCGCGTCTGGACCCGCGCGCTGACCGAGGCCGGCGTGCGCGTGCCCATCGGCCTCGCCGCCCGAGACGGTCGGGATTTCGTCTCCGTGGCGATCCCCGAGCTCGGCGAGACGCGCCATGTTGGCGTCACCCGCTGGACCGAGGGCGAGGTTCTCTTCGAACTCCTCGACAAGACCGCAAGAGATCGCCGTCTTCGCCGCATCGCTTCGAACAGCTCGGCGCCATCGCCGCGGCCCTGCACAACCAGTCCGCCGCCTGGCGCCCGCCGCCCGGCTTCACGCGCCACGCCGTGGACGCCGACGGCCTGATGGGCGAAGCGCCGTTCTGGGGGCGGTTCTGGGAGCATCCGGCCCTCCCGTCCGAAGAACGGGCGCTGATGCTTTCCACCCGTGAGCGCCTCCATGGCGCGCTCCGACAGCTGGGCCAGGATCCGGCGATCTATGGCGTCATCCACGCCGATCTTCACCCGGGCAATCTGTTGGCCGATGGCGAGACGCTCACCGTCATCGATTTCGACGACGCCGCCTTTGGCTGGCATATCTACGACATCGCCGTGGCCCTTACCCACTATGAGACGCGCCCGGATTTTCCGTCGCTCCGGGAGGCCTTCCTGCGCGGCTATCGCCTCCATCGGCCCCTCGCGGACGAGGTCGTCGCCCTGCTCCCCATGTTCCTCCTGATCCGCCGCCTAGCGGTGATCGGCTGGCTGATGCAGCGCCCCGAAATCGACCCCGGCGCCCGGCTCGACGAGATCAGAGCCCTGGCCAAGGCTCAGTGTGAGGCGTTCGAGCCGCCCTGCTGATTGGACCTTCCCTCTCCTGGCCGTCTATGACGGCCCAAAACAACCGCAAGAGGAACCGCCATGCACATCAAGGACAAGATCATCGTCATCACCGGCGCGGCGAGCGGCATCGGGCGGGCGCTGGCGCAGCGCTTCGCGGCCGAGGGCGCCAAGCTGGTGGTCTGCGCCGACCGGGATGGCGAGGGCGCGGCGGCGACGGCCAAGGCGGTGGGCGGCGTGGCCTTCACCGTCGATGTCGCCAAGGAAGAGGACATCCAGCATCTGATCGAGACGGTGGAGGCCGAGCACGGGCCGATCGACCTGTTCTGCTCCAACGCCGGCATCGGCATCGGCGGCGGGGCCGAGGCGTCGAACGAGGGCTGGCAGCGGATCTGGGACATCAACGTGATGGCCCACGTCTGGGCCGCCCGGCACCTGGTGCCGCGGATGGTCGGCGCGCGGCGGCGGCTATCTGCTCAACACCGCCTCGGCCGCCGGCCTGCTGTCGCAGATCGGCTCGGCCCCCTATGCGGTGACCAAGCACGCCGCCGTCGGCCTGGCCGAATGGCTGGCGATCACCCACGGCGACCAGGGCATCAAGGTCTCGGTGCTCTGCCCGCAGGCGGTGCGCACCGCGATGACCGCCGGCAATCCCGACGGCGTCGCCAGCGTCGACGGCATGATGGAGCCGGAAGACGGTGGCCGAGGCCTGCGTCAGGGCGATCGAGGCCGAGGACTTCCTGATCCTGCCCCACCCCGAGGTGCTGGACTACATGCGCCGCAAGACCGACGACTACGGCCGCTGGATCGGCGGCATGCGCAAGCTCAACCGCCGGTTCGCGGGGTAGAGCCGCCTGTGGCCGGCGCCGGGGGATTCAGGCGATAGGCGTTCCTGTCCCCATTACTTTACGTTGAGCGCCTTGGGGCCGCTGACGAACGGGTCGCCTCGGGCGTAGAAGCGCAGAAGGCGGTCGGCCTCGCGTGTGAGGCCGATCCGGGTGCTGGTTCCGATGTCTGGGGCCTGGCCAAGGCCGTGGGCGAGCCACAACGGCCCTGGCCGACACAGATCGACTCCATCCAGGCGGCGATCGATGTCGAAGGCGGCGGCAAGCCGCCCTGGTCCCCGCGCCAGGTCGCGCAGGGTCTGGACGCCCCGATTTTGCCGCATGATCGCGACGCCTTCCAACGGCGCCAGCGCCCGGATCAGCACACCGGCGCCCAGGCCCGCCGCCTCGCTTGAGACGTTGAGCATGTAGGAGACGCCGTAGGCGAGATACACATAGGCGTGGCCAGGACCGAGGAAGAGCGCGCGGTTGCGCGCCGTCTCGCCGCGATAGGCGTGGCTGGCGGCGTCGCCCACCGGATAGGCCTCGGTCTCGACGATGCGCCCGGCCAGCAAGCCCTCGGGCGTCGCTCGCGCCACCACCTTGCCGATCAGGTATCTGGCCAGATCTATCGTATCGATGGGCAACTCAGAGCGTGTAAGCGCCCCATAACCGTGGTCGCTCACCCCTGCCATGGCTCAGTCCATCCTCTCGACCCACTGGGCGCGGGAGGGGCCGGGCGCGAATGGCTCGGCGAAGTACTGCGTCTCGCGGACCACCTTGCCATCCTCGAATTCCATGACGCTCACCACATGGATCGGCTGGTCATTATAGGTGAGGATAAGCTCGCTGATCCAAAGGCCGCCGCCGCCGAGCACGCGGCGCACGGAGAAACGCTTGCGGTTCGGCTGGGCCATCCGCGAGGCCCTGATATGGCCTACGCCGCGAATGCGCTCGCCGGATTGGGGATACTCGAGCACCGCATCGTCGGCGTAGATGTCATGCTCGGCGGCGAAGTCGCCGGCGTCGGATGCCAGCCAATGCTCGAGCAGGGCGGCCCGCAGCTCGTCGTCGTTCATTCCGCCAGCCCCTCAGGCTCGTTCACCGGCCCCGTGAGCCTGACGCGAGCAGGTTTCGAGACCGTCTCCGCAGCCTAGAAGAAGACAAAAGACCGGACCACGACGTTCTTGCGGCATCGGGCGCCGGCCGGCGCGGTCGGGTCCACACAGGCGGTATGGAAAGACCAGCGCGAGACCTGGCCGTCGGTCTCGGAGTTATAGCATTTGAGCATCGAGACCTCGGTCGGCGTCTGGTGGGGAAGCCAGTACCACTCGTGATCGGGGCGATGGGTGAAGAGCGTGGTCTCGCCGACGCGGTCGTCGTAGATGCGATAGTTGGTGATGTAAGGCTGATCGGCGAACGAGGGCCAGGCGCAGAGCACGAAGGGGTACTGTTCGACCGTCTCCATGGGCTTGGCGAGGTTGATCGACATGAAGCGGCGCGACATTTTCCGGTCTGCCTCTTCCTCGGTGTAGTGCTGTTCGCGGCCGAAGTTGCGCAGGTTGCGGGTCAGCAGCTCCCGGCAGCGCACCCGGCCGCTGTTGTCGTTCAGGTCGTTGTGCACGAGGTTGGCGTAGCTGCCGTTCACGCCCGGGTTCTTGGCGTCCTGGTCCTCCGTGCGGTCGCCCGTATAGTCCTTGTCGAAGACATCGTGGTTATAGACCAGGGCGTCGGTCGCGCCCGGGAAGAAGTCGAGGAGCAGCTTCTCGATCTCGGGATAGAACACGCGCTCCACCTCCGCGGCGTCGTAGAAATTGCGCGCACTTGGACTCCAGATGCGTCAGCGAGACGCCGAGCCGGTCCATGCACTCCGGACTGTCCGGCGAGAGGCCCGGGTGGGATTCGCCAATGCGCCTGGCGTCGCGCATCACCTGGGGAAAATAGAGACTGCGGCGGCGCGTCTCCTTCTCGTGCCTCTTCAGCAGCCCGGCGACATCGGCCCGCGCCGGATCCCGCCAAAGCGCATGCGAGGGCACGATGGTGTAGCTCGACTGCTCGTAGACGGTGTAGGGCAGCGGCAGCACCAGCCCGCCCTCGGGCGCCTGGGTCCCCTCGGCGCGGATATGGGCCAGGCACTCCTCGTAACGCGCGAAGCCCTGGCCCCATCGGGTTTCGATCGGGCCCGGCGGTGCGGTTTCGATCATCTGGGCGACGCGCCGGGCTTCGCCGTCGGCGACTTCGGCGAGCGCGGCCTCGAGCGCTGCGGCGGTTCCCGCATCGCCCTCACGGTCGAACGACATGTAGGAGAGTCCGCCATTGGCCGCGATCGGAGCCGGCTGGCCTTTGGTGCGCTGGAGCGGCGGCACATAGGCCGACGATCCTTTCCGCATTTCCGCCGCGACGGGTTTTTCGGCGATTTCCAGCTGGCTCATAAGGCGCCTCCGCGCTCAATCATCCTTATCTTGACCAACTGACTCTGGGCGTTCCGGGCCGGGATTTCCAGCCAGGCGCACACCAGATTTTCTCGCGGCGCCTTTCGCTACGCTCACACCATGCGCGGCGAAGCAGGGACCAACCCTACCCCGGCCACGCCGCCCGCAGCTCCGGCGCGGCGTCGTCGAGGGCCTTGGCGATGATCGAGACCATCTGGTCGATCTCGGCGTGGCTGATGATGAGGGGCGGGCTCATGACAATGGTGTCGCGCACGGCGCGGACCATCAGCCCGCCGGCGATGCACCGGTCGCGCACCAGGGGCCCGGCGTTTCCGGCCGCGCCGCCGAAGCGCTTGTTGGTGCCCTTTTCGGAGACGATCTCCACCGCGCCGATGAGGCCGAGCGACCGCGTCTCGCCCACCAGGGGGTGCTTGGCGAGCCTGGCCAAAGCCTTGGCGAGATAGGGGCCGGAATCGCTGGCCGTGCGATGGACCAGGTCTTCGCGCTCCATGATCTCGATATTCTTCAGGGCCACGGCGGCGGCGGTCGGATGGCCCGAATAGGTGTAGCCGTGGACGAAATCGCCGCCCTTTTCGCGCAGGGCCTCGACGATGTGATCAGCCACGCCCACCGCCGAGATCGGCAGATAGCCCGACGAGAGGCCTTTGGCCATGCTCACCAGATCAGGCTTCACGCCATAGTGCTGAAAGCCGAACCAGCGGCCCAGCCGGCCGAAGCCGCAGATCACTTCGTCGCAGACGAGCAGGATCCCATATTTGCGGCAGATGGCCTCGACCCTCGGCCAATAGCTTTCCGGCGGGATGATCACGCCGCCGGCGCCCTGCACCGGCTCGCCGACGAAGGCGGCGACCTTTTCCGGGCCGACCTCGAGGATCCGCTGTTCGATGGCGTCGGCGGCGCGGGCGGCGAAATCTTCCGGCGCCTCGTCGAAGCCCTCGCCGAAGGGATAGGGCTGCATGACATGCTCGATGCCCGGCACCCAGGGGCCGCCCTGATCGTGCATCGCCTTCATGCCGCCAAGGCTGGCGCCGGCGATGGTCGAGCCGTGATAACCGTTTACCCGGGCGATGATGACGTTCCGTTCCGGCTTGCCCTTCACCTGCCAGTAGTAACGGGCCAGGCGCAGGACGGTGTCGATGGCCTCGGACCCGGAATTGTTGAAGAACACGTGGCTGAGATTGCCGCCCAGCAACTCCGACGATCTTGGTGGCCAGCATCACCGTGGTCGGGGCCGCGGTCTTGAAGAAGGTGTTGTAGTAGGGAAGCTCCAGCATCTGGTCATAGGCGGCGGCGGCCAACTCCTCGCGGCCATAGCCCACCTGGACGCACCAGAGGCCGGCCATGGCGTCGAGGATCACGTTCCCGTCGCCGTCGGTGATGTGGCACCCCTGAGCGCGGGTGATGATCCGGCTGCCGCCCAGTTCGGCCTGAAGCTTATAGTCGGTCTGGGCCGGCAGGTGGTGGGCCACATCCAGGCGCCGCAGCTCGGCGATGTCGTAGTTGCGCAGGGTCACGGGTTCGGGTCCTTGGGTTAAGCGGCCAGCTCGCCGCGCAGGGCGCGGCCGACGCAGTCGGAAGAAGGCTTGGGAATCGGGATTGGCGGCGACGCGCCATTCGGGGTGCCACTGGACGGCCAGCACCGGGGCGCCGTTGACGTGGGCGGAGACCGCCTCGACGAGGCCATCCGGCGCGGTCGCCTCGGCGGTGAGGCCATGACCCAGCCGGCCAATCCCCTGATAGTGCACCGAATTGACCTTGAGGCGGTCCTTGCCGAAGCCGGCGGCAAGCAGGCCGCCGGGCTTTAGCGACACCTCATGCTCATGGGCGAACATGGCGTCGAAGGTCGCATCGGCGGGAGCGTGGTGCGGCAGGAGTTCGGCCGAAGCGCTGGTGTCGCGGCGCAGGGTTCCGCCGAAGGCGACGTTCAGTTCCTGCAGGCCGCGGCAGACGCCGGTGACCGGCCTGCCCAGATCGAGCATGGCCTTGATCAGATCGGCGGGTCATGGCGTCGCGGCCCGGATCGAACGGCCCCTCTGCGTCAGCCGCGCCGCCCTCGCCATAGAACTCCGGATCGAGATTCGACGGGCTGCCGGTGAGCATCAGGCCATCGAGCCGGGGCGCCACTTCGGAGGCGCTCATCAGCTCGGGCAAGGCTGGGGATCAGCAGGGCGGCGACATCGCCATAGGTCATGGCCGCGGTGACATAGCGGTTCATCACCGCCTGGGCCGGCTCCACGCCCACGGTGCGCGTGCAGCAAACCACGCCTAGAACAGGACGGGCGGTCATGACAGCAGCATCGCCGGCGAACAGGCGTGCCAGGCGAGCCAGACCGGCTCGTCCCAGGTGAAGTCTTCCTGGTCGCGGCGGGTGAGGTTGGAGCGCAGGGCGCGCATGGTCGCGCCGCCCTCGACCTCGATCTCATAGATCGAACTCGCTGCCCAGGTAGTGGATCTGGCGGATGACGCCGGGCACGCGGTTGTGCGCCTTCCGGCGCGTCTTCCGGGAAGGGCGGAGAGACCCCCTCCCCGCGCTTGTGCAGCTCGATCTTCTCGGGCCGCAGAGCCACCCAGACGGTGGTCTCGTGGGCGCCGGTGACGCCATGGTCGAGGAACACGCGGGTGGGCAGCTCCGGGGTCGTCACCACGGCGTGGCCCGGCTCGTCCACCGTCAGCTTGCCCTCGAACATGTTCACCTGGCCGATGAAGTCGGCCACGAACCGCGAGTTGGGATATTCATAGAGGTCGCTGGGCGTGGCGACCTGTTGCAGCAGGCCCCGGTTCATCACCGCGCAGCGGCTGGCCATGGCCAGGGCCTCGTCCTGGTCGTGGGTGACGATCAGGAAGGTGATGCCGACCTTCTCCTGAAGCTGGGCCAGCTCCGAGCGCATGGCTTCGCGCAGCTTGGCGTCCAGGGCCGACAGGGGCTCGTCCAGCAGCAGCACGCGCGGCCGCTTGACCAGGGCGCGGGCGAGCGCGACGCGCTGGCGCTGGCCGCCGGACAGCTGATCGGGCTTGCGCGCGCCGATAGCCTTCCAGCTTGACCAGGCTAAGGGCCTCCTCCGACCCGGCGGTCGCGCTCGGCCGGGGCGACGCCGTCGACCATCAGGCCATAGGCGACGTTCTCGGCCACGGTCATGTGCGGGAAAGACGGCGTAGGACTGGAAGACCATGTTCACCGGCCGCTTGTTGGGCGGGGTACGGCTGATGTCCTGGCCATCGATCAGGATCCGGCCCTCGGTGGGCGTCTCGAAGCCGGCCAGCATGCGAAGCAAGGTCGTCTTGCCGCAGCCCGACGGGCCCAGCAGGGCGAAGAACTCGCCCTCCTGGATGTCGAGCGCTGACCTTATCGACCGCCACCACCTTGCCGAAGCGTTTGGTGACGTTCTCGAAGCGGATGATGGTGGTGGCGGGCGGGTTCATGGCGGCGATCAGATTCCCCCCACGGTTTCGGGACGGGCGGCGTCGGTCGCCCTGCAGGCGCAGGGCCAGGGCCGTCAGCGCCACGGTGAGGACGATGAGAATGGTCGAGGCGGCGTTGACCTCCGGCGTCACCGAGAAGCGCACCATGGAATAGACCTTGACCGGGAAGGTGGTGGTGTCCGGCCCCGAGGTGAAGAAGGTGATCACGAAATCGTCCAGGCTCAGGGTGAAGGCCAGCAGCGCGCCGGCGAGCAGTCCCGGGCGCCATGTGGGGGACGAGGATGTCCTTGAAGATCCGCCACTCGCCGGCGCCCAGATCGCGCGGCCGCCTCCTCCAGTTCGCGGTTGAACGAGGCCAGCCGGCCGCGGATGACGATGGCCACGAAGCTGAACGAGAACGAGATGTGGGAGATGATGATGGCGCCCAGGTTGAGCGGCCAGATCAGCTCGGTGGGCCAGGGCAGGACCTGGGTGAAGAAGACCAGCATCGCCACCCCCATGCAGATCTCCGGCACGACGATCGGCAGGGCCAGCGCCCCTTCGAAGGCCGGCTTGAACGGAAAGCGGAACCGCCAGAGCAGCAGGGCGGTCAGGGCGCCCAGCATCACGCTGACCACCGTGGAGACCGCGGCGATGGTCAGGGAGTTGCCGAAGGCGGCGATCAGGTCGGAATCGGCGAAGGTCAGCGGCGTAGTATTTGAGGGTGAAGCCGCGCCAGACGATGTTGCGCTTGCTGTCGTTGAAGCTGAACACCATCAGCGTGACCAGGGGCGCATAGAGGAAGATCACCACGGCGATCAGCCAGGCGCGGATCGGCCAGCGGCGCAGATATTCCAGCGGGCCGGGCGCCTCGCGGCGGGGGGCGGTGGCGAGGGCGCCGCTCATGCCCGCCTCGCCTGCCGGCCGCGGGACACGATCGCCTGCAACGGCGATGGCGATGAAGGTCATGTACATCAAAAGGAACGACAGGGCCGCGCCGAACGGCCAGTCGTTGGCGGTCTTGAACTGCCGCTCGATGACATTGGCGATCATCTGGCTGTCGGGCCCGCCCAGCAGGTCCGGCGTCAGATAGGCGCCGATCGGAGGGGATCAGGGTCACCAGCACGCCCGAGACGATGCCGGGCATCGCCAGCGGAACCACCACCCGGGCGAAGGTGGTCAGGTGGCCGGCGCCAAGGTCCAGGCTGGCCTCCAGCAGCGAGCGGTCGAGCCGGTCGAGCGCGGCGTAGAGCGGCAGCACCATGAACGGCAGCTGCACATAGACCAGGCCGAACACGACGGCGAAGTTGTTGTGCAGCAGCTCCAAGCGGCTGGAAGGCGCGCCAGCGGATGGCCGAACAGGGCGGTGACATGGCTAGGCCCCGTTCCACAGGAACGCCAGGCCGAAGTTGATGTAGCCCTCGTCGCGCAGCACCGCCATCAGGGCGTAGGTGCGGATCAGAAGATTGGTCCAGAACGGCAGCATGATCAGCAGCAGCAGCCAGGCCTTGGTCTTCTCCGAGGCGAAGGTGATGGCGATGGCCACCGGAAATCCGACGATCAGGCAGAGCACCGTGGTCAGCGCCGCGAACCAGAACGATTTGAAGATGATGCCCAGATACAGCGGCTTGATGGCGTGGGCGTAGTTGGCGAAGGTGCCGTTGATGACGATCTCGGATGAGGCCTTGTTCTCGCCGAAGCTGTAGGCCCAGATGATCGCCAGCGGGCGCGAGGAAGAAGACGCACCAGCCAGAAGACCGGCGGAATGGCGAGGGCGGCGAAGACGCCCTTGGCCTTGGTCCATGACTTCATCCATGGCGCGCCCCCGGTCATGTGGCGGAGCCCCGTCATGCCGCGAAGATCCGGGTGACGGTCTCGTCGTAGAGGTGGGCGCGCGCCAGGCCCTCGAAATCGGCGTATTCGCACCTGGCCATCACATCGGCCGGCGGGAAGATGGCCTTGTTGTCGCGATAGTCGGCCGGCATCAGCGCCAGGGCCGCGGCGTTGGGCGTCGGGTATTTGATGGTGTCGTAGATCTCGGCGCCGTTCTTGGCGTCGAGCACGAAGTTGATGAACTGGTGGGCGTTGTCCGGACGCGGCGCGCCCTTGGGGATGCACAGGCAGTCGGAATTGAGGATGCTGCCTTCCTTGGGCACCACGAAATCGAGATCGGGGTCCTCGGCCATCACCTGGGCGATGTCGCCGTTATATTCCATGACGATGTCGATATCGCCCGAGAGCAGCAGATCCTGGCCCTCGTCGTGGTGGAAGATTTTCACATAAGGCTTTTGCTTGATGTACATTTCCGCCACCTGATCGATAACCGGCAAGGGGATGTTGCGCACCGAATAGCCAAGATATTTGGCCCCCAGCTCGATCAGGTCGTCGGCTTCGGAAAAGAGGCCGATCCGGCCCTTGTAGCGATCCGAATTCATCACCCATTTCCAGCTGTCCGGCACGCCCTGCATCTTGGACTTGCGATAGCCGATGCCGAGCACCAGCCAGGTATAGGGCATGGAGAAGTGGCGGCCGGGGTCGAACGGCGGGTTCTGAAACGCCGGCAAGAGATTGACCCGATTGGGAATCTTGGCGAGGTCCAGCTCCTCGAGCAGGCCGGCGATGCGGAAGCGGGTGACGAACTCGTTGGAGGGCACGATCACGTCGAAGCCCGGGTTGCCGGCCTTGAGCTTGGCGAACAGCTCGTCGTTGGTGGCGAAGAGGCTCATCTTCACATCGACGCCGGTGGCGGCCTTGAAGTCGGAGAGCGTGGTCTTTCCGGTGTAGGTGTCCCAGTTGTAGAGATTGAGCCTCAGCTCTTCGCCGTTCTTGCCGAGCTTGGCCTTGGGCGCACATCCCTCCAGGCCTGAGAAGGTGAGGCCCGCGGCCGCCGCGCCGAGGCCGGCCAGCAGGGAGCGGCGGGAAGAGGCGCCAGGGCGGATGAGATCCATCGCCCCTCCCCTCACGCGTTCTTCAGATACCAGGCGTGGTCGAGCGGCGAGACCACGGCGTTGAAGCGGTCCTGCTCGGTGCGCTTGACCTTGGAAAACATGGTCACGAACCGGTCGCCCAGATAGTCCCGCATCGTCGCCGAAGCTTCGAAGGCGTCCACCGCGGCGAACCAGTTGCGCCGGCAGGCGAAGATCGCTGGCCGCGGCCGCGGCGTAGCCGTCGCCCTCGACCGGCGGGCCCGGATCGATCTTGTGGGTGAGGCCATGGTGCACACCGGCCAGCAGCGTGGCCAGGGCCAGATAGGGATTGGCGTCGGCGCCGGCGACCCGGTGTTCGATATGGCGCCCACCGGCCGGGCCAGCCGGAACTCGCAGGGAAACGGTGCGGTTGTTCACGCCCCAGGTCGGCGCCACCGGCGCATAGGAATTGGCGCCGAAAGCGGCGGTAGGAATTGGCGTTGGGCGCGAAGATCGCCATGCCGTCGGCCAGCAGGCGTCTTCAGGCCGCCCACCGCGTGGCGCAGGGCCGGCGTCCCGGCCGGCGTCCTCGCTGGCGAAGATGTTCTTGCCCTTGGCGTCATTGACGCTGACGTGCAGGTGCAGGCCGCTGCCGGCGCGATCGGCGAAGGGCTTGGCCATGAAGGTGGCCTCGCACCCCGTGCCGGGCCGCCACGCCCTTGGCGATGCGCTTGTACATCACCGCCTCGTCGGCGGCGCGCAGGGCGTCGGGACCGTGCTTGAGGGTCAGTTCGAGCTGGCCCGGCGCATATTCGGCGATCGCGCCCTCCAGCGGCACGCCCTGGACATCGGCGCAGGCCCACAGCTCGCGCAGGAAAGCCGAGAAATCCTCCAGCTCGCGCAGGCCATAGACGCCGTGCAGGCTCGGCCGCTCGCCGCCGTTCAGCGGCGCCGGCCAGTTGCAGGCCGCCGTCCGCCGCCCGAGCACGATCGACCAGATAATATTCGAGCTCGCAGGCGACCACCGGGGTTAGGCCATCGGCGGCGAAGCGATCGAGCACGCCGGTCAGGACATGGCGCGGATCGAGGTCGTTGGGCTTTCCATCCAGCTCATAGAACGAGGTGATCACCTGGGCGACGTCGTCGCCCAGCCACGGCGCGCGCACCAGGGTCTTGGGGGCCGGCTTGGCCAGCCGATCGGCGTCGCCGTCTTCCCAGACCAGGCCCGTGTCCTCGCAATCCTGGCCGGTGATATCGCAGACCAGAACCGAGCCCGGCAGGAACCGTCCGTACTCATAGACCGCCATCAGCTCGTGCCGGCGCAGCCGCTTGCCGCGCGGCACGCCGGACATGGCGGTGAACAGGATCTCGAAGAACTGGACGTCCGGATTGGACTCCAGGAAGGCGTGCGCTTCCAGCGGATGGGCGATGGCGTGGTTCTGCGACGTCACGGCTGTTCTTTCAGGGTCCCACGGCGCCCGGCGAGCGGCCGAAACGGCCCCGCCTAAATCTGTGATCACTCTTTCTGCGGGGCGGCTTGGGCTGTCAAGGGAACCCGGCGTAGGCGGCGATCGGGATCGCCAATTCTATCTCTGGGCCATCGGATCCGCGCTCTCAGAGGATGCTAGCCGAGCACCCGCGCCAAGAAGTCGCCGCCCAACTCGATGCCGGCGGCGTCGACGCTGTGGCCGAGACCGTGGGAGACATGGCTTTCGACCTCGAAGCCGGTGCGCTCCAGCGCCGCCTTGGTGTTGTGGAAGGCCGCGATCGGGATCATCGGATCCTCGTCGCCGTGGATCAGCAGGATGGGTGGCTTCGTGCGCGCGCCGGCCAGCGCCGCGTCATCGGCCAGCATGCCGGAAAACCCGACGATGCCGGCGAGCGTACGGGAGCGCCGTGGCCCCACGTCCAACGCCATCATCGTCCCCTGGCTGAAACCCACCAGGGCGAGGGCGCTTTCCGAAAGACCCGCGCGGACCAGTTCGGCGTCGATGAAGGCGTCGAGAATCGGCGCGGCGCGAGCGGCCCCGGCGGCTCTCGCCCTGGGATCGAAGGTGGTGATTCCCCACCACTGGTAGCCCCCCGGCGCGCCGGGGCAGATCTCCGGGGCGTTGGGAGCGATGAAAGCCGCTCCCGGCAGCGCCTCACGCCAAAACGGCGCCAGACCGATCAGGTCTTCGCCGTTGGAGCCATAGCCATGCAGAAGGATGACCAGCGAACGCGGCGTCGCGCCCGAGGCGGGCGCGAGCCGGGGTCCGTCGATCGTCGCGGTCACCTAGGACGCGCGGCGGGGTCTAGTCGCCGTCGGCGAGGTCGGCGAGGCGGCCGTCGACGCGTTGGCCCAGCACGGTGCTGACCTTCTCGCCCTTATCCTTGTGGCCGACGTGGGCTTGATGGACTTCTTCGTCCTTCTTTTCGACTTCGGGGGTCTTGTCGGCTTCGGTATCGGACATGCTTGATGCTCCGTAAGTTGCGGACGCGAGCGCGTTTTCGAAGAGCCCCGTCCGGACTAGAAACCTTGCGAATACCACGCGCCGGCGGCCCTGTCAGCCTCAAAGGCGGCTCGGCCCGGCCCCTGGCGCGGGCGCCTCGCACAGGTCACCATGGCCCGCACATGAAACCTCTCGCCTCCATTCAATATCTGCGCGGTCTGGCCGCCCTGGCGGTGGTCGCATTCCACGCCTTCCAGTGGGGCGACGGCGGCTTCGATGTCGGCCGCGCCGGCGTCGATGTGTTCTTCGTCATCAGCGGCGTGATCATGTGGCGGGTGACGGCCGAGCGGGAAGCCGCCCCGCTGGCCTTCCTGTGGCGGCGCCTCACCCGCGTGGCCCCGCTCTATTGGTTGCTCACCGCGGTGGTGGGCGCCGTCGCCGTCGCCTGGCCGGCGTTCCTGCCCAATGTCCACCCAGGCTGGAAACCGCTGCTGCTTTCCCTCGCCTTCATCCCGCATTTCGATCCCGCCGGCCTGCCCTTCCCTCTGCTGCCGCCTGGCTGGACCCTGAACTACGAAGCGATCTTCTACATTGTGGTCGCCGCCACCCTCCTGGCCCCGAGAGCGAACCGTGCGTGGCTGATCGCCGGCGCGTTGCTTACCATCGTCGCCGCCGGCGTCGTGCTGGCCGACCCGGCCTATATCCTGGGCGCCAATCCCCTCTTGCTGGAGTTCGCAGCCGGCGTCGCGCTGGCCACGCTGACTGACCGGCGCGCCCTCCCCGCCCGCCGCCGGAGCTGGGGGCTGATCGCCGCCGGCCTCGCGGCCCTCGCCATCCCGGCCGCGCTGGGCCTCTTCAACGAGCTTTGGCGCCCGCTGATCTGGGGCCTGCCGGCGATCCTGATCGTGGCCGGGGCGCTTGGCCTGGAACAGAGCGGCGGCGTGGGCCGATCCCCCGCGCTCATGGCGCTGGGCGACGCCTCCTACTCGATCTATCTGATCCACCTGCCGGCCTCGGCCGTCGTCGCTCACAGTCTGGGGACCAAACCGCCTTGGCTCTTCATTCCCGCCGCCATCGCCGCCTCGACCTTGGCCGGCCTCGCCTGCCATCGGTGGGTGGAGCGGCCGCTTATACGCTGGACCAGGACACTGGGCGCCCGGGCGGGACGCCAGGCGGAGGCGGCCGCCTAACGAATGGGCCATAGAGCCAATCTATCGTCGCCATTCGATCAATCGATTGGACGCCCTACGCGCGCCAGCCTATTGAACCCGTTCCCGGGCCGGCCCATTATGGGGAACGCCCGCGACAGCTGTGCTTTACAAAGGAACCCGACCATGTCGCTCGCCAACAGCAAGACCCTGGAAAATCTGAAGGCCGCTTTCGCCGGCGAGAGCCAGGCCAACCGGCGCTACCTCTATTTCGCGCAGAAGGCCGATGTCGAAGGCTACAACGACGTCGCCGCCGTGTTCCGCTCCACCGCCGAAGGCGAGACCGGCCACGCCCACGGCCACCTCGAATTCATGGAAGGCGTCGGCGATCCGGCCACCGGCCTGCCGATCGGCGCCACCGACCTCAATCTGAAGGCCGCCATCGCCGGCGAGACCCACGAATACACCGACATGTATCCCGGCATGGCCCGCACCGCCCGCGAAGAAGGCCAGGACGAGATCGCCGACTGGTTCGAAACCCTGGCCAAGGCCGAGAAGTCCCACGCCGGCCGCTTCCAGCGCGCCCTCGACGCCCTGGACTAGAAGAGAGCGGCCCCTCCTCTCTCTTTTTGTCCAGTCGCCCTTCGCGCACCTCCCCCCCGCGCGGAGGGCGACACCCCTATTTTCCAGGCTGACTCATGACCGACACGCCGGCGGCCGCCTCCGAAGCCAGGCGCGAGGGAAGCCTCGACGCGCCGTTCCGCCACCCGATCGCCTGGCGCGACCCGGACTTCTACGACATGGCCAAGGTCGAGGCCGAGATGGAGCGGGTGTTCGACATCTGCCACGGCTGCCGGCGCTGCTTCAATCTGTGCGACAGCTTCCCGCGCCTGTTCGACCTGATCGACGAGGGCCCGACCGGCGAGCTCGATGGCGTGGCCAAGGCCGACTACGGCAAGGTCGTCGAGGCCTGCACGCTCTGCGACATGTGCTTCATGACCAAGTGCCCCTATGTGCCGCCGCACGAGTTCGACGTGGACTTTCCCGCACCTGATGCTGCGCCACCGCGCGGCCGAGCGGAAGGCCGAGGGCGGCGATTTCGTGCGCGAGCAGCTGGGCGAGACCGACCGCAACGGCAAGCTGGCCAAGCCGGTCGCCGGCCTCGCCAACTGGGCGACCGACCTGGGCAACAAGCCGGTGCGCGGGGCCATGGAGGCGGTGGCCGGCATCGACCAGACGCCGTGCTGCCGCACTACCATTCGCAAGACGCGCCACCGACCGGCTGGCCACGCCGATCGCCGCCCGATCCGGCCGGGCCGGCGTTCGGCCAGCGCAAGGCGGCGCTCTACGCCACCTGTTTCGTCGACTACAACGCGCCCGCCGACCGCCGATCGCCGCCATGGCGGTGCTGGCCAGGCAGGGCGTCGAGACCAAGCTGGCCTATCCCGAATGCTGCGGCATGCCGCAGCTGGAAGCCGGCGAACATCGCCGATGTCGCCGGCCGCGCCGAGCGGGTCGCCGCCGAACTCGCTGCCGCTGATCGACGCACGGCTACGACATCGTCACCCTGACCGCCAGCTGCGGCCTGATGATGAAGTTCGAATGGCCGCTGATCCTGCCCGAGAACGAGCCGGTCAAGCGCCTGGCCGCCGCGACCCGCGACATCAGCGAATATGTGGTCGAGCTCTCCAAGGCCCACGGCCTGCGCCGCGGGCCTGACGCGCGCTCGAGGGCGGCGTCACCCTGCACCACGCCTGCCACGCCCGGGCCCAGAACATGGGCGCCAAGTCGGCCGAGATGCTGCGGCTGATCCCGGGCGCCAAGGTCGACCTGGTCGAGCGCTGCTCCGGCCACGGCGGCACCTTCGGCGTGATGAAGGAGACCCGGCCGCTCGCGGTGAAGGTCGGCAAGCCGGCCGCCCGCCAGGTCGGCGCAGAAGGGCAACGACACCCTCTGCTCGGACTGCCCGCTGGCCTGCAAACACCTGGGCCAGCTGGTCGAGCGCCGAGCTGAAGCGACGGCGCCGCGCCGCCGCGCCAGGCCCACCCGATCGAGATCTTCGCCCAGCGCCTACGGCTTGCCGCCTGAAGGTTTCAGGAGCCACGCCATGCCCGCCGCCGCACGCGCCGATCACCGCCGAAGACATCATTCCGGACGCCAGCCTACGCCGCACAGCGCAAGGCGCGGCGCGCGGCCCTGCTGCCGGTCAAGCGCCTGCGCCGCATCGCCCTCGGCCCCTACTGCACCTTCTATTTCGAGATGCTTCGACACCATGCTCTTCCAGATCCAGGAGATGCTGCTGACCGAAAAGGGCGGCGCCGAACAGCTCGCCGACGAGCTGGCGGCCTACAATCCCGCTGATCCCGCAGGGCCGCGAGCTGGTGGCGACGGTGATGTTCGAGATCGACGAGCCGGTCCGCCGCGAGGCGGTGCTGGCGAGCCTCGGCGGCGTCGAGGATCATTTCTTCCTCGCAGGTCGGCGAAGACAGGCTCGCGGGCGTCCCCGAGGGCGACGTCGAGCGCACCCGCGAGGACGGCAAGACCTCCTCGGTGCATTTCCTGCGCTTCCCGTTCACCGACGCCCAGGCGCGCGCTTTCGGCGATGCGGCGGTAAGCGTCATGATCGGTTGCGATCACCAAGGCTATGGCCATCTGGCGGTGATCGGCGAGGCCTCCCGCGCCGAGCTCGACAAGGATCTCGACTGATGGCGCTGGCGCCGCTGCCGGCCCAGCCGGCCGGGACGCCCTGGCCCACGCAGGACTGGCCGATAGGGCCGCTTCCGGCATCGGTGGACACACACCGGTTGAACGGCCTGCTCGATCGGGCCTTCGATGGCCTCTCCGGATTGGGCGAAGCGCAGGCGGTGGTGGTCATCCAGGCCGGTCGCCTCATCCTGGAGCGCTATGCGCCCAGCTTCGGCCCGGAGACGACCTGTGCATCATGGTCGATGGCCAAGAGCATCACCCAGGCCCTCGCCGGCGTCCTCGTGGGCGACGGACGGCTCGACGTCCATGCGCCGGCTGATGTTCCGGAATGGCGCGAACCGGGCGATCCGCGCGGCGCGATCACTCTGGATCATCTGTTTCACATGTCGAGCGGTCTCGATTTCCTGGAGGCCTATCATCCGGACAAGCCCTCAGACGTGATCGAGATGCTTTGGGGCTCGGGCAAGGACGACACCGCCGCCTACGCCGCCGCCAAGGCTCTGGCCCATCCACCCGGCGCGTTCTTCTACTATTCCAGCGGCACGACCAACATCATCAGCCGCTGCCTGGCGCGCGCGCTGGGGGGCTCCGGCGCCGGCTTCGAAGCCTTCATGCGCCAGCGCCTGTTCGATCCGATCGGCATGAAGAGCCCGGTTCCGAAGTTCGACGCGGCGGGAACCTTCATCGGTTCATCCTTCTGCTACGCCACGCCCAGGGATTTCGCCCGGTTCGGCCTGCTCTATCTGCGGAACGGGGTCTGGGACGGCCAGCGCATCCTGCCCGAAGGCTGGCTCGACTACGCCCGCACGCCGACTTTCCAGCAGAGCGGCTGTCCCGATGGCCCCTATGGCGCCCATTGGTGGCTCGATTTCGCCGGCCCCGGAACCTTCTCGGCCAACGGCCACGATGGCCAGCATATCGTCATCTGTCCGGACCGGGACCTGATCGTGGTGCGAAATGGGGTCAGGCCCGAGGCCGCCGAACTGCCATTGAAGGCCTGGTTCGGCGACGTAGCGGGGCTGTTCACCTAACAGATCGGCGATTGCCGGACCGAGCCGCGCGCGACGGGAAATTAGCGAGGCGCGCGGGCGGCCTTTTCCTGGCTGATCCGCCAGCAGCGCTCCCACGGAGAGAGCGATGAATCCGCATCCGAGGCTGCCGCTGGAATGCGGCGGCCAAGGATTTCGCGCCAGATTCGGGGATCCGGGGTCGAGCCATCCGCGCGGGGTGAGGCGTTGGAAACCTTGAACTCTTCAGCCATGGCGTGGCCTAAAACGCGTTTCACGAGATAAGGTTCACGCCGCCGCCGGGCAGAGGAACTTCCCCGCCAGGGCGCCGCCGCGCATATAGACTTGGATCTCCGCGGTCTCGCCGGCCTCGGCGAGGCTGGCCCCCAGGCGGATGGCGGCGTCCTCGGCCTTGGCGCCGCTGGCGAAAATCTGGGGGTTGGCGATCGTGGGTTGGCTAACGGCCCAGCCTTCGGCGAAGGGCTCGACGACGATGATCCGCACCATGGCGCATCTCCATATCCCCCCGCGAACTAAGACCGGCTTCTTCGTCCGGCGCGGGCAGGCTCCCTATCGCATTCTTTCATGACAGGGGTTTGGCCGTGAAGAGCCCAAAAGCGGCGACAGCGTAACGGTTGCGTGAACGTTGTAACCGCCGGCCTCAAGACACCGTATCAAAGCCTATGATCCGCTTATCGATCCGCGCCTGCGCCGCCGTCGCCGTCATCCTGGCCGCGGGCGCCGCCGCGGCCGCCGACGCGGCCCACCCGACAGTGGTCGAGCTCTTCCAGAGCCAGGGCTGCTCGTCCTGTCCGCCGGCCAACGCCAACGTCTCGGCGATCGCCGGGCGGCCGGACATTCTGGCGCTGAGCTTTTCCGTCACCTACTGGGACCAGCTCGGCTGGAAGGACACCTTCGCCACCGACGCCTACACCGCCCGCCAGTGGGCCTACGCCAGGGGCCTGCGTCACGACAATGTTTTCACACCCCAGGTGGTGGTCAACGGCCGCCGCGACGGGGTCGGCGCCGACCCGGCCGAGCTGCGGGACCTGATCGCGGCCGGCGATCGGGGCGATGGCGGGCCCGCGGTGGCCATCAAGGCCAGCGCGGTGGCGATCTCCGCCGGCGCGGCGCCGGCCAAGGGCGCCGATATCTGGCTGGTTCGCTATGATCCCCGCGTCATCCAGGTGGCGATCAAGCGCGGCGAGAACGGCGGCCGCACCCTGCCCCACCGCGACATCGTCCGTCAGCTCGCCCGCCTTGGCCGTTGGACCGGCGCGCCGGTGAGTTTGGCGCTGCCGCCGTCTTCCGATCCGGCCCTGCGCACCGCCGTCCTGGTCCAGTCGCCCAACGGCGGCCCGATCCTGGCGGCCGCAAGGCTGTAGGCGGCGCTGTCAGGTCAGCGCCGCGACGATCTCGTCCACCTGGGCCCGCGCCGGCTGGTCGACGTCGATCACGATCGCATGTTCATCCGGCCCCGGCGGCTGCAGATCGGCGAACTGGCTGGCGAGCAGGGACGGCGGCATGAAGTGGCCGACGCGGCGCGCGACGCGGGCCGCGATCAATTCCTCCGAGCCCTTGAGGTAGACGAAGCGCACGAACGGGCGGCCGTCGGTCAGGACATCCCGATAGGCGCGCTTGAGGGCCGAACAGGTGACGACCCCGCCCTGTCCGGCGGCCGCCTCCCTGTCCATCCAGGCGCCGATGGCGGCGAGCCAGGGGAGGCGGTCGGCGTCGGTCAGGGGTACGCCGGCCTTCATCTTGGCGATGTTGGCCGGCGGATGCAGGGCGTCGCCCTCCTGGAAGGTCCAGCCGAGGCGCTCGGCGAGCGGCCCCGCCACCGTCGACTTGCCGGCGCCGGAGACGCCCATGACCACCAGTATGGTCGTCGCGGTCACGAGGGCAGAGGCCGCCAGCGCCGCCCGTCGCGCGCCATCAGGGCCGCGGCCGAGGCCGGGCCGTCGCTGCCGGCGCGGTAGGTTTCCGGCGCGCCGTCCTTCTTCCAGGCGTTGAGGAAGGGCATGACCGCAGCCCAGGCGTATTCGATATCGTCGCCGCGTTTGAACAGGGTCTGGTCGCCGGTCATGACGTCATAGACCAGGGTCTCATAGCCGGTGGCCGGCTCGGTCTTGAAATGATCGGCGTAGCGGAAATCCATCGCCACCTCCGCCAGGTCCACCTCGGGCCCGGGGCGCTTGGCGTCGAACAGCAGCGAAATCCCCTCCCCCGGCGCGATGCGCAGCACCAGGACATTGGGCGTGGACTGGCCGGCGCCCTTGGCCTGGAACAGGGTCTGGGGCGCGGCCTTGAACTGGATGGCCACCTGGGTCTGGCGCGCCTTCAGGGCCTTGCCGGTGCGCAGATAGAACGGCGTCCCGGCCCAGCGCCAGTTGTCGATCTCCAGCTTGAGGGCGACATAGGTTTCGGTCTGGCTCTTGGGATCGACCCTGGGCGAGGCGCGATAGGCGGCCAGCCGCGCGCCCGCCACTTCGCCGGCCGAATATTGGCCGCGCGCCGAGTCGGCCAGCGCCTGCCTGGGCGTGAGGTGGCGGATGGCCTCGATCACCCGGCCCTTCTCGGCCCGCACCGCCTCGGCGTCGAAGGAATTGGGCGGCTCCATGGCCACCATGGCCAGGACCTGGAAGAGGTGGTTGGGCACCATGTCGCGAAGGGCGCCGGCGTGGTCATAGTAGGCGCCGCGGCTCTCCACCCCCACCGTCTCGGCGGCGGTGATCTCGATGCTGTCGATGTGCTGGCGGTTCCACAGCGGCTCGAAGACGCCGTTGCCGAAGCGGGTGACCATGATGTTGCGGACCGTCTCCTTGCCGAGGAAATGGTCGATCCGGTAGATCTGGCTTTCGGCCAGCACCTTGAGGATGCGGCGGTTCAGGGCCTTGGCCGAGGCGAGGTCGTCGCCGAACGGCTTTTCGATCACCACCCGGCGAAAAGCGGCGCCCGTCTCGCGGGCAAGACCGGCCTTGCCGAGACCTTCGACCACCGGTCCGAAAAAGCGCGGAGCGGTGGCGAGATAGAAGATCGCCGCGCCATCGCCCAGAACGCCGGCCAGGGCGGTGAAGGTCGCGGGGTCCTCGAAATCCCCTTTCAGATAGGTGATCCGGCTTTCCAGCCATGACCAGGCGGCGGCGTTGATCCTGGCCTTGCCGAACTCGCTTCCGGGATCGGCGGCGAGGGTATGCAGGAAATCGCCCAAGGCCTTGCGGATGGCCGCGTCATCGCTGTCGCCATGGTCGACGCCGATGATCCGAAAGTTCCTGTCCAGCAGCCCGGCGTGGGCGAGGTTATAGAGCGCCGGGACCAGCAGGCGCTTGGCCAGATCCCCCCGGACGCCGAAGATCACCAGGGTGCAGGCGGGGGCGGGATCCGGCTTTGCGGCCATCGCTATGACGCCTTGGGCTCGACGTGGCCGCCGAAGCCGTGGCGCATGGCCGAGAGCAGCTTCTCGCCGAATGTATGATACTCGCGCGAGCGGAAACGGGCGAACAGGGCGGCGGTAAGCACATTGGCCGGCACCGCCTCTTCAACCGCCGCATCCACCGTCCAGCGGCCCTCGCCGCTATCCTCCACCACGCCGCTGTAGCCGGCGAGCTTGCCGTCCTGGGCCAGGGCCAGGGCGGTGAGATCGAGCAGCCAGGAGGAGACGACGCTGCCCCGGCGCCAGACTTCGGCGATGTCGGCGAGGTTGAGGTCGAACTGCTCGGGCAAAGCGCCGTTCTCGCCGTCCTTGCCCTTGAGGATATCGAAGCCCTCGGCGTAGGCCTGCATCAGGCCGTATTCGATGCCGTTGTGGATCATCTTGACGAAGTGACCCGAACCCACCGGGCCGGCGTGGATATAGCCCTGCTCGGCGCGGGGATCGGCGTCTTTGGCGCGTGGCGTGCGGGGGATATCGCCGACGCCCGGCGCCAGGGTGGCGAAGATCGGGTCGAGGCGGTCCACCTCGGCCTTGTCGCCGCCGATCATCATGCAATAGCCGCGCTCAAGCCCCCAGACGCCGCCCGAGGTGCCGACGTCGATATAGTTGAGGCCCTTGGCCTTGAGCGCTTTCGCCCGGCGGATGTCGTCACGATAGAAGGTGTTGCCGCCGTCGATAACCGTATCGCCGGCTTCGAGAATTTCCGAAAGGGCGGTGATGGTCTCGTCGGTGGGACCGCCGGCCGGCAGCATCACCCAGACGGCGCGCGGCTTAGCGAGCTTGGCGACCACGTCCTTGAGGCTCTCGCCGGCGGTGGCGCCATCCTTGGCCAGGGCCTCGCCGGCCTTGGCGTCACGATCCCAGACGACGCAGGCGTGACCGCCCCGCATAAGCCGTCGGGCGATATTCGCGCCCATGCGGCCAAGGCCGATCACACCCAGTTCCATGAATAGCTCCTTGATTGAAAGACGGCCGTCAGACCAACGAACGCTCCACGGCCGAAGCGAGGCGCCTCAGGCCGCCCTCGATGTCGCCGCCCAGATCGATCCGCAGGTGGCGGCGGGCGCGCTCGGCCAGCACCTCCAGATCGCCCCGCGCCTCGGCCGCCTCGACCTGGCCAAAGGTGATCTTGCGGCCGGGGATGGGGAGATCCGTCACCGGCTTGGCCGTGATCTGCAGGAAGACGCCGCTGTTGGGTCCGCCCTTGTAGGCCTGGCCGGTGGAGTGCAGGAACCGGGGCCCGAAGCCCAGCACCGTCGCCAGCTTGGTGTGATCGCGAAGCCGCTTGCGGATCGCCTGCAGGGCGGCCGTGTGGGCGGGATTGCGATCTAGATAGGCCAGCAGGCCGAGATAATCGCCGGCCCCGCCCCGCGCGAAATGGGCGCCGACATAGGCTTCGAGACTGGGCGTCGCCATCGTCCTCACGAGATCGGCGGCGTTGGCCGCGTCGGCGTAGAGCGAAATCTCGCCGTCCTGGAAGATCGGCGTCTCGCGCTCGACCTTGCCGCCGGATTCCAGGGCCTGGGTCAGGGCGCGGGTCTTGATCTTGCTGGCTTCCACGTCGGGCTGATCGAAGGGATCGATGCCGATAACCGCGCCGGCGATGGCCACCGCGATCTCCCAGCGGAAGAATTCCTGAACAAGGCCTAGAGGCCCGGCCAGGGTGATGCGCACGACCGGATGACCGGCCTCCTCCAGCGCCCGCGCCAGTTCGTCGCGAGGCGGGGTCGTCCTGGTCGTCGAGGCGCAGATAGGCGAAGACGCGATCGGCCCCATAGGCGCGCGCATCGCCCAGCGGCTCGGCGTCCACCGGGATCAGGCCCTTGCCGTGCTTGCCGGTGGATTCGGCGAGAAGCTGTTCGAGCCAGGCGCCGATCTCCGCCACGCCATCCGAGGCGATCAGGCTGACCTTGTCGCGGCCCGCCCTGGCGGCGAGGCCCAGAACCACACCTAGGTGAACGCCGGGGTTGGCGGCCGGCGGGGCGCTGGCCCCGCAGGCGCGGACCATGGTCTTGGCGGCCTCGAACGCCGCCCTGACGTCCATGCCGATCACGGCGGCCGGGACCATGCCGAAGTTGGAGAGCACCGAATAGCGGCCGCCAATGGCCGGATCGCCGAGGAAGATCTGGGCGAAGCCCTGTTCCTTGGCGGTCTTTTCGAGATTGGAGCCCGGGTCGGTCACGGCGATGAAGCGCGCCCCGGCCTTGCCCACGCCGAGGGCGGCCTCGACCTTGGCGAAGAAATAGCGGTGCAGCACGTCCGGCTCCAGGGTCGAGCCCGACTTGCTGGAGACGATGAAGAGGGTGTTGGCCGGATCGATCTGGCCCTCGATGCGGGCGACCTGATCGGGATCGGTGGAATCGAGCACCAGCAGCTTGGGGTGTCCGCTGGCCGAACCGAAGGTGACGGCCAGCACCTCCGGGCCAAGGCTCGATCCGCCCATGCCCAGCAGCACGGCGTGGCCGTAACCCGCGGACTTGACCTTGGCGCCCAGCGCCTCAAGGGCGGCGATATCCACCGCGCCACCGGAGCCGGCGGCGAGCCAGCCCAGCCATTTCGCCTCGTCGGCGCCGGTCCACAGGCTCGCGTCTCCGGCCCACAGGCGACGGCTCCAGCCCTCGGCGGCGGCCTTGGCAAGTCCCTCGTCCACCGCCGCCGCCAGATCGTCCGGCAGCTTGATCCCCTGGGCGTTGAGGCCCTCGCCCAGAAGATGGGCGCGCTTGTCGGCCACGGCGCCCAGCAGGCCGTCGAAGGCCTGGGCGAACTTGGCGACGCCATCGATGACGAGGTGGTCGGTGACGCCCGCCAGATCCAGGCCGAGCGTTTCGGTCTGGGCCAGGATAGCCGTGGCGTCCTCCACGTCTTCGGTCAGGGTCGGCGCCACTTCGCCGTGGTCGCGGAAGGCGTCCATGGTCTTGGGCGGCATGGTGTTGACCGTGTCGCGGCCAATCAGGGTCTCGACATAGAATATGTCGGAATAGGCCGGATCCTTGGTCCCGGTGGAGGCCCACAGCAGCCGCTGCGGCGCGGCCCCGGCGGCGGCCAGGGCTTTCCAGCGCGGCGTTTCGATCATGGCCAGATAGCGCTGATAGGCGATCTTGGCGTTGGCGATGGCGACCTTGCCGCGCAGGGCCTTGAGCGCCGCGGCGTCGGACGATCCTTTGGCGACCCGCTCGTCGATCTCCTTGTCGATCACGCCGTCGATGCGGCTGACGAAGAAGCTGGCCACGCCATGAACCTTGGACGACCTCGCCGCCGCCGGCGGCGAAGGCCTCCAGGCCGGCCATGTGCGCCTCGGCCACCGCCAGATAGGCGTCGATCGCCGAACAGCAGGGTGACGTTGACGTTGATCCCCTCGCCGATCAGGGTGCGGATCGCCGGGACGCCGGGCTTGGTCCCCGGCACCTTGATCATCAGATTGGGCCGGTCCACCGCGCGCCACAGCCGCCGCGCCTCGGCGATGGTGGCCTCGGTGTCCATGGCGAGATAGGGCGAGACCTCGAGGCTGACATAGCCGTCCGGCCCGGGCCAGGCGATCGTAGGTCGGGCGGAATTTGTCGGCCGCGCCCTGGATGTCGGCGATGGCCAGGGCTTCGTAGAGATCGATCACCTCGCGATCGCCCTTGGCCAGAATGGCCTTCAGCGCCGCGTCATAGGCATCGCCGCCGCCGATAGCCTTCTCGAAGATCGAGGGATTGGAGGTGAGGCCCTTGAGGCCGTCAGTCTCGATCCGGCGGGCGAGCTCCCCATCCTCAAGAATATGCCGGTGAAGATAGTCCAGCCATGGCGCCTGGCCGGCGTCGCCCAGAGCGGTGAGGGCGTTGGCCATCAGGCGTCCGCGCCGATCTGGCGGCGGGCGGCGTCGACCACCGCCTGGGCGGTGAAGCCGAAGTGCTTCATCAGGTCGCCGATCGGGGCCGAGGCCCCGAAGCCGCGCATGGCGATCACCTCTCCGGCCGGCCCGACATAGCGGTCCCAGCCCATGGGCGAGGCGGCCTCCACGGCCACCCGGGCGGTGACGCCCGGCGGCAGCACCTGGTCGCGATAGGCCTTGTCCTGGCTCTCGAACAGCTCCCAGCAGGGCATCGACACCACCCTCGCCTTCACCCCGTCGCCGACGAGGCGCTCATAGGCCTCGACGCATTCGGGAACCTCGCTGCCGGTGGAGATCAGGATCACCCGCGGCGTCTCGTTGGGGTCGCCGGCGAGCACATAGCCGCCCTTGGCGACGCCGGCGGCGGAGGCGAATTTCTCGCGATCGAGGGTCGGCATCGCCTGGCGCGAGAGGATCAGGCAGGAGGGGCCGTCGCCGTGGGCGAGGATCGCGCGCCAGGACTCGGCCGTCTCATTGGCGTCGGCCGGCCGGAACACCCGCATGCCGGGGATGGCCCGCAGGCTCGCGAGATGTTCGATCGGCTGGTGGGTTGGGCCATCCTGGCCGACACCGATGGAGTCGTGGCTGAAGACGAAGGCCACCGGCGCGTCCATCATCGAAGCCAGGCGTATCGGCGGGCGCATATAGTCGGCGAAGACCAGGAAGGTGCCGGTATAGGGCCGCAGACCGGAGACAGCCATGCCGTTGGCGATCGAGCCCATGGCGTGCTCGCGCACCCCGAAGTGGAAATTGCGGCCGGCGTAGGTGAGGGGTTCGAACGAGCCCGCGTCCTCGAACTCCAGCTTGGTCTTGGTGGAAGGCGCGAGATCCGCCGAGCCGCCAAGCAGCCATGGCAGGCGCGGCCCAATGGCGTTGAGCACCTTGCCCGAGGCCTCGCGGCTGGCCATGCCCTTGGCGTCGGCCGGAAAGACCGGGATGTCGGCGTCCCATCCCTGCGGAAGCGCGCCGGCATGGATGGCCGCAAGCTCGGCGGCCAGTTCCGGATGATCGGCGCCGTAGGCCTTCAGCGTGGCCTCCCAGTCGGCGCGCTGCTTGCCGCCGCGCGCCGCGAGGCTGGCGTGCAGCCTCTCGGCCACGCCCTCCGGGACCAGAAACTGGGCCTCGGGCGGCCAGCCATAGGCTTCCTTGGTGAGCTTGACCTCCTCCTCGCCGAGGGGATCGCTATGGGCCTTGGAGGTGCCCTGCTTGTGCGGCGAGCCATAGCCGATGACGCTGCGCACGATGATCAGGGTCGGCCGGTCGTCCTGGGCCTGGAAGCTTTCGATGGCCCGGGCGAAGGCCTCGCAATCGTTGGCGTCGTCGACTTCCCGGGTGGCCCAGCCATAGGCGCGGAAGCGCTGGGCCACATCCTCGGTGAAGGCCAGTTCGGTGTGGCCCTCGATGGTGACGGTGTTGTCGTCCCAGATCCAGCACAGGTTGGAGAGGCGCAGATGGCCGGCGATGGAGGCCGCCTCGCTGGCGACACCCTCCATCAGGTCGCCGTCGCTGCACAGGGCGTAGACATTGTAGTCGAAGAGCTTGGCGCCGGGCTTGTTGTAGCGCGCGGCCAGCCAGCGTTCGGCGATGGCCATGCCGACGCTGTTGGCCACGCCCTGCCCTAGCGGCCCAGTGGTCACCTCAACGCCAGTGGTGTGGCCATGTTCGGGGTGGCCGGCGGTGACCGAGCCCAACTCGCGGAAGTTCTTGATGTCGTCCAGGCTGACGGCGGGACGATCGAGGGCCCGGCCGGCCCGATCGGTCGCGCGCACGCCGGCGAGGTGAAGAAGCGCATAGAGCAGCATCGAGGCATGGCCGGCGGAGAGCACGAAGCGGTCGCGATTGGGCCAATCCGGATGGTCCGGGTCGGTGCGCAGGAACCGATCCCAGAGCGTATAGGCCACCGGCGCCATGGCCATGGGCGCGCCGGCGTGGCCTGAATTGGCCTTCTGCACCGCATCGATGGCCAGGGTGCGGATGGTGTTGATCGCCAGCAGATCGAGCGCCGCCTTGCCCGGCGTGTCGTGTTGGGTTTCGGCCGGGACGGCTTCGACAGACGATGTCATTATGGCGGCGCTCCACTGCCTCCGATCCCGCGTAATTCGGAGTGTTCAGACCTCTCGGCAACGAGTGACGGCAGGCGCGGTTCCCGCATCTCATGGCCTCGGTGAAGGTTCTAGCCCGTGGCTGGGGCGGGGGAAACCGGGCGCGACAAGTCTTCTTCCAAAAGCCTCCGCTTCGTCACAAAATCGATTAGATGTTGCCGCGCGGGCCCCGGGCGTCCAAGACCGGTCGATAACAAAGTCACCGGGGGAAGGAACCCATCGCCATGTCATCCATCGCGCGCCGCACGGCGCTCGCCGCCGCCGGCCTCATCGCCGCCCTTGGCCTCGCCGCCTGCGCCACCTCCGACGGTAACGGGCCGAGCAAGCAGGAAATGATGACCGCCGCCGGCTTCAAGATGAAGATTGCCGACACGCCGGCCAAACAGGCCTCGCTCGCCCAGCTGCCGCAGCACAAGTTCATCCACCGTCAGCTCAAGGACAAGATGCTGACCGTGTGGGCCGACGCCGCCGGCTGCAAATGCCTCTACGTCGGCGACCAGGCCGCCTGGCAGGCCTACGCCCAGGAACGTCTCGCCAAGCACCTGGTCGAGGAGAACGAAAACGCCGCGGCCATGGACAACGAGTCGGCCATGATGAGCGAACAAGCCGCCGCGATGAACAGCATGGACTGGGGCGCGTGGGGCGCCGAGGGCTGGGGCTGGGGCCCGTACTGATCGGACGCCGGACGCCTCCCTATCTTGACCGCGTCAGGCTCGTGAGGCGCCGGCTTTACCGCTTGGCGCGAGATGGATATCGAGCTGGCGACCGATGGCGTCGGCGTAGCGGGCGATCATTTCGAAGGTCGGCATGTGCCGTGCGTTTTCCAGACGGGCGACAACCGACTGGGAGGCGCCCATTCGGGCCGCGACCTGCGTCTGTGTAAGGCCGGCAGCCTGCCGCGCCTCGACCATCTCGCCGACAAGGGTGAAGATCGGACCCAGCCGATCATACTCGGCCCTGACCTCCGGATCGGTCAGCAATTCGCGCCGCAGTTTGGCCAGGCTGGTCATGATCTCATCTCCTTCACCCGTTGCGCCGCCAATTCGATGGCCGCGCGCGGTGTTTTCTGGGTCTTTTTAACAAAGGCGTGCACCACGACAACGCGGCGGCCCACGGCGGTTACATAGATTGCCCTCGCTATCCCATCGCGCCCGCCAAATCGCATCTCCCAAAGCTTGTCTTGGACGTGCCTGACATGGGGTAGGCCGATCCGCTCCAGGCCCACGGCTTCGATGCGTTCAGCCAGCCGCAGAAAGGACGCCTGCATATCCTTCGGCAGAGCGGCGATCTCCGCGTCCACGATCGCGCCCAAGGTTTCGACCGACCAGCTCATAGGGCAAGTGAACTAGCCTGGGCGTGTCTGTCGAGTTGAGCCATTGGGGAGATTATAGCATACTTGCTATAATTTCAACGACGCGCTCCGGCAATCCCGCGCAGTTCGCGTCGCCTCACCCTTGCTTCGGGGGAACGCGTCAGTGCGCCGCCTCCCGGTTGGCGGCGGCGCGGGCGGCCTCGTCGAACTGACCCGCGAGCCAGGCGCTGGCGTCCCGGCAGCGATCCACCACCTCGCGCGCCCAGGCGACATATTCGGTCTTGCGCTCGAGCGGCCAGCCGGCCGGTGGACTGACGGCCATTGATCGCAGATTGGAGGTCTTGTCCGCCAGCTTGATGATCTTCGCGCCAACGGAGGCGTGGGCCGCGTGTTCGATCTGCAACGCCTTGCGGGCCGCCTTGGGCAACGATTTGTCATCGGTCACTTCGGCCACCATCGCGGCGACGCGAGGGCCGAACGCCGCGCGCAGCTCCTCGATCGTGGCGGAGGTGTCTTCGACGGTGTCATGCAGGATGGCGGCGATGACGACATCGAGATCGCCATCCGTGGCCATGGCCACCAGCTCGGCGACCTCGGTCAGATGGTTCACATAAGGCTCCGCCGCCTCGCCCTTTCGGCGCTGATCGACGTGCTTCCGCGCGGCGAAGTGATAGGCGCGTGTGAGTTCCACTACCGGGTTCAATACGGGCTCTCCTTGTTCGATCTCAAACGGTGCGCAGCGGGTCAGCGGCGCAGGGGTCCGGTGAAATGAGAACTCCTTTACTCGCCTCTCTTACCGGAAAGCCTCAGTGCGCCGCCTCCCAGTTGGCGGCGGCGCGGGCCTCCACCTCTAGCGGCACGGTGAAGGCGACAGCGGGCAGCGCGGCGCGACTCCATGACTTCGCAGGCCAGGCGGCAGACGGCTTCGGCCTCGTCCTCCGGGGCTTCGAACACCAGTTCGTCGTGCACCTGCAGCAGCATGCGGGCCTTCAGTCCAGCGTCGGCAATGGCGGCGGGCATGCGGATCATGGCCCGGCGCATGACGTCGGCCGCCGCGCCCTGGATCGGCGCGTTGATCGCCGCGCGCTCGGCGAACTGGCGCTCGCCCACGGACTTGGAGCGGATCATCGGGAATGTTGACCTTGCGGCCGAAGACGGTGGTCACGAAGCCCTGCTCGCGCACCAGGGCGCGGGTGGCGTCCATATAGGCGCGGATGCCGGGGAAGCGCTCGAAATAGGTCTTGATATAGGCCCCGGCCTCGTCCTGCGGGATGCCGAGCTGGTTGGCCAGGCCGAAGGCGCGAGATGCCGTAGATGATGCCGAAATTGATCGCCTTGGCGCGCCGGCGGGTCTCGGCCGGCATGCCCTCCACCGGCACGCCGAACATCTCCGAGGCGGTCATGGCGTGGATGTCGAGCCCCTCCTGGAAGGCGTGCTTGAGCTGCGGGATGTCGCCGATGTGGGCCAGCAGGCGCAGCTCGATCTGGCTGTAGTCGGCGCTGATCAGCACGGTGCCCGGCTCGGCGATGAAGGCCGTGCGGATCTTGCGGCCCTCCTCGGTGCGGACCGGGATGTTCTGCAGGTTGGGGTCGGTCGGACGACAGCCGGCCGGTGGTGGTCGAGGCCAGGGCGTAGGAGGTGTGCACCCGGCCGGTCCGCTCGCGCGACCGCCTGCGACCAGGGCGTCGGTGTAGGTGCCCTTGAGCTTGGAGAGCTGGCGCCAGTCCAGCAGGACGCGCGGCAGGGCGTGGCCCTGGGCGGCCAGGTCCTCCAGCACGCCGGCGTCGGTGCCCCAGGCGCCGGTGGCGGTCTTCTTGCCGCCGGGCAGGCCCATCTCGCCGAACAGCACGTCGCCGATCTGCTTGGGGCTGCCGAGGTTGAACGGCCGGCCGACCAGCGCCTGGGCCTCGGCCTCGAACTCGGCCATGCGCATGGAGAAGTCGTTGGAGAGCCGGCGCAGCTGGTCCGGGATCGATGCGGATGCCGGCGCACTCCATCTGCGCCAGCACCGCCGGCATCGGCCGCTCCAGGGTCTCGTAGACGGTGAGCAGGCCCTCGCGCGCCAGGCGCGGGCGCAGCATGGTTGTAGAGCCGCAGGGTGACGTCGGCGTCCTCGGCGGCGTAGCAGGTGGCCGGCTCCAGCGGCGACGTGCTTGAAGCTCTTCTGCGCCTTGCCGGTCCCGGCCACGGTCTTGAAGCTGATCGGCTCGTGGCCGAGCCACGAGCTTGGACAGCTCGTCCATGCCGTGGTTGTGCAGGCCGGCCTCCAGCACATAGGAGATCAGCATGGTGTCCTCGATCGGCGCCGACCGTCGATCGCCGTAGCGCGAGAGCACCGCCATGTCGTACTTGGCGTTCTGGGCGACCTTGAGGACCGCCGGGGTCCTCCAGCAGCGGCTTCAGCCGCGCGATCACCTCCGTCGAGCGGGATCTGGTCGAGGTCGGCGGCCGCTTCCAGCGCCAGGCCTTCGGCCTCGCAGTGGCCGACGGGGATGTAGCAGGCCTCGCCCGGCGCCACGGCCAGGGAGACGCCGCACAGGCCGGCGTTGGCGGAGGACAGGGCGTCGGTCTCGGTGTCGAAGGCGACGACGCCCGCCTCGCCGCGCCCGGGCGATCCAGGCGTCCAGGGTCGCCAGGTCGCGGACGCAGGCGTAGGCGCGTGGTGTCGATGGCGGCCGGCGGCGGCTCGGGCTCGGCCTTGGCGCTTCGGCGCGCGGCGCCGGCGCGCCGCCGCCGCGGCCTCGGCCACCCGCCGCGCCAGGGTGCGGAACTCCATCTGCTCCAGGAAGGCGGCCAGCACCGCCGGCGTCCGGCTCGCGCGACCGCCAGCTCGTCGATCGGCGCGGGCAGGGGCGTGTCGCAGTCCAGCTGCACCAGCTCGCGCGACAGGCGGATCTGGTCGGCGAAGTCGATCAGGGTCTGGCGGCGCTTGTCCTGCTTGATCTCGCCGGCGCGGGCCAGCAGCGTGTCGAGGTCGCCGTATTCGTTGATCAGCGGCCGAGGCGGTCTTGATGCCGATGCCCGGCGCGCCCGGCACATTGTCGACGCTGTCGCCGCACAGGGCCTGGACGTCGACCACCTTGTCCGGCGTCACGCCGAACTTCTCGAACACCTCGGCCGGGCCGATGCGGACGTTCTTCATCGGTGTCGAGCATGGAGACCCGGTCGCCGACCAGCTGCATCAGGTCCTTGTCGGAGGAGACGATCACCACCTCGCCGCCGGCGTCGCGCACCTTGCAGGCATAGGCGGCGATCAGGTCGTCGGCCTCGTAGCCGGGCAGCTCCAGGCAGGGCACGCCGAAGGCCCGGGTGGCCTCGCGCACCAGCGGGAACTGCGGGACCAGGTCCTCCGGCGGCGGCGGGCGGTGGGCCTTGTACTCGGCGTAGAGCTCGTTGCGGAAGGTCTTCTCGGAATGGTCGAAGATCACCGCCAGATGGGTCGGCGCGTCGGGCGCCGCCTTCATGTCGCACCAGCAGCTTCCACAGCATGTTGCAGAAGCCCGGCGACCGCGCCCACCGGCAGGCCGTCCGACTTGCGGGTCAGCGGCGGCAGGGCGTGGAAGGCGCGGAAGATGAAGCCCGACCCGTCGACCAGATAGAGCCGCCGCGCCGGCCCGTCCTGGGTCGGCGCGCGCGGGATATCGTCCAGGGTGGCGGGGGCGTCGGCGAGGTCGGTCATGGGGGGGAAGATAGGCCCGGAGGGGCGGAAGGTCACTAGATATGGGCGTGGGTGCGGCGGCTTTGCGCCCCCTCCACCACCCGGCAAGAAAACGCCGGGCGGTCCCCCTCCCCCGCTACGCGTGGGAGGAGAAGAATAACCCACCTCCCCCGTCCCCTTACGGGGGAGGTGGCGCGCGCCGAAGGCGAGTGACGGAGGGGGCGCAAAGCCGCGCCAACGAACCTCTACGCCGGCCACGGCCTTTACACACGCCGGCGGAGAAACTCCTCACCCTCCCATGGCTCCGCCATGGGCCCCTTCCTTTCCCTCTGGGAGAGGTGTTTTTGATGGGCGATATGGCGGCGGCGAAAGGCGGTTGGTCGGCGGTCAGATGGCGGTTTTTGGCGGTCGGATGGCGGTGAGTTGGCGATGGATCGGCGGTGGCGGGCGGGGTTTTGGCGGTGGTCTGGCGGTTGGAACCAATCTCTAGATGTTGTTTTAATTTACTTTTATCGAAGTTCTTGGCGGTTTGGCTTCGGATTTGGCGGTGGTGTTCGTGTTTAAAGGCGTACGAGCGGCCCCAGGGTTTATATTTTGCAATAATTGAGCTTCGACGTCAATGGACGACAGGCTCGAGCACCCTTCCCCGGCCTGAGAGTGCAGGCCGAAGATAGGGCCGTGGGGCGGCGGCTGCGCCCTCTCGACGACTGGGCGTGGCGTCGGCGGTCCGGCTCTCTGCGCGAGCCTCTCGCACCGTGCCTTGAGGGGGCGCGTGGCCGCGCCGAAGCGAACCCCGAGTGCCCGCCTGGACCGCTCATACACGCCCAGGCCCGCCTGGACCCATACAGCCTCGCGAAGCGCTCCGGGATCTCGTGGGCGGCGGCCAGCACGAAGCGGCGATCGCAGTAGTTGCACTCGACGAAGTCGGCCTCGCCCATCTCCAGCCACACGCGCGGATGGCCAAGGGCGCCGCCGACGCCGTCGCAGGCGACGCGGCGGGTGGCGACCCTGACGATCTCCGGCGTTGTGATTTGGATATCCGACAAGACAGCGCCCCTATCGTCCTTGAACCGGCGCCTTGGCGGGCGCCTAACTCGATGCCTAGGTATGGCGCCCGCGCGCGCGCCGTCAATTCGCGCCATCCTTTAAGGACACGAATGATCCTTCCCGACTACGCCATCGAGGCCGAGGGCCTGATCAAGACCTATCCGGCCACCAAGACCACGCCCGGCGATGCAGGCGCTGAAGGGCATCGACCTGAAGATTCCGCGCGGCTCGATCTTCGGCCTGCTGGGCCCCAACGGGGCGGGCAAGTCGACCTTCATCAACATCCTGGCCGGCCTGACCCGCAAGACCGCGGGCAAGGTGACGATCTGGGGCCGCGACATCGACGAGCGGCCGCGCGACGCCCGCGCCGCCATCGGCGTGGTGCCGCAGGAGATCGCCGCCGACGTGTTCTTCACCCCGCGCGAGTCGCTGGAGGTGCAGGCCGGCCTCTACGGCGTGCCCAAGGCGCGAGCGGCGCACCGACGAGCTGCTGGCCGCGCTGGGCCTGGCCGACAAGGCCGACGCCTATGTGCGCCAGCTCTCCGGCGGCATGAAGCGCCGGCTGATGGTGGCCAAGGCCATGGTGCACAATCCGCCGGTGCTGATCCTGGACGAGCCCACCGCCGGGGTGGACGTGGAGCTGCGCCGCCAGCTCTGGGACTATGTGGTCGCGCTGAACCGACAGGGCGTGACCATCGTGCTGACCACCCACTATCTGGAGGAGGCCGCAGGAGCTCTGCGACACCATCGCCATCGTCAACCGCGGCCAGGTGGTGGCGTGCGAGCCCACCGACCAGCTGCTGCGGCGGCTGGACACCCGCACCGTGGTGGTCACGCCGCGGCGAGCCGCTCGAGCGCCGCCCCCGATCTGGCGCCGTTCGAAGCCAAGCTGCGGGCCAACGGCGACCTGGCGGTGAGCTTCAAGACCGCCGAGGTCCGGCGTCGAGGCGGTGCTGGCCGCCGTGCGCGCCGCCGGCGTGCCGATCAAGGACCTGCGCACCGAGGACCCGGACCTGGAGGACGTGTTCCTGGCCCTCACCTACGCCGCGCCGGACGCCATGGCCCTGGCGATATAGAGCGGCGGTTGGCGCGGGCGCCGCTTTTGCTCTAAAGAGCGCGCCACGCCACGAAACGCCCCAATGGGGCGGCTCAATCGCACTCGTAGCTCAGCTGGATAGAGCGCTGCCCTCCGAAGGCAGAGGTCACAGGTTCGAATCCTGTCGAGTGCGCCAAGAGCGCCCCCCGCGTGCGACCACACGCCGCATTGACCTGGGCTAAAACCTTTCGCTGCCGCCGGCCTTGGCTTAATCCTAGCCATCGTCTATGGTTCGTTTATCGGTACGAGGCGCGGAGCGAAGTCCATGACCAACGCAACCGTCGGAGCAGTTCTAGCCGCGCTCGCGCTCGCGGGATCAGCGGGCGTGGTGGAAGCCGGGGTTGACATCAGCGCCGTCACCAGCACCTCGACGGTGACCTACAGCGTCGGCTCCCCACCCACCAATTACACGAACACATCTCCCCCAACGACGTCCGGTTCCACGGTAATTTCGTCGCCATCGGTCGGCGGAACGAGCGGCTATGGCGCCTACCTAGCCGACACCACCTATAAGCCGAACTCGATCAGCTTCTCGGACAACGCGACCTCGATGGGCGCATCTTCCTATGTGACAGCAACCACCACACTAACTGTGACGATCACCAACAAAACGGCCAGCACCATCTCCGGTCTGTCACTGGCCAGCGCTATCACGCCCGCGGGCTTCGGCATCTTCGTCGCCACGCCGAACACCAAAGACATCGACAAGTCGGTGACCAAAGCCGGCGAGACATTCAATAACTTCCAGCCGACATCGCCGTGCAATTACTGCGCTCTCGCAACGGCGAATTATAACTTCGCGATCAGCGTAGGCGCCACGGCGCAAAGCACGCAAACAGACCTCGCCTCCTACGCCCAAAATCTCATCCTCCTATCCACCCCTAATGGCCCGATCATCGGACCTTTAGGGAGCGGGCTGGCCGGGACAGCGTCGATCGACACCCCAGGGGACGTGGAATATATTTGGGGTCAGACCAATCTAAACCCGTCCCTGCCCAACCTCGACGCGGGCGACAGCGAGACGATAACCTATATTTCGTCCGTGTCTTCCTTCACCAACGCCGTGCTCAATTCGGGTGACAACAGCGGCGCGGAGCTTCTGGCCTACGCCTGTTTCGGTGATCCGATCGGCAAAGGCGGCGGCAGCGGCGCCGACCCCCATTGCTCCAACAACTTCACTGTGGGGCAACCGAGCCTCGACAATGGCGTCCTGAGTTTCAACAACCCCACCGTCCCGGAACCGGCGACCTGGGCGCTGATGCTGGTCGGCGCCGGCTTTGTCGGCGGCGCCTTGCGTCGGCGCGCGCGCCCGCGCCTCGCCTAGGCGGACGTCACGAACGAGGCTGCCAACCCGCCCGCGGCCGAGCCGCACCGCTTCCGCGCCTTCATCAGCTACAGCCACGCCGACAAGGCTGCGGCGGCCTGGCTGCACTATAATCTGGAAACCTACCTCGTCCCGTCCAAGCTGGTCGGCGCCGCGACGGCGGTGGGGCCGGCGCCCCGACGGTTGGCGCCGATCTTCCGCGACCGCGATGAGCTGCCGGCCTCTGGAGACCTGGGCGCCGAACTGACCGCCGCCCTGCGCGATTCAATGTTCCTGGTGGTGATCTGCTCGCCGGCCTCGGCGCGCTCGCGCTGGGTCGGAGAGGAGATCCTGGCCTTCAAGCGCATCCACGGCGAGAGCCGGGTGCTGGCCCTGATCGTCGATGGCGCGCCCTATGCCTCCAATACGCCGGACAAGGCGGAGCTGGAATGCTTTCCCACGCCTCTGCGCTTCCGGCTCGGGCCGGACGGGGCGCTCTCGGAAACACCGGCCGAACCCATCGCCGCCGACTATCGTCAGGAGGCCGATGGCCGACGGCTGGCGAAGCTGAAGCTGGTCGCCGGCCTGACCGGCCTTCGGCTCAGCGACCTTGTCCAGCGCGAGACCCAGCGCCGCATGCGGCGCCTCGCGATCCTCTCCAGCGCCTCGTTCACCGGCATGGTGCTGGCCGGCGCCCTGGCGCTCTACGCCAACGAAAGGCGGATCGAGGCCGACACCCAGCGCAAGATCGCCGAGCGCGAGACCGCCACCGCCCGGGCGGCCTCGGACTATCTGATCGGCACCTTCGAACTGATCAATCCGGCGACCGAAAATCCGCGGACGATCTCCGCCCTGACCCTGCTCTCGCGAGGCGCCGAGCGCGCGAAGGTGGAACTGGCCGACCAGCCGGTGATCCATGCTCAACTGCTGGCCGCGCTCGGCGAAGCCTACAATAATCTGGGCCTGGCCAAGGAATTCTCCACTGTCGCCCAGGAGTCCATGCCGGCGATCCAGCGGGCCGGGCCGCAGGGTGCGGCGACCCTGGTGGTGCTGGCCACGGCGTTCATGGACCAGGGGCAAATGGGCGAGGCGCTGAATGCGGTCAAAATGGCCGAGCGCCTGCTAGGGCCAAACGTGAAGGCGAACCTCGGGCTCCGCGCCGATACCGAAGAGATGAAGGGCGAGATCCTCTACAACACCGGCGATCCGAAAGGCGGCCTCGCTTCGCTGAACCGGGCTCTGGCCCTCTATCGCCACACGCCGGACACCAAGCCGCGCAAGCTGGCAGTGGCGCTGAAGACCCGCGGCCTCCTGCTCTCGGATGATGGCCAGTTCGACCAGGCGAACGCCTCGCTGACCGAGTCACTGAATATATTGCGCCGCAATCTGGGCGACCGGGATCTGGTCATCGGCAAGGCCTGGTACGCCGTGGCGCTGAACGATCTGGCCGCCAACAAGTTCACGCCCGCCGAGGCGGCGATCCGTCATGCCCTGGTCATCGAGCGTGCGGTTCTCGACCCCGACAATCCAACCCTCGCCAACGCCTTGTCCATGGAAGGTCAAATCTATCAAGGCGAGAACAAGCTCGACGCCGCCGAAAAGGATCTGAAGAGCGCGATCGCGGTATGGCAGCGCGCCTACGGGCGGCCGCACTATCAGATCGGCATCGCCCTGGTGTATCTGGCGCTGGTGGAGTCGGCCAAAGGCCGCACGGCCCTGGCCCTCGATGACATTGCGCTAGCCAAGTACAATTACGACGTCAGCTACGGCAAACTCAATCCCAACCACGGCGACCTTCTGGTCAACCGGGCGATCATCCTGGCCAAGGCCGGTCGGCGCCCCGAGGCCCTGGCCGACTGCGCCGCCGGGATCAAAATCCTCGACCAGACCCTGGGCGCGGACGCCAGCTTCACCAAGTCGGACGCCGACATCTGCAAGAAGATGTGACGGGTCGGAGAGATGAGGGGCGCATTCCTCAGCCCGTGATTAGATAGAGAGCAGCCACTCCACCCTTCACCGCGCCGACCGATAGCCGACGGTCGAAGGTGGCCAAGTGTCCGCCATGGGCGGTCGCCAGGGCGAGCAAGTAGCTGTCGGTCACCTGGCCTGGCGTCAGAATGCGCGCGGGATCAACGTGAGCGGCGCTGACCAGGCTGATATCATCGCTCCAGAAAACATGGCCGGGCAGCCCCGTAAGCTCGGCGACGATGGCCGCCGCCTCGGCGGGCGAGCCCGCTGAATTGGGATAGCTGGGGTGGCCGACGATGCGGATGACGCCATTCTCGGTTATCGGACAGGTCGCCCAGGCTGCGGCGCCCTCAGCTTCGAACCATTTGTGGGCCGCTTCGTGGCCCACGTGCGCCGGGTCGATGAGAGCGATGAGGACGTTGACGTCGAGCAGCCAGGTCAAGGCGTCTCGTCTCTAAGGGCGTTGACGATCTCAAGCGTCACGAGCGCCCGTCCATCGCGCAGCGGCAGAAGGGGAACTCCGTTGCGTCTCGTTGGCGCCTTAGCCCGCCGCAGAGACCGACGGGCAAGCTCGGAGACGACCTCGCCCAGGCTTCGGCGTTGTTGGCTGGCGATCGCCTTGGCGACCAGCAACACGTCATCATCAATGGTCAAGGTAGTGCGCACGTCTCATTCCATCGCATCAGACATCACGCATCACATATGGCGAAGTGGGTCGAGCTTCAAGACTGGGGAAGCCATTCCAGGGTTTGTCGCCGACGGCCGGCGACCTGACCTGAGGCCCATCCCCTCGCCTTCAATCGGCCAAATCCGTCTGCGAAGGCTCGGGGCTTGAGACGGCGCCTCATCATCCTGCTCGCGGCGATGGCCACGACCCTCGCCGGCCCGGCCCTCGCCAGCCCGCTGGAAGACGGCGTGGCGGCGAGGGCGGGCGGAGACTATGCGGTCGCGCTCAAACTGTTGCAGCCGCTAGGGGATCAGGGCGTTGCGGAGGCGCAGTTCAACCTCGGCTATATGTACGCCAAGGGCCAGGGCGTCACCCAGGACGACGCCCAGGCGACGGCATGGTATCGCAAGGCGGCCGACCAGGGCTATGCGCCGGCGCAGCTGGGCCTGGCAATCGCCTACGCCAACGGCGTGGGCGTGGCGCCCGACCCGGCGCAGGCGGCGGCCTGGTATCGCAAGGCCGCCGACCAGGGCGAGCCGCTGGCGCAGATGGGCCTCGCCCTCGCCTACGCCCAAGGTAATGGCGCCGCCCAGGACTACGCCCAGGCCGCGGCCTGGTTTCACAAGGCGGCCGACCAGGGCGACGCGGCGGCGCAGTTCAATCTCGGCCTGCTTTCCGCCAACGGCCAGGGAACGCCCAAGGACGAGGCCCAGGCCGCCGTCTGGTATCGCAAGGCGGCCATGCAGCAATATGCCCCCGCACAGCTGGCGCTGGGGGTCTGCTACGCCGGTGGCGTGGGGACGCCGCAGGACTATCCCCTTGCCTATATGTGGGCGAGCCTCGCGGTCGCTCGTTTTCCCGAGATCGAGGCGGATAATCGCGGCCAGGCCATCCAGACCCGCGACGCCATCGCCGCCAAGATGAGCCCCGAGCAGATCGCCAACGGGCAGAAGCTGGCGCGGGATTGGGCGAGCGCCCACCCGCCGCCGGACGCAACACCCTGAGTCTGGTCCCGGACGCGAGAGTCGCGTCATCCAAGGTCCATGAAGCGAGGTTTCTGGCCGCTTGCCGCCGTGCTCCTGTTCGGCTTCGCCGCGAGCCTCGTGGCGAACTGGCCGGGGCATTTTCCGCCGGATGCCGTCTGGCAGCTGGCCCAGGGGCGCAGCGGGCTCTTCAACTTGTGGCATCCGCCAGTGATGGCCTGGATGCTGGGCGTGGCCGATCGGATTTGGCCCGGCGCGGCGCTCTTCATGGTGTTCGACACGGCGCTTTTCTTTGGCGCGCTAGGCGCGTTCGCGGCCTTGAGAGGGCGGCCGGGCGCGATCGGCCTGATCGTGCTGGCGATCATCGCCGCCTCGCCCCTGGTGCTGATCTACCAGGGCCTGGTGCTGAAGGATGTGTTGTTCGCCGACGCCTCGACGGCCGGCTTCGCCGCCCTGGCCTGGGCGGGGCGATGGTGGGATCGACCGGCGGCGCGAGCGGCGCTCGTCGGCGCTGGCCTCGTCCTTTTCACCCTGGCCGCCCTGACCCGCCAGAACGGAGCGATCGTGGCCATCGCCGGCGCGCTGGGGTTGGGCGCGATGGCGTGGATGAAATCCCCCCGCCGAAAGGCGGCCGCGGGCGCGCTGGCCGTCCTCGGAGCGCTCGCTCTGATGGGGGCCGCGGACGCGGTGGTCTCCCAGGCCTTGGCGGCGAGAAGCGATCATCGACCGGCGACGGCCCAGCAGCTGACCGCGCTTCGGCTTTACGATCTGGCAGGTGCGGTCCGGCGCGATCCCGCCTTCGTGCTCTCCGAGCTCGAGGCGAAGGATCCGGCCATGGCCCGCTATATCCGAACCGAGGCGGCTCCGGCCTGGGACGCAACGCGGATCGACACGCTGGTGCGGACGCCGGATTGGGACCGTTTCATGCGGACCACCGGCCCTGCCTCCGGTGATGAGTGGCGCGGCCTGGTCGCCCACCATGCGGAACTCTATCTCGCCGTGCGGGCAGAGGTGTTCAGTTGGGTGTTCATGACGCCCCGGCTCAACAAATGCGCGCCGATCATCGTCGGCGTCGACTCCCAGGATCCCGACCTTCTGGAGGAAGCCGGCCTCGCCGAGCGCTACACCGACAAGGACGACTGGGACACCACCTACAGCAAGGCGTTCGAGAACACGCCCCTCTACTCCCACGCCTTCTTCGCCGCCCTGGCGGCGGCCCTCTTGCTGCTAGCTTGCCGGGACCTGGCCCGGGGCGGCGGGATCGAGCTCGTCGGGGTGATCGCGATGCTGGTTTCGGCGCTTGCCTTCGCCGCCAGTTTCTTCGTGGTCTCGCTCGCCTGCGACTACCGCTATCTTTACTTCCTGGATATCGCCGCCATGGCGGCGCTGGCGCATCGCGCCGCCCCATGGGGGTTCAAGACGTTGAGCGGAACGGGGCGGCCGCGATCAAGCGAACGTTGAGAGCCGTTTCTCAGGTCCTGGCGGATATTGACGGCGCCCCGCCGGCGGCCCTGGCGCGCTTCCGGCCCCGGGTAATTTCCTTCGTCAGATCATGCACATAGAGGCCAAAATCGACCTGGATGGTGTGGCGAGGAGCGTTGTAATATTGGCCCATGTGCAGGGCCTCGTCCTTCCTGGTGATGGTCTCCATCTCGGGGATCGAAGGCGGTCGGTAGCGGCCGGTTAGATAAGCGCCGACGAGCTTGGCCTGCTGCTCGGCGAAGTTGACCAGGGTCGGCAGCGGTTGGGCGAGGCCCATGAAGAACAGGTTGTCGACGCCCGGCTTGATCATCCGCTTGTAGAGCGGGAACCGGTTCTCGGCGTCGGGAAGGAGCGCCGGATCGCTGAAGAAGGGAAAGCTGATCCTATAGCCGGTGGCGTAGACAATGGCGTCGACCTGCTCGACGCTGTCGTCCTCGAAGCGGACCTTGTCGCCCTCCAGAGCCTTGATATTGGGCTTGAACTTGATGTCGCCGCAGCCGGCGCGGGTGAGGAACTCCCCCGACACCGAGGGGTGGGCCTCCAACGGTTCGTGGTCTGGCTTGGGGAGGCCGTAGTCCTCCATATTGCCGACGGCGCGCTTGATCCGGGAGCGGGCGAGCGCCAGGCCGAGCCCGCGCGGCATCCAGTGCGGCATGGAGGCCTTATCGGCGACCTTGCCGTCGAGATATTTGGGCAGCACCCAGACGCCGCGCCGGGCGGCGACCCACAGAGTCTTGGCGATCGGCCGCTGGGAAAGCTCCGAGGCGATATCCATGGCCGAATTGCCCATGCCGACCACCACGACATTCTTGCCGCGCATGTCGACCGGATCGAACGGGTCGCTATAGGCGTGGGCGTGGAAGGCCGGACCATCGAAGTGGCCCGGATAGTCGGGGACGCGCGCATCCCAGTGGTGGCCGTTACAGACGCACAAGGACGTCGTAGAGCCGGGTCTCGCCCGTGGAGAGGGTGACGCGACCACAGCCCTTCGGCCGTGCGCTCGGCGCGCTCGACACGGGTGTTGAAGGTGATCAGGGGCCGCAGACCGAAGTGGTCGACGTAGTCGCGGAAATAGCCGAGCAACTGGCGATGGTGGGGGAAATCCGGCCAGTCGGCGGGAACCGGATAGTCCTCGAACGCCAGGCGCCATTTCGAGGTGTCGATATGCAGGCTCTCATAACAGGCCGACAGGCCGTTGGGGTTCTTGAAATACCAGTTGCCGCCGACATCGTCGCTCATCTCGAAGACAGTCGAAGGGGACGCCCAGATCCTTCAGCCGCTTGGCGGTGGTGAAGCCCGAGCAGCCGGCGCCGATGATGCAGACCTTGGGCGGAGGCGTGATCACGTGGAGGCGATCGTGGCGAAGGCCGGCGCCTCGTCGGCGATGACCGACACTGGCCGTACGAACCGCGACGAGGCGGCGCGGCGCAGTTCGGCCTGTTCGAGGAAGAAGTCGGCGTAGGCCCTGGCGATGGGCTGGACATCGAAGGCCTGGCACCTGGCCTGGCCAGCCTTGGCCAGGCGCCGGATCAGAGCCGGATCGGCCAGGAGCGCGTCGAGGGCCCGGGTGAGGGCGCCGGCGTCCTCGCGGGCGGCGACCCAGCCGTCGAGGCCATGGGTGACCTGCTCGCGCGGCCCGAAATCGCAATCGGTGACCAGGGTCGCGGTCCCGCAGGCCATGGCCTCGGCCACGACATTGCCGAAGCCCTCCCAGCGCGAGGGCAGGACGAAGAGATCGGCCCTCGCGAACCAGGCCCAGGGGTTGGCCTGGAAGCCCGGGAAGCTGACCCGATCAGCGACGCCGAGGTCGGCGGCCTGGCGTTTCAGTTCGGCCTCCATAACCCCTTCGCCCAGAATAACCAGCCGGTGACTGCGCGCCCGCTCGCTGTCGGCGAAGGCCTTGATCAGGAGGTCGAAGCCCTTCTGGCGCACGAGGCGGCCGGCGGCCACGATGAACGGGGCGGTCGGAGCGACGCCCAGGGGCTGGCTGGCGAAGCGGGCGATGAGGGCCGTTTCGGTGGGATTATGGATGACCTGGATATCGGCGCGCGGGCGGCGGCGGCCAAGCTCGGCGCCGAGATCCTCGCCGACGGCCAGGAGACAGTCGGCGGCGCGGTGAACGAGGCGGGTCGCCAGCTTGACCGCGGCGCGACCCAGGGGGTTTGGCGTGACATTGCCGATCTCGGCGTCGAGATTGCTGTCTTCGCGGCATATCCAGCGGGGACGCCCGGGCCCCATCAGGCCAAGGGCGAGGCCCGTGAGCATGTTCACGCCCAGGCCAAAGCTCATGATCAGATCCGGCTTCACCTCGGCGACCATGCGAGCGATATCGGCCGGCGCGGTCAGGGCCTGTTTCCAGGCCGGCGACGGCGCGCGGCCTCCGACGAGGCGGCAGGCCTCGATATCGCCCAGATAGGCGCCGGTGCGGCGAAGGACGCCCAGGCGAAGATCGACCAGGGCCGGATCGCAATGTCGGATCAGATTGACCGCGACGCGCTCGGCGCCGCCGCCATCGAGAGAGCCCAATAGCAGCAGAACCCTGGCCGGCGTCTCGGCGGCGATGTTCAAGTCGGCGGAATCGAAACCCATTAGCCGCTTTTAGCCACCCTCACCCTTGGGGGGCAAATCTTTGCCGTCGCCCGGCGCGCAGGCGCCGATGGCCTGGGCGACGCTGTCGAAGATGTGATCGGCGCCGATGAGGTCGCGCAGGCCGAGACGGCCGAAGGCGGCCTGGGCGGCGAGAGATTCCAGGCGAGCGACGGCGAAGGTCACGCCGGCCGCGTGGCAGGCCCGGACCACATCCTTCAGGGCGTCGGCGGCGGTGTAGTCGATATCCGCGACACCGGCGGCCTCCAGCACCGCCAGCTTGACACCAGGCTCGCCGGGTCGAATGGCCGCGAGAAGATCGCGCCGGATCGCATCGGCGCTAAGGAAGGTCATGGGCGCCTGAAACGTGAGCACCGCCACGCCCGGCGTCGTATCGTCAGCGGACGCGGCGGCGGTCGTCGGCCACCAGATCGTCGTGCCGGCGATCCTGTGCATCGGCTGGACCCGGGTGCTCGCCGACGACCAGACGCCATGGAGCAGCGAAAGGCCGATCCCGACCGCCACCCCGCTCTCGATCGGCAGGGCGACGATGGCCAGGGTGGTGGTGGCGATGAGGAGGAACTCAAGAGGGCTGGCCATGAACACGGCCCGCATGTCAGCCACGCGGACGATGCGCAGGGCGACGAACAACAGCACGCCGGCCAGGGCCGCCTCGGGAATGTAGCTCAGGATCCGCGTGCCTACGAGAAGCAGGGCGACGATGACCGCGACCGCCGTCAGGCCCGCCAGCTGAGAGCGGCCCCCGCTTTCGGCGACGATGGCGGTGCGCGGCGGGCTGGCGTCCACCGGAAAGGCGCCCAGCAGGCCGGCGGCGATATTGGCCACGCCCATGCCGACGTAGTCGCCATTCTCATCGGGCGCCCTGCCGGGAGGCGGAAAGGAGCGGGCGGTGGCCGCCGTCTGCACCATCACCACCAGGGAAACCAGAATGGCCAGGGGCACGAGGGTGCGAAAGTCGGCGAAGGCCGGCATCGGGAATGAGACGTGAGGCAGGCCGCCAGCCACCGCACCCAGCAAGCGCACGCCCTCGCGATCGAGATGGAAGCCCGCGACCCCGGCCCCGGCGAGAACCACGGCGATCAGCGGGCCGGGAATTTTCGGGTTCCACAGATGGGCGAGCGTGATCAGCAGCAGAACGCCGCCGGCGATGGCGAGCGGGGCCGGATTGGCGTGAGGCGCCAGCGATACGAGGCCGACCAGGCGCTGAAGCGTATTTCCAGCCGGCGCGGCGACGCCCATGGCGGCGGGCGCCTGCGAGACCATGATGTGGACGGCGATCCCGGCCAGAAAGCCGGTCGTCACCGGCATGGACAGCAGGTTGCCGATCCAGCCCATGCGCAAAAGACCGGCGCCGCCGACGATGACGCCGACCATCAGGGCCAGACCGGCCGCGAGGGTTGCGTAGTGCGGCGAGCCGGCCGTGGCCAGCAGCGCCAAAGCTCCGGCAAAGATCGGGGTGATGGTCGAATCGGCCCCGGCCGACATCTGGCGACTGGACCCGAACATCAGGAACGCCAGGCCGGCGGCGATGAAGGCGAAGAAGCCGAACTGCGGGCTGAGTGATCCCAACCGGGCCGTAGCCATCTGTTCGGGAATGGCGATGGCGGCAAGGGTCACGCCGGCGATCAGGTCCGGCGCGATGAAGGCGGCCTTGTAGCCGGCGAATGAGCTGAAGACCGGCCACCGGCGCTGGGCCGCCGCGCCGTCAGGCTTCTGGATCACCGACGCCGCCGTCATCCTTTTCGCGCCTCCTCCATGACGATATTAGGACGCATAGGGACGTTTGTCCGCGCCAATCGCGGCGGCTGTGGCTCAATCGGCGCGGCGGTGTAGATTGCCGCCACGGATTCCACTGGAGAGAAGACCGCTGCGCGTCCTGTTGCTGCTCATCGCCTGCGCAATTCTGGCCGGGCCTGTCCCAGGGAGAGCCCAGGGGCTGGCCCCGCCGGACGCGGCCCAGAGCGCCCTGGATAAGGCCGCCACGGACCTGCATGCGGCGGCGGCTGGAATCCGTTCCAAGTCGATCAGCGACGATGATCTGCGCGCGCGGCTGGCGGCGATCCCGCCGATCCAGGCGAGCCTCGCCCAGACCTTGGCCGCTCTTACGCCGCGCCTTCAGGAGGCCGACGCGCGCCTGGCTCAGCTGGGGCCCCCTCCCTCGGCCAACCAGCCGCCCGAGGCGGCGGAGACGACCGCGGCGCGTAAGACTCTCCAGCGCACCCGCGAGGCGGTGGACGGCGAGGTCAAGCAGGCGCGGCTCCTTTCGGTGGTGGCCGAGCAGACCAGCAGCGACATCACCAGCCAGTTGAAATCCAATTTCGAAACCAAGCTTTGGACGCGCAGTCACTCGATCGTCGATCCCGATCTGTTCGGCGCCCTGGCCGACGTCTATCCGAAGCTGGCCGCGCGGGCGGTCGATGTGGTGGAAAATGGCGCCGGCGCCATCGCCAGGGCGGCGCGGACGCCAAGCCGCGCCCTGACGATGGCGCTCGGGGCGGTCGCCGCGTTGTTTCTGCTGGGTCCCGCGAGGCTGCTCTCCGACCGGATGGGATATGCCTGGGCCGCGCGGGCCGGGGCGCCCGACACCCGGCTTAGGCGCTCGGGCCTCGCGGTCTGGCTGGTGCTGGTGGCCGCCTTCACCCCGCTTCTCGCCGGCTTCGCGCTGCGCACGGCTCTGGCCGCCGCCGGCGTGGACGAACCGGACTTCGACGCCTTGCTGGTCACCCTCATCCGCGTGATCGCCCTGGCGTCGCTGATCGAGGGCGTCGGCCGCGCTCTGCTCTCCCCGGGCAAGCCGTCATGGCGCCTGGCGCCGATACCGGACAACGTGGTCAGCCGCCTGGCGCCGTTTCCGGCGCTGATCGGCATAGCCACGGGTCTGGCGGCGCTCTCGGCCCGGCTCGACGTGGCCCTGGGCTCGGGACTGGTGACGCTGGTCGCCGGCCAGCGCTTGACGGTGACCCTCCAGATCCTCGCGGTCGGCGCGGCTCTGGCCACCCTGACACGGGCCGGCCGGCAGAGCGCCGCCGCGGTCGAGCCTGGCGCGCCCGCGCATCTCGACCAAGCCCGCCTGCCGTGGGTGCTGGCGGCGCTGGCCGCGTGGCTGGCCCTCGCCGGCGCCCTGATCGCGGTGGCCACCGGCTATCTGGCGCTCAGCGCCTACCTCATGCGCGAGCTGATCTGGATCGCCATCGTCCTGGTGTTGCTGTTCATCTCCGTCTTGTTCGTCGACGATCTTTTTCCGGCGTTCCTGTCGCTGAAGTCCTCCGCCGGACGGACCTTGAGAAACGCCACCGGCGTTGGCGAAGAGACCCTCGAACATGTGAGCGTGCTGCTTTCGGGCGTGGCGCGCGTGGCGCTTTTCCTGACCGCCTGGTCGGCCATCCTGCTGCCCTTGGGGGCCACCCCCAGCGACATCCTGGCGCGCATTTCCTCGACCCAGTCCGAGTTCAAACTGGGCCAGGTGACCATATCGCCAGGGGCGGTCGCGGGCGCCATCGCCCTCTTCCTCATCGGGCTGGGGGTGACGCGGGCGGTGCGCGGCTGGCTGGAGGTCCGCTACCTGCCGAAGACCCGCATGGACGTGGGTGTCCGCACCTCGCTCTCGGCCTTGTTCTCCTACGTCGGCGGCGCCATCGCCGTGCTGCTGGCCTTCGCCTATCTTGGCCTCAGCTTCACTCAGATCACCCTCTTCGCCAGCGCCCTTTCGGTGGGCATCGGCTTTGGCCTGCAGTCGATCATCGGCAATTTCGTCTCCGGCCTCATCCTTCTGGTGGAGCGGCCGGTGAAGGTGGGCGACTGGGTGGCCATCGGCGACCTCGAGGGCGATGTTAAGGCGATCAATATCCGCGCCACCGAGATCGACATGTGGGACCGCTCCAAGCTGGTGGTGCCCAATTCCGAGCTGGTGTCCAAGACCGTGCGCAACGTCACCCACGCCGGCGCCATCGGCCGTGTGCGGATCGTCCTTCGCCTCGACGGCGGGGTGGATCCGGGGGCGGCGCGCGACCTGGTCCTTGGCCATCTGAAGGCTCATCCCAAGATCCTGGCGGCCCCGGCCCCGGCGGTGTTCTTCACCGACGTGCGCGACGGCGGCCTGGAGTTCACCGCCATCGCCTTTGTGCCCTCCCCGCGCGACGCCTTCGGCGCCAAGAGCGAATTGCTGTTCAAGATCGTGCCCGATCTTCAGGCCAAGGGCATGCGCCTGCTCAACGCCAACACGGTGGTCAGCCTCGCCATCCCCGACCGGCTGATCGAACCCCTGCCCGAAGCCTGAGCGGCAACGATCCACAGCTATTTCACTCCGCAGGCGGTCGATCGCGGATTGACGATCGCAGATCGTTAACAAGCCTCATTGGCGAATCAGTCGAAGCGCGCCAGATTGGATTTCCAGCGTCGCCGGTCGCCGTTCGGCCAGCGCTGAGGGACGTAAGTGCGTAAATGACCACGGAGGGTCGACCGAACACCCCGTCGTATTCCAGCTCCTCCTGGGGCGGATTAGTGGCGGCCAGCGCGCGCCGCGCCGATGGACGCCCGTCGAAAGACAAGGATGCGACTCATGACCCGGAAATCGGAACGACGGCTTTGAGCGGCGCGACCCTGGCCGAGCTTCGCGAATCGATCGCCGCGCTCAGCGACCAGGTCGCCGCCCTGGCGGAAAACGACGAGAAGGCGCGCAGGCTGACCCTTCAGTTGGGCATGGACGTGGTGCAGATGGGCGGCGCGCTCTCGCGTAGAGTCCGCACGCTCGAACAACAGATCGCCCCCGAACCTGCTCCGGAGCCGATCCCGGCTCACGATCCATCGCCGCGCCAACCTCTGGCCGAGGCCGCGACGCACGAACGGCCCGCCGAAGCCATGGCGGCGCCCGTTGCCGAAGCCGCGGAAATCACCACCTCGGTCGAGCCGCCGCTGGAGGAGAGCGTGGATCTCCACCAGGCTAGCGTCTCCGAGGCGGCGGCGGAGGACGAGCCGGTCTCTTTCGCCGAGCCCGCCAACGCCGAAGCAAACGAAACCATCGAAGCCGAACCGGTCGAGGCGCCTCTGGTTCTCGATTCGCCCAACCCGCCTATATTCGATCATAGCGAGGTGTCGTCCTACCCGCTGCGGGCGCCGGAAACGACGTCGGCCGAGCTCTTCGCCCCGCGCCCGACGGTGTCCAAAAAATCGCCGATCCCGGTCACCACCCTGGCGATCGTCGGCGGCGTGGTCGTGGCCATCATCGGGGCCGCGGTCGTCTTCCTAACGGGCCAGCATCACGCGCCCGCCCATGTCGCCGCCGCCCCGCCGCCGGCCGCGACGCCGACGCCAGCGCCGGTCGCCGCCGCCCCCGCGCCGAAGCCGGCGCCGGCTCCGGCCCCCGCCGCGCCGAAGTCGGATTCCTCAAGCTCGCACAAGCATTCCGACAAATACGGCAGCCGTCATCACCACGGCGATCGGGACAGCCGGGGCGGCGGCAAGAGCGACGGTCACGTCCTCTACGACATCACCCCGCCGGCCGCGCCGGCCTCGACCCCGGCCCCGTTCTAAAAAGGGTCGGTCTAAAAAGACCCTACAGCGGGATGATGTTGCGCTTGCGGCTATAGGCCAGATAGCCGACGTTGGCGCCCAGGCGCAGGCCGAAGCCAGCGCGGATCGGCGCCACGGTGATGCCGTCGGCGCGCTGATAGTTCACGCCAAGGCCGCCGATGAAATAGGCGGTGCCCTCCACGCCCGGGAACCGGCGATAGACCGCGTCGGGATACTGCAGATTGTAGCAGAGCACGAAAGTGCGGCTGGCGTTGCCGCCGACGTCGAAGCCCACCGAAGGCCCCTGCCAATAGACGGTCTGGGGGGGCTTGTCCTTCATGTAGAGCAGACCCTTGCCGTAGCGCAGGCCGAACACCCAGGCGCCCGAGCCCTCCTCGCCGGCGATATAGCCGGTGGGCCGGCCGTTATCCTTGAAGATCTTCTCGACCAGGGCGCCGGCGGTCTCGGCGGTGACGCCCATGACGTCGGAGACCCGATCGACGATCTCGTTCTCGGAATAGGTGTTCGCATGGGCCGGCGGCATCGGCGGCGCGCCGGCGGGGCCGGCCGCTCCGGGGGGCGGAGGCGGCGGATAGGCGTCCGGGGCGGGTGGCGGCTCCTGAGCCAGGACCGGGCCGGCGGCCAGGAGGGCGAGGCTCGAAATGATCAGAGTGCGTCGTTCCATGACAATGATCCCGATACGCAGGACCCCCGCTGTAGTGTCGGCGAGGCTTTGGGCGCACTTAAGGCGAACACGGTTAACGACGCCTGAACAGCCCGCGCCGGCCGCCGCCCTCGCGCCGCGCCACGGTTATTGCTAGAGGGGCGCCCATGACGACCCCCCTTTCCCGCATCCGTAATTTCTCCATCGTCGCCCACATCGACCACGGCAAGTCCACGCTCTCCGACCGGCTGATCCAGGAGACGGGCGGCCTCACCGCCCGGGAGATGAAGGAGCAAGTGCTCGATTCCATGGAGCTGGAGCGCGAGCGCGGCATCACCATCAAGGCCCAGACCGTGCGCCTGGCCTACAAGGCCGACGACGGCGAGACCTATGTCCTCAACCTGATGGACACCCCCGGCCACGTGGACTTCGCCTATGAGGTGAGCCGCTCTCTGGCCGCCTGCGAGGGCTCGATCCTGGTGGTGGACGCGAGCCAAGGGGTCGAGGCCCAGACACTGGCCAATGTCTATCAGGCCATCGAGAACAATCATGAGATCGTGCCGGTGCTCAACAAGGTCGATCTGCCGGCCGCCGAACCCGATCGCGTACGCCAGCAGATCGAGGACGTCATCGGCATCGACGCCTCCGACGCCGTGGAATGCTCGGCCAAGACCGGTCTTGGCATCCATGAGGTGCTCGAAGCCATCGTCACCCGCCTGCCGGCCCCCAAGGGCGATGAGGCCGCGCCGCTAAAGGCCCTCCTAGTCGACGCCTGGTACGACGCCTATCTCGGCGTGGTGGTGCTGGTGCGGGTGTTCGACGGTCTGATGAAGGCCGGGGCGCAGATCCGCATGATGCAGACCGGCGCCAGCTATAAGATCGACAAGATCGGCGTCTTTCAGCCCAAGGCGGTGGATGTCGCGGCGCTCGGCCCCGGCGAGATCGGCTTCTTCACCGCCCAGATCAAGGACGTCGCCGACGCCGCCGTGGGCGAGACCATCACCGAGGAGCGCCGCCAGACCACCAGCGCCCTGCCCGGCTTCAAGCCGGTCCAGCCGGTGGTGTTCTGCGGCCTCTTCCCGGTGGACGCCGCCGATTTCGAAGATTTGCGCGCCGCGGTGGGGCGCCTGCGCCTGAACGACGCCAGCTTCACCTATGAGATGGAGACCAGCGCCGCCCTCGGCTTCGGCTTCCGCTGCGGGTTCCTCGGCCTCCTGCACCTAGAGATCATCCAGGAGCGGCTGACGCGCGAGTTCAACCTCGACCTCATCGCCACCGCCCCCAGCGTCATCTATCGCATCACTCTGACCAACGGCGATGTCATCGAACTGCATAACCCCGCCGACATGCCCGATGTGGTGCGCATCGACACCATCGCCGAGCCGTGGATCCGCGCCACCATCTTCACGCCGGACGAATATCTGGGCGCGGTGATCAAGCTATGCCAGGATCGGCGCGGCGAGCAGAAGGAGCTTTCCTACGTCGGCGCGCGGGCCATGGTGGTCTATGATCTGCCGCTCAACGAGGTGGTTTTCGACTTCTACGATCGCCTGAAAAGCATCTCCAAGGGCTACGCCAGCTTCGACTATCAGATCGAGGACTATCGGGTCGGCGACCTCGTCAAGATGATGATCCTGGTCAACGCCGAGCCGGTGGACGCCCTTTCCATGCTGGTGCACCGAAACCGCGCCGAGGCCCGCGGCCGGGGCATGGTCGAAAAGATGAAGGAGCTGATCCCGCCCCATCTCTTCGTCATCCCGATCCAGGCGGCGCTTGGGGGCAAGATCATCGCCCGCGAGACCGTCCGCGCCCTGCGCAAGGACGTCACCGCCAAGTGTTACGGCGGCGACGCCACCCGCAAGCGCAAGCTCCTCGACAAGCAGAAGGAGGGCAAGAAGAAGATGCGCCAGTTCGGCAAGGTCGAAATCCCGCAGGAGGCCTTCATCGCGGCGCTCAAGATGGACGCGGATTGAAGCTGTACCGACAAAATCGTCGAAGGAGACAGCGAGTCCACCCACAAGCTCGACGCGTTGGTCCGGCTTTGCGCCCCCTCCACCACCCGGCAAGAAAACGCCGGGCGGTCCCCCTCCCCCGCGGAAGGGCGCAGGAGAGGAGAAGGTAGAGCAAGTCTCTCCTCCCCCGTCATCTTACGGGGGAGGTGGATCGGCGCTCTTTCTTGCGCCGAGACGGAGGGGGCGCAAAGCCGCCCCTCCCCCTGTCTCGACCCTCATCCTAACCAGCCACCAGACCCCTGCTAACGCCACGGCGCCGACGGCCACATCCCAGCCCAGGAGTTGCGGGCTCGACTGGCTGAACAGACCTGGGCTGCCTTTGAAGACGTCGCTGGCCGAGACCACCACCACCGCCCCCCAGAGATTGTTCACCATATGCAAGCCGAAGGTGAAGGCGATGCCGCCGGTGCGGATGGCGATGAGGGCGGTGATCACGCCGAAGATCACCGCGTTGATCGCCTGGGGCGTCCCGTTGGGAATATGCAGCGAGCCGAAAAGGAGGCCGCTCAGGATCGCCGCCGGAAGCGGCCGCTTGAGCGCCAGCAGCAGGCTCTGGGTGAGATAGCCTCGGAAGACGAACTCCTCGGCGAAGGTCTGGGCGGCGAGGCCGAGGAGCGCCGACACCGCCAGGACCCCCGTGCCCGGCGCCGGCGCTGACGCGGAAATCATGCGGCGCCAGTGCGTAGTCGATCAGGCTCCCCACCGTCTGGATCGCCAGCCACAGCCCGGCGCCGATGAGGAACAGCCGCCAACTCCATCGCCCGACGATGTCGCCAAACCGCTTGCCCTGGATCAGCCATGCCGCGAGCGCGAAACCCAGGACAAGCGCCGCGAAAACGATCCCGTTGCCGCCAAAGAACAGCGCCGGATGGGAGGGCTTGAGGATCTCGGCGGCGATGTCGCCGCCGGCGACGCCGCTGAACTGAAGCGCCACCAGAATGACGCCTCCCAGCACCGACCCACCAACGACGGCGATCACCCAGACGAGGAGCATAGCGCCACCAGTCCGTCCGGCCCCGCCGGGCATAGTCCAGAAAGCTTGTCATCAGACCCCGGCCTAGCCGAACTCGGCCGCCGTTTACAGCACCTTCACCGCCAGCACCGGCATCAGAAAGGCCCAGAGGCCCAGGGCGACGGCGTAAAGCGAGCCCAACACCGGCTGCCCGCCGCGAAGATTGAGGATCACGCCGGCAAGCAATGGCCCCGAAATCGGACCGGCCAGCATGAACGGCGCCAGGCGCGCGGCGCGGGCGGCGTTCGAAGCGCTCAGGAGCTTTGAAGTTCGACCACCCATGGCGCCCGCTTCTCCTTGCCCACCCGATGACATCACCGACCTAACCCTTCAACCCCGCCGCTGTTCCATATCGCGCTATATGGCGCGGCGCCCCTGCGGGTGACAAAATGCCACGATCCGCGCGAGGGCGGCGGATGCTACCAGCGTCGCCAGACGATGGCCGAGCTTGGGGATGATTTCATGTCGACCGCGCCCTTGGGCGATACACTGCAACGACGGCTCAAGCTGGCGATGGATATCGGCGAGCGCTGTTTCAGCATCATCCTGTTCTCGGGCATGGTCATGCGCATCACCCATTCGCCGGCCTTTCGGCCCTGGGATGCGCTGGCGCTGATCTCCGAGGGCCTGGTGGTCAGCTTCATCGTCTTTCGGCGGAGAACCGATTCGGTCTCCACCCGGCCGCTGGATTGGCTGGTCGCCTTCGCCGGCACGGCGGCGCCGATGTTTGTGCGAGTGGGAGGGCACGCCCTGGCGCCGCCCGCCGCGGTTACGGCGATCATGCTGGCGGGTATGCTGTTCGCCATCTGGGGGAAGCTGATCCTGAGGCGCAGCTTCGGCCTTGCGGCGGCGAATCGTGGCGTGGTCGATAGCGGCCCATATACCTTCATCCGCCATCCGATCTACGCCGGATATCTCATTCTCTATATCGGCTTCTTCCTCGCCAACCCCCTGCCCTGGAACGCGGCCGTCTATTCGGCCACCCTTGCCCTGCTCGTGCTCCGGGTGCTGGCGGAAGAACGGGTGCTGGAACGAGATACGGCCTACGCCAGCTTCATGGGCCGGGTCCGCTATCGCCTGGCGCCGGGGGTGTTCTGAAGCGCGGTCCAGCGACCGCCGATACGATTGGGTAACCTCCATCGTTCATGGTGCGAAATCGGCGCTGCTTGTCTGGACGGCGAGGTTGTCTCGGTGAAAAGAGGGGGACAGGGTTTGTTGATAGAAATCGCGCAACCGGGGGCGGGGATCGACGAGTTCATTGAGCGATTGCGGCAATGGGACCGGATGGATTCGCTTGCAAGCGCCGGAGCGAAGCAACGGGGAGGGTCGCGCCAACCGCACGCCGACCAGGCACGTCAGGCGCCTGGGGCGATGTTGAGACCGGCGCGACCGCGGCGGCGGAGTTCAGCCGAGAGTTAGATGGAAAAAGGCCGCAAAGTTGCTCTCATCACCGGCGTCACCGGCCAGGACGGATCCTACCTCGCCGAGTTCCTGCTGGAGAAGGGCTATATCGTCCACGGCCTGAAGCGCCGGGCCTCCTCGTTCAACACCGCGCGTATCGACCATCTCTATCGCGATCCCCACGAAGACGATGTGCGCTTCTTCCTCCATCACGGCGATCTGACCGACGCCAGCAATCTCACCCGCGTGATCCAGCAGACCCAGCCGGATGAGATCTACAACCTGGCCGCCCAGAGCCACGTCGCCGTCTCGTTCGAGGAGCCGGAATACACCGCCAATGCCGATGCCCTAGGCGCCCTGCGCATGCTCGAAGCCATCCGCATTCTCGGCCTCGCCGAACACACCCGCTACTATCAGGCGTCGACCTCCGAGCTCTACGGCAAGGTGCAAGAGACGCCACAGACCGAGACCACGCCCTTTTACCCCAGATCCCCCTATGGCGTGGCCAAGCTCTACGCCTATTGGATCACGGTGAACTATCGCGAGGCCTATGGCCTCTTCGCCTGCAACGGCATCCTCTTTAACCACGAGTCACCTGTGCGGGGAGAGACGTTCGTCTCGCGAAAAATCACGCGAGGCCTGGCGCGGATCAAGCTCGGGCTGGAGGAGAGGCTCTATCTGGGAAACCTGGATGCCCGGCGCGACTGGGGCCATGCGCGGGACTATGTCGAGGCTCAGTGGTTGATGCTGCAGCAGGACGAGCCCGAGGACTTTGTGATCGCCACCGGCGCCCAGCACAGCGTGCGGGATTTCGTGACGGCGGCGGCCGAGGCGCTCGACATGCCAATCCGATGGGAAGGTTCAGGCATGGATGAAAAGGGGTTCGATGAACTTGGCCGCTGTATCGTCAGTGTCGACCGTCGCTACATTCGCCCGGCCGAAGTCGACGCGGTGGTCGGCGATGCGACCAAGGCGAAGCAGAAGCTGGGCTGGGCGCCCAGGGTCGGCTTCCACGACCTCGTGCTGGAAATGTCGCGGGAGGACCTGTCGGGTGCCGAGCTTGAAATACGTGTCCAAGGGTCACCCAGTGGCGTCAGCCGCCCAGCGGCGAGCGCCTGGACGATGAGCCCCCACGCGGCCTCCTGATGGTCTGATCGACGACGGCGTCGCGATTCCATCTAGCCGGGTCGAGACAACTACGATGTCGCTCGCAGATACGAACCAGTTTGCTCGCCGCTCTTCTCAGACGTGCGTCAGCGCGCCAAAGCGCGGGAGTTCTCCCATCGCCAGATGAAAGTATCGAACACCTTTATCAATCCCAAAATAGTAAAGCTTCTTTTTAACAAATTCCAATGAACGGGTACTATTTCATCTCCATTCCCAACACAATATAGTAAATCAAACAGCACATTTGCAAATAAATCGCTCTTATATTTTGGGATATCGACTAACCGGGAACGATAATTGTCAAACATCATCCCTCGCATATTTGCCCGCTTCATAGACGATGTGAAAGATTCAAAATTTACTCGATACATCCCCATCTCTTCATTTACATAAGCGGCGCGTCCGGATTTCAGGATGTCCGTGAGAAAGTACCAATCGAAAACCTCAAATTCGGCCTTCAGTAATTTTCGGGCTTCTCGTCGGTACATCACCGTTGAATTAACGAATGGCATGCCGCACCTGATCACCTTTTGAATGCCGAATTCTGTAGCCAATCTTGCGGGAAAACTTTGCCCGGTAGGGATACCGAGTTCAGAGATAACACCGACTCTGTGGCCGCAAAGCACAACGCCCGGACGTTCATCCAGCAACGCCACCTGTTTCGCCAGCTTGCCCGGCAACGCGAGATCATCACCGTCCAGGTGGGCGACATATTGCCCCCTCGCCGAATTGTGGAGCGCGAGAAAATTCTGAGTGCCGCCGAGGTTCCGCTCGGGGCGCAGGACCCGAACAAGCTCCGGATACCGACGCGCATAATCATCGACGATTTCGCTTGTGCCATCGGTCGAGCAATCGTCGGCGACCACGACCTCAAAGGGGAAGTTCGTTTCCTGTTCGACCACGCTGCGCAGACAATCCCCGATGAACCGCACATGATTGTAGGTGATAACGCACACGGAGACCTTGGGCGGAAGCGGTTCGGTCGTCATGGCCGATGAGCTCCAATCCGCGCGGCGATACGCCGGACGCCGATCCACGCCCAATCGCGGGCGACGCTGGACCCGCACGCCGCGCACAACACCAGCGCGCCACCGGCGGAGCCGACGCAAGTCACCAGCAAGACCCGATCCTTTGGCCAGACGACGACGGCCGAGAGGACAATCGCGGCCAGCGCCGCGGCGGAGGCGATTGGCAGGATATCGCCTACGAGCCAGCGCCAGTGGAGACCGGGCGCCAGACGTCGGTGGACCCAAGGTATCCAGGCAATCAAATAGAGGACGTTCACACCAAGCCATGCATAACCCGCACCCACGGCCCCGAAGCGCGATGCGGCCAGGAAAAGCGCCGGCACTAGAAGGATCACCAGCAGGATGTTTCCGATGACGTGGAGGCGAAGGTCGCCCCTGGCATACTGGAGATAGTAGGGAAACGCCCCAAGCGTCATGATGGCGTTGCCCAGGGCGTAAGGCGCCAGAATGGGCCCCGCCGCGGTCGCCGCCCGAGTATCGCCCGTCCAGGCGAAAATGATCGGGCCGGAGAAGACGGCCAGCGTCAAAGCGGCGGGAACGGTGATTAGGCACACCATCTGGGTCGCGCCTCGGTAGAGACGTATCACACCATCGCCGCCGCCCTCGGCGGAAACCTTGGTCAAGCGCGGGAGCACCGCCTGGGCGATCGGCCCGCCGAGGAGGAGCACGCCGCTCGCCGCCGCCACCGCCAGGGTGAAGACGCCGTATTCGGCGAGCGGGAGGATCTTGGAGAGAACCAGCTTGTCGATCTGGGTCACGAGCACCCAAACGACAACAGCGAAGGCGAGACTGCCGGAAAACTTCAGGAGGTCACGGACTTCAGGCCATCGCAGAAACCGCCGCAACCCCGCATCGACGGTGGGCAGGATCGAGTGACCCATCCAAATCAGAGCCAACAGCTCGCCAGCGGAAAGGATGAGTTGGTAGGTAAAAAAGTTCAACGGTTTGGGACCAAGCAGCAGGATCACGATGGCGGCGCCGCCGAAGCGGAGCGTGGCGATCGCGCTGTTGAAACCCGCCAGCCAAATTTGGCGCTCAAAGCCGTTAAGCGCGCCGCGATACAAGCCGGTCACCCACTGCAGCGGCACGGTCAGCCCCATGAGCAGGACCGCCTCGGCGACCTCCCCGATCGGGAGACGCTCCACTTTCAACCATGAGCTGGCGATGGCATGCGCGGACGCGGCAATGGCCAGGGCGCCCAGGGCCGCGACACCGAAGAACAGCAGTTCGAGGGTCCGGAAAAGTCCCTGGAGCGTCGCCGCGTCGATCACGCCGGCGCGATATCGGGCGCTCTCACGGGCCAGGGTCAGCGAAAGCCCCGCGTCCAGAATCTGGAACCAGGCGTTCATCAGGGTGAAGAAGCCGATCAGGCCATAGGCCTCTGCGCCCATATGGCGAAGGTAGAAGGGCATCATCAATATGCCGGCGAGCGCGACCCACGCCTGGCTGATGTAGTTAGCCAGGACGTTGGCTCTCAGGGAGATCGGCGTCTCTCCAGACGGCGGACGCACGGTCTCGATCTCATTTTCGGCGCCGGCGGCCGCCATGGCGGCTCTAACCTCGAATGGCGGCGACGACCCGCATGGCGTCCGCCTCGCCCAGGTCAGGATAGATCGGAAGGCACAGAACGCCGGCGGCGATACACCGGGCCTGCGGGAGGTTGGCGGGCGAGGCGGAGGGCAGATGCCGATACATCGGCATGTCGCTGATCAACGGATAGAAGTACCGCCGACCGAATATGCTCGCCGCCCGCAAACGCTCATAGAGCATGTCACGGCTTTCCGGGTAGTCGGCCTCTACGAAAACCGGAAAATAGGCGTGGTTCGATCCTGGGGCGTTGGCGATGGGGAGGAGCCGTATGCCAGGCGTTCCTGTAAGTTCACTGCGGTACAACGCCTCAATTTCGCCCCGCCGCCTGATGGCCTCGCCCACATAGTCGAGCTGGAGAAGGCCCATCGCCGCCTGTATTTCGCTCATCTTTCCATTGATACCCACGGCGGCGATCGTGACCTCATCGACGAAACCGAAATTCTTGAGCTGATCGATATGCAGTTTCGCTTCGGCATTTGGCGATACGATCGCGCCCCCTTCGAAGGTATGGAACACCTTGGTGGCGTGGAAACTGAGGACCGATAGATCTCCGGCGCGCAGAACGCTCTTGCCGCGACAGGTCACGCCGAAGGCGTGAGCCGCGTCGTAGATCACCTTAAGGTTGTGTGTCTCAGCGATTTTCCCGATCGCCTCGACATCGCAAGGGGCGCCATAGCAGTGCACAGGCAGGATCGCGGTAGTTCGAGGGGTGATGGCCTCCTCGATACGCGCGGGATCAAGGTTGCAGGTGGACGGATCGATGTCGGCGAACACCGGGGTGATGTTGTTCCAAAGTAGTGAATGGGCGGTCGCCACGAAGGAGTAGGGCGTGGTGATCACCTCACCGGACAGCCCCAGCGCCTGCAGAGCGGTGACGAGCGCAATCGTGCCGTTGGTGAATAGCGAGAGATGTTCGACACCGAGGTATTCGGCCAACCGGGCCTCGAGCTCCACATGGAACTGCCCGCCGTTCGTCAGCCACTTGGAATCCCAGATCTTCTCGAGATAGGGGATGAATTCCGACAGCGGCGGCAGCAGGGGCCGGGTGACAAAGATCGGATCTCTAGCGATGCGCCGCCTCCCTCATATCTCGCGCCGAAACAGGAAAAAGGGCTCGGCACGGTTGACGCCATATTCGGCGGCGTCGAACGTCGGCAGCAGTTCGTCGTGAGTGCGCACATCAGCCGCAAGACCCGCCGACGCGAATCGATCGAAGATGTCTCTTCCAAACAGTCTGACGTGATCGTCCTGCCCATAGGCCTGCACGCGCGCCGCGGCCGTCGTGATACCCGGATCCTCCCAGGTATGGGTCAGCATCCGACAATAGGGGGTCTGGAGGATTGCCTGGCCGCCGGTCTTCAGCACTCGATGGATCTCTCTCAGCGCCGCGCGGTCGTCGCCGACGTGTTCCAGCACGTGGCTGGCGATCAGCAGATCAAAGGATTGGTCCTCGAACGGCATATCGAGCATATCGACCCGCATGACATCGGCCGAGGCCGGGAACAGATCGCAAGCGACGTATCGTCGGAGGCCGACGCCCCGTATCTTCCCGGCGAGACGACGCTCGGGCGCGAAATGCAGAACCGCTCGGCCAGCAAGATCGGTGGAGAATCCCAGACTCCCGCAGATAGAGCAGCAGATGCCGCTCGCGATCATGGGCTCCGCAGCGCGGACACTCGAAGTGATCCACATCACTGCCCACCCCGTCCAGCGCCATGATCAGAGGCGGCACGGCGCGCGAACCGCCTTGATAGGGAAGGAAGCGGCCCACGCGATGGCCACACATCACACAGACCCGCTTGCTGGACGATGGAAGGATGGCGGCGGCTCGCAGCAGAATTCGCCCAAGGTATTGAGCGCCGAGGCTGAAGAGCCGTTCCTCTTTCAGAATTTGAGAGAGTCGAGACGTCACGTGAGCGGGGCTCCGGCCGCAGTCGTGATCGAGTGCGCCTGCGCGCCATGGTTGCCACGATTCATGTCGAATGCGATGAGGGGCGATACTTTTCTCCTGGATATCGACACCTCGCGATGGTGATGGATAGAACCGCCTTTTCCGTCGAAGCATTCGATGCCGCCATGGACACACGCGGCTGGTTTCTGTTTCCCGCGGTGCTGGCGCCCATGGAAGTCGCCTCCCTGTGCGCCGACTGCGATACGGTCTATGAGAATTGCCGCGCGGTTCAGACGAAGAATGGTGTGGCCGCCAACATGGAAGGAACCGCCCATCACGTCGCCGGCTATGGCGGCGCGTTGGACGCCTTTCTGGAACATTTCCCGCTCTACGATCAGATCGAACACTATTTCGGTGGCAAGTTCGTGGTGCTCAACTACGGGGCGGCGATCAATCCGCCGGGAACACGCTCCTACACCGCCAAGCCGCACCGCGACGTGCGCGCCTTCACCCCCGGCTATCGGATGTCGCTAAACATGTTAGTGCTTCTCGCCGACTTCACGGCTGAGAATGGGGGCACACTGATCCTATCGGGCTCCCACCTCGCAGAGCCGATGCCCTCCCTAGAAGCCTTTCAGGCCCAGGCCGAGCAGATCACAGGCAAGGCGGGCGATATCGTCCTGTTCAACAGTCTAGTGGTGCATTCGGCAGCGCCGAATCGCTCCACCGAGCGGCGGCGCGCCCTCACCCTTTGTCTAGGCAGACCTTTCATGAAGCCGCAGATGGACTGGCCGCGATTTCTGCCTGAACGCTTTCAAGTCGGCATGTCGGACAAGGTTCGCCAATTGATGGGATTCAACGCCCGGGTGGCCGCCAGCCTGGATGAATACTACCAGCCCGAGGAACGCTGGACCTTCAGGGCCGATCAGCGATGAGCGACGAGCGCGAGCGTCTCGACGGCGTGGTGGACTCCTATGGCGAGGCCTATTCCCCGTTCGACGCGGCGATGCGCGACTATATGATGCGCACCCTTTCGCCCTGGTTTGGCGATGGGCGCTGCCTTCAAGTCGGGTGTGCGCACGGCGACCAAACCAGCCTGCTCCTGCGACGCTATGCCGATGTTACGGTGGTGGAGGCCGCGCGCGCGTTCATCGACGCCACGGCCGCCAAGGTCGGACCGGCCGTCCGGTTCGTCGAGAGTCTGATCGAGGATTTCGAGACATCCGATCGCTTCGATACGATCCTCTTTTCGCATGTGCTCGAGCATGTAGTCGATCCGGTGGTCGCGCTTGAGCATCTTCGCGGCCTGCTCACGCCCACGGGACGCCTGTTCCTGGTTGTGCCCAATGCGGAAGCAGCCTCACGACAAATCGCGGTCAAGATGGGGGTGCTTGAAAGCCTCGAGGACCTCAGCGTGGCCGACATCGAAGCGGGCCACCGGCGGGTCTATCGCCTTGATACGCTTTGCCGCGATGCGCGCCGGGCGGGGCTTTCGATCATCGACAGCGGCGGCATCTTGTTCAAGCCGCTCGCAAATTTCCAGTTCAACGCCCTGATGGATGGGCCGCTGATCCCGCCCGCCTTTCTCGACGGTTGCTACGAACTCGGCCGGGAACATCCGACATTTTGCGCCAGCATCTATCTTGTCGCCGAACGCGCCTGAGCGCGGAGGAACGCCACGGCCTCGAGCGCCATCTCCACGATCGGCGCGTCGGCGGCTGGTTCGGCCGTAAAGCCCAGACTCTCGTAGAGGCGGCGGGCGCGCAGGTTCGAGGCGCGGACCCGAAGCACGATCCGGCGCAGTCCCAGCGCCTCAAAGCCTTCCACAAGCGTAGCCACGGTGGCCGCCCGCCCCAGGCCGCGGCCCCGATCACCTGTCTCGCCAAGAAATATATGGAATTCCGCCTCGCGGCGGACTGGATCGATGGGCGTCAAGGCGACCAGGCCGACGAGGCGCAGGCTTCGCGCATCTTCAATGGCCATGCGCCGTTGAGTCGGTGTGGGGATCGTCCACCCCCGCATATAGGCGACCGCCTCGGCTTCCTCCCGGGGCGTGAAATCGCCGACCAAATGGCCCCAGAGCGCGGGGGTCTGGTACCAGCGGTGGAGCACGGGCAGATCGTCTTCGCGCAGTGGCCGCAGTCGAACGGGCGCCGAGTCTTTCATCGTGTGAGGATAGGCTCTGACGCCGCCTGCGCAACGGCCTCGCGATGACGCGCCACCCGTACGCCACGCGCGCCTATGCGGAGGCCCTAGCAAGCGCGGAAGGATCGAAGCCTGAGGACGTGCCGGAGTGGTCCACCTTCGTCGTGGGGCGCTCGATCGACGGTGGGGGGGGTGATGTCGCCGGCCCCTACCCGCGCACACCCCTGTTACCTGGCGCCGATCTCAAGGGTGGGTTGCGGCGACTGGCCGGCGAGGGGTTCGTGAGCGTCGTGCTGGTGTCAGATCCCATGACCGGCCTGGACCCGACCGAACTTGCGCTGGCCTTTCCCTTGTGCCGGCCCTTCAAGACCCACCTAGTGGTCGAGCGGCCGGAACTCGCGTACGCACCAAGCAAGCATCATCGCTACGAAATACGTCGAGCGTTCGGACAATGTGTCGTGGATCGAGTAAGTCTTGCGGACTGGCTGGGGGATTGGTGGGCGCTCTATCGCGGATTGATCAATCGCCACTCAATTGTAGGCCCGGCAACTTTCTCGCCCGGCTATTTTGACGCGCTGGCAAACGATTCCACCTTCGTTACGTTCAGAGCGACCGCCCCGAACTCCCCGAAGTCGGTGGCGATGGCGATTTGGTTCGAGCATGACGGGATCGCATACAACCACCTAGGAGCATCCAGCGCGGAAGGCTACGCGCTTGGGGCGAGCTACGGGCTCTATGCGGCAGCGATTGAACACTTCGGCCATGTGGCGGCGATAGACTTAGGTGGGGGCGCCGGCGTGGTCGATGATCCGCATGACGGCCTCGCTCGTTTCAAGCGCGGCTTTGCGAACTCGTCGAAAACCGCAATGCTGTGTGGCGCGGTGCTTGATGCGACGGCATACGACCGCTTGGCCGCCGGACAGACTACAAATTTCTTCCCCGCCTACCGAGGCTGAGGCTGAGCGAGCCGCAGCACGGCTTCGATCAATCGCGCCATGTCAGCAGGACCATAGCGCGGATCGCACGGCAGCGAGAGGAGGCGCTGGGCGAGCGCGTGTTCCCCCGGGAAATCGCCGGCCTCATTGGGCAGCTCGGCCCAATGGCGCGGCGCCCAGATCCGCTCCCGCGCGAGCGCGCCTTGAAGGCCTTGCGCATCCTCGACCACAATGGGGAAAGCCAGGGGCGCGACGTCAAGCTCACGTTCGGGCCGGAGCGCAAGATCGGCCAAGCCCTCGGCGAGTTGACGCCAATTGGCGCGTCGCGCCGACGATTCTGGAGCCATCAGCGTGGAGGACAGCGCCCGCAAGGTGCGTGAGGTCGCGGCGGCGGGCGACGGCCCCAACCCCGCTTCACGAGCGCCAAACAGGGGATACCAGCTCTCGGGACTACGCCCCTCCGGATCACGGGCGCGCGCCTCCTCGGGCGCCCAGAGATCTGGCTTGGCCGGCAACGCCGGACGGGGAAGAGGCTGGTTGGCGACCAGCAAGCCGCCGTCCGCCACACCGAGCAGCTTGCGTGGGCTGTAGATCAGCACTTCGCCCCAGGCCGGACCAGGCTCAAGGGCCTGGGCTCGATCCTCTATCCACAGCAGATCGTCGAATCGCCGACGCAGGTCGCAAAACGCCGGCGCGGCGAAGCCGAAGTAGTCCACCCCCAGGACGGCGTCGCCGGCGGCGATTTCGCGTGACAGTCCGGCGGCATCCGGCTCCAGACCATCGTCGAGACGATAGAAACGGACCGTCGCGCCGGAGGCCTTCGCGCCCTCGAATAGGCTCGTGCAGATATAGGCCGGCAGCCATATTCGGCGAGCGCCGGCGTCTCGCAGAAGCGCCGCCAGGGCCGCGCGCGCCGATTGAAAGGCCTCAAGACGAGTGAAATTCGCGGTCCATGCATTCAGGACGCTATCGGCCAGCGGGAGATTCTCGGCGATGGCGGGCATAACGCCCCCAATGCCTCGCATCTGATTTTCGTCCTGCACCGCCCCGTTCCACCGTCGAAGCGGAACCTTGAAGGCTCCGACTCCCTTACCTATGATCGCTTGTCCGCGAGCGCGGAAGGCCGCGATCTTGCGCCGCAAGTCAAGGGACGGTCGTGACGAGCACCCCTCCCGCAAGCCTCCCCACCGTCGCCGTCCTTCTCTCCACCTATAGCGGCGAAGCCTTCCTTGAAGCTCAGCTCGACAGCCTCGCCGCTCAGGAATCGGTGGCCGTGGAAGTGTTTGTTCGTGACGACGGGTCCACTGACGGGACCTTGGCCGTGCTCGCGAAATATGCGCACGTCTGGCCGGCCCTGGCCGCACCGCTTGCCGGCGCCAACCTTGGCCCAGCGCTTAGTTTTCTGGAGCTTATGCGAAGTGCGCCGGGTGATTTCGACTACTACGCGTTTTGCGATCAGGATGACGTCTGGCTGCCGGACAAACTTTCGAGAGCGGTCCAGCGGCTGGGCGATCGGCCGTCTGGCGAACCGGCCCTCTATTGCTCAAGAGTGATGTGTGTCGACGGAGAGCTAGGCCAGTTGGGGCCGTCGCCAATCCTCGGCGACCCTCGGTTCGAACACCTCCTCTTCGAGAATATCGCGTTTGGCAACACCGTGGTGATGAACACCGGCGCGGCGGAGATCCTTCGGTCACGGGCGCCGACCGGCGGGATTGTGATGCACGACTGGTGGTGCGCCCTCGTGATATCCGCCCTGGGCGTGGTGATCTATGACGAGCGCCCTAGCGTGCTCTATCGCCAGCACCGGGCCAATACGATCGGCGGCTTTTCCAGTCGGCTCGCCGAGATCCTCCCGCAGATCGAAAAATTCCTGCGGGCGCCCAGAGGCTTCTATCGCATCCATGGCCAGGCCACCGAGCTGCTGCGCCTCTATGGCGAGCGCCTTGGCCCGGACCAGAGGCGGCTCACCCAAGCCCTGGTGGCGTCGCGGCGCTCGTTCACGGCGCGCCTGGGCTTTGCCCTGTCCGACAAGATCGTCAGGGCCGGATTGCCCTGGGCGATCGCGGCGCGCCTGCTAGTGGTGGCGGATCTCTATTGAATCCATGACGGACCCAGCCCACGCGTTTGTCGTCATGGCCTACGGCGACTCGCCGTATCTGGCCGACTGCCTGCGGTCGCTCCGAACTCAGACCGTGGCGGCGGACGTCGCCCTCACCACCTCAACCCCCTCGACCTTCATCGAGGCGACCGCCGCCGAGTTCGGCGTCCCGATCATGGTCAATCCGCTCCGGGGGCGGCATCGCCGCCGACTGGAACTTCGCCCTGGCGGCCCCATCCGCGGGGATAGTCACCCTGGCCCACCAAGACGATGTCTATAGGCCGGCTTTTCTCGAACGCAGTCTGGCCTTGCTGAAATCGAGTTCCGGCGCCGCGCTGGCATTCACCGGATACGAGGAGATTGGCGACGACGGTGCGCCGAAGGCGTCAAGGATCAGCCATGCGAAGCACCTGTTGGAAAGCCTGACCTTGGGCGCCGAGACCCGGCCGAGCGCGGGGCGCCTGCGCGCATTTCTAATGTTCGGCAATCCCCTGCCCTGCTCCTCGGTCACCTTCGATCGCGATGCGCTTGGGCGACTTCGCTTTTTCCGGCGACTACCAATCCAATCTCGATTGGGATGCCTGGCTTCGACTGCTCGATCAGGGCGCCGGCTTCGTTCGCACGCCCGAAGCGGCTGGTCGGCCGCCGGCACAATCCCCTTACGGCCACCTCGCGCCTGATCCGCGAGGGCGTGCGCCAAAGGGAAGACCTGGCGATGTTTCGCCGGCTGTGGCCAGCCCCTCTGGCGGCGGTGATCGCCTGGCTCTACCGGGCTGGCTATTGAGACAGTGCGCCCCTCACGGCGGCGAAGCTTGTTTGGAGTATTGTCGATGCGGTCGGCGGCCGATTCGCCTAAGATCGCGCGAGATATTCTTCGGCTTGGAAATCGACGAGGAGGGACGCTGATTTTGGCGGACGGCGGCAATCTCATTCAGACGACGGAGAGCGAGACCATCGATGTCTCCTTCGTCATGCCGTGCCTGAACGAGATCCTCTCCCTGGCGCCCTGCATCGCCGCGCTGCCGCGAGGCCCTGGCGCAGATCCAAGCGCAATATGGCCTGGCCGGCGAGATCGTGGTCGCCGACAACGGCAGCACCGACGGCAGCCAGGCCCTGGCCGAAAGCCTGGGCGCGCGCGTCGTCGCCGTGGCCGAGAAGGGCTACGGCGCGGCGCTGCGCGGCGGCTTCCACGGCGGCGCGCGGCCGATATCTGGTGATGGGCGACGCCGACGGCTCCTATGATTTCCGCGAAGCCGTCGCCGATGGTCGGGGCGCTGATGCGACGGCGCCGACCTGTGCATGGGCTCGCGCTTCAAGGGCGGGATCAAGCCCGGGGCCATGCCGTGGAAGAACCGCTACATCGGCAACCCGGTGCTCACCGGCATCCTCAATCTGCTGTTCGCGGCCGGCGTCAGCGACGCCCACTGCGGGCTGCGCGCCCTGACCCGGGCCTGCTTCGATCGGCTGCAGCCTCACCGGCGCCGGGATGGAGTTCGCCAGCGAGATGGTGATCAAGGCCGCGCTGCTGCGGCGAGATGATCGTCGAGCGGCCGGCGACCCTGTCGCCCGACCTGCGTGATCGGCCACCGCACCTGCGGCCCTGGCGCGATGGCTGGCGGCACCTGCGCTATCTGCTTCATGCTGAGCCCCGCGTGGCTGTTCGCCCTGCCGGCGGCGTCTGGCGGTCGCGCGGGCGTGGCGATCCTGGCGATCGCGGCCTGGTTTGCGTGTTCCGGCCGGGTGTCGAGATCGTTCTTCGGCGACTATTGGGTGGTCCTGGCCGGCGCCATGGTCGGCGTGGGCCACATCGCCGCGCATCCTGGCCGTGGCCAGCCATGTACACGGCGTGAGCGCAGGCTATCGCCGCGCCCCACGGCCTGGATCAGGCGCCTGGCGCGGTGGGTGACCCTGGAGACGATGATTGCCGCCGGGCTGGCGCTCGGCGCTCCTGGGTCTGCTGATCTGCTGTGGGTGGTCGTCGACTGGTCGTCGCGCGATTTCGGGCGGGCCTATCGCGTCCTGCCGGCCGTGCTCGGCACGCTGCTGATCACGCTGGGCGCACAGACCGTGCTGGGCGGGTTCATCCTCGCCATCATCGGCGGCAACGAGGCGAAGTTCCTGAAGACAGGGGATAGAATCTCCTGGGGTTGAAACGCCTTCCCCACCTACCGCCTGATC
>CAWFQJ010000025.1:0-11437 GCA_963817995.1 uncultured Alphaproteobacteria bacterium
CAGGGCGCCGGTCCAATGGCGCCCGGCGCCGGCGTCGAGGCCCTCAACGGGAATGACGCCGGGCAATTGCGGGCCCTCGACCTGCAGGGCGCCGATCGGGTGCTTCAGCACCGCCGGCGGCTGATAGATGCGGAACGAGACATTATCCTCGATCGAGGTGACGCGCACATCGCCTGTCTGGCCGGCCTTGGCCGTGATCACCCAGATGTTGCTGTCGCCCAAGGTCAGGTGGCCGTGGGCCTTGACGGCGGTCTTGCCGGGCTTGAACTGAATCTCGCGCAGGGTGTCGGCCGCCCGCGCCGGCGCCGCCAAGGCGCCCACCGCCGCCAGCGCGAGGACAAGTCCCCACGCGCACTCGTTTCCCAGCCGCCCGCGCCCGCCGCCCATTTCACAGTCCCCGTCCGTCGAAGAACCCTAATGCCGACGGGGGCTTAGGGTCAATGCGCATCAGTGGATGAGCACCACGAAGACCGGGCGGCCGTTGTCCGGCGGCGGGGCAGCGGCTATCTGGGCGCCATGGCGGCGCACATCCCTGACGAAGTGATCGCGGATCCGGCCGATCCCTATGCGCGGGAGGCCCAGACCTATCCGCGCCTGAGCGCGGACATGGCCCAGCGCCTGGCCGCCTATGGCCGCCAAGAGGCCCTCGCGCCGGGCGCGGCGGCCTTCACCCGGGGCGACCGTTCGGTGGATCTGTTCCTGGTGCTGGAGGGCGCTTTGGAGGTGTTCGATCCGGGCGAGCGCGGCGAGCCGGAGGTGATCACCACGCTTGGCCCACGCCAGTTCAGCGGCGAACTCGATCTCTTCAACGACCGCATGGTGCTGCTCTCCGGCCGCGCGGCGGGGCCCACGCAGGTGGCGCGGGTGAAGCGCGCCGATTTCCGCCGGCTGGTGGCGGCCGAGCCGGACATCGCCGAGATCATGATCCGCGCCTTCATTCTGCGCCGGGTGGGCCTTATCCAGCACGCCCAGGGCGGGGTGGTGCTGATCGGGCCCGGGCACGGGGTCGACACCCTGCGGCTCCAGCGCTTCCTGACCCGCAACGGCTATCCCCATCGGCTACTGGACACCGAGGACGATCCGGACGCCGGCGGCTTCCTCGACTGCTTCAACATCGATCCGGCGCAGTTGCCGGTGGTGATATCCTCGCGCGAGCGGGTGCTGCGCAATCCGGCGAACAGCGAGCTGGCCGATGTGCTCGGCCTCACCGAGACCCTCGACCCGGCCCATGTGCACGATGTGGCCATCGTCGGCGCCGGGCCGGCCGGGCTGGCCGCCGCCGTCTACGCCGCCTCCGAGGGGCTCGACACCATCGTCGTGGAGGGCGTGGCGCCCGGCGGCCAGGCGGGGACCAGCTCCAAGATCGAGAACTATCTGGGCTTTCCCACCGGCATTTCCGGCCAGGCCCTGGCCGGCCGGGCCCAGGCCCAGGCGCAGAAGTTCGGCGCCCGCCTGGAGATATCGCGCGAGGTGACGAGCCTCGATTGCGGGCCGGCGCCCTTTCATCTGACCCTGGACGACGGCCAGTCGATCAAGACCCGCGCCGTGGTGATCGCCAGCGGCGTGCGCTATCGCAAGCTGGAGGTGGCGGGCCATGAACGCTTCGAGGGCCAGGGCCTGCACTATGCCGCCACGGCCATGGAGGGACGCCTCTGCGACGGCGAAGAGGTGGTGGTGGTGGGCGGCGGCAATTCGGCCGGCCAGGCGGCGGTGTTCCTCTCCAGGATCGCGGCCCACGTGCACATATTGGTGCGCGGCGCGGGCCTGGCCGAGACCATGTCGGACTATCTGGTCCGGCGCATCGACCAGTCGCCGAGGATCACCCTGCACACCCGCAGCCAGATCAGCGGGCTTTTCCGGCGACGACCGGCTGCGCGAGGTGCGCTGGACCCATGCCGAGACCGGCGAGACCCAGACCCACGCCATCGGCAACGTCTTCCTGATGATCGGGGCCGAGCCCAACACCAGCTGGCTGAACGGCTGCGTGGAGCTTGACGCCGGCGGCTTCGTGATCACCGGCCGGGGGGCCGAGGGGCCGGGCCTCCACTCGCCCTACGCCACCAGCCAGCCGGGCGTATTCGCCGTCGGCGACGTGCGCGCCGGATCGGTCAAGCGGGTGGCCTCGGGCGTGGGCGAAGGCTCGGTGGTGATCAGCGCCCTGCACCGCTTTCTTCATCCCGACGCCGGGTGAGGCGGGCGGCGGAGCGAGGCCGCCGGAAGCTGCGCCGTCTATCGTCAGGTTGGTGAGACGGGCCTATAGTCGGCGAAAGGCGCAAAGTCGGCCCGCTAAGGGAGACCCCCATGCTCAAGATCATTTCCGGCTCGTACCCGAACGGCTATTTCATACAGGCCCAGTACGACATGCTCGAAGTCACCGCCGGCACGACGGTGGGAACCAACGGCATACGCGCGGGCAACTACGGGCAAAACTATACAAGTATCAGCAACGCCGGCACTGTAAACGGCAGTGGCATACTTTTCGAGTGCGCTGGAACTGTGTCCAATACCGGTATTATCTTCGGCGCCTATGGAATTTTTAATACTCTTCCAACCAGCGTCTATAATGACGGGACCATCGGCAGTTATAGCGGAGCCAGGACACTTCTCCTGTCGGACGGCGCCGAGATCGTCAATGGCGGCTACGGACACAAGAACGCGGTCATCAACGGCTTGGTCGGCATCTCCGGCGCGGCCGGAACCCTGGCCAATTTCGCGATCATCAACGGCGAGATTTCATTTTACAATGGCGGCTCGATCACCAACGGCGCGGTTGGCGACCAGACGGCCCTGATCGACGGCTCCACCGGGATCGACATCAAGAACGAGGCCGGGACCGTGTCCAATTTCGGCCGCATCACCGGCTACGGAAACTACCGCAATTTCGGCGTCTATATGGACGCCGGCGGGGGCGTGACCAACGGCGCGGCGACCGACGTGGGCGCGCTGATCGAGGCCTATGCCGGGGTCGGGATTTTCGGCGGACCCGGCTCGGTGACCAATTTCGGGACGATCATTTCCGTGGCCGCCGGCCCCGATGGCTATGGCGTCCAGATGAACGGCGGCGGTGTCGTCGCCAACGGCGCGGCCACCGACAGGACCGCTGTTATCTCCGGCTACACCGGCCTTGAAATTCAAGGCGCCGCCGGAACGGTGACCAATTTTGGCACCATTACCGGCGTCGGGGTCGGGGCCACCCAGGCGGGGTTGGTGCTGAAGGGCGGCGGCAATCTGACCAACGGCGGCGCTCACGACACCACCGCCCTGATCCAGGGCGCCACCGGCGTCGCCCTGGACGGTGGCGGGACGCTGACCAATTTCGGCACGGTGAATGGTCAGGCCGCCAGCGGCGTCTTTCTGGCGATCGGCGGGGTGGTGACCAACGGAAGCGGCGCCGATCGCGTGGCCCTGATCACCGGCTATCAGGGCGTTGTCAGCGGCGGCGCCGCGACGGTGACCAATCAGGGCGTGATCTGGGGCACGGGCCCAGGCTATGGCGTCTCCCTGGCCGGCGGCGGGCGCCTCGTCAACGGCGCGGTCAATAATCCGGGGGCCCTGATCCTGGGCTATAGCGGCGTTCTGCTGACGAAAAACGCGGTGGCGACCAACTTCGGCACAATCACCGGTGACGGCGCGACCAGCGGCTATGGCGCATCGCTGAGCTCCGGCGCCAGCCTTACCAACGGCGCAACCGGCCATGCAGGCGCGCTGGTGGAGGGCGACTATGGCGTCGAGGGTTCGAGCGCCGGGGTCACCGTGACCAATTTCGGCACGATTTCGGGCGCGAGCGGCGTCGCGGTGAAGTTCGATGTCGCCGGCGACACCCTGGCGGTGGAGGCCGGCTCGGTGCTGGTCGGGGCGGCCTATGGCGGCGGCGGGACACTGGATTTGGCCTCGGGCGTGGGGACGCTGACCGGCCTGCTGCTGGCGGGCGGCGATGTGCAAGTGTCCGGGCCGATCGCGGCCACCACCTTCCGGAACTTTGGCACGGTGGAGGTGGGTTCGGGGGCGAGCTTCATCCTGGCCGGGAACGGGGCCGTGGCCGCCGGCCAGGGCCTGATCGTCGCCGGAACCCTGACGGCGGCCGGGACGATCTCCATGGCCGGGTCGCTGACCACCACCGGGACCCTGGCCGGAACCGGGACCCTGGCGCTCACGGGCGGCAAGTCGGCGTTCAACGCCGGGACCAGCCTGACCATCGCCAAGGTCATCGAGGCCGGCGACGGCCACGGCGACGGTGGCGACGAACCTCGCCTATGCCGGGGTGTTCACCCAGAGCGCCGGAACGGTGTCGGTCGGCGAGCGGCGACAAGCTCTCCTTTTCGGGAACCGGCGACAGCTTCCCGGCACTCTGGCCGGGACCGGGACGGTGGCCTTCACCGGCGGGACCGACGCCCTGACCGGAACCACCTTGAAGGGTGCCAGCGTCTAGATCGGCGCGGCCACGGTCACCCTCTCGGGGGCGATCAGCAACGCCAGCGCCATCGCGGTGACCAGCCCCAGCGTGATCATCGCCGCGGCTGGAGCGACTCTCTCCGGAGCCGGCTCCATCGCGATGAGCAATCTGGCCACCAATGAGATCACCGGCGCCAGCGCTCACGGCCACCCTCACCAATGTCAGCAACAAGATCACCGGCGCGGGCCTTATCGGCGGCGGGAAGATGGTTCTCATCAACCAGGCCGGCGGGACCATCGACGGCAATCAGACCACGGCCCTGACGATCAACACCGGCAGCGCCACCATCGCCAACGCCGGACTGATCGAGAATGTCGGCGCCGGCGGCACGGTGATCTCCAGCGCCGTCAACAACACCGGAACCCTCTACGCCTCCGCCGGAACCCTCACGGTCAACGGCGCGGTCTCCGGCGCCGGCAAGGTCACCATCGCCAATGGCGTGGCCGACTTCACCTCGACCCTGGCCAACGCCGTCACCTTCACCGCCAGCTTCCACCGGAACCCTGGAACTGGCCCATTCCCTTACCTACGCCGGCGCGATCAGCGGCTTCTCCAAGACCGGAACCAACTTCCTCGACCTGGCCGACATCGCCTTCATCTCCGGGACCACCAAGGCCACCTTCAGCGGCACGACCACCTCCGGCGTGCTCACCGTCACCGACGGGACCCACACGTCCAAGATCACCCTGACCGGCAACTACACCACCTCCACCTTCGTGGTCGCCACCGACGGCCACGGCGGGACCCTGATCCACGATCCGGCCAAGGCCCCGGCGGCCTCGCCCACGCCGCCTGCGGCGAGTCCGCCGGTTTCGCCCTGGTGGCATGGACCGGCGCCGCTGGTTCCCTTCATCGGGGCCATGGCCGGGTTCGGGGCACGGCAGCGGAGCGGCTTCCGTGGTCGCCGGCCAGCCCTGGAGTGTCGGCCATTCGCTTCTGGCCCCGGGCGCGCGGCGCTGGCCTGAGGGGAGCGGAGATGGACGAGGCGCACGGTTCAGAACCGGTGGGCGGCGCGCGGCGAGTCGCGCCTTACGGAACCTGGGCCTCGCCGATCTCCGCGGCCAGCCTGGCGCGCGGCGCGATCGGCGTGTCGGACCTGCGCACGGCGGACGGGCGCCTCTTCTGGCTGGAAAGCCGGCCGGACGAGGGCGGGCGGATGGTGCTGATGACCCGGGCCGACGGCGAGGCGCGCCAGCTCACGCCGGCGGGATTCAATGTGCGCACCCGCGTGCACGAATATGGCGGCGCGCCCTATGTGGTGATCGACAAAACCGTATATTTTTCAAACTTCTCGGACCAGAAGCTCTATGCCCAGCCGATCGGCGGCGAGAGCGCCGAGGCGCCGAGCGCCCTGACGCCGGAGGGCTATCGCTACGCCGATCTGGTCGCCGCGCCGGGCGAGGGGCTGATCGGGGTGCGGGAGGATCACACCGATCCGGCCGATGTGAAGAACGCCGTCGTCCGCCTCTCCGGCAAGGCGGGCGACGCGGGCGAGGTGCTGTTCGGCGACAGCGATTTCGTCGCCTATCCGCGCGTGAGTCCCGACGGCAAGCGCCTGGCCTGGATGGCCTGGGACCATCCCAACATGCCCTGGGACGACACCACCCTGCTGGTCGCCGAGCTGACCGCCGAAGGGCTGGGAGCGACCGAGGCGGTCGCCGGCGGGGTCGGCAAATCGGCCATGGAGCCGAAGTGGGGCGCGGACGGCACGCTCTATTTCATCTCCGACCGGAGCGGCTTCTGGAACCTCTACGCCTGGGCCGACGGCGAGGCGCGGCCGGTCCTGCCCAGCGACGCCGAGTTCGCCGGACCCTTGTGGGGGTTCGGCCAATCCAACTACGTGCCCCTGGCGGATGGGCGGATCGTGGCCAGGCGCCACGGGCCCGATCACGACGAACTGCTGGTCGATCGCCCCGGACGGCGGCGTGCGCGAAATCCCCCTCCCCTTCGGCGGCCTCGAGCGCCCTCCACGACCTCGACGGGCGGCGCCTGGCCATGTTCGCGAGCTCGGGCGACCAGACCACCGCCGTGATCACCGTCGATATCGAGACCGGCGAGAGCGAGGTGATCCGCCGCCCGTCGCCCGCGAGCCTCGCGCCGGGCCACATCTCCCTAGCCCAGCCAATCACCTTCCCCGGCGCCGGGGGCCAGGAGACCCACGCCCTCTATTATCCGCCGACCAACGCCGATTTCACCGCCCCGGCCGGCGAGGCGCCGCCGCTGATCGTCCAGGCGCACGGCGGCCCGACGGGCCAGGCGTCCAGCGCCTTCAGCCTCTCCAACCAGTTCTGGACCACGCGCGGCTTCGCCATCGTCGATGTGGACTATGGCGGCTCCTCCGGCTGGGGCCGCGCCTATCGCCAGCGGCTGAACGGCGCAGTGGGGGGTCGTCGACGTCGAGGACGTGATCGCCGCGGTGCGCCACCTCACCGCCCAGGGCCTGGCCGATCCGGCGCGGATGGCGATCCACGGCGGCAGCGCCGGCGGCTTCACGGTGCTGGCGGCGCTGAGCCAGAGCGACGTCTTCGGCGCCGGCGCCAGCTTCTATGGCGTCGCCGATCTGGCCGCGCTGGCCCGGGACACCCACAAGTTCGAGAGCCGTTATCTCGACAATCTGGTCGGCCCCTATCCCGAGGCGGCGGCGGTCTATGAGGCCAGATCGCCGCTCAGCCATCTGGAGGGCTTCCGCACGCCGCTGATCATCTTCCAGGGGGCGGACGACCCGATCGTGCCGCCCAACCAGGCCCACATGATCCGCGACGCCCTGCGCGAGCGCCAGCAGGCCGGTGGCCTATATGGAGTTCGCCGGCGAGAGCCATGGCTTTCGCAAGTCCGAAACCCTGATCGCTTCCAAAGAAGCCGAACTCTACTTCTATGGCCGGGTGTTCGGCTTTGCTCCCGATGGCGAATTGCCGGAGGTGACGATCGAGAACCTGCCCCGGCCTTAGGGGGTCAGGTCCGGCGGGACGCAGCCCCGCGCGCCGCCAAAGTGGCGCCACGCTACAACGGGACCGGACGGGCCATGAAAACTCTCATCGCCAGCGCGTTCTACGGCCTGAGCCACGGTAGATGGCGGAAGTGTCCATGCCCGGAACCGCCGATTTGCGAGCCTTGCGCGCCCACGCGGGAGCGTTTCTAATCAGCAGGCGATGTAGACGGCCGGGGTGTTGTTTCGACCATGGCGATGGCGGGGCTGTATTCATTTTCCGGGCGGCCGGTCGCGAATTGGCGAGCGTGATGGCGCACACATGACCAGGGTGGCGATCATCGGCGGGGGATGTGGAGGGGTGGCCGCCGCCTTCTGGCTAACAGCGCCACAGCTCGCGCGGCGGTTCGACGTAACGCTCTATTCTCACGGCTGGCGGCTGGGCGGCAAGGGCGCCAGTGGTCGAGCGATGACAACTCCTGACCGGCGCATCCATGAGCACGGCCTCCATCTTTGGATGGGCGCCTATGATCGCGCCTTTCAGATGATGCGCCTAGCCTATGCCGAGCAGGCAAATCCCAAGCCCTACGCCACCTTGGACGCAGCTTTTGAGAAGATCTGCGACTTCACCCTCGAGTCCCTCGATGGTCAGGGCGCCCCACCGGTCTGGTCGCCGTGGCCCGTGAGCTTTCCCCCCGCGACGGATTTCCTGGCGATCAATTCGGCGCCAGACTTTCGGACCGGCCACGCGAGATTCCAACCGAGGATCTCGCCATTGGATTCGCCGATCTGCTGGATCGTTTCATCAGCGAGCACATACAAAATCCGTCGATCGTCGCTCAATCCCACGAAGCGTTAAAGAAATTCAAGTTGGCCGCGCAACCGGGTTTCCAGGGGGACCCGACGGACGCCATCAACAGTCTCAAAGACTTAACTGTGCGTTTCAAGGAACTGCTGGACGATCAACTTCGCGCCCTAGCCGCGCCTGGGCTGGATCTAGGGCGGCCGCAACAGGGGCCTTCGCTTGGACAGATCGCGAACCGGTACGCGTTGCTTGCAACGCTCGGTGTGGTGTTCAGCGCGGGCCTCGCCAGGGATGTGCTGGCCAAGCCGGAGGGGATGGAGGCCGCCCTCGACGCGCTGAACGATCTCGACTTTCGGGCGTGGTTGCTCAGCGCGGGCGCGGAGGATTCCATGGTGAAGTCGGCGCCGATCCGCGCCCTCTACGACTTGGCCTTCGCCTATCCTAACGGCGACACCAACGGCCCTGGCGCCATGGCGGCCGGCGTCACCGTAGGGATCGATTTGGACTCTGGCCCAGTATCGCGGCGCGCCGCTCTTCAAAATGAAATCGGCGATGGGGGATGCGATCTTCGCCCCTCTCTATCGGGTGTTGCAAGCAAGGGGGGTCAAGATAGAGTTGCTCCATCGTCTGACGGCCGTCACACCGGACGGCGCCGGCAAGGGCATCGAAACTCTGACCCTGGCGCGGCAGGCGAATACCCTCAACCGTCAGGCCTATGACCCGTTCGTTCGGGTGAAAGACCAGGACTGCTGGCCGTGCGAGCCTTGTTGGGATCAGCTCGAAAACGGCGCGGCCCTCCAGCAGAAGGGCGTAGACTTCGAAAACAGCGCCGATGGCACACACGTCGGCCATTTGGTGCTTAAGCGGGGAGATGGCGACTTCGATCACGTCATTCTCGCGGTGCCGCCCGATACGCTGAAAGCCGTCGCCCCAGCGCTTCGGAACCCGCGCTGGCGCGCAATGTTGGCGGCCGCCCATTCGGTGGGCACCGAGACATCCCAACTGTGGCTTGATGTTCCCAGCCAGTCTTTGGGCTTCGGGTTTCCAACTCCGGTCACCGCCTATGTCGAGCCTTTCGCCACCTGGGCCGATATGTCCCATCTGCTCAGCCAGGAAACCTGGCCAGCGCCCGCTCCCAAATCGGTCCACTATTTTTGCGGACCGCTATTTCTCGATCCCGGCCAGTCGACGCCCCACGCCCGATCCGGCGGGCGACGCGGATCGCTGGCGACGCGCCGCGCTTGGTGCAATCTGGTCAGACATTCCGGGCGCCCGCATCGAGGCAAGCACGATCGTCGCCCGATACGACCACGCCAACACGGATCTCTCCGAGCGCTATGTCCAGGTGCCGCCCGGGTCGGTTAAGGGCGATCTCCCGGATCCAGGCCTCTATGACAATCTCTACTTGGCCGGCGACTGGACCCGGACCCGGTTCAGCGGCGGCTGCGTGGAGAACGCGGTACAGTCGGGCCTGGCCTGCGCCAAAGCGATTAGCGGCAACTCGACGCTCGGGGACTGAGTGGCGTCAGACCTCGCCTCCACCAAGCGCCTGAAAGTCGAAGTTGGCCCACGCCCCCCAGGTAATCGGAACCGTCTTGGCCCCGGATGTCCCCGCGGGAACTCCCTTGAGATCGTTAAGGATCTGATGGCTCTGGCAGTTCGCTATTTCGAGCCGTAATTGCGCCCCAAAAGCCCACCCCCATGGAACGCAGTGAGCCGGCAGGGTGAGTTGACGATTGCCTGATAGCAGGCGCTCGCAGGATCATCGCTAAGAGGGAATTGCTTTAGGGCGACCGCGGGCAAGACGGGAGAAAACCGGGTACCCCTGCCTCTACGGCCTCGAGCATCGGCGCGAACAGCGGACGGATCTCATCGAGGAAGCCTTCAGGCTTGTCCATTGAGAGACCGCCGCAGGCTGAGGCGACTTCGGCGTTACGGCCAGCAATGTTTCCTCAAAGCCTTGGAGGCCCGGATCGAACTTCCGGAAGATCAGGGTCTTGCAGGTGAAGCTCGACGGCCGCCCGGCGTCCTCGCCCGGAAGTTGGATCTCGGCGCCGACCTTGGCCCAACCCCAAACCTCGCGCCCGGTCGCCATGCCGACGCTGTAGTTGATGAAGATGTACGGCGTCCACAGGACGAGACGCGGCAGACTGAGAGGCTTCTCCTCCCACATCGGCAGCCAGATCGCGCATTCCCGCCCCGGGACCCAGCCGGGCGAATTCACCACCTGCGAACAGCGAGCCACATCGACAAAGCTGATGAAAGCGCTCGGGCCGATCACGCGATAGGCCGTGCCGTCCGGGGCCGCAGGCCCCAGCAATTTGTCAACGAGCGCCTGGCTCGCAGCGGGGTCAATGTCGAAGGCGAAGATGTGCGCTGTCGCGCCGGTAAACGCCGCAGGCGGGGTCCCAATAGCGCCACCGTGGCCGACCCAGGAAATGTATCTCGACATCGAAAGTCCTCTTGTTGACGGGGCGATGAGAAGTTCGAGCCCTATAGGGGGGGCTGGCGAAGGTAGTCATAGCCCGGGATGACCGCCGGCTGGCGCGAGATGGCGCGCGCCGCCGCCATGCCCGACATCACCGCCGCCTCCACCGCCGCCGCATTCAAACCGTGGCGCGTTCCTTCGCCAGCGACAATCAGATTGCTAAAGCCGCTGTTGTCCGGAAACAGCCGCCGAGTCGTCGTGCCGGTAGCGCAGGCCACACAGCACTCTGTCGGATCGACGTTGGCGCGCGTGAACTGCGCGTCGAAGCGCGCCGCGCCCACGCGCCCGGCTGGGTCGTTCAAAGCCTGCCAATCGAAGGCGCCGTCTACATCGGCGAGGGGCCAAAGAGCGTAGCTGCTCCGGTTCAACCAGTCGATGGCCAGCGCCTTGACTTCGGCGGCCGCGCGTGCCGGCACCGTCGGGTCGGTGGCCGGCGCGGCATAGAGCGTGGTTGGAAACGAGCCACATAGGTAGTGCAAAGTCTTCGGTCGAGAGCCGCCGTTCCAGGGCTCGGTGGCGAGAACCTGACCCATGTCCGCACATATGTCGAACGGCTCGGGTCCCGCCACCGAGGCGCACTTGCCATGGGTCCAGCCCAGGTCTTCGAGTGTGCAATCCGACCAGATCTGCACGGACAGGGTCGGCGAGAGGGGGATGGAGACAAAGTCCCGAAAGGCTCGACTGGCGGCGATCAAGTCCGCGCATATGCCTTCGTCGCCGCCCAGCGGCTTGTAAGCCCCCATGCCGAGCGCCATGACGAGAATG